>NZ_JAVERI010000011.1:0-131882 GCF_034007205.1 Thiomonas sp.
CCTAGGAGCCTGTCGGACTTGGGGCGTCGATAGCGAAAAACGGCCCCGGCGAGGACAGTTTTTGCCGATTTCGCCGGGCAATAGTCGAACTATTGCCCAAGAAAACGGTGAAAAATGGACCGGCGAGGCCGTTTTGCAGCCGACGATCCTCAAGTCCGACAGGCTCCTAGGTCTGGCGGTATCTGCGGGTTGATCCGGGTGCAAAATACTCGACGGATCGGCATACTCCAGCCTCTACCGCGCGAATCGATGCGGGCAAAAACATTGGAGGCAGGTTCGCGGTCAACGCGAGCTCGAGGTGGATGTCTGCAGATTTGCCGCTGGACTGGATATTCGAGAAAACGCCCAAGGGAAGGGACGAACTCGCCACCCGCGCCAATGGCCTGCTGCCCGGGCAGCGCAACCTGCTCATCCTCGCCGACGGCCACCGCCCCGTGCACGAACTGCTCAAGGCCGGCGCCGATCCGCAGCGCTGCATGCAGGCGCTGTGCGGACTGATCGACGCGGGCTATCTCGTGCACACGGCAGAAGACGCAGCACAAGCTGCCCACGGCGCAACCCCGAGCGCCGCTGCGAACCCATCCGCAGCCAGTCCGCACGCCCTGCTCATCGCCCTGGCCGAAGAACAGTTCGGCGCCCAGGCGCCCCGGCTGGTGCAGAAAATCGAACAACATCCCGACACGCCCGAAGGCCAGGCCGCAGCCGTGCAGGCCTGCGTCAAGTTCATCCGCCTGTTCATCGACGAAAAGCAGGCGGCTGCTTTCGCCCAGCGCGCGCAGGAGTTGCTGCAGCACTAAGTACAGCCTTCATGGCTCCGCCTTTGACCATGTCGTCGCGCCATGGCCGGGCTCCTTTCCCCCTGCGCGAGCTTTTCAATCCAACAGGAGACAAACCCACATGAAAACGATGTTCAACCCCCACCGCACCCTGCAAGCCCTCGGGCTGGCCGCCGGCCTGGCGCTGTCGTGCGCAGCCGCCACAGCCTGGGCCGACACCCCCGTGCTGATGTCGCCGCAATGGGCCAGCGAAGCCTGCACAGCGTGGAACAACACTCCCGAGCTGACCAATGGATTGAAGGGAGAATTCATGCACGATGACAAGGGCCGCGGCTACAAGCTGGTCGAGATGTACCGCAACGACTGCGGCAAGGCCAGCGTGGTTGAACTCAAGCTGCAGTTGCGCAACGACAAGGCGATGTGCGTCTATGGCGGCGCGCCCATGCTCCAGCCCAATTTCGATGTGGACTTCCTGATGCACGCCGACACCAAGCGCTGGGAGGAAATGGGCAAGGGCGACTACGGCCCGATGTCCGCGATGATGTTCGGCCGCCTGCAATTCGAAGGTCCCAAACTGGTCGCCATGCGGGCGATGGACCCGTTCAGCTCCTTCCTGCTGCTGGTCGGCAAGGTGCCGGGCAGCACCGCGACCTGCCCGAAGTAAGCAGCCCCGCATCTTCCCAGGGTCGGCTCGCCTGGTCCGGGGATTTGTTGAAATGGTGCCAAAGCGAAAACGGCCTGCGCATGCAGGCCGTTTTCACTCTAGGTCCGGCCTACTGGTCGAGGTGCAATTGGTAGATGCTGGCGCTGCCGTCGGGTTTGGTGGAGTCGAGGGTCACATGGGTGATGCCGTCGTCGATGGCGAGTTGCAGGGCGTTCGGCCCGGATTCGAACAGCACCTTGCCGGCAGTGGCCGTCTTGACGAAGCGCCAGTTGCGGTTGGAGGCATTCGCCGCGCGGGTCAGGGTTTTTTGCGCCTTGACGAACGAGATGATGGCCTCGCGGTTCTCGTCGGGCGATTCGTAGATGACATAGCTCGAATCCGGGAAGGTCTTGCCGATGAATTTGCCCAGGCCGCTGGCGCGGTAGTTGTTGGTCACGACAATGACTTCGGCCGCCGGGTCGAGCGCCGCTCCGTTCATTCGCAGGTTGACGATGCGCTGGCCGACAGGTTTGGTGACATCGATCTCGTAGGTCAGCCCCGATCCCTGGATGACGTCGAAGTTGTACGAGGGAAAGGTCGAATCGATGAGCTGCTGGTCGGCGGTCTTGGCGGGGTCGATGGTGTTGAAATATTGCGCCGACTTTTCGAGCCAGAGCTTCACGTCGGCACCGGTGATTTTGACCGCCTGCAGCGTATTGGGGTAGACGTAGAGATTGGCCATGTCCTTGATCGCCACGCCCCCGGCAGGAATGTCGGTGTAGCCGGTGGCGCGGAAATTCATCTTGAACGGCGCCGCCGCCGACAGCACCGGCAGGCCGGCATACTGCGGCAGGTTGGCGTCGGCATACGACTTGTAGGCGGCAATCTGGGCATCGTTGATCAGTTGCACCACGCCGACATCGCCCACTTGCGTGAACTGGCTGGCAATGCGGTATTCCGAGGTGCCGATGGGCGTGCTGACGTAGTTGACGGTCGCATCGTGTTCGGCCTGGATCAACGCCTTGATCGCCGGGTCGGCAGGAATGACCACGGCGGTTCCGCTGGCGTCCTTGGAATTGATCGATTGCAGGCTGGAAGTCGCGCTGGCAACTTTCCACTGCTTGCCGTCCCAGCTCAGCTCCATTTTCATCAGGCCGACGCTGTTGCCCCAGAATCCACCCATGATGGCGGGCACCCCTTTGATCGTGCCCTTGACGTTATCGACCTCCGGGAGGTTGGCGTAGTTCTTGCCGTCGGGGAAGTAGCTGTGCGAATGCCCCATGAACATCGCGTCGATTCCGGGCACGTCGGCGACGTAATACGCGGCGTTTTCCATCGTGGGGCTGTACGGTGCGGTGGAAATGCCGCCGTGCACCAGCGCCACGACGACATCGGCGCCCTTGCTGCGCATCTCGGGCACGTACTTGGCGGCCATTTCCTTCACGCCTTCGGTGTAGACGTTGCCTTCGAGCCAGCGCTTGTCCCATTGCATGATTGGCGGCGGCGTGAAGCCGATGACGCCGATCTTCAGCGAATACGCCTTGCCGTCGCTCGCGGTGAACTGGCGGTCGAGCAGGGTGTAGGGGGCGTACAGCCCCTGCTTGTCCGCGGTCTTGTAGACATTGGCCGTGACCAGCGGGAAGTCCGGGCCCTTGCAGTTGGCGTATTGCGGGTTCCAGTTGGCGTTGTGCGTGACCTGGCTGAGGAAGTCGAGTCCGTAGTTGAACTCGTGATTTCCCACCGACATCGCGTCGTACTTCAGGTAGTTCATCGCCTTGAAAATGGCCAGCGTCTGATCGCACGAGACGCGTTCGACGCTGGCCTGATAGTCCGCCAGCGCCGTGCCCTGGATGGTGTCGCCGTTGTCGAACAGCAGGGTGTTGGGGTGGTCCTTGCGGATGGCCTCGATCAGCGTGGCGGCGCGGTCCAGGCCCAGGGTGTTGGTGTCTTGGGTCGTGTAGTAGTCGTAGCTCAAGACATTCGTATGCAGGTCGGTGGTCTCGACCAGGGCCAGGCTGAGTTTTGTCCCAGCCGCAGGGGTGTCGGCGGCGGCTGTGCTGTCTCCGCCGCAGGCGGCAAGCGCGAGCGCGGCGCTGCCCAGGACGGCCAGCGCCGCGCGGCGGCTGATGAGAGGCAATTCCTGGAGATTCATGAAAGACTCCTGAGGATCAGACGGTTTCGTTGCCTGTCTGGCGGGGGCGATCACTGCTGGAGCGCGCCGGTCTTGTCGTAGAAGTTCTGCGTCGAGTAGTCGCTCACCGGCAATTTGTCGAGCGTGCCGACCTTTTTGACGTAATCGACAAAGGACTGGGCGTAGTCCAGATAGGTATCGAGCGCCCGGCCGCTGTCGGTGACGGTCTTGAAGGTCAGATAGCCGTCCTTGCCCTGCGCGGTGTAGCTGTTGGTCACGACCTTGTAGGTGGCGGCGGGGTCGAGGGCGGTCCAGGTGCTGGCGGTCTTGGCCTTGAACTGCAGGTTGCTGAAGCGCTGACCCTTGGGCAGCGACAGGTTGACGTCCCAGCGCAGGCCGGCGGCGTAGGGGTAGGCGCCGGTCGACCCGCCGGTCATCAGCGCATAGTCGAGCGCCTCTTCGAGCACGGCCTTGATTTCCGCGCCGGTCATGGTCAGTTCGGTGAGGGTGTTGGCAAAGGGCAGCAGGGTATAGGCGGTCTTGATGGTGACGTCGCCCGCAGGTACGTCGATGCGCACGCCTCCGGCGTTCTGGATGGCGATGTCCGAAGTCAGGCTTTGCGCAAGAAACGCCTGGGCCACGATGTTGGCGATGTCCGAGCCGTGCGCGCGGGTCGCTTCGGTGCATCCCGCGGCCTTGGAAGCGTCGCCGGGAAAGCGCACATGGCAGAGGTATTGCGCCGATTGACCGATGACCTGGGTTTCGAGCTGGCTGATCTGATCCTTGTAGCCCTTGAGCACCGATTCCGCGCCGGCATCCGGCGCGATCATCAGCAGTTGCGGGTCCTTGGCGATGGTGGCCTTGAGGGTGTCGAGTTCGGCTCCGGCGACGGTGTAGGTCTTGCCGTCGGCGCCTTTGCGGGTGAAGGTGTCGCCCAGCAGCAGGTGCGGCGTGCCTGTGCAGGTCTGCACCGTCTGGTCGGCGGCGAAGTTCACCTGCAGTTCACCGACCGCCTTGCCGTATTCCCAGGCCTGCGCAATGCAGACGGTGCTGCCGTCCTTGTTTTTCAGCAGCGTCGGGTAGTCGCCCGACTTGGGCAGGCCGTAGCGGGAAAAGTCTCCGAGCAGGGTGTGCGAATCGCCTCCCACGATGACATCGACATCGGTGAGCTGCGGCGCGATCTGCTGGTCGAAGGTGTAGCCCACATGGCTGAGCAGCACGATGCGCTTGACGCCCTGCGCCTTGATCTGGTCGATGGCCTTTTGCGCCGCGGTCACTTCGTCGGCGAAGGCGGTGGTGGGCAGCGGGCGCGAAGAGCCCTGGGTCTTGCCGACGACGGTCAGGCCGACGATGCCGATCTTCTCGCCGCCGACCTCCTTGATGACAAAGGGCTTGATGTAGTCGGTCGCCGATTGCGGCGCCAGCGGCGTGCCCGGTTGCGGGGTGACGTTGGCCGACAGCATCGGAGTTTTGCAACTGCCGGCGTGCAGAAAGTCGATGAAGCGGCTGAGCCCGGCGTCGCCGTCGTCGAACTCGTGGTTGCCCACGGCCATGGCGTCGAAGCAGATGGTGTTCATCAGGTCGGCGTCGGCCTTGCCCTGAAACAGGGTGTAGTACAGCGTGCCGACCAGGGCGTCTCCGGCGTGCAGCTTGAGGGTGTTCGGGCTCTTGGCGGCGATTTGATCGACCGCGGCCTTGACTCGGCCAAAGCCGCCGATCTGCACCGTGGTGGCAACACCGTCGAGGGTCAGCGTCGTGGTGGTCGGCGACAGGTTGGAGTGCACGTCGTTGACATGGGCGATGGTGACGGCGACGGGCTGGTCTGCGACCGGGGAGTCGCTTCCCCCGCCGCAGGCGGCGAGCAGGGTGAGGGGAAGCAGGCAGGCAGCAAGGGCGGGGAACGGTTTCATGGAGAAATATCCAGTCACAAAAGGACACAATGCGACTGTATTTTTCGCTCATGACAGTGCCGTGTCGGCCCGGCCGGGCGCCGTCGGACGACGCTCGAATCACGTCAGCACGATGTCGTACTGCTGCTGCGAGAACGCCGGTTCGACCTGCAGCGAAACCGGCTTGCCGATGAAGTCCGACAGCGACGCCAGGTGGCGGCTTTCCTCTTCCAGGAACAGGTCGATGACGTCGGCGTTGGCGACGATGCGGAACTCGCGCGGGTTGAACTGCTTGGCCTCGCGCAGGATTTCGCGCAGGATTTCGTAGCACACGGTGCGCGCGGTCTTGACCTGGCCGAGCCCGCCGCAGGTCGGGCAGGGCTCCATCAGCATGTGCGCCAGCGAGTCGCGGGTGCGCTTGCGGGTGAGTTCGACCAGTCCGAGCTGCGAAAAGCCGCTGATGGTCACCTTGACCTTGTCGCGCGACAGCGCCTTGCGCAGTTCGTCGAGCACGGCGGCGCGGTGCTGGCTGCTGTGCATGTCGATGAAGTCGATGATGATCATGCCGCCGAGGTTGCGCAGCCGCAGTTGCCGGGCGATGGCCTGCGTGGCTTCGAGGTTGGTGCGGTAGATGGTGTCGTCGAAGTTGCGCGCGCCGACGAAGCCGCCGGTGTTGACGTCGATGGTGGTCATCGCCTCGGTCTGGTCGATGATCAGGTAGCCGCCGGACTTGAGGTCGACGCGGCGGCCGAGCGCGCGCTCGATTTCCTCGTCGACATTGGCGGTCTCGAACAGCGGCCGCTCGCCGCGGTAGAGCTGCAGCAGGCCGCTGACCCTCGGCATGTATTCGGCGGCAAAGGCCTGAAGCGCCTCAAAGTTTTCGCGCGAATCGATCTGCACGCTGCGCGTGGCCTCGCTCACCAGATCGCGCAGCACGCGCTGCGCCAGACTGAGTTCCTGATAGATCAGGGTGCTGGGGCTGGCGTCGTGCGCGCGTTGCTGGATGGCTTGCCAGGTCTTGCGCAGATAGGCGATGTCTTCGGCCAGTTCGGCGTCGCTGGCGTCTTCGGCATTGGTGCGCACGATGAAGCCCTGCGAGCTTGCGGCTTCATCGGCGGCGAGCAGCGCGCTCATGCGTTCGCGCAGCGCGGCGCGCGCTTCGGCGCCGTCGATCTTCTGCGAAATGCCGATGTGGTCGTCCTGCGGCAGGTGCACGAGCATGCGCCCGGCCAGGCTGATCTGCGTGGTCAGGCGCGCGCCCTTGGTGTTGATCGGGTCCTTGAGCACCTGCACCATCAAGGTCTGGCCCTCGTAGAGCAGTTTTTCGATGGGCTGCAGAGACGAAGCCGCAGGGGCATCGGCGGCCCCCTCGGTGGTTACGGGAACGGTCTGCCGCTGCCACAGATCGGCCACATGCAGAAACGCGGTGCGCTCCAGCCCGATGTCGATGAAGGCCGACTGCATGCCGGGCAGCACCCGCGCCACCTTGCCCAGATAGATATTGCCCACCAGCCCGCGCTCCAGGCTGCGTTCGATGTGCAGTTCCTGCACGGCGGCGTGGGCGACCAGCGCGACCCGGGTTTCCTGCGGGGTGATGTTGATGAGAATGTCTTCGGGTGTGGGGTTCATGGGCGGGTTGTCTGTGTTGATGTGTGGCATGCCGTGTTCGCGGGCCAGCCTGCGGCGCGCAACAACCGCAGCGTTTCGAACAGCGGCAGGCCGATGATGCCGCTGGCGCTGCCGCTGATGTGTTCGACGAAGGCCGCGCCGCGGCCCTGCAGGGCGTAGGCGCCGGCCTTGCCGAAAGGCTCGCCGCTGGCGATGTAATCGGCGATGTCTTGCGGGCTCAGTGCGGCCAAGCGCACTCGTGAGGTCTGCAGCGCATCAAACCGCTCATCGCCGCGCTGCACGCTGACGGCGGTGAGCACCTGGTGCGTCCGGCCGGACAGGGCGCGCAGCATGCGTGCGGCGTCGTCTGCGCCCTGCGGCTTGCCGTAGATGCGGCCGTCCAGCGCCACGGTGGTGTCGGCGCACAGCAGCAGGGCCGAGTCGGGCGCCACATCGGGATGGCACCGGGCCAGGCGCGCGCGCGCCGCATCGAGCTTCAGGCGGGTGACGCGCTGCACATAGTCGCTCGGCGGCTCGCCGGGCAGCGCGGCTTCCAGCGCCTCGCTGTCTTCGTCGGGCGGCGGCGCGAGCAAGGTGAAGGGCACGCCGACCTGCCGCAGCAACGCCTGCCGCCGCGGGCTGGCGGAGGCCAGATAGATCGTGACGGCAGGCGTGCGGCTCGGGTCGGTGTGCATGCGAGGTCGGGAAAGCGTGGAACGTTTATTGTCCGTGCAAACGCGGTTCCCGAGACCGACAGGCTCCTAGAATCTCCCGACATGCATATTCATATTCTTGGCATCTGCGGCACTTTCATGGGCGGCTTGGCGGCGCTGGCGAAGGAGGCCGGGCACCGGGTGACCGGCTGCGACGCGCAGGTCTATCCGCCCATGAGCACCCAGTTGCAGCAGTTGGGCATCGATCTGGTCGAAGGCTACGGCGCCGATCAGCTCGCGTTCAAGCCCGATCTGTGGGTCATCGGCAATGTGGTGTCGCGCGGCAATCCCTTGATGGAGGCGATCCTCGATGCCGGGTTGCCCTATGTCAGCGGCCCGCAGTGGCTGACCGAGCATGTGCTGCAGGGTCGATGGACCCTGGCAGTCGCGGGCACGCACGGCAAGACGACGACCACCTCGATGTTGGCGCATATTCTCGATGTGGCGGGGCTGAATCCCGGTTTTCTCATCGGCGGCGTGCCGCTGGACTTCGGCCAGTCGGCGCGGCTGGGGGGGGACAAGACTCCCCACCCCAACCCTCCCCACGAGTGGGGAGGGGGCGAACACGCTTCCCCCAAGCGTGGGGGAAGCCGGGGCGGAGATGCCCACCCCAACCCTCCCCACGAGTGGGGAGGGGGCGAACACGCTTCCCCCAAGCGTGGGGGAAGCCGGGGCGGAGATGCCCACCCCAACCCTCCCCACGAGTGGGGAGGGGGCGAACACGCTTCCCACACGAGCGCAGGAGAGTATGAAAGCTCCTCCCCCACGGCGTGGGGGAGGTTGGGAGGGGGAGGCTTTTTCGTCATCGAAGCCGACGAGTACGACACCGCCTTCTTCGACAAGCGCTCCAAGTTCGTGCATTACCGGCCGCGTACCGCGATCCTGAACAACCTCGAATACGACCACGCCGACATCTTCCCCGATCTCGCGGCCATCGAAACCCAGTTCCACCATCTCGTGCGCACCGTGCCGCGCAGCGGTCAGCTCGTGGTCAATGCCCGCTCGGATGCGCTGCAGCGCGTGCTTTCGCGCGGCTGCTGGAGCGAAGTGGTGCATTTTGACGATGCTCCTGAGAAACTCGCCGGGCCGCCCCAAGAGTTTCTCACCCCCTCGGGGGGGCTGGCGCGCAGCGGCAGCTCAGGGGGCTCACACCCAGGCTGGAGCGCGCAGGGCGGCGAGCAGCAGTTCGAGGTGCTGCTGGGCGGCAAGCGTATGGGCGAGGTGCGCTGGAACCAAACCGGGGCGCACAACCGCAGCAACGCCCTGGCCGCCATCGCCGCGGCCCGGCATGCCGGGGTGTTCGCCGACGCAGCCTGCGCCGCGCTGTGCAGCTTTCAGGGCGTGAAGCGCCGCATGGAACTGCGCGGCACCGCGGGCGGCGTTGCGGTGTACGACGATTTCGCCCACCACCCCACAGCCATTGCCACGACCATCGCCGGTCTGCGGCGGCAGATGGACGCCGACCCCGCGACCCGTGCCGGCCGCATCCTCGCGGTGTTCGAGCCGCGTTCCAACACCATGAAGCTCGGTGCGATGAAGGCGCTGCTGCCGGGCGCACTGGCGGACGCCGACCTGAGCTTCGGCTATGCCGGCGGCCTGGGCTGGAATCTGGCCGAAACCCTGCAGCCGCTGGGCGCCAAGGCGCAGGCTTTCGACGATCTGGGCGCGCTGGTGGCCGCCGTGGCCGCCGCCGCCCGCCCCGGCGACCGCGTGCTGGTGATGAGCAATGGCGGCTTTGGTGGGGTGCATGACAAACTGCTGCGCTCGCTCGCCGCCCGCGTCTCTGACGCCACGCCCGCCCCTCGATACTGAAAGTCCCCCATGTCCGGCAACACCCTCGGGCTGCTGTTTGCAGTGACCACCTTCGGCGAATCCCACGGCCCGGCCATCGGCTGCGTCATCGACGGCTGCCCGCCAGGAATGGAACTGAGCGAGGCCGACATCCAGCCCGATCTCGACCGCCGGCGGCCCGGCACCAGCCGCCACGTCACCCAGCGACAGGAAGCCGATCAGGTGGAAATCCTCTCCGGCGTGTTCGAGGGCAAGACCACCGGCACACCCATCGCCCTGCTCATCCGCAACACCGACCAGCGCAGCAAGGACTACGGCAACCTGCTGAACACCTTCCGCCCCGGCCACGCCGACTACACCTACTGGCGCAAGTACGGCCTGCGCGATCCGCGCGGCGGCGGGCGCTCGTCGGCCCGGCTGACCGCGCCCATCGTCGCCGCGGGTGCGGTGGCGAAAAAGTGGCTCGGGCTGCACCACGGCGTGGTGGTGCGCGCCTGCATGACCCAGCTCGGCGCAGTGCCCATCCCCTTTCAGTCGTGGGACGTGGTGCACCAGAACCCGTTCTTCGCCCCCAACACCGACATCGTGCCCGAGCTGGAGGCGTATATGGACGCACTGCGCAAATCGGGCGACTCGGTCGGCGCGCGCATCCTGGTTGCGGCCAGCGGCGTGCCCGCAGGCTGGGGCGAGCCGCTGTACGACAAGCTCGACGCCGACATCGCGCATGCGCTCATGGGGCTGAACGCCGTCAAGGGCGTGGAAATCGGCGCGGGCTTCGCCAGCGTGGCGCAAAAAGGCTCGCAGCATGGCGACGAACTCACCCCGCAGGGCTTCACCTCCAATCACGCAGGCGGCGTGCTCGGCGGCATCAGCACCGGGCAGGACGTGACGGCCTCCATCGCCATCAAGCCCACATCGAGCATCCGCCTGCCGCGGCAATCGGTGGACCTGCACAACGCCCCCACCACGGTCGAAACGCATGGCCGGCACGACCCCTGCGTGGGCATCCGCGCCGCGCCCATCGCCGAAGCGCTGGTGGCCATCGTGCTCATCGACCACGCGCTGCGCCACCGCGCCCAGTGCGGCGACGTGCGATTGGACGTGCCGCCGATTGCGGGGTAGGAGCCTGTCATCCCCTGCGAGCGTGGGCAGGGCGATTTTTCAGCGTGGCCTCAAGCGGCAATCGCCAGCTCGCCGAAGGTGGCCTTTGCGCACAGATCAGGGATGTAGAGCCCTTCATCAAGATCGGGCCAATAGAGATCGTGGCCCGCGCCCTCGATGCACACATTCGCTTTTTCCATTTCTGTCGCACCGGCGACGCGTTCGGGCAGCAAGGAAAACGGCACCGCGATTTGCGCCCCGTTATCCAGATCGAGCACCAGACGATGATGGGTTTGATCCATCGAGGTGGCAAGAGCCCTGGGCTGGATGCGGTCGAGCGCTTTTCCGCGTTCCAGCGCGGATTCGATGGAGGATTCAGTAATCGCCATGTGTTTCTCTCCAGGCTTGACACAGTCGGGGCAGGGCGGATTCGATTTCCCGCAACAAGCCCGCGCCCGCTATCCCAACGCCACGCTGGCCGATCTCTACGACCCGCTGACCCTGCCCGCTGAGCTGCGCCGCGCCCACCAGGCCAACGACCGCGCCGTGGACGCCGCCTACAGCTACAAAGGCGACCGCGCCGACGCCCCGCGCGTGGCGTTTTTGTTCAGCCTGTATCAGCGGCTCACAAGCTTGCTGCCAGCTCCCGGCAAAAAACGCCACGCTCATCCTGACTGAAAGTACGAGCAGAGGTGTGTTTGCTCCCTCTCCACTTGTGGGGAGGGCTGGGGTGGGGAGGTTCATGGTCCCGCCGACAGGAATCGAACCTGTATTTGCCGCTTAGGAGGCAGCCGTTCTATCCATTGAACTACGGCGAGGTGAGCGGCTGAATTGTAGGGGCACGCCCAGGTTCAGCGGCTGTCGCGCAGGCGCTGGTGGAGATGTTCGGCGATGGCCTCGCGGGTTTGATCGGCCAGCGCGCGGCGGCTTGGGGCGCGCAGCGGGGGCAGGTAATCGACTTCCACGCGCAGCGGGGCGGCGGCGCTCATGCGCCACAGACTGCCGACCATGGTCTCATTGCCGACATACGAGGCGGCGCGACTGAAGCGGCCGCTGCGGCGGTCGGCGTAGAACAGCGCCACGGGCTGCACGGCAAAGGCGCCGTCGCGGCTGCAGGCGGCCTGGAACAGATTGGCGTGAAACGGCAGGAGTTCGTGGCCATAGCCGGTGGTGCCTTCGGGGAAGACGCCGACATGGTCGCCCTTCTGCAGGCATTGCGCCATCTGGTGGATGACGCGCACCACGTCCTGCGCGCGCTCGCGCTCGATGAACAGCGTGCCCACGCCGCGCACCAGCGGGCCGACGAGCGGCCATTGCGCCGCTTCGGACTTGGAGACGAAGCGCACGGGCTGCACGGCATTGATGGCGAAAATGTCGATCCACGACACGTGGTTGGCGGCCACGAGCGACGGGGTTTGCAGCGGCGCGCCATTGACTTGCAACGCAATGCCGCTCAATCGCAGCAATTCAGCCGACCAGTCGCGGATTTGCTGCCGACGCCCGGCGGCGTCGAGCCGGGGAAACAGGCGCTGCACGATGCGCTGGCCGCGCAGGGCATGGGCGCCGAGCCGGGTCAGCCGGGAGGTGAAGCGCACCGGCGCGCCGATGCGGTGCAACAGGGGCGCAGGCGCCAGCGGGGGCGGCTCGGCGAGGGCGGCGGGTTCCTGCGCCGGGTTCATGCCAGCGCGGCGGCGGGCTGCGCGCTCCACACCACGCGACCGTCGATCACGGCATGCCGCACGCGGCCGGGCAGTTCGATCTCGGCCAGGGGGGTGTGGCGGCTTTGGCTTTGCAGCGCGTCGGGAACGGCGCGCCAGCGCGCCTGGGCGTCGACGAGGATGAGCTCGGCGGCGGCTCCTGCCTGGAGCGTGGCGGGCGGCAGACCTGCGGCCTGCGCGGCGCGGTGGCCCACGCAGCCCAGCGCCTGCACCAACGGCAGTTGCAGATCCAAGGCGAACTGCAGCGCGGTGGACAGCAGCAGCTCCAGCCCGGTGGCGCCGGGGGCGGCGTCGGCGAAGGTCTGGGTCTTGTCTTCGCTGCTCACCGGGGTATGGTCGGAGCACAGCGCGTCGATGGTGCCGTCGGCCAGCGCGGCGCGCAGGGCGTCGCGGTCTCTGCTCTGGCGCAGCGGCGGGTCGAGCCGGGCGCGGGCGTCGAAGTAGCCGATGTCCAGATCGGTGAGCATGAGACTGTTGATCGACACGTCGCAGGTCAGCGGCAGCCCTTCGGCCTTGGCCTGGCGCACCAGCGCCACGCCGGCTGCGCTGGAGAGCTTGCTCACATGCACCGCGCAGCCGGTGGCGCGCATGAGTTCGAACAGAGTGTGCAGCGCCACGGTTTCGGCCATGACGGGCACGCCGCTCAGGCCCAGGCGCTGGGCATAGGCGCCGCTGGCGGCGATGCCGCCGCGGCTCAGCGACGCATCCTGCGCGCGCAGCCAGACCTTGTAGCCGAAGGTGCTGGCGTATTGCATGGCGCTGTAGAGCACCTTGGTGTCGGCGATGGGGGTGTCGGCCTGGGAGAAGCCGATGCAGCTCGCGCGGGTGAGTTCGGCCATTTCGCTCAGCCGTTCGCCCTGCAGCCCTTTGGTCAGCGCGCCCAGCGGATAGACGCGCGCGCTCTTGATGCGGCGGGCGCGCCAGCGCAGCATTTCCACCAGGCTGGGTTCGTCGAGCACGGGATCGGTGTCGGGCGAGCAGACCACGCGGGTGACGCCGCCGGCCAGCGCCGCGACCAGTTCGGTTTCCAGCATGCCCTCGTGCTCGTAGCCGGGCTCGCCCAGGCGGGCGCAGAGGTCGATGAGGCCGGGCAGCACGAGGAGGCCGCGCGCGTCGAGCGTCTGCTCGGGGGTGAAGCCTTCGGGCGCTTTGCCCACAGTGACGATGCGCTCGCCGGAAATGGCCACATCGCCCTCGGCGTCGAGCCCGCGCAGCGGGTCGATGAGACGGCCGCCGCGGATCAGAATTTGCGTGGTGCTCATGCCGGGCTTTCGGTGGAGGCGACGATGGACAGCACGGCCATGCGCACGGCGATGCCGAAGCGCACCTGATCGAGGATGACGCTGCGCGGGCCGTCGGCCACGGCGCTGTCGATCTCGACGCCGCGGTTGATCGGGCCGGGATGCATGACGATGACATCGGGCCTGGCCAGCGCCAGGCGTTCGGGCGTGAGGCCGTAGGTCATGTTGAATTCATGCGCGGACGGCAGCAGCGCGCCCGACATGCGCTCGTTTTGCAGCCGCAGCATCATGATGACGTCGGCGCCGCGTATGCCCTCGGCCATGTCGTGGCAGACGCGCACGCCCATGTCGCGCAGATTGTCGGGCGCCAGGGTCTTGGGGCCGACGGCGCGCACTTCGGCGGCGCCCAGCGTGGTGAGCGCGTGGATGGCCGAGCGCGCCACGCGCGAGTGCACGATGTCGCCGACGATGGCCACCGTCAGATTGCTGAAGTCACCCTTGAAATGGCGGATGGTGTACATGTCCAGCAGGCCCTGCGTGGGGTGGGCGTGACGGCCATCGCCGGCGTTGACGATGTGCACATGCGGGGGCGTGTGCTGGGCGATCAGAAAGGGCGCGCCGCTGTCGGCGTGGCGCACGACGAACACGTCGGCATCCATCGCTTCGAGGTTGGCGATGGTGTCGAGCAGGCTCTCGCCCTTGGAGGTGGAAGAGCGCTGGATGTCGAGATTGAACACATCGGCCGACAGGCGCTGCGCCGCGATCTCGAAGGTCGTGCGGGTGCGCGTGCTGTTCTCGAAGAACAGGTTGAACACGCTCTTGCCGCGCAGCAGCGGGACTTTTTTCACTTCGCGGCTGCCGAAGCTCACGAAGCCCTGCGCGGTGTCGAGGATGTGCGTGAGCACGTCGCGCGGCAGGCCTTCGGGGGTGAGCAGGTGGCGCAGCTCGCCGTGGGTGTTGAGTTGGGGGTTGTGGGCGCGGGTCATGGCCGACTCGATTTATCTGTTCACCAGGTCGAAGCGAAAGCGGATGCCCTCGGTCACGTCCTCATCGCGCAGCAGCGCCAGCGAAAACTCAGCGGGCAGGGTGAGCGTGGCCGCGGCGATCTGCGGGCAGATGGGCAGCTCGCGGCCGCCGCGATCGACCAGCACGGCCAGATCGATGCGTGCCGGGCGGCCGAAATCGAACAGCTCGTTGATGGCCGCCCGGGTGGTGCGGCCGGTGTGCAGCACGTCGTCGATCAGCAGCACGGCGCGGTCGGCGATGGATACCGGCAGGGCGGTGCGGTTGGCGCTCGGATGCAGGCCGCGGGTGGCGAAGTCGTCGCGGTGAAAAGTGGACGAGACCACGCCGTAGGGCTGGGTCAGTTGCAGATCGGCGTGCAGACGTTGCGCCAGCCAGGCGCCGCCGGAATAGATGCCGATGAGCAGAGGCGGCTCGGGCTGCGCCGCCAGCGTGCAGCGAACCTGGTCGAGAAGCCGGGCGTAGAGCGCCTCGGCGTCGGGCGGGGCGGTGATCGGGGAAGCGGTTGGGGCGACAGGGGAGGAAGGCATGGTCAGCGTTGCTGCAGGTATTGTTCGACGATGAGCCGGGCGGCGGCGCTATCTACATCTTCGGCGCCTTCGTCTTCGGCGGCGACCGAGGTGTAGCGTTCATCCACCAGCGCCACCGGCAGGCTGAAGCGACCTTCGAGCTGGCGCGCGAAGCGCTGGGCGCAGGCGGTATGGGCGTGCGCGGCGCCGTCAGGGTGCAGGGGCAGGCCGACCACGAGTTGCTGCGGCTGCCACTCGCGGATCAGCGCGGCGATGGCGTCGAACTTGAGGTCGTTGCGATCGGCGCGCAGTGTGCGCAGCGCGGTGGCGCTGCGGGTGATGCTGTTGCCCACCGCCGTGCCGATGCGCTTGGCGCCCCAGTCGAAACCGAGCACGGTGATGTCAGGCATGTCCTGCGGTTTGCGACAGCATGGCGGGGTTGAAGCCCAGCAGCGCCATGGCGGCGTTGAAGCGCGCCTCCACCGGGGTGTCGAACAGCACGATGGGGTCGGCCTCGACGGTGAGCCAGCCATTCTGCGCAAGTTCTTCTTCGAGCTGGCCGGCGTTCCAGCCTGAATAGCCCAGGGCGATGAGGCTGCGCGCCGGGCCGCCGCCGGCGGCCATGCGTTCGAGCACGTCCTTGGACGTGGTCATCTGCAGCCCGCCGGGAATGTCGAGGCTGGAGGCAAAGGCGGTTTCGGTGGCTTCGTGCAGCACGAAGCCGCGCTCGGTCTGCACCGGGCCGCCTTGCAGCACCGGCTGAGCTGCGGGCAGGCCGGAGGCATCCAGCCCCACGCGCTCGAACAATTCCTTGACGGTGATGTCTGACGGGCGGTTGATGATCAATCCCAGCGCGCCGCGCGCCGAGTGCTCGCAGACATACACCACGGTTCCGGCAAAGTTCTCATCGACCTGGCCGGGCATGGCGATCAAAAACTGGTTGCTCAGATTGGAAGCGTCGGGACGTGGGTTCATGGAGTGGAGTTTATCGCGCTTACCGCACACCGCCGCCGGGCTTGGGCTATGGTGTGTTTTGGTGAGACGTGGTGGATGCCGATGACCTGCGAAACCTCCTTTTGCTGCGAATCGCCGCGCGCCCGGCGTCTGCCGCTGGGCCTGGTCTGGCTGCGGCGCGATCTGCGGCTGCACGACCACGCAGCGCTCAGCGCCGCGCTGCGCGCCTGCGACCGGGTGGCGCTGGCCTTCGTCTTCGACCGCGACATTCTCGATGCGCTGTTGCAGCGCGGGCTGCAGGCGGATCGGCGGGTGGAGTTCATTCTGGCGGCGGTCGAGGAAATTGACGCCATCTTGCGCGAACGCGGCGCGGCGCTGATCGTGCGCCATGCCAGCGCGCGTGAGGCGATTCCGGCCCTGGCCGCCGCGTTGGGCGCCCAGGCGGTGTTCTGCGGCCGCGATGACGAACCCCAGGCGCGTGAGCGCGATGCCGCTGTCGAGCGCGCATTGCAGCGAGACGGCCGGGCGCTGCACACGGTCAAGGAGCACACGATATTCGAGCGCGACGAGGTACTCACCGCCCAGGGCAAGCCGTATTCGGTATTTACGCCTTATCGCACGGCCTGGCTGGCGCGTTATGCCGCCCAGCCGCAGCATCCTTGGGAGGGTGAACTGAGCGCCGGGCGTCTGGCCTCTTTGCCTGCTGCGCTGCGACATGCACTGCCCACACTCGCTGAGTTGGGTTTTGCGCCGACGAATCTGCGCGAGCTGAAACTGCCGCTGGGCGCGTCGGGCGCGCGGGAGCTGGTGGGCGATTTTCTGCGCCGTATCGATGACTACGACCAAGCGCGCGATTTTCCGGCGCGCAAGGGGCCGAGCTACCTCTCGGTGCACCTGCGCTTCGGCACGGTGTCGGTGCGCGAACTGGCCGCGATGGCGTGGGCGCGGCAGCAAGCGGGCAGTGAAGGGGCGCGGGTCTGGCTGTCGGAACTGGTGTGGCGCGATTTTTATTTCCAGATTCTGTTTCATCATCCGCAGGTGGTGCATGGGGCGTTCAAACCGGTTTACGACCGCATTCAGTGGCGCAATGACCCGGCGCAGTTCGCCGCCTGGTGCGAGGGCCGCACGGGCTATCCGCTGGTGGACGCGGCCATGCGCCAGATCAAGCAGACCGGCTATATGCACAACCGCCTGCGCATGGTGGTGGCGAGCTTTCTGACCAAAGACCTGGGCATCGACTGGCGCTGGGGCGAACGCTACTTTGCCGACCATCTCAACGATTTCGATCTGGCGGCCAACAATGGTGGCTGGCAATGGGCCGCCAGCAGTGGCTGCGACGCCCAACCGTATTTCCGCATTTTCAACCCGGTGGCACAAAGCGAAAAGTTTGATGCCAGAGGCGATTTCATCCGCCGCTACCTGCCGGAGCTTGCGCAGCTTTCTTCCAAGGACATTCACGCGCCGTGGAAGGCGCCGACGGCGCTGCTGCAGGCGGCAGGGGTACGTCTGGGAGAAAACTACCCCGCGCCGATCGTGCGACACGATTTGGCGCGGGCTGAAACGCTCGAGCGCTATTCGGTGATGAAGGCTCAGTGATCCGCTGCGGACTGGGTAAAGGTGCGGATGAGTTCGAGCAGCTCGGTCTCGGAATAGGGCTTGCCGAGATAGTGATCCACCCCGAGCTGCGCTGCGTAATTGCGGTGCTTGTCGGCGATGCGCGAGGTGATCATGATGATGGGCAGCTTCTGCAGCCGCGAATCGGCGCGGAGGTTGCGCGTGAGGTCGAAGCCGTCCATGCGCGGCATTTCGATGTCGAGCAGGATGACGTCGGGCAGGGTGCTGGTCTGCTGCAGTTGCTCCAGGGCGTCCAGGCCGTCCTTGGCGAGCTGCACCAGATAACCGTTGCGCTGCAGGAAGCGCTGCGTGACGCGGCGCACGGTGATGGAGTCGTCGACCACCATGACCAGCGGACTGCCGCTCCTGGCGGCCTGTGCCACGTCGCCGCCGCTCGCCGCTTCCGCGCTGGCGATCAGCGGCTCGGCAGGCGCAGCCTGCGCTTCGTCGTGGGGCGCAGGAGCGAGCTGCGCGGCCTGCATGCGGGCGTGTGCATCGTCTCCATAGATGGCAGCCAGCGCCACCGGGTTGTAGATTAGCGCGGGCTCGCCGTCGGGCAGCACGGAAATGCCGGCCAGGCCGGGCACGCGCGCGAGCTGGGGCCCCAGGTTTTTCACCACCACTTCGCGGCTGCCCAGGACTTCATCGACCTGGATGGCCACGCGCTGCGTGGCGCTGCGGATCACCACCACCGGCACGCTTTTGCCGAAGGGTTCGCTGCTGGCGCCAGACTGCCCGAGCAGCGCGTCCAGCCAGTAGAACGGCAGGGTGCTGTCGGCATACTCGATGCTCTGGGCGCGCGCGGCGCTGGCGATCTGCTCGGGTTTGAAGCGCAGCACGATGTCCACCAGATTGGCGGGCACGGCATACACCGCGGCGCCGATGCGCAGCAGCACCACGTGTGTGATGGCCGTGGTCAGCGGCAGCAGCAGGGTGAAGCGCGTGCCCGCGCCGGGCTGACTGTCGAGCAGCACGCGGCCGCCCAGGGCGCTGACTTCGGTGCGCACCACGTCGAGACCGACGCCGCGGCCGGCCACCGCCGTGGTGCTCTCGGCGCTGCTGAAGTGGGGGCGGAACACCAGTTGGGCGAGTTCGTCGTCGGAGAGCGCCTGCTCGGGGGTGACGAGGCCGAGCCGTTCGGCCTTGGCGCGGATGGCGGCGTAGTTCAGCCCCTGGCCATCGTCGGCCAGGGTGATGACGACTTCGTTGCCTTCCTGCCGCAGGCTCAGGGTGATCGTGCCGACTTCGGGCTTGCCCGCCGCGCGCCGTTCCTCCGGGGTTTCGATGCCGTGTGCCACGGCGTTGCGCAGCAGATGGTCGAAGCTGCCGGAAACCCGTTCGAGCACCCCGCGATCGAGTTCGATGGTGCCGCCCACGATTTCCAGCCGCACTGCCTTGTTCAGGTCTTTGGCAGCCTGGCGCACGGTGCGGTAGAGGCGCTCGGACAGGCTGTCGAACTCGACCATGCGGGTGCGCAGCAGGTCGCGCTGCAGCTCGCGGGTCTGGCGGGCCTGGCGGGTCATGTCGTCGTCGACTTCGCGCAGCAGGCGGCCGAGCGTGCCCTGCACCATGGCGATGTCGTTGACCGACTCGGCCATCATGCGGGTGAGTTCCTGTGTGCGGGTGAAGCGGTCGAATTCCAGCGGGTCGAAGTCGCGGTTTTCGTCGCGCGCGGCCTGGACCTGCGCGCTCATCTGCGCCTCGGCCTGGATTTCGATTTCGCGCACCTGCTGGCGCAGGCGCTCGAGGTTGTCGCTCAGATCGGCGACCGAGCCGCGGATGGCGCCGAACTCGTTTTCCAGCCGGGCGCGGGAAATGGTGATTTCACCTGCCTGATTGACCAGACGGTCGAGCAGGCCGGCCCGAACCCGCACGGGCTGGGCGGCGATGCGCGGCGTGAGGGTGCGGGTTGCCGGGGCCGTGACCTGGGGTGCGGCGAAGACGGGCGCGGCCGTGACCGTCTCGGCGCCGGCTTGCGGCTGGGCCGGGGGCGCGGTATCGGGCTCGGGGGCCGGGATGAAAACCTCGGACAGGGCCGCCGCAGGCAGGTCGGCCAATTGGCTCTCGCCGCGCTGCGCCGCGGCGCATAGCCGGTCGAAGCGGGAATTGAGATGGTCGAAGCGGTTCAGCAGTTCGGCCAGGTCGGCCTCGCCGACGGGGGCGTTGGCGGTCAGGGCGTCGATGTCGGATTCGAGGCGGTGCGCCAATTCGCCGAGCTGCATGGCGCCGGCCATGCGTGCACTGCCCTTGAGGGTGTGCAAGGACCGCATCGCCTGCGCCGCAGGTGCGGTGTCGGCAGGATGCTGCTCCCACTGGCGCAGGCTGGCGGCCAGGGTGGGCAGCAGTTCATTGGCTTCTTCCTCGAAAATCGGAAACAGGTCGGGGTCGATGGCATCGACGAGCTGATCGGCGGGTGCGGAAAACGGCGCTGCGCCCGTCTGTGGCGGCGGGGTGGGTTCCGGTGGCGCAAGCGGCTCGGGGGCTGGTGGCTCGGGGGCTGGCGCTTGCGGTTCCGAAGCCGCAGCCCAGGAAGGCTCGTGGGCAGCCGGCGTGAACTCTGGCGCGGCAGTTTGGGCTGTTTGTTCAGTCTGGACAGGTGCTTCGGCGCTGGGCGTCTGCGCGGCTTCCTGCAGGGCTTCGAGCCGGGCGAGCAGTTCGGGCTGTACGGGTTTGAGGAAGCCTGCGGCAAACTGGTGCAGCAGTTGTTTGATGTCGTTGCAGGCCTGCGCCAGGGCATCGAGGTCGGCGGGAGGTGCGGCGCCTGCGGGCAGGTCGCGCAGGGCGTCGAGCGCATGCTCGGTGTGGCTGGCCAGATCGGCCACGCTGCGCAGGCCGACGGTGGCGGAGCTGCCCGCGAGCTTGTGTGCCGAGATGATGGCCACTTCATCCGGGGGCTGGGCCGGGTCGGCCAGCCAGTCGTGGATGGCGCCGTGCAGTTGGCGCGAGAGCTCGTCGGCCTCGGCCAGGTAGATGTTGTAGAGCGGGGTGGGGATGCGCAGATCGCCGATCTGGCGGTAACCGCGGTCGCCCTCGTCTGCCGGCGGCGCGGCGCTGACGCTGGTATCGGCCGGGGTGATCTGCTGGGCCGAGACGGCGGCCTCGAACGCGGCCATGTCGGCTTCTTCGACCAGGGGCATCTCGACCTGGGGCATCTCGACCGGAGGCGTTGGCTCGGGCGCCGGAGCGGGTTGCGGCAGTTCGAGGTCGATGCCTTCGAACAGGGCATTGAAGTCGGTGGGTTCGTGCGCCTCGATCAAAACTTCGGGCGCCTCGATGCCGCTGGGTGACTCCAGCGGCACGGCGGCCGTTGCGGCAGAAAAAGCCGGCTCTTCCAGAGCGTCTTGCAGGACGGGCAGCGCTTCGGCTTGGGTTTCGGCCGCCGATGGCTCGGCAGCGAAGACCTGTTGAGCGGCGGCTTCGGGCGCGGGCTCGGCAGGCGCCGGTTCGATCTGGGGGGGCTCGGTCTGGATGGGTTGCTGCGGCGCGGCGGATTCTCCGGCGGCGTAGGCCTCGGCGGCGCGGCGCAGCGGTTCGCTGCCGAAGGCCTCGGCCTGACCCTGCTGGATCGCCGCCGTCCAGGCGCCGAGCTGGCCGAGGGCGTATTCAGCCAGGGTGAGCAATGCCGGCGTGGCCCGGTGTTGGTCGGCGATCTGCCGGTTGAACACTTGTTCGAGCGCCCAGGCGGCTTCGCCATAGTCGCGCAGGCCGACCATGCGCGAGCTGCCCTTGAGGGTGTGAAAGGCGCGGCGCAGGCTGATGAGCGCGTCTTCATCGTCGTGATGGGCGCGCAGCCGTTGCAGCAGTTCCTGGCCGTTGCCGATGACTTCCCGGGCTTCTTCCAGAAAGATGTCGATCAGTTCGTTTTCGGCGCCTTCTTCCGGCTCTGTGGACGGGGGGATGGGTTCGCTGGCGGCGGCAGTTTCGGCGGGTGCCGCAGGAGTCTGCTGCGCTGGCGCGCTGGCCATCTCCGGGGGCATGGGGGCGGCGATCGGTGCGATGGACGGTGCGGCCGATGGTGCGGCAACGGCCTCGCCCGGCGCGCTCAATAGTTGCGCAGGCAGATCGGGCACCCCAGCCAGGGCGGCCTCGGCGCGCAACTGGGCCAGACGCTGCTCGGTCTGTTCGGGGGGCAGACCCTGCGCGATGTCGTCCTTGAGTTGCTGCGCCGCTTGCTCGACATCCTGCTGCAGGCTGGGCGGGGCGGTGCGCCGGGTGGAAGCAACGACGGCGCGCAGCTCTTTTTTGTCGTCGTCGAACACGAACAGCGTCTTGGCCAGCTCGGGCTGGTAGGACAGCATGTCCACCAGGAAGCCGAGCACGCCGATATTGCTGGCCAGGGCATCGAAGCGCTGGCTGTCGGTCGCCGCATCTTCGGCCATGAGACGGTCGATTTCCGTGCGCAGATGGCTCAGTGCCTGGCTGGCCACGTCGACTCCGAGCACGGAAAAGACGCCGCGCATCTGCGACAGCAGGTGCGGCACCTGCGCCAGATCGGGCTTGTGCGAGGGATCGCGGAAATAGGCGTCGAGCAATTTCTCGACGGTGTTCATGTCGGCGCGCAGTTCCTGTACCACGCTGCCCAGGGTCTGCGACTCGGAGGCCTGGCGGAACAGGTTTTCCATCCAGTCGGCCAGCGGGTCGGGAGTTTCGCCCCTGGTGCTCTGGTCGAGGCGGCGCGCGAGAATCTGTGCGCGTTCGAGAAATCGCTGCTCTTCGGGACGGAAATGGGCGAAAGTGATTTCGAGAAACAGGATGGCGGTGGCCACATCGAGCGCGCGCTCGGGAGTGAGAAAGTCGCTGTGCGCGCTGATTTTTCTGAACAGGGCGGCGAGCGAGCGCGGCAGCGCTTCGCTGCCGGGCGTGAGCGCGCGCAGGGGTTGCTCCAGCGCCTGGGTGAGCTCGACCAGACGGGCCATGCGTGTGGGATCGAGGTGGCTCTGCACATGACCGGCCAGCGCGCCCCAGGCGTCGCGCAGGATCTGCACGCGCTTGCGCACCTGTTGCACCAGGGCGGGGTCGATCAGGCCGAAGTGACTCTGACGGTAGTCGGCAAATGGCGCAGCGGCGAGGTGCAGGCGGTCGTCGAGGGCACGCAGCATCGGCAGGGACCGTGCCGAAGCGTCGCCTTCATGCAGCGCCTGGGCGCAGAAGAAGATCAGATCGTGGCCGAGTCGCTGCGGAGCTGGGCTTTGCCCCTGCAACTGGTTGCGCAGTTGCAGGTTCAGGCGGCCCAGCAGTCGCTTGATGTCCAGATCGGGGGCGAGCAGGCCGTGGCCGATGGCCTCGAACAGGCCGCGCGACAGCCACCACAGGCTGGCGGTCGGGCCAGCGCTGTTCTCCTGCGCGCGCCGGGCCACCGCATCGAGGGACTGCATCGCCTGCGACGTTTGTTGCCCGCGCAGGACGTGCAGCAAGGCCATTTCGAACTGCGCCCGGTCTTCGGGCGTGAGGGGGCGAGGGGGGGAAGCGGTGCCTTGGCCTGTGGGGGGGGCTTCGGGCCAGGTCCAGTCGTAGTCCCACAGGTCGGCCGGATGGATGCGTTCGGCCTGCGCCAGTTCCATCAGGTCGCGGTACTGGGGATACAGCTTGAGCGCCGGTTCGTTCTTTCCGGCGCGGTGGGCTTCGAGGAAATCGATCAGGGCGTTGAAACCCGCATCGAAGCGCTGCAGTGCGGCGTGGTCGAGTTTTTCCGGTTGGTCGATCAATCGGTCCAGCGCGTTCTCGGCTGCCTGCATCAGTTTGGCTGCGCCGAAGAATCCCAGCAGTTCGATGGCGCCTGCCGCCTGGTGCACCTGGGTGCGGGCAGAGCGCAGGCCGGTTTTTTCGGCCTGGGCCGATCCGAGCACGCCGTCGTCCTGCTGTTGCGCGGCGCGCTTGAGCGCGGTGCGGGCGGATTGCAGGTTGTCGCTGATCTGATCGAGCAGCCAGGCCAGAGGCCCCATGTCCGTCTCAGGGGCGGATGCCACGGCGAGGTTCGAAGCTAAGACTGTGTTCATGCCGGAAAACGCGAGGAACGGGCGTGGGTGGGGACGCTGGGATGTGAATGCGGCGGATCGGTCAGTTGATCTTGAACCGGGAGACGGACTGGCGCAGATCGTCGGCCACACGCGCGAGTTCGCGCACCAGCGAGGCGGTGGAGCGGGTGCCTTCGGAGGTCTGCTCGGTCACGGTGAAAATGGTCTGGATGTTTTCGGCCACTTCGTTGGCCGAGCTGGCCTCGATCTGGGTTTGCTGCGCAATCTGGGTGATGAGGTCGGCGAGCTGGCGCGACACCTGGTCGATCTGCGCGAGCGCGCCGCCGGCGTTGTCGGCCAGCTTGGCTCCCTCGACCACGCCCTGCGTGCTTTTTTCCATGGCCGCCACGGCGTCCTGGGTGTCGGTCTGAATGGTGCGCACCAGCGCGGCGATCTGCTTGGCGGATTCGGCCGAGCGTTCGGCCAGGCGCTGCACTTCCTCGGCCACCACCGAGAAACCGCGGCCCGCTTCACCCGCAGACGCGGCCTGAATGGCGGCGTTCAGCGCCAGCACGTTGGTCTGTTCGGTGATGTCGGAAATCAGCTCGGTGATTTCGCCGATTTCCTGCGACGATTCGCCCAGCCGCTTGATGCGCTTGGAGGTTTCCTGAATCTGCTCGCGGATGCTGTTCATGCCGTCGATGGAATTGCGCACTGCGCGCTGGCCCTGTTCGGCGGCCTGCAGCGACTGGTTCGCCACCTGCGCCGATTGCTGCGCCTGCTCCGACACCTGGTTGATGTGCTGCGCCATGCCGAGCACCGACTGGCCGGCCTCACGAATTTTCTGGAGCTGCTCGTCGGCCTGCTGCATCAGACGCTCGGAAGTGGTTTGCGCCTGTGCCGCGCCTTCGATCACCTGGTCTGCGGTCTGCTGCACCTGCCCCACCAGGTTGCGCAGTTCTTCCACCGTGTAGTTCACCGAGTCGGCGATGGCGCCGGTGATGTCTTCGGTCACGGTGGCCTGCTGCGTGAGGTCGCCTTCGGCCACCGTCTGCAGTTCGTTCATCAACCGCAGAATGGCGGCCTGATTCGACTCGTTGGTGCGCCGGGCTTCGAGTTCCTGGCGCTCGGTCTGCCGCCGCTGCAATTCCACCAGGGTGGCGCGCTGGCGCGCGTCGTTGAGCAGGATGTAGATCAGGTCGGTCGCGGCGATGACGGCCAGCAGACCCAGCAGGGTCATGAACAGAACCGCCGACCCGTTCACCCCGGTACGGGCCAGATACAGTTTCTGGAGTTGGCTGAGGTCTTGATACAACAGGCCCGATGCGGTGAGCACTGCGTTCTGCGCCTCGCGCGCCGAGGCCAGGCTGGGCAGATTGGCCAGCAGCTTGCGGGCGGCGGCTTCGGTCTTGGCGTAGGTCTCAATCAGGCCTTGCAGTTGCTGGCGCGCCTGCGGGTCGGTGAGGGCAGTGAGCTGCAGGTCGGCGTTGCCGTTCAACAGTCCCTTGGTCAGATCGTTGAAGGTGCTCAGATCCTTGCCCAGGGTGAACACGGCCTCGGGCCGCACGCCCTGGAAGGAGAGGAAGGCGTTGGCCGATTTGTCGATGCGCTGGGTCAGCATGGTGAGCTGACTCGCGGCGTTGATGTTGGCAGACGGCGCATGCTGCTGCAGCAGCAAGGTCGTGAGCGTCTCGGCGCTGTCGAGCAGGGCATCGGTCTGGCGGTTGATGTCAGCGAGCTGCTGGGCGGTGGTGGTGAGCACGCCCTCCTGCTTGACGAGCAGCTCGGCGTTTTTCACGCTCGTCTGGGCTGCCGGGACGATTTTGTCGAGCATCTCTCGGGCGCCTGCGGGTGCGCCGGTTTGCTGCAGGACGGCGACCTGGTTTTTCAGCGCCTCGGCGCTGGAACGCACGGTGGCGAAAGCGTCCTTGTTGCCCAGCAGCGCCGCATTCATCGCCCGCGCCAGACGCTGCGACTGGGTCAGCGCGGCGCCCGAAGCCTCCAGTTGCCGCGCCGCATCGGAGGTGCCGCGCAGCACCACGACCAGGGTCAGGCCGAGCAGCACCAGCGAGATGATGAGCAACACGCCAAAAAAACGCTGCTGTTGCGCCAGCGGCATGCGGCTGATGACCGGCAGCCGCAGAATCAGCGGGCGGTTGCCCTGGGCCTGATGCAGCGCAGCGGCGGGATCGCTGATGCTGGAATCGATCTGCAGGGTTTCCTGTCCGCCCTGGGCGAGTGCCGTCGGGGCAATTTCGGTGTCACCTTCAGAGGCGCTGTTTTTCTTTCCGAAAAGGGACGAGAGTAAGGACATGACTGCTCCGAAAGACGTGTTTCAAGTGAAGGATGCAAACCGCAGGGATGCAAACCAAGGGACGGTTGACAGAAATGGGGCCATGCGCAGGTGCGACAGCATCGCGGCGCTCGAAAGGTTCAGGTGACGCTCAGGAATTGCTCGTTTTCGGCCAGGACCAGCAGATCGATTTCATGCCAGAGGTTCTGCTCGGCATCGCGGTAAGTCGTCCCCAGCCACGGGTGGGAGCCTTCGCCAGAACCCTGATCCTCGATGCCGAGAACTCTCTGCAATTGCTCAGGACTGCGCAGCCCAACCAGTTGATCGACCAGCAAGGCGACATTGATGTCGAGCGCGGGGGCGAACTGGATCAGCCGCGCCTGCGCGGTCGGCGCGCTGTCGGCTGCGCCCAGGAACCGGCCCAGGTGCACCACGCCGCAGACCTGGCCGCGCAGGCTGGTCAACCCCAGAAACCAGGGTCGGGCATGGGGCAGCGGGGCGCAGTGCTGCACCGGCGAAATCTCGCCGGAAAACTCCAGAGGCAGCAGCAAACGCCACTGCCCGGCCATCACGGCCAGCCAGCGCGAGGGAGCCTGCCCGCTCTGCGCGGCCGCCAGGCGTTGGGCGAGATGGGTCTGGAATTCGCGCAGCGAAGCTCGGGACATGGCGCAGCCGGTGGCGTGAGGGTCGAGGAAAGGAAAGGTCAGGAGGAATTTCAGCGCAGGTCAGGCGATGCTGCGGATCTTGTCGAGCAGCACGGTGGCGTCGACCGGCTTGATGACGTAGTCGGACGCCCCTTGGCGCATGGCCCAGACCTTGTCGGTTTCGAGCTTCTTGCTGGTGCACATGATGACCGGAATGCCGGCGTAGGCCGGGTCGCGCGTGATCTGCCGGGTGAGCTGAAAGCCATTCTGCCCCGGCATCACCACATCCATCAGAATCAGGTCGGGCTTGGCGGCGGCGAGCAGGGCCAGCGCCTGCTCGCCGTTCTCGGCGGTGTTCACCGAATAGCCGTGCCTGGTCAGCAGATCGGAGAGGAAATACAGCTCGGTCTTGGAATCGTCGACGACGAGGATATTGTGTACGGGCATGGCGGTTCAGGAATGGAAAACGGTCAGGTGCAATGATCGTGCGGGTCGATCAGGTGCCGGTCGCGGCGGCGGGCTGATGGGCATTCAGGTGCCGCTTGACCGCGTCGAGCAACTGGTCTTTGGTGAAGGGTTTGGTCAGGTAGTCCTGCGCGCCGACCATGCGGCCGCGCGCCTTGTCGAACACCCCGTCCTTGCTGGAGAGCATGACCATGGGGATGTGGGAAAACTTGCCGCTGCGCCGGATGATGGCCACGGTCTGGTAACCGTCGAGCCGGGGCATCAGGATGTCGCAGAAGATCAGATCGGGGTTGTGGTCGTTGACCTTGGACAGGGCGTCGAAGCCGTCTTCGGCGAGCAGCACCTCGTAGCCTGCCTGCTTGAGAAAGATTTCGGCGCTGCGGCGGATGGTGTTGCTGTCATCGATGACCAACACTTTGAATGGGCTGGTAGGCGCAACCATGCACATCCTTCGAAAGGAGAGGAAAGGAAAAATACGGTGACTTGCCGTTCCCGATCAAACCGGCACCTTCTTAAAAAATGGCGCCGGCTAGACCGGCACCTTCTCAAAAATGGCGCCGTCTAGACCGGCACCATTTCGAAATCTTCTTTGCGGGCGCCGCACTCGGGGCAGGTCCAGTTCATCGGCACATCGGCCCAGCGCGTACCCGGTGCAATGCCACTTGCCGGATGCCCCTCGGCTTCAAAGTAAATGAAGCCGCAAATCAGGCACATCCAACTGCAATACTCTTGTTTGTCCACAGCGTATCGGGGTAGAGGAGAAGATTCAACGATTCTATGGTGCGCTGTTGCATTTTGACCCACATGGGGAGGACTGCTGCGCGCGATCAAGGCCGGCGGCAGGGTTCGCGTCAAGATCGAGCTCGGTCGGGCTTGCGCCATCCTGAAGCCGCACTACCATGCCAGCATGATGACCGAATCCACAGAATCCCCTCCCGCCGTGATGTTCTTCAACGCCGCCGATCCCAGCGGCAGTGCGGGGCTTGCGGCCGACCTGGCGTCGTGCTCGGCGGTGGGCTGCCATCCCCTGCCTGTCACGACCGCGCTCTGGGTGCGCGACACCGCGGAGATCTTCGACACCATCGAGATCGAGGCCGATGCGGTGGTCGAGCAGGCGCGCGCCGTACTCGAAGACGTCCAAATTTCCGCCTGGAAGGTCGGGTTCCTCGGCAGCGTCGATGTGGTCAATGCCGTGGCCGAACTGTTGGCTGACTACAGCCAGGTGCCGCTCGTCACCTATGCCGGCAATTTCCACGTGCTCGACGAGTCGCAGACCGACGATTACATCAAGGCGATGCAGGATGTCATTCTGCCGCAGACGCGCGTGCTCACCGGCAACCAGAGCGCGCTCACCCAACTGCTGTTGCCCGAATGGGATGCCGAGGCCCCCCCCACGCTCGACGCGCTGATGCTCAAATCGCATCAACTGGGCGTGCAATACCTGCTGGTGACGGGCATCGTGGCCAGCGAAGGCAAGGTGGAGAACGTCTTGATGAGCCCGCGGCGGGTGCTTTTGCGCGAGAGCTTCGATCTGTTCGAGGCCGGGTTCACCGGCGCGGGCGACACCCTGTCGGCGGTGCTCACCGCGATACTCGCCAATGGCGCCAAGCTCGATCAGGCGGTGCACGAGGCCATCGAATACCTCGATCATTGCCTCGATTTCGGCTATCGCCCCGGCATGGGGCAGGTCGTGCCCGACCGCTTCTTCTGGGCCCAGCCCACCGACGAGGAAGACGAGATGCCGGGCGAGCCGGGCTCGCCGACCCTGCAGTGAAATCCAGGGACGTTCGACTGGCGTCAGCGTCCACTGTTCTATTCAAAAATAGGCATCATGACCAATCTGCAACTCTTCGACCGCGCCCAGCGCACCATCCCTGGCGGGGTGAACTCGCCGGTGCGGGCCTTCCGCCAGGTCGGCGGCGTGCCGCGCTTCATCGACCGCGCCGAGGGCGCCTACCTGATCGACGCCGAGGGCACGCGCTACATCGACTACATCGGTTCGTGGGGGCCGATGATTGCCGGGCATGCGCATCCCGAGGTCACCTTGGCCGTCCAGCGCGCCGCGACTCGCTCGCTGAGTTTCGGCGCGCCCACGGCCGACGAAATCGACATGGCCGAAGCCATCTGCCAGCTCATGCCCGCGGTCGAAATGGTGCGCCTGGTGTCCAGCGGCACCGAAGCGGGCATGAGCGCCATCCGCCTGGCGCGCGGCTTCACCGGGCGCGATGCCATCGTCAAGTTCGAGGGCTGCTACCACGGCCACGCCGACAGCTTGCTGGTCAAGGCCGGTTCGGGCCTGCTGACCTTCGGCAATCCCAGCTCCGCCGGCGTGCCGGCCGATCTGGCCCGGCACACGCTGGTGCTGGAGTTCAACAACATCGCCCAGATCGAGGAATTGTTTGCCCGGCAGGGTCACGAGATCGCCTGCGTGATGGTCGAGCCCATCGCCGGCAATATGAACTTCATCCGCGGCACGCAGGCCTGGCACCAGCGTCTGCGCGAGCTTTGCACCGAGCACGGCGCGCTGCTGGTGTGGGATGAGGTGATGACGGGTTTTCGCGTGGCGCTGGGCGGTGCGCAGCAGGTGTACGGCATCCGCCCCGATCTGGTGGTGATGGGCAAGGTGATCGGCGGCGGCATGCCGCTGGCGGCCTTCGGCGGCCGCGCCGATGTGATGCACAAGCTCTCGCCGCTGGGCGCGGTGTATCAGGCTGGCACTCTGTCGGGCAACCCGGTGGCGGTGGCCGCGGGCATGGCGCAACTGCGCCTGATCCGGCAACCCGGCTTTTACGAGCGACTCAGCGCCGCGACGCAGAAACTGATGCAGGGCCTGGAAGCCGCCGCGGCCCGGCATGGCGTGACCTTCCGCACCGACAGCGAAGGCGGCATGTTCGGTTTCTATTTCTCGGCCGAACTGCCGCGCAACTATCCCGACATGGCCCGCGCCGACGTCGAGGTGTTCAAGCGCTTCTTCCACGCCATGCTGGATCGCGGGGTGTATCTGGCGCCGAGCATGTATGAGGCGGGTTTCGTCTCGGCGGCGCACGATGACGGGGTCATCGAGGCTACTCTGCAGGCGGCGGACGGCGCGTTTGCCGAATTGGCCAGGGGCTGACCGGGAAGGCTGCGAAGCTCCCCACCCAACCCTCCCCACAAGTGGGGAGGGAGGTCCATTCGGCACGTTCTCAGCGCGGAATCTGCACCTCCCACTGCCGCGCGGCAATCACGGCGGTGCGCGCGTTCATGTAAGGCGAGTACAGGCGCTTTTGGTAGATGCGCGGCGCGGGCAGCATCACGGCCAGCCGCGCGGCCTGCGCCGGGGTGAGGCGCGCGGCGCTGGTGTGAAAGTAGGTTTGCGCCGCAGCCTGCGCGCCATAGATGCCGTTGCCCCATTCCACACTGTTGAGGTAGATCTCCAGAATGCGGCGCTTGCCCAGTATGCCTTCGAGTATGAAGGTGATGATGAGCTCCTGCCCCTTGCGCAGATAGTCGCGCTCGGGCGAGAGGAACAGGTTCTTGGCGAGCTGCTGGGTGATGGTCGAGCCGCCGACGACCTTGCCGCTGCGCTCGAAGGCGCGGCTGTGGTTGCGATCCCAGGCGTTGCGTATGGCATCCCAGTCCACGCCGTCGTTACTGAGGAAGGTGGCGTCTTCCGAGGCGACGACGGCGCGTTTGAGGTGCGGGCTGATGGCGTCGTAGGGGATCCAGTCGTGCTTCCATTCGACCTTGTCCCCGCTCTTGAGGATGCGCAGTTCGGCGGCGCGCATGAAGGTGGTGCTCGACGGTGGAATGATCTTCCACAGTGCGATGCGCAGGGCGAAATAGGCCTGCAGCACCAGGATGGACAGCACCAGCAGCTTGAGCAGGCGCCGCCACAGCGGCGCGGCGACGCGCGACGACATGGTCAGGACGTTTGCGATGCGGTGAGTTCGGCGCGCAGCGCAGCCAGCACCGGGGCGGTGTCGGGGGCTTCGCCGTGCCACAGGGTGTAGCTCTGCGCGGCCTGTTCCACCAGCATGCCCAGGCCGTCCCAGGCGCTGGCGCCCGCGGCGCGGGCCTGCGCGACGAAAAGCGTGTCTTGCGCCCCATACATCATGTCGTAGGCCCAGCGGCCCGGGCGCAACACGCCCTCGGGCAGGTCGAGCGCTGCGCCCCCCAGGCTGGCGGCAGTGGCGTTGATGACGCCGTCGGCCCAATGTGCGGGCGGCTCGAACACCACTTGCAGATCGGCGCCGTGCTGCGCGGCCAGGGCGCTGTGGCGCGCGGCCAGTGCCTGCGCCTTGTCGGCGCTGCGGTTGCACAGGGCGATGGCGCGTGCACCGGCTTTGAGGAGCGGGCCGAGCACGCCGCTGGCCGCGCCGCCGGCGCCGAGCAGCAGCACGCGCTGGCCCTGCAAGGGGCGGTGCGCATCGGCGCCCAGCACGCGCGCCAGATCGCGCACCAGGCCGATGCCGTCGGTGTTGTCGCCCCACAGCCCGCCTTCGTCCCAGCCCAGGGTGTTCACCGCCTGCGCCAGTTGCGCCGCCGCGCTGCGGCGAGCGCACAGGCGCCAGGCGTCGAATTTGAACGGCACGGTGACATTTGCGCCGCGACCGCCTTCGGCGTGGAAGGCGTCGAGCGCGGCTTCGAAGCCATCCACCGGGGCGAGCCGGGCTTCATAGCGCAGCGCCACGCCGGTCTGCTCGGCGAACAGGGCGTGGATGCGTGGCGAGCGGCTGTGAGCGATGGGGTTGCCGAACACGGCGTAGAGCGGGGGCTGCGTAGAAGTCATGGAAATGTCTGCGGTCAGGGTGTGGCCTGAGCCGGGCTTTGCGGCGCCTGCACCGCGGTTTCCAGACCCTGCGTGCGGGTGAAGCGAAAACGCGAGATCACCACGATCTGATCGGCCTGCCTGAGCATGGCGTCGGTGAAGCGGCCATACGGCTGCGCGGCCTCGACAATGGCGCGCGCCTGGCGGTCGAGCGTGGGGTTGCCCGAGCTTTGCACGATTTCGGTGGAAACCAGCCGGCCGTTGGCGGCGATGGTGATCGACATGATGAGGCTGCCGTACAGCTTTTGGCCGCCGCTTTGCGGAAACTCGCGCGTGCCCAGGGTTTCGATCTTGGTGCGCAGTCTGTCGTAATACAGCGCGTAGGCGGCTACGCGCGTGGACGGGCCGATGTAGCGGCGGCGCGGCCTGGCGTTCTGCTGCTGAATCTGGCGTTCGATGGCGCCGAGCATGTCGAGCAGTTGACGGCGCTTTTGCTCCAGCGCCTGCCGGGTCTGGGGATCGTTTTCCTGCCGCACGGTCTGCGCCAGTTGCACGATCTGCTGCCGCACCTGGGTGAGCAACTGCTGCTGCTTGCGCTCCAGCGCCGAGAGCGTGCGCTGCTGGTTGACCGCCGCGTCGCCGAGCGACACGTCGGCGGTGTAGGGCAGCGGCGTGGTGGCCAGGCCCTTGTCGGCCTTGCCGCCCGCGTCGAGATTGGCCTGCGCGACGGCCTGCGGCTTGGCCGGGGCGTCTGCGGTGCGCTGGTTGACCAGCACGACGTCGAGCGGTGCATTGTCGAACAGGCGGTTGAAGGTCTCGGGCGCGGCAAAGCGCAGGCTCAGCAACGCGGCATGCACCCCGATCGAGGCGATCAGGGCCCATTGCAGGGAGCTGGGAGAGCGCAGGCGTAGGGCGGCGGGCACGGAGAAGGCGGATGAGTCGGGTGGCGGCGATTTTATGAAGCCTGCGGGTCGGAGGATGCGGGTTCTTCGGCTTCGGGCGCGTCAGCGTCCACCGCCACGCTGATGGGTGCGGCCAGTTCCACGGCGTCCTCGTCTTCCTCGTTGGCTTCTGCGCTGGGCTCGACGGCTTGTTGCGGGGTGTCGAGCTGGCCGAGCACGCGGCCGAAGACTTCGAGGGTGATGAGGTCGGTTCCGGTGATCTGCACCCGCACCCGCGTGTTGCGCGGCAGGTCTTGCGCGCCCACGGCGGTGAACACCAGCGGCAGACCGTCCACGCGCACCGCGCCTTCGCGCAGCACGCTGGCCTCGAAGGTGTCCTGCCCCTGCTGGGCCAGGTAGCGCAGCGTCCAGTAGCGTTCCAGCGCCGACTGGTGCGTGGCGTAGGCCTTGTAGGTGTCTTCGAAGGATTCGACGATGGCGAACAGCAGCGGGTCGCGCGGCTTGAACGGCGCCTGCAGCAGCGCGGTCTTGCCCAAGCGCGCGCAGGCGATGAGCTGGCCCTGGTTGAGCAGATCGACATAGCGCCGCAGCGGCGAGGTGCACCAGGCATACTGCGCCACGCCCAGGCCCTGGTGCGGCGCGGGCTTGAGGCCCATGCGGGTGCGCAGATTGGCACCGAAACCGCTCTGGCTGCGGTAGATGCCGGGCATGCCCAGTTCGGCCAGCCAGCCGCCCCAGGTGGCGTTGGCCAGGATCATCAGCTCGGCGACGATGGTGTCCAGCGGCGCGCCGCGGCGGCGCGGCTCGATGCGCACCGTGGCGTTTTCCGCGCCTTGATCCAGGCCGTCGATGCGGAAGGTGTAGTCCACCCCGCCGGCGCGCTCGGGTTTGCCGCGCACCTGTTCGCGTCCGCGCTTGAGTTGCTGCGCGAGAGTCCACAACCACGCGAGTTCCCGCGCATGGGGATAGCCTTGCGCCGCCGGGTCAGCCGCGAGGGCTTCCTCGGTGACCACGGCGTCGAGTTGATCGTGGCGCAGATTGCTGGCCATGCGCACCTGTTCCACGCGGGTTTCGAAGTCGACGGGCTGCAGGTCGCTGCCGACGGTGCAATAGAGCGACAGCGCCGGGCAATCGCGTCCGGCTTGCAGGGTGAAGGCCTGCACCAGGTCGTCGGGCAGCATGGTGATCTTGTCGCCCGGCATGTACACGGTGGACAGGCGGTTGCGCGCGACCTGTTCCCAGGCGGAGTCGCGCGTCAAAGCCAGTGCAGGTGCGGCGATGTGGATACCGAGCCGCACCCGGCCATCGTCCAGCCATTGCAGCGAGAAGGCGTCGTCGATTTCGGTGGTCGCCGAATCGTCGATGCTGAATGCAGGGGCCGCCGCCAGCGGCAATGCCTCGTCGAAAGCCGGCATCGGCAGCGCCGGAAACGCCGTGCCCTTGGGAAAGCGTTCCAGCAAAAAACGCTGCATGTGGAAGGTCCACGGCGAGGCGATGGCCCCGGCGTCGCGCAGCAGGGTGAGCGCGCCGTGGCCGGTGTGTTTCACCGCCAGCGCCACGGCCTTGTATTCCGGGCTGTTCTTGTCGGGCCTGAACAGGATTTGATAGAGCTTTTCCGCGATGGGCTGCGGGCAGCGGCCTGCGGCCAGCTCGGCGGCGAAGGACTCGATCTGGCGCAGTTGCTCCTCCTTGCGGGCGATGGCCGCCAGCGCCGCCTGCACCTGCACGGCGGGCGCCTTGCGGAACTGGCCGCCGCGCCCGCGGCGCTGGAAGTAGTGCGGCGCGCCGAACAGCCGCAGCAGGATGGCCGCGCGCTGGCCGCCGTCTGGCGTGCCGCCGTAGTAGTCGGCGGCGACCTGATCGAAATGGAATTCGTCTTCCGGGGCGAATTCCCACAGCAGATCGAGGTCGATCTCGTCCTGCTGCGCCTGCGCCCAGGCCATCAGCTCGGCGGGCGCGGGCTTGTCGAAACGCACCAGCGCCTGCGCTGTTTTGATCTTCTGCCGTTTGCCCGAATCGAGCTCGACCTGCAGACTGGACTCGGCCTCGCTCATGATGCGACCGGCGTGGAATTTGCCGGCGTCTTCGAACAAAACATTCATAGAGTCATGCCGCCGTCGACCTCGATGACCGCGCCGCTGATATAGCTGGCTTCGCTGCTGGCGAGAAAGGCGTAGACGCTGGCGATTTCTTCGGCCTGCCCCAAACGGCGCAGCGGCACGCGCTCGGCCATTTGTGCCATCACCTTGTCGGGAATGGTGGCGAGCATGGGCGTCTGGATGAAGCCGGGCGCCACTGCATTCACCCGCACGCCCTTGGGTCCGAGTTCGCGCGCCCAGGTCTTGGTCATGGCGATGATGCCGGCCTTGGTCGCGGCGTAATTGGTCTGGCCGAAGTTGCCATACAGCGCGACCACGCTGGAGGCGCTGAGAATGGCGCCGCTGCCGCGCTCGATCATGTGCGGCGCGACGATCTGGGTGCAGCGGAACACCGCGCGCAGGTTGACGTCGATCACGGCGTCGAACTGCTCGTCGGTCATTTTCACCAGCCGCGCGTCGCGGGTGATGCCGGCGTTGTTGACCAGGGTGTCGATTTTCCCGAACTCGGCGAGGGCGCCGTCGACCAATGCGGTGAACGCGGCACGGTCGGAGACATCGAGCGCCTGCGCCAGCACCGGCGTGCCCGCGGCGCGCAGCGCGTCGGCCACGGGGTTCAGCGTGTCGGGGTTGCGGTCGCACAGCACCAGGCTGGCGCCTTCGGCGGCGAATTTGTGCGCCGTGGCCAAGCCGATGCCTTGCGCCGCGCCGGTGATCAGGGCGATGTTTCCTTGAAGTCGCATGATGAGTTTCCTTAAAGTTCAGTTGAAGCGGGGTTGAGGCACCACCGCAAGACCGGGTCGAGGTGTCGTTCGGCGTAATCGGACAGCGCATGATCGCCGCCGGGCAGGATGTCGCACTTTGCGCCGCGGTAGCGTGCGGCCATTTCGCGCCAGTCCAGCACCTCGTCGCCCTGCGCAATGATGACGTAGTAACGTTGCGGCTCGGCGACAGGCGCGCGCAGATCGCCGACCTCCAGCGCGCGGAGTTCGTCCACGTGCGCGGCGGTGAAGTTGAATTGCAGCGTCGGGTCGTGCCAGGCGGTGAGGCTGCCGATCTGACCGCGCAGATCGCGGGCAGGATCGACTGCGGGGTTGAGCAGCGCCGCGCGGGCCTGCAGGGTGTGCGCCAGCCAGGTGGCGTAGAAGCCGCCGAGCGAACTGCCGATGAGACTGAGGTTTTCTCCGCACGTGTCACCCAGCAAGTTGCGGCACAGCGTCATGGCGTCGCGCGGCGAGGGCGGAAGCTGCGGGCAGAGCCAGCGGATGGGCGGCTCCCCTTGCGCTACCCGCTGTGCATTGATTCTCTGCACGCGCTGCGCCGTGGCGCGCGCCTTGGCGGATTGCGGTGACGAGCGAAAGCCGTGGAGATAGAGCAGGGTGGGCATGAGAGCGCAGTCAGCGCGGTGCAAGCGCGCCGCCCCCGAATGCTACCCTGCTGCCCCGCTGCTGCCGTTGTCGGCGCAGCGCGGTTGGATCGAGGCATGTGCCGGCGATCCGCCGATGTGTTCGAGGATTTGCTGCTCGAAGTCCAGCAGGGTGCGGCGATGCCGGCCCGGGCCGACCGGCCTGGACAGAATGCCGGCAATCCGTCCGGGGCGGCCGCGAAGCACGATCACGCGGTCGCACAGCAGGGCGATGTCGCGCACGTCGTGGCTGACGAACAGCGTGGTCAGATTGCGCTGCCGCGTGCGCTGCATCATCACCTCCAGCAAGGCCGTGCGCGTGAAGGTGTCCAGGCTGGCGAAGGGCTCGTCCATGAGCAGCATATCGGGATCGATGGCCAGCGCCCGGGCGATGCCCACGCGCTGCGCCATGCCGCCGGAGAGCTTGGCCGGATGGAGATCGCGGGCATGCGCGAGGTCGACCTCGGCGAGCGCCGCCTGCGCGCGCGCCGCAGCCTGATCTTCCGGCAGGACGAGCCTGACGTTGTCGAGCGCGGTCAGCCAGGGCAGCAGACGGGGCTCCTGGAACACCATGCCGAGTCGATGGAAATTCCGCGTGATGCGTCCCGTTGTGGCTTCGGCCAGCCCGGCCACCAGCCGCAGCAGGGTGGATTTGCCGCAGCCGCTCTGCCCCGTGATGCCCAGGATTTCGCCGCGGCGCACTGCGAAGCTCAGGTCGGAAACGCCGCCGCCCTGAGCGAAGATCAGGCTGACGTGATCGAAGCGCAGTGCTGTCTGGATGTCGCCGGAGTCTGGCAGGGCTGCGTTTTCTGCAGAGGCTTCAGGGGAGGTCATGTTCTGGCATGGTGCAGTCTGGACAGTATCCACAGGCGCACCGGGTGGATCAGCGCGTATTCGATCACGAGTCCGAGCAGCACGATCCACAGGATGCTGGCGTAGACCTGTGTGATTTCGCCGTAAAGATAGCTTCCCCAGAGATAGGGCCCCAGTCCGGAGGAACTCGAAAACGCCTCGGCCATGATGACCCCGCGCCACGCCACCGACAGCGTGCCGGAGGCGGCGCCGGCCAGGGTGAGCGCCAGCGATGGCAGGATGATCTTCTGCATGCGCTTGCGCGCGCCGAGATGGTATACCCGGGCCATGTCGAGCAGGTCGTTGTCGATTTGCTGCAGGGCATGCAGGGTGGCGATGAAAATCAGCGGCAGCGCCATGCTGACGCCGACCAGGATCGACGGCCCCTGCCCCAGACCCAGCCACAGAATGGCCAGGACCAGCCAGGCGATGGTCGGCGCCGATTCGACCGTCACCATCAGCGGGTGAAGCAGGTCGGCGAGCAGCCGCAGGCGAAACGCGGCCAGCCCGATCAGCAGCCCGCCAACCACGGCCAGAACAAAGCTGATCAGCACATTGCTGAGCGTGATGAGCGAATCACGCCAGAGCTGCCCGTCGCTCATGCCGGTCTGCATTGCCTTGAGGGTGTCCCACAGCGGCGGCAGCACGCCCGGGGACATCGTCTGCGCCGCCCATTGCCACAGGCCGAGCAGGATCAGCACGGTCACGAAGGGGGCGGCCAGGCGCCAGGTTCTCTCAAGGAAACGCCGTGACGCCCCAAGTTTCCTCGACCCCAACGGGGGACGGGTGGGCGAGCCGGCCCTGGAGACACACACTGGACTACCCTCCTCGCTGCGCTCGACTCCCCGAGGAAGTCGAGCGCCCCCTTCGGGCGGCCGTGCGGAGGCGCTCATGGCGTGATGAACAGCGCAGGCGGCATGGCGATGCCGAAAACGTCCTTGAGATAGCGCTCGACCACAGGTCTGGCCGTGGCGGCGTCATCCATGCGCCAGACGACGCGATGCGCCTGGAGCATGTTCTCGAAAGCCTGCGGTGGAACGGGCTGGCGGAAAAAATCGGCATAGCCCTTTGCCGCGATGCGCGCCGCCTCTGCCTGATTGCGCGGATCGTTGGCCCACTGCGCCGCGCGCTGCAAAGCGGCGACGAAACGCTCGCGTGCGGCGGCAGGCAGGCTGTTGCCGATCTGCCAGAGCGCGCCCAGCGGGATTTCAGTGCCCAGAGTCTGCGTCGGATCGAGCGCCACGGCCCAGCGCACGGGCCAGTTTTCCTGTTGCTGGCGCAGCAGAACCTGGCTGACCATCGGCTCGGCAGCGGCAAACCCGGCAGGCGCCCTGGACGGATCGCGCAGCAGATTCATCAGCACGGTGCCCGATCCTGCGGCAATGAAATCGGCTTTGACGCCGATTTTCTGCAAGGCCTTTTGCGTGACGATCTGCGGCGGCGTGGACAGGCCGGGGCTGACCGCGACCGTCTTGCCCTGCAAGGCGGAAAGGGCTGTTGCGCGACCCTCGGCGTCAACCGGCGTGAGCAGGTAGATGCCCCGCCACACCCAGGGGCTGACGAGATGGACATTGCGCATGCCGCCCTGGACGAAACGCACGCCGCCGACCAGATTGAACAGCGCGTAATCCATATCCCCGGAGGCGATCATGGCGCGCATGGCCGATGGATCGCCCGATGGGTTGGCCTTGAGCTCCAGCTTGTCCTGGGGCAGCCACTCCTTTTGCTTGGCCTGCAGCACGAACACCGGCAGCGCATTCGGATCGGGCGGAAAGGAAAGCCGTATGGTTTGCGCGCGCAAAGGCGCGCATGCGAGGAAAAACAGGCCGGCCAGGGCGGCAAGCCATCGGGTGGGAAGTGAGGGTCGCATGATGTGGGTGAGAGAGTGAATGATAGGTGTATGGCCGCGACGTGATGGGCGGCCGCGTCAGAAGTAATGCCGGATGCCGACGAAACCGTAGATGCCGACCGTCGAGCCGAGGATGGGGTCGACCGTGGCGTCGAACAGGTTGTCGATTCCGGCGAACAACTCGGTGTTGCGCAGCGCGGCGGGTTGCCAGTTCGCCCGCAGGTTGACCAGGGTGTAGCCGCCGGCCGTCGCCGGGCGCAGCGCGCCGGGCGTGGCGGTGCTGACGTAGTACTGGTCGCCGGTGTGCTGCACCGCGACGTTCAGGCGCAGCGCGGGCCGGGGTTTCCATTCCAGTTCCAGGGCATAGAGCTGGCGCGGAGTGAATTCCAGGCGCTTGCCGCTGGTGGTGTCCTTGGCGTCGAGCAGCGTGGCCGCGGCGCTCAGTTTGAGCGCCGCGCTCAGGCGATAGCCGCCGCGAAGCTCCAGCCCCTGGATGCGCGCCCTGGCGATGTTGCGATAGGTGCGGTAAGAGGCGCCTGCCGATGTGACGGCGACAGCACCGATGCGGTCGCGTACCTCGTTGTGGAAGGCCGCAAGGTCGTAGTGCCAGCGCGATGCGCTGCCGCCGAGTCCGATCTCGAAGTTGTCGCTGGTCTCCGGCTTCAGGGCGTAGGCGGTCTTGCCCACGGCGGGGTTGACCACGTCGGAGCCGAGCATCAGGCCCTGAGGGGTGATGCGGTTGATGAACAGCTCGTGTATGCCGGGCGTGCGGTAGCCCTGCGCATAATTCACGCGCAGCCTCGCTGCGGGATGGAAGGTGTATTGCAGTCCGACGTTGGCGCTGGTGTGGCGGTCGCTGTTGCTGGCCTTTTCCTGCCGCAGCGCGGCCACCGCATTCATCGCTTCGCTGAGGGTCCATTGATCCTGGATGTAAAACGCGCTCACGTCGTATTGGCGTTCCTCGACGATGCCCTGCGGATTGAAGAACGGGGCGGTGCGTTTTTCTTCCCGATGCTCGGCGCCGAACAGCAGGGCGTGCGCGGCGTTGGGCGTCCATAGGGCATTGAGGTCGTGGCTGAGGATGTGCACCTTGCCGGTTCCATTCAGCGGCGCTGCGCTGGCCTGGGAGGCATAGCCGTACTCGCGCCAGCCGGGGACGTCGATGGCTTCGGTCTTGTCGTAGCGCGAGGCATAGCTGCGCCAGTTGAATTTGAGCGTGTCGGTGGCCTGCCAGCGGGCGCGCAGCGCCAGATCGATGCGATCGTTGTCCATGGATTGGTGTATGGGCACGGCGAACACGGGTACGCGGCCCTGGCCGTCGGGTTTGAGATACTGGGTCTGCTGGCTGGGGCTGATGTAGTTGCCATCCCGCCTTTCGTGCATCAGCATGGCGTCAGCAGCCAGTTCCAGCGCCGGGGTGAAGTCGTGGAAAACCGTCCCTCCGAGCGTGACGACCTCCGAAGGCTCGCGGTAGGTGACATCGATGGGATAGGAGTCCGGGATGCGTTGCCCTATGGGTATGGAGCCTGCGGCGCACTGCGGGCTGGTGCGCAGGCAGGTGGTGTTGTTCGGGCGCAGGCCCAGATCGGAGCGGGAAGGGGCCACCGGTCCGCCCTGCGCCCCTTTGGGCACCAGGGTCTGCGTGCGCCGCGCCTCGGTGTAGGGCCGGGTCTTGATCGCACTCAGGTAGGCGCTGAATCCGGTTGCGCCTGTTTTGCCGCGGACATCGCCATCGAACTGCCAGCGCGCGCCTTCGCCCTGCGGGTTCGCCCCTGCGCTGGTGGCGACCGATCCTTCGATGCCTTCGGTGGGGCGCTTGGTGATGATGTTGACGATGCCGCCCAGCGCATCCGAACCATAGAGCGCGCCCATCGGCCCCTTGACGATTTCGATGCGTTCGATGCTTGCGGCAGGAAGACGGTCGAGCTCGTATTTCATCCCCGAGTCAGCGGCCACCCGCCTGCCATCGATGAGCAGCAGCGTGCCCTGGCTGCCCATGCCGCGGATGGACATCTCCCCGCGCCCCGGATTGGTGAATACGCCGGGCGAGTTCTGAAAAATGTCGCGCAGCGTGACCGCACCCATGCGCGTGATCTGCGTTTCGGTGATGACCTCGGTCGAGGAGGTGAGCCTGTCGATTGGCGTCTCGGTCTTGGTGCTCGATGTGACGGTGATCGGGGCGAGCTGGGCGGGTTCCTTGGCGTCTTCGGCCAGGACCATGCCGGATTGCAGGCCGAGCGCAAGAAGGGCGAGGGGGCGAGAGAGGGTCATGAGAGGAGCTTTGCATGAGTCTGTAACGTCATGCAATCTAGCATACGAAAAGAAATAGGAATTGTTCGCAATAGCGAATATTGCGAATGCGCAATACTTGGGATACGCCTGACTTGGCAGTGCCCGCCCCCTGCCGGGTTTCATGCCAACTGGAACTTCAAGGCGCGTTTGTGCGCCAAGGCGGTGTTGCCGATTCGCGCAATGACAGCGGATTTCGCCGCGACTAGGAGCCTGTCGGGCTTGAAGAATCGAAGCGAAAATTCGGCTGGCCGAGACCGATTTTGCCGGGCAATAGTCGTTCTATTGCCCAAAAAAAGCGGCGAAATATGGGACGGCCAGGCGGATTTGCAGCCGACGTTCCTCAAGTCCGACAGGCTCCTGGCGCCCTGCATCTCGCCGTGACAGGCGGGCGCCGTCAAGCAGCGCTCTCAGCCCCGTGCGGAGGCCGAGGCGCGTGCGGCTTGCGCGTCGGCCTGGTCCACGTCTTCCGGCCAGTCGCGGATATAGGCCTTGAGCATCTGGTTCTCGAAGTCCTGCTCGCGCACCACGGCCTGCGCCACGTCGTGAAACGAAATCACCCCCAGCAAGGAGTCGTCCTGCATCACCGGGATGTAGCGCACCCCGGCTTCGAGCATGGTGCGGCGCAGGGTGTCCAGCGTGGTTTCGGGGCCGCAGACTTCATAGTGCGTGTCCATGTGTTCGGCCACCGTATTCTTGCCCAGCACGCCGCCGCCCTCGGCCACTGCCGCCATGATTTCCGAGAAGGTCAGCATGCCGACGAGTTTGCCCTGTTCCATGACCACCAGCGAGCCGATGTCGTGCTGCGCCATGGTCTGCACCGCCTGCAGCAGGCTGGCCTGCGGCGGCACGGTGAACAGCACATGGCCCTTGATACGCAGAATATCGCTGACTTTCATGGCGCTCTCCTCGGTGTTTTCAGTTAGTGAAATATAGTCAGTCCATTGCGCGCAGGCCAGAGATCATTCCCTCGGGTTTTGCGTGGATGCAGTCTTTTTTCTACGGAAAAGCGCCATGTCCGCACATCACCCCAACTCCCTTCCCCTCGTCCTGCTGCACGGCGCGGGCGGCGACGCCAGCGTGTGGGCGGCGCAGACCGAGTGGCTGACGGCGCGCGGCTGGCATTGCCTGCCGCTGGAGCTTCCCGCGCACGGCGCCACGCCCGCGCCGCCGCTGGAACGCATCGAGCGCATGGCCGACTGGGTCTGGTCGCAGCTCGACGCGCGCCAGATCGGCCCCGTGGTGCTGGCCGGGCACAGCATGGGCTCGCTGGTCGCGCTGCATGCCGCAGGTCAGCGTCCGGGGCAATTGAGGGGGCTGGCGCTGCTGGGTATTTCGTGGCCCATGCGGGTGTCGCGCAAGTTGCTGGCGCAGGCCGAGCAGTCGCCGCAGGAGGCGATCGACAACGTGGTGCGCTGGTCTTATGCCCAGGCCGAGCCGCTCACTCCGGCCCCGGGTTTCCAGCCGCCGCAGATATACCGCAAGCTGCTGCTGCGGCAGCAGGCGAACTGGGCCGGGGGCAGCCTGCTGGCCGTCGATCTTGCCGCCTGCGACCGCTACACCGGCGGCGAGACCGCGGCGCGCTCATGGGGCGGGCCGACGCTGTTTCTGCTCGGCGAGCACGACCGCATGACCCCGCCCGCTCAGGCCGAAGTCCTGCGCGCGATGCTGCCGCGCCAGCGCACGGTGATGCTCGACTGCGGTCACAACCTCATGGCCGAGGCGCCGCACGCCGTGGCCCACGCGCTGGCCGACTGGATGGAACGCGAACTCGGTCTGGCTTTCTGATCGCACACTGCGCGCCCGATGCTGGCGCCCAGCCGCAGCCGCGCCGCGCCGCACCACACCGTGAGCACCACCTTGCCGCAGCCGCGCACCGTGTAGCCTTCTCCGGCATGCAGGAAGACGTCGTCGGGCTGGCCTTCCTCGGTGAGCCAGACGCGCACCGGGTCGGGCTGTGGCGCAGGCACCTGCGCCGCCTCCAGCCGCACGCTCAGTCCTGCGGCGTGGCGCAGCGTCAGCGAATCGCCAGTCTGCAATTCGATCCCGTCGCGCTGGATGGACACTTCGGTCTGCGGCATGATGACCTCCGGTTAGCATGTCAAAAATGCATGAAGGAAGACGGCATCGAAAAGACCCTCGCGCTCTTTCGATCTTCATGTCGGCTGAAGTCTAGGTGGCGGACAGGGCGGCAAAAAGCGCAAATACGGAAGGTTCATCATGCAAAAAATCGATGGTTCCGCGGACTGCCGGAGCGCGGCTTGCCAGGCACGAGCCCCGCGCAGCCGTCAGGTCGATGCGGGCAATCTGCGCGGCTTCGAGGCGGCGGCACGGCTGGGCAGCTTCACCGCCGCGGCCGATGCGCTGGCGCTGACCCAATCCGCGCTCAGCCGCCAGATTCAAACCCTGGAAGCCAGCGTGGGCGTGCCGCTGTTCGTGCGCGAAGGGCCGCGCGCGCGCCTGTCGCCCGCGGGCGAGCAGTTCGCTGCGGTGGTGCGGCAGGCGCTGCACCAACTCGATACGGCAGTGGAGGGGCTGCGCGCCAGCCAGGGGCGACCGCGGGTGCAGATCACCACCTTTGCATCGCTGGCCAGCCAGTGGCTCATCCACAGGCTGGGGGAATTCCAGACGGTCTATCCCGACATCGACATCGCCGTCGAAACCTTCGACAATCTCAGCGATCTGCAGACCGGCGGGCTGGACATCGCCATCCGCCGCCTGCGCAACGACAACCCTCTGGCTCACGCGCCGCACACGAGCTTCCTGTTCGGCGAGGAAATCACGCCGGTGTGCAGCCCCGCATTGGCGCAGACCGGCCGTGCGCCCGGTGCGCTGGAAGACCTGCCCCGCTGCGTGTGGATCGACGATGTGCGCATTCACAGCGCGCCGCCCATCGCCCGCGCCAATCTGCAGGCGCTGTCCTGGGGCGGCTGGTATGCGGGACTGGGCTTGCCCCAGCCCGAGCCGCAGCGCTGGCTGCGATTCAACTACACCTATCAGGTCATCCAGGCGGCGGTCGCCGGTCAGGGCGTGGCGATGGGGCAGATCGGCCTCATCCGCGATCTGCTGGCCTGCGGCGCCCTGATCGCTCCGGTGGGGCGGCGGGTCGATGCCGGCTACGGCTATTACCTGGCGACCCGCTCCGGCGCGCAGCAGCGCCCGGAAGTGGCGGCCATGCTGCAATGGCTGCAGCAGCAGTTCGCGGCATGGTGTGCGATCGACATTCGATGAATCAGGGCTGTGACGGTCGCAGGGAATGCCGCAGGCGCCGCAGCGCCACGCGCGCCGGGTCGATGGCGTCGGCCAGGTCGGTTTCGATGGGCAGCGGCGTGCCTTCGATCTGGGCCAGCAGGGTTTCGGCCAGCAGCGGCGCCAGGGTGAGGCCGCGCGAGCCCAGACCGGCGCAGACGGCCAGTCCAGACAGGCGGGGCAGTTCGTGCAACTGCTTGCCCGCGGCGCGCTGGGGATCGGCCAGCAGCGGGGCCATGTCGGCGAGCAGGCCGCAGTAGGGCAGGCGGTCGGCGCTGGCCGCGCGCACGCCGACGAAGTGGCGCAGCGCCGCAGTGTGTTCGGGCGGGGGCGGCGATGAGGCGAGTGCGCTCAGGCCCGCGCGGTTGTGCGCCCAGGCTTGTTCGGGGGTAAGGGGCTGGTCTTCGCTCTCGAAAGTGGCGCCGATGAGCAGCCAGTCTTCCTCGCCGGGCTCTTGCAGCAGGCGCACCGCCGCGCGGGGCAGGCGCAGCACATAGCTGCTGCCCATCCACGGCTGCTTGCATGCTTGCAGCGCGGGCCAGAGGCGGGCGGGCAGCGCCTGCGCCTGGCCGCGCAGGGGGCGCAGGGGCAGCCAGTCGGCGTTGGGAATCAGCCCGCTGTCGGCCAGTAATTGCGGGGTTTGCAGCGCGCTGGCGAGCAGAACCAGCGGGGCGCGGGCGAGCGTTTTTCCGGCGGCGTCGAGCACGTGCCAGGCGCCGCCATCATGGTGAAGCCGGGCCGCCCGGGTGTGGCACCGCAGGGTGATGCGCGGGGAGGTCAGCCAGGCCGTGCACAGGGCTTGATTGGCGAGCACGGCGCTGTCCACCTGCCAGCCGTCCTCAGTCCATTGCGCCATTTCGGCGGGCAGGCGCACGCTGCGACGCCAATGCTGCATGCGCCGGGCGTCGGCGGCGTCAGCGGGAGTGAGAGTGGCCGGGCCGAATTGGGCGAGGGAATCCGCATCGGGTGGCAGCGCGCGGCGCAGCTCGGCCATGCCCGCGCGGGTGAGACGCGAGAGCAGGTTGTCGTCCGCCGAGGGCTGCAGATGCGCCAACCCGGCGGGCATGGCCGAGCCGCCGCCTGCGGGTTGCGCACCGGTCTCAATGACTTCGACCGTCCAGCCGCTCTGCGCCAGCGCATGGGCGCAGGCGGCGCCAGTGAGACCGGCGCCGATGACCACGGCCTGCCGCGGCAGCGTCGTGGGCCAGGGTGTCGGCAGGGTGTGGCGGGTGCGCTTCCAGATGGGGTTGAAGGTGGCTTGCAGCCGCTGCCGCTTGCCGCTGAAGCCGGGTTGCAGTTCGACCTCGAAACCGGCCTCGCTCAGCGCCTTTTGCACGGCGTGCGCCACGGTGTAGCTGGCCGCGCGGGCGCCGGGCTTGCTCAGACGGGCCAGCGAGCGCAACAGCTCGGGTGTCCACATGGCGGGATTGCGCGCCGGGGCGAAGCCGTCGAGGTAGAGCGCGTCTGCGGCCAGCTTGAGCCGGGGGGCAAGGGTGGCGGCGTCGCCGAAGGCGAGCAGCAGGTGTACCCCCCCGCCGCCGGGCCGCCCCAAGGCGGGCATCTCCCCCTCCCGACCTCCCCCAGCAAGTGGGGGAGGAGATGACGGCGCTGCGCTATGCAAACGATGCCCCTTCCGACCTTCCGAACCAGTCCGCAAAAGCGCAGATCGACCCCCTCTCCCCCCGGGAGAGGGTTGGGGTGAGGGCTCGCGTGCCAAGGCAGGTAAGGCAAAGCCAACGGCTTGGCTTTGCCCCGCTGAAACGGGGCTACACGCCACGCCTTCATCGAGCACGATGCGGTGCAGGCCGCGCACCGGCGGAGGCCATTTCGCAGCGAGTTCGGCGGCGAGTGGTTGCAGTTCGGGCGGCGCATGGCGCAGCAGATCGGCGGCGCGCACCGGGTGCAGTTCCAGGCTGACATAGTCGAGCCGCCCGCAGCGCTGCGGGTCGGCGCGCCACGCCGCCCAGGTGGCGAGAAAGTTCACCCCCAGGCCGAACCCGGTTTCCAGGATGGTGAACTGCTCACACCCGGCCCAGCGCGCCGGGGTGTCGAGCAGGCCGCAGCCCGCCAGATACACCGTGCGAGCCTGCCCCAGCGCACCGGCGCGGCTGGCGTAGATGTCGCCGTAGCGCGCACTGGCGACCTGGCCGTCGGCGCCCGTCGTGAGGTCGGCGAGTTCCAACAGCGGACCGGATGTGGACTTCAATCGATCAGGGTGAGGGAGAGCGCGTCGAGGCCGTACAGGCCGTCTTCGGTGAGCACCAGATCCATGAGCTGGTCGTGCGGCTGCATGTCGAGCTGGTGCAGCTCGCAGCAGGCATGGCTCAGGCCCACGGTGTACACCTCTTCGCGCCCGGCCAGATAGCGGTCGTAATAGCCGCCGCCGTAGCCCAGTCGCAGCCCCACGTCGGCGAAGCCCACGCAGGGCACAAGCAGGGTGGCGGGCTCGATCACGGTTTCGCCCGCAGGTTCGTCGATGCCGTAAGGGCCGGGGCGCCGCGGTTCGCCGGGCTTCCAGGCGATGAAGGCCATCTGCCTGGTGGTTTCATCGACGCGCGGCAGCGCCAAGGTGCATTCGGGATGGGCGGCCAGCCACTTCGTCACCGTGGGCAGGGGGTCGAATTCGCCGCGGGTGGCGCAGTAGGCGCCGAGGGTTTCGGGCTCCAGCGCGTCGAGCACCTGCAGCAGGCGCGCGGCGAGTTCGGCATGGCGTCGCTCCAGATCGGGCAGGGCCTGGCGCCGGGCGATCAGTTCGCGCCGCAGCTCGGCGCGCAAATGCTGATTGGGTTCTGGGGACAATGGGTCGTAAAGGGGGGTGTTCACGGTAAGCTGTGTCCTATGAGCATCGAAGGGATATTGCCGCGTATTTTGCGCCGCCTGTTGCAGAGTTTGGTCGGCGCGGGCTTGAGCCTGTTCGCGTCGTTGACGCTGGCGCAATCTGCGCCCATTGCCGCCAGCGCATCGGCGCCCGGCGCGAGTGCCGCGCCGGTAGTCATGCCGCCCATGCCCATCATTCCGGCCGACGAGGCGAAGCTGCTGCGGGCGGCGCAAATGGCCTCGCAGCGCGGCGACCCGCAGCCTGCGCAGGATGCGCTGCGGCAACTCGATGGCTCGCTGCTCGCACCGTGGGTGGCCTATTGGGCCATCAAGCCCACGCTCTCCGAGGCCACGCAGGCCGACTTCGACGCCTTCGCCCGCGCCTATCCGCACACCTATGTGCTCGACCGCCTGCGCAACGACTGGCTGCTCGAACTGGGCAAGCGCCAGGACTGGATCGATTTCGACCGCGTCTATCCGCACTTCATCATGCGCGACGATCCGCAGGTGCAGTGCTACGACCTGCAGAGCCGGTTCGCCACCGAGCATGCCGACGTGACGGCGCAGGTGTTCAGGCTGTGGATGGATCAGCGCTATGGCGGCCCTGGCTGCAACAGCGCGGCCACTGCGCTGCTGCGCGACGGCGCCATGCCGCGCGACATGCTGTGGCAGCGCATGCGCCGGTTCTATGAAGACGGCCGCGCCAGGCAGGGGCGCGATCTGCTTGCGCCCTTCTTGCCGGCGGGAAGCTGGCGCATCCTGGCGCAGACCGATACCGACGCGGTGCGCTATCTGCTCGATGCGGCGCGGCGCGGGGCGGCCCGGGCGATGGCCCATGCCGATCAGCGCCAATACCTGGTGCTGGCGCTGCTGAGCATGGCGCGGCAAGACCCGGGGCAGGCCGCACGGCTGCTGCAGGATGATTTTGCCGCCCTGCCCGCGCGCGATCGGGCGCAGATCTGGGGGCGCATCGGCCTGTCCGCGGCGCTGAATCTCCAATCTGATGCGGCGCGCTGGTATGCGCGCATGAACCAGGCCGATCCGGGCTATGTGCCCTCGACCACGGTGCTCGAATGGCAGGCCAGAGCCGCGCTGCGCGCGCAGGATTGGGCCATGGTGCGCAGCGCCACGCGCACCCTGATCGACCAGGGCGACAAAGACCCGTCCTGGCGCTACTGGCATGCCCGCGCGCTCGAAAAGCTCGGCCATCCGATCGAGGGCCGCGCGCTGCTGGCCGAGGTGGCCAACCCCTGGGATTTCTACGGCCAGCTCGCCACCGACGCGCTGGGCATGAAGGTCAGCCTGCCCCCCTCCCTGCCTCCGGCACCCTTGGCGGCTGTAGCGCAGCAAGCAGAGCGGCCGGGGCTGCGGCGCGCGCTGGCCTTGTTCAGCATCGACCTGCGCAATGAGGCGGTGCGCGAATGGAATTTCTCGCTGCGCGGGCTCGACAATCAGCAGATGCAGGCCGCTGCCGAACTGGCCTGCCGGCAGCAGCTCTGGGATCGCTGCATCAATACCAGCGAACGGGTCAAGGGCGGGGTGGACATCGCCCAGCGCTACGTCATGCCTTACCGCGAGGCCATCGGCAAGGCCTCTCAGGCCGAAGACGTGAACGAGGCCTTTCTATATGGCCTGATCCGCCAGGAGTCGCGCTTCATCGCCAATATCAAGTCATGGGTGGGCGCATCCGGGCTGATGCAGCTCATGCCCGCGACCGCCCGGCTGGTGGCGCGCAAGATCGGCCTGGCCGATTACACCCATGACCAGATCGCCGACGTGGGGGTGAACGTCACGCTGGGCAGCGCCTACCTCGGCGGTCTGCTGCAGCAATTCGGCGGCTCCGAGGCGCTGGCCGCAGCGGGCTACAACGCCGGGCCGGGGAGGCCGCGGCGCTGGCGCAATATGGGCCTGCCCGATCAGCCGCTGCTGCCCGGCGCCATCTTTGCCGAGAACATCCCCATTCCCGAAACCCGCGACTACGTCAAGCGCGTGCTGGCCAATGCCACGGTGTATGCCGCCCTCCTCAGCGGCAAGCCGCAGTCGCTCAAGGCGCGGCTGGGCGACGTGGGTACGCCCGACGCCATGCTGGCGAGCAATCAGCGCTGAAGCAGGTCGCGGTCTGCGCTTGAGGCGGCGCATTCTTCTGTCGGGCCGGTTCTGGCACACTTTGCCTTATCGCAGGCTTTCAGGAAATCTCATGCAGCAGCAGAACATCCTCGTCATCGGCGGCAGCGGATTCATCGGCAGCCGCCTGGTCAATGCCCTGTCGCTGGGCAATCATTTCGTCACCGTGCCCACCCGCCGCCGCCAGCGCGCACGCCATCTGGTGCAGTTGCCGCTGGTCGATGTGGTCGAGGCCGATGTGCGTGACGACGCCAAGCTGGCCAGGCTGGTGGCCGGGCGCGACGCGGTGGTCAACCTCGTGGGCATCCTGCACGGCAGTCGCGGTCAGCCCTACGGGCGCGACTTCGCCCGCGCGCATGTCGATCTGCCGCGGCGCATCGCTGCGGCCTGTGCGCAGGCGGGCGTGCGCCGTGTGGTGCACATGAGCGCGCTGGGGGCCGACCCCAAGGGGCCGTCGATGTATCTGCGCTCCAAGGGCGACGGCGAAGCGGCGCTCAAGGCGCAGACCGGGCTCGACCTCACCCTCTTCCGCCCCTCCGTGGTGTTCGGCCCCGAAGACAACTTTCTCAATACCTTCGCCCGCCTGCAGCGGGTGTTTCCCGTCGTGCCGCTGGCGGGGGCGAAAACCCGCTTCGCCCCGGTGTATGTCAGCGATGTGGTGACGGCCTTCGTCAACAGTCTGGTCGGGCCGCAGGCACGCAAGACCTTCGGCCAGACCTTTGAGCTGTGCGGCCCGACCGTCTACACCCTGGCCGAACTGGTACGGCTTTCGGGCCGGTGGGCGCGGGTGGGCGGCGGCTGCGGGCGCCCCATCATCCCCCTGCCCGACGCGCTGGGACGGCTGCAGGCGCTGATGATGGAACTCGCCCCCGGCGAACCGGTGATGAGCCGCGACAACCTCGATTCCATGAAAGTCGACAGCGTGTGCAGCGGCGCCCTGCCGGGCTTCGTGCCTGAACTCGGCGTGCCGCACCCCGAATCGCTGGAGGCCATCGCCCCCACCTACCTCGATCCGAAATACCGGGAGTCGGAATACGAGGCGATGCGCACGACCGCGGGGCGCTGATTCCTGATTCCCGATTCCAGCAGGTAGACGGGCTAGTGCAGTGTTTCACGCTATCTGGAACATAAAAACGCGTCTTTGGCGCCGGGGCGGCGTTGCAAATCCGCGCGATACCTGCGGGTATCGCTGTGGTTTGCGCCTTGCCCCAACCCCAAATCCATCGTTTTTATTTGTTCCATCAAGCATGAAACACTGCACTAGACTGCACCGCCTTGCGTTATCAACTGCCCCATGCTCAACGCCGCCCAGGAACGTGCCGTCGCCCATCTGTCTGGGCCTTGCCTCGTCATCGCCGGGGCGGGCAGCGGCAAGACGCGGGTCATCACCCACAAGATCGGGCGGCTGCTGCGCGCCGGGCTCGAGCCTGAACAGATTGCGGCGATCACCTTCACCAACAAGGCGGCGGCCGAAATGCGCGAGCGCGCGGCGCAACTGGTGGACAGGCGCGGTGTGGCCGGCAAGCTCGCCATTTCCACTTTTCACGCTTTAGGCGTGCGCCTGTTGCGCGAAAGCGGGCAGGCGCTGGGGCTCAAGCCCAAGTTCTCCATCCTCGCCGCCGACGACGTGACGGGCCTGCTGCGCGATGCCGGCGCCACCACCGACAACGCCCAGGCGCGCCGCTGGCAGTGGACCATCAGCCTGTGGAAAAACGCCATGCTCACGCCCGAGGCGGCGGCGCGCGTGGCGCAGAACGATGACGAGCGCGTGGCCGCCAGGGTTTACGCGCGCTATGCCGACATGCTGCAGGCCTATCAGGCGGTCGATTTCGACGACCTGATCTGGCTGCCCGTCACCCTGCTGCAGCAACACGCCGACGTGCGCGCGCACTGGCAGGGCAAGCTGCGCTATCTGCTGGTGGACGAATACCAGGACACCAACGCCGCGCAGTACGACCTGCTGCGACTGCTGGTGGGCGACAAGGGCCGCTTCACCGCAGTGGGCGACGACGACCAGAGCATCTACGGCTGGCGCGGCGCCACACTGGACAATCTGCGCCGTCTGCAGACCGACTGGCCCACGCTGGAAGTCATCAAGCTGGAGCAGAACTATCGCTCGACCAACGCCATTCTGCGCGCGGCCAACGCCATCATCCAGAGCAACCCCAAGCTCTATCCCAAGAGTCTGTGGAGCGAGCATGGCGAGGGCGAGGCGGTGGAGGTGCGCGCCGCGCAGAATGAAGACGAGGAGGCGCAGATGGTGGTCGCGCGCGTGCAGGCGCTGCGCAGCGGCCGCAATGCCGAGCTGGCGCACATTGCCGTGCTCTACCGCGCCAATCACCAGTCGCGCCCGCTGGAGCAGGCGCTGCGCCGCGCCAACATTCCCTATGTAGTCAGCGGCGGGCAGAGCTTTTTCGACCGCGTCGAGATCAAGGATGTCTGCGCCTATCTGCGGCTGCTGGCCAATCCCGACGACGATCCCGCCTTTCTGCGCGCCGTCACCACCCCGCGCCGGGGCATCGGCCCGCAGACCCTGGCGGCGCTGAGCACCTTCGCCGGGCAGTGGAAGATCTCGCTGTTCGAGGCGCTGTTCCGCGACTCCATGCCCGCCGCAGTGGGCGCGCGCCCCGCCGACCATCTGCGCGAGTTTGGCCGTCTGCTGCACGACATCGAGTGGCGTGCCCGCACCGCGCCCGCCGGTGAGTTGCTGCGCGAGATGCTGGAGACCATCGGCTTTCGCGCCTGGCTGCAAGAGCACAGCGACAACCCGCGCGAGGCCGAACAGCGCTGGAAGAACGTCGACGACTTCTGCGGCTGGATCGAACGCAAGGCCGAAGAAGACCAGGTCGGCCTCACGCAGATCGCCCAGACCATTTCGCTCATCACCCAGTTGCAGGAACGCGGCGAGCAGCGCGACGCCGTGACCCTGTGCACGCTGCACGCCGCCAAGGGGCTGGAATGGCCGCATGTGGTGCTGGCCGGATGCGAGGAAGGGCTGTTGCCGTTTTTCACCGAGGAGCGGCCGCTGTCCGATACCGCGCTGGAAGAAGAGCGCCGCCTGATGTATGTGGGGGTGACGCGCGCGCGGCAGACTCTGGTGCTGAGCTGGTGCCAGAAACGCAAGCAGGGGCGCGGCGCAGCGGGGCGCAGTCCCAGCCGCTTCATCGCCGAGATGCAGACTGGGCAGACCAAGGTCAGCAACAAGGAGGCCGCGATGGCGCGCATCGCCGCGCTGCGCAGCCGCCTGGGTGCGATGGCCGCCGAAGAGAGCGCTGCTAGGAGCCTGTCGGACTTGGGGCGTCGATAGCGAAAAATGGCCCCGGCGAGGACAGTTTTTGCCGACGATCCTCAAGCCCGACAGGCTCCTAGCAGCCTGTCGGGTTGGGGGCGCCGTTCACTCTACACTGCCTGCCCCATGCGCAATCCGCTTTTCACCCTGTATCGCACCCTGAGCCACCGCCTGCGATTGAGCGCAGCGTTGGGTCTGGGCGTGGTGCTGTGGTGTGTGCTCAGCGCCAGTTTGTCGCACACCATTGCGTTGCTGTGGGCTTTCGATGCCAGCGCGCTGCTGTTTCTGGCGACGGCCGCCTGGATGATGGCGCACGCTACCACCGAAACGCTCAGGCGCCGCACCGAACTGGAGACCGAAGGCCGCTGGACGGTGCTGCTGTTCAGCCTGGTGCTGTCGGGGGCGGTGTTCGCCGCCCTGTCGGTGGAGTTGCACTCGGTGCGCGGCCATCCCGGCGAACTGGCGCTGGCCGGCAGCAGCATCGTGCTGTCGTGGTTGTTTTTCTCGGTGATCTTCGCCTTGCAATACGCGCACAGCGACTACACCGCGCGCACGGCAGGCACGCCTGCGCTGATCTTTCCCAACAACCAGATACCCGATTATTGGGACTACCTGTATTTCTCCATGGTGCTGAGCATGACCTTCCAGACCTCGGACGTGAACATCGCCGGGCGGCATGTGCGGCGCCTGGTGTTGCTGCACAGCGTGGCGGCGTTCTTTTTCAATGTGGTGATTCTGGCGCTGACGGTCAATGCACTGGCTGGCGCCTTCTGATTCTTGGGGCGCTTCGATGAATCCTCAGGAGAGCGAACAGTTGCGCATTCCTTGATCTGCATCAAGGCGCAAGTTGGCGGATTCGGCAGGGCTTCATGTAACTAATTGATACTCTGGCTTTCTCTTTGAAAGGAAGTCCATGAAAAAATCCCTGTTGACCGTCGCCCTCTCCGCGCTGGCCCTTTCTTCGGCCGCGCTGGCGCAAGAAACCAGGAAGCCGCTGACCTTCAGCGAAATCCAGACCATCCGCATCATGGCCGGCGGGGTGGTGGGCAACGCCCTGGCCAAAACCATGGAGCGCCCGCATCTGGGCGTTCTGGCGAACCGTTCGGTGATCTGCAACGACCTGGCTGGCGGCATCGGCGGCACCTTGACGGTGAACAAAGCCGATTCCCAACTGACTTTCGAGTCGGTGAAAGACAAGGCGGAGACTGCCCCGGCCATCGCCCGACTTCTGCCTTCTGACGGCATTTACATGGCCTTCGGCGGCGAGTGGAAGAAAGAAGAAAACATGGCGCTGCTCGAAGCCGCGCTGGAGCAACTGGCCGAGCATCACTACAAGGGCAGCGTGATTTTCCACGTCACCACCTGGGCGCAAAAACAGCCGCAAGAGATTGCCGCGCGCAACCCCAGGATCGCCAAGTACTTTGAAACCGCCACCCTGCGCGCGGTGACGCTCGACCTGAACAAAAAAGAGGCAATGATCAACAAGATCACCTTTGACGGCAAGGACTACAAGCTGAGCGTCGCCGCCACCGCCCCGCTGCGCGACGATCTGGTCGAACTGTTCAAGCGCCAGTAAGACCGGCGACTGAAAGCCGCAAGGTCTTTCGACCGTTCCACGACACCCCGCCTCGGCGGGGTGTCGTGCTTTTCGGGGTGGTGTGTCGATCCCACATCCTTTCTGGCTTGACTTGACTTCCCTCAAGTGCGGATCGACTGTGTCATCACGTTTTTTCTGCAACGCCAGGCAAAGCTTTGCACCGGTCGTCGACTGCCGTGATAGCTTCAAAGCAAGCTCATCACCGGAAGGGAAGTGATTGCACCAGGCGCTGAAAGCTTTGAGGGTGGGAATGATCCGGCGTGTCCGAGGAGCGTGTCCAAAGGGTAGCCGTCAAGGCGCGAAGCGCAGCCGCGCCCGTCGGCACAGCGCACATTTGCCACGCCGACCCGGAGCTTGGGCTGCGGCTCACGCCGCAGGCGTGGACGACCGCGGCGGGGGCGCTTCTGGGCGGGCTTGATCTGGCGCAAGGACTGGGCGTGATGCCGCGTTACGCTGAATCGGTCTTTCGTCCGATCCGCCTGCTGCAGCAAGCGGGCGGCGGGTTCAGCGCCCGGCAACAGGCCCTGCCCACGCTGTGGGATACCTGGCAGGCGCCGAGCGCGGCAGACCGGCTGCAAAGCCTCAGATCACAACACACAACACCCTGGAGAACCGCATGAGTCGTGACACTTACATTCGCTTTTTCGATCAGATCGGCATCGGCGATGTGCCGCTGGTGGGCGGCAAGAACGCCTCGCTCGGCGAGATGTATCGCAAACTCTCCAGCCAAGGCGTGCGCGTGCCCAATGGCTTTGCCATCACCGCCGAGGCCTACCGCTACATGCTGGACGCCGCAGGCGCCTGGGATGCGCTGCATGAGACGCTCGACGGCCTCGATCCCGACGATGTGCAAGACCTCGCCCGCCGCGGCAAGCGCGCCCGCGAAATCGTCTACGGCGCGGGACTGCCCAAGGATCTGGCCGCCGAGATCGTCGCCGCTTACCGCAAGCTGCAGCAGCAATACGGCGAGGACGTGAGCCTGGCGGTGCGCAGCTCGGCCACTGCCGAAGACCTGCCCACGGCCAGCTTTGCCGGCCAGCAGGACACCTATCTGAACATCCGCGGCGACCAGAGCCTGCTCGACGCCTGCCGCCGCGACTTCGCCAGCCTGTTCACCGACCGCGCCATTCACTACCGCGTCGATCAGGGCTTCGACCAATTCAAGGTGGCGCTGTCCATCGGGGTGATGAAAATGGTGCGCTCCGACCTGGCCGCCTCTGGGGTGATGTTCTCGCTGGACACCGAGTCGGGCTTTCGCGACGTGGTGTTCATCACCGGCGCCTACGGTCTGGGCGAGAACGTGGTGCAGGGCGCGGTCGATCCCGACGAGTTCTACGTTCACAAACCCACTTTCGCCGCCGGTCATCGCACCGTGCTGCGCCGCAGCCTGGGCGACAAGGCGGTGAAAATGGTGTTCGTCGAGGGCGAGACCCGGCAGACCACGCGCAACATCCCCACGCCCAAGGCCGACCGCGAGCGCTTTTGCCTGGACGACGCCGACGTGCTCGAACTGGCCGACGCCGCCATCAAGATCGAGCAGCACTACGGCCACCCGATGGACATGGAGTGGGCCAAGGACGGGGTGGACGGCCAGATCTACATCGTGCAGGCGCGGCCCGAAACCGTGGCCTCGCAGCGCCGCCTGACCGAAATCGAAAGCTATGTGCTCGACGGCCGCGCCGATGTGCTCGCCAAAGGTCGCTCGGTGGGCGAAAAAATCGCCAGCGGCACGGCGCGGGTGATCGCCGATGTGGCGCATCTGTCCGATTTCAAACCGGGCGAGGTGCTGGTGGCCGACATCACCACGCCGGACTGGGAGCCGGTGATGAAAACCGCCGCAGCCATCGTCACCAATCGCGGCGGGCGCACCTGCCATGCGGCCATCATCGCCCGCGAGCTGGGCATTCCGGCGGTGGTCGGCGCGGGCAATGCCACCAGCGTCGTGCCCAGCGGCCAGAGGGTCACCGTTTCATGTGCCGAGGGCGACAGCGGCAAGGTGTACGACGGCATCGTGCCCTTCCATGTCGACAAGACCGAGATCGGCGATCTGCCCCGCCCGGTCACGGGCATCATGATCAATATCGGCAACCCGGAAATCGCCTTCAAGACCTCGTTTCTGCCCAATGACGGCGTGGGTCTGGCGCGCATGGAGTTCGTCATCAACGAATCCATCAAGGCGCATCCGCTGGCCCTGCTGCATCCCGAACGGGTCAAGGACGCGGCCACGCGCCAGACGCTCGCGCACCTGCTGCGCGGCTACGAAGATGGCGCGCAGTTCTTCGTGCAAAGACTCTCCGAGGGCATCGGCACCATTGCCGCGGCGTTCTGGCCCAAGCCGGTGGTGGTGCGCATGTCCGACTTCAAGTCCAACGAATACGCCTCGCTGCTCGGCGGGGTGGATTTCGAGCCGGATGAATCCAATCCCATGATCGGCTTTCGCGGCGCGTCGCGCTATGCGCATCCGGCCTATGCCGAAGGCTTCGGGCTGGAGTGTCTGGCGATGAAGCGGGTGCGCGAGGACATGGGGCTGAGCAATGTGATTCTGATGCTGCCCTTCGTGCGCCGCGTGAAAGAGGCCGACGAGGTGCTGGCCAAGATGGCCGAATACGGACTCAATCGTGGAGAGAACGGCCTGCAGATCTACGCCATGTGCGAAATCCCGAACAACGTCATTCTCATCGACCAGTTCGCCAAACGCTTCGACGGTTTTTCCATCGGCTCCAACGACCTCACCCAGCTCACCCTGGGGGTGGACCGCGACAGCGAAATCGTCGCTTTCGATTATGACGAACGCGACGACGGCGTGAAAGAGATGATTCGCCTCGCCGTCGAAGGCTGCCGACGCAACGGCATCCATTCCGGGCTGTGCGGCCAGGCGCCTTCCGACTACCCGGAAATGGCCGAATACCTCGTCGAACTGGGCATCGACACCATGAGCCTGAACCCGGACAGCGTGATTGCCACCACTCAGCATGTGCTGGAGGTCGAGGCGCGTCTGGGGCGCAAGCCCCGCGTGCAGGGTGAACCCGGCGACGGGGCGGCCGCGTGATGGGCCACCCGGACATTCCGCAACCCGCGCACCGCACCCAGCGCAGCCAGCCGCTGCCTTGGGAACGCCCCAAGCCGGTGGAGGAAGAGGCGCAGGCGCAGGCGCGGCTGCGCGCGATCATGGAGCACCCCTCGTATATCGAGGCCGACCGCGATGTGGCGTTTTTGCATACCGACGCGCACCGCGGCCTGCGTCTGCAGCTCGACTACGAAAAGGCCGAGCAGACGCTGCAGGCGCACGGCATCACCCGCACCATCGTGGTCTTCGGCAGCACCCGGCTGCGCGAGCCGCAGACGGCGCGCAGCGAGCTCGAAGCCGCGCGGCGCCAGGCGGCAGAGCGGCCTGACGATGCGGCCGCCGCCCGCGCGCTGCGTTTGGCCGAGCGGCGCCTGGCGCTGTCGCGCTATTATCAGATCGGCTTCGACCTGGGCCGGATGATCGGCGCGGCGCGCATTCCCGGCCTTGTGGTGATGACCGGCGGCGGCCCCGGCGGCATGGAGGCGGCCAATCGCGGCGCCTTCGAGGTCGGGGCTGAAACCATCGGCATGAACATCGCCCTGCCGCGCGAACAATACCCCAACCCCTACCTCACGCCGGGGCTGTGCTTTCAGTTCCATTACTTCGCACTGCGCAAGCTGCACTTCATGCAGCGCGCCGCGGCCATCGTCGCGCTGCCGGGCGGCTTCGGCACCCTCGATGAACTGTTCGGCGCGCTCACGCTGATCCAGACGCGCAAATCCGCGCCCATTCCCATCGTGCTGATCGGCGAGTCTTACTGGCGCGGGGTGTTCAACGTTGACTTTCTGCTCGAAGCCGGCAGCATCGACGAAGAGGATGCCCGGCTGTTCTGGTTTGCCGAAGACGCGCAGCAGGCCTGGGACGGCATCCACACCTGGCATGCGCGCAACGGCTCGCCGCTGGAAGGTTACGCCACCGCGTCACCCCAAGGACGACAACCATGAAACTCTCCTTCCACGGCGCCGACCGCAACGTCACCGGCTCCTGCCATCTGCTGCAGGCGCAGGGCACGCGGGTGCTCATCGACTGCGGCATGTTCCAGGGCAGCCATGAACTCGACGAGGAAAACGCGGCGGACTTCGGCTTCGACCCCAAGTCGATCGACCTGCTGCTGCTCACCCATGCGCATCTGGACCATTGCGGACGCATTCCCCTGCTGGTCAAGCGGGGCTTTCGCGGCGAGATCATCACCACCGCGGCCACGCGCGAGCTCACCCGCGTGGTGCTGCTCGACGCCGCCCATTTGCAGGAAGAAGAAGCCGAGCGCAACCGCCGCCACGCCAGCCGCCGCGGCGACGCACCGGGCGAGCCGCTCTACACCACTCTCGATGCGCTCAATGCGATGGAGTTTTTCGGCCGCACCGCGGTCTATGGGCAGACGCTGGAACTCGCCCCGGGCTTGATCGCCGCCTTTTTCGATGCCGGGCACATCCTGGGCTCGGCCAGCATCCGCATCGAACAGGTCAAGGACGGCGCGCATCGCTCGGTGATCTTTTCCGGCGACCTCGGCAATAGCGGCCGCGCCGTGCTGCGCGACCCGCAACGGCCGCCGCGCGCCGACGCGGTGGTGATGGAAACGACCTACGGCGACCGCCTGCACAAGCCCATCGCCCCCTCGATCGCCGAGCTGTTCGAGGCCATCAACGAAACCCTGCAGCGCGGCGGTAACGTCATCATCCCGACCTTCGCGCTGGAGCGCGCGCAGGAGCTGCTTTACTACTTGCGCGAAGGCATCCAAGCGGGCAAGCTGGCGCGCACCCTGCCGGTGTTTCTCGACTCGCCGATGGCGATTTCCGCCACCGAAATTTTCCGTCACCATCCCGAGTGCTACGGCGAGGCCATCGAGGCGTTGTTTCGCCAGGGCGCCGATCCGTTTTCCCTGCCCGGCCTGCGTTTCACCCGCGAAGCCGCCGACTCGATGGCACTGAACCGTCTGGTCGGCGGCGCGGTCATCATGGCCGGGTCGGGCATGGCCACTGGCGGTCGCGTGCGCCACCACCTGCGCCACAACCTCGGACGGCGCGAGTCGAGCGTGGTGTTCGTCGGCTACGCCGCGCGCGGCACGCTTGCCCGCCTGCTGATCGACGGCGCGCGCAGCGTCAGGCTGTTCGGCGAGGAGATTCCGGTGCACGCGCGGCTCTACACCATCAACGGCTTCTCGGCGCACGCCGATCAGGCCGAACTGCTCGCCTGGCAGCAGGCGCTCTCTCCCGAGCAGACCATCCTGGTGCACGGCGACCCCGACAGCATGGATGCGTTTGCTGCATTGCTTTCAGGGGAACGCAGGGCCGCCCCAAGTTTCCCTGTCCACCTCGCGGCTTGCAAGCCGCTCGGATTCGGCTCCGTCCAGGCTGCCGCAGGGCAGCCTGGAGCCGCGGGCCTCATCCCCCGCGGGGGGCGGGTCGGCAAGCCGACCCTGGGGGCCCTCAAAAACACGAAGGTGCATCGTCCCGCTCAGGGTGATGTCATCGCCTTGTAACCCGTCCCTGTCAGCCTCGCCCCCCAACCTTTCCAGGAGAACGCCCGCCGTGAACCGAGATCTGCATCTGCGTTTTCTGCGCGACATGCTGCGCGCCCGCCGCCTCGAAGAGCGCCTGGCGCAAGAGTATGCGAAGGGCCATATCGGCGGTTTTCTGCATCTTTACCCCGGCGAGGAGGCGGTGGCGGTGGGCGTGCTCGCCGCAGCCGAACCGGGCGACTATGTGGTGAGCACTTACCGCGAGCATGTGCATGCGCTGGCGCGCGGCGTGTCCATGCGCGCCATCGTCGCCGAGCTGTTCGGCAAGCGCACGGGCTGCTCGGGCGGAATGGGCGGGTCGATGCACCTGTTCGACGCCGAGCGCCGCTTTCTCGGCGGCTATGCGATCGTCGGCGAGACCTATCCCATCGCCATCGGCGCGGCCTACGCGGTGCAACTGCGCGGCCTGCCCGAGGCGGTGATCTGCTTCTTCGGCGATGGCGCGGTCAACCAGGGCACGTTTCACGAGTCGCTCAATATGGCCGCGCTGTGGAAGCTGCCGGTGCTGTTCGTCTGCGAGAACAACCACTACCAGATCGGCACCGAAATCCATCGCCACTCGGCCGTCACCGAGGTATACAAGCGCGCCTGCGCCTACGGCATTGCGGCGCAGCGCGCCAGCGGCATGGAGGCCGAAGGCGTCCATGCGCACGCCAGCGCCATGCTCGCGCAGATCCGCGCCGGGCAGGGGCCGCAACTGCTGGAGCTCGAAACCTATCGCTACCGCGGCCATTCGATGGCCGATCCGGGCAGCTACCGCCCCGCGGTCGAAGTGGCCGCCTACACCGCGCAAGACCCGATCGGTGCCGAACTGCGCGAGCTCAAGACGCACTGCCCCGACGACGCTCTGCTGCACAGCCTGGGGCTGCAGAGTTGCGCCGCGCTCGGCGACCGCTATGTGCGCAACGGCCATCTCGACACCGCCGGGCTGGACAGGCTCGAAGCCGAGATTCGCGCCGAAATCGACGATGCGGTGGCGTTCGCCATCGCCTCGCCCGAGCCCACCTTCGACGACGCCCGCCGCGCGCTGCAATGCGGCGTCGATCCGACCAGCCTCATTTGACGAGACGGATATGCCCATTCAGACACTCACCTACTGGCAGGCGCTCAACCGCGCGCTCGACGCGGAGATGGCCGCAGACGACGCGGTGTTCACCCTGGGCGAAGACGTCGGCCTGTACGGCGGCACGTATCGCGTCACCGAAGGGCTGCAGGCCAAATACGGCGAGCGCCGCGTGCTCGACACGCCGATTTCCGAGAACAGCTTCACCGGCCTGGGCGTGGGCGCGGCGCTGGCGGGCCTGCGCCCCGTGGTCGAGATCATGACGGTGAATTTCGCGCTGCTGGCGCTGGACGCCCTCATCAATATGGCGGCCAAGATTCCCTTCATGTCCGGCGGGCAGTTTCGCATGCCGCTGACCATTCGCATGCCCGGCGGCGTGGCGCGGCAACTCGCCGCGCAGCATTCGCAGCGGCTGGAACACACGCTGATGAACGTCGCCGGGCTGCGCATCGTGGTTCCGGCCACGCCGCAGGATGCCTACTGGCAACTGCGCCAGGCCATCCGCGCCGACGACTGCGTGATCGTGCTCGAACACGAACTGCTCAATTTCGACCAGGGCGCGGTGGATGAAGACGCGCCCGCCCCGCCGCCGCACCGCGCGAGGGTGCGCCGCGCAGGAAGCGACCTCACCCTCATCGGCTATTCGCGCATGGCCAACCAGGCGCTGGCCGCCGCCGAACAGCTCGCCGCCGAAGGCATGGAAGCCGAGGTCATCGACCTGCGCTCGCTCAGCCCCATCGACTGGGCGACCTGCGCCGCCTCGGTGCGCAAGACCGGCCATGTGCTCATCGCCGAGGAAGACAGCCGCTTCGCCGGAGCCGGGGCGGAAATCGCCGCCACGCTCACCGAAATGTGCTTCGGCAGCCTGCAAGCCGCGCCGATGCGCGTGGCCGCGCTCGACCTGCCCACGCCCTACAACAGGCGGCTGGAAGAGCAGTCCATTCCCCAACCAGCCGACATCGCCGCCGCCGCGCGCAATCTGCTGGAACAAACCCCTTTGAAGAACCCCATGGAGAACCCCGCATGACCCGCACCGCCGTCATCCTGCCCGTGCTGTCCGACACCATGCAGACCGGGCGCATCGCGCGCTGGCTCAAGCAGCCGGGCGACGCCGTCAAGGCCGGCGAGGTGCTGGCCGAAGTCGAATCGGACAAGGCCATCATGGATGTCGAAGCCTATGCCGACGGCGTGCTCGCCGGGCCGCTGGCGCCGGTCGATAGCGATATTGCGGTGAAATCGACCATCGCCTGGATCGACGATGCGGGGTCGGCGCCAGCGCCGCACGAGCCCGCACAACCTGGCGCACATCCGTCGCAGACCGAGGCGCCGTCGCCTGAATCAAACCCTGCGCCCACCCCATCTGTCCCCCAGCCGGAACCGCACGCCGATTCCTTCCCGGCCAGCGCGGTACTCGACGCGGCGCTGGCCGCGCGCTCTCAAGGAAACGCAGGGCCGCCCCAAGTTTCCTTGACCCCCTCGGGGGGCGGGTCGGCGAGCCGACCCTGGGGGCGCACAACCGTTGGCGCCTCGCCCTTCGCCCGCGGACTGGCGGCCGAGCTGGACATCGACCTGGCGCTGCTGCGGCCCGACGCCCAAGGCCGCATCACCGCGGCGCAGGTGCTGGCCGCGGCCATCGGCCCGCAACTGCCGCATCTGCAACTCGGCCCGGTGCATCGCATCGAGCGGCCCAGCAGCCTGAAGGCGGCAATGGCCGAGAACATGCAGCGCACCGTGCATACCCCGACTTTCCATGTCACCACGGCGGTCGATCTGCAGGCCCTGCACGCCGCCGCGCAGCAGGCGCATCGATCCGTCAGCCTGCTGCTGGCGCGCGCCTGCGCGCTGACCCTGCAGAAGCACCCGGATTTCAACGCCTGCTGGACACCCGGCGGACTGGCGCGGCGCGAGACCATCGACATCGCCATCGCCGTCGATACCGCAGACGGGCTGATGACCCCGGTGTTGCGCAACGCCGTCCGCGCCCTGTCCGAGCTGGACGAAGACTGGCGAGAGCTGCGCGAGAAAGTGGCGCGCCGCCGCCTGGCGCCTGCCGACTACACCGGCGCCACCTTCTATCTCTCCAACCTCGGCATGTTCGCCGGGGTCGAGCAGTTCGACGCCATCGTGCCGCTGGGCGCTGCGGCCATACTCGCGGTGGCCGCGCCGGCGCGCGACGGCCTGACCCGGCTCACCCTCACCTGCGACCACCGCGTCGTCGCCGGCGCCGACGCCGCGCGCTTTCTCGCCACGCTGGACGAGCTTTTGCGTGCCCCCGAGGGTTTGATGGCATGAAACTGAACCCGCCGGACTTGCCGCCGCAAAACACCCATTCCGCTTGGGATCAACTCGCCGCGCATCACCGCCAGATCGCCCCCCTGCACTTGCGCGAGCTGTTCGCGCAGGACCCGCAGCGCGGCGAGCGCATGCAAGTCGAAGCGGCGGGGTGGTATTTCGATTACGCCAAGAACCGCCTGACCGAGCAAACCCTGACCTGGCTCGCCGATCTGGCGCGGCAGTGCGGCCTGCCCGAGCGGCGCGACGCCATGTTTCGCGGCGAGCCGGTCAACGCCACCGAAAAGCGCGCCGCGCTGCACACCGCCTTGCGCGCGCCCAGGGGGGTGAAAGCCGTGGTGGATGGCGTCGATGTCGTGCCCGAAGTGCATGCCCTGCTCGAACGCATGGCCGAGTTCGCCCATCAGGTGCGCAGCGGTCAGTGGCGCGGCCATACCGGCAAGCCCATCCGCAACGTCATCAATATCGGCATCGGCGGCTCCGACCTCGGCCCGGCGATGGCCTGCGAGGCGCTGCAGCACGTTTGTCACCCCGGACTGACCCTGCGCTTCGTGTCCAATATCGACCCGGCCGATCTGCACCTGGCCACCCGCGGCCTGAGCGCCGAACAAACCCTGTTCATCGTCTGTTCCAAGAGCTTTCGCACTTTCGAGACGCTGACCAACGCCCGCGCAGCGCGGCAATGGTGCGTGGACCAACTCGGCGACGAGCGCGCCGTGGCGCGCCACTTCGTCGCGGTGTCGAGCCAGCCGCAGGCGGTGGCCGAGTTCGGCATCGACACCCGCCACCTGTTCGGCCTGTGGGACTGGGTGGGCGGGCGCTATTCGATGGACTCGGCCATCGGCCTGAGCACCATGATCGCCATCGGCGCCGACGCCTTCGGCCAGATGCTCGCCGGTTTCCGGGCGATGGATGCGCATTTCCAGACCGCGCCACTGCAGCAGAACCTGCCGGTGCTGCACGGCCTGATCGCGCTGTGGAACAACAACCTGCTCGGCGCCGAAACCCAGGCCATCCTGCCCTACAGCCAGGCGCTGCGCCGTCTGCCCGCCTACCTGCAGCAACTGGTGATGGAGAGCAACGGCAAGCACGTCACCGCCAGCGGTCAGCCGGTGCAGCGCTCCACCTCGCCCATCGTCTGGGGCGAACCGGGAACCAATGCCCAGCATTCCTTTTTCCAGTTGCTGCACCAGGGAACCCGGCTGGTGCCCTGCGATTTCATCGGCTTTTGCCGCAGCACCACCGCGCAGGCGGCGCAGCACGATCTGCTCATGGCCAATCTGCTCGCGCAGTCCGAGGCGCTGGCCTTCGGCAAAACCGAGCAGGCGCTGCGCGCCGAAGGCGTGCCGCCCGAGCAAATCGCGCAGCGGGTGTGCGAAGGCAACCGCCCGAGCAACACCCTGCTGGCCGACGAGCTTTCGCCTTTTACGCTGGGCGCCTTGGTCGCGCTGTACGAGCACAGCGTGTTCACCCAGGGCGTGTTGTGGGACATCGATTCCTTCGATCAATGGGGCGTCGAGCTGGGCAAGGCGCTGGCCACACGCATCGCCGCCGAGCTGGCCTCGGGCGAGGGCGCGGCGCAGGCGCACGACAGTTCGACCCAGGCGCTGATGCGCCGCTATCGTCAGGCCTCGGCCAGATTCGACAGGCCGTCATGAAACCGGCGCAGCATTCATTCTGGCCGCCGAGGTCGGCGGCATGTGTCTATTTAATCGAACAGGAGCCCTCCCCATGAACGCCACCCTCACCGCACTGACCGCCCGCGAAATCCTCGATTCGCGCGGCAACCCCACCGTCGAAGTCGATTGCACCCTGGCCTGCGGCATCAAGGCGCGCGCCGCCGTGCCTTCGGGCGCGTCCACCGGCTCGCGCGAGGCGGTGGAATTGCGCGACGGCGACGCCCGGCGCTTTGGCGGCAAGGGCGTGCTCAAGGCCATCGGCCATGTCAACGAGGTGCTCGCGCCGCAACTCCTCGGCCGCGATGCGCGCGAGCAGGCGGCCATCGACGCCGCGATGATCGCGCTCGACGGCAGCGACAACAAGGCCAAGCTCGGCGCCAATGCCCTGCTGGGCGTGTCGCTGGCGGTCGCCCGCGCCGCTGCCGCCGCTTGCGACCTGCCGCTCTACCAATACCTCGGTGGCCCGGGCGCGACGCGCCTGCCGGTGCCGCATATGAACATTCTCAACGGCGGGGTGCACGCGCATTGGCAGGGCGCCGATTTTCAGGAATTCATGATCGCGCCGCTGGGCGCGCCCACGATGCGCGAAGCGGTGCGCTGGGGCGCGGAGGTCTATCACGCGCTGCAGGCGATTCTGCAGGCCAGGGGGCTGTCGGTCGGCGTGGGCGACGAGGGCGGGTTTGCGCCGCAGGTGCAGTCCAACGAACAGCCGCTGGAACTCATCGCGCAGGCCATCGAAAAGGCCGGGCTGCGGCCCGGCGCCGATGTGGCGATTGCCATCGACCCGGCGTCGAGCGAATTCTTCGAGGACGGCCGGTATTACAACCTGCGCACCGAAAAGCGCCGCCTCGAAGCGCCCGAAATGGTCGAGTACTACGCCCGGCTGGTGCAGGCGCACCCCATCGTGCTGCTCGAAGACGGCATGGCCGAAGACGACTGGGCCGGCTGGAAGGCGCTCAACCAAGCGCTGGGCGAGAGCATCGAACTGGTCGGCGACGACATTTTCTGCACCAACCCGGCGATCATCGCCCGCGGCATCGAGGAGAACATCGCCAACTCGGTGCTCATCAAGCTCAACCAGATCGGCACGCTCACCGAAACCATCGCCGCCAACCGCCTGGCGCGCGATCACGGCTGGGGCGCGTTCGTGTCGCACCGCTCGGGCGAGACGGTGGACAGTTTCATCGCCGACCTCACCGTGGCGCTCGACACCGGCCACCTCAAGACCGGCGCCCCCGCGCGCGGCGAGCGGGTGGAAAAATACAACCAGCTCATGCGCATCGAGCAGGAGCTGGGCAGCGCGGCGCATTACGCCGGTCGCGGCGCCTATGTGCGCGCGCCGTGCTTCTGACCCAATCGCTCGCACGACGTTCCACGGCGCCCCGCCTCGGCGGGGTGTCTTGTTTTTCAGCGCGGCGCCGGGCAGGCTTGCCGCCGCGGCCTGCCAGCGTGATGGTCGGGCGTCGACGCACAATGCAGGGTTTCCTTCCCGATTGATTCACGTCATGGCGCTGAAAGCGACGATTTACAAGGCCGACCTGCAAGTGGCCGATATGGACCGGCACTACTACGCCGACCATGCCCTGACCCTGGCCTGTCACCCCTCCGAGACCGAGGAGCGCATGATGGTGCGGGTGCTGCTCTACGCGCTGTACGCGCAGGAGGGCATCGCCCTGACCAAGGGTCTGTTCGAAGTGGACGAACCCGACATCTGGGTGAAGGATCTGACCGGCGCGATCAAGCTGTGGATCGACATCGGCCAGCCCGACGAGAGCCGCGTGCGCAAGGCCTGCGGGCGTGCGCAGCAGGTCGTCGTGGTCTGCCATGCCAGCAGTTGCCCGGTGTGGTGGAAGCAGAGCGCGGGCAAGCTCGCCCGCCTGAAAAATTTGACCGTGCTGCGGCTGCCGCCCGAGACCAGCCAGGCTCTGGCCGGGCTGGCCGAGCGCAGCATGCAACTGCAGTGTCTGGTGCAGGACGGCGCGGTGTCGCTCAGCAGCGCGGAGGCAACGATCGCTGTCGAACTTGAGACGCTGCAAGCCGCAGCTTAAAGGGCCATCAAACTCATGTCTCAGCCCGCCTACGCCAACCTCGGGCCCGATGGCGTGCTCGACGCCATCGACAGCCTGGGCCTGCGCTGCGACGGCACGCTGCTGCAGCTCAACAGTCATGAGCGCCCCCAGGGTCGGCGAGCCGACCCTGAGGGCGCTCATGAGAAAACGCCGGGCCGCCCCAAGTTTTCTCAGTCCACCTCGCGGCTTGCAAGCCACTCGGATTCGGCTCCAGGCTGCCGCAGGGCAGCCTGGAGCCGCAGGCCTCATCCCCCTCGGGGGGCTGACGCGAACGCGGCAGGTCTGGGGGCACTCTCAGGGCTTGCGGCTGATGGAGGTGAGGATGTAGGCGCCGTCGATTTTTTCGGCGCTGAACACCACCGTGTCGCCTTCCTTCAGACCGTCGAGCTGCGCCTTGTCTTGCGCGCGATAGATCATGGTCATCGCCCCCATGCCGGCCGTGGCGCCATGACGCAGGGTGATCTTGCCGCTGGCGGCGTCGATCTTGCGCACCAGTCCTTCGGTCTGGTGAGACTGTTGGGCGCCGGATGCGGCGGGCGGGCTGGCGGCCATGCCCTGCATCATCTGCATGTGCTGCGCCATGCCTTCAGGGGTTGCATGGTCGTGATCCGCATGGCTGGGCGCGGCCAGGGCGGGCGCGCACAGCGCGACGGCCAGGACGAGGGTGGAGCAGGTTCTCATTGGTTTGTTCATGGGGCGTTCCTTGGAAGGTGTGAGTGGGTGAAAACGATCAATGCGCATGCTGCCGGGGCTTGCGCACCTGCAGCGTGTCGTTGGTGGCTTGGGGCGCGGAAGGGTCGGTGGCTGCTGATGGCAGATTCGCCTGCACCGCATGCGCCTGCGTGCCGGGCGGCATGCGGTACCAACCGGGGTCTCTCAAGGAAACGCCGGGCCGCCCCAAGTTTTCTTGACCCCCTTGGGGGGCGGGTCGGCTCGCCGACCCTGGGGGCGTACGGTAGTCGCCGCCTTCGAGGTCGTCGCGCACCTTGAGCACGCTGAACATGCCGCCCATCTCGACCGAGCCATACGGGCCGCGGCCGGTCATCATCGGCAGGGTGTTGTCGGGCAGGGGCATTTCCATCTCGGTCATTTCGGCCATGCCGCTCGACCCCATCGCCATGTAGTCGGGCAGCAGCTTTTGCAGCGCCGGGGTGAGGTCGTCCTGCGGCACGCCGATCAGGGTGGGCACGGTGTGGCCCATGGCGTTCATGGTGTGGTGCGATTTGTGGCAGTGAAAGGCCCAGTCGCCGGGGTTGTCGGCGATGAACTCGATGGCGCGCATCTGCCCCACGGCGATGTCCACCGTGACCTCGGGCCAGCGCGCGTTCCTGCGCACCCAGCCGCCGTCGGTGCCGGTGACCTCGAACACATGACCGTGCAGGTGGATGGGGTGGTTGGTCATGGTGAGGTTGCCCATGCGGATGCGCACGCGCTCGCCGGTGCGCGCCAGCAGCGGGTCGATGCCGGGGAAGGCGCGGCTGTTCCAGGTCCACAGATTGAAGTCGAGCATGGTGTTGACGCGCGGCACGCTGGCTCCGGGGTCGATGTCGTAGGCGTTGATGAGAAAGGCGTAGTCGCGCTGCACCGCCATCTCCCGCGGGTTCCTGGGGTGGACGATGAACAGGCCCATCGCGCCCATGGCCATCTGCACCATTTCGTCGGCGTGCGGGTGATACATGAAGGTGCCGCTCCTGCGCAGCTCGAATTCATAGACGAAGGTCTGGCCGGGTTTGATCTGCGGTTGCGTCAGCCCGCCCACGCCGTCCATGCCGTTGGGCAGGATGAGGCCATGCCAGTGGATGGTGGTGTGCTCGGGCAGCTTGTTGGTGACGAACAGGCGCACGCGGTCGCCTTCCACTGCCTCGATGGTGGGGCCGGGGCTCGATCCGTTGTAGCCCCACAGCCGGGCCGTCATGCCGGGGGCGATTTCGCGCACCACCGGCTCGGCGACGAGATGGAATTCCTTCACCCCATCCTTCATGCGAAAGGGCAGGCTCCAGCCGTTGAGGGTGACGACCGGGTTGTAGGGTCGGCCCGATGGGGGGTGCAGCGGGGCGGCAGTGTCGGCGCTGCTGTGTCGATGCGGCTCTGGCGCCGCGGCCAGGGCGTTGCGGCTGGCGGCGCCTGCGGCGACGAGGGCCGCGGCAGCGCCGAGAAAATGGCGTCGGGTGTTCATGGATAACAGACTCCGGTTGGAAACCTCTCCCTTCAGGGGATAATCGAACGCGGTTGAGGCGTAACCTCTTCCGCGTTGTTTCGCCCGGGTAGACCGGGCGCGGATTGAAACATGGAAAGTTTTCGCTTGGGGTTGTGGTGTCAATGGCCTGCCGATGGGGTGGCAGCGAAGCGGGTGGGGGCGTCCGGTGCGGCGCTCGCGTCCAAAACGATGCCCAGTTGCGCGGCCTGCCAGCGGGCGTCGGCCAGCCAGTAGTCGCGCTGCGCGGCGATGGCCTCGCGCACGGCCTGCACCTGGGTCTGCGCCGCGGCGATGAGCTCGAAGGTGCCGATGAGCATGCCGTTGTAGCGAAGCTGGCTTTCATCGAGCACCGTCTGCGCCAGGGGCACGACCTGGTTCCGGCTCCACTGCAGGCGCTGCCAGGCGCTGCGGCGCAGCGCATCGGCTTCGCGCAGTTGAGACGCCGCGCGGTGCGTGACCGCTGCCACGCGGTTGCGTGCCGCCAGCACGCTGTCGTTTGCGGCGCTGCGGCGGGCGTCGCCCGGATCGAACAGCGGCAGCGGCAGGCTGAGGTCGAAGCCGTTTTGCGGTGATGCGTCGCTATAGGTCTTGCGCACCCCGCCGAGTTCGACCTGCTCGATCAGGCTGGTCTGTCGCGTCAGCCCCGCGGCCTGCGCCTGCGCGGTGTAGTCGGCAAGGGCGAGCCGCACGTCCAGACGGTGATCGAGCGCGGACTGCACGGCGGTTGCCGCATCCTCGGGCTGTTGCGTGGCCTGCGGCAGATGCATCGGCAGAGTGAGGCGCGCGGCCTGCGCCGCAGGCAGACCCAGCGCCCGCACCAGCGCTTCACGGCTTTGCATCGCCGCCTGCTGCGCCCGGTTGAGCTGCAATCGGCTCTGGGCGGCGAAAAGCCCCTGCTGTGCCGCATCGAGCCGGTTGAAGTTGCCGGCCTGCCGCATGCGGCTGGCGAGGCGGGCGGTGGCCTGCGCGGCCTCGGTCACATCGCGGTCATAAGCCGCCTCCTGCTGCGCGGCACAAGCGCGCACCCAGGCCATGCGCGCTTGTGCCGCAACGCGCAGCACGTCGCTGGCCAGGCGCAATTGCAGTGTTTGCTGCCGTGCGGCGGCCAGGCGCGAACGCACGGGCTGGGTGAACAGATCGAACAGACCCAAGCCGAGGCTGCGGGTGATCTCCACCCCGCCGCCTCCGATCAGCAGACGCTCGAAGCCGAACACCGGGTTGCGCAGTCTGGCACCCTGCGTGGCGGCCGCCGAGTCGGCCTGCGCCTGAGCGATCAGCGCCTGCAGCGACGGACTGCCGAGCAGGGCCACGCGCACGGCGTCGTCGGCCGACAGCGGACGGGCGAGCAGGGCGTCGATCTGCGCTTGCGCGTCCTGCCTTTGCTGCGTATCGCGCAGCAGTTGCACGCGCTGTCCGGCAGAGGGTTGAATGATGTCATTGGCTGCCTGGAGCGACTGCCGGGTTTGCAGCGGCGCGCACGCCGCCAACAGCACGCTTGCGGCCAGCGGCGCCATGCGCCAGCGCCGCCGCGCCTTGAAAACGATCCACATGGGGAGTTCCTCATTCGGGCCGCGCCGTGGCGCGGCCATGCACATCGCAGCGCTGCCGCTTGCGGCGGGCGCTGCATCCGGGCTTCAAATGGGGATCAGACTCTGGGCGGGCGCTGGATCTGCCGTGGATCGGCATCGTTCCAGGCGAGATCGGCGGCCAGCGGGCAGGCGTGCGGCGCGGCGTGGGTCAGCCGCAGGACGAATGCCGCGGGCTGGCCCACGGCGAGCTGGCATATGGAGCAAAGCGTGTGCGGGTGATCCTGACAGCCGGCGTGCGTTTGCGCGGGGCAGTCGTCCATCGCCATCATGGCGTGTGGGTCTGCCGCTGGCGCGGACGCGATCGCGGGGCCTTGGAAGTCGGCCGCCGACATGCTCACCTGGGCCCAGCCGCGCAAGGGCAGCAGCACCAGAAGCAGGATCAGTACGGAACGCAGCAAGGCCGACATGGCGCGGATTCTATGAGAATTCGCACGGCCCGGCCCCTGTGGGCCATAACCGATCAAATTTGCCGATCTTTTGATCTGGATCACCCGACCTCGCCAAAACCCTGACGGCTGCAGGGGGTAGGGCAGCACAAAATCTGCACAAACATGCCGCTGTCTGGCGCAGGTTCGGTTTGGGCCGGGTCTGCGCCCGCTGGCGCTGAGCCCTTTGCCCTGCCCGAAAGAAGGAGTTTGCGATGAGCGTTGTGCTCGACCCGGTGCACGTCCCTGCCCATACCCTGGACCCTGCCCATGCGCATCCGCACGGCTGGCGCCGCTGGCTGTTCTCGACCAACCACAAGGACATCGGCACGATGTACCTGGTCTATGCGCTGGCGATGCTGTTCGTCGGCGGGGTGCTGGCGCTGGCCATACGCACCGAGCTGTGGCATCCCTACGTCTGGCTGATGAACCCCGAACTGTTCAACGCCTTCGGCACCATGCACGGGTTGATCATGATTTTCATGGCGGTGATGCCCGCGCTCACCGGTCTGGCCAACTGGATGATTCCGCTGATGATCGGCGCGCCCGACATGGCGTTTCCACGGCTGAACAACCTCAGCTTCTGGCTGCTGGTGCCCGCTGCGATACTGGGTGTGGCCGCTTTCCTCGTGCCCGGCGGCGCGCCCGGCGTGGGCTGGACGCTGTATCCGCCGCTGTCGCTGCAGCAGGGTATGGGCATGGATCTGATCATCTTCACCGTGCATCTGCTGGGCGCGTCGAGCATTCTGGGGTCGATCAACATCATCGTCACCATTCTGAACATGCGCGCGCCGGGCATGACGCTGATGAAAATGCCGCTGTTCTGCTGGGCCTGGCTGATCACCGGGTATCTGCTCATCGCCGTCATGCCGGTGCTCGCGGGCGCCGTCACCATGACCCTGACCGACCGTCACTTCGGCACCAGTTTTTTCAGCGCCACCGGCGGCGGCGACCCGGTGCTCTATCAGCATCTGTTCTGGTTCATGGGCCATCCCGAGGTCTACATCCTGATCCTGCCGTCCTTCGGGGTGATGAGCATGGTGGTGCCCACCTTCGCGCGCAAGCGGCTGTTCGGCTATTCGTCGATGGTGTATGCCACGGCCTCGATCGCCATCCTGTCCTTCCTGGTCTGGGCGCACCACATGTTCACCGCGGGCATGCCTACCGTCGCGCAACTGTTTTTCATGTACGCCACCATGCTGATCGCCGTGCCCACCGGGGTCAAGGTGTTCAACTGGATCGCCACCATGTGGCGCGGCTCGCTGTCGTTCGAGACGCCGATGCTGTTTGCCGTGGGCTTCATCATCGTGTTCACCATCGGCGGCTTCAGCGGGCTGATGCTGGCCATGGTGCCGATCGACACCCAGGTGCACAACACCTATTTCGTCGTCGCCCATTTCCACTACACCATGGTGGCCGGCACGCTGTTTGCCATTTTCATGGCGTTCTACTACTGGTCGCCGAAGTGGACGGGGGTGATGTACAACGAGACCGCCGGGAAGATCCATTTCTGGCTGTCGATGATCGGCTTCAACGTCACCTTCTTTCCGCAGCATTTTCTCGGTCTGGCCGGGATGCCGCGGCGCTACATCGCCTACCCGGTGCAGTTCACCGATTTCAACCAGGTTTCCACCATCGGCGCGTGGATTTTCGGTCTGGCGCAGGTGTATTTCCTGTTCGCCGTGGTGATTCCGGTGCTGCGCGGCCAGGGGGAAAAGGCGCCGCAACGCCCCTGGGATGGCGCCGAGGGTCTGGAGTGGGAAGTGCCCTCTCCGGCGCCTTTCCACACCTATGAAACCCCGCCGCGGCTCAACGCCGACGCCACGCGAGTGCTGGCTGCCGAGTGAGGACGGGCCCCATGGCCTACGAACCCATCCTCTGCGGCGGCTGCGGCCAGCGCGAGCGCTGCCGCGTGCTGGAACTGGGCTGCAGCCTGCCGGGGGCGCACGCCATCCGCATCACCCAGGAAGAATTCCGCGCCGATGCGTCCATTCCTGCCTCACAGGGTTGCCTGCTGGCGGTGAAGTCGGGCGCGGTGAAGACCGTTTGCCGCGACCGGCTGCATCAGGCCAGGGTGGTGGATTTCAGCTTTCCCGGAGACTGGATCGGGCTGGAGAGGCTGACCGAAGACCCTGAGCAGGCGCCGGTCGATTACCGCGCCTCGGTGTCCATGACCACGATTTGCCGCATCGGGTTCGACAGGGCAGCGGCCGAGCGCCTGTCCGCCGGATTTTGCGAGTGCCTGAGCACCGAGCTGGCCAGGCGCATCCGCGCCAATTTCGAATACCGGCAGATCGTGCTGCAGGAAGCGCCGGTGAGAGTGGCGCATTACCTGTTGCGGCTGCTGCGCGCCCAGCAGGAGCGGGATGACGCAGCGGCCGCCGTGCTGCCCGCCATCGCCCGTGCCGACATGGCCAGCTACCTGCAGTTGCGCGTGGAAACCGTCAGCCGGCTGTTGACGCGGTTTCGTCGCAACGGCTGGGTACGCGGGCCCTTGCATCGCCTGGAGGTGGCCGACGCGGATGCGCTGGCCGCGCTCGTGCGCAGCGCCGAGCCGCCGCAGCACCGTCACCGGTGGGCGCTGCATGGATGAAGTCGCCGACGCGGGGCAGGTCGCGCCGGTGGAATTGCCCGGCAGCCTGCTGTCTCGCCCGCAGTGGGAAGACGGTGCCTGGGTATGGCGCTTCCGCCGCAACTGTGCGCTCAGTCCGGCGCAGTTGTTCTCCGCCTTCGCCGGCTTTGCGCTGTTCTCGGTGCTGCTCGGGCTGTTCTGCCAGGTGCAGGGCGCGACACTCGCGCTGCCCTTCGTCGTCATCGAAGTCGTCGCGATGGGCTGGGCTTTCCTGGTCTACGCGCGCCACGCTGCCGATTACGAGCGCATCGCCATCAGCGCCGATGCGGTGCACATCGAATGGATGCACGGCGCGCGCCTGGGCAGTGTGACCCTGCCTGCACGCAGCGTGCGCGTGCAGGCGCACGGCCGCGGTCTGGTGCAGGTGACTTCGCGGCAGACCGAAGTACACATCGGCCGCCACCTGCGCCCCGAACGCCGCATGGCCTTCGCCCGCGACCTCAGACGCGCGATTCTGTCCGCTTGAAGCGGGGTCAGGTTGCACGTGGCAGTCGACCCCGCCAAGGTCGACCGGACAGAAAATAACCAAACGTAAAAAGTCGACCCATACGTTACCGTCATTTTCATCAGTCCATTCAAATATATCCATGAATAGTGGTAACTTGTGAAATTTTCCATTTGTAATCAATGGTTTAAAAATTCGATATATATGCTGTAATATATTGCCGCATGGCAATCCTGCTGCATCATAAAAATCGATTTTCATTATCCAATCAATCGATTTCTCAAACAGAAGACCGGTGCTTATAAATCGTGTCGGACGCGGCCATTTTCGGATTGCGTCGAACGACATGAGGAGGATGGGCATGACCAACCGGTATTTCACGACGCACAGTGGCGTCGATCGGTCTGATGCATCGCAGCGCAGACTGTTTTTGCAGGCGGCAGCCGTCGGGCTCGGGGCACTGGCGATGAGCCGCAGCGGATTTGCCGCCGAAACCATCGATTTACCGTTTTCCGGCGGCAGCGGTCAGCGGCGTTTGGTGACCGGCTTCGATGGCTTTTATGGCCCGATGATCCTGCAACGCACCCGCCCGCCCTTGTTGGAAACCCCCTGGTCGGTCTATGACAAGGGGGTATTCACGCCCGTGGACCAGTTCTTTGTGCGCTGGCACTGGGCCAATATTCCCACCACGATGGACCCGCATAAGCACAAGGTGCGCATCAGCGGCCATGTGGACAGGGAGTTGGAGTTCACCGTGTTCGACTTGATGAACAAATTCAGGCATGTCGAACTGGCCGCAGTGAATCAATGCTCGGGCAACTCACGCGGCTTCTTTCAGCCGCGCGTACCGGGCGGCGAATGGGGCAATGGCGCGATGGGCAATGCCCGATGGGTTGGCGTGCGCTTCAAGGATGTGCTCGATGCCGCAGGGGTCAAGGCGGGTGCACTCTACGTGCAAACCGAGGGATCGGAACGTCCGGTGGTGCCGACTGCGCCCAATCTGCTGAAGTCTCTGCCGATTGATGTGGCCCGCAACGGCGACGTGATGATCGCCTGGGAGATGAACGGGCTGGCGCTGCCTTTGGAAAACGGCTTCCCCTTCCGTCTCGTGGTGCCGGGCTGGTATGCGACTTACTGGACCAAGATGCTGCAGCATGTGCGTGTCCTGACCAAACCGGACGACAACTTCTGGATGAACCCGGCGTACCGCATTCCCGACAATTGGCCGCATGCCAATATGACGCCCGGCGAGAAGGGTGTGAAGACGGTGCCCATCAACCGCATGGTGCCGCGATCCTTCGTCACCAATCTGAACGACGGTGCGAGGGTCGCCGCGGGCCGCCCTGAACTGGTGCGCGGCATCGCGTTCGGCGGCGATACCGGGGTCAGGGCCGTCGATGTCTCGACGGATGGCGGCAAGACCTGGCTGCCCGCACAGCTCGGCCGCGACTACGGCAAATACAGTTTCCGCCAGTGGAGCACGCATCTGAAATTCGCCAAGGGTGAACAGACCGTGCTGGTTCGCTGCACCAACTCGGACGGCCTGCAGCAGCCCATGACCCCCAACTGGAACCCCGGAGGCTTCATGCGCAACGTCGTCGAAACCACCCATCTGATGGCCGTTTGACCGGGAGACCGACATGACACGATACACAATGGACGCCCTGCTGCGCGGCCTGGGCGTTGCACTGATTCTCGGCGCCTGGACCGCAGCCCCGGCGCATGCGCTCACCCTCAAAACCGAAACCGTCAATCGCCCCAGCAGCACGCGGGTGTTCCCCGGCGATGGCCCTGGCGCCAAGGCCGCCAACAGTTTCTGCCTGATGTGCCATTCCGCCGGAATGGTGATGACTCAGCCCGATCTGTCCAAATCGACCTGGCTGGCGGAGGTCAACAAGATGAAGCATGTCATGAAAGCACCGATCCCCGAGGATCAGGTGCCGGTGATTGCCGAATATCTCTACAGCATCAAGGGCAGGAAATGAGGCGGCAGGAGGGGCGTCTCTGCCCCCGCGCTTCGCACCCAGGCCAAAGGCTGCGGGCTTGTGGCGCAGGGCCAAATCCTCCCCACCCCAACCCTCCCCACGAGTGGGGAGGGAGTGTTCTCACCTCCTCCACGCAGTGGGGGAGGCCGGGAGGGGGCGCCCCGCCGCGCCATTCTCCCGTGTCCTGATGAACGATCCGGGTCGAAGGGCCGTTCACTCCACCGTCACGCTCTTGGCCAGATTGCGCGGTTTGTCGACATCGGTGCCGCGCGCCGTGGCGGTGTGGTAGGCGAGCAGTTGCAGCGGCACGACGTGCAGGATGGGCGAGAGCGCGCCGTAGTGTTCGGGCAGGCGGATGAGGTGCACGCCCTCGCTGGCCTCGATCTGCCCGCCGGCGTCGGCGAAGACGTAGAGCTCGCCGCCGCGGGCGCGCACTTCCTGCAGATTGCTCTTGAGCTTGTCGAGCAGCGCGTCGTTGGGGGCCACGGCCACCACCGGCATGGCCTCGGTCACCAGGGCCAGCGGGCCGTGCTTGAGCTCGCCCGCGGGATAGGCCTCGGCGTGGATATAGGTGATTTCCTTGAGCTTGAGCGCGCCTTCCAGCGCGATGGGGTAGTGCAGGCCGCGGCCGAGGAACAGCGCGTTTTCGCGGCGGGCGAACTGCTCGGCCCAGGCGATGATCTGCGGCTCCAGCGCCAGCACGCTCTGCACGGCGGCGGGCAGGTGGCGCAGGTCGGTGAGCATCCTGGCCTCCGCTTCGCCGCTCAGCCGGCCCTTGGCGCGGGCGAGCGCTCCGGCCAGCAGGTAGAGCGCGACGAGCTGGGTGGTGAAGGCCTTGGTCGAGGCCACGCCGATCTCGGCGCCGGCGCGGGTGAAGAACTGCATCGCGGTTTCCCGCGCCATCGCGCTGCTGGCGACGTTGACGATCGCCAGGGTGTGGGCATGGCCGAGCTGCTTGGCGTGCTTGAGCGCGGCCAGGGTGTCGGCGGTTTCGCCCGACTGCGAGACGACGACGACCAGCGCGCTTGGGTCGGGCACCGAGTCGCGGTAGCGGTATTCGCTGGCGACTTCCACCTCGACGGGCACGCGGGCGATGGACTCGATCCAGTACTTGGCGGTGAGCCCGGCGTAGAAGCTGGTGCCGCAGGCCAGGATGCGCACGCCGCTGATGGCGGGCAAGACTTCGGCCGCCTGCGCGCCGAACAGTGCCGGGGTGATGGACTGGATGCCGTCGAGCGTGTCGGCGATGGCGCGCGGCTGCTCGAAAATCTCCTTCTGCATGAAGTGGCGGTAGGGGCCGAGCTCCACCGCGGCGGTGTACGCGGTGAGGGTGCGCACCTCGCGCTCGACTGGCCTGCCTTCGCGGTTGACGATGCGCACCCCGCCGAGTTGCAGATCGGCCACGTCGCCGTCTTCGAGGTAGATGAACCGGTCGGTGATTCCGGCCAGCGCCAGGGCGTCGGAGGCGAGGAAGTTCTCGTTCTGCCCCAGGCCGACGACCAGCGGAGAGCCGTCGCGCGCGCCGACGATGCGGTGCGGCTCCTCGCGGCTGAACACGGCAATCGCATACGCCCCGTGCAGTTGCCGGGTGGCGGCCTGCACCGCCTCGAACAGATCGCCGGCGTAGAGGTGGTCGATCAGGTGGGCGATGACCTCGGTGTCGGTCTGGCTCTCGAACTGGTAGCCGTCCGATCGCAGCAGGGCGCGCAGCGCCTCGTAGTTTTCGATGATGCCGTTGTGCACCACGGCGATATGCGCCGACTGGCTGGAGGTATTGGGGCCGGCGGAAAAATGCGGGTGGGCGTTGTTCGTGGTGGGCGCGCCGTGCGTGGCCCAGCGGGTGTGGGCGATGCCGGTGAAGGCCTGCAGCGAGCGCGTCTGCGCGTCGAGCTCGGCCACGCGCGACACGCTGCGCGCGCGCAGCAACTGGCCGTCGGCGTAGACCGCCACGCCGCAGGAGTCATAGCCGCGATATTCGAGACGGCGCAGGCCCTCGATCAGGACGGGAACGATATTGCGTTGCGCCACGGCGCCGACGATGCCACACATGAACAGACTCCCCTAGGGTTGCACTGGGCGCCATGATAGGCAGGCGCGCCTGAAACGAACCGGGCAATATTTCACAAAAATCGCCCGCAGCCTACTTCTTCTTCACCGGCCGGGTCCAGCCGTCGAATGTCACGGCCCTGGCGCGCGCGACGGTGAGCTTGCCCGCCGGGACGTTTTTGCTCACTGTGGAGCCCGCGCCCACGGTGGCGCCCGCGCCCACGGTGATGGGGGCGACCAGCACCGAGTTGGAGCCGGTGTGCGCGTCGTTCTCGATCACGGTGCGGTGCTTGTTGGCGCCGTCGTAATTGGCCACGATGGTGCCTGCGCCGATGTTCACCCGCGCGCCCACGGTGGCGTCGCCCACATAGCTGAGGTGGTTGGCCTTGGAGCCCTGGCCGAGGGTCGAATTCTTCACTTCGACGAAGTTGCCGATGTGCACGCCGTCGGCCAGCGCCGTGGTGGGCCGCAGCCGCGCGAACGGGCCGATCAGGGCGCACGCGCCGATGGCCGCGCCGTCGAGGTGGCAGAAGGGATGCACTACCGTGCCCGCACCGACGCGCACATCGCGCAGCACCGCATACGGGCCTATGCGGGCGCCGTCGGCCAGATGCACCTCGCCCTCGAACACGCAACCCACGTCGATGAACACATCGCGGCCGCAGTGCAGCGCGCCGCGCACGTCGATACGCGCCGGGTCGGCCAGGGTGACGCCGGCATCGAGCAGGCGGCGGGCCGTGCGCTGCTGCACCACGCGCTCCAGATGCGCGAGCTGGCTGCGGTCGTTCACGCCGAGCACGTCGTCGGCGTCGGCCACGGTGGCGGCGCGCACCGGCACGCCGTCGGCCACGGCCAGTGCCACCACGTCGGTGAGGTAGTACTCGCCTTGCGCGTTGTCGTTGCGCAACCGGCCCAGCCAGCGGCGCAGATGCGCCACGGGAGCGCACAGCATGCCGGTATTGCACTCGCGCACCGTGCGCTGCTCGGGCGTGGCGTCCTTGTGTTCGACGATGCCCCGCACCGCGCCGTCGGCGCTGCGCAGAATGCGGCCATAGCCGGTCGGGTCGTCCAGTTCGACGGTGAGCAGGGCGAGCGCTCCGGTCTGCGCCTGCGCCACCAGCGGCAGCAGACTGCTGGCGGGGGCCAGCGGCACGTCGCCGTAGAGCACCAGACAGACCCCTTCGTCGGGCAGCTCGGGCAGTGCCTGCTGCACCGCATGGCCGGTGCCGAGTTGCGGCTCCTGCAGCACAAAACGGAGATGCGGCTGATGGGCAAAGGCCTCCTGCACCCGCTGCGCGCCGAAGCCGGTGACCACCACGGCACGCGCGGCTGCCAAGTGGTGCACGGTGTCGAGCACATGGCCGAGCAGCGGTTTGCCCGCCAGCGGCTGCAGCACCTTGGGAAAATCGGAACGCATGCGCGTGCCCTTGCCCGCGGCAAGGACGACGACGGACAGGGCGGAGGATGAAATCTGGGCAGCAGTCATGCCGCGCATTCTAAGGAGCGCCCCCAGACCTGCCGCATTCGCGTCAGGCCCCCCGAGGGGGTCAAGAAAACTTGGGGCGGCCCGGCGTTTTCTTGAGAGCGGGAATGACGGCCAATGCGCCTTCGCGCCTCGAAAAAACCCCGCATCGGCGGGGTTTGATCCGGTAAAAATCAGGCCGTTGCCGTGCGCACCACGCTCTTGGGCACTTCGGTCACGATGCGCTGCATCAGGAACCTGGGCAGGCCGATCCACATATCGAGCAGCGCCACGCCCATTTCCAGCATGGCGATCGGGCATGACAGCGCGCCGCCGATGAGCACCAACCAGGCGAAGTCGGGGTTCTGCTTGGTGAGAAACCAGCCGGCAAAGTCGAGCAGCATCGCGGCGAACGGCGTGATCACCGAAATGGCCTTGATCTGGCTGTGCACCCGCGTCTGCAGAAACAGCCAGCCGGCCACCCAGAAAATCAGCCCGAGCATGGTCAGGTGCACCATGCCGGTCATCAGCATCGCGTTGTACGACATGCCGTTGTCGACCTTGGCCACCGCCTTCACGTCCTCATACGAGGCCAGCGGCGGGTTGTGCAACTGCCGGCTCATGGCCGCGCTGTGGCACATCAGGCAGTGCTGCGCGAGGAGGGGTTTGATCTCGGTCTCATAGCCCGCCTGGGTCTGGCCGCTGACTATCCAGGCATCGACGGTCTTTTGCAGCCCGGGCCACTGTTCCTTGGGAACGCCCGCGTTGGTGAGCATGGTCGGCAGCACGGTCTGCAGCTTGCTGCTGTCGCGGTTGCCGTAGTAGGAGATCTGGATGTCCTTGAGGGTCACCCCGGTCTTGCCGTCCAGCCCGGAATGGGTGACATAGAGATAGGCCTCGGCGCAGAGCAGACCGATGCAGACCAGGAAGATGAAGCCGGTATGCAGCAGCTTTTCCGGCACGGTGAGCAGATGAAGGGAACGCATGGGTAAGGCTTTCTCGCAAGGGGTAAGCGGTTGTGAACGCGCCTGTGTTTTAACTTTTGTCAAAAATGCAGGGTTATCCTAGTGCGTAAAAACCCTTAAGCGCAATGTCCGAGTTGCACGCAGGGACACGCGCAATGTTCTGTTTCCATTCAGATTTACCCCCTGCAGTATGGTGATGAGCCGCGCGCCATGACGCTTTGCCGCTTCATCCCTATTTCAGACCCCGTGGCTTTGACGGTGGGTGCGTACTGCCGCGCTATTCTTCTTACCCATGCATGCTCGTTACCGCCCCGCCGCCCTTTGGCGACTCACCCGAAAGGAACTTCACAGGTCGTGGCTGAATTACGGCGTGCTGTGGGTGGGGGCGATCCTGGTGGGCCTGGCGGCGGTGCAGTTCGCCAACTGGGCCAACGAGGCGCTGGCGATTTTTCTCGGCTGGATCGACGGCCGGGTCTGGCTGGCGCTGCTCATCACCCCGGCGCTGACCGGCGGCGCGGTGTGGATGACGCGCAAGTGGTTCAACGGCAGCGAGGGCAGCGGCATCCCGCAGGTGATCGCCGTCTTGCATGCCCCGCCCGACGACGGCCGCATCGGCCGGCTGTTCGGCCTGCGCATCCTCATCGGCAAAATCGGGCTGGGTCTGATGGGCATGCTCGGTGGCCTCACGCTGGGGCGCGAGGGGCCGACGGTGCATGTGGGCGCGTCGATCATGTACGAAATGCGGCGCTTCTACCCCCGGGTGACGCCGCGCATGCAGCGCCTGCTGCTGCTCGCGGGCTCGGCGGCGGGACTGTCGGGCGCGTTCAACACGCCGCTGGCGGGCATTTTGTTCGCCATCGAGGAGCTGACCCGCAGTTTCGAAACCCGCACCAACGGCGTGCTCATTACCAGCATCGTGTTCTCAGGCCTGGTGTCGCTGGCGCTGGCGGGCAATTATCTGTATTTCGGCCAGATCAGCGCACCCGACATCTTTCCGCTGGCCTTCGTCATTCCGGTGGTGATTTCCGCCGTGCTCTGCGGCCTGGCGGGGGCGGCGTTCAATCTGGCGCTGCTCAAGCCGGCGCGCTGGATTCCGGCCAGGCTGCTGGTGTGGCGCGAGCATTCGCCGCTGGTGTGGGGCGCGGGGCTGGGGCTGCTGGTGGCCGTCATCGGCATCGCGACCGCCGGGCAGACCTGGGGCAGCGGCTACGAGCAGGCGCGGCATCTGCTGATGAACCAAGGCGAGCAGGTGAGCTGGTATTACCCGCTGGCGAAGTGGCTGGCCATGGTGCTGTCCTACATCACCGGTCTGCCGGGCGGACTGTTCTCGCCCTCGCTGTCGATCGGCGCGGGCTTCGGCCAGTGGGTCAGCCAGTGGTTCGGGCAATATCCGCAATCGGCGCTGGTGGCCATCTGCATGGTGGGTTATCTCGCCGCGGTGACGCAGTCGCCGCTCACGTCGTTTGTGATCGTCATGGAGATGATCAACGGCGGCGGCCTGGTGATTCCGCTCATGGCCACCGCGCTCATCAGCAGCCGTGTGGCGAACTTCTTCACCCCGCCGCTGTACGAGGCGCTGGCGGAGCAAAAGTATTTCGCACCCTTGGGACGCGAGCCGCAGCCCGGGGCGCAGGCTGCCCAAGCGGCTGTAGCGGCGTCTGCGGACGAAAAAGCGCGTTGAATGCGGCTTTGAACGAAGTTTGAAGGGCCGTCAGAGCCCTGGTGTTGAACCACAAAAGGAGACGCGACATGGCCTCACACCCCTCGGCCGCAAGGGCGGCCCCCGCACCTTCCGAAGCGGTCTATCGCCGCATCGGCTGGCGCATCATTCCCTTTCTCATCCTGTGCTATTTCGTTGCCTATCTCGACCGGGTGAACATCGGCTTCGCCCAGTTGCAGATGAAGGGCGATCTGGGCTTTTCCGATGCGGTGTACGGGCTGGGCGCGGGCATTTTCTTCCTCGGCTACTTCTTGTTCGAGGTGCCGAGCAACCTCATCCTGCACCGGGTGGGCGCGCGGGTGTGGATCGCCCGCATCATGATCACCTGGGGCCTGATTTCGGCGGCCACGCTGTTCGTCACCACGCCGATGCAGTTTTACGTGATGCGCTTTCTGCTCGGCGTGGCCGAGGCGGGCTTCTTTCCCGGCATCATCCTGTACCTGACCTATTGGTATCCGGCGGCGCGGCGCAGCCAGATGACCGCCTGGTTCATGAGCGCGGTGCCGCTCTCGGGTCTGGTCGGCGGGCCGGTGTCGGGCTGGATCCTGCACCACTTCCACGGTCATCACGGCTGGGCCGGGTGGCAATGGTTGTTCGTGCTCGAAGGCCTGCCCGCCGTGGTGCTGGGCCTCGTCACCCTGTTCTATCTCGACAATGGCATTGCCCACGCCAGGTGGCTGAGCGCGCACGAGAAGAACGCGCTGCAACACGCGCTCGACAGGGAGGCGCAGACCAAGCCGGCGCACTCCGCGCTGCAGGGCATGGCCGATCCGCGGGTGTGGCTGATGGCGCTGATCTACTTCTCCGTCGTCATCGGCCTGTACGGACTGAGCTTCTGGCTGCCGCTGCTGATCAAGTCCACTGGCGTGACCGATCCGCTGACCATAGGCTGGCTGGTCGCGCTGCCTTACGGCGTGTCTGTGGTGGCGATGATTCTGGTGGGACGCAGCTCGGACAAGCGCCACGAGCGCCGCTGGCATGTGGCCGTTCCCGCGCTGATCGGCGCGGTGGGGCTGGTGCTGTCGACTCTCTGGAGCCATGACACGACCCTGGCCATGGTGGCGCTGACGCTGGCGACCGTGGGCATCATGGTGGTGCTGCCGCTGTTCTGGGCGCTGCCCAATGCGTTTCTGGCGGGCACTGCGGCGGCGGCGGGCATTGCGCTGATCAATGCCCTGGGCAATCTGGCGGGGTTCTTCGGCCCGTCCATCATCGGCTGGGTCAAGCAGACCACGCAGAGCACCCAAGGCGGCATTCTGATGCTCGCCGGGTTCATGGTGTTGTGCGCCGTGCTGGTGCTGCTGACGCCGAAAACGCAAAAATGAAAAACGCGCGTGAACCACTCGGGCTCACGCGCGTCTTGGGCGGCCGCTATCCGATCAGAGTTCGACTTGCAGCCGGGTGGTGCTCTTCACTTCGTCGATCACGGCGAAAGAGCGGGTTTCGCGCACGGCCGGCAGATTGGCGATGACGTTGGCCACAAAGGCCTTGTACGCGGCCATGTCGGCCACGCGCACCTTGAGCAGGTAGTCGAAATTGCCCGCGACCATATGGCATTCGAGAATCTCGGGCCGCGCCTTGATGGCCGACTGGAATTTTTCGAACGCTTCGGGCGCGGTGCGGTCGAGTTGCACTTCGACGAACACCATCAGCCCCGCGCCGAGCAGATTGGGGTTGAGCCGACCTTCGTAGCCGAGAATGAAGCCGTCGCGCGTGAGCCGCTTGACGCGCTCGAGCACGGCGGTGGGCGAAAGATTGACCAGTTGCGCCAGACGCAGATTGGCGATGCGGCCGTCTTCCTGCAGCAGGGTGAGCAGGCGACGGTCGATGCGGTCGATGCCGCCGATTTTTTCACTCATGGCAGACCTCCTGGGCGGGGACGATAGAGTGCGAACAGGGCTGTAGAGATTTCGTCATGGCGCGGGTGTGAACGGTTGAATTAGTGGAGGTTTGAAATTTAGCGCATCAGTGTCATGCGGGAGAAAGTCTAACGACAATCCCCGAAGCGCATCCCGGTCTGTGGGGCCCGGTGCACCGGAACAAGGCGACATGGCCAAGGAATCGACAGGATTTCCGGCCTGATTCCAAAATTGATTTTATACACCGACGCAGCAGCCCGTTCGCTGACTCCCCGAGCCCCCGTTCGACGAATTTTTTCACGAGGGGTCAAAAGATTCAGGTTTCGAGATAGTTGTGCGCCACCCGTCCCAGACCGAGGGTCAGGTCGGTGAGGATGTGCACGCCCGAGACCACTTCGAGCACCGGCAGCGACGCCACCGGCGCCAGCGCATGCGCGTGCAGTTCGAGCGCGGCGGGACCTTCCCATGCGCCTTTGACCACCAGGTCCTCCAGGTCGTACTGCACCAGCTCGCAGAGGCGCGGCGTGCAGTCCACATGCGGAATGATCTTGAGCAGGAAGTTGGGCTGCTGCAGCGAGGCCAGCACTCTGGCGGTGTCGAGCGCGCGGTGCTTGTAGCCCATGGTGCCGGTGGCGATGCGCACCGGGCCATAGTCGAGCGTGCCCAGCAGGGTGTCGGCGACCACGCCGAGATGCGGCTTGGCGAGCTTTTTCGGAAAGCCCCAGATCTCGCGCCCGCCGGCGATCGGCGCCTCGTCGTCGAGGTACATCGCGATCTGATAGGTGGCGGGTTTGCCCTGGTAGAGAACAGGCACGACCTGGCCGGACTCGGTGTAGGCGCCAAATCCGGTGGAGTCGGGCATGTGGATGAATTCGAACTTGACCAGATCGCCCGCGGGCTCCAGCGGCTCGGGAACCATCGCGCGCAAGGCATCGGGATCGGTGCGGTAGGTCACGACGAAGAACTCGCGGTCGATGAAACGATAGGGGCCGGGCGGGTAGGCGGGACTGGTGAGGGGCATGGAAAATGCGCTTTTTGCAACGTCGGCGGCTTTCATGGGGAGTCCTTTCAAGGTGGTTTGAGGTCATACAGATATAAAGTCGGTGCGGTTTCATTTCCGTGGGTTCAATACGGCGCGGCCTTTTCAGTCTGGTTTCAGTTCCACGCATAATCCCCATTCGAAAAACGACCATGCCGAAGGCATCGATCCCTGATCCACGCACCATGACCCTGATCGCCGCCCTCGACCAAGGCACCTCCAGTTCCCGCACGCTCATCGTCGATGCACAGGGCAGGGTGCTGGCCAGTGCGCAGCGCGAGTTCACCCAACACTACCCGCAGCCCGGCTGGGTGGAGCACGACCCGCTGGACATCTGGGCCACGCAGAGCGCCACGCTCACCGAAGCCCTGGCCCGCGCCGGGGCTGGCCTGCACGATCTGGCCGCCTTGGGCATCACCAATCAGCGCGAAACCGTGGTGCTGTGGGAGCGCGCCTCGGGCCGGCCGCTGGCCAATGCCATCGTCTGGCAGGATCGCCGTACTGCGGAGGTCTGCGCGCAACTTTCGGCAGACGGCCACGGCCCGCTGCTGCAGCAGCGCACCGGCCTGTTGCCCGACGCCTATTTCTCCGCCACCAAACTCGCCTGGCTGCTCGATCACATTCCCGGCGCGCGCGCCCGCGCTGAACGCGGCGAACTGGCCGCAGGTACCATCGACACTTGGCTGGTATGGAAGCTCACCGGCGGCGCGGCGCACCTCACCGATGTCAGCAATGCCAGCCGCACCCTCCTGTGCAACCTCCACACCGGCGACTGGGACGACGACTTGTTGGCCCTGCTGCGCGTGCCGCGCGCCGTGCTGCCCGCCATCGTGCCCAACTGCGGCGCGTTGGCCGTGGCGCGTCTGGGCGGGGTGGAAATCCCCATCACCGGCATGGCGGGCGACCAGCAGGCGGCGCTGTTCGGACAGGCCTGCCTGCAACCCGGCATGGCGAAAAACACCTACGGCACCGGCTGCTTCGCGCTGCAGCACACCGGGGGGCAGGCGGTGCGCTCGCAGCAGCGCTTGCTGAGCACCGTGGCGTGGAAGCTGGGCGCCGATGAGCCGCTGCAGTACGCGCTCGAAGGCGGCGTGTTCGTCGCGGGCGCCGCGGTGCAGTGGCTGCGCGATGGCCTCGGGCTGGTGCGCAGCGCACAGGAAGCGCAACAACTCGCCGACAGCGTGCAGGGCAGCGACGGCGTGCTGCTGGTTCCTGCCTTCACCGGCCTGGGCGCGCCGCACTGGGATGCGCGGGCGCGCGGTCTGCTCATCGGCCTCACCCGGGGCACCACGGCCGCGCACATCGCCCGCGCCACCCTCGACAGCATGGCCTACCAGAGCGCCGAACTCTTCGCCGCCATGCAGGCCGACATCGTCGCGCAGGGCGGGCCACCGCTGATCGAATTGCGCGTGGACGGCGGCGCCGCCGTCAACGACCGGCTGATGCAGTTCCAGGCCGATCTGCTCGGCGTGCCCGTGGTGCGCCCGGTGCAGGCCGAGAGCACGGCGCTGGGCGCGGCCTACCTGGCCGGGCTGGGCGTGGGACTGTGGCCCGATGCGCCAACCCTTGCCGCGCTGTGGACGCCCGAGCGCCGCTTCGAGCCCGCCATGCGCTCCGATGAGCGCAGCGCGCACATGGCCCGCTGGCGCCGCGCCGTCGAGCGCGCCCGCGACTGGGCCGAGGACTGATTTTTTGTCTGCAGCGCAGATGTTGCGTTTGCTTTCACCTGAGCGGGTGAACCTGGAAGGACAATTTCACCCTGAATGGAGTAGGAGTGCCCGCAATGCGGCGCACGCAGGAGAACCATCATGGGTGAATTCAGTATCTGGCATTGGCTCATCGTGCTGCTGATCGTGATCATGATCTTTGGCACCAAGAAGCTCAAGAACATGGGCAGCGATCTGGGCGAGGCCGTGCGCGGCTTCAAGCAGGGCATGAAAGAAGCCGACGCCCCCGCCGAAAAGACCGCCGAGCCCGATGCGCAAGCCACGGCCGCCACGGCCCCGCCTCAGGTCACCGCCTCGTCCAAATCGCCGCTGGGTACACGGGACGGGCAGGCAGAGGACATCGCGTTCAAGTCGAAGTAAGTTGTTGGGGGTCAGGTCTAGCTTTGTAGCAAATGCTACAAAGCTAGACCTGACCCCGAGCACTCCCCGCCACCATATCGATGAGCATCAGCCGACATTCGATCGTGCCGTTGAACACCACGATGCGGCGGCGGGGCTTGAGACGCAGCGCGCGGTCGAAATGCAGATCGGCAGCGAGCAGCGCGACATGCCAACCGGCGAAGCGCTGCTTGAGCGTGCGCGCGAGTAGCGGGGCGAAATCGTCGGCGGCTTCGCCTTCGGGCGCGATGCGTTCGCTGTAGGGCGGATTGCTGATGAGCCAGGCTCGTTGACCCGCGGGCAGGGCTGCGGCGTCCACTGGCGGCATGGCGGCGATCACGTCGCCAGCTTGCGCGGCAATCGCACCTACCACTCCCGCGCGGCGGGCATTGTCCAGGGTCATGCGCACATTCGCCGGGTCGATATCGGCGGCGAAGAACTGCCCTGGCGCCAAGAGCCGCACGGACTGCCTGGCCTGCTCGCGCATCGCCGCCCAGGCATCGAGGTCGAAACCCTTCAGGACTTCGAAACCGAAGGTGCGATCCAGTCCCGGCGCGCGCTGGGCGGCCATCTGTGCGGCCTCGATGACCAGCGTGCCCGCGCCGCACATCGGATCGAACAGCACGTCGCCGGGCGTCCAGCCCGAGAGCCTGAGCAGTCCGGCGGCCAGATGCTCCTTCAGCGGCGCCGCGCCCTGCTCGCTGCGCCAGCCGCGCTTGAACAGCGGCTCGCCGCTGGTGTCCAGATACAGCAGGGCGTCGGCCTCGCGCAGGTGCAGATGGATGCGCACGTCCGGGTGCGCGGTGTCCACGTCCGGGCGTTCGCCGGTCAGCGCGCGGAAGCGGTCGCAGATGCCGTCCTTCACCCGCAGCGCGGCAAACTTGATGCTCTCCAGAGGGCTGCGCTCGGCGGTCACGTCCACGCGCAAGGCCTGGGCGACGCCGAACCACTTCTCCCAGGCCAGATCGCGCGCCAGGTGATAGATGTCTTCGGCATCGACATAGCCGCAACTGCCGCCCAGCAGCAACACCCGGCTGGTCAGGCGGCAATGCAGGTTCAGCCGCATGGCATCCGTCAGGCTGCCCTGCACCGGCAGACCGCCGGGCGCGGGCTTGCCTGCCCGCAGGGTGGAACTGTGCTTGGCCAGCGCCGCCACTTCATCGGCCAGCGCGGTTTCGAGGCCGCGCGGACAGGGAAGGAAAAAGTCGTGGGGGGTCAGGTCTAGCTTCGTAGCAGGCTGTGCAACGATGCTAGACCTGACCCCATTTTTGGCTTTTTTGTAGACAGAGGAATAGGGTGATTGCATCCCGCCATCGTATGACCAGCGGCAAACATGCTCCCCCTCCCGACCTCCCCCAGCAAGTGGGGGAGGAGAGAACGGCGCTGCGCGAGATGCAGGATGCCCCTCCCGACCTCCCCCAGCAAGTGGGGGAGGAGCATTCACCCCCTCCCCACTTGCTGGGGAGGGTTGGGGTGGGGAGGCGATGCGTGCATCGATCAAAACCGCATGAGCAGACCTGCACCGCCATACCCCAGCCCCAGCACCCCGGCGAGCAGCCAGCCCCAGGCCTGCCAGCGCAGGGTGCGCGTCAGGTCGTCGTGCGGCTCGGTGGTGAGCAGGAACACCCGGCGGTCGTTCGGCTTTTTCAGCACATGCGTCTGCGGCAGCACGGCGCGTTCGCGGCGCTCGGCCTCCACTGTCGCAGCAGCCTGCTGGCGCAGTTGCTCGAACTCGGCCATGTCCAGCTCGCCGTCGCCGTTGGTGTCGAAGGCGCGGCGCTGTTGTGGATCGGCCTTCCACGCGGCGATGCGCTCGCGCACCTCCTCATGCTTTGATGCCTGCAAGGGCGAGAGGCTGGCAAACCAGCCCAGGGCATACAGCGTCTGGCCGGGCAGGATGAGATGCTCGGTGTAGCGATGGTCGTTGTCCCCCGCCAGCATCACCTCGCCGCGCGAGCCGGGAATGAGCTGCGCCGCCGCTCCCGTCCAGGTACTGCGGGTGCGGGCGCGCACCTCGGCGCCCTCGGGGTCGATGATGCAACGGCCGGTTTCGTCGTCGAGCCAGAACTGCGCGGTGCTCGCGCCTTGCTCCTCGGTCGTCCATTTGTCGCCGTCGCTGCCGTCGCGCCGTTCGATCTTGTAGCGATACCAGCAGCACGGCGTGCGGGTGATGGGCGAGAACAGCGGCAAATCCGGCGCCAGAGCCTGCCCGACGAGCTCCACATAGCCCTGCGCCGCCGAGCGGATGCGCGCCGTCGGCATGTCTTCCATCACTCGGCGGCGGTGCTGCAGGCGGAAAAACTGCACGATTCCAATCGCCCCCAGCGCCAGCCCCATGAGCAGCAACTGCAGCGGCGCGCTGCTGGGCGACAAGCCCCTCAACATCGGCGGGCAACCGTGTGGCCGGGCAACGGCGCGGTCGGCATCACGACGCCGCGAACAGGCCCTTCAGATCGACATCGGCCCGTTCCGCGGAAGCCACCTTGAACAACTCCGCCGGGCCGAAGGCCAGCAGCCGCGCCACGATCACATCGGGAAACTGCTCGATGCGCACATTGTTCGCATTCACCGCCGCGTTGTAGAACTCGCGCCGGTCGGCAATGCTCTCCTCCAGCCCGCTGATGCGCGCCTGCAGATGCTGAAAGGTCTCGTTGGTTTTCAGGTCGGGGTAGGCCTCGGCCACTGCGAACAAAGCCCCCAGCCCGCTGCGCAGCGCTCCTTCGGCGCGGCCCAGGCCGCGCACATCACCCGCTTCGCGCGCCTGCTGCACCTGCGAACGCGCCCGCACCACGCGCTCCAGCGTTTCCTGCTCGAAGTGCATCGACTGCCGGCAAACCTCCACCAGCTTGGGCAACTCGTCGTGACGCTGCTTGAGCAGCACGTCGATATTCGCCCAGGCTTGCGAAATGGCGTGCTTGAGATTCACCAGATTGTTGTAAATCATCACGCCGTAAAACAGCAGCGCGACGAGCAGAACGATGACGACGAGGGTGACGATCATGGGCGACTCCTGAGCAGGCAGGGGAGGGAAGGAAACAAAAAACGGCAACGCAATGTTGCCGAGTTTACTTTTTGTGCATGTCGCCCGGTCGAGGGGCGCATTCAGCCCGTACTGGCCCCCGATTGCGCCGCCTCGGCATCGGCGCCCCGGGAAAACACCACATCCTCGTAAATCGCCGCCACCGGCAGCGACAGCCCCACGCTGTCCAGCGCCACCGTCTCGCCCTCGGCGTAGGGGTAGAGCACCCAGCGGCCCTCGGCATTGCGGCGAAACACATCCACCGCAACGCGCTCCGAGTCGATCAGCACATATTCCTGCAAAGTCGCCAACTGCCGGTACTGCGCAAACTTCTGGCCCAGATCGTAGGCGGCCGTGGACGGCGACAGCACCTCAACCACCAGCAGCGCCTCGCGCTTGAACAGCGGCGACTGCGCATCCGCCGCCGAGCAGGTGACGAACACATCGGGGTAGAAAAACGCCTGCGCCGCGTCGATGCGCAGCTTCATGTCGGCGATGAACGCCCGGCACGGCCCGCCGCGCAAATGCGCGCGCAGCGCGGCGGCCAGGTTCAGGCTGATGGTGACATGCGCATCGCTCGCCCCGACCATCGCAAACACCTCGCCCGCGAGGTATTCGTGCTTGTCGGGCTGCTGCATTTCCCAGGCGAGAAAGTCGTCGGCGGAAAAAACCGGCTTTTCCAGTGCGCTCATGGCGTGGGCTCCGTTGCGATATCGACGCAAGAATACCTCTGCCGCGCCATGTCGGATGACGGCAGGCCGCCGCGCTCAATCAAAAGACGGATCACTCCTCCCGCTGCCGCGAACGCGCTCGCCGCCGCAGCGCCTTGTTGCTCTTGCGATGCGCTCCCGCCTTGCGCTGCAGCGCCGGCGCCACCAGCGGGTTGCGCGGCGTGGAGGCGGGAAGTTTGAGCGTTTGCGCCCGGGCGCGCTTGCGCGAGAGTTTCATGGCTTGGCGCGATGGCGCTTATCGGGTTCTGTCGAGGAGGAGGGGTGAATACGCAAAGGCCCTAAACTGATGCAGGCCGATCTGGGAGAGGATGACTCATGACGCCACAACCTGCACATCAAAGCGGCTACACCGCCCAAGAATACCTTGCGCTCGAAGAAGCCAGCATCGAGCGGCATGAACTCATTCACGGCGAAATCTACGCCATGGCCGGGGGCACGGCGGCCCATGCCAGCGCGAGCCTCAACATAGCGAGTGCGCTCAAAAGCCACCTGCGCAGCACACCCTGTCAGAGCTTCATGGCCGAAATGCGGCTGAATGTGCAGGCCAGCGAGGCCTATTTCTACCCCGATGTCTTCGTCACCAGCGGCGCGGAGCAGCGCGCGCTGCAGCAGGCCAAAACCGATGCAGTCCTGGTGGTGGAAGTGCTCTGGCCCTCCACAGCCGCCTTCGATCGTGGGAAGGGGATGGGGGTCAGGTCTAGCTTTGATGCATTTCTTCCCGTACCGACGGAGTCAGGACTGACGAAAATGCGACTCACTGAACAAACCCGCGACATCATCCGCCAGACCACGCAAGAGGTGTTTGGTACTGCGGCGCAGGTCAAGCTGTTCGGCTCGCGCACCGATGACCGGCTCAAGGGCGGCGACATCGACCTGCTGGTTGAATTGTCCGAGCCGCTCGACGACGCGCCGCGTCGCAGCCTAACGCTGGTCGCCCGGCTACAGCGCAGGCTGGGTGATCGAGCGATTGATGTCGTTGTGCTTGACCCGCAAACCCGGCAGCAAGCGATACACAAAGTCGCGCAACGCACCGGTGAATCGATATGAGCATTGAACCCATCAACCCCAAAGATCGCCTGCTTGCAACCCTGCGCATCGTCCACAAGGAAAGCCAACATCTCGAATGGAGTCGACAGCGCCTTTTCCAACAGCCCATCGACGCAAGATGGGTTCAAGCACTGGACGCTTATCCCGAACGGGCCGAACGCCTCGAAGCCTTCGTTTCCCGTTATGGTCGCATGCAGGACACCATCGCCCAAAAACTGTTACCCAGATGGCTGCTGGCGCTCGCAGAAGAACCGGGTAGCCTGCTTGAAGTATTGAATCGCGCAGAGCGGCTTGGCGTGATAGAAAACACCGACCAATGGCTGGAAGCGCGGCAATTACGCAATCGACTCGTTCATGAATACATGGAAGACAGCACGTTTTTTGCCGCCAGCATCCAACTGGCCGAGGGCTACTGCGCAATGTTGCTCGACACCTACCAGCGCCTGCGCAAAGACGTCGTTCACCGTCTGGGTATTGCGCAGGCTGATCTGCCCTGATTGCTTACTTATACGACGGGGGTCAGGTCTAGCTTTGATGCTCCTGTTTTGATGCATTTGCTACAAAGCTGGACCCTGAAAACACTGCTTTGAATGCCCTTTGAATGGCGCCTCCTCAGCCATAGAATACAGATATCTGTACGCCAGCAACCGCCATGAAAACCACGCTCAACTTGAATGATGCCTTGCTGACGCAGGCCAAGGCGCTGGCGGCGCAGCAGCGCACCAGTCTCACGCGCCTGATCGAGGAGGGGCTGCAATGGCGTTTGCGCGAGCGCGATGCGCCCGTCAAGGCCATCCGCATTCCGGTGCATCACGGTAAAGGCGGGCTGGCGCCGGGGCTCGACGGCCTGAGCAACAAGGCCATGTTCGAAGCCGCAGACCATGACGCCTGACGTCAACGTGCTGGTCGCCGCATCGCGCAGCGACCACCCGCACTTTGACGTGGCCCGAGGCTGGCTGGAGCAGGCCGTCGGCAACGCCGCGCAGGGCGCCATGTTGACGCTGCAACCCATGGTCATTGCCGGTTTCCTGCGGCTGGTGACGCACCCAAGAGTATTCATCCAGCCCACGCCGATGCCCGATGCCTTGCACTTCATCGAGGCCCTGCTCGCCGCGCCCGGCGTACAACAGACCAAGCTGGGCGGTGAATGGCATGCCCTGCGCAAATTGTGCGCAGACAAGGCGCTGAGCGCCAACGCCGTGCCCGATGCCTGGCTCGCCGCGGCCGTCATTCACCAAGGCGAGCATTTGGTCAGCTTCGATGCCGACTTCAGGCGCCTGCTGCCGCGCAGCCAGTTCACCCGGCTAGCGGCGGCGTGACGAAAGCGGGGTCAGGTCTAGCTTTGATGCATTTGCTACAAATCCAGACCCTTCTCTTGCTCCTTGATGCCCAAAGGAATCAAGGTTTCAATTGCGGAATGATGCTACGAAGCTAGACCTGACCCCGACAACTCCAAGACTCGACAGTAGAATTGCATTTCAATTTGTCATGCGATTGGAGTGACATCATGTCAGCCATCAGTTTGCGGCTTCCCGATGACATCGAGCGCCGCCTTGATGCCGAAAGTAGCGCTTCCGGGGTAACCCGCTCCGATCTTGCCCGCACGGCCATTGCCGAGTTTCTTCAGCGCCGTGAGCGGGATCGCTTCATGCGGCAATTGCTGGCCGAGGCGCAGACCGCCTACGCCGATCCGGCCACGCGCACCGCCGCGCAGGAATGGGCGGCTCTCGCGTTTGCGGATGGCGTGTCACACGCGCGCGCCGATGAAGAGGTGAGTGCCGAAGGCGTGTGGTGGCGTTGATGCGGCGCGGCGAAATCTGGCTGGCTAATCTCAATCCGCCTCGCGGACGCGAGATCGGCAAAATGCGCCCAGTGCTGGTCGTGCAGTCGGACGAACTTCTTGCCATCGATACCCCGCTGGTCGTCGTATTGCCCCTTACCACGCAGATTCGGCCCGGCATGTCGGCCTGGCGCGTTCACTTCGCCAAGCGGCAGCGCTTGCTTCAAGACAGTCAGATCGTGATCGACCAGCCGCGAGCGCTCGATCGTGAAAGGCTGATTGACGGCCCCTTGGCTGAAGCCAGCCGACAGGAGATGGAAACGGTGGATAGAAGCCTCGCGGCCGTCCTCGGCTTGCCCTTCAAGCCTGTTTGCGATGTATGACATCGTTATCGGATGCGTGGGATGCGTGGGGTCAGGTCTAGCTTTGATGCATTTGCTACAGAGCTAGACCTGACCCCATCTACTCCCCTTCAATCGCGGAGTGATGCTACGAAGCTAGACCTGACCCCAAAACACCTGTTGCGCTGGCGGCCCGGCGCCTATGCCCGCGACGGCGCCTGCATTTTCATGTGGCTGCTGCTGCGCGCCGCGGCGCAGGCGGCGACCGTGCTGTTGCTGGCACGCTGGCTGGGCGCAGAAGGCTATGGCGTGTTTGTCGCCGCGCTGGCCGTGGCGAGCTTTTTCACGCCGTTGGCGGGCATGGGCATGGCGGCTATTTTGTTGCGCGATGGCGCGCGCGAGCCTGAGCGAATCGATGCCTTGCTGCGCCAAGCCCTGCGATGGTGGCGGCGCAGCGCCGTGTTGAGTATTGGAGTCGGTGTGCTGGCGATGCAGTGGGGCCTGCCCTCAGCGCTACCGTGGGCGCCGCTCGTGGCCTTGGCTGCGGGAGAAATCGCCGCCGGTTCGCTGGTGGAAATCCTCTCACGCATGGCTCAGGCGCGGCATCGCGCCGCGCGTTTCGGCGCCATACAGGCCGGGCTTCCTGGCGTGCGTTTGCTGGCTCTGCTCGCGCTGGCGATGTTTGCCGTGCCCACGCCCACGCTGTGGATGCTGGTCTATGGCGCCAGCAGCCTGGGCTATGCCGCTGCGCTGCTGTGGGTCGAAACCCGATCGATTCAGCCCATGCCGTCAGCGCACATCGCTGCGCGCGACGGATTACCTTTCGTCACTGGCGCTTTGTCGTATCGCTTGCAGGCTGAATTCAACAAGCCCGTGCTGGCCCATCTGGGCTATGCGCAGGCGGGCGCGTTCGGCATTGCGCAGCGCGTGGTTGATCTCGCTGCGCTGCCGCTCTCCGCCTTGCAGGAAGCGCTCTGGCCCCGGCTGTTCGCCAGCGCCGACCCGCGCAAGCGGGCGCTGCGCAGCGGCGCGGCGCTGCTGCTGCTGGCCTTGCTCGCAGGCGGGGTGCTGATGCTGGCTGCCCCGCTGCTGCCCTGGCTGCTCGGTGCAGACTACGAGGCAGCGGCGAACACGCTGGTCTGGCTGGCCTTTCTGCCCGCGCTGCAAGTCGCCCGCAATCTGGGCAATGCGTGGTTGATGGCGTGCGGGCAGACGGCGATACTGAATCCGGTTTACATCGCCGCTTCCGTGGTGGGTATGCTGCTGACTGTCGTTCTGGCGCCGCGTTTTGGCTTGAATGGTGCGGCAGCGGCGGCTTATGGGGCCGAAGCCACCGCTTTGCTGGCGCAGTGGCTGCTGCCAAAGTGGGAAAAAGAGGGGGGAAGATGAACGATCCGTCGAAAGAGGTTTTTGACAATTACTTGCCTCATTACGGCAAGACAGGAGCGCGGTCGTTCGCGTCAATCGACGATGTCAAACGTTTCCGTCTCGAACGTTTGCCGCGCTGGCTCGATCGGGTGGACAAGCAGGCGAAAATCCTTGATGCCGGTTGCGCAACCGGGTATTTGCTCAGTCTGCTGCATGAAAGTGGTTATCAGCACCTCACCGGCGTCGATCTGTCTGAACAACTCTTGCACGAGGCGAGGCAGCGACTGCCCGACACGGTGCAACTGCATCAGGCCGATGTGCTGGATTTTCTTGCGCAAACGCCTGAATCCAGCTTTGATCTCATCCTGTTTCACCATGTTCTGGAGCACATCCCGCGCGAGCACACCATCGCCCTGTTGCGCGCCTTCCGCCGCTGCCTGCGAGAGGGAGGCATTCTGAGCCTGAAGGTGCCCAATGCGGGGTGTTTGCTGCTCGGTCATACCTGCTATGGTGATTTCACCCATGTGGTGCATTTCAATGAGGTTTCACTGACGCAGGTTCTTGAGCAGGCCGGTTTTGAGCGGCTTGAATTCGTCCCGCATCCGCCTGTGCTGTATTGGTCCTGGCGGCATCCGATACGCGCCGTTTTCCGTGTGCTCAATCGCTTGCGCTGGCATCTGAGCGCCTGGGTTCATAGGGCGGCCGGCATTCTCTTCGATACGCAACCCAAATTACGCTGCCACGAAATCGAGCTTGAGGTGGTGGCGAGCAAATGAACGGGCGCCAGCGCTGGCAACTGGCCGTGCGGCGAGTCAAGCGCAGTATCGAGTGGGTCATTTATGGCCTGTTCGATGGCTGGGTTTTGCGTTCGCAGCGCGTGGTGGTCAATGCGAACGGCACGGCAATCGTACATTTGGAGCTGCTGGGTGATGCCGTGATTTGGTTGCCTTACGGGCAGGCGTTAGTCAGGCATTTGCGCGCTCAAGGGCGAGACGTGACGCTGGTTGTGGACGCTGCCCTCGCGCCGGTTCTAGCCCCTGCTTTCCCTGATGCGCGAATCGAAGCCTTCGATCGTCGCGGGGCGCTGAAAAACTGGAATCTGCGACGGCAGAGTCTGCTTTCATTGAGGCGTTTGGCCGTTGCCGAGAGTATTCAGACCAGCAGCCCTCGGGATGGCCTGTTGCAGGATGCCGTAGTGCGCGCCCTGGGGGCTCCTGCCTGGGGCTTCGAAGCCGTTTACCGGGATCGCCCGTGGTTTGACCGCCGCATGGGCAACAGGCTATACGCGCACCGAGTGCCCGAGCAAATCGGCGTGCATCAGAACTTGCGTCACAAAGCCTTGTTGCAAGTTCTGGGCGTGGACGCTTCGAGCGTGCGCCCAGCGGATTTAGGCGCGCTGCCGCCTTCTCCGCTGTCTGGCCGCTATTGGGTGCTGGCTCCGGGCGCAAGTAAAGACTTCAGGCGTTGGCCCGCGGAGCACTTCGCAGAGATTGCGCGGCGTTTGGCGCAGTGTCGGCCAGGCTGGCGATGCGTGGTGGTGGGCTCTGCGCAGGAAGCGCAGCTTGCGCAGCCAATCGTGCGAGCCTTGGGCGCGAACGTCGTCGATTTGACAGGACGAACTGGCCTGCCAGCCTTGCTTGCCTTGATCGCCGGTGCCCGCTTGGTGTTGGGCAATGATTCGGCGGCAGGGCATATCGCTGCCGCAGTGGGCACCCCCAGCGTGATGATGGTCGGCGGTGGGCACTGGGGGCGTTGCTATCCCTACAACCCGGCGGAAGCGCCGGTGCGCAGGCTGCCGCACGTTGTCGGCCATCCCATGCCTTGTTTCGGCTGCGACTGGATTTGCCGATATACCTCGCGCGTCGATCAGCCGTTTCCTTGCATCGATGCTATCGACGTAGACGCCGTGTGGCAGCAGGTTGAGCGCGTCTTAGCCTCGGCTGAGGGCGGTTGAGGCTTTGCGCGCGCGTTGCAGGGCTGGGTCTGCGCCATGCGCCAGACGCCACCCCTGCCACAGCGCATGAAAGGGCAAAAGGCTGCGGTATCGCAACGAACGCACCAGCGCGCGGGCGGGCAGGCTCAACCCTCTGCCGATCGTGAGCATGGCGCGGTCAAACGGGTTTCGCGCCAGCTTTCGTGCCAGCAGCCAATGCCCCGCGACCAATCGTGTTTCATAAAATTCAGAGCCCACGCCGCTCGATGCGCTGCCTTCATGATCGACCAGCACCTGCGGTATATGCGCCATTCGTTGAGAGCCAAGACGCCAGCCAAGCATCACGTCTTCGCCGTACATGAAAAAGTCTTCATCGAAAAGCGGCAGCTCGATGCGCTCAGGCGCGATCATCAGCGCACAGCCGCTGGGAGAAGGAAAGCTCCCCGGCAGGGGCCGGTCAAACCGCAGCAGGGCCAGATGGCGCTGGTAAAACACCGTGCCCGTGGTATGTCCAACTTGATCGATACGCGGATAGGCAATGACGACCTGCGGATTTTCCAGACACTGCCTGAGCCGTGACAATGCCTCCGCGCGCAGGGTGGCGTCGTTGTTGAGTAGCATGATCCATGCCGCTGGATAGCGCGCAAGTATGGCCTCGATGCCACGATTGACCCCTGCGGAAAAGCCCAGATTGCATGGGCTCGATTCGATGTGCACCTGCTTGGTGTCGGCCCAGTGTTGATCCAACGCGGTGGCAGACACGCCGTTGTCTTCCGAGTTGTCCCAGACCAGCACGGCGTTGGCGCCGTTGTCCAGAAGCGACTGCACGCAGCGGGTCGTGCGCGCGGCGTCGCGGTAGTTGAGCGTCAAGCCGACGATGGTTTTCATGGCGCATTGGGGGGGTGGAATCCGGCTTTCAGGCCGCACCACATGTTTTTCAGTTGTGTGCCGCGCTGCGAATCAGCAATGCCGAATACGAGGAAAGTGAGCAGTAGTTTGAGTGCTGCCCACACTTTCCAGACGGCAGGCACATAAGGGCGGCGCATCAGCCAAAGCGTATTTCGAAACAGATAGAAATGCCGCGTTGCGCTACGCCATGGCCACACACGCCAGCCCAGGAACCAATAACGCACGCCGTGTTGACCCATGCGGTGAGTGAATATCGCCTCAGGAATGCCCCAGAGCGTTCCGCCATTGGAGATCAGGCGGAAGGACCATTCCGTGTCGATGTGGTCGATGAACAAGGCGGCATCGAGTTTTCCAACTTGCTTGAACGTAGAAAGAGTCGTTAGTGTGCCGCTGCCGTTGAGGTTGGCTACGGGGATGGGGACTTTCTGGTAGACGCTAGGGTAAGTACGTTTCCATCTCCACCACGTCATCTGGTGAAAGCCGTGCGTGAGATGCGTGTCTGCGTCGCACAGTAACGGGCCGATTGCGCAGAGTTCATGCCCATTGGCGCGCAACTGCTGCAGCGCATGCGTCAAGCACTGGATGCTTCCTGGTTGGGGCTCGCTGTCTTGATCTAGGAGCAAGACAAATTCGCAATGCGGGGCAGCTTTGTTTACATAATCTATGCCTTGGTTGAGCCCCTGTCCAAGCCCAACATTGATCGGATTTTCTATCAGCGTGCAATTTTTGACGCCTTTTACGCACCTACTTAAGGCCGCCCGGGTTTCTGGCGAAGATGCGTTATCCACGATAACTTTGAAACTGTTTTCTGGCAGACAAAGAAGCTGGCGCAAGAGTTGCTCAAGGTCAGGTTGATAAGTGACCGTGATTGTGGCGATTAGACCGGGCATGGCAATGGTTTTTGCTCCACGGCTTGCGATTGCTGTTCGATGTGCTGTTTCAGGGCTGCACTGATTCAAGCTTCATTCAGCAGGATATTGCAAAGCCGTGCACCGAAAGCCTCCCAGGAAAACCGTCGTGCAAACGCTATAACAGGGTTAGTCGGCAGCGGCCTCTGCAAAAGCCCTCTGACGGCGGCGGCGAAGGCGTCAGCATCCCCCGGCAGCACGAGCCTCCCGCTGATTCCGTCAGCCACGGCATCGACGATCCCGCCAGTGGCGTAGGCGACAGTGGGCAGGCCGTGGGCGGCGGCTTCGACGGCGACCATGCCGAAACCCTCGGGGTCGTGGGCGAGTTCGCGCACGGGGAAAACGTGAAGGTCTGCGCCGAAATAGGCGTCGGCCAGTTCGACTTCAGAGAGCTTGCCGAGAAAGCGCAGATGGGCGCCGACGCCTGCGGCATCCGCCGCGGCCTGGATGCTGGCGGGGCTCTGGCTTTGCGCATAAAGCGCGTTTTCGGGTGCTTCGCCCACGACGACGAGCAGCACATCGGGATGGGCCTGCACGATTTGCGGCAGCACTTCGCCGACGAATTCCCTCAGTCCTTTGCGCGCGGTGAGGCGGCCCACGCTGAGCAATACCGGCGCGTGCTCGGCGATGCCCTGCGCGGCGCGGAAACGTGCGCGTGCCGCGGGGTCGGGCGCGGGAAGTTCGACGCCGGGGTGGACGATGGTGAGGCGTTCAGCGGCGATGCCGATGCCTTGGGCCAGTGCCGCGGTCGCGCTGCTGTTGGCGATGACGGCCTGCATCCGGCGCAATGCAGGCCGCCACAGGGCGCGGTAAACGGGGTGGGGCACGGTGAGGTCGAGGCCGTGCACATAAACGACGGTGCGCGAGTCACTGGCGCGGGCCGCCCACCATGCCAGGGGCGCGGTCAGGCCGCTGCCGGCGAGCACGATGTCGGGCCTCCATTCGCGCGCTTCCTTGCGGGCCAGGGCAGCGGCGCGCAACAGAAAACGGCGCAAGGGTTTGAGGGGCGCTTCCCGCACGATCATGCCGGGCGGCGCATGCTCTGCGGCGCCATTCGGGGCGATGACGCGCACCTCGAATGACTTCGCCAATTCTGCCGCCATATGCCAGTTCAGGCGCTCCATGCCACCCCAGAGCGGGGGGAAGTTGCGGGTGACGAGCAGGAGTTTCATGGTGTGTGGGCGGGGGCGTGGGGTCAGGTCTAGCTTTGTAGCATTTGCTACAAAGCTAGACCTGACCCCAAAGCCTTACGCAGTCTGAGCAGGCTCACCACAGCAGCGCAACGCCGAAAGCGGCCATCGCCTTGTCGGCGCTGACCAGGGTGAGCCGCTCGATTTCGGCTTGCGCGGCGAGCATGCGGTCGAATGGATCGCGGTGTGCGGCGGAGTGCTGGCCTGCGCGCACGGCGTGGCGGGCGTTGACGGCCAGCTCGGCCATGCGTTCCTCAGCGAGGACATCCGGCAGGCGTAATACGAAGTCAGCCGTGAGGTGCGGCATCTTACCGATGCGCTGCTTGGTGGCGATTTCCCACAGGCTCGCTGCGCTCACCAGGACGGAGTTCTCGGCGTCGCCGATGGCTTGCCGTGCCGGTGCCGACAGCCGCGGGTCGTCGGCAAGCCACCACAGCAAGGCGTGGGTATCGAGCAGCAGGCTCATTGGCCTTCCCAGGCGCGCAGTTCGTCTTCGGGAAGAGGCTCGAAAAAGCCGGGGTCAATGGTCATGCCCTTGAACCGGCCCGGCGTGCGCTGGCCGGTGGGCTGCGCCAGCGGCACCAGCCGTGCGTAGGGTTTGCCGGCTTTGGCGAGGATGATTTCCTCGCCCGCATGCGCCTGGTCGAGCAGGCGCGAGAGGTGAGTTTTGGCTTCGTGGACGTTGACGATCTGCGGCATGATTGATTGTTGACTAACTGGTTTAGTCCATCCTAGTGCCCAGCGCGCGGAATGTCACCCTTCCCCTTCTCTTCCTTTTCTCTGAACGGCTCATCTTCATCGCACCACGCCCACGCCTGCCGCCATCGCTGCCTGCATCAACGCCTCGTCCTGCGTGGCGATGGAAAGCTGCAGGCGCAGCGCGAGTTCGAGATAGGCGGCGTCGTAGCTGGTCAGATCGAAGCGCAGGGCGAGCGCGAGGAGTGCCGCGGGCGATTGCGGCTGCGCGTCAATCGTGATGGGCAGGGCGCTGATTTCTGCGCTGATTTCCTGCGCGCGCTGGGCCACCAGGGCGCCGCGCTGGCATGCGGTGCGCAGCACATTGGCGAGTTCCAGCGGCCATAGCCCCGGCGCGATGGCGGTGTCGTCGAGCAGGCGCTGGGCAATGGCTTCGGTGTAGGGCGTGGCCTGATTGGAGAGAAACCACCCGCAGACCACCGAGTTGTCGATGACGAAGGGCATCAGCGTGCGCCTTCGCGGGACAGCGCCTTGACGTCGCCTTCGAGTCGAACCTCGTCGCGCCAGGCGCGCAATCGCGCAAAGCTGGCGGCGATGCGGCGTCTGGCCTCCGCCTTGCCTTGTTTGGCCGTCGGCTCGGCGATGAGCCGGGCGATCGCCGCGCCGCGCCGGGTGATGGAAACGATCTCGCCTTGTTCCGCGGCGACCAGCAGTTCGGAGAAACGGTTTTTGGCTTCATAGACCGGCACGACTTTCATGGGGCGCTCACTGTGTGAAATGGCTAGCTCGATTTTAGTCCGTCAACCCTCACGCTTGTACGCCAGGTTGGTGCTACGAAGCTAGACCTGACTCCCTCAAGCCCTCCAGGCGCCGTCAACCCTCACGCTTGTACGTCAGGTTGGTGATCTGTTCCGAGATCAGCCCGATGAGAAAAACGATCACGCTGGCGCTCATCAGCAGGGCGCTCATATTGGTGAAACGTCCCTCGGTGGTGTAGGTGTAGCCATACCATCCCAGGCCGAGCAGCGCGAAGCCCGCAGCCACCGGTGCGAACAGCTTGAGCGGCGAAAACAGCGTGGCAATCTTGAAAATGATGAGCAGAAAGCGCACGCCGTCGCGCAGCGGCCGGATGTGGCTCCTGCCCACGCGCCTGGCCGCCACGATGGGCACATAGGCCACCGGGTAGGCGCTGCGAAAGAACGCCATGGTGCTGGTCGTCGGGTAGGAAAAGCCGTTGGGCAGCAGGTGGATGAATTCGCGGAACCTCTCGGCGCGCGCGGCGCGAAAGCCGCTGGTCAGGTCGAGCACGGGGTGGTTGGTCATCCAGCTCGCCAGGCGGTTGTAGAAACCGTTGGCCAGGCCGCGGCCCACGCTGGCTTGAGAACCGTTGCCGCGCGCGCCCACGACCATGTCGTAGCCTTCATCGAGCTTGGCGAGCAGGCGGGGGATGTCGGCGGGGTCGTGCTGGCCGTCTGCATCCATGAACACCAAGACGTCGCCTTGCGCCGCGCGCGCGCCGGTCTTGATGGCGGCGCCGTTGCCCATGCCGTAGGGTTTGCTGATGACCCGCGCGCCCGCGCGCTCGGCAATGGTGGCGGTGTCGTCGGTCGAGCCGTCGTTGACCACGATGACTTCGGCTTCGGGGTAGAGATCGCGGATGCGGGCCACCGTCTGGCCGATGGCGCCGGACTCGTTGCGGGCGGGGAGGATGATGGAGAGAGCGTTGGGGGTCAGGTCTAGCTTTGTAGCATCCGATGCTACAAAGCTAGACCTGACCCCAAGGATGTCTTCTTTCATTCAATCCGTCCAAAGACTGGTCAGCGGCAGTTCGATGGCGTCGAACGGCGGCACGCGCGGGGTGTCTTCACCTGCCCAGACGCCGAGCAGCAGCCAGCGGCCGTTCTCGTTTTCATAGGCTTCGAGGGTGCGGGCGTCGGGATCGACCAGCCAGCAATGCATCACGCCCGCGGCAGCGTAGCGCGGCAGCTTCAACACCCGGTCGGTGCGCACGGTGGAGGGGGAGAGCACTTCGCAGACCCAGTCGGGGGCGAGTTCGAACCAGGCGGCATCGGGCAGGCGGGGCAGGCGTTCGCGGCGCCAGCCGGCGAGATCGGGTACGAGGACGTCGGGCCCTAGGTGGAGTTCGGGTTCGTCGAAAATCCACCAGCCGCCCGGGCCGCTCTCGCCTGCGTCGAACGGGCCGTCCAAGCGGCCGCCAATTTTGGAGGCAGCACGTACATGTTTGGGACGAGGGCGCGGCTGCGCGTACAGCGTGCCATGAATGATCTCTCCCACCTCGTTTTCTGGCAGGGCGAGCAAGTCCTCGTAGGTGGCGAATTTCCGTGCGGCGGTCATGGCTTGGCGGATGGCGGGGATGGCGGGTATTGTGCCCCAGCCTTGGCGGCGATTTCCTGCGTCAGCACCTTGCGCAGATGGGCCTCGCTCTCCTGATAGAAGCCGACATGCCGCAGCCAGCGCTGGTGCAGCGCGGCCATGTTCCAGCCGTGGATGTGCGCCAGCGGCGACGGCACGGCATCGAGCAGGTCGAGCGCTTGCCGCTGATGTCCGGCGCTGGCGAGTTCCACCGCGAAGCGCAGGCGCGCGCCCACCGGCAGATCGGGCAGGCGCAGCGCTCGCAGATCGAGCGCATAGGCGTCCTGAACATGGCCTGCAGCGAGCGCGGCCAAGGCTTGGCGGTGCAGCAGGTCGCGCTGCACTGTGGTCTGCTTCGCATGCGGATTGGCCAGCGCCGCGGTGATGAGGTCTTGACCAAAGTCCGGCCCGAATGCTGCGCATGTGCCCAGTCCGTCGAGCAGCTTGCCGAACTGATATTGGGTGACGTTGTCGGCCAGATTGGCGGTGCGCGCCGCCTGCAGCAGGCTGGCACGCAAGCCCTGCGGCGGCTGCCCCTGGGCGCACGCCACCCCGGCGCGGTTGATGAGCAGAATGAGGCTGCGCGGGTGCTCGCGCAAGGCGGCGTCGAGCAGCCGCGCGGCTTCGGGCGTGTTGCCGACCTGACTCCAGAAATTCGCCAGATAGCTTTGGGCGCGCGGGGAGTTCGGGTGCTCGCGCGCCCACACCAGCGCCTGCTGGAAGGGCTTGCCCCAGACGTCGGCGCGGCGCGCGGTTTGAAGGGCGAACAGCGCCAGCAGGGCGATGGCGAACCAGATCGGCCAGCGTCTTTTTGGGGTCAGGTCTAGCTTTGTAGCATGTGATGCTACAAAGCTAGACCTGACCCCCGCCAATCCAACCAATCCGATCGTCAGCGGCAAAAACATCAACCCCGCCGGCAGGTAGTTGCGATGTTCGAACGCCAGTTCGAGTTGCAGCCAGGTGCTTTCCATCACCTGTCCGGCCAGATAGAAGCCCACGGCCACGCCTGCCGCGGCGACCACGGGGCTGCGCGCCCAGCGCGACAGCACGGCAAAGGCAAGCAGCGCGAGAATGCCGAGCACGGCCAACAGCGTGGACAGCGGATGCAGCAGCCCGGTGGACAGCACGATGTCGTCGTGGAACAGGCCGCCGTCGTGCGCGCGCGCCAGCCAGATGTCGCCCAGATACGTCCAGACGATGCGGCTCTCGGTGAGCAGACGTTGCAGCGGTGTGAAGTCGCGTCCGGCGGTCGCGCCGGTCCACAATCCCGGCAGAAACGTGGCGAGATAGCCCAGCACCGCCAGTGCGGGCAGGCGGATGAACACCCAGCGCCAGGCTAGGAAAGTGCGCCCGCCCTGCTCCAGCGCACTGCGGTTGCGGTCGAACACCAGCGCCTCCAGCACCCAGGCCAGCAGCGGCAGCAAGGCACCGTTTTCCTTCGACAAGGTGGCCAGCAGCGTTCCCAGCGCCAGCGAGACGCTCATCCACGCATAGCCCGCACGTTTGCGCCCCTGTGCCAGCAGGGTTCGGCCATGTGCATAGCCCCACAGCCCGGCGAACACGAAGGTGGCCGCGAGCATGGCCATGCGCTGCACCACATACAGCGTGGTGCTCACCCAGAACGGATCGAGCAGCCACAGCCCCGCCGCCAGCACGCCTGCCCAGGCCGCAGGCTGCCGCGCCAGACCCAGCGCCCGCGCCAGCGCCGCGCACAGCCCGGCGAGCAGCGCGCCGTTGAGCAGGTGGATGGCCACATTGGTGAGCTTGAACGCCTCGGGCGCGGCAGGCCAGTTGCGGGCATCGAGCAAAAAAGTGGCGAGCGACAGCGGCCTGCCCGTCGGCCCGGCAAAACCCGAGGTCAGAAACGCGACCACTTTCCACCAGGTATCGATGCGTCCGTAGTCGCCCAGCGGAGCGAGGTTGGAGAAGTCGTCGAACAGAAACGGGCCGGTGCGGCCGGGCCAGTAGGAGATCCAAGTGACGATCAGCAGGGCGAGCAGCGCCAAGAGGGGCCAGATGGGGGTCAGGTCTAGCTTTGTAGCATGAGGTGCTACAAAGCTAGACCTGACCCCATTCAAGGCTTTTTTCATCGTTTTTGCGCCAGTTCTTTGCCCAGCTTGCCGATTTCCGCATCATGAATGCCGAAGCGATCGAGTTCGCGCATGCGTTCCAGCACATGGTTCGCATCGGAGTAAAGCCCCGCGGCCATCTGCATGACCAAGAGGTTCTTCCAGTAGTCGTACTTGCCGGGGTCGAGCGCCACGGCGCGCAGCATGAGATGGTAGGCCAGCGGGTTGTCGTGCGCGAGGTTGGCGGCCCAGTTGGCTTGCAGGGTGACCAGATCGGCGCGGCTGGGGTTGCGCTGCACCGCGAAGGCGATCAAACGCCCGAGTTGCTGCACATCCCCCGGGGTGTAGTGGCACACGCCGTTGATGCTGCACTGGATCAGGCTGTAGAGCGCGCCGACGTCTTCCGCGCTCATCGGCGAGGTGGCGATGGTGCGGTGCATTTCGGCCCACCAGCGCGGCTGAATCGGCAGATCGTTCTTCGCCGACATGAACACCAGCGCCTGCAGCGGCTGCAGATCGGCGCCGGGCAGCAGGGCGCCCTGCTCCATCTGCCGCATGCCCATCTCGAACTGCGGGCTGCCCACGCCCTGCGCGGTGATGAGCATCATGCGGCCCAGGTCGTAGCTGGCGCGGGGCGATTTCGGATGCGTCGTCGCCTCGAAATACGCCAGCCGGTACGGATTGCCCCAGGTCTGCGCGCGTATCGCGGTAAACACGCCGTAAAGCGCGATTAACGCCGAGATGCCGCCCACGGCGAGCAGGCGCAGCGTGCGGCGGCGCTCGGCGTCGGGCGTGCTCCCCCTCCCGGCCTCCCCCAGCAAGTGGGGGAGGTGAGAACGGCGCTGCGCGGATTGCGGGCTCCAGGTGAACAGCAGGGCGAACAGCGCCAGAAACACCCCCCAGTCCGGCAGATAGTTGCGGTGCTCGTACACCAGTTCCAGCGGCACGAAGGTGGAGAGCAGCGACTGCCCGGCAAACCACCACAGCACGCCGAAAGCAAACAACGGCAGCCTGCGGATCAGCGCCAGCGCCGCGCCGAGCAGCGCTGCCAGAAACGCCCAGCTCGCCGCCGTCGTCCATGGCGACAGCCAGCCGGTGGAAAGCGCGAGGTCGTCGTGATAGAGCGACAGCGCATCGGGCGTGGGCAGCACGATCCAGCGCAGATAGTCCACCAGCACCCGCCCTTCGGTGAGCAGCCGCTCGCTCAAGGTGAACGGGCGCGCGGCATAGGCCGAGCCATTGAGCGCGCCGGGCAGCAGCCACGCCAGACCGAGCACGCCCGGAATCAGCAGCAGCACCACGAACACCGGGATCAGCGGGTTGAGACCGGGCAGAGGCGTGTGCTCTCCCTCCCCACTTGTGGGGGGGGCCGGGGTGGGGAGGCTTTGCCCCGCAAGCGCCCCGCGCAGCACCACCCACTCCAGCACGAAGGCATAGGCCGGCAACATCACCCCGGTTTCCTTCGCCAGCGCGGCCAAGGCCGTGCCGATGGCCAGACTGCCCCAGATCCAAGCCAGCGCCCCACGCCGGCCCGCGATCAGCCGCATGCGCCCGTGCCAATACCCCAGCAGCCCCAGCAGCACAAAGGTCGAAGCCAGCGCCTCCTCGCGCTGAATCACATACAGCACGGCAGTGAGCTGAATCGGCGCCAGCACCCAGGCGGCAGTGGCCAGCAGCGCCAGCGTGGACGAGCCCACCAGCCAGGGGCGCGGCGCCCGACTCTCCAGCCAGCCCAGCACCCGCACAGACAGCAGCCACACCAGAGCGCCGTTGAACAGATGCAGCAACACATTGCCCAGTTTCAGCGGCCAGGGGTTCATGCCTGTGAACACCATCTGCGCCGCAAAGGTGAACATCGACAGCGGCCGATCCAGCGGCCCCGCATGCGCGCTCCAGATGGCGTGCCAGAAGTGGGTCTGCAGCGCACTCTGCGCAAACGCCGCGTTGTCCACCAGATTGCCGAAATCGTCGAACACATAGCCGCCCGACAGACCCGGCCAGTAGACCAGCAGACCCAGCGCGAGAATGACCAAAAGAAAAATCCTGGGGGTCAGGTCTAGCTTCATAGCATGCGACCCGCCTTTTGCTTTTCTTTTTGACGGCGCACCACACGACCCACCGTGGTGAAATGCACGCCGAAATACTCGGCGATCTGCGTGTAGCTGTATTGACCCGTCGCATGCGCGGCGGCGATGGCGTCGTCACGGTCAGGGTGACGGGCGGCGATTTCCGCCAGCGGCATGGGCGGCGCACGGCGCTGTGCGCGCGGCACCTGCAGCGCGGGCGACTGTCCGGCCTGGGCCAGCATGCGCGCAACAAAAGCCGCATCGCCCAGATACACCTGACCCTGCAGGCGGCTCCACAGCGGAGGCGCCTTCACACCTTCGGCGACGAACTGCGCATAGGACTGCATCGCCGCACTGCGCTGCGCGCCGAAAGCCGACAGCAGCGCATCCGTCGTCAGCCAGCGCGGCGGCTGCACCTGCCCCGTCATCGCGCCATGACTGCTCCACGGCCAGTCCTGCGCCTGCCGCACCATGCCCGCCCGCACCGGGTTGAGCACCACATAACGCGCCACTTCCAGCAGATAACTTTCCCGATCCACCAGAATCGCCTTGTAGCGTCCCTGAAACACATGCCCCACCCGGCCATGCTTGCGATTGCTGCGCTGGGTATACGCGCCATTGAGCTGGCGCATGCCCTTGGACAAATTGCCATCCGGCGTTTCCACCAGCAGGTGATAATGATTGGTCATCAGGCAGTATGCGTGCACCTGCCAATTAAAGTCGGCCACCACGTCGCCCAGAATGTCCAGAAACAAGCGGCGATCCGAATCATCCTCAAAAATCGCCTCCTGCCGGTCGCCGCGGGCCGTGACGTGATAGAGCGCATGCGGGAATTCGAGACGCAGAGGGCGGGACATGGGGCGAGTGTAGTGGCTCGAATGCTACGAAGCTAGACCTGACCCCGAAGCCCGCTCCTCACGCCGCCTGCCGAATATGCATATCCACATGAATATCCGCATAAGGACTGACGACGCCGCCGCGCTCGGTGCGCTCCAGCAGTCCTAACTCCGCCAGTGCGGTGACATCTTCATGTACCCGCTTGACGTCGCGCCCGAGGCGGCGCGCAAGTTCGCGCACGGAGATCTCGCCTGCTCCCTGCAATGTGCGCACGATATCCCAGCGCTTGCCGCTCATGCGGCTGAAGAACAGCGCGGGCGATTCGAAATTGAGAATTTCGCCAAGATAGTGATCCGCAGCGAATCCCGCGCGCGCGGCGTCGCGCAAGCCCGCCCAGCCCTGCGGGCCAACGGTGATGGTCAGCGTGCGTTGTTCCATTTTTCCACCTCGCTTTGAAAATCATCGATCAGGCGATCCACATCGACAAACCGGTAAGGAAACTCCTTGGCGCCAAGGTGCATGTGATCACCTTTGCCCCGTTCATTGTCGAAACCGACCACGCGCCGACCATCGACCACATAGACAAGACGGTATTTGAACGCGTGGGCACTTGGCGGCAGCGCGTGAGGCAAGCGCCAGATCACCATCTCGATCAGGCCGCCAAGGTCCAACACGTTGCGATAGCGCATCACCAGATCGGCCTTCATGTTGGCAATCATGCCAACGGAAGACGAAGCAGTCAATCAGCCAGCACAAAAATACCGATTCGCGGCGGGTTTCGGGGTGAAGAATGATGGAGAAGGGGGAAGGGGGGGGTGCTACGAAGCTAGACCTGACCCCGTTCCTTCGTTCCTTCATCACAAACCAATCTTTGGCGTTGTGATCAAATAAGTGCAAAATTGCATCAATTTTGATGCAGGAGGACCCCATGAGAACCACCGTCACCATTGATGACGCGCTCTACCAACGTGCACTGGAAGTGGCCGAGCCCGGCATGGAAAAGGCCGACCTGTTCCGTGAAGCCATCAAGACATTTATACGTGTTCAGGCGGCCAAGCGGCTCGCAGCCCTTGGCGCAGCCGCACCGGACATGCAGGAGATTCCCCGCAGCCGCGACGATGCCCCGCAATGATGGGAGTGCTCGTCGATACCTCGGTGTGGGTGGATCACTTCCGGCATTGCAACGAGGCGCTGGTTGAACTGCTCGAACTCGACCTAGTGTTGGCGCACCCCCTGGTTGTCGGCGAGATCGCCTGTGGAACGCCTCCCAACCGGGTGCAAACCCTGGCCGATCTCAGTCGGCTGCAGCAACCCCAGCAGGCCAGCATGCGCGAGGCGTTGGCCTTTGTGGAACGCGAGCACTTGTTTGGCCTGGGTTGCGGCATGGTGGACATGCTCCTGCTGGCCTCCACATTGATCACGCCGGGCGCTGCGCTGTGGACTCTGGACAAGCGACTGCGCGTGCTTGCCGAGCGCTTCGAGGTGCTGCACCCATCCGGCCTGCGTTGACACATTTCTTCTTCACTGGGGATGCTACGAAGCTAGACCTGACCCCGCCCACCAATCAGCACATCAGCCGGAATGCCCAGTCTCTGGTGCAGCCTGCGAATCATGGCCAGTGTCAGCGGGCGCTTGCGGTTCAGGATTTCGTAGACGCGGTTGCTTTTGCCAATGATCGGCTCGAGATCTTTCACGGACAGACCGCCCTGCTCCATCCGGAATTTGATGGCTTCCACCGGATCGGGCGCAGTGATGGGCGCGTGCTTGGCTTCAAAGGCTTGCACCAGCGTGGTCAGAATGTCCAGACGATCACCCTCCGGCGTACCCAGATCAGGGTCGGAATCCATCAAGGCCGAAATCTCCTTGAGCGTGGCCTTGTGGTCTGCTTCGGTGTGGATGGGGCGGATGTCCATGTTTTGCTCCGTGGCCGTTCAGGCCGAATCGATGGTTTCTGCGTCCACCGCGTCGTACTCCTTGTGGGTGCCGACAAACTTCACGTAGACGATCTGTAGCTTGTAGGCAATGGCCACGATCAGCCGGTAGTCATTGCCTTTGATGTTGAAAACCACGCGACGGTTCTTCAGCACACTGGCGCTGCGGTGCCGCGCCTTGATGTCGGCGGGCTGCGTCCAGGTCGCATGCGTAGCTTCCTCGTACCAAGCCTTCAGCGGCTGCTCGGCGTCGGGATGTCGCTCCCAGAAGGCCCGAAGGGTGGATACGGCAATCACGCGCATGGGCCCGAGAATAGTCCCATGATGGGACATTCGCAAGCGGTTCGAGAGCGCGAAGGCGTTTCACCTGCCAGTGCGCAGCGAGAGTCCATGAAAAAACCCGCCTCGCGGCGGGTTTCGGGGTAAAGAAGGGGGGGTGCTACGAAGCTAGACCTGACCCCGCCCCCTTTTTCTCTCCGGTCATGCCAATTCAAGCCGATGCTCCACGCGGTCGATGCGCTCGCTCAAGTGGTCGATGGAGACTTGCTGCGACGCAATCGAACTGGCAAGGTGCCCGATGTGCTGCAGCACTGACCCCTGGCCGGCCTCCAGAGTGGACAGCCGCGACTTGATCTCTTTCAGGTCGCGCTCGATGCGATCCTGCCCTGCCTGAAAGCGCTTGAGATGTTCCAGGATGAGATTGTCGATGCTCTCAGGCATGGTCTTGCTCCCTTGAAGAACAACATTCGCCTTCATGATAAGCCAAGGTGGACTGCACTGGGGGCGTGGGCATCATGGAGAGTTCCCTCCACACACAATCGGGGTGAAGAAGGGGTAAGGGATGCTACGAAGCTAGACCTGACCCCATTTCTTCCTCAGCGGGGTTCACGATCAAGTCTCCTGATGCAGGCGCAGCATAGGCCATGCATAGGCTGCTGGTGTCAATGCGTCAAGGCGGCCAATGAAAAAACCCGCCTCGCGGCGGGTTTCGGGGTGGGGAAGGGGGAGGGATGCTACGAAGCTAGACCTGACCCCATTCGTTCTTTAGGTACAAGACGAAGGCAAATATTTTGAAGGCAAGGGATTTTTTGTTCCGGCCTTGCAAGTAAATTTAACGCTGCCGCCAGTGGTGGTTGCAGACAGCACAAGAGTGTCGCCATTAATAGCGCTATTGGCCTTTTGTGGTGATTCACTGCTGTAAGTAACCGTAATTTGACCTGGTGTTGTAGAGATATCAACGCCGCTAACGTAATTTCCAGTAATCGAGGAAGCTGACGACAATCCTGCTGATGCGTTATTGGACGGCCAGTTACCATGATTGGTATAAAACTCCGCCATCGCCGTCTTCGCCCCATCCGCCAGACTCAACCCCTCCGAAACCTGCGCCCGAATCGTATAATCCTGATACGCCGGAATCGCGATCGCCGCCAAAATACCAATAATGGCCACGACGATCATCAACTCGATCAGCGTGAAGCCTTGCTGCAGTTGCTTTTTCATTTGAAAAACTCCTGAGAGTGGAAAGTAAAAAATCAAAACCGGTTGGGTAAAAAAACCGCAGCCCGAAGCGGAGCAAAGAGCGGAACAAAGGCAACAAAGTCTGGAGATGCCGTGCTCCGAGCTGCGGTGGACTGACATCACCCCCCGATGGGCAGGTTTTACAGAGCACATGCCGTGCCAGCCAATTTGTGTCGTGTTTGCCCGTCGTTTTCGTGAACTGCTTCACGAAACCAAGCCGAAAAACCCGCTCGACCGCCGACAATCTTTGCCTGAGCTGCCAAATTTTGTGAAATCAACCGTCCGGGCGACAAATTTTGTCAGTACCCAGCGAGAAAGAGCGCAGATCAACCGCCAGCAATCGGCTCAATCAGCAGCAAGCCACCTTCCAGGCGCGCGGCACGCGGATCAAACGTCAGCAGCGGACCAAGGCCTGCGAGGTCGGCCAGGCTGATATGCAGGCAGTCGGCAAAGTCAGGCGCGCCGTCTTGCTTGAACAGATGCAGCGCAGGTTCAACGGCGATTTCGTTCTCAAGGAAACGCAGGGCCGCCCCAAGTTTCCTTGGGGCTGGTGCAGGTGCATTGCAACGCTCGGCGTGATCAAGATCGGCAATAAGATCGGCAATAATAGCGGCATAGTCAGGCAGACATAGTAATACAAGTTATTGTAAATAAACAAGTTTTATCGTAAAATTCGGCGAATAAAAGATCGGCAAAAAAATCGGAGATGATCATGTCAGTCAAGCCAAACCCTGTGGCCGTCTACGACCAGCCACACCAGTTCGAACCGCTCCTTCCAACCAGTGCATCCGAAGACCTCGCGCTGAAAGCCGGTTTGGTTGTCGAGGCATCGCTTCGGCTCCAGGGTGCGGTCAACGCGGACGTGCGGCATGAGCTGCAACGTCTTGTTCGCGCCATGAACTCCTACTACTCGAACCGCATCGAGGGGCAAAGCACGCATCCAGTCAACATCGACCGAGCGTTGCGAAAGGACTTTTCAGAACGGCCGGACGTGGCAAGACTCCAGCGTATAGCCGTTGCTCATATCGACGCCGAAGAGCAGATCGAAAAGCGTGCCACGGACGACACATTCGCGCTCAGCAGTGCCTGCCTCGTGCAGGCCCACACAAGCCTGTATGAGCGCCTTGATGTCGACGACAGAATGACCGAGGACGGTCGCGCTGTGGAGCCTGGCGCGTTGCGGCAGAGCGATGTGACGGTCCACCGTCACCACCCTCCGGCATGGCGCGCTGTACCGAGTTTCCTCGCGCGCGCCGATCAGGTGTATGCAAGGCCCTGGAGTTTGGAACGACTACTGATCGCCACAGCCTGCGCGCATCACCGCCTGGTCTGGGTTCACCCTTTTCTCGATGGCAATGGTCGCGCTTCTCGACTGCAAATGCATGCCGCATTGCATCGCCTCACTGGCGGACTTTGGTCCGTCAACAGAGGGCTTGCGAGGCGCCGGGAGGAGTATTACCTGCGCCTCGCCGAAGCCGACATGCCGCGCCACGGCGATCTTGATGGCCGAGGAAACCTCAGCGAGCGAATGCTCAAGGCATGGTGCGAGTTCTTTCTCGACGTCTGCCTCGACCAGGTCACCTTCATGACCCGGTGTCTGGATCTGGACACGTTGAAGCAGCGTGTCGCTACCCTGGTGCGGGGTCGCTCGGACAAGGGATCGGCCTATCGTGACGAGGCGATCCTGCCACTGCGGCACGTCCTGCTGGCCGGGCCTGTCTCGCGCGCAGAGTTCATCCGGATGACCGGGCTCGGTGAGCGGTCGGGGCGAACCATTCTGTCCCGGCTTGTCAAGGATGGCCTGCTGCAAAGCGATACGCCCAAGGGGGAAGTGCGCATCGGTTTTCCGCTGGATGCTCTGGCGACCCTGTTTCCAAATCTGTACCCGGAAGCGGCGTCAACCACTCTCGACTGAGGGCGCCCTGGCGGCTTGGCTCAGGTGCAGGAGGTGGGCAGGTATTGCCTTGGCACTCCGCCTGATGCGGGCGCATAACACCGCCACTGCAGGGAGTCGCCCGACGAGCGCCCGGAGAGGTAGAGGATCTTGTCGTTCAAATTGGTGTTGGCGTTCTTGCCGTAGATGATGGTGACCAATCCATTGGCGATATTCACGCTCTTGACATAGTTGCCGGAGACTGAAGACGGTTGGGCCATGCCCGCGGACTGGTTCGACGTGGGGAACTTGCCGTGCTGGACGTAGTAATCCCACAGTGCAGTTTTTGCGCCTTCTGCGAGACTGAGGCCTTCGGCCACCTGCGCGCGCATGGTGTAGTTCTGATACGCCGGAATGGCGATGGCCGCCAGGATGCCGATGATGGCGACGACGATCATCAGCTCGATGAGGGTGAAGCCGCGTTGGGTATTGGGGCGCATGGCTCGGGTTTGAAAGTGGGCAGAACGGCGGACTTGTCGGCGATCTCGATTCTGACTTTGCAAACCATAGACCAGCGCAGCATGCTTTGAAGCGGGGACGATTGTGTGAAATGCTTCACGGCTTTTGCGGCAAGTCCGTGTGAAACGGTGACGGTTTGTGCCGCAACCCGGCAGGTTTTGTCAGCCTGGCGCTTGCGATTGACATTTTTTGCGCGCAGCCGCGCTTTCCGGCTCGCCGCCCGGCTATTCGATGTCGGCGTAAATCTCGGACAGGGGAAGGTCCAGTTCAAGGCAGTCGAGGCGCAGTACGCCTTCGACGAGGCGATCATGCGCCCAGCCTTGGGGCGTGCGGTGGTAGCGGTCGATGCACAGGGCGTCCTGATCGACCAGCACATATTCCTGCAGGCTGGGAAGCAGGCCGTAAGCGAGGCGCTTTTCCCGGCGGTCAATGCGCTCCGTGGCCTTGGAGAGCACTTCGATGATGAGGCAGGGGCGGTTGCAGTAGAGGTTGTGCCGATCCTCTGGATCGCAGGTGAGGACGAGGTCGGGGTAGTAGAAGAACGTTTCGCCTTCATGCTCGACGCGCACCTTCATGTCGGCAATGAAAAGCTGACAACGGCGGGCGCGGGCTTGTGCGCCCATGGCGAAGGCCAACGCGGCGGCGATCAGGCCGTGTCTGCGCGAGGCGCCGCCCATGGCGACGACCTGGCCGTCGAGGTATTCGTGCTTGATGTCGGTGAGCTGTTCGCCTTCAAGGTAGTCTTCAACGCTGACGGCGGGCTTGAGCGCGGGTATGGGGGGCATGGCGATGTCCTGTGCGTTGAGGGCGGGCTTTCGTATTCTGCATGAGGGTGCGACTTGTTGGAAGTTTGCGTGAGCCTCCCCGAAAAGAGGGGCGATCTGCGGGGCGACCCCGTTCTTTTTCGGCGGTATCCGGCCCGGTATGTGCGGATGGCGAATTTCACGGGTTTTTGCTCGCCTGGCCAGATCAGACTAAGCTGTGCCTCATGGGGGCTGAGCCTCTCGCCCCTTTGCCGAAAAGGCGAGCTTGTCTATTGAGGGAAGCGAAATGAGCACAATCACCATCAATATGCTGGACGCCAAAACGCATTTGTCGCGTCTGATTCAATCGCTCGGTGAGGGCCGCGAGCGCGAAATTGTCATTGCCCGCAACGGTCAGCCCGTGGCGCGGCTGCTGCCGATGGACAGGACCGGGGCGGGCAAGCGCCTGGGAGTGGCGAAAGGGCGCTTCGTCGTCCCGGAAAACATCGACGCCCATGACGCCGAAGTGGCGGCGCTGTTTCTCGGCGCCGAACCGTCATGAATGTGTTGCTCGACACCCATGTGGCGCTCTGGGCCATTACCGACGACGCCCGCCTGAGCGCCCGGGCGCGTGAGATGATTCTGTCGGAGCGCACCACGGTATGGGTCAGCGCGGTGTCGGTGTGGGAAATTGCGATCAGGCACGGTATGGGCCGTGGGGATATGCCGGTGTCGGGCCAGGAGGCGCTGGGTTATTTTCGGGAAGCGGGGTATCGCTTTTTGCCGGTCGAGCCCGAGCACGCCGCCGCTGTGGAGGCTCTGCCGCGGCATCATCAAGACCCCTTCGACCGTTTGCTGGTGGCGCAGGCCGTGACCGAACCGATGCACTTGTTGACGCACGACGCGAAGCAGGCGCGTTACGGCGAACTCGTCGTGCTGGTTTGAGGCCGGGATGCCCGCGTTTGAGGATGCGCAATGAGAAGGATGAAGGGTTCATGGGCAAGGTCATGCAAGGGACTCCCCCTCCCAACCTCCCCCACGAGTGGGGGAGGTGAGAACAGCGCTTCGCGCCTTCTTCGGATGCCCCTCCCAACCTCCCCCGGCAAGCGGGGGAGGAGCAAACGGCGCTGCGCTATGCAAACGATGCCCCTCCCAAGCTCCCCTGCAAGCGGGCGAGGCGTGTTTGCCCCCTCTCCACTCGTGGGGAGGGTTGGGGTGGGGATGCTTTCTGACCGACGATAGGACACCGTCATGCCACTCATCGACTCCATCGTGACCGAATCCGCTGCGCTCACCGCGCTGCGGCGTGATCTGCACGCGCATCCCGAGCTGTGCTTCGAGGAGCTGCGCACTTCCGAGGTGGTGGCGGCGCGGCTGTCGGCCTGGGGCGTGGAGGTGCACCGCGGCCTGGGCAAGACCGGGGTGGTGGGGGTGATTCACGGCCGCGACGGGGGTAAGAGCGGGCGGATGATCGGCCTGCGCGCCGACTTCGACGCCCTGCCGGTGACCGAGTTCAACACCTTCGCCCACGCCAGCCAGCACCCCGGCAAGATGCACGCCTGCGGCCACGACGGCCACACCGCCATGCTGCTGGCGGCGGCGCAATACCTGGCGCGCAGCCGCGATTTCGACGGTACGGTGGTGTGCATCTTCCAGCCCGCCGAAGAGGGCGGCGGCGGCGCGCGCGAGATGATCAAGGACGGGCTGTTCGAGCGCTTTGCGGTGCAGGCGGTGTTTGGCATGCACAACTGGCCGGGCCTGCCCGCGGGCCATTTTGCGGTCAAGGCCGGGCCGGTGATGGCGTCGAGCAATGAGTTTCACATCCGGCTCACCGGCAAGGGGGCGCATGCGGCCATGCCGCATCTGGGCCTCGACCCGGTGCCCGCGGCCTGCCAGATGGTGCAGGCGTTTCAGACCATCGTCACCCGCAACCGCGCGCCGCTCGACCCGGCGGTGATCTCGGTGACGATGATCCATACCGGCGAGGCGACCAATGTGATTCCCGAATTCGCGGAAATCCAGGGCACGGCGCGCACCTTCACCCCCGAGACGCTCGACTTGATCGAGGCCCGCATGCGCGAAGTGGCCGAGCACACCGCGGCGGCGTTCGGCGTGCGCTGCGAGTTTGCGTTCAAGCGCAACTATCCGCCCACCATCAATCATGCCGCCGAAGCCGAGTTTGCCAGGCGGGTGATGGTGGACCTGGTGGGCGCGGACGCGGTGCATGAGTTTGTGCCGTCGATGGGGGCGGAGGATTTTTCCTTCATGTTGCAGGAGAAGCCCGGCGCCTATCTCATCATCGGCAATGGCGACGGCGACCACCGCGCCCCCGGTCACGGTGAAGGGCCGTGCACCCTGCACAACCCAAATTACGACTTCAACGATGACCTCATCCCCCTGGGCGGCAGCTTCTGGGTGCGGCTGGCGCAGGCGTGGTTGGCCAAGGGGTGAGAGTATGGCGGGCGCAATGACTCCCCCTCCCAACCTCCCCCGGCAAGTGGGGGAGGAGCATTTACTCCCTCCCCACTTGCTGGGGAGGGTTGGGGTGGGGAGGGGGTGTTGGAACGCTGAGCGTGCAGAAGTATCTGATCGTGGACGGCACCCGCGCAGCGGTCGATCGCTACCACCGAGCGCATGGCGAAGCGGGGGAGGAGTGGGACCTGACCCGCTGTACCGCGGGCGCGCTACGGCTGGACTGCCTGGACGCCGAACTGCCGCTGGCCGAGATTTACGCCGATGTGCCGGAACTGGCCGCGGCCGTCTTGGCAGCCGACTCCGTAGACGCTTCAGCGGACGCGGCGGAAAAATCGACCTCGGCGTAAAGCTCGGCCAGCGGGAAGACGAAGCTGCGCTCGGCGGTGGCGCAGGTGAGTTGGGCGTCGAGTCCGCTGGCCTCAAACAGCGTCCAAGAGCCGTCTGCGTTGCGGGTGAAGGCCTCGACGTGAGGCTGGCCCTGCGCGACGAAGACCACGGCCTGCAAGCTGGGCAACAGGCGGTAGGCGGCGAACTTGTCGCCCCGGTCATGGCCCTCGGTGGAGGGTGAAAGCACTTCGACGATGAGCAGCGCGTCTTGCTGCACGCTGCGGCGCTCGGCGTCTGCCGCCGAGCAGGTGACGAACACGTCAGGGTAGAAGCTGGCGTCTGCGGCCTGCACGTGCAGCCTCACGTCGGCCATATAGACCCGGCAGGGCGTGCCGCGTGTCTGGGTGCGCAGGGCGATGGCGGCGTTGCCGGAAATGATGTTGTGCGTGGTGCTGCTTCCTGTCCTGGCGAAGACTTGGCCGCCGATGTATTCGTGGCGTTCGGTCTGGGTTTCTTCCCAGGCGAGATAGTCTTCGAAGGTGAAATGCGGTCGGGACAGGACGGCGGACATGGTGACTCCCTGACAGAGAAAGCAAGTTTACGGCGCAGCCGCCTCGGTCGCGCAGGTCTTGACGGTCTGGCCGCCCAATCGCCCTGACACTTTTTCCAGTGCGTCGAGTTGCTCGGGGGTGAGCGCGGGCAGGCGCAGCACGGTGCGGTTCAGCCCGGCGTTGCGCTGCACCACCCTGGCGCCCTGCACGCCTTGCCTGCTCACGATCTGCAATTGCTTCTGCGCTGCGGTCTCGTTGGCGAACACGCCCAGCGAAATGCCGGGCTCGTAGCGCGGGCGGTCGGTGACGGGTGCGAACACCTTGACTCTGCCCTGCTGGGTGATCTGATCGAGCGCGGCGCGCATTTCGGCCCGGCTCGGGAAGGGGCCGAGCAGCACCATCCACTGCGCGGGTACGGGGATTTGGACGACTTGCGGCTGGAGCCCAGCCTGCGCCAGAGCGGCCTGCGCCTGGGCGAGCGCGGCGGCTTCCAGCGCGCCGTAGGGGCCGATCTCGCGGCAGACGGCGGGTGCGGCATCGGCTGCGGCCTGCTGCGGCGCAGGTGCGGAGGGCGTGGGGGCGGGTGCGGACGGTGCGGACGGTGCGGACGGTGCGGACGGTGCGGACGGTGCGGACGGTGCGGACGCCGGTGCGGGCGGGACCGACTCGCTGGCCGGGGTGGAGGGCGCCGGCAGCGGGGCGCTGGCCGCAGGCGCGGCCGAGGCGCCTGCCAGCGCAGTGATCTTCACCTGCTCGGGATGGATTTGCAGGGCCAGACGCTGCGGTTCGCGCTGCGTCACCGGCCCGAGACCTGCGCCCGCCATCCAGCCCTGCGACCAGGCGAAGAACACGAGGTTGACGAGCAGCAGGGCGAGGAGCAGGGTGCGCATGGCGGGCAGGACTGGAGGCGTTCAGCGCTGACATTTTGCCGTTTCTGCGGCGCCTGCTGCTTGCGCGCGCAGGCGCAGCGATACGTCGGCGCTGAGCACGCGGCGCTCGCCGCCGGGCGTGTCCACGCGCAGCGCGCCATCGGGGCCGATGCCCAGCGCGGTGCCGGAAAAAAGCGTTTGCCCGTGATCGAGCACCGACACGGCCTGGCCGTTCCAGGCGTGCAGCGCGTCCCACTGGGCCAGGGCCTCGGCCACGCCGTGCGGGCCGCGTTGCAGGCCGCCCAGCAGCGCGGGCGCAAGGGCGGCGAGCACGGCCTCGCGCGGCAGGTCGAGCCCGGCGGCGTCGAGTCCCGCCGCCTGGGGTTGATCTGGCGGGGCGCGCAGATTGAGGCCGAAGCCGATGACGGCCCAGCGCGCCTGCGGCGTGTCGGCCATTTCCACCAGGATGCCGCCGAGCTTGCGCCAGCCGCCTTCGGCATCGGGCAGGAGCAGGTCGTTGGGCCACTTCAGTCGCACCTGCGCGGCGCCGAGCGCGTGCAGCGCCTGCGCCAGCCACACGCCCACGGCCAGGCTCAGCGGGCCGGGGTCGCGCTTGCGCGGATCGGCCCAGGCCAGCGAGCACAGCACGCTGGCCTGGGCCTCGTCGGCCCAGCGGCGGCCTTGCCGTCCGCGTCCTGCGGTCTGGTGGCCGGTGACGAGCAGCGTCGGGCCGTCGAGCCGTCCGGCGCGGGCCTCGGCCAGCAGATCGGCATTGGTCGAGCCGGTGCTGGGCGTCCAGCGCACGGTGCAGGCGGGGTGACTGAGCGCGAGCTGGGCGCGCAGCGGGGCGAGGGGGTCGGCGGCGGTCGTTTTCCCCACCCCAGCCCTCCCCAGCAAGTGGGGAGGGAGCAAACACTCCTCCCCCACTTGCTGGGGGAGGTTGGGAGGGGGAGATTGGCCTTTGCGTTCTTCAAGCGCCGATTGAAGGGTCAGCAACACGCCGTCGATATTGGCCAATACATCGTTGTTCCAGAAGCGCAAAACCTCGTAGCCGTTTTGCCGGAAAAACGCATCGCGCAGCGCATCCTGCGGGCAAGCGTTGTGCTGTCCTCCGTCGAGTTCCACGACCAGACGCGCTGAGGAACAGAGGAAGTCGGCGATGTAGGGGCCGATGGGCACCTGGCGGCGGAATTTGCTGCCCATTTGTCCATTGCGCACGCGGCTCCAAAGCAGGCGCTCCGCGTCGGTCATGTCGCGCCGCAGACGGCGGGCGCGGTAGGCGAGCGGATGGGTCATGGCTAGGAGCCTGTCGGACTTGAGGATCGCGTGCTGCAAATGGACGGTGCGGCGCCCTGCGGCAGCGGCTTTTTGCCCCATAGCTTCGGCTATGGGGCGGCAAACCCGCCGCCACATGGCATCCACACCGCCCATTTTCGCCTTCCGCGCCACAAGTCCGACAGGCTCCTAGTGCTGTGTTTCACGCTATCTGGAACATGAAAAAGGCGCCTTTGCCGCCTTGGTGTGCGAGCCCTCACCCCAACCCTCTCCCGGGGGGAGAGGGGGTTGATCTGCGCTTTTGCGGACTGGTTGGGAAGGCCGGGAGGGCATCCGAAGAAGGCGCGAAGCGCAGTTCTCACCTCCCCCACTCGTGGGGGAGGTTGGGAGGGGGAGAGGCGTGCGCTCATTTGCCTTTGCGACCCTTGGGCGCGAGCAGGGTGCCGCGGCAGTTGGGGGCGCCGCAGCGACAGGCGTAGTCGCGCTTGAGTTTGGCGGTGTAGCGGGCGTCGAGTTCGAGGGCGTAGTCGAAGAACAGCTCTTCGCCGGGGGCGATGTCGCGCAGGGCGTCGATGAATACCCGGCTGCCGACCTGCTGCGCTTCGCAATTGGGCGCGCAGGAGTGGTTGATCCAGCGCGCGCTGTTGCCCTGCACGCCGCCGTCGATCACGGTGTCGTCGCCCAGCGAGAAGTAGAAGGTGTGGTGGGGCTGGGCCGGGTCGTGCGGGTGGCGGCGCAGGGCTTCGGGCCAGTCGATGCGTTCGCCCTGGTATTCGAGCAGCCGCTGGCCGGCGCGGATGGGGCGGCGGGCGAACACGCCTTTGCCGTGGATGGGCGAGTTCCGCACCTGGGTATACGGGCCGTTGCCGGGTGCGGCGGCAGGGGCGGGGCGGCGTTTGGACATCGGGCGCAGTGGCGGGAAAACGGAAACTCGGTAAAGTAGAAAAAGGAACGCGAGAGGCGGAGGAGACAAGCTGCCCGAAAACGTTCCTGTTACCAAGGCATTCTAGGGAGCCGTCATCATGGATCGAATTCGTCGTACTGGGTTGAAATGGCTGGGCGCCATGCTGGGCGCCGTGGCCGCGCCCGCCTGGGCGCAGAGCGTGGCCGAGCAGGTCAGCGCGCTGGAGAAAAAAGACAGGAAGGCCGTGCCGCTGCCGAAGGTGGGCAGTGTGTTTGCGCTGCCGCCCACGGTGGAGTTGCTGGATGGCAAGACGCTGCACACCCAGGATTGGGCGGGCAAGGTGATCGTGCTCGAATACTGGGCGACGTGGTGCCCGTTCTGCGCGCGGCAGATGCCGCATGTCGACGCGCTTTACAAGAAGGAGCACAGCCGTGGGCTGGAGGTGCTGGCCTTGTCCATCGACAAGCGGCCGTCCGACATTGCCCCTTTTCTCAAGTCCAGAAACTACACCTTTCCGGTGGCGTGGCTGTCGCCCGCGCTGGCCAAGGTGCTGCCCAAGCCCGCGGGTCTGCCGGTCACCCTCGTCATCGGCCGCGACGGCCGGGTGAAAATGGCCGATTCGGGCGAGCTGTTCGCCGAAGACATCGCGGGCATCGCCAAATTTCTTTGATTGCACTCCATGAACAAGACCCTGGTCATCGCCGAAAAGCCCAGCGTGGCGCAAGACATCGTGCGCGCGCTCACGCCGCAGTCGGGCAAGTTCGACAAGCACGACGAGTATTTCGAGAACGAACAGTATGTGGTGACCTCGGCGGTCGGCCATCTGGTGGAGATCAAGGCGCCCGATGATTTCGAGGTCAAGCGCGGCAAATGGAGCTTCGCGCATCTGCCGGTGATTCCGCCGCATTTCGATCTCAATCCCATCGAGAAGACCAAGGGTCGGCTGGCGGCGGTGGTCAGGCAGATCAAGCGCAAGGACGTGGGCACCATCGTCAACGCCTGCGATGCGGGGCGCGAGGGCGAGTTGATCTTCCGCCTCATCCTGCAATACGCCGAGGGCAAGAAGGCGCTGGACAAACCGGTGCAGCGGCTGTGGCTGCAGTCGATGACGCCGCAGGCCATCCGCGACGGCTTCGAGCGTCTGCGCGGCGATGCCGACATGCGCCCGCTGGCCGACGCGGCGCGCAGCCGCAGCGAGGCCGACTGGCTGGTGGGCATCAACGGCACGCGGGCGATGACGGCGTTCAACTCGCGCGACGGCGGCTTTTTCCTCACCCCGGTGGGCCGGGTGCAGACGCCCACGCTGTCCATCGTCGTGGCGCGCGAGGAGCAGATCCGCAAGCACGTGGCGCGCGATTACTTCGAGGTGCACGCCCAGTTCGCCGCACCGGCGGGTGGGTATGCGGGCAAGTGGTTCGATCCGCAATTCAAGCGCGGGGAAGATGCCGAAGCGCGCGCCGACCGGCTTTGGGACAAGTCGCGCGCCGAGGCCATCGTGGCCGCGTGCAAGGGGCAGCCTGCGGTGGTGCGCGACGAATCCAAGCCGTCCACCCAGCTCTCGCCGGCGCTGTTCGACCTCACCTCCTTGCAGCGCGAAGCCAACGGACGCTTCGGCTTTTCCGCCAAGACCACGCTGGCGCTGGCGCAGGCGCTGTACGAAAGGCACAAGGTGCTGACGTATCCGCGAACCGATTCGCGCCATCTGCCCGAAGACTATCTCGCGGTGGCGCGGCAGACGGCGCAGGCGCTGGGCGAGGCGGGAGGGGCTATCGCGCCGCACGCCCGCCGTGCGCTCGAGGCCGACTACATCCGTCCGAACAAACGGGTGTTCGACAACACCAAGGTGTCGGACCACTTCGCCATCATCCCCACGACGCAGACGCCCGGCGCGCTGTCGGAGGCCGAGGCCAGGATTTACGACCTGGTGGCGCGGCGCTTTCTGGCGGTGTTCTTCCCGGCGGCGGAATATCTGGTGACCACGCGCATCAGCACCGTGGGCGCGCATCAGTTCAAGACCGAGGGCAAGATTCTGGTCAAGCCCGGCTGGCTGGAAATCTACGGCAAGGAGGAGCAGGGCGCCGACGCCAATCTGCCGCCGGTGGCCGAAGGCGATGCGGTGCAGGCCGAGAGCGTGGAGGTCAAGGCGCTCAAGACCCGCCCGCCCGCACGCTACACCGAAGCCACGCTGCTGGGGGCGATGGAAAACGCGGGCAAGCTGGTGGAGGACGAGGAACTGGCCGAGGCCCTGTCGGGCAAGGGCCTGGGCACGCCGGCCACGCGCGCGGCCATCATCGAAGGGCTGCTCGGCGAAGCCTATATGGTGCGCGAGGGCCGCGAGCTGATTCCCACGGCCAAGGCCTTCCAGCTCATGACCCTGCTGCGCGGGCTGCAGGTCGAAGAGCTCACCAAGCCCGAACTCACCGGCGACTGGGAATACAAGCTGGCGCAGATGGAGCGCGGGAGAATCACGCGCGAGCAGTTCATGCGCGACATCGCCGGCATGACCGAGACCATCGTGCGCCGCGCCAAGGAGTTCGACCGCGACACCGTGCCCGGCGACTACGCCACGCTCTCGACGCCCTGTCCGAACTGCGGCGGCGTGGTCAAGGAGAACTACCACCGCTTCGCCTGCACGCAGTGCGATTTTTCCATCGGCAAGCATCCGGGCGGGCGCAGGTTCGAGATCGCCGAAGTGGAGCAACTGCTGCGCGACAAGCACCTCGGGCCGCTCACCGGATTTCGCAGCAAGATGGGGCGGCCTTTCACGGCCGAACTCAAGCTGGTGCGCGAAGGCGGCACGGGGCAGTGGAAGCTCGAATTCGATTTCGGCGACAGCGCGCCCGGCGGCGAAGGCGGCGAAGCCCCCGACTTCAGCGCGCAGCAGCCTCTGGGCGCCTGTCCCAAGTGTGGCGCCGCGGTGTATGAGGCGGGCAATGCCTATGTCTGCGAAAAAAGCGTCGGCCCGGCGCCGAGCTGCGATTTCCGCAGCGGCAAGATCATCCTGCAGCGGCCCATCGAGCCCGAGCAGATGCGCAAGCTGCTGGAAACAGGCCGCACCGATCTGCTCGACGGCTTCGTCTCGGCGCGCACCAGGCGCAAGTTCAAGGCGTTCCTGGTGAAACAGCCGGGCGGCAAGATCGGCTTCGAGTTCGAGCCGCGCCCGGCCAGGGCGCCGGCGAAAAAGGCCGCGCGGAAAACGGCTTGAGCGCGCGATTCGGTGCTGACCTGAAGGCAGGCGGCGTAGCAAAAAGCCGGTCACAATCCGCCGCTAAGGTGGTTGAATTTTCAGGGAGGAGAACGATGAACAGGGTTTGTTTTCGGCGCGTCTCGTCGTGCTGCACCGTTGCCGCAGCAGGCGTCTGCGCGCTGCTTCTCGCGCCTGCCGCGCTGGCGTTCACCGTGCCCGAGCCGGGTCTGTGGGAGACGCGCACCCAATCCACGTTCAACGGTGTGGACCTGATGGCGGAAATGCGCAAAAGTGTGGAGACCCAACTACAGCAGATGAACCCGCAGCAGCGGGCGCAAATGGGGCCGATGCTGCAGGAGATGCGCGATAACCTCTCGGGCGTGGACAAGGAGTGCATCACCGCGGAAGACGCGGCCAAGGCCCGCACGCCGCAGGCCGTGGTCGATGAAATGAACAAGGAGGACGACAGCGGTTGCCGCTTCAGCCTGGTCGAAGACCGCGGCGATACCCTGCGCATTCGCGGCGACTGCAAGGCCACGCCTGGGCAGGGCGGGTTCGTCGGCACGATACAGGGCGAGATGAAGGCTTCCGGGCCGCGCGCCTGGAGCATGGTCTATCGCGGCACGGGGCGCATGGTCGTGCCAGAAGACGCCATGCTGCCGCCGGAAGTGAAGGGCAAACTGGCCGGCCCGGTGCAGTTCGAGATGAAATCGAGCGGGCGCTGGCTGGGGCCGCAATGCGGCGCGGTCAAGCCATGATCGAATCGTCGATGCCGCGCTGGATCGCGCATCGCGGCGGCGGCAGCGCGGCGCCGGAAAACACCCTGGCGGCGTTCAAAACGGGTTTGAAGGCGGGTTTCACGGCGTTTGAATGCGATGTGAAGCTCAGCTTGGATGGCGTGCTCTGGCTGCTGCACGACGACACGCTGGACCGCACCACCGACGCGCGCGGTCCGGCGGCGCCCTGGCGCTGGGAAAACCTGCAACTGGTGGACGCCGGAAGCTGGCACAGCGCCGCCTTCAGGGGCGAGCCCCCGGCCTCGCTCGATCAGGTGCTCGACTTCGCCGCGCAGCACGGTGTCTGGCTCAATCTGGAGATCAAGCCCAGCCCCGGTGAAGACGTGCGCACCGGCGAGGCCGTGGCGCGCCGCGTGGCGCAGTGGATGGCGCAGCACCCTTCGGCACCGCGGCCCCTGCTGTCGTCGTTTTCCCTCGCCGCATTGCAGGCGGCGCGCAAGACCTTGCGCGGCCTGCGCGCCGATGCACCTTTGGCGTATCTGGTCCAAACCTATGAAGACGGCGCGCTGGAACAAGCCGTGGCGCTGGGTGCAGAAGGTCTGCACACCGATTGGCGGCAGGTCACGCCTGCGGTGGTGGACAGGGTGCATGCGCGCGGACTGAAGTTGCGCGTCTACACCGTGAACGATGCAGACCAGGCCCGCGCGCTGCTGGCCGCCGGTGTGGACGGCCTGTTTACCGACCGGCTGGATCTGCCTGCCCGTCTGTAAGCTCCGATCTCCACAACTCGGACAGCAAGGCCTGGCTGTAGGGGCTGGCCACAGTGCGGATGAAGCGGCCGAAATCGAGGTGCGCGGTCTCGTCGGCGCGGTCGGAAATGGTGCGCGCCAGCGCGAAGGGTACGCCGTAGTCACGGCAGACCTGAGCGACCGCGGCGCCCTCCATCTCGACTGCGAGCGCGTCGGGCAGCGCCTGGCGCAGCGCGTCGCTGTCGGCGAGCGTGGAGATGAAGCGGTCGCCGCTGATGATCAGACCGCGATGCACGCGCGGGGCGTGCAGCCCGAATTCTTGCCGCACATCGGCATCCACCAGCGCTTCGGTCCGCATCGAGAACAAGCGTTGCGCCGCGGCATGCAGGCGCTCGGTGAGCGCCGGGTCTGCGTCGAAGCGGCTCAAACCCGTCTCGGGCGCCTCGTATTGCGGATAGAGCGGACGGGCGTCGAGATCGTGCTGCAGCAGGCGGTCGGCAATCACCACATCGCCCACCCGCACCTGCGCGCCCAGGCCGCCGGCCACGCCGGTGAACAGCAGGGCGTCGCAGCCGAATTCGACGATCAGACTGGTGGTCGTGGCCGCAGCCGCCACCTTGCCGATGCCGCACAGCACCAGCACCACGTCGCGGCCCCACAGCCTGCCCACGGTGTAGTCGCGGCTGCCGTGGCGCACGCGGCGTGCTTGCTGCAAACTCTCCAGCAGGCCCTGCTGCTCCTGCGCGATGGCGCTGACGACACCCATGCGCGCTGCGCTCACAGCGGACTCCAGGCGGCAGTTGGTGTTTGTGCTGTGTCAAAAGGTAAACGGTTTGTGCAAGTATTCTGTCGCGTCAGTTCAATCATGGAGGAGAACATCATGGGTTCAGCCTGGCAGGGTTTGTTCGGTACGGATTATGGGCTGTTCAGCCTGCTCGTCATTCTGTTCCTCATCGGCATGGGCGTGTTTTTCGTCTGGTTTTTCGCCCGCAAAATCCAGCAGAGCGCCGATGAACACGCGCGTGAACTGCGCGCAGGCGGCGGCAAGCCGCCGATGCGCAACGGCCACGCCTGAGCGCCGCCCCGCCCTTTTGCAGCCCGCGATCCTCAAGTCCCACAGGCTCCTAGTGCAGTGTTTCACGCTATCTGGAACATAAAAACGCGTCTTTGGCGCCGGGGCGGCGTTGCAAATCCGCGCGATACCTGCGGGTATCGCTGTGGTTTGCGCCTTGCCCCAACCCCAAATCCATCGTTTTTATTTGTTCCATCAAGCATGAAACACTGCACTAGAACAGGCGGCATTTCAGTAATTTTCCGATGACTGGCGGGCGGGGGCTGGCGTATGCTCTTTGCCGTTACAAAAAAGTACATCGATTTCACAACACAACGTATCCACGGAGATCGCCATGCAACGTCGTCAAGCAGTCATCGGATTGGGACTGGCCGCAACAGGTCTGGGTTTGAGCTCGGTCTTGAGCCCGGTCGTGCGCGCACAGCAGCCCATCGTCATCAAGTTCAGCCATGTGGTGGCGCCCAACACGCCCAAGGGCGCCGCAGCCGAGCATTTCAAGAAGCTCGCCGAAGAGCGCACCCAGGGCCGGGTGAAGGTGGAGGTCTATCCCAACAGCCAGCTCTACAAGGACAAGGAGGAGGTCGAGGCGCTGCAGCTCGGCTCGGTGCAGATGCTGGCGCCCTCGCTGGCCAAGTTCGGGCCGCTGGGCGCCAAGGAGTTCGAGCTGTTCGACCTGCCCTATATCTTCGACGACTACGCCGAGTTGCACAAAATCACCCAAGGGCCGATCGGCAAGTCGCTGCTGGGCAAGCTCGAATCCAAGGGCATCCTCGGCCTGGCCTATTGGGACAACGGTTTCAAGGACATGAGCGCGAACAAGCCGCTGAAGAGCCCGGCTGACGCCAAGGGGCTGAAGATGCGCATCCAGTCGAGCAAGATTCTCGACATGGAAATGCGCGCCATCGGCGCCATTCCGCAGGTGCTGGCGTTCTCCGAGGTGTATCAGGCGCTGCAGACCGGAGTGGTCAACGGCACCGAGAACCCGCCTTCGAACTTCTACACACAGAAGTTCTATGAAGTGCAGAAATACATGACCCAGACCCGTCACGGCTATCTGGGCTATGCGGTGATCGTGAACAAGAAGTTCTGGGAAGGCCTGCCGCCCGATATTCGCAAAATTCTCGATCAGGCGATGGCCGAGTCCACCGAGTTCGCCAATTCGGTGGCGAAAAAGGACAACGAAGACGCCACTGAGGCCGTGCGCAAGTCGGGCAAATGCGAAGTGGTGGCGCTGACGACAGCCGAGCGCCTGGCGTGGAAAAAGGCCATGGCGCCGGTATACAAGCAGGCGCAGTCGCGCGTGCCCAAGGCGCTGATGGACGAGGTGTTCAAGACCACCGGCTTCGATCCGACCAAACTGTAAGGTTCTCCGGGCTCTCACGACGGCCCGCGCCCTGCGCAAACTCTGCAAATCTCTCCTCTCCACTCGTGGGGGTGGAGGCGGAAAAGGCAAGGCCAACTGCTTGGCTTTGCCCCGTCGCAACGGGGCTGGCTTGCAAGCCAGGCACTGGACGGGTTGGGGTGGGCATCTCCCCCTCCCAACCTCCCCCAGCAAGTGGGGGAGGAGTGTCCTCTCCCTCCCCACTCGTGGGGGTGGAGGCGGAAAAGGCAAAGCCAACTGCTTGGCTTTGCCCCGTCGCAACGGGGCTGGCTTGCAAGCCAGTCACTGGACGGGTTGGGGTGGGCATCCCCCTCCCGACCTCCCCCGCAAGCGGGGGAGGGGTTTGATTTGCGGCGTTCGGCGCCCCAGAAGTTTTTGTTTTTCAAACGAGGCCGCATTCATGCACGCTCTGTCCCTGTTCAACCGCCTGCTCGACCGGCTGGAGGAAACGCTGATCGCCGTGCTCATGGCGGCGGCGACGCTGATCATTTTCGTCGCCGTGGTGCATCGCTACCTCGCCGGTTTTGCCATTCCCGGCATGCAGGACTGGCTGCTTTCGCTCAACCTGAGCTGGGCGCAGGAGCTGACCATTTTCATGTTCGTGTGGATGGCCAAATTCGGCGCCGCCTATGGGGTGCGCACCGGCATCCATGTGGGGGTGGATGTGCTGGTCAATCGTCTGTCACCGCCGCGGCGCAAGCCGGTGATTCTGTTCGGCCTGCTCGCCGGGGCGCTGTTCACCGGGGTGATCGCCGCCTTCGGCGCCAACTTCGTCTGGCATTTGAGCCAGACCGAGCAGACCACGCCCGACCTGGAGTGGCCGGCCTGGATGGTGTATCTGGCCATTCCGCTGGGCTCTGGGTTGATGTGCTATCGCTTCCTGCAGGTGGCCTGGCGGTTTCGGCGCGACGGCGAATTGCCGCATCACGATCCGGGGCAGGTGGAGGGGTTGGATGATCCGCTGCCAAGCGACGCTGCGGGTGACGGCATTCATCCCCGCTATCCACAAAAAGGCGCACAGGGGAGTGCGCCATGAACGCGCTCATCATCTTCGCCCTGCTCGTGGCGCTGATGCTCACCGGCATGCCAGTGTCCATCGCCCTCGGGCTGACGGTGCTGACCTTTTTGTTCACCCTGACCGACGTGCCGATCCAGGCGGTGGCGCTCAAGCTGTTCACCGGCATCGAGAACTTCGAGATCATGGCGATTCCATTCTTCATCCTGGCGGGCAACTTTCTCACTCACGGCGGCGTGGCGCGGCGCATGATCGTGTTCGCCACCAGCATGATCGGCCACTGGCCCGGCGGCCTGGCGCTCGCCGGGGTGATGGCCTGCGCGCTGTTCGCCGCGGTGTCGGGGTCGAGCCCGGCCACGGTGGTGGCCATCGGCTCCATTCTCATGCCGGCGATGGTCAAGGCCGGATTTCCGCCGCGCTTCGGCGCCGGGGCCATCACCTCCTCGGGCGCCCTGGGCATTCTGATTCCGCCGTCCATCGTGATGGTGATGTATGCGGTGTCGACCAATGCGTCCATCGGCGCGCTGTTCATGGCCGGGGTGGTGCCGGGGCTGATGCTGGCGACCATGCTCGGCGCTGTCACGGTGTGGCGCGCCTGGCGCGGCGGCTATCCGCGTCAGGCGCGCGCGAGCTGGGGACAACGCGCGCGGGCGCTGCGCGACAGCATCTGGGGGCTGATGCTCATCGTCATCGTGCTCGGCGGCATCTATACCGGTCTGTTCACGCCCACCGAAGCCGCAGCGATGAGCGCGGTGTATGCCTTCATCATTGCCGTGTTCGTCTACAAGGACCTGCGGCTGCGCGACGTGCCGCGGGTGCTGCTGGCCTCGGCGAACATGAGCGCGATGCTGCTCTACATCATCACCAACGCGGTGCTGTTCTCGTTTTTGATGACTTCCGAGCAGGTGCCGCAGGGCATCGCGCAGTGGATGATCGACGCCGGGCTGGGGCCGGTGGTGTTCTTGCTGCTGGTCAACCTGCTGTTGCTGCTGGCGGGCAATGTGATGGAGCCGTCGAGCATCGTGCTGATCCTGGCGCCGATCCTGTTTCCGGTGGCGGCACATCTGGGCATCGACCCGATTCACTTCGGCATCATCATGGTGGTGAACATGGAAATCGGCATGCTCACCCCGCCGGTGGGGCTGAACCTGTATGTCGCCAGCGGCATCGCCAAGATGGGTATCACCGAGCTGACCGTGGCGGTCTGGCCCTGGCTGCTGACCATGCTGGTGTTTCTCGGCCTGGTGACCTATATACCGGCAATCAGCCTGGCGTTTCCGCGCTGGCTGGGCATGGTGCCGTGAGCGTTGCGTTGCGGAGCCGTTCGCGGCGCCCGCGTGCGGCAGGCGTTCAGGCGGCTTGCTGCGATTCGTCGGGCTGGCTGCAGGTCCACTTCTCGCCCATGTCGGACGACAGATAGCCGACCAGGCGGAAGTTTTCTTGGGTTGGGACATCCGGCAGGGTGCGGTAGATGGCGATGCCGTAAGCCCCCCGCAGCCGCGCGTGCTCTGCCCGCGCCAAGGCTTCGACCTTGGCGCGCTCGCCCACGGCCACGACATAGCTGTGCTGCTCGGCCTCGCCGTGATGGAAGGCTTGGGCGAAGTGGATGAAGGCTTTGGCATCGGTCATGGGAATCCTCCTTGCGTGGGCCGAATGATCCATGCGAGAAGCATAGGACGTTCTGCGCTGGATCAGACGAACAAATCGTGACAAACGATAACGGAACTCGGCTGTCAGAGAGAACAGATGGGATCGACGTCGTTGTGCATGGCCTCGGCGCGGGGCGTGCCTTTGTCCTTTGTATATGTCCCAGGCATCCCATTTGGCGCGGGCGACAAAGTCGGTCATGCCGGGGCGCTTGCCGGTCTTAAGCCGACTCTCAGTCAACGTCGCTAGTCTGCGGGTGCTGGGCGCCATGTCCGTACTGTGACAACGGCTGCGCCCTCGCAGGCACAATGCCTCAGCCCATGTGTTTTCAGGAGCCGTTTGCCTCATGCCGCATCAAGCCTCTCCACAGTCTTATCGCTTCGCGCTCAGCATTTCTAT
>NZ_JAVERI010000038.1:0-5932 GCF_034007205.1 Thiomonas sp.
GTTAATTGTTGTAGGGATGGTTCAATAATAACCATTTTATATAGGGGTGTCAATGTATAAATCGAGTCCAGTTAAGATTGTTGGCAAATCATGGACTAAAACGGAGCCCATTCGGGCTGGAAGTCCGTGAAACCTACTCTTTGTGGTGGCTTATAAGTTGATCTAAGCATTGACCACTCTTCTTGAGTTGTTTCGAGGGCACCCTGTTGCATAATCTCATTTATAACTCGCTCGCCGAGGATAACGCCAACCTGCCCTATTGCCTTACGGCACGAACGCATAAGCCACTGCAACTTACGGGTAATTGTAGTAATAGGCTTTTGTATACCAGTACGGATAATTTCACCGGTTGACATGAGGCGAGCCCACCAGCTGGATATCTCGCGGCGAGTTGTTCTATTGTCGGTGTCGGGATCGCGAAAATCTATCACACCACGTATCACGCTACCAGCGTTTTTTAGTCCATGCAATGCTATTTCTTCGGCAAGGACAAGGGCGGCTTGTTTGTGCCAACGACATTCTACACGCCACCATCTGGCACCATCAGGGGTTTCGGGTAAAGGCTGATTAGCTTTAATTGCGCGATACTCCTGTTCAAGTTTTTTGTTATAGATTACACAAGTACGAGAGGATGCAGACGACCCAAAAACAAAACCTTCACCAGAGGGCTGATATTTTTTATCACCAGACAACCAGCGGGGGCATTTTTCTTCGACAGTCCGAAAGCGCGTAACCAGCTCATCAGAATAGATATGCTGTTTTAAGCGGTCGAATGTTAAAGTTCCGCTGTAATCGTCATATGCGATATCTATACGCGCGAAGCTTGCCCCATCGCTGAAACCAAGGCGTATAATTTCGCATGAATCGCGGGCCACTTCATCGAGAGCCGAAGCTGGCAGTATGACTTTTGTGCCTCGCTCAGGCTTTGTATCCGTACTACAGAGCTGGACATTACCGTATGTGCGCAAATTAACGTATCCATGCCTACCAAAATCCTGTTCGGTGAATACGTCAGGGGATAAACCCAAATACTTAACGACAAAGTCCTCCCAGAGACAATCCTGAACGGTCATTTCTAGCCAGTCAATTTTAAAGCTGTTTAGTTCGACGCCAAACGCTTTTGGAATAAGCGCCCCTGTGTTACAGGTTCGGGGCGCCGCAAATAGTGGAGCCTGTACATGCAATGCATGGTCAGGCGGCACAACAGAGAGGCGGGTTACTGAGTGATTTTTCATGGTTTAATCTCCAACGATAAAAACCAAAGATCAAAACCTTGGTAGTCAAAGTGACGGACAGGGGGAGCAAACGGAGGTGGACGCACGAACAAAGAGAGACACCGAAGCCAGGTGCATATGCTGTAATCATGCCTCCGGCATCTCTAAGCAACAATCACTGTGCAAAATATAAAGGGATTGCTTCAGAAGCTCCATAAAGCATCACACGGATACAGCAAAGAGGAGCATGACGAAGTACAGCCCGCTTCGCGTGACACAATGTGGGATATACAATAATATCAGTGCCATATAGATAAGATCGGTTACCATCCAAGATACATGCCACTAGATAACAACCGTATACAGTTTCTTCTAACACGACAGATTCACTGATTTTTAAGTTTGAAATACTGGATTTTGAAAGTCGAATAGCCATGATGTAACCCCCCCCTGGGTTATGTGTTTAAAATAGTAGTTCCCTGTTTATGCGTTCCTGGACTCGTTGCTTGAGAGTTGCTTGCGAGTTGCTTCCTCATTTTATGCCCCCGGCTGAGCGGGGGCTTGTATTGGGTGGTTATTGCTTTATCAGTTTCCCGGTGCCATCCGGCCTACGCCTCGCGCCAGGCGTCCTCTTCGTAAATTACCTCCACAACGTCGCTCAAATCGCCCCACTCGCTTGCGAAGTCAACGCTCCCGGTTCTGGGGTTCATATAAACCGCCTCGTCAGTTTCTATGATACGGCCATGATCTTCCTCAGCAACGTATTGCTTGGCCTCCTCGATGGAGGTTACTCCGTAAATCGGGAAAATTTCCTGCGCTTTTTGTACATAGTAATATTTCATTTCGTTTCTCCTTTTCAGTTGTTGTTGTTCCCCACGTCTTGATATGATAATACCAAAGACAGTTGGGTGTGTCAACAAGATAATGCAAGATAATGCAAGATAATGCGAGTTTTTAAAATGGCAAATCCCTGTTTATACGTTCCTGGGCTCGTTGCCTGCGAGTTGTCTCTTGCTGTCGTGCTGAATTTTTTTCCAGCTGTGCATCGTTGTAGTTGGAGTAATTGCGGTCAGGAGTATATTGAGCTGATTCAATGTCCTGCCAGCCTGACCCGGATTTGTAATAACGCCTGTTTTTTGCTACCTGGATATCATCCAAAAAGGACTGCGGGAGCCAAACCCGGACGCGGTTATTTCCGCGGTCAGACCGAAAGGAAAAACCGAACTCATTAACAGGTATTAAATCGCCGTAGAACTCAATCGCTATTAACTCATCACCTTGCCAAAACCCACCCGTATCCACAACGACTTGCTTATCTGGTAGCTTGATTTGTGATTGAGGTACTGGCGCAGACCTTTGTGCAGCTGATTTGACAGGCTCAGAGGGTTTAGAGGATGCAGCAGCACGCGAGGACTCCGCCACGGTCGGCTCCCCGCCGCGCGGGTCTCGCGTCTGCTCCCCTGGATGTCCAAAAGAGCCGACGAAACGAACGACTCCGAAAACAAGCAAAAGGGCAAGGAATACAAAAAATAATGTGTACTTACGCAAGGGATAGGGTCTACGTGAATCATCGGAATCAGACATGAAAGATTGATAAAGCATACCAACACGCTTGTCATATCTAAAGGTTTTACGGGCAACGATATCGTCGGGATGAAGACCGGTGCGGAAAACATAGCGGAAAGAATTGCCAACCGAATAAACCTTGGTAATAGCATGAATCTCATACTCAGCGAGCTGTACAACATGACGGCAAACTGCATCGTATGTTTGGGTTATTACATAGACATCAGCACCAAAATGACGGTGGTATTGAAACCAGTAAAGAGGGTTTTCGCCGGGTTTGGGTGTGCCACGGAGACGGTAAGAAGATGGGAAATAACGTTGGGCTTCGTCGAGTATAATTACAATCTGATAGTTTTTATAATCAATGTATTGTTCCCAATAATCAGTTGTAAAAAATGTATATATATCAATGTTATGAGAAGAACAATAGCTATCAATGTTGACGTGAGTTAATTTTAGGTTTTCAATATTTGTATAGATAAGTACAGGTTTGTTAGGTTTGGAATCATCATATTGCCATTCGACGTGGGTATCTGAAAACTTGTAATACCTTAAAATTACATCGTTTATAGCAAAGTATGTTTTCCCAGTGCCAGGTACACCAGTAATATGTTTAATAGCCATATTATTTCCTCTTCAAGTTGTGTCTATTTCCAGACAAGCAGAAGCTTAAAAGTTTTTATGGAATATCGGGCAACGTAGGCGGAAAGAATAACAGAAAAACAGAAAGGAATCTGAAAAGAGTTGAGCAACCACGCAAGCATACCTGTAGCTTCAAATATAACAGGAGTGAGCAATTGAGTTTCAGTGGATATATATGCAAAAAGTTTAGAGACAAGATAAGTACCCATCTTGACTAAAGCAAAAGGCAATACAGTGACAATAAGAGTAACATACAAACCCTTTATAGCTAAGTATTCAGCAGTTTTTTGAGCAGCACGAGAACCAACAAAACCAACAAGAAATTGAGCAATCCAACGGATACCAGAAACAATTGCACCCATTATTCAAGCCCCCCAAATGTAATAATCAAAGCAGAAATCTGGACTAAGAGAGCAAGCCAAGTACCCATGGCTTGGAACGTAACTTCGAACTCACAGAGAGAAAAAGAAAGTGTATGCGTAGATGAACCTAGAGAAATCTCGCCATCAATTGAACAATAGGGATTTGATGTTTGGATACCTGAATCTGATATAACAGAAAGCCATCCAACATTATGGTTAGTGTCAATGAAATTATCTATATACGATTCATAATCATATTGTGATTCATCAAGTGGTTCATATTCAATATCAGTTTGAGTATATTCAAGATCAGACCACGATGAATCTTCTACGTCCGGATCGCCATTTATTGCATCGACTATAGACTCCACACCTTTTGAGTACTGGTCACCGGTAACCGGTTCGGTACTACCACGACCTGCACCAATTAGCGCAAGATTGTCGCTTGGTTCTTCGGTGTATTGTGTAAGGACTTCACCCGTTGCATTATCTTTTACCGTAGTAGTTGTTGAAGTTATTGAGGTTTTACCATCTTTGTATATTTTGTCTTGTGTTATAGTGGTTGTAGTTCCGTCATCATTATCGGTTTGTGAGACATGTTCACCGATTATTTGAGCTTCAATAATATTCCCGTTTTCGTCGCGTATAATATAATCACCTTGTTTGTCGTAAGTAACGGATCCTACACCTACATTAGATGGGTTATATTCTTGGACTTCCTCCCAATCTGATGCAGTTGGTACATAATCGGGTGAGTGCTGGAGAGGGTCAGCAGCAATACCCGGGTGCACCCAAGGTTCGCCATCTGATATTTCACCATTTGGATATTCGGTGCCAGCAGGGTATGGGTTTTCCGAAGCCTTATAACATAGACCGTTGGCTAAAATAAACCCATCTGGACAGCTGATTTGACATTCGACGCCAGTTGAGCCACCACAATCAATGCCATCCTCGTCAGAGTCTTGGTGGCCATTTTCACTTGTGGGAAGATTTGGTAAATATTCAGATTCAGAATCAGTACCGTATACAAAATAAAAATAGCCAGTGGCACGCTTTTCTACTTTAACATAATAATAGTGAAAATTACGATCAGATACCTTAGAACAAACAGAAGCATCAGTCCTATAGGTAATACCTACTAATACACTAGAATATGCTGTATATGTTGAACCAATATATACTGGAGGACTAGAAATGTTGCCCTCTGTTATACATACATATGCAGGTTCGTCAGGGCTTGAAGATGGGCCGTAATAGGCAATTACTGTAGCAGAATAAGAATAAGGAACGAGTAAAAAACAAGGTACCAGAAAACCAATTAAAAAAAATAAGAGGGAACGCATAACTGACACCTATAAAGTAAAAAAAGGGGCAGGGTTTCCCCGCCCCTTTTGGCTATTGAACCGATATTATGAGCGGTTCATGGTTTTGATAACTTTGCGAAAACCCCAGAGAGCAGCCAGACCCACGACAACGAGCCCCATAACGGTTTCGACGTCAGCTGTGTTGAGCGTAAGAGCAGTCAAGTCCATGTAATCACCTCCTTTATTATAAGATTGCCTTTGTTGCTATCCAAACCACAAACAGCCCAGCACAAAGGCCGAATAACCCCATCAAATAATTATAATCGAGCTCTGTTATTATAGGTTCCATGCTAAGACCTTGAAATAATAGCGCAAATTGCTGCAAAAGGTATGACAATAACGCCGAACCAAATGCCTAAACTGAAAAAATAATCAGCGACCTGATTTCCTGTAAGGGTGAATATCTCAAGGGTGTATTGCATTTTATTCGACCGCGAAACAGAAATCCCCGGGGATACGTACGGTGATGGTTTCTTGCCGGAGAGTTTCAAGATCATTCGAAAATACAGTTACAACCTGGGCGTCGTTCGAACCACGAATCAACCACTTTTGAATAAATCCTTTTTTAGTTTGGCGGACTTCGCCAAGGGGTTCATGGATTGTAGTATCAATTTCAAATCTTCCAAATTCTGTCATTGTTTTTACTCCTTGTTTAATGTTAATTGTTGTAGGGATGGTTCAATAATAACCATTTTATATAGGGGTGTCAATGTATAAATCGAGTCCAGTTAAGATTGTTGGCAAATCATGGACTAAAACGGAGCCCATTCGGGCTGGAAGTCCG
>NZ_JAVERI010000022.1:0-34875 GCF_034007205.1 Thiomonas sp.
GGTCTGGGCGGCGCACTGCCACGTTGCAGTCCGCTTGTGGTGGAGACCACCACGGCGCGGCCTGCGCCTCGCATTGCCTCCGCCCAGACCCCCGGCGCGGGTGCAGAAATGGGGTGAACAGGCCCTACAGCAGTTCCGCGCGCGACCCCTACAACCCCTACTACGCCCCGGCTGACTGGACGCTGGGCGGGCAGAACGACAACGGCTACAACCAATGCTCGGGCGCCTATGCGTGGGTTCGCGTCCCTTCGGCCCATACGGTGCTCGATCCGCAGTGGTCGTCGAACAAAAGCGTCAAGGCCAATGGCTCGATGTGGCTGGTCGAGACCACGCGCTGAGATGATCCGGTCAATCGTCGCGCCGCCGAAACAGCAGCCAGCCGAGCAGGCCCGAGGCCAGCAACACCACGGCCACCATGGTCCAGAACCCGGCCTTGTCATCCGCGAAGGGAATGCCGCCCACATTCATGCCGAACAGTCCGGCGATGACATTCATCGGCAGCGCCACCACGGTCACGGCGGTGAGCACGAACAGGGTGCGCCCGGTGCGTTCTTCGATGCTGGCGGCGATTTCCTCCTGCAGCAGCTTGATGCGTTCCTGCTGGGCGGAAAGGTCGCGCAGCACCACCGAGAACTCTTCGGTGGAGTGGCGCAGCTCCTCCCAGTCCTGCGGGCCGAGGCTTTGCGGCGGGCGGCTGAGCAGGCGGAACATGGCCGCGGGCTCGGGCGCGAGCAGACGCTGCAGTCGCAGCAGATTGCGGCGCAGCGCGCCGAGCTGCACGCGGCGCCGACCCAGGCGCCCCGCCAGCAGGTGATCTTCGATGACATCGACCTTGGTCGCGGTGCTGCGCAGAATGGCGATGAGCTCGTCGGCCTGATCGCGCAACAGATGATCGACCAGCGACAGCGGCGAAGAAAAAGTCTCCCCGGCCTTCACCGCGATGCGCAGGCGATCGATGGCCCGCAGCGGCTGCATGCGCACGCTGATGACGCGCCGCCGCTCCACGCTCATCCACAACGTGGCGACCTGCAGCGATTCGCGCTGTGCAAAGTCGTACACCACGTCGTTGACCACGGCCACCAGCGCCCGATCCACCACCTCCAGCCGGGTGGAGCGCACGCCCTCGCGCAGGGTCTCGAAACAATGCTCGGCCTGGGGCAGATGCGCCAGCAGCCATTTTTCCGCGGTGACATTGGCCGCATTGAAATGCAGCCAGACGAAAGAAGAGGAGGAAGGTGCCCCCACGCTCGGGCTGCGCCCTCCCTGCCCCCCGAGGGGGCTGCCCCCGTCTTGGGGCGGCCCGGCGACGGGGGCGTCGCCTCCCACCGCTTCGTCGTCGTCGAACCAGCGTGCGGCTTCATTCAGATCCAGCGGGCGACCGTGCCCCTGGGCATCGAACAGATAGCCGCAGATCAGGCCGGATTGTCCGGGCGCAAAGACGGAGACGGGAACGGTCATGGGCGGGAAGGCGCAAGCGACAGGCGCAATGATCGCAAACTCCGGTGAACCTTCCGCCAAGGATTGCCCGGCGAGATCGGCAAGCACGATCTCGCCGGGGCCGCATTTTTTCGCTCTCCAGGCGCGGCGGTCCTACGCCGCTTCCCATGGGGGTCGGATGTGGAGCTCGTCGATCAAGGCCTGCGCCGAACGCATCATCGCCGGCGTATAGGGCACCCCTTCGTCGGCATAGCGCCGCGCGTACTCGGCGCGCACCTCGCCGGGAATGCGCACCGGCGCCGCCGGATCCGCGGCCGGTGAGGCCTTGATCCAGTCCAACAGCCCCCCGAGCCGTGCGACAAAGTCGTCCAGCGGCATGAAGCGGGCAATGTCGATCGCCAGGAAGAAGTGGCCGGCGTCGATCGGCCGGTCCCAGGTGTGAAGCACCGAGCCGACCTGCGGCCCCACCGCCGCGCCGGACAACACACCGCTGAGGATCTCCACCATCAATGCCAGGGCGTAGCCCTTGGCTCCGGCGGCCGGGAGCAGCGCTCCCGCGGCTGCGGCGACCGGATCGCGGGTCGGGCGCCCCTGCGCGTCGAGCGCGGTATCCGGCGGCAGCAGGGCGGCGTTGCCGTCCACCGTGCGCACGGTGGAACCGGCGATCGCACTCATGGCCATGTCGACGAGCACCGGATAGCCGTCGCGCGTCGGACAGCCGAAAGCCAGCGGATTGGTTCCGAGCACCGCTCGGGTGCCGTTGAACGCCGCGACCTTGGGGACGGCATTGCTGCAGGTGAGCCCGATGCAGCCGGACTCGGCCGCGAGCGCACAGTAATAGGCCGCTGCGCCGTAATGGATGCTGCGGCGCACGGTGACCAGCCCGACGCCCTGCGATCTGGCGGTGTCGATGGCGCGCCGCATCGCCAGCGTGCCCGCAACGAAGCCAGCGCCGTCGGCGGCGTCGAGTTGCCAGACCGCAGGCGCCACCTCGGTCCATCGCATCCCGGCCGGGGAGTGCATCAGGCCGCGGCGCAGCCGCGTGACCATGTTGGGCAGGCGGATCAATCCCTGTTCGGGGCGCCCATGCAGGTCGGCCCAGAGCATCGCGTCTGCCACGATGTCGGCGTCGGCGGCGCTCAGGCCTGCCGCGAGCGCGGCTTCGACGACAAAGCGGCGATGGGTCTGCGGTGCGATGCGTTGCATCGGCGACCCCCTATTCGGACGTGAGCTTCTTGACGGCCGGCGCCGGCTGCTGCCGCCGGGCCAGCTTCTGGCTCCAGTACCGCCGCACGGCATGCAGCCAGGGGCCGGGATCGGTCCAGCGGAAGACGAGGAAATGTGGAACGTGCAGCAGGCTGCGCAGCCACTGCCAAACAGTGATCTCGCCGCGCCGGCGCAGTTCACGAAACGCCCGCAAATCGGCCATCGGGAGTAGGACGTGGACGTTGCGCCGATACCGCGCGACTTTCGGCGGCGGCAATCCGGCAAGGCGGTTGTAGACGATCCGCGCCGCCGGAACGCCGGCCACCTCGAGCAGTTCGTGGTTGAGCGTGAAGCGCGCATTGCACTCGATCAGCTTGTACTGGCCGTCGCGCGAGTCGCGCTTGAACTCGACGTTGGCCAGGCCCGACAGTCCACAGCCGCGCAGGAAGCGCAGTCCCAGCTCCGCCACTTCCGGGTTCCAGTCGGTGGCGTGGCAGGTGCCCAGGCCGAAGCCCGGCGGGAACTGGCGGATCTTGCGCTTGGTCAGGACGAACAAGGGTTCGAGCCTGTCGTCCAGATAGGTGAAGCAACTGCTGTAGGCGTCCTCGGGTCCGGGGACGATTTCGGTCATCAGCATCTCGGAATCCTGCGTCTGCACCGTGCGATAGACGTCTTCGAGCGCGGTGCGGTCGTCCACGACGAACAGCTTGGCGTCGAAGCTGCGGCGGAACACATGCCCGAGGCGGGGTTTGAGCCCACAGGGGTAGCCGATCCATTGGGCTGCCGCAACGGCCTCCTCGATGCTGCGGACCGCGCGATACTTGGGCGTGGGCACGCCGGCACGCTGCGCCAGGTCGTAGCTCTCGACCTTGTCGAGCAGCGCGAGCAGCACGTCGGGGCGGCCTTCGGTCAGGCGGTAACGCTGCCGCAACGCCTCGCCATGACGCGCCACCAGGGTGATGCCGTCGTCGCTGCAAGGCAGCAGGATGGCGCCTTGCAGTGCGGCAGCCTTCGGGCCCGTCAGCCACTGCAGCCAGGCGTCGCCGGGCTCGGAACTCGGCGGAAAGTCGATGCCGTGGACGTGGCGCGAAGAGAACGCCAGGCTGGCCGAGGTTCCCAGGGCGTACACGTCGACGCCGATCGGCTCCAGCCGGCGCGCCACCGACAGGACGTTGATGTCACCTCCCAGCAGAATGACCGGAGGTTTTTCGGCGCGTGCCGTCATGATGTCGTCTCCCCGACGAGGCTGGTCTGCGGCAACGGTGTCGCAGCCGCTCGTGAACTTGGATTCGGCAGGCCGAGCAGGGCGCGCAGGATGGGCACGGCCACGTCCACGGCCTGATCCCGGTTGCGCACCTGATAGTGATAGAAAAGCCCTGGAGTGGCGTTGATGTCGATGATCGCGCCGCCGCTGGCTGCGAGGCCGACCGCTGGATCGGCGGTGATCACGTCGATTCCTGCAAACCGCGCTCCCACTGCGCGCGCACTGCGGGCGCCCTCATCGATCAAGGCATCGCCGATCGCGTCGCGGACCGATTCGCCATCGGCCTCGCCGCTCATATTGGACACCTTGCGCACGATCACGCGTTCCCCGGCGCGCGGGACGGCGCGCAGCGACAAGCCCTTCGCCCGCAGCGCGGACTCGCACTCCAGGTCGATCTCCAGCGGCTTCAGGATGTGTTGGCCCAGCAGCCTCCGACGTCGGCCGTTCTCCGCCTCGATCAGTCCGGCCACGCTGCTGCGACCGTCTCCGACCACGCTGGGCAGCGGGCGGCGCACGGCGTCGAGCAGTTCGCCATCGAGGTAGAGCAGGCGGTAGTGGTCTCCCGATATTTGCCGTTCGATGATCAGTTGCCGGCTGCTCAGCGCCGCCTGGGCCGCGGCACGCATCAGGGTACGCCGGTCGCGCACGCCCGTCGTCACCCCGGCGCCGCCGGCGCCTCCTTGCGCCGGCTTGACCACGCAGGGCCCGGCCTGGGCCTCGAGAAAATCCAGCGCCGACTCGATGCCGTCGAGATTGAATTCGAGATAAGGCGGCGTGGGAACGCTTTCGGCTTCGAGCAGGCGGTAGACCAGCGGCTTGTTGCCCGTAACGCGCAAGGTGACCGGGTCGTTGAGCATCACGAGCTGTTCGAGCATGCGCGTCGTGCGGCCATCCCGGGCGAACTCGCTGACCCCGTAGCCGAGATCGCGGAACTCGGCGCCGAGAGCGTTGGCCGCATCGCGCCACATGCGCGCATGCCATCCGGACGTGGGGGTGGAGAACGACGCCGACCGGCCGAGTGCTCCTGCGGCGAGTTCGCGGGCTCGCAGCAGCCTGCGCAGCCAGTGCACATAGGCCATCGCGTCAACCGTTCGCCACCGGGCGCAGCTCGGCTCGCTGCGATTGGACGTGCAGTTCGGCAACCTCGCAGCCGCCCTCATCGAGCAGCGCATCCACCCAGGCGTTCGAGAACTCGCCGCGCGCGACCGCGGCGAGGTAGTCCCTTTCGGCCTCGCGCCGACGCTGCAGGCGGTCGAGCAGCGTTGCGGCAATCTCCCGTGGAATCACGACCACACCGTTCTGGTCGGCGGCGATGATGTCGCCGGGACTGACCACGATGCCACCGCACTGGATCGGGTAGTTCACTTCGCCCGGGCCGCGGTGCAGCGGGCCGATCGGCGTCACGCCTCGGGCATACACCGGAAAGTCCAGCTTGATGATGTCGGGGATGTCGCGGACATAGCCGTCGACGACGAAGCCGATGATGCCCCGATGCCGCGCCTTGGTCGAGATCAGATCGCCCAGCACCGCGTTCATCGACGAGCCGCCGGCGTCGACCACGACGACATCGCCGGGTGCGGCGATGTCCAGGGCCTTGTGCACCATCAGGTTGTCTCCGGGAAAGACCTTGACCGTGCACGCCGGCCCGAAGATGCGCAGGTGCTCCGGCGTCACGCTGCGGATGGCCGGCGACATGGTGTAGAGCCGGTTCATGAGGTCGGAAATGTCCGGCGTCTGGAACTCGCTGAACTGGGCGATCAGTTCGCGGGCGGGCCGGGTGATGGAGTTGCGGATGCGGAAACCCGGTCCCGGATGGAGTTCGGACGACTTCGGCTTTGCTGCGACATTCATTTCAAGCTCCCTTGGCGAATCGGCTCGCCGGATTGGCATTCACGCTCCAGAGCCGTCGATCGAGACGGTGACGCGCGGCAGTGCGCCGGGATCCGCAGAACGTACCGGACGTGATTGCTTGCCGCCGTGTCCGTTTCGAACAACGGTTGAGGCGAAGTCTATGGGTCTGTTCCCAGGATTTGTCCCCCCCGATCGATGGTGTTGGGAGAGAGATCCATACCGCCCGTGTATCGGGGATGGACAGCCGGACGACGCGCGCATGGCTCATGACTCGGGCCTAAACTTCGACCGTTTTCTCATTCACGACACATTGCCGGGTTTGACCGGCGCACGGAGACTGCCATGCTCGGACTGATGCAAAACCATCCGCTGTTGATTTCCGGACTGCTCGATTTCGCCGCGCGCTATCACGGCGATACCGAGATCGTGTCGCGCCGGGTGGAGGGCGACATCCACCGCACCACCTACGCCCAGGCACGGGCGCGGGCGAAGCAGTGCGCCAACGCGCTCGACGCGCTGGGCGTGGCGCGCCAAGACCGCGTGGGTACGCTGGCGTGGAACGGCTACCGGCATTTCGAGCTGTATTACGCCGTGTCGGGCAGCGAGCGCATCCTGCACACCGTCAACCCGCGCCTGCACCCAGATCAGATCGCCTGGATCGTCAACCACGCCGACGACCGCGCGCTGTGTTTCGACCTCACCTTCGCTCCCATCGTCAAGGCCATCGCGCCGCGTTGCCCTGGGGTCAGACACTGGGTGGCGCTGTGCGAGGCCGACGCCCTGCCCGCCGATCTGGCCGAGGTCATTCCAGGTCTGCTGAGCTACGACGCATTGCTCGCAGCACAGCCCGCCCGGTACGCCTGGCCGGTGTTCGACGAGAACACCGCCTCCTCGCTGTGCTACACCAGCGGCACCACCGGACACCCCAAGGGCGTGCTCTACAGCCACCGCTCCACCGTGCTGCACGCCTACGCCGCGGCGCTGCCCGATGTGATGAGCCTGTCGGCGCGCGACAGCGTGCTCCCGGTGGTGCCGATGTTCCATGTCAACGCCTGGGGCATTCCTTACGCGGCGGCGTTGACGGGTGCCAAGCTGGTGTTCCCCGGCCCGGCCCTCGACGGCCAGTCGCTGTTCGAACTGATGCGCGACGAGGGTGTGACCCTGGCCGCCGGCGTGCCCACGGTCTGGCTGGGGCTGCTCAATTACATGCGCGCAAGCGGGCTCAGTCTGCCCAGTTTCAAGCGCACCGTGATCGGCGGCGCGGCCGCTGCCCCGGCCATGATCCGCGCCTTCGAGGAGGAGTTCGACGTCCGCGTGCTGCACGCCTGGGGCATGACCGAGACCAGCCCGCTGGGTACGCTGTGCAGCCTGAAGAACAAACATCTGACCCTGGACAAGGCCTCGCAGCTCGCCATTCTGGGCAAACAGGGCCGGCCGATCTTCGGCGTGGACTTGCGCGTGGTCGACGGCAACGGCAGCGACCTGCCGTGGGACGGCAAGTCGGCGGGCAATCTGCTGGTGCGCGGGCCGTGGATCGCCAGCGACTACTACCGCAGCGACGCACCCAGCCCGCTGCAGGACGGCTGGTTTCCCACCGGCGACGTGGCCACCATCGACGCCGACGGCTATATCCAGATCACCGACCGCACCAAGGATGTGATCAAGTCCGGCGGCGAATGGATCAGTTCGATCGAACTGGAAAACATCGCGATGGCGCATCCGGCCGTGGCGATGGCCGCGTGCATCGCCCGCCCCGACCCGAAGTGGGACGAGCGGCCGCTGCTGGTGGTGGTCAAGCGTGAAGGCACCGCGCTCGAACGCGACGAGTTGTTGAAGTTCTACGAAGGCAAGGTGGCGAAATGGATGATTCCGGACGACGTGGTGTTCGTTGCGGCCATCCCGCTCGGGGCTACCGGCAAGATACTGAAAAACCGCCTGCGCGCCGAAATCGTCGGCTCTCCCCGGGCTGCAGCGGCGCAGCCTTGAGGCGCAAGGTTTCATCTTTCTGGCGATATGCGCGGCGCGTCCCCGCAATGGCGCGCCTGGGGTTCGTTCGGCCCGCGATCCCCAAGCCCGACACTCTCCTAGCCTCCGGGTGCCGGGCGCAGCAATTTTCGCCTCACACCATCGCCTGCGCCATCGCTTCATCGGCGCAGGCCGGCCAGATGTGCAGGGCTTCGCGCACCGCCAGCCGCGGATTGGCGGCCTGCGTCACGGCGCTGACCACCGCCGCGCCCGACACCCCGGTGGCGCGCACCGCCGGCATCTGCGCCAAGGTGATGCCGCCGATCGCCACCACCGGATAGCGTGGCGACAGCCATTGCCGCCACTGCGCCAGCCGTTCCAGACCCAGCGGGCGGGTGGGCATGGCCTTGAGCGTGGTGGGAAAGACCGCGCCCAGCGCGATGTAGGAAGGCCGCAGCGCGTGCGCGCGGGCGATCTCGCCGGGCGTGTGCGTGCTCAGCCCCAGACGCAGCCCTGCGGTGTGAAGGGCGGGCAGATCGGCCGTATGCACATCGTCCTGCCCGAGATGCACGCCATAGGCGCCCGCCTCGATGGCTTCGCGCCAGTGATCGTTGATGAACAACTGCGTGCCCGGCACCTCGCGCGCCGCCTGCACGGCCTGGCGAATCTGCATGCGCAACGCCGCGCCCTCGATCTCCTTGATGCGCAACTGGAGGGTGCACACGCCCCACTCCAGCAGCCGCAGCACCCAGTCGGCGTCGGGCACGACGGGATAAAACCCGATCTGCCCGGAGAGCCGCGCGAAATCGGGCGGCGGCTCTTCAGACTGGCCCGGTAGCGGCAGCCAGGGCAGATCGCCGCTGTCGGCCCGCGCATCGGTCCGGGTCATCGGCCGGCCCGGCCCAATCGCGATGGCCTGATCGATGCCGGCATGCGCGCGCAACTGCGCCTCGGCGGCGGCGTCGAGCGCGCTCCAGCCCTCGGCCAGGCGCGCGGCGCACACACTGGCATGCACATTGCCCGAGCCATGCGCGCTGCGCGGCAGGCGGCGGCCGACCAGCGGCAGCACCGTGCTGTGTGTGACCACCCAGTCGGTGCTGTGCACTCCCCAGGTATGGCCTGCCTTGACGACCACGGCGCGGTGCGGCCCGCCTGTCTCCAGCCAGCGGCTGCGAATGGCGTTGATCCAGGCGGCTGTGGGCGGCCCCACCTCCCAGACGGGCAGATCGAGCAGCGCGCAGGCTTCCGCGCGGTTGGCCGTGATGAGATCGGCGCGGCGCGCCAGGCGCATGGCCAGACCGCCTCCATGCGCCCGAATCCAGAGCTCGCAACCATCCGCCGAGGTCAGCCGGGGATCCCACACCACCGGACACTGCCGCGCCTCGATGAACTGCGCCACCTCCTCGGCCGCGGCAGCATGGCCGATCATCCCGATCTTCACCGCTGCGGGCTCGCCATCGGCCAGCAAGGCACGCAGACTGTTGCGCAGCACGGTCACGTCTGTGGCCTGCACGCTCTGTACACCGTAGGAATTCTGCGCCGTCAGCGCCGTGATGATGCTCGCGCCGCGCCAGCCCAGCGCGGCCCAGGTGGCGAGATCGGCCGTCTGTCCCGATCCCCCGGTTGGGTCGTGGCCGTCGAGAGTAAGAAGGTAGGCGGTGGTGGTCATGTTCGAGTGCATTTTGTTGGCTGCCGCAGTGTAAGCAAGATGCTTCGGGCTCAAGTCCTGTAAGCTTGGCCTGCACGTTTCAGTTCGATGGCGTGGCCGTCTTGTCAACTTTCCCTTGCCTTTGCATGAAACCCAATCTTGCACTCACCGCCCTGCTCCTGAGTCTGGGCGCATGGGGTTTGCCCGCGCGCGCCGAAGGCCCTCCGGTCAGCATTCAGCTCGACATCGGCACGCCGCCTCCTGTCTATGTGGCGCCGCAACCGGTGTATGCGCCCCCGCCCGTCGTCATTGCAGCGCCGCCCACCATGATCTGGCTGCCCGAATTCGGCGGCTATGTCGCGCTCGGCGTCTCGCAGCCTTTGTTCTATCTGGGCGGGGTGTACTACTACAACAGCGGCGGACGCTGGTACACCGGTCCGCACTACGGCGGTCCCTGGCACCCCGCCGCCCACATTCCGCCGGGCCTGCGCAAGTTCCACGACCGCGACTGGCAGCGGGCGCAAGACCGCGCCTATCGCCATGAGCGCGACCCGCACTGGAAGCGCTTTCGCGCCGAAGATGCGCGCGCTGGATACCGCCCGGACCATGGCCATCCCGGCGGGCCGCCGGGGCAACGCCCGGATCATGGCCAAGGCAACGGCCACGGCAACCATTGAATCGTCTGGCCCGCAGCAGGGCGATCACCCTGCGCTGCAGTGCAGGGGCCAGTCCAGCATCATCCGGGTCCCTTGGCCCAGACGGCTTTCCACGCTGACTTCGCCGCCATGCAGGCGCACGATGTTGCGCACCAGCGCAAGGCCCAGACCAAGCCCGCCCCGGCTGCGCGCCGCATCGGCGCGGTAGAAGCGGTCGAACAGATAGGGCAGGTGCTCGGCGGCGATGCCGCAGCCGGTATCGACCACCTCGATGCGCACGCCGCTGTCCTGCAGACGAGCAGACAGGGTCACCGTGCCGCCGCGCGGGGTGTGCGCCAGCGCATTGCCGATGAGATTGGCCACGGCACGCTGCAGCAGCATGCGGTCGGCCTGCAGGAACAGGGGTGATGCGGCGTGGACATCGAGTCGAACACCGGCTTGCTCCGCGGTGACTTCGTAGAACTCGGCCAGCACGCGCAGTTCATGCGCCACATCCAGTCGATCCAGCCGCAGCTCGGCATGGGGATGTTCGGTCTGCGCCAGGAACAGCAGGGTCTGGATCATCTGCGACAGCCGCGCGCATTCCTCCACCGCCGACTCCAGCGCCTCGCGGTACTGCGCCGGTTCACGCGGCCTGCCCAGCGCCACCTCCAGACCGCCCCAGAGGTTGGTCAGCGGGGTGCGCAATTCATGCGCGATGTCGGCAGAAAACTGGGAGATGCGGCCAAACGATTCTTCCAGCCGCTGCAAGGTGGCATTGAAGGCCAGACCCAAGGTCTGCAACTCATCGGGAAGCAGGCGGGTGTCGAGCCGACGATGCAGGTCTTGAGCGCCGATATCGCGCGCTGCATCGGCCATGTGACGCAAAGGCCGCAGGCCGCGCCAGGCTATGGCATAGCCCGCCGCCGCAGCGGTAATGATGGCCGCGAGCAGCACCACCGCAAGGCGCACGCGGTAGTCGGCCAGGATGCGCGACTCCGCCGTGCGGTTCAGCGCCACGTCCAGGCGCATGGCCTCGGGTGCCGCTGCCGCGGTGGCACGTGCGGTCAGCGGCAACATGGCCGTGAGGTAATGCAGATCGTGGCGCAGATGCACCTTGTGCAATTGCGGCGATCCCCGCGCATCGGGCGGTTCAAAGTCCGCGGCGGTCAAGTCCGGATTGAAACCTGGCGTCTGCAGCAAGACCGCGCCGCTCGCGCTGCGCAGACGCACAAACAGGTCGCGCGGCGCATCCGGCGGCAGCTTGAGGTAGGCCTCCTGCCGCACCTCGTCGCTCTGCACGGGGTGGATTTGCAGCAGCGCGGCCACGGTGTCGAGCTTGCGCAGCACCGATTCGCGGTCTTCCTGCATCATGCGCGCGCTCAGGCCCCAGTACACCCAACTGCTCGCGGCCAGCAGGATGAGGGCCAGGGTGAGTGCGAAGGCGACGGCCATGCGCACCGCCAATGAACGTGGCGGCAGACCATACTGGCGCAGGCGATGCAGGGCGAAACGCAGCCAGTGCCCGCTCCCGCCCTCCCTGCCAGCCCGCCCGGCAAAGGACGCCGATGCAGAGGAAGCCAGAGGCCCTGTGTTACTCGTCATCGCGCGCCTCGAGCACATAGCCCACGCCGCGCACGGTGTGCAGCAGGGGCGCCGGGAACGGCTCGTCGAGTTTGCTGCGCAGGCGGCGGATGTGCACATCCACCACATTGGTGTCGCTGTCGAAATTCATGTCCCACACCTGCTCGGCGATCAGGGTGCGCGACAGCACCTCGCCCGCGCGCCGCGCCAGCAGCGTCAGCAGCGCAAATTCCTTCGGCGTGAGCGCCAGCCGCTGTCCGCCGCGCTCGGCACGCTGGCGGTGCAGGTCGATGCGCAGATCGGCCACATCCAACACCTCAGGCAGACGGACGGGGCCGCGCCGCAGCACGCTGCGCACCCGCGCCAGCAATTCCGAAAACGCAAAGGGCTTGACCAGGTAATCGTCCGCGCCGAGTTCCAGCCCGCGCACCCGGTCGGCAACGCCATCGCGTGCGGTGAGCATCAGCACCGGCGTGGTCTGTCGCGCGCGCAGTTCGCGCAGCACGCTCCAGCCGTCGCGCCCGGGCAACATGGCGTCGAGGATGACAAGGTCATACGGCTGGGTCAATGCAAGATGCAGGCCGTCCGTGCCGTCGCCGGCGACATCGGCCACGAAGCCGTTCTCCCCCAGCCCGCGCTTGAGGTAGGCAACGGTCTTGGCTTCGTCTTCGACGATGAGAATGCGCATCGGGCGATTGTCAATCATCTGTCACCTGGTCGCGTATCCGTCTGCAACATGACGGAATCGTCATGCAGGCTTCATCTGCAGGCCAGCGTCTGCAAGGCAGCATGGCGTCATGCCTGCCTTTGCCTGCCGCCGCGCCGCTTCCAAACTCCTGCTCGCCGCGCTGCTGGGCGGATGCGCCAGTGTGCCGCCGCCCCAGTCTCGCGTCACGCCGCAGCGTAGCGCTCGGGCGCTGGAGCGCCGCAGCCTGAGCGATCCCGGATTGCTGCGCTTCATGGCCTTGCAGACCGGCATGCCGCAAACGGCCGGTCAACCCTGGACGCTGCAGCGCCTGGGCCTGGCCGCGCTGTACTTCCACTCCGACCTGCGGGTGAGCCGCGCCAGCGTGCAACTGGCCAAAGCCGATCTGCAGATCGCCCGGCAATACCCCAACCCCAGCCTGCAGCTCGGTCTGAAATACGGCAGCGCCGCAGCGCTGATGGCGCGCAGCCCGTGGACCGTGGGCGCTGCCATCGGTCTGCTGCTGCAGTCGCAAACCCGGCGGGCGGCACAGACGGCGCAGGCCGAAGCCGGCGTGCGCGCCGCGCGGCTGTTGCTGCGCGACGTGCGCTGGCGCGTGCTCGCGCAGGTGCAACAGGCGGGGATTGCGCTGTGGAGCGCGCGCCGCCGAGTCCGCCTGCAACAACGGGTGCTCGATACAGCCCTCGCGCTGCAGGGCCGTACCGCCGCGCGGGCGCAGGCCGGGATGGACTCGCCGCTGGCCGCCGCGCTGGCCCAGCAGTCCGCCCAGCAAGCCGCGCTGGAAAAAAGCCGCGATCTCGCTGCGCAGCAGGCCGCGCGGGTGGCGTTGGCTGCGGCCATCGGCCTGCCCGACAGCGCCCTGCAGGGCGTGACGATGGATTTTTCCGCCTTGGATCGTGCTCCGCCGGACCCCGGCGCGGCCTGCCTGGCCCGGCTGCGTCACGAGGCGCTGGAACGACGTGACAGCGTGCGCGCTGCCTGGCAGGGTGTGCAGGCGGCGCAGGCCGCATTGCAATCGGCGCAGTCCCTGCGCTGGGGCGGCGCGCCGTCGATCGCCCCGGGAGCCCAGCGCGATCAGGGCGTGAACCGCCTGACCCTGGCGGCGCACTTGCCACTGCCGCTGCTCAACCAGCATCAGGGCCAGATCGCCGCGGCGCGCACCCGCCTGGCGCAGCGCGAAGCCGTCTTGCAGCAAATCCAGGCGCAAGTGCTCGCGCGCATCGAACAGGCCGATACCGACCTGGGCGCCGCGCAGGAACAGGCCCGACAGAGCGAGCAGTCGATCGCCGTGAATCAGGCCTTGCTCGACGCCGACGTCGCCGCGCAAGCCAAGGGCCTGATCGGCCCGGTACAGACCCTGCGCATGCGGCTGCGGCTGCTGTCCACGCAACAGGCGGGCCAGCAGGCGCGGGCCGCCCAGTGGCGCGCATTCAGCGCGTTGCTGGCGGCATTGCAGCAGCCAATTTCGTCGCTCGATGAACGCCGATCCCCTCACCCATCGCCACATCCCGCGTCGCCGCCAGCCGCAACTCATCTCTCCCGCGTCGTCTGGAAACATTGAACCGGCCCCAAACCCGCATGCAAACGCCTTTCAAACGGATTTCCAGCAGCGCCCGGCTCGCGGCCTGTCTGCTTCTCGCCGCCTTCGCCGCAGTTGCTGCGCGCGCCGCCCTGCCGCGCCCTGTGGTGTGGAGCGACGCACAGAAGGCCTCTGCCGGTCTGCAGATCGAGCATCTCGCACCCGCGCCCTATCACCCGCAGTTCGCCGCCAGCGCCACGGTGCAGAGCCCGGCCGTGTGGCTGCGCGGGCTGAGCGCGCAGCAGGCGGCGCAGGCGCAGCTTGCGGTGGCGCAAAGCCGGCTCCGGCTCGCCACGTTGCAGGCGCGGCGCGACCAAGGGCTGTTCGAGGCCGGGCAGAACATCGCGCTGGCGCAAGTGCAGCAGGCTCAGGCCGCCGCAGCGCAGGCGCAGGCCGAAGTGGCCAGCGCGCAGGCCGCGCTCGGCCTGGCACGGGCACGGCTCACGGCGGATCTCGGCCCGGCTTTGGCGATGCGGCTGCTCGGCGACGCGCGGCTGCGCCAGTCCATCCTGAGCGGGCACGCGCTGGTCGTGGACCTCAACCTGCTGCCTGGGCAATCGCTGCCCGCGGCTGCGCAGGTGTGGCTGCATCTTCCCTCCGGGCAAAATCCCGTGCAGGCCCGCGTCGTCGGCCCGGCGGCCGCCGCATCCAGCCAGTTGCAGGGGCTGCGCGAGGCGCTCATTGCGCCCGCGGCGAGCGGGCTGATGCCGGGGCTGGAACTGCCGGCCGAGGTGCGGTCGCCGCTGGCGCAACCGGGCGTGCGGCTGCCTGCGAGTGCGGTGGTGTGGACAGGGGGGCAGGCCGTGGTGTTCGTCGCCTCGAAGACTGCCGACCCTGCGTGGCGGTTCAGTGCGCGCGCCGTTTCCACCGCCTGGCCGCTGCAAGGCGGCTATGTGCAACCGGGCTGGGGCGCGCTGGACGTGGTGACGCGCGGCGCGGGGCTGGTGCTGACGCCACCTCATGAGAAAACGCCGGGCCGCCCCAAGTTTTCTCATCCCCCTCGGGGGGCGGCCGCTGCAACGCGGCGGCCTGGGGGCACTCCCAGACCGCAGGCCCTGCCGGCAAGCGGCGGAGATGACGACTGATGGCGCGCGCGCGTGGTTTGCAGGCGGCGCTGATCGCGCTGGGCATCCGCCGCCGTGGGGTGGTGCTGGCATTGGCCGTGCTGCTGGCGGCGCTGGCGGCCTGGGGCGTGCGCGACGCCCGCACCGATGTCTTCCCCGAGTTCGCCGCCAGGATGGTGAAGGTGCAGACCGAAGCGCCTGGTCTGTCGCCCGAGCAGGTGGAATTGCTCGTCACCCGTCCGCTGGAGTCCGCCGCCAGCGGCTTGCTGGGGGTGAAACAGGTCGCCTCGAAAAGCCTGCCGGGCATCTCCATTTTGAAGCTGTATTTCGGCGACGACACCCGGCTGCAGGACGACCGCTGGCGTGTGGCGCAGCACCTGGCCGGCGTGCACCTGCCCGCAGGCGTGGGGCCGCCACGGCTGATTCCGCTGACCTCCAGCACCGGCACGGTGCTGATGGCCGGGCTCACCTCTGTGCGCCACGGGCTGATGCACCTGCAGTCCATCGCGCAGTGGGATCTCCGCCCGCAGCTCATGGCAGTGCCGGGCGTGGCCAATGTGCTGGTGTTCAGCCAGCAGACCCGCGCCTTGCAGGTACGGGTCGATCCGCAGGCCCTGCCGCGTTTCCATCTCGATCTGCAACAGGTGCTCGCCGCCACGCAGCGCGCCACCGGCCTGCTCGGCGGCGGTTTCATGCCCACGCCGCAGCAGCGCGTGCTGCTGGTCAGCCGCGGCAGCGCTGACACACCGCAGGCGCTGGCCGCCACCGTACTGCGCGCCACACCGCAGGGCGTGGTCACGCTGGGAGACGTGGCGCGGGTGGGCTATGCCTCGCTGCCTGCCATCGGCGGGGCGGCCATCGACGGCCAGCCTGCGGTCATTCTCAAAATCCAGGAGTCCTACGGCGCCAACACCCTGGAGGTGACGCGCGGCGTGCAGGCGGTGCTGCAGCGGCACCGGGCCGCCCTTGCGGCGCAGGGCATCACGCTGCATGCCGATCTGTTCCGTCCGGCGGACTTCATCACCCTCGCCATGCGCGATGTGCGCGACTCGCTGCTGCTGGGCGCAGCGCTGGTGGTGCTGGTCATCGCCCTGACCCTGCTGGACTGGCGCGCGGCGCTGATCTCCTCGCTCGCCATTCCGCTGTCGCTTCTGGCCGCCGTCACGGTGTTGATGGGGCTGGGCGTGACGCTCAATGTGATGACGCTGGGCGGACTGGCGATCGCCATCGGCGTGGTGGTGGACGACGCGGTGATCGACGTCGAGAACATCCTGCGCCGGCTGCGCGCCAATGCCGCGGCCGCGCAGCCGCAGCCGCCGCTGCGCGTGGTTCTCGCCGCCTGCCTGGAGGTGCGCGGCGCGGTGGTCCATGCCACCGCGGCGGTGCTGCTGGTCATCGTTCCGGTGCTGTTGCTGCCGGGGCTTTCGGGCCGCTTGTTCGCGCCGCTGGCGCAGGCTTATGCGCTGGCGGTGCTGGCCTCGCTCGCGGTCGCGCTCCTGGTCACGCCGGCGCTGGCGGCGCTGTTGCTGGCCGGGCGCGAGCACCGGCTTCACACGCCTGCCCCGGTGCGCATCGCACAGAGTCGTTACAGCGCCCTGCTCCGCCGCCTGCTGCCGCACTGGCTGCCCGCAGTGCTCATCACACTCGTGCTCATTGCCGCCGCCGCGCTACTGGCGCGGGGCATGGGAGGCAGCTTTCTGCCGCCGCTGCAGGAAGGGCAATACATCGTGCACATGCGGCTGGCGCCGGGGGCATCGATCCGGGCTTCGCTGGCAGAAGGCGCGCGCGTGACCCAGGCGCTCGAACGATTGCCGCAAGTGCGGCTGGTGGCGCAACACACCGGACGTGCCGCGCTGTCGCCCGACGCCTCGGGCACGCAGAGCAGCTCGCTCGATGTGAATCTCAAACCCGGCGCCGACTCCGCCCAGGCGCTGGCGGCGATCGAGCAGGTATTGGGCGGTTTTGCTGGGGCCAGCTTTCGCGTCAACAGCTTTCTCACCGAGCGCATGGACAACACGGTCGAAGGTGGCGCGGGCGCGCCGCTGGTGGTGCATGTGCTGGGCAATCATCTGCGCACCCTCGACGCAGTGGCCACCCAGGTCGCGGCGGTGCTGAGCCGCCTGCGCAGCGCCACCGGCGTGCAGTTGCAGGCTCCCCCCGGCGTGCCGCAGCTCGACATCGATCTCAGACCCGATGCGCTGCGCCGCTGGGGCCTGCAACCGCTGCCGGTGCTGCAGGCGATCCACACCGCGTTTGCCGGCAGCATCGCAGGCATGGTGTTCCACGGCGCGGTGCCGGTGCCGGTGCGCGTGGTGCTGGCGCGCAGCGGCCGTGACAATCCGCAGGCGCTGGGCCAATTGCTCATCCGCACACCTGCGCTGGGCCTGGTGCCGCTGTCGCAGCTGGCTCGCATTGGCGCGGCCAGCGGCCCGTCGGACATTCGCCATCTGGACGGGCAGCGGGTGCAAAGCGTGCTGGCGTCCACCCCTTCGACCGATCTCACCGGCTTCGTGCAACGTGCACGCGCTGCGATTGCCCGTCAGGTACGGTTGCCCCCCGGCATCACCCTGCAGTTCGAAGGCGAGGCGGCGCAGCGCAGCGCCACGCTCAAGCGTCTGGGGGTGGACGTGCTCGGCGTGCTCGCCGGACTGGTGCTGCTGCTGAGTGTGGCGCTGGCGCGCAAGCCGCACGCTGGCGATGGTGCGGCGCAAACCTCCGCTCAGGCCGCATCCACCACCACGCGGCAAGTGCTGCTGGTCCTGCTGTCGGCGCCTGCCGCCTGGTCGGGCGGGGTGTTCGCCGCCTGGCTGGCAGGCGGTGTGCTGTCGCTGGGCGCGGTAATCGCCATGCTGGCGCTGATGGGCATCAGCCTGCGCAATGCCCTGCTGATCTTCGCTCACGCCGCGCACCTGCAGCGCGAGCACCATCTGCAATGGAGTGCGGCCACCCTGCAGCGCACCGTGACCGAGCGCCTGACGGCCATCGTGATGACCAGCCTCGTCACTGCCCTGGGCGTGCTGCCGCTGGCGCTGGGCCTGCACGCGCCGGGGCGAGAAATCGAGGGGCCGATGGCCGTGGCCCTGCTGGGCGGACTGCTCACCAGCCTGCTCTTCAACCTGTTTGCGCTGCCATCACTGGCGCTGCGCTTCGGTGTGGCACCCCGGAACCGCGTTCCCCAATGAAGGCTCTCATCCTTTGTCATCCGCCCGCAACCGACACGAAGCGGTGGTCGCCGCCGGTTGTTGCCCGACCTGCCATCGCCAAGGAGAACGATATGCACGATTCCCGTCACCTGCGTCACCTGCGCACTCGGGCGCGCCACGCCGCCGCAGCCGCACTGCTGTCGGTCGGTGTGCTGCTGGCGGCACCAGCCAGCTTCGCCGCCCCCCATCGTTCAGCCCACATGCCGCCGGTGTATGTGCACATGAACGGCGCGAACATGTTTCTGGAAAACGTGGTGGTGGTGCGCCCCGGGCAAAAGGTGGTGTTCGTCGATCAGGACACCGGCGCGCACACCATCATCGGCTACAACCCGCTGACCGGAACGACGAGCAAGCGCTTCGATGGCGCCGTGCAAGGTACGCCCGGGCCGGGCCACCCGGTCAGCACCTACACGATTGCGTTCAGACGCCCTGGCCTGAAGTTCTATTACTGCTCGGTGCATGCCGAACTGGTGAAGGAGCCGGGCGGCCGTACCGTGCCGAAAAAGCGCCCCACCGTGCACGGCTTCGGCGACCCGATGGCCGGGCTCATCATCGTCACCACCGACAGGCACCTGCTGGCCGACAATCCGCCGACCACGCACGAAAAAATCCTGCCGGGCTATTTTGGCGGCTGAGCCCGGGCGGCTGAACGGGGTCAGGCCACCGTGAACTGCCCCATCATGCCGTTGTCTTCATGCTCCAGAATGTGGCAATGGAACATGAAGGGATGGGCGTCACCCGCCGGTTGGTTGAAGTGGGCGATGAGTCGCACGGTTTCGCCGCGCCGTGCCAGCACGGTGTCTTTCCACCCCGCCTCGTGCGCTGCGGGAGCTTGGCCGTTGCGGCTCAGGATCTGGAACGAGGTGCTGTGATAGTGGAAGGGATGCGCCATATGGCCTTGATTGACCACTTCCCAGATTTCGGTCGAACCCAGGCGCAGCCGCTGGTCGATTCGGGCCATGTCCATATGGCGGTGGTTGATGGAAAACAGCTTCTCGCCGCCCACTCCAAGACTCATGCCACCGGGGCCGACCTCACCTGCGCCCATCGCCTGCGAACCACCTTGCATGCCCCCCATGCCGCCGCTCATCATATTGCCCGACATGCCCTGCAAGGTGAAGCGGCGCACGGGCGCGTCCGCGCGCAGCACGGGCAGCTCCGCCATGCGGGCGGGAAGACGCGCAGGCGTTCCTGCGGGCGGACCGACGCGAAGTTCCAGCAGATCGAAGCCTCGATGGTCGAAGGCGTCAGCGTCCATCGGCATGGAACTCAGATCGGGCACGACCGCGCCCGAGTCGCTGCGCAGCACCAGACGCTTGCCCTGCTCGCGACGCAGATCGACCATGATTTCGGCGCGCTCGCTCGGCGCCAGCAACAGGCTGTGAACCGGCACGGGGCGCGGCAACAGCCCGGCATCGGTGGCGATGACCTGAAACGCGCGGCCATCGGCAAACGCCAGGTTGAACACCCGGGCATTGGCGGCGTTGAGCAGCCGCAGCCGCACCCACTGCGCCGGGGCGTTCCAGTACGGTTGCTCGCGGCCATTGACCAGAAAACGGTCGCCCTTCATGCCCATGCGGTCCATCATGCGGGTCATGTAGAGCAGGCGGCCGTCGGCCGCAAGAAGGCGATCCTGCAGGATCAGGGGAATGTCGTCCACGCCATATTGCTGCGGCAGACCGAGGTGTTGGTCGGCCGGATCGTCCACCAGCAGCATGCCGCCCAGACCGGCATAGACCTGCGGGCCGGTACGGGTGTCGGGATGGGGGTGATACCAGAGCGAGCCCGCAGGCTGCTGCAGGGTGAAGTGCACGCGGCGCTGCCCGCCCGGCGCGATCAGGCTTTGCGGCCCGCCGTCCATCTCGCCCGGCACATGCGCGCCATGCCAATGCGTGGTGGTGGACTGATCGAGCGCGTTGTGCAGGTCGATGCGCACCGCCTTGCCGCGCGGCAAGCGCAGCGTGGGGCCGAGCACCGCGCCGTTATAACCCCAGGTGGGCGTGTGCAGACCGTCCACCAGCATGCTGCGGCCCGGCGCCATGCGCAGGGTGTAAAGCAGCACTCCGCCTTGCTGCATGCCATGAAGCTCGGGCGGAACGAACAAGGCACGGCTGAACACGCCACTGCCTGACGCGGCAGTTTCCGGCGTCGGTTCGCCCATCTGCATGCCGCCCATGCCGCCCATATTCATGGCGCGCGCCGCTTCACCAGCGGTCAAGCCCAGCGCCCCCAAGGCCAACAGCGCCTTGCGCCGCGTTGGGCTCTGTGGAGCATCCTTCACGCCGGCAGCATTCTGGTGTTCGTCAGGTGATTTCATCGCATCTCTCCTTGGTCGACCTGCATGCTGTTCACTGTATGCCGAGGTGCTCAAAGGCATGGTGTGCGGATGTCACTCAACTGTGACAGTTTGCTAAGCGTGCGCTCAGTCCTGAGCACGACACTCCTCCCATCGCAAAGGGTTTGCGATCGCCGCATCCAGCGGCGTTTCGCTCGCAAGAGTACTCAAGGAGTCTGATCATGCAACAACGCAGCAAAACCGCATTTCTGTTCGCCAGCGCGCTGGCCCTGGGTCTGGCCGGCGCCGCCGGTTCCGCCTATGCCATGGACGGTTCGCAATACAGCAAGGAGACCAAGGTAACGCTGGATGAAGCCCGCGCCATCGCCCTCAAAACCTTGCCTGGCGCCACCATCACCGACCAGGAACTGGAAAAGGAAAAAGGCGGCAGCGGCCTGCGCTATTCCTTCGACCTGAAAGTGGGGCAGACCGAGCATGAAGTCGGCGTGGACGCCCAGACCGGCGCCGTGCTGGAAAACAGCGTCGAAGGCGCCAACGCCGACTAAGGGCTGCTCACCCCAGGACTGCACCCACTCCAGGAGCCTGTCGGACTTGAAGAATCGAAGCGAAAATTCGGCTGGCCGAGACCAGATTTTGACGATTTTGCCGGGCAATAGTCGTTCTATTGCCCAAAAAGCGGCGAAATATGGGACGGCCAGGCAGATTTGCAGCCGATTTCCTTTAAGTCCGACAGGCTCCAAGAGCCGGGGTACAGGCTTGAGACGGCGTTGCGCCCAAAACTCGGGCGTTTGCGGTATTGTCCATCTGGCGCATGACGATATCGTCATGCGCTCTTCATTTTCGTGTGCGCGCGCTTTGGAAATAATGGGCTGATGCAGTGGTGTCCGTCGGCCGCTGCAGGGTACTTTGCCGCAGTTCCACCCGGATCACGCTTTCCATGCGACCAGGCTCAACTCGCCTTTCCTCGATCTTGCCGGCGGCAACAACGCCTTTGCGCAAAACGGGGCCGTCCGCTCAGCGCATCGATACACAGCGTCGGGCCGATCTGTTGTTCGACGGCCTCGTGCTGCTGATTGCGGCGGTCAGCCTGTTCTGGCGCCTTGGCGCCGCGCCCATCCGCGACACAGACGAAGCGCTCTATGCGGCCATCGCTCTGACGATGGCACATGGCGGGTCGTGGATCATTCCCCATCTCGATGGGGTGCCCTACATCGAAAAGCCGCCGCTGCTCTATTGGCTGATGGCGCTGAGCTTCAAGGTTTTCGGCGTTGGAACCTGGCAGGCACGCCTGCCCGACTCTGCTGCGGCATGGTTGACGGTGCTCGGCTGCATCGCGTTTGGCCGCGCAGTCTCTGCGCCGCTTGCGGGGCGGTTCGCCGCGCTGGTCACCGGCACCGCGCTCGGTTATGTGATGATCTCCCGCACCATTCTGTTCGATCCGTTGATGGTGTTTTTCTGGCTGTCCGCGCTGGCCCTGCTCGTGCTTGCGGTGGAGCGGCAGCAGCGGGTCTGGCTGCGCGCCGCTGCGGTTGCCGTGGCGCTCGCCACGCTGACCAAGGGCCCGGAAGCGCTGCTGTTGCTCGGCCTGATCGCCGTGGTGCAGTTGCTGGTCGCGCCGGGCTGGTGCAAACGCAGCAAGCTGCTGAAGTTCTATCTCGATCCCTGGGCCATCGCCCTCTTTGTGCTGGTTGCCGCGCCCTGGCATCTGGCCGCGCTCGACACGCTGCCGGGTTTCGGCTGGTTTTTCTTTGTCAACGAAACCATAGGCCGGTTTCTCGGCACCCGCATCCCGGACGATTTTCATCATGGCCCCTGGTGGTATTACGGCCCCAAGCTGCTGATCGGCTTTTTTCAATGGACGCCGCTGCTCGCCGCGCTCGCCTGGTTTGCGCCTCGCTTGCGCGGCGCCGATGCAGCCACGGTATCCGCGCGCTGGGCGCGCAACGCCGCCCTCATCCTGACCGTCTTCTTTTCCTCCGCGAGCGACAAGGGGGCGTATTACCTGCTGCCCGTGGTGCCGCTGGTCGCCTGGTGGCTGGGCGTGCGGTTGCAGGCTGCAAAAAATGATGCCGCCGTGCAACGCCGTCTCGGGCCGGGCGCGCTGCTGTTCGGTCTGGCTGCGCTGGGCCTCTGGGCGATGACCTTCACCCCGCCGCTTCATGCCGAGCTGCTGCGCTCGGGCCTGCCTCCAAGACAATTCGGCTGGCTGCCTTCGTTGGTCTTGACCGTAGGGCTGGCGGCGTTCATCGGCGGCGCGCTGCTGTGGTCGCACAGACTGGCCATCGGCCTTGCGGTCTTCAGCCTGAGCGCCATCGTCATGGTGAACTTCGCCACGCGGCTCGCCGAAGCCAAAACCGCTGAAATCTCGCAAATACAGGTCGCTGCGACCATGCGGCGCATCCTTCCCGCAGACACGACCTGGTTCTCCTGGCAGACCTTCGAGGACCACGACGCCTCCTTGCTGTTCTATGGCGTGAATCGGTTGTACGTGATCGACAGCACCAGCGAAGACCTGTGGTTCGGCTGCAGCGACGACAAACGGCAGACCACCTGCGTCCGCAAGGACGCGGTGCTCCAAACTCGAGCGCAAGGCAAACCCTTCGCGGTATGGGTGCCGCGCAATCGACTGACTGGCTGGCTTGCCAGCGGCCTCGCTCAGGGGCTGCAAAGCCAGCCCTTCAAGGACAGCGTGGTGTTTTACAGCCTCGGCAAGAGGCCCGATTTGCGTTGAAGCCCGATTGCATGGGCTTGAGTCCATCCTTTTCCATGCGATCACGCCGGCGTCTGATGCCAGAACGGCACGCCCACCAGGGGCGTGGAGGCCTGCGCCACTTCGCGCTCTCGCATCGGCAGAGCGCGGCGGGACAGGCGGCCGGACTGCACCGCCAGGGCAAAAGCGCGCGCCATCGCCACCGGGTCGCCCGCTTCGGCCACCGCCGTGTTCACCAGCACGGCGTCATAGCCCAGTTCCATCACCTGCGCCGCATGGTGCGGCGCGCCGATGCCGGCATCGACCACCAGCACGCTGTCGGGCAGGCGCTCGCGCAGGGTGCGCAGCGCGGGCAGGTTGCGCGGCCCGGCGCCGGTGCCGATGGGCGCGGCCCAGGGCATGATGGCAGCCGCCCCGGCGTCGCGCAACTTCAGCGCGGTGACCAGATCGTCGGTGGTGTAGGCGAACACGGCAAAGCCTTCGCGCACCAGGGTCTGCGTGGCGCAAACCGTGTCCCAGGGGTCGGGCTGCAGGGTGTAGTCGTCGCCGATGACTTCGAGCTTGATCCAGTGCGTGCCGAAAATCTCGCGCGCCATGTGGGCCAGGGTGATGGCTTCTTCCGCGCAGTGGCAGCCCGCGGTGTTGGGCAGCAGATGCGCGCCGAGCGACTGAATGCGCTGCCACCACGCCTGCCCGGACTGATGCTCCGGCGCCAGACGGCGCAGCGACACGGTCAGCACCTGCACCTGCGCCGCCTGCACGGCCTCGGCCAGCACGCTGGGCGCGGGATAGCGCGCGGTTCCCAGAAACAGCCGGTTGTGCAGGCTCACGCCACCCACTTCCAAAGGGTCGGGCTGGCTCAGCAAGGCGGAACCCGTCTGCGCGGGGGAATCCGTCTGATTCATGTTGGCGAGATCCATTTCAACCTCCCACGACAGGGCTGACCACTTCGATGGCATCTCCCGGCTGCAAGGCGTATTGCGCCCAGTCGCCGCGCGGCACGAAGCGCCGGTTCACCGCGCAGGCCATCGCCCGAGTGGCATCGAAGCGGCGCTCGGCGAGCAGCCCGGCCAGCGTGGCGCTTTGGGTTTGCACGGCCTCGCCGTTGAGCTGAATTTGCAGCTTGGCCGAGCTTGGCATTGCGGATACGTTCATGCCGTCGTCTCCTCGACAGGCAGTCTGGACAGCAGCTCGCGCTCGGCACGCTGCACCATCGCCGGGGCGACGAGAAAACCGTGGCGATAGAAACCATTCAGGTGCCACACGCCCTCGCGCTGCGCCCATACCGGCTGGTGATCGTCGGTGGCGGGGCGCAGGCTGGTGGCGGTGCGCACGATGTGCGCCTCGCCGAAGGCCGGATGCACGCTGTAGAGCGCGCTGGCGAGTTCGAGCAGGGAACGCACGGTGACCGGGCCGGTGTCCTGCGATTCGAGCTCGGTCGCGCCGATGATGAAGCGCCCGCCGCTGCGCGGCACGATGTAGAGCATGTAGCGCGGGTGGATCAGCCGCACCGGGCGGCGCAGGCCCACGGCCGGACAGGTGACGGTGAGCACTTCGCCGCGCACTCCGCGCACGCCCGGCCAGTCTGCGCCCACGCCGCGGCAGTCGACCACGACATCGGCCTCGATCATCGCGCCGTTGGCGGTGCGCACCGATTGACTCTGCATGCCTTGCACGGTCGTGCGGTCGTGCCACTGCCCACCCACGCGCGCCATGCCCTGCTCGATGGCGGACTGCAAGGCGTCGAGCAGTTGCCCGTTGTCGAGCTGGCCTTCCAGCGGCAGCCACAGCCCGCGGGTGAAACGCCCGGCGAATTCGGGCTCCAGCGCGGCTATTGCCGCCCCGTCCAGACTCTGCACCGCGCCGCGCCTGTCCGCAGGCAGGCGATAGCGGATGAGGTCGGCATAGTGCGCCAGACCGGGATAGTCAGGCGCATGCGCGACCACCAGCGAGCCTTCATGGTGAAAGTCCACCGTCTTCCCCGTCTGCGCCTGCAACTCGGCCAGCCACTGCGGCCAGAGCGCCAAGGACTGCTCGCCGAGGGCGAACAGATCGGCATCGCTGACCACCAGCTCGGCATAGGGCGCGAGCATGGCCGCCGCCACCCCGGCGGCATGGTCGCGGTCGTTGCGGGCGCGGGCATCGATCAAGGTCACCGACACACCCACGCTGAGCAGCCGCCAGGCCAGCAGCCGACCGGACAGACCCGCACCGGCGATGGCAACCGTTGGCGTCGTACTGGTCATGATTCAGTCCTCGTGTTGGTGCGGCACTGGGGCACGCGATCGCGGCAGTGGCGCGGATACATACACCTCGCCGCCCCCGGCGCGGAACTCGGCGGACATTTCCGCCATGCCCACTTCCACCGCCTGCTCCGCATCCACGCCCTGTTTGGCGGCATATTCACGCACTTCCTGGGTGATTTTCATCGAGCAGAATTTGGGGCCGCACATGGAGCAGAAATGCGCGGTCTTGAAGGCGTCTTTCGGCAGGGTTTCGTCGTGGAATTCCTTGGCCTTTTCCGGGTCCAGGCCGAGGTTGAACTGGTCGTCCCAGCGGAACTCGAAGCGCGCCTTGGACAGCGCGTTGTCGCGCGCCTGCGCGCCCGGATGGCCCTTGGCCAGGTCGGCGGCGTGCGCGGCGATCTTGTAGGTGACGATGCCGTCGCGCACATCCTGCTTGTCGGGCAGGCCGAGGTGTTCCTTGGGCGTGACATAACAGAGCATGGCGGTGCCAAACCAGCCGATCATCGCCGCGCCGATGGCGCTGGTGATGTGGTCGTAGCCGGGGGCGATGTCGGTGGTCAGCGGCCCCAGGGTGTAGAACGGCGCCTCGCCGCACTTCTCCAACTGGCGGTCCATGTTCTCCTTGATGAGCTGCATCGGCACATGGCCAGGGCCTTCGATCATGGTCTGCACGTCGTGCTTCCAGGCGATCTGCGTGAGTTCGCCTAAAGTGTCGAGTTCGGCGAACTGGGCCTCGTCGTTGGCGTCGGCGATGGAGCCGGGGCGCAGGCCGTCGCCCAGGCTGAACGCGACGTCGTAGGACTTCATGATGTCGCAGATGTCCTCGAAGTGCTCGTAGAGGAAGCTCTCCTTGTGATGCGCCAGGCACCACTTGGCCATGATCGAACCGCCGCGCGAAACGATGCCGGTCACGCGCTTCGCACTCATGGGAATGAAGGGCAGACGCACGCCGGCGTGGATGGTGAAGTAGTCCACGCCCTGCTCGGCCTGCTCGACCAGGGTGTCGCGGAACAGCGCCCAGGTGAGGTCTTCGGCCACGCCGCCCACCTTCTCCAGTGCCTGGTAGATCGGCACGGTGCCGATGGGCACGGGCGAGTTGCGCAGAATCCACTCGCGCGTTTCGTGGATGTGTTTGCCGGTGGACAGATCCATCACCGTGTCGGCGCCCCAGCGAATCGCCCAGACCATTTTTTCCACCTCTTCGGCAATGCTCGACGTGGTGGCCGAGTTGCCGATATTGGCGTTGATCTTCACCAGGAAGTTGCGGCCGATGATCATCGGCTCGCTCTCCGGGTGATTGATGTTGTTGGGAATGATGGCGCGGCCGCGCGCCACCTCGTCGCGCACGAACTCGGGGGTGATGCGCGGCGGGATGGCCGCGCCGAAGCTCTGCCCGGGGTGCTGCTTCAGCAAGCCCGCGTCCTGCAACTGCTCCAGACGCTGATTCTCCCGAATGGCGATGAACTCCATCTCGGGGGTGATGATTCCCTTGCGCGCATAGTGCATCTGACTGACGTTGGCCCCGGCCTTGGCGCGGCGCGGCAGCGGCAGGTGCGCAAAGCGCACCGCATCCAGCCCCGCATCGGCGTTGTGGCGGCGAGTGGTGTCGGAACTGAATGCGGGCAGGCGCTCGGTATCGCCGCGCTCGGCAATCCACGGCGCGCGCAGCGCGGGCAGGCCGCGCGCCAGGTCGATGCTCACCTGCGGGTCGGTGTAGGGGCCGGAGGTGTCGTACACCGCGAAGGGCGGATTCTTTTCCACGCCGAACACCGCCGGGGTGTCGCAGAGCCTGATCTCGCGCATGGGCACGCGAAGGTCGGCGCGGCTGCCCGGCACATAAATCTTGCGGGACGCGGCAAAGGGAGTACGGGTGATGCGTTCGGTCAGCTCGGGGGCATCGACCTTGTAGCGGGATTCGGGCAGTGCAGACATGGTTCCTCCGGGGATGGATGAATGCCTGCCGTTGCACCGGCGCCTTGTTCCCTCCGCAGGTTGGAAGCGCGTTTGAGGCGCATTTCCTAGCCCGATCAGGTTCAGCGGATTCTGCGATCTGCAGTCTCAGCCGGGAATTGCGCCCGGCGCTCCGACAAGCTTGGGCGCAGTATAGGCGCAGCCCCGCATCGCCCTCGGATCAGGGTCGACGCAGCGCACGCGCCAGCGCCGCCAAGGCGTCGAGCACCCCTTGCACACTTTGCGCTGCACGCGCGTCGCGCAGTTCGCCCTGCTCATCGAAGGCCTCATGCGCGCGGCCCAGCGCATATTGCTGCGGCGCCACCAGCATGGCAAAGGCCATCTGCAAGTATTGCCGCAGGGTGTTCATCGCCCGCAGCCCGCCCAGCGGCCCGGGCGAGGTGGACAGCAAGGCGACCGGCTTGTTCGCCGTGACCGCCAGCCCAGCGGGATGTTGCTCGGTGGCGGGAATGCGCGAGAGCCAATCGAAGGCGTTGATCACCAAAGGCGTCGGAAAGCCGTTGTACTCCGGCGTGACCAGCAGCACGGCATCGCTTTCAAGCAGCGCCGCCTGCAGCGCCAGCGCGCCATCGGGCACGCCCTGCACGGCCTCGAGGTCGCCGTCGTAGACCGGCAGCGCCAGAGCGCGCAAATCGAACACACGGGTCTGCAACCCCAGCCGCTCGGCGGCCCGGGCCGCAAAGGCTGCCATTTGGCCACTGAAGGCGCCCGCGCGAGCGCTGCCGGGAAGAATGAGAAGTCGAAGACTGTCCATGGTCGCAACCCTTCTGAAAAGCAAATCGGCAGGCGGCCCCGGAGGACTTCCGGGGCTGCGCGCTTAAGCCGCGATCTGACCGAAACGGCCGCTGTTGAAGTCCTCCATGGCCTGATGAATCTCGGCTTGCGTGTTCATCACGAACGGACCGTAGCCGACGATGGGCTCGTCGATCGGCTCGCCGCTGAGCAGCAGCAGCGTGGCGTCTTCCTCGGCCTCGACCAGCACGCCTTCGCCATCACGACTGAGCAGGCCGAACTGCGCCGAACGCACCACCGCATCGCCGTTCACCTTCACCGTGCCATGCAGTACCACCAGCGCCAGCGTGCGCCCCGCGGCAATGTCGAAGCGGATCTGTGCGCCCGCGTTGAGCCGCACGTCCCACACGTCCATCGGCGTGAATGTGCGCGCCGGGCCGCGGTGCCCGGCATAGGCTCCAGCGATGACGCGCACCCGCCCGGCCGCATCGGGCAAGGCCACGTCGGGAATGTCGGCATTCAGCAAGGTCTGATAGCCGGGCTGCGACATCTTGTCCTTGGCGGGCAGGTTCACCCAGAGCTGCACCATCTCCAGCGTGCCGCCGCGTTCGGTGAACGCCTGGGAGTGGAACTCGTCATGCAGGATGCCGCGCGCTGCCGTCATCCACTGCACGTCGCCCGGGCCGATATGGCCGCCCGCCCCGGTCGAGTCGCGGTGATCCACCTCACCCTGATAGACCATGGTCACGGTCTCGAAGCCCCGGTGCGGGTGTTCGCCCACGCCGCGCGGCTGCTTGGCCGGTGCGAACTGCGCCGGGCCCGCGTAGTCCAGCAGCAGGAAGGGACTGAGCTGCACGCCGTGGCTGTTGTAGCTGAACAGCGAACGCACGGGAAATCCGTCGCCTACCCAATGTTGGCGCGGGTTGCTGTAGATGCCTTGAAGGGTTTTCACCATGTTTCTCCTGTCATCCGGGGCCTCGCCTCGGTCTGACTAAAGAATAGGGGTGGAACGATGGGTTCGGTAGTCGCAAAATTTGCCTTCATCGTTCTATTGATGGAACAATCAGCCCATGCGCGACTTGAATGATCTCTATTACTTTGTCCAGGTGGTGGAACAAGGCGGCTTTGCGCCCGCTGGTCGCGCACTCGGGCTGCCGAAATCGAAACTGAGCCGCCGCATGGCGCGGCTGGAGGCGCAACTGGGCGCAAGGCTGATCCAGCGCTCCACCCGCAGCTTCGTGGTCACCGAACTCGGCCACACTTACTACACCCATTGCAAGGCCATGCTGGTCGAAGCCGACGCGGCCGACGAGGCCATTGCCCGCACCCACGCCGAGCCCTGCGGCGCCGTGCGCATGACCTGCCCCGTCGCCCTGCTCGATGCGCAAGTCGGGGGTATGGTCGCGGCTTTCCTGGTGCGCTACCCGCAGGTGCAATTGCAGCTTGACGCCACCAACCGGCGCGTGGACGTGGTGGCCGAAGGCATCGATGTCGCATTGCGCGTTCGCCCTCCACCGCTCGACGACAGCGATCTGGTGCTGCGCACGCTGGCCGAGCGGGTGCAGGTGCTGGTGGCCAGCCCCGCCCTGCTCGCCCGCACGCAGATGCCGCAGGCGCCAGCCAGCCTGTCCGAGCTGCCCAGTCTGGCCTTAGGCAACCAGCTCGGTCTCACACAGACCTGGGATCTGCACGGTCCTGAGGGCGCGCAGGCCGCGGTGCGCCACCAGCCGCGGATGGTGTCGTCGAGCATGCCTGCACTGCGCGAAGCCGCGGTGGCGGGAGCGGGCATCGTGCAACTCCCCCTGATGATGGTGCAGGCGCAGCTTGCCAGCGGCCAACTCACCCATGTGCTGCCCGGTTGGGCGCCACAGCCAGAGATCATTCACGCGGTATTCGCCTCACGCCGCGGTCTGCTGTCCGCGGTGCGGGCGCTGCTCGACTTTCTGGCCGAGCAATTCAGCCCGACGCGGGAGGGTTGATGCGCGGCAACGCCTGCTGCGCAATCGGCCCGCGCAACTGGCGCAGCAGCGCGCGCAGATAGGGCTGCGCATACTGCCGGTCCTGCGCGCAGGCCGCTGCGGGCAGCGCGCTCCACGGCAGCGCCGGGTGGCGATGGTGGGTGGCGTGATAGTTGAAATGCAGAATCAGCGCCGAGGCCCAGCGCGGCAGATCGAGCTGGCGCGCGTGTCGCACATCGTCTCCCGGCGCATGCAGCGGGGTGGCGTAGTGATAGGCGTTGTCGGTGAGCGAAATCAGCATCCCCCGGCCCAGCAGCGCCAGCAGCAGCATCCAGGCGTGCGGCCCGTAAAGCCACGCGCTGCAGGCGATCAGCGCCAGAGACGCCAGGCTGTCGAGCCGCATCGCGCGCAGGGTATCGGGCTTGAGCAGTTGGCGCTGCAGACTGTCGGCCAGCGATGGCAGGCCCGGCTCGGCAGGCAGACGCTGCGCCAGCCGCAGCAGCAGCGCCGGCGACAACCACACCAGCAGCAACGCGGCGACCTCGCTGGCGTACAGGCCGATGAGCAACTGCGGGTAGTAGCGCCAGGCCGCGGCCCCTCGCGTGGTCGAGGCCGGATCGAACACTTCGCTGCGGTCGATGGCGGTGCGGTTGAATTGATGGTGCTTGAGATGGCCGAAGCGCAGCACGGCGAACGGCGCCGGAAAGCCGATCGCCAGCAGGCGGGAAAGCGCGTCGTTCAGCCGCCTGTCGGGAAGCAGCACGGCGTGGATGCCCTCGTGCAGCAAAGACCAGTAGGAAGTGGTCGCCAGCACGACGATCAACAGGCTCCAGCCCAGCGCGGGCGAGGTGGGCAGCAGCATGGGCAAGCCCATCCACAACCAGACTGACAGTGCCAGTGCCAGTGCGACGAGCAGCAGATTGAGTCGCGCCGGAATGCCGCGAGGGTCGATCGCCGCGTCCGTCATGTTCACCCCATGACTGGCGGCATTGGCGGACCGTACTGCCGCCGCTCGACGAACACCCGGTTCTGCGCCTGTGCCTTCGCCACTTTCTTGAGCTCGACCAGCAGGGCCGAGACTTCTCGGTGCGACTCCACCTCACCCCCTGCCAAGGGCAGAACGCCAAAGGACACGGTGGGAAAGCCAAAGCGCTGCGATTCACCCTGCCGGTTTTTCGCCTCGTACCCGCCGCGCTCGCGCTGATCCGCGTCGAAAAACCGCGGTATTTCGGCGGCAAAGGCCTGCGGCAGCGTCTGCAGGCGGTCGATGGCGTCCGGCTCCGTGCTCACCACGATGAAGTCATCCCCGCCGATATGCCCGACGAAATCGCCCGAGCGCCCAAAGCGCGCCCGCAGCAGATCGGCCAGCAGCAGGATGACCTCGTCGCCGAGCTGGTAGCCGAATGCATCGTTGAAGGGCTTGAAGTGATCGATGTCACCATACGCCACCACGAAGGATCGCCCCGCGGCCAGCAGGCGGTCGATCTGCTCATCGATGGGCACATTGCCGGGCAGCAGCGTCAGGGGGTTGGCGTAGCGCGCGGTCTGAATCTGGAATTCGTTGACCAGCCGCAGCAGATCGCCCACCAGCAGCAGGCCGCGATAGACGCCCTGGTCGGTGACCAGCACGCCCTCGGTGGCATGGCGAAAGCTGGCGTCGGCAATGAGCTGGCTGGCCTGGTGCAGACTGCTGTTCACGTCGAGCTTGAGCACGTCTGCGCTCATCACCTGCGCGCACGGCTTGTTGCCCAGCAGATCGCGCACATGCGGACGCCACAGCCGGTCGGCCAGCACGTAGCGATTGAGAATGCCCAGCGCGCGCTGCTGCGCATCGACCACGGGAATCGACAGCAGATCGGGATGGGCATCGAAGCGCCGCAGCACCTCTTCCAACTGCACCTGCGGCTGCACCGGGGGAATCGGCCGCGCCAGCCCCAGTGCCGACTGTTCCACGCTGCCGCGCGAGGCCAGCGCATACAGTTCGGGCTGCGCGGTCTGGAGCAGGCCCCGCTGCGCCGCCCCCATTTCACGCGACGGCTGCGCCGATGGCCGCTCCAGCACGAAACCCTGAGCGAGCTGCACACCGATCTCGCGCAGCACGCGCAGGTCGCGCGCCGACTCCACCCCTTCGGCCACCACCCAGGAACGGCTGGCCTCGGCCATGAGCAGCATCGAGCGCACGAAGGCCGCCTTGATCGCGTCGTCGGCCAGACCGGCGCAGAACGCACGGTCGATCTTGAGGTAGCGCGGGTGCAGCCGCTGCCAGGCATCGAAGCGGCCAAAGCCTCGCCCCATGTCGTCGAGCGCCAGAGAAAAACCGAGACGGTGCAGATTCTCGGCCTGTTCCAGACCCTTGCCGTCCCTGAACAGATCATCGCTTTTCAGCAATTCGAACACGATGCGCGACGGCGGCAAACCGAGTTTGTGCAGCAGATCGAGCATGGCCTCACTGCCCAGCCAGCCCGAATCCAGCAGGGTCTGCGTCACGTTGAGGAACAACTGGCCGGGCAGCTTCAACCGCGCGAAAGTCTCCAGTGCGGTGCGCACACACCGGGCATCGAGCTCGTATAAACGCCCGTTCTCCCGCGCGGTCCGGAACAGGGCATCTGGCCGCTCCAGCGGCGATCCCTGCGGCCCGCGCGCCAGCGCCTCATAGGCGTGGATCGAATGGCCGCGCAAGTCGAATACCGGCTGCAATTCCATGCGCAACTCACCCCGCAGCAGAATGCGGTCGAGCAGGATGGCGAAATAGCCGATCTGGGGTTGAACGAGAGTAAGCATGGGCCGCCCTGCGCAGGAAAGAGAAGCTCGGTTCTATCCCACACAGATCACATTTTGATGACAGTCGCGCCGTTTTCACATCGTTACATCGCTGCGCCGAAATCCTGCCCTGCAAGAACGAGAAGCCTCCGCCACAATATCGGGCAGGGCCAACTCCCTGATTCGCCCGAAACTTACCCGTAAGGAGGCATCGAAATGGCAAAAATTCTCGTTTTGTATTACAGCACCTGGGGACATGTGGAAACCATGGCGCATGCGGTTGCCGAAGGGGCGCGCAGCGTGCCGGGCTGCAGCGTGGACATCAAGCGGGTGCCCGAAACCATGCCCGCGGAAACCGTCGCCGCCATCCATGCCAAGACCGATCAGGCCGCACCCATCGCCCAGCCTGCCGATCTGGCGGATTACGACGCGGTGATCTTCGGCACACCCACGCGCTTCGGCAATATGTGCGGGCAGATGCGCAACTTCCTCGACCAGACCGGCGCGCTGTGGCAGCAGGGCAAGCTGGTGGGCAAGGTCGGCAGCGTGTTCGCCAGCACCGCCACGCAGCACGGCGGCCAGGAGACCACCCTGACCTCCTTCCACACCACGTTGTTCCATCACGGCATGATCGTGGTCGGTGTGCCCTACGCCCATGCCGGGCTGACGAATATGGACGAGATTTCGGGCGGCACGCCCTACGGCGCCACCACGCTGAGCAAGGGCGACGGCAGCCGCCAGCCCAGCGCCAACGAGCTCGACATCGCCCGCTATCAGGGCAAGCACGTCGCCGGGATTACTGCAAAGCTGTTCGGCTGAAACCGCATGACGCGCGGGGCACTGGCCGCGCCGGCCTGTCGTACCGGCTGCGCAGCCTGCTGCATCGCGCCGTCGATCAACAGCTCCATTCCGGGCATGCCGCAGGGCAAGCCGGCGGGCGTGCCCTGCGTGCAATTGACAGCGGATCTGCGCTGCGCGCTTTTCGGCAAACCTGAACGGCCTGCCTGTTGCGGCGGACTGCAACCCAGCGCGGAGATGTGCGGCGCCAGCCGTGAGCACGCGATGGCGTGGTTGCGCACACTGGAAAGCGAGACGGCTCCCTGACCAGCCACGGCGCCGCGCGATCACGCCGCCAGCGGGGCGCAAACGGCGTCCGTCTGCGCCAGCACTTCCGGCGTGAGCTTGGGCAGCACGGCCAGAGCGCCCAGGTTCTCCTGCAGTTGCGACAACTTCGACGCCCCCAGAATGACCGAACTCACGCGCGGGTTGTGCGCCACCCAGGCCAGCGCCAGTTGCGCCACGCTGCAACCGAGTTGCTCAGCGATGCCTTCGAGCTCGCCCACCGCCGCGTTCCTTTGCGCGTCGACCAGGCCGTCGCGCAAAAAGCTCACATTCTGCATCGCACCCCGGCTGCCCGCAGGCACGCCCTGGCGGTACTTGCCGGTGAGCAGGCCCGAAGCCAACGGGCTCCAGGTGGTGAGCCCCAGGCCGATGTCGTCATACAGGCGGGCATACTCCTGCTCCACGCGATGGCGATGGAACAGGTGGTACTCCGGCTGTTCCATCACCGGCTTGTGCAGATGGTGGCGCTCGGCGATCTCGTAGGCGGCGCAAATCTCGTCGGCGCTCCACTCGCTCGTACCCCAATACAGCGCCTTGCCCTGCTCGATGAGGTTGTGCAGCGCCCAGACGGTTTCTTCGATCGGGGTGTGCGGGTCGGAGCGATGGCAGTAGATCAGGTCGATGAAGTCCAGACCGAGGCGCTTGAGGCTGCCGTCCACTGCCTGCATCAAATACTTGCGGTTCAGGGTGTTACGGCCATTGATGCGCGGCTTCTCGGCGGTACCTGCGTCGAGGGCCTGTTCACGCCATTTCTGCACCCGCGTTGCCCCCAGACGGGGATGGATGCAAGGCGGAGGGCAGGGGCAAGGCAGGTCGCCTTGCCCCTGCCCGACAACGCCGCAGGCGCCCCGTCTGGGGGCAACCCTTCGGGCCGGGGGTCTGGGCGGCGCACTGCCACGTTGCAGTCCGCTTGTGGTGGAGACCACCACGGCGCGGCC
>NZ_JAVERI010000039.1:0-4970 GCF_034007205.1 Thiomonas sp.
CCATGCCACCCAGCAGCATGGGAAATTTTTCCACTGTTTCCAGAACATATTCGGATTGATCCATGGCCACTTGCGGGCTGATCCCGGAGCACAAGGCTGTCCAGATCAGGCGGCCCATTTCGTCGACCCTGCGCACACCCGTATACTCGGTGACCGTCCCGGACGTTGTCACGGTGTCGTCGAAAACAGCCCAGTCTATCTGGACGCGATGGCTCGACTCTCCGATGCTTTGCCCCAGGTCCTGCCTGTCCGGCCTGATCAAAATCAGCGGGCACGACTCCGGCCCTGGCCTGTTGCGCTCGTCCATGCCGACAAGGATGGTCAGGGCCTTGTTGTACTTCTCGTCGGCCCACGCGATGAGCGCTGCATCTGCGGCAAGCACGGTCGAAATTTTATCCACAATATCCATCAGGCTTATGCCGCCCATGCAAACCTCCCGCTTTTACGCACGCTGTCATGCACCTTGTTTTCGATGTACCGCTGGATCGCGCGCTCGCGGTGGCGCATGACCGTGTCGAACAGGTCGCGGCCTGGGGTCTCGACCATGGTCGTTCCCTTGGCCAGCGGGACGCCGATGGCCCAGAAAAAACGGCGCATCTTCTTGGTCACGCGGGTCTTGAAGCCGCGCTGCAATTCCGCGCCGCGCTTGGCCGCGCTGTGCGAGAGCCAGCCGACGCGGACCTGTTCGCGCCCCGCGTCGTATTTGTAGCCAATGGCGCGCACGAGCTGGCCCATAGGATGCGTGCGCGGGATGCGCGGCATGCCCTTGGCGTCGTCGAAAACTCGGCCTGCGTGCGGGCCTGAGAGCGGGGACCATCTGGCCTCGCCGGGGCCGCCTTTGTAGATGTCGCCCTGTAGGTCCTTGCGCAGGGCCCAGCCGGCGGACTTGATGGCGCGGGCGAACTCACGCGGGAACTCTGCGGCCAGCCTGCGCAGATAAAGCCCGCCGCCGTCGTCGATGGACAAGCGGACAGCAGCTCCATTGGGCCCGCCGTCCAAAAACGGGTAGCGCCGCCCTGTGGATGTCGTGATCATCTCAGCCACTAGAACGCCCCCCGCACGCCAGTCTCAACCATGACCCGCCACGTCCCGGCGGTGCGGTCGTTGATCAGACGGTTGACATCGATGACAGTCCAGACCGTGCCGTCGCTCTCGGTGAACGTGTCGCGGTAGCCGACGGCGGCCACGTCCGTTTTGCTGACGCGGACCATGGCCACGCGCTGATTGCGGCCAGACACATCGGTCTTGCCCTCGGGCTGGTCGGTGATGAGCGCCGGGACGTCGGCCGTGGCCACGCCTGCGGCAGTGGTCCACGTTACCGGTTGGCCCGTTTGGATCAGTATATTTCTCACGTCGTCCTGAATACTCACACCGCCTCCCGCGCAATAATCGCCGCCTCTGCCTGCCTTCGCAAAACCAGCCCGGGCAACTTCCTGCCCCCACCAAAAACCCACCGCACGATCTCGTCACAAGCGTAGTCCCAGTCCTCGGCATCGATGCGTTTCTTAAGGGTGCTGGACTTGTACCTGGTGATCCCCAAATTGTAGACGAAGTCGGCGATCGCCTGGGCTATCTCCGGGTAGAGGGCGAGCCCCGGTGATGCCTTGATTGTTGCCATATAGTAGGCCATGGCGTCGGAATCGAGCCGTGCGTCGGCCTGCTCCTGTGTCCACGTTGCCCCCTTGGCGATGCCGGGACCTGTCGCGCCCCATCCGAGCGTCCAGACGCCAGCGGGGCAGAGGTAGGCCAGGAGCCTGCAGCCTTCGAAGCGGCGGATCAGGGTTAGCAAGATCTTCATCTGAGCACCGACGGTCGGCGAAGGCTGCGGTCGACGAACCAGAACGAAATGATGCTGGCCGCGATGGCTTTTTCCGGCTGGCCGAACACGGTCAAAAGGGCGGCCGCCACGGAAAAATCGTGCTGCAGCAGGCCGTAAAACTGCACGCTCATGGCCGCTGTGTAGAGGATGATCACCCACCAAAATGTGATGATTGGCCGCATGAGCGCATTGATCCCGTCCACCCACCGTACGCCAGTGCGTGCGCCCTGGGCTTTCGTCGCGGCGACGATAGCCTCGATTTCCTTCTGTCCCAGGATGACGTCGGCCTCGGCGTTGATCCGTTGGATCTCCATCTGCGCCCGCATCCGGTCGGCTTCGAGGTTCTTGTCCAGCATGGATAGTTCATGCTTGCGTTCGTCTTTGCGGTCCGCCCACTTCAGGAGTTCGGGTAATATGCGGAACACGCCACCGAAAAGCATTCCGAGCAGTTCGATCACTTCACACCTCCTGCGCTGTTGCGGTTCGCGAGCATGAGCAGCAGCCTGTCGGCCTTGTCGTCTTGCCGTCGCATCCACTCGAGGATCTCGCGTTGATGGCTGGCGATCCTGTCTTGGCATTCTCTGCGGCAGGCAGAGCACTCCGGGGCGGTGACAGAGGCCTCGCGCAGCGATGCATTGGCCTTATTGAGTTCGTCCACCTTGGCCGCGAGGTCGGTGATCTTGTCGTCCATCGCTTTGAGGTTGCGGCCCAGGCTCCATTTGAGGACTCCGGCAATGGCCCCTGCTCCAGCGAGCCCAACGGTCACGCTGATGCCAATTATCTGTGGCGTCATTGCCTCCATGCCACCTCCCTATTCGCGTTCCGGCAGGTCGATCATCATCACGTCTTCGGGCGTCGTCGCCGCGTCGATCATCGCCTTTGCCGCAAAGTATCCAAGCATCACGTGCTGGCCGATCATGGCTTTGTCGTATTCGAGCACGTCCATGATCGCTTCGGCCCCGCCGTAACCTTCGAGCATTTCTTGAACGTATGTGCGCAGCCGGGTGATGACGGCCGGGTCGGTAACGATCCCGGCCTGGATCGCGTGGCAGAGCAGTACCGCGCGCAGCACATCGGTGATCGTGTCCGGGTCGTCGCCAATGGCGACAGCCAGAGGCTTGCGTATTTTGAGCTTGAGGTACCTGGTGCGCGCGAGCTTCGCTTTTTCAAGCTCGGTCTCTTCGCCGGTCAGCAGGCGGCCGTATGTCTGGAACTCCATTTCGAGCTGTGTCATGCAGCGATCCTCGCCTTGTGCGCCTGCGGGAGGCGGTTGAACATTTCCTCATTCGCAGCCAGCGCGCGGCCGATGTGCCCCATGCTGGCCGTATCTTTGGCATGAGCTATCAAGGACCATGCGGTCGCGTCCTTGTTTCTGGCCACGGCCCTGTTGAACTTGTGCAGGCTGTAGCGACGGACCAGGCGGCCCCAGGGCCATGTCCGGTAGCCGACGAAGTTGACGCCGTCCCGGACCTTGCCAAGCGACCAGTGCGAAAGATTGAGGCGTAGGCGCGTGGCCAAGAATTCTTCCATGGCCTCTTTGACTTCCACCGCTTCGTCCCGGCCCATGCCGAACATGACCATGTCGTCGACGTAGCGGACATAGTTGCGAAGCTTCAGCTGGCGCTTGGCGTAGTGATCGGCCTCGTTCAGGTAGATCAGCGCGAAAAGTTGAGAGAGCAGGTTGCCGATAGGGATGCCGACGTCGCCAGGGCCGCCCGTAAAGAGGGCAATCACCGCGAGCATCCTGCCATCTTTTACCTTTCTGGCGATAAGGCTGCGCAGGATCTCGCGATCGATGGAGTAGAAGAACTTGCGGACATCGAGTTTGAGCAGGTAGCTCTCCGGGTCGCAGGTGCGCAGGGCGCGCAGAGCGTAGTCACTCGCGCGGTGCGTGCCCTTGCCGATCCTGCAGGCGAAGGACTGGTCGATAAAAGACCTGTCGAAGACAGGGTAGATGACCTTGTAGATGGCATGCTGCACGACCACGTCGCGAAAGTCCGGCGCCAGAATCTTCCTGGGCTTGGGCTTTGCAACCATGAATTCGCGGTAGGCCCTGGGCTTGTACGTGCCGGACATGATCTCTTCCCGCAGGGCAGAGACCTCGGCACCGAGCCTGGCCGCGAAACGCATGCAGGCAGCCTTGCCGCGCTTGGTGCGGCGGGCCTGCAGGTAGGCGTCATACAGCGCGTCCTGGGTGAACGCCTGGTCAAAGATGTTTCCAAGACGCTTCATAGGATCCCTCTCAGGCGTTCGCTGCTGCTACCAGAATGAGAGGGCTTACAGAGTTCGGCCTTGCGGCCGGGATAGACAATCCCTGTGCTCCACGATCTCAGTTTCGAGCATGAGGAGGGAGCGCAGTCGCAGCGAAACCCATTGTTGTTGTTCGCGTTCGTACGAGCATTGTTCAAATTGAGCGTGCACACGCCCGCATTCGAACCATTGTTCCAGTTGCCACCAGAGAGAGCACACAGCTTGTTGCCTACCCCAAATTTTACCATGCCCCGGCCTCCTGGGAGCGCGAGATCCACGCGCCGATCATCTTGCCGAGTTCGTCGATATGCCGGCTGATGGCCATATATCGCTTTGGCTCAGTCCCTTCGTTGTCGTCAGCCACGCATTTGGTGAACCCAAAGTACCCAAGCTCGTGGGCAAGAAAGACCTGCATGCGCAGCTGCTCGTGCGCGATGTCCAGCGCCGTGAGCGTTGTCTTCTTGTGATACCGCTTCATTCCCTCGACGATCAGATCATAGACCGCGTAGGCCGTGGTCCGGATCCGCGCGCACAGAGCGTAGCGCTCGTGCTTGGGGAAGTGGTTCAGATAGATATTCATGAGCCGCATCGTCTCCATGAACTTTCTGATCAGCGGGGCCTGGGTGATTTCAATCTTCATGTATTATCCTGTGGCGCTATCGCGCCACCTAGCCAGGGTAACAGGCGCAGCGAAACCCACGGGAGTTGTTCGCGGACGTACGAGCAGAGTTCAAAGAGAGCGAGCACACGCCCGCATACGAACCATAGTACCAGTAGCCACCAGAGAGAGCACACAGCTCGTTTCGAATGTATTGGTAGAACTGGTCAGTGCCAAAGAGGCTGGTGCCTCCGGACGATATGCCCCCGGCCTGGGGGACGAGGAGGCCTGTCAGCACATGTC
>NZ_JAVERI010000040.1:0-4680 GCF_034007205.1 Thiomonas sp.
CGGTGAACAATGCGGCGGTGCCGCTGGGCGCAGTGTTCGTGCGTAATGGCATTTACGACACGGTCGTGAACGGATCTCCGGACGGCACCGTCGAATTTTTCCACGGTTACACCTATTCGGGCCATCCTCTGGCCATGGCCGCTGCCGTCGCGGCGCAAAAGATTTACAAGCGCGACCAGCTGCTCACCCGCGTGCAGGACGACGGCATTGCACACTACTGGCAGGAAGCGCTGCACGCCCTGCGAGACGTGCGGCACGTCAAAGACCTGCGCAATATCGGGCTGATCGGCGCCATCGAGCTGGAGTCGCGGCCTGCCGGCGTGGGCAAGCGGGCCTTTGAAGCGTTTGTCGGCTGCTACGCACGCGGCCTGCTGGTGCGGTACACGGGCGACACCCTTGCGCTGTCGCCGCCTCTCATCATCGAGCGCGGCCAGATCGATCAGATCATGTCGACCCTTCGGGACGTTCTGCGCACCATCGACTGAACGGTTCGCCCCCTTTGTCAACCCGGCCTCGCGCCGGGTTTTTCGGGTCTTCGCAAAATTGTGTGGATGAGGGGCGAAATCGCCCTCGGCCGCCAGCGACCCGAATTTGTGGATGAAGCTCAGATCTCGCCCGACTCCAGCATCGCCACCAGGCGGGTGATGTCGACCCCGTAGTTCACTTCCTCGACCTCCGGCGCCCAGCTCGTCGGCGCGTGCACCATCCCCGCCCGGCCCACCATGCCCGTGTAGGCGAATTCGGTCGGCGCGGAACGGTCGAACGTTTCCAAGCTCCAATCCTGCCGGGCGAAGGAGCGGTGCTTGGTCTCGATGCGATGCGCCCCCTTGGAATACAGGACCAGCGCGCGTAGCACGTCAAAGCTGTGCCCGCGTCCTCGACGGTTGATCGTGCGGATCAGGCTGTTCAGGCTCTCGGTGAACGCATTTGTGATCCGGTGGTCGAAGTAAGCCAGGATCTGCGGTTGCCAGTTGCGCCAAGCGGATAGCGCCGGGGCAAAGGCGGCGCGGTGGTCCGGCCCGACGCTCTTGGCCCATGCGTCGTACCGGGCGGCGGCCTCGGCCTTGCTGCCGGCCTCGTAGATGTCAAAGTAGGACTCCTTGAGCCGGTGCGCCTCGGCGAGTTCCGGGATGTTGTTCAGCCAGCCAGAGAGCAGCAGACGCTCGCGGTCATTCAGATCCCTCTCACGCTTGCGGAACAGAACCAGATCCTTCTTTACGCCAGCAGCCTTCTTGCGCGTCAGGTCAGCTTTGTCCGCGCGGCCCAGCGACCGGCGGAACTCGTCCAGGGCTGTGTTGCCCAGGCGCTGGACGTGGAATTTGTCCACGACCACAATGGCGTCGGGCAGCACCTCACGCACGGCCTCGCGGTACGGCACCCACATGTCGATGGCCACGTACTGCACGTCCTCTCGGCCTGGCAGCCCGGCCAGATACCGCGCGACGGTCTTCTTGTCGCGGTCGGGCAGCATGTTGACGGCGGTGTTGTTCTTCAGGTTCGAGATCACCGCCCGAGGCCGTCGGATGATGTGAATCTCGTCAATCCCCATCCAGTTCGGGGTCTGAAACTTCACCGATCGCTCCAGCTCGGCCACATGGTCGGCAAAGACGTTGCGGATCGTCCCCTCGGCCACGCCAATCTCTTCGGCGATGCTGGTGAAGGTATGCCTAAGCGCACGCTGCCCAACCCATTGGACCAGGCGCTGAGTCATGCGCCGGGCATCGTTGATGCCGGGCAGTGTTTCCATGAAGGTCTTGCCACAGCCCTGACAGCGCAGGCGTCTGGCGTCCACGTAGACGCCGACCTGTTTGCCATGCACGGGCAGGTCGTGGACCAGGACCTCCACGCGGCCGTGGCCGACCGTCTGCGCGCTGTGGCAGGCCGGGCATCGACCGGCCGGCGTGATCGTCTCGGCCTTGACGTGGTACTCGCGCTCGGCCTCGCGCACCGCCTGCACCCGGTAGCCAGGCAGGTTCAGGATGTTGACGGGCATGTCACTCGTGTCTGCGGCTAGTGCGTGGACTCGATGAAGGCTCCGAGCTTGTCCAAGTCGTGCGACCAAAACAGGGACAGACCGCGTGCTTGCGCCTGTTCGAGGTTCAGCACTTTGAAGACACCGGCAAGTGCGGCGGCTGGCACGACCTGCGCGGTGCCGAACTGTTTGATCCAATACTCAGCCTTGACGGCCGCGTCGTTGTTCAGGCGCTTGACACTGTTCGTCGCGCTGTTCGATACCTTGCACTCGATTGCCATAAGGCGCGTGTCGTGCAAGCGCACGACGACATCAGCCTTGCGCTCGCCGAGTTGGCATTCAGCGCAGAACTGCATGGGCTGAGGCCCTTTGACGATCGTGTTGATCGCAACGGTCGGAGCCTCGGTGAAGCCCAGGGTGCGCAGGTAGTCCTTCACTGTTGTCTCTTGGTTCTCCTTGCCTTCGTTGCGTCGCTCGGTGGCGATGCGCTGCGCGGCCAGGAGCACAGACGACGCCAGCAAAGCAGCCTCGCGCTGTTGCGCCGTAGGTTCGCCGCCGGCTTCCATCCAGGGGAAGCGGCAAGGATCAATCACTCGCTCGATGACCCCGAACACCTTGCGAAGCGCCTCGGGGTCTTTCTTCAGGATGCCGGGAGCGATCGAATCGACGTCAGCGATGACTTGGAGATCGTCGTCAGAAATTGGCGGGCCAGCCAGGTAGCGGAGGGCCTCGCCAAGACCCAGACCGTATGCGTCCGCGAGGTTGTCATCGGTGATCGCGCCGGGATTGAGGTCGCTCAGCGTCTTGAACAGCAGATCGAACTTACCGCGTGCATGGCTATAGTGAGTGGCCCAGGAATCGGTGACGGCCAGGCGTTCAGTTCGGAACTGAGCAGCAGAAGTCGCGGCGTCTTCGGCAAGTTCCGCAGTGGTCCATCGAGGCGGTGCGCTTGTCATGCAGGCAATGCTTCCAGGCTTGGGATGCGCAGGCGCTCGATCTCCTTGGGTTCGAACTTGGTCAAGCCGCCTGCATAGGTTCTGCCGCTTCCCGTTTTGATGTTCTTGTTGAGCCACGTCACCAGGCGAGCCATCACGCTATCGTCCAGCGGCTGGCGAGGGTAGAGGCCGTGCGCGACATTGATGTGTCGCGCATCGCATGCATTGAGCGTGAACTGAGGCGGCCGGCGAGCCATGTAGGTGCACAGGATTGGGGCAGGGGCCTTGAGGCCCACGGACCACCAGGCTTTGCGGTGCTGTGCGATGTAGCTTTGATCCGCGCCATTGAGCTTCGCCCACGACAGGAAGGCGGCGATGCGTCGCCGCTCGTCCTTCGTGAACTCGTCCAGTTCGGCCGGCAAGTCGACAACACGGCGCAGAACCTCAGAAGATTGCAGGTGTGCGCCGGCCTGTATCAAGTCCTTGGCCTTGGTGACGGCTGGTAGCTTGACGCGATCGGGCAGGACCTTCGCATGCTGACCCGCAATCCAGATGTCGTTTGCCCCCGTGACTTGGCCTCGATGCACACGAAACAGCTCACCGATCTCGATCTCGCCGGCCGCAGCTTGTTCGGAGGGGCGGACGATGATCGACCAGCGCGGGGCAGCATGCAGCCGCTCACGCGGGATGTCGGTCCCCTTCGACAAGCCATTGAGGCGTTCCATCTCGTCGACGGATCGCACCCGTAGAGGCTCGACGGTTTCGCCGACACGGAAGCAGGTGATGGCTGCCGTCGTCGCTGTGCCGGGGAAGGCTTCGATGGTCGGTTCAAGGACGTGAAGAGCGATTCCGCCCAGTTCGTCGAGCAGCAGTCGGCGCAGCGCCGAACCGTAGTTCACATCCATCCATTCAGCCGAGGTGATGAATGTGCCAACATCGCCCGCTTTTGCGAGCAGGCGCGTTTGCAGGAAGAAGTGCAGATGCAGGCCGGCCAGCGCACTCGCCTTGATGCCGAAGCCGGCGAAATTGGAGGCGTACCAGGCTTTCCAGTCTGCGGCGATGTCATGGTGCCGCACATAGGGCGGATTGCCGATGAAGGCCGTCATGCCTGCGCAGCGCGGCAGCTTGACTTCCCGGTAATCTTTGACCAGAACGGTCGCCCTATCGGTCCAGCCCCGAGCGCTCAGGTTGGCGCGCAGCATCAGCGCCGCCAGCGGGTCCATCTCAACCGCCACGAGCTGCGCATCGGGAAATGCCTCGCCAGCAGCCAGCGTGAAACGACCAGAACCAGCACCCGGATCAACAATGCGCTGCGGCGTACCCTGCGCAGCCAGCCACGTCATCATCGAGCGCACGATGGGCGCAGGAGTGTAGACAGCACCATCCGTGCGGCGCTGATCGGCGCTGCGGACGCGGGAAAAGGCATCTCCAAGCGGGTCGGCCCCGCGCAGGATGGATCTGCGGAGCGTGTCGACATCGCTGGTGTATGACATGGTGGCTAAGGCCACCTTGACGACCTGGCGTTCTGCCGGAGACAACTTTCCCTGGCCCCCGATGAGGGCCACGCACGCAGAGATCAGGTCGGCTTCCGATTGCATTTGCTACCCACAACAATTTGCGATAAGTTTAGTCGGCCTATTGGCCGGCTGTCCACAAAAATTTGCGATCTTCGCGCGCGCGGACTGCTCGCTCTGGAAGGGTCTCACCCACAAGAATTTACGGAGGCCCGCAAGTCAAAACCACTCCGCAGTGCACGCCCACCTCATCTTCTCA
>NZ_JAVERI010000023.1:0-30325 GCF_034007205.1 Thiomonas sp.
AACCCACTTCATCGCCATCGCCTACCTGCGCATGTCCAAGCTCAAGCATCTGCCAGATCATCCGTTCGCTCCGGCCATGAAGAAATGAGATCGTTGCGTTCCACACGAAACGGCATAGAGCCTTCGCGGCGCGCTACCACATGTGCAAAGACCATTGGCAGATCATCAAGCACGCCGCCAACGGCAATTTCCAGGAGGGGCGCGTTGAATCCGTCCCGTTGTCGGACGTGCCCTTATCGATACTGGAGCTGGCGAGTAAATCGGCAAATCTAATCGGCGATGGACTCTACGGCATTGACATCAAATCCAACGGAGAACAGTCGTTTGTTATTGAGGTCAATGACAATCCAAACATCGATATTGGCATGGAAGATGCCCACGAGGGCGATGAAGTATATCGAAAAATATTGCTTCATCTGCTTTATCGCTTTGAACTGCGGCACAACATTTCTACGAATAATGGTGCTGGCAATCTCACACAGAGTTCACACCACGCCGAGTCGAAATCCGTGATCAGCGTTCATTCATCCTTACATGGCAACCCGGATGCCAAGAACGCTTTGAAAATTGGAAAAAAAGTGGATGGAGAGAAACTTTCCGTCTCGCCTTGAATAGCAGCGTCGCCAGCTCATTTTTCAAGTGATTGCTGGACTTTGCGTTTGCAGTAAGCTGCGGGGCCTCTTGCCGTGGCCTCTTCGCGCTTGCGGTCCGACAGATGCAGCGAAGAACTCAATGCAGGCAGCATGCTGTTCTTGCAGATGACCTGCACTCATCACTTGGCTCGAAGTTACCAAGGCCGTCTGAAGATATGTGGCCCGATGTGCTTGAGATTAGGAAATAAGGTACATGGAACTACGCCATCTTCGTTGCTTTGTCGCATTGGCCGAGGAATTGCACTTCACACGCGCTGCTGAGCGCCTACATATCGAGCAGCCGCCATTGTCGCGAGCGATCAAAGAGCTGGAAGACGAACTGGGGGTTGTGCTCTTTGATCGGGATCGCAGAGGTACGCGCCTGACAGCAGCCGGAGCTGCATTCTTGCAAGACACTCGCCGACTATTCACGGTCTTGGAACAAGCGCAAGAGAATGCCAGGGCCATCGCAGCAGGTAGGCGGGGCAGCCTGCGCATCGCCGTATCCGATGGAGCTCTCGATCCCCGACTGTCAGCATTCTTGGCTCGCTGCCGTGTGGAAGAGCCGGAAATGGAGATACGTATGTGCGAAGTGCCCTTGGCCGAACAGTTGCGCGGGCTTCGGTCGGGCGACTTTACGATCGGTCTCGCGCACACCGATGAAGTCAGCGATGGCATTGTCGCCGTGCCAATCTGGCGAGATCCAATTGTGATCGCTTTGCCCGCACTACATGAGTTGCTTGCCCATAAGGAGATTCCACTTCATAAACTGGGAGGCCACCCACTTGTGTTGTGTGACCCGCGGATATGCGAGGGCTACTGCCGCGAGCTGACTCGACTCCTGGGGCCAGTGGGGAATCAGAATGTCGTTGAACACGTGTCCTCACTGGACATGATGCTGACTCTGGTGGGAGCAGGTTACGGCGTCGGCTTTATCTCTGCAAACAAGATTCCGGTCAGCCAACGTCAGGATGTAGTGATCCGCCCCCTGGCGGTGAAATCAGCAGTAATCACTACTTACCTACTACGATCAGCAAGTAGTGACTTGAGTGCTTCATTGGAGCGTTTTATTTCCCGACTGCGTGAGGGTTTCGACGATCGACTGAAATAATTTTCTCACGAATCAGCGCTTAAACTCAGATTGTGTTCGGTTGCGGCCATAAGCTCGGCCGCACTTATTCCGAGTGCTATAGAAATTTTCAGTATGAGCGGAAGCGTAGGTACATGTTCTCCACGTTCAATTTTTCCCATATGCGAGCGTGCAATGCCTGCCCTAGAAGCGAACTCATCCTGTGCGACGCCTTGCGCGACGCGAGCCGCGCGCACGGCCTGTCCGAATGCCAATGCTGGCTTGGAGTCATACGTGGTTGTGCCAGACGGACGTCCAGGCTGAATAGTGGTCTTCTGCATCGGCAGAAGGGTCGATCAAACTGCGAAAATTAACCACGTTAAGTTTGGAGACGTTAAATTTCTCTCTTTCCCGTCATGCTAGCTCGCACCTCGACCTGCCTAGCCTCTCTTCTGCGCGGCGCTTATGCACAGCATCACCAGCCGATCATCCCGCCTCCGGCTTGCCATCGCGCCGGGTGTGCCGTCGTTTCAGCTCTCCAAGTTGCTGGCCCTACAGCGCGCAGAAGAGCCAAACGTCAGGCTCACGTTTTCTGCGGTAACAGGTGACGAATTGGTCGCGGGTATTCAGGACGGTCGCTACGACGCAGGAATGTCGCTTCAGGGGGCCAGCGACCCAGGCCTCAAGACGCAACCTTTGTGGGCCGAGAGCATGGCTGTCGCCGTGCCGCTGCGGTTCCATTTACTCGACCGGGCAAAGCTCACCGTCGCCGGTCTTCAAGACTACCCGATCTATCGCTGGCAGGCCGAGGACTGTCCTCTGCTGGATGGAAGGCTGGCCTCCCTCATGCCGTTGGACGAGGAGAACATCCAGCGGGTGACTTCATTCGAGATGCTGGCGCTATGGGTTGCGGCCGGCTATGGCATCGGGGTATCTGCGCAAACGCGCATCGAGCGTGCCCACGGCTGGGGTATCACCATGCGACCGCTCGCCGACGGCCCCTATGAAATCGTGACCTACCTGCAGCGACGCCACGCGCAAACCGACTCCGCTTCGGAGCGGTTCGAGCGCAGAGCGATGCAAGTCGCCGGGGCCGAAGCCACGTAATAACATCCCTACGGCCGGAGCTATGACCCCGGCCGTAGTTTGAAGGGGGTTAGGCCCCCTCAAGTACTGCCGCGCTGTCCACCAGCCGACGGACGCTCAGCCGCACATCCTCGGGAATGGGCCGCAAGGCAACGGCCTCGGGCCCATCCTCGTGGCGCTGGTAGTCACCCATGATGACGCGGATGATCGCGGGCACGTTGGTCGGCGTGACCGCATCGATAGCCGCACGATCACCCAGGTCGGGGTGAGGCTCGGTCAGCATGCGGTACAGCTCCCACGAATCCGCGTGCAGGCATTGGTTCATGAGCACTTGGGCCAGCTTGTGCTTGAGCGGTACCAGTTGCCAGTCGGGAACCCGCTGCCCCCGGTTGCCCAGGCTGATCGACAGGAGCTTGCCCGCCTTCAGCTCGCGGTTGATCTGGTCCTTGGACTTGCCGGCCAGCTTGCCGAACAGAGGAACCGGCAGATTGTTCGGCGACTCGTAGACGGCCAGCATTTCCTCGCGCTCGCGCTGGATCGCTGAGACTTCCGGCTCCGGGGCATGCATCGGAGGCGGCGGCACCTGCGACAGCCGCTGGAACGTGATTCCGCCGCTGTTGGGGGTCACGACGATGGGCGTGGCCACCACCGGCGGCACGCCGGGGACAGCGGGCTCGGCCGCCGTGGGGGCGGCACCCACCGCACCCAGCGCTTCCTCCACTTCAGCCATCGCCGGCACGCCGTCGATGCGGATGGTCAGGTGCGCACTCGCGGCTTCCACTTCGCCCTGTTCGAGCAGGTCGAGGCGATCGGCCCAGTCCTGCATCATCCGGCGGCGGGGCTCCACGTACTTGGCGTGGTTGTAGGCCGAGCTGACCTTGTTCGGATCGGAGTGCGAAAGCTGTGCGTCCACCCAAATCTTCGGGTAGCCGATCTCGTTGAGCGCCGTCGAGATGGTGCCGCGGATGCCATGGCCGGTCAGGCGCCCCTCATACCCCATGAGTTGCACGGCCTTGTTGAGGGTGTTCTCGCTGATGCGCCTCTTGAGTTCGCTGCGGTGCGACAGCAGGTACTTCTGCGCCGGCCGCATCACGCCCAGGAGATAGCGCACGATCTCGATGGCCTGCAGGGACAAGGGCACGATGTAGGGCGGCACGTCCTGCGGCCGCTTGCCGGCCTTGCGCATTTCGTCCTGGAGCTGCTTGACGACCTGCGGCGGGATGATCCACAAGCCGCGGTCGAGGTCGAATTGCTCAGGTTCGGCCAGCCGCAACTCGCCTGTGCGCACCCCCGTCAGGAACAGCAGACGGACGCCAAGCTGGGTCTGCCAGCCACGGGGGTTGTAGAGCCGGAGCTTCTGAAGGAACTCTGGCAGTTCGGGAAGGTGCAGGTAGGGGTTGTGCGCCACCGGAGGCTTGGGTTCAGCTACCACGTCCAGGTCCGCAGCCGGGTTGACGTCCAGTCCCTCTGCAATGACCAGGGCATAGCGAAACATCTGGTTGAACCAGGTGCGCACCTTCTCGGCGGTGGTGAACGCCTTGCGCTTCTCGATCGCCGCCACGACGCCCACAAGCTGGGGCCGGCGAATGTCGTAGATCGACATCTTCCCTAGGGTGGGCAGCACGTCCTTGTTGAAGATGCGCAGGATCTGCGACAGCGTGCTCTGGCGGCCTTCCTTGAGTTCCTTGCGGCGATGCTCGACCCAGGCATCAAAAACAATCTTGAAGGTGTATTCGCCCGCCAGCTTGGCTGCGTGCCGACGCTGGTCGCGTTCGATTTGAGGATCGACCCCCCGGGCGAGCAGGGCCTGGGCCTTGTCCCGCTCCCCGCGGGCCTCGCGCAGGCTGAGGGCGGGATAGCCGCCGAGGGACAAGCGCTTCTGCTTGCCCAGCCAGTAGTAGCGGAAAATCCACGACTTGCCGCCTGCGGCAGAGACCATCAGGCCCAGGCAGTCGTTGTCGGAGAGGGTGTAGCGCTTGCCGGTGGTCCTTGCCTGCCGGACGGTCAGATCAGAGAGTGCCATTTCGAGGCTCCTAAGTTATGACTTAGGCCTATGCTCGTCATGGTTCCCGCTCAGCCCCAGCAACTATCCGGCAGCCGTCCCAACCGCATTCTTGTGCCTCAATTGGTCACTCAAAAACGGTAGCTGTGGGTGGATTTCCGTGGCGCTCGCTGGAATGAAAAAAGGGGCCGAAGCCCCTCTTTTCAACGACTTACAGACGTCAGTGGAAGTCTGTAGATCATAACTTGGAGCGGGAAACGAGGCTCGAACTCGCGACCTCAACCTTGGCAAGGTTGCGCTCTACCAACTGAGCTATTCCCGCGAAAACAAATATTTTTACAGCACCCAATTATCTTGTCAATAGCTTTTGGAAAGATCGTTCAATGCAATCCCCGTTCATCGGGTTCGTCCACGGAAGTGGCGATCACGCTGACAGGGCGTCCCTTGATGCGACGCCAGACATACACAACATAGCCGGACAGCCCATAGAGAACGAACAAGCCGAACAACACCAGCGGTGGCTGGTAAGCGATCAGGCCAATCAACAGCACGATGAGAAAAATGCTGATGAACGGCACGCTGCGACGGAAGCTCACGTCCTTGAAGCTGTAGAACGGCACATTGGTCACCATGGTGAGGCCGGCGAACAGGGTGATGACGAAGCTGAGCCAGGCGACATGCGCCCCCTGCACGCCCGTATCCGTCATGATCCAGAGAAAGCCGGCCACCAGCGCGGCTGCGGCCGGGCTGGGAAGACCTTGAAAGTAGCGTTTGTCGATGACTGCGACATTGGTATTGAAGCGCGCCAGCCGCAGCGCCGCCCCCGCGCAGTACACAAAGGCAGCGAGCCAGCCCAGTTTGCCCAGGCCACGCAGCGACCATTCGTAAATGATGAGCGCAGGCGCCGCGCCGAACGACACCATGTCGGCGAGGGAATCGAACTGCGCGCCGAACTCGCTTTGGGTGTTGGTCATGCGCGCCACCCGGCCATCGAGGCTGTCGAGCACCATGGCGGCGAAAATGGCCGCGGCCGCCGAGTCGTAGCGCCCACTCATCGCCATCACGATGGCGTAAAAACCGCAGAACAAGGCGGCTGCGGTGAACGAGTTGGGCAGAAGGTAGATGCCGCGTCGGCGGCGGTGCGCAGGATCGTCATCGGGCTCGGGCGCCTGACGGGACCGATCGGGTTCCAGGGGCGTATCGGATTCGGGGACAGCATCGGCCCGCTCCGACAGGCTCGCCTGCTGGGGAAATGGCGCCACATTTCTCGACATGCGAGACCTCTCAGGGTGCGGTTTGTCTTCGGGCAGAGACTTCAGGCCGCGAAATCGGCCAGGACGGTGCTGCTGGCGTAGACCTTGTCCCCGATCGAAACGCGCGATTGTGTATCCAGCGGCAGATAGACATCGACGCGCGAACCGAAACGGATGAACCCAAAGCGCTGCCCGCGTTGCAAGGCTTCGCCCGCCTTGACGTAGCAAAGAATACGCCGAGCGATCAATCCAGCGACCTGCACGGCAGTCACGACGCGGCCATCACAATCGATCACCAGCGCATTGCGCTCGTTCTGCTCGGAGGCCTTGTCGAGATCGGCATTCAGAAACTTTCCGGGGAAATATTGCACATCGCGCAGGGCGCCGTCTACCGGCGATCGATTCGAATGCACATTGAACACATTCATGAACACGCTGATTTTGAGCGCATCGCGCTGTGCATAAGGGTCGAAAGCATGCGTGATGGCGACGATGCGTCCATCGGCAGGGCTCAGGATAGCCAGTGGATCTCGGGGAATGGGGCGGGCGGGGTCACGAAAGAACTGCACGACGAAAATCGTCAGCAACCAGATCGGCAGCGACCACCAGAACCCGGCGAGCGCCCAGACGATCACGGAAAGCAGCACGCTGCTGGCAATAAAGGGCCAGCCTTCGCGGGCCAGAATGGGGTGGGGATAAGTCATGTATGGAGTTTAGTGCCGGAAGATCCGGCATGATGCACAACACCCGGCCGCTGCCGGGTGTTGTCGGAATCAAAACAGACGGCACGCCAGTCTGCCGGGCGCTGCCGTTCAAGGCCGCTCAGTTCCTGGACTTGTCCACCAGTCTGTTGGCCTTGATCCACGGCATCATCGCACGCAGCTTCTCACCGATCTGTTCGATCTGGTGATCCGCAGTCAGACGACGGCGTGAGAGCAAGGTAGGAGCACCAGCGCGGTTTTCAAGGATGAAACTCTTGGCGTATTCACCCGTCTGGATGTCCTGGAGACACTGGCGCATGGCGTTCTTGGTGTCCTCGGTGACCACCTTCGGCCCGGTGACATACTCGCCGTACTCCGCGTTGTTGGAGATCGAGTAATTCATGTTGGCGATGCCGCCTTCGTAGATCAGGTCCACGATGAGCTTGAGCTCGTGCAGGCACTCGAAGTAGGCCATCTCTGGCGCGTAGCCTGCCTCGACCAGGGTCTCGAAGCCCGCCTTGATGAGTTCGACGGTGCCGCCGCACAGCACGGCCTGCTCGCCGAACAGATCGGTTTCCGTTTCTTCGCGAAAGCTGGTCTCGATGATGCCGGCCTTGCCGCCGCCGTTGGCCACTGCGTAGGACAGGGCCAGATCGCGCGCCTTGCCCGACTTGTCGGCATGCACGGCGATCAGGTGCGGCACGCCCCCGCCCTGGGTGTAGGTGTTGCGCACGGTGTGACCCGGCGCCTTGGGGGCGATCATGATGACGTCTAGATCGGCGCGCGGCTGCACCTGACCGTAATGCACGTTGAAGCCGTGCGCAAAGGCCAGTGCGGCGCCTTTCTTGATATTCGGCTCGACGGCATTGCGATAGACCTCGGCAATGTTCTCGTCGGGCATGAGCATCATCACCACATCGGCGCCTTCGACCGCCTTTTCGACCTCGGCCACTTTCAGGCCGGCCTGCTTGGCCTTGTCCCAGGAGGCGCCGTTCTTGCGCAGGCCGACGGTGACTTTTACGCCGCTGTCGTTCAGATTCTGGGCATGCGCGTGGCCCTGCGAGCCATAGCCCACGATGGTGACCTTCTTGCCCTTGATGAGGGAGAGATCGGCGTCTTTGTCGTAATACACGTTCATATTGGTTCCTGAAGTAGAGATGTTGTGCTGTGGGCGAGGCCAAACACACCCCGCCCTGAAAACAAAAAGAGTGCGCAGATTGTGGGTCAGGCGCGCAGGATACGCTCGGCGCGGCCGATCCCGCAGCTACCGGTTCGCACGGTTTCCAGGATGGCCGTGGGGTCGACCGCCTGGATGAAAGCGTCGAGCTTGGCGGCGTCGCCGGTGAGTTCGATGGTGTAGGACTTGTCGGTCACATCGATGATGTGGCCACGGAAGATGTCGGACATGCGCTTGATCTCTTCGCGCTCCTTGCCCACGGCCCGCAGCTTGATCAGCATGAGCTCGCGCTCGATGAAGGAAGCCTCGGTGAGATCGACGACCTTGACCACTTCGATGAGTCGGTTGAGGTGTTTGGTGATCTGCTCGATGACCTCTTCCGAACCGCTGGTAACGATGGTCATGCGCGACAGAGAGGCATCTTCCGTGGGCGCCACGACGAGGGATTCGATGTTGTACCCGCGTGCGGAGAACAAGCCCACGACGCGCGACAAGGCGCCCGCCTCGTTTTCCAGCAGAACCGCAATGATGTGTTTCATGAATTCACTCCTCTGCGCAGGCTTCGCGCGGCGCCGGTAAGCGCCGCCTGGCTTCTGCGAGATCGATGATGAAGCGTGCACCAGGGCACGCGGTTGTCGAAAGCGCAGGCCAAGCGTTTGAAGGAACGCAGCCTCCGGTGAGACGCTGCGTACTCCAAGCACCCAGACCTCGCGCGGGTTGGCGGTTCAGAGATCCTCCGAACCGAGCAGCATGTCGGTGATGCCACGACCGGCCTGCACCATGGGCCAGACGTTCTCCGTCGGATCGACCGCGATGTCGAGAAACACCGTGCGGTCTTTCAAGGCAAAGGCCTTTTCCATCGCAGGGCGCAGGTCTTCGGGCTTGTCCACCTTGATGCCCACATGACCATAGGCTTCGGCGAGTTTGACGAAGTCGGGTAGCGAGTCCATGTAGGAATGGGAGTAGCGGCCTTCGTACTCGATCTCCTGCCATTGCCGCACCATGCCGAGGTAACGGTTGTTGAGCAGAATGATCTTCACCGCCGTGCCATACTGCAGGCAGGTGGCGAGCTCCTGAATGTTCATCTGGATCGAGCCGTCGCCGGTGACACAGACGGCCTCGGCTTCGGGCTTGGCCAGCTTGATGCCCATGGCGTAGGGCAGGCCCACGCCCATGGTGCCCAGACCGCCCGAATTGATCCAGCGCCGCGGCTCGGGAAACTTGTAGAGCTGCGCGGCCCACATCTGGTGCTGACCCACGTCGGAGCAGACGTAGGTCTCGCGGTCTTTGGTCAGCTCGTAGAGCAGATCGATCACCGCCTGCGGCTTGATGACCTCGGTCGAATGCTCGTAGGCGAGACAATCGCGCTTGCGCCATTCGTCGATCTGCGCCCACCAGTTCGCCAGCGCGCCGCCATCGTTCTTGTGGCCCGCCTGGAACGAATGTTCGAGCTGGTCGATGAGTTCCTGCAGCACCTCGCCGACATCGCCGACGATGGGCACGTCGACCTTGACCCGCTTGGAGATGGATGAGGGATCGATGTCGATGTGCACGATCTTGCGCTGGTTTTGCGCGAAATGCCCGGGATTGCCGATCACGCGGTCGTCGAAGCGCACGCCCACCGCGAGCAATACATCGCAATGCTGCATCGCCATGTTCGCCTCATAAGTGCCGTGCATGCCGGGCATGCCGAGGAATTTCGGGTCTTCGCCTGCAATCGCCCCCAAGCCCATGAGGGTGTTGGTGCAGGGGTACTTCAGGAGATCGGCCAGCTTGCGCAGCGCCGGGGCAGCATTGGCCAGCACCACGCCGCCGCCGGTGTAGATGTAGGGACGCTTGGCCGAGAGCAGCAACTGCACCGCCTTGCGGATCTGGCCGCCGTGTCCCTTGCGCACCGGGTTGTAGGAGCGCAGCTCCACCGACTTCGGATACTCGAACGGCGCGGTGTGGCGCGTCACGTCCTTGGGCACATCGACCACCACCGGCCCCGGACGGCCAGAACGGGCAATGTGAAACGCCTTTTTCATCGTCATCGCCAGATCGCGCACGTCCTTGACCAGGAAGTTGTGTTTGACCACCGGGCGGGTGATGCCCACGGTATCGCATTCCTGAAACGCATCCAGCCCGATGGCCGAGGTCGGCACCTGCCCGGTGATGATGACCATCGGAATCGAATCCATGTACGCGGTGGCGATGCCCGTGATGGCGTTGGTCGCCCCCGGCCCGGAGGTCACCAGCGCCACGCCGACGTTGCCGGTGGCGCGCGCATAGGCGTCCGCGGCATGCACTGCGGCCGCCTCCTGTCGCACCAGCACATGCTGGATCGTGGTTTGCTTGTAGATCTCGTCGTAGATGTAGAGCACGGCCCCACCGGGGTAGCCCCACATGAATTCGACGCCTTCTTCCTGAAGGCATCGCACCAGGATTTCGGCCCCGGTGATCTCCTGCGCATTTGCCGCGCCGGACTTCGATGCGGCCGTTGCGGCCGACTTGTGTTCTGTGCGATTCATTTCCATGGCTTCACCTTGTGAATTTCTCTGACGAAAAACTTCAGGTCTCCCTCTGTACCGGCTTGTGGCCGGCCTTTGGGATATGCGTGCGATCTGGAGCGTTGTGGGTGCGGCAGGTCATGCAAATCGCATTCACCCTAATGCTGCACGGAGACTCAGACCAAACGGAACCGCGTAGTTTAGTGCAACGCAGCACTCCGTTCCTTATTGTGGCAATTTTTGGCCTCTTTTCGGAGCGGATTGAAGCCCCGAAACGGGCAGGCTCCTAGGTTTTTAATGCCCTTTTGGTGCGCCGCTGCAGCATTGCATAATGTGCAGTTGCCTTTCATCCCAAGGACTGCACCCGGTCCGCCTCGATGGCCACCGCACGAGAACTCGACGAATTCCTCGCCAGCATCGACAAACGCGCATTTCTGCGCGCCGCATTCTCGACCCGCGACGACGACGCCGCGATGGATCTGGTGCAGGAAGCGATGATCAGCCTGGCGACCAAATACGCCGACAAGCCGCGCGAGGAGTTGCCGCTGCTGTTCCAGCGCATTTTGACCAACGCGATTCTCGACTGGCATCGCAAGCGCAAGGTGCGCACCGCGCTGTTCAGCAATCTGTCGGATTTCGAGTCATCCGATCCCGAGGGGGAATTCGACCTGCTGGAAACGCTGGAACTCGAAGCGCTCAGCGAACATCTCGAAAGCGCCGAAACCCAGGTTCAGCGCATGCAGATCCTGACACATCTCGAAACCGAAATCTCGCGTTTGCCCGCACGTCAACGGGAAGCGTTTTTGTTACGTTATTGGGAAGAACTCGACGTTGCCGAAACCGCGCAGGCCATGGGCTGCTCGCAAGGCAGCGTCAAGACGCATTGCTCGCGTGCCATTCATGCGCTGGCACGCGTTTTGAAAGCTCAAGGCTATTCATGAAAAACGACGCAACCGATCCGCTGCGCCCCAAAGTGGAAGCCCGCCTTGCACAGCAACTCGCCACAAGGCTGCAGCAGGCCGAACAGCGCATCACACCCGAGCAGTCCGAGCGCCTCAAGGCCCTGCGGCGGATGGCGGTCGCCCAGTTCCGGCACGCCCCGGCAACGACGACCCTCGCCCAGGGACATGCCCTGTCGTTGAGCGGCCCCGCGCATTGGAAATCATGGCTGTTTCGCTTCGGCGCCGTGCTACCGCTGATCGTGCTGGCTGCCGGTCTGCTGGCCTTGCAGCACTATCAGCAGGAACGCTTCGTTCGCCTGACTGCCGACATCGACACCGCGCTGCTGCTCGGCGATTTGCCGCCCGCGGCCTACGCCGATCCCGGATTTGCCCATTACCTCAAGCTGGAGCGCTGATGAGTCCGAGCGTCTGTTCTGCGCATTGGATGCAGCGGCGCGTGCTGCTGCAATGCGCCCTGCTGCTGTGCCTGTTCGCGGCGCTGCTGTTCTGCGCCATGCCGACGCAGGCGGCTGAAGCGCCGCCCAGTTGGCAATATCTCAGCCCGGCGCAGCAACGCATTCTCGCCCCGCTGAGGGCCGACTGGCCGGAATTCGATCACGACCGCAAGAAGAAATGGCTGGACATCGCCGCGCGCTATCCCGCGATGAGCGCTCAACAGCAACAGACCTTGCAGCAGCGGATGATCGAGTGGACGCACCTCAGCCCGGAAAAGCGTCGTCTGGCGCGCGAGAATTTTCTCTCCACCGGCAAGACGCCGCAGCAAAGCCGCCGCGAAGCCTGGGAGTCTTACCAAAGACTGCCGCAGGCCGAGCGCGAACGGCTCAAGGAAGAAGCCCGCCATCCCAAACCTCACCCCGGACAGGTGGGCCAATACCTGCAGGAAAAAAAGCCTGCGGCAAGCCACGCATCCCCGGCCAAACCGGTCGTCAAACCGGCTCCCCAGCAGCCCCCACCGCCCCCCGCCCAAACCGCCTCCGCTGCCGTGCCCTGCGCGGACGTGCTGCGCTGCCCGGCCCGCTGAATCTGCGCACATGCCCTTGAGCGCGCCCCCACTGCGCCGACGTCTGGCCTGTCTCACCTATGAAGGACTGATTCTGCTCGGCCTGTCTCTGGTCACTGCGGCCGTCACGCTTTGGCTCCTGCATCTGCTCGGTTTGCAACAGACCTCGGCAACACACCGCGTCGCTCTGCAGATCACCGAATTTGTCGTGCTGACCGGTTATGGCGCGGGCTTCTGGAGCGGGGGACGGCAGACCCTGCCGATGAAGGTCTGGAAAATCTCCCTTGTCACCCGCAGCGGAGCGCCGCTCGGCCTTGGGCGTGCGCTGTGGCGCGCCGTTCTGTCCTGGCTCTGGGTGGTTCCCGCCCTGGCCCTTGCGGCGGCTTTGCATCTTTCACCCGGAGAAACCGGCTGGGCGCTCGCCGCAGGCATTTTGCTGTGGGCGGGCACCAGCCTGCTGCGCAAGGACCGGCAATATTTGCATGATGTGCTCGCGGGCACGCGCCTCGTCCCCGCGCCCGGATGGCCCCTCGGTGGGCCGCAAGCGAATGCGGCAGGTCCAGGAGCCTGTCGGACTTGAGGATCGCGGGCTGCAAACTGGCTGCACGACGTCCTGCGGATAGCCTGGTCACGCGCCGCTGTCGGCGCGCAATCTACGGGCGACGCGATCGGCGGTCTGATCGGGGGGGCGCTGTGCACCTTGGTCGCGCACGAATGCGCCAGATGGTGGATTCGAGGCGCGAAGCCCAACTGAATCGAATGGACAGCTATGTCGCTTGGATGAGAAAACGCCCCTGGGACGGGGCGTTTTTCACAGCTGAGAAGCAGCACGCATCAGGTGAATTTGCGCGTGGCCATGAAACGGTCGAACTCGTTTTCGGCGAAGCGGAACCAGAGGATGTCGTCGTTGCGGAACTTGTACCAATCCGTGTAGACCTTCTTCCAGTGGGGATTGGTCTTGGACAGCTCAACGTAGATGTCGCTGGAGGCCTTGAAGGCAGCTTCCATCACATCCTTGGGGAAGCCCTGCAGCTTGGCGCCCTTGCCCACCAGTTCCTTGAGCGCGGGCGGGTTCTTGGCGTCGTACATGGCCTGCATATTGACGTGCGCGTGCGAGGCGGCAATCTCGATGATCGACTTGTACTCGGGCGACAGAGCGTTGTAGGCCTTCTGGTTGACGAACAGATCGAGTTCGGGGCCACCCTCCCACCAAGACGGATACAGATAGTTCTTCGCCACCTTGTAGAAGCCCAGCTTCAGATCGTCGTAAGGACCGATCCACTCCGCCGCGTCGATGGTGCCCTTTTCCAGCGAGGGGTAGATGTCGCCGCCAGGAATGTTCTGTGGCACCACGCCCAGGCGTTCCAGCACCTTGCCGGCGAAGGGGCTGATGCGCATTTTCAGACCCTTGAGATCGGCCAGGCTCTTGATCGGCTTGCGGAACCAGCCGCCCATCTGCGCCCCGGTGTTGCCCATCGGGAAGCTGATGATGTTGTAGTTGGCATAGAACTCGCGCATGAGCTTGAGACCATTGCCCTGATACATCCAGGCGCTCATCTGACGGGAATTCATGCCGAAGGGCACGGCACAGCCCAGCGCGAAGGTCGGGTCCTTGCCAACGAAGTAGTACGGCGCGGTGTGGCAGCACTCCACCGTGCCTTGCTGCACGGCATCGACCACGCCGAACGGCGGAACGAGTTCGCCACCGGCGTGCACCGAGATCTCGAACTTGCCACCCGAGGCTTCCTTGACCTTCTGCGCGAAGATGTTGGCCGCACCGAAGATGGTGTCGAGCGAATTGGGAAAGCTCGACGCCAGGCGCCAGCGCACGGACTGCTGCGCCATGACCGCGCCAGGCGCGGCGCCCGCGGCGAGAATGCCGGCCAGGCCAGCGTGTTTAACGAATGAACGACGTTCCATAGAGCCTCCGTATGCGTAGGTAAAAGGTGAGGGGCCGCCCGGACAAAGCGTGCCAGGCAGCACACCTGGAGCTCGATGGTAACTTGTGTAACAACCCGCATCCCTTGGGGCAAGGGCCTGTTCATTCGTCGTAAAGCCGCTTTGCGTCCAAGGCAGTGCAACAGAAAGAGGCTCGGGCTCAACCGGCGCCGCCCACGGTCATCTCTTCGATCAGCACCGAGCCGGTGGTCTTGTTGCCGTAGGTGTGGGTGTCGGCCCCCACGGCCACGACCTGACGCAGCATGTCGCGCAGATTGCCCGCGATGGTGATTTCATGCACGGGATAGCGGATCTCGCCGCCCTCCACCCAGAACCCCATGACCCCGCGCGAATAGTCGCCGGTGACGTAGTTCACGCCGTGGCCCATCAGCTCGATGGCGAACAGTCCGGTGTCGAGCTTGCGCAGCATGGCGGGCAGATCGTCCGTCGGTCGAGTGAGCCGACTTTGCAGAATCAGGTTGTGCGCGCCACCCGCATTGCCCGTGGTCTGCATGCCGAGCTTGCGGGCGGAGTAGGTGCCCAGCAGATAGCCTTGCACCACGCCGCCGTCCACCAGGGTGCGCTTGCGCGTGACGACGCCTTCGCTGTCGAAGGGCGAACTGCCGCGGCGCTTGGGCAGGGTGGGGTCATCGATCAGGTCGATGTGATCGGCCCAGACCTGCTGGCCCAGACTGCCCTGCAGAAAGGAGGATTTGCGATACAGCGCCCCGCCGCTGATGGCGTGGGCGAAGCTGCCGATCAAACCGGAGGCCAGCGGCGACTCGAACAACACCGGACACTTGCGCGTGGAGAGCTTGCGCGCCTTGAGCCGCGACAGCGCGCGCTCGGCGGCGTAGCGCCCCACCGCCTCGGGCGGGGTCAGGTCGGCCGGGTCGCATTCCGACGTCCACCAGTAATCGCGCTGCATGTCGTCGCCGCGTCCCGCAATGGGCGCGCACGACAGGCTGTGCGACGAACTGGCGTAGCCGTCGCAGAAGCCGCGGCTGTTGGCCAGAACGAAGTGCGACTCCTGCGCCGACACATTGGCGCCCTCGCTGTTCTGAATGCGCGGATCGACGGCGAACGCGGCCTTCTCGGCGCGCAGGGCCAGCCTGGCCGCGGCCTGCGGCGTCAGGTCCCAGGGGTGATGGAGATCGAGCGCCGGGGGCGTCTGGCCGATGGCGAGTTGTTCCGCTTCGGGCAACCCCGCGCAGTCGTCTTCCGCGGTGTAGCGGGCGATGTCGAAAGCCGCCTGCGCGGTGCGCGCGACGGCCTCGGCCGAAAAGTCGGAGGTGCTGGCATGACCCCGGCGCTGACCGTCATACACGGTGATGGACAGGCTTTTGTCGCGGTTGTGCTCCACGTTCTCGATCTGGCCGCCTCGCACGCTGACCGACATGCCCTGCCCTTCGGAGACCTCGACTTGTGCATCCGAGGCGCCGACTCTGCGCGCCTGGGCGAGCGCCTGCTGGGCGAGATCCTGAAACTGTGATTGGCTGTAGGCGAAACGTCCCACGATATGGCATTCCTTATTGGTGAGCCGGCCCCTTGTCCGGAATGAACAGGCGGCGCAGGCGCGCATGAAGTCAACGGATAATAAGAGCCATGAAATTCCCGCATCACCCGAGCGATACTGCCGAGGCGCAGGCCGACGACCGCCCGCCGAGCAAAAGCCAGGTCAAGCGCGACATGCTCGCGCTGCAAGAGTTGGGCGAACGACTCATCGCCCTGCCCGCGCACATCATCCGCCAGGCCGATCTGCCCGAGGCCCTGCGCGACGCCGTGCTCGAAGCCCAGCGCATCACTGCGCACGGCGGGCGCAAACGCCAGACGCAATATGTGGGCAAGCTCATGCGCACGGTCGATGCCGCTGCGGTGCGCGCCATCATTGCCAGCGCCACGCTGGACGACCGCGCCAGCGTGGCGCGCATGCACGCGCTGGAGCGCTGGCGTGACACCCTGCTGGCCGACGACCAGGCGCAAACCGAATTCCTCGACAAATTCCCCGGCGCCGACGCCCAACAACTGCGCCAGCTTGTGCGCGGCGCACGCGCCGAAGTCGGCGTGAACAAACCGCCACGCCTCACCCGTCAACTATTCCAGTTCGTCAAGGCAGCCATTGCCACGCACGACGACGCCTCCCGCTCTGCAGATCATGAACCCCTCCCCCGATTCTGAGACGCCCTTCGATCCGGTACGCATCGGCCTGGTGTCTGTCAGCGACCGTGCCAGTGCCGGCATCTACCAGGACAAGGGCCTGCCCGCCTTGCGCGACTGGCTCGCACGCGCCCTGCTCAACCCGGTGACGTTTATCGAGCGGCTGATCCCCGATGACCGCCTGCAGATCGCCAACACCCTGTGCGAACTGGTGGACACCGAACGCTGCGATCTGGTGCTGACCACTGGCGGCACCGGCCCGGCCCCGCGCGACGTCACCCCGGAGGCCACGCTGGATGTGGCGGACAAGGAGATGCCCGGCTTCGGCGAGCAGATGCGCCGCATCAGTCTGCACTTCGTGCCCACCGCCATCCTCTCGCGGCAGACCGCGGTGATCCGCGCCAGAACGCTGATCATCAATCTGCCGGGCCAGCCCAGGTCGATCGCCGAGACCCTCGAAGGCGTGCGCGACGCCGCCGGACTGAGCCTCGTGCCGGGCCTGTTCGCCGCCGTGCCCTACTGCATCGATCTGATCGGCGGCCCCTACCTCGAAACCGACACCGCCGTGTGTGCGGCCTTCCGCCCCAAGTCGGCACAGCGCCCGCCTCGCTCTATCTGACCTCCCTTCGACGCCGCCGATGAGGGCGCGACAAATCCAGGTCTTTCGCGTTATGCTTGAAATGCACAACGAAAGGAGACTTGCGATGCCCCGCTTCAAATCGTTTTCCCTGGCCTTTGGCGCCGTGGCCTTGGCCGCGGCCTGCACCACGGCCCAGGCCGAAACCCTGACGGTCTACGCCGCAGGCACGCTCGGCAAGACCTTCACCACCCTTGCACACGGCTTCGAGAAGCTGCACCCCGGCGTGACTGTGCAGCCGCAGTTCGGCGGCAGCGTCAAAATGGTCAAGCTGGTCACGGTGCTGCATCAACCGGCCGATGTGGTGGCCGTGGCCGACTATTCGGTGATCCCCAAATACATGTTCAAGGGCGATGAAGGCGGCAAACCCACGGCCGACTGGTCCATCGGCTTTCTGGGCAACGCCATCACCTTCATCTACACCCCCAAAAGCAAGGGCGCGAAAGAGATCGACGCCGGCAACTGGTGGAAAATTCTCTCCGAGCCCGGCGTGCAGATCGGCCGCTCCAACCCCGACACCGACCCCTCGGGCTACCAGACGCTGCAAATGCTGCAACTGGCCAGCCGCTACTACAAGCAGCCCGATCTGGAAGCCCGGGTGCTGGCCAACTCCCCCGACAGCAATATCCGCGATACCGAGACCGATCTGATCTCGGCGCTGGAACTCGGGCAGATCGACTATCTCGCCATCTACCGCTCCGACGCCGTGCAGCATCACATGAAGTCGCTCGACCTGCCCGCGCAGATCAACCTCAGCGATCCGAAGTTCGATGCCGAATACGCCAAGGCCGTCGCCAAAACCAAGAATGGCGAACTGACGGGCCGTCCCATCATTTACGCCTTGACCATTCCGACCAACGCCCCCCACCCCAGGCTGGCGCAGGAATTCATCGCCTACGTGCTCGGTCCCGAAGGCCAGAAGGTCATTGCGGACAACGGCTTCATCCCGCTCAAGCAACCCTATGCCATGCACCGCGACAAGGTTCCCCCCGCACTGCGCAAGCTGACCGTGGCTTGGCCGGAATGAGCCCACCCCGAGAGCCTGCGCTGCGCTTGGCTCCCCCCTCAAGGGGCGCCCCGCCCTTGGGACGGCCCGGCGGGCGGGGCATGAGCCCACCCCGAGAGCCTGCGCTGCGCTTGGCTCCCCCCTCAAGGGGCGCCCCGCCCTTGGGACGGCCCGGCGGGCGGGGCATGAGCCCACTCCGCATTTGCGCTGAGCATACGAAAGCTGGCCATGTTGCAGCGTGATACCCGCAGCCCGATGTTCTGGGTGTTCTGGCTGATCGGCGCCACGCTGCTGGCCTTCATCGCCCTGCCCTTGCTCGCCCTGCTGCTGCACCCCACGCTGGACGATCTGCGGCAGGTGGCGGGCATGGCCGACGTGCGCAGCGCCATCGGCCTGAGTCTGGCTGCTGCGTTTGCCAGCACGGTGCTGGCCGCGCTGTTCGCCGTGCCGCTGGCCTATGTGCTGGCGCGGCAGCAGTTTCGCGGCAAGAGTGTGGTGGAAGCGCTGGTCGATCTGCCGCTGACCATGCCGCACACCATTGCCGGCATCGCCCTGCTGCTGGTGTTCAGCCGCAATGGCTGGCTGGGCGCGCCGTTGGCGCACATCGGACTGGAGTTCTGGGGCACGTTCGCCGGCATCGTGCTGGCGATGAGCTATGTCGGCCTGCCCTATGCGGTGAACGCCGCCCGCGGCGGTTTCGAGGCGGTGGATCTGCAGATCGAACGCGCCGCGCGCATTCAGGGCGCCGGACCCTGGGAGGTGTTTCGCCGCGTCACCCTGCCGCTGGCGCGCCAGGGCATCGGCACCGGGCTGACGCTGTGCTTCGCCCGCGCCATCGGCGAATTCGCCGCCGTGGTGCTGCTGGCCTATTACCCGATGACCGCGCCGATACGCATCTACGACCTGTTCCTGCAGTCCGGTCTGCGGCAATCGGTGGCGGCTTCGGTGCTGTTTCTGCTGGTGGTCATGGCGCTGTTCTGGGGGTTGCGGCTGCTCGCTGCGGCACGCGCGCCGCAATCCGCGCTGGACCGGCAAAAAGCATGGCTGCATTGACCCAAAGCGCCGTCATCGCCGCGCCCACACTTACCGGGCATGCCCACGGTGCCCCCAGCGCCCTGCGCTTGAACGGGCTGCAATGGGGCATCGGCACCTGGCAGTCGGCCGTGGTCGATCTGCAGCTTCCGCCCGGCCAGACGCTGGTGCTGCTGGGACACAATGGCGCGGGCAAGAGCGCGCTGCTCGACACCCTCGCCGGCTTTCTTCCCACGCGCGCCGGGCAGATTCAACTCGGCGCGCGCGACCTCACGCCCCTGCCGCCCGAGAAGCGGCGCATCGGCTATATGTTCCAGCGCGATGCGCTGTTTCCGCACTGGACGATCGCGCGCAATCTGCAATTCGGTCGCGGCGCACGGGACGATCTCGACGCCCTGCTCGACGTACTCGATCTGCGGCCCTGGCTGAACCAGTACCCGCATCAACTCAGCGGCGGCCAGCGGCAGCGCGTGGCGCTGGCGCGGGCGCTGGTCGGCGCGCCCGAATTGCTGCTGCTCGATGAACCCTTTTCCGCCATCGACCCCGAGGCCCGTCCGGGGCTGCGACGCACCTTGGCGGCGCTGCTGCGCGAGCGCGCCGTCACCTCCGTGCTGGTCACGCACGACCCGCTGGACGCACGTCTGCTGGGCGATCTGGTGGGCGTGCTCGATGGCGGGCATCTGCTGCAGGCCGGTACACCCCAACAGATCTTCGAACGCCCTGCCGATCTGCCCACGGCGCGTCTGGCGGGGGTGGACAATCTGTGGCCGCTTCGGGTGCTGGCGCGTACCCGGATCGGCGGGCAGGATGTGCTCACGCTCGGTTTCGAAGAGCAAGCCGTGCTGGACTGGCGCGGCGCGCTGCCTGCCGTCCCTGAGTTGCAGCCTAGCGCCCAAGTCACCCTGGCACTGCGCGCCGAGGCGCTGCAGCCCTGCCCGGCTTCGACCCTGAATCCGCCTGACGACGACCGCCTCAGCCTGGCGGCCACCCTGATCGAAGCCCGATGCGAAGGTCCGTTGTGGCGGCTGCGCTGTGCGCTGCCCTGCGGCCTGGAAGCCCAGGCCTACGCCCTTCCCGCGCAGTGGCGCGAGCTGGCGTTGCGCAGCGGCGACACCCTCGGCCTGCGCATCCGGCACGAAGACGCGCACCTGCTGATCTGCTGAATTCCAAGCCCGACTCAATCGGCCGCAGCGGCTGACGGCGTCGGCGCGAAACAGACCCGGTTTCGCCCCAATCGCTTGGCCTGCAGCAGCGCCTGGTCGGCAGCCCGGATCAGCGACGCGACGTCGGCATATCCGTGCGGGCCCAGCGCCACCCCCACGCTGACCGACAACGGGGGCAGATCGGCCTGCGGCATGGCGATGGCGTCACGGATGCGCTCGGCCACACGCGCGGCAGCCTCTTCGCCCGTCTGCGGGCAGAGCATCAAAAACTCCTCTCCGCCCACGCGGGCGGCGAAGTCCATGCCGCGCGACTGCTGGCGCAGTACGCGCCCCACGGCACGCAAGGCCTGATCGCCCACGTCGTGGCCCAGCCGGTCGTTGATGCGCTTGAACTCATCGAGGTCGAACATCAGACAGGCCAGTGGCTGGCCCTCGGCCACGGCCTGCGCGAAAAGAGGCGGCAAAAAGGCGTCGAGCGCGCGGCGGTTGCCCAGGCCGGTGAGTTCGTCCGTGCCTGCGGCCTGCAGCAACTCGGCGTTGCGCTGTTCCAGCGTGCGCAGGGTGCGCAGGCCGTGACCGCGCTCGGCCTCGGCGGCGGCCAGCACGCGCGTGGAACGTGCCCCGGTCTGCACCTTGGCCGCCAGCATTTGCGGCAAAACCGGGGCAAAGAGCACGTCGTTGGCGCCGGCGTCGAGAGCATTCAGCACCGCGTACTGCTCCATATCGCGCGACAAGGCCAGCAAATAGATGCGCGGCCCATGCTCGGCGCGCAGGCTGCGGCACAGCGCGGCCACGGCGCCGCCGTCGCCCCAGTCGAGCACGGCCACCCGCGGCCCCTGCATCTGCACGATCTCGTTCGCCTGCGCCGCAGTGGCGGCTTCGACCACGGCATGCCCCGCGGCTTCGAGCGCCTGTCGCAATCCGGCGCGCAGCGCCGCGTCGTGCGACACGACCAGCACCTCGTCGGCCACGGGTTCATCGAGCAGCGGCGGCGTCGCCAGGGCGCGGCGCAAGCGGTCGAACTCGGCGTCGACCTCCTGCTGTTGCAGCCTCATCTCGAACACCGCGGCCATGCTCGCCATGTCCTGAGCGGCGCTGGCGAGCGCGCCCTGCAGATCGGTTTCGCTGAGCTGCAGACTCTCGGCCAGGCTGCGCATCTGCGCGGCATCCGGGGCGACGCCATCGGAGCGAAGCTGCAGGCTGCGGCTGAGCGCCACGCACTCGCGCAACTGCGCTTCGCGGCTGCCTGCGGATACCGCCTGCGGCCGCCGGGTGCGCACGGCCTGCGCCAGAACGGGCGGAAACCCCCAGTGCGCCAGCAACACCGCGCTGGCATCATCCTGGTCGTAGCCATAATCCTGCAACTGCCGTTCCCGCAGCGCCTGGGTCGAGGTTTGCGCATCGGTCGAAACCGCCTGCGCCCCCAGACTCACGGCCATCGCGAGCTGCCCCACATCGGCGAGCAGGCCCAGGCAAAACGCCTCGGCGCTGTACATCCGGCCCACGCGCTGCGACAGGTGCTGGAACACCAGGCCGCGCTGGATCGACGTCATCCAGAACCGGCGCAGATCGAAACCTTCAAGGTTTGCCGACTTGCTCGCCTGCATCAGCGACAGCGCGATGGCCAGCCGCGCCAGCCCGCCGGTGCCGATGCGCAGCATCGCCTCCTCGACCGCCACCGCGGGGCGCATGCCCGCGAAAATGGCCGAGTTGGCGAGCTGAATCATGCGCCCCACCAGCGCCGGATCCCTGCGCGCGATGTTGGCAATGTCGCGCAGTCCCAGGTCGCGCCGCTCCAGCGCGCGCATGAGTTCGAGCGCCACCGCGCTGGGCGACGGCAGGGGGCGATGCGCTGCCGTGAGGGCTTGCAGAATCTCGGTATCGGAAAGCAGCGATGCGGGCATGGGAGCGGATACCTTTGAAATGTCAAGCCATGTTACCGACTTGCCCACCCTGCGTCCTTGCGCCTTCGGCAGGTTGCCGCGCCGAAGAACCGCAATGCCGCGTGAACCGCCGCCTCAGCGATTGACCGCCTGCATCCCGGCCTGCGGATAGCGGTCGCCGCTGGCCGCCCCCGGCGGCACCGCCTGATGGATGCGAATCAGGTCCGCCGTGCTCAGGCGCACCCGCAGCGCACCCACGTTTTCCTCCAGGTACCGCCTTCGCTTGGTGCCCGGAATGGCGATGACATCGTCGCCCTGCGCCAGCAGCCAGGCAAGGGCGAACTGCGCCGGGGTGCAGTTCTTCGCCTCGGCCATCTGCCGCACGGTTTCGGCCAGGCGCAGATTGCGCGAAAACGTCTCGGGCTGGAAACGCGGCGAGCGGCGGCGCCAGTCGTCTTCGGGCAGATCGTCGAGCGATTTGATCTGCGCGGTGAGAAAGCCCCGCCCCAGCGGGCTGTAGGCGACGAAGGCCACGCCCAGTTCACGCACCGTGTCGAGCACCTCGCCTTCGGGGTCGCGCGACCAGAGCGAATACTCCGATTGCAGCGCGGCGATCGGGTGCACCGCATGCGCACGGCGCAGCGTGGCGGGTGCGGCTTCGGACAGGCCCAGATGGCGCACCTTGCCCGCGCGCACCAGATCGGCCATCGCCCCCACCGTGTCCTCGATCGGCACGTCTGGATCGACGCGGTGCTGATAATACAGATCGATGGTCTCCACCCCCAGCCGCTTCAGGCTGGCCTCGCAGCTCTGGCGCACATAGTCCGGCCGACCGTTGACGCCGAGAAACTCGCCGTCCGGCCCGCGCATATTGCCGAACTTGGTCGCCAGAAACACCTCGTCGCGGCGCCCGGCGATGGCGCGGCCGACCAACATTTCGTTACGACCGACGCCGTACATATCGGCGGTGTCGAGAAAATTCACCCCGAGATCGAGTGCGCGCCGAATGGTGGCGATGGACTCGGCATCGTCACCCTGACCGTAAAACTCGGACATTCCCATGCATCCCAGGCCAAGGGCGGAGACATCCGGCCCGCCAGCGCCCAACTGTCGGTACTGCATTGTCGTTCCTCCTGCTCGCCCGGCATCATTGCGGGCATCAGGAGTGAGCCTATCGGTTCGCACAGGCCTGCGCTGTTACCGTGGGTAAACCGGGAAAAGTTCACGTGAACCCCGGTTTCTTCCTGTTTCAGCGTGGCCGTTCGACCGAAACCCTTCCCGAAATCGACTGTTCCGGCGCCTGTGCCCTGCGGCGTCGACGCGCCGGCGCCGCGACCCCTCAGCCTCGCGTCCTGCCGGTCATCGCAATCATCTCGCGCGCTTCTTCCGGCTCGGGCAGGCCGCTGGCCACGGCCAGCGCCATGATGGCGATGCTGATGATGACCACCGCGACCATGCCCTGGTAGAACGTCAGCAGTCCCGTGCCGCCGATCAGATCCTTCGGCCCGAGGTAAGTCACCAGCCACATGGCGAAGAAATACGGCGCCAGCCACCAAGCCCCCTTCCACTGCAGATGACCCAGTTTGCCGCCATGCGTGGCCGCCTGGTAAAGCACGAACAGCACGAAGATCAGCGCCAGACCGCCGAACAGGAAGTTGTCGGTACCCGCGCCCGACCAGTAGATGATGAAGTTGGCCACGATGAAGGCCAGCGGCGCCCACAGGTTCGCGCCTTTGAGGGTGAAGGGGCGCGGATAGCTGCCCAGCGGCAGGCTGCGGCGCAGGGTCATCAACGCCACCGGACCGATGCCGTAGCCCAGCACGGTGGCCGAGGAGATGAAGGTCACGATCTTCTGCCACGACGGAAACGGCAGGAAGAACAAAATCCCCACGATCCAGGTGATCCAAAGCCCGGCAGACGGCGCGCCGTTCCTGTTGAGCTTGGCGAACCAGGGCGTGGACAGGCCGTCGCGGCCGGTGGCGTAAACCACGCGGGCGGTCGTGCCGCCATACACCAGGCCGGTGCCCGCAGGCGACACGACCGCATCGATATACAGCAGGATGGCCAGCCAGCTCATGCCCAGAATCACCGCCAGACCGGCGAACGGGCCCGACACGCCAGTGAAGTGCAGCTTGGCCCAGCCCTGCGCGATGTCGGACGGATTGACCGCACCGATCAGCGCCACTTCCAGCATGACGAAAATGACGCCGGCGATGAGCACCGAGCCGATGATGGCAATGGGCACGTCCCGCTGCGGGTTGGTCGCCTCGCCCGACAGTTCGATGGCCTGGCGAAAACCCAGATAGCTGAACACGATGCCCGAGGTGGCGATGGCCGCGATCGTGCCCTGGGCGCCGAACGGCGCAAACCCCTGCGAGGTGAAATTGCCCACATGAAAGGACGCGATCATCAGCGCCGCGATGGTCAGGATGGGAATGACGAGCTTCCAGATCATCAGGGTATTGCCCAGCCGCAACAGCGCACGCACCCCCCAGGCGTTGATGAGAATGAACACGCCCAGCAGCGCGATGCTCACGGCCATGCCCGTGTCGGTGAGCAGCGAGGTCTTGGCATCGACCATGCCCGGCAGGTAGTTGTTGGCATAGGTCACTACCGCCAGCACCTCCGCCGGGGCGACGGTGACATAGCCGAGAAACACCACCCAGCTCACCACCGCCGCGGCCAGATGGCCGTGGCTGAGCTTGGGAAAGGTGATGACCGCGCCCATGCCGGGAAACGCGCTGGTGAGTTCGGCATTGACGAAGGCCAGCACCAGGATGGCCGCGCCGCCGATGGCCCAGGACAGAATGCTGGCCGGCCCGGCCTGCGTGGCCGCCGTCAGCGGGGCGAACAGCCAGCCCGAGCCGATGATGGCCGTCAGGCTGGCAAACAGCAGGCTCCAGATGCCTGCGGCCTTGCGGATGCTGTGCCCCGGCGTGGCAGCCGGCGGAGGTACATCGATGTGAACGCTTGCCATGTTGGACTCCTCTCAAATTTTTGATGTTTTGGGTTTTAAGCGCATTTGCGGCGCAATGCCGTTTGAAAACGTAACGCCTGCGCCGCTGAGAAACATCTGATTTCCGCCTTCAAGCCGATTCGCTATGCTTGCCGCATGAACAAACAACGCCTGCTACGCCACAAGCGCAACCTCCTCACCGATCGCAACTTTCCGAGCGCGGGCGAAGATGCCGCCATCGTCGCCGTCGAGCCCTCGCCCTACGATCAGCCGGGCAGCAGCTACAAGCTGGCCTTCACCGACACCGAATTCATCCTGCGTGAAGACATGCGTGCGGTGCGCATGCAGCTCGAACTGCTCAAGCCCGAGCTGATCCAGAACGAGCACGGCATCGAATCGACCGTCGTGATCTTCGGCAGCGCCCGCATCCTGCCGCTCGATCTGGCACAGCAACGCCTGGCCGAGGCCATCGCCAAGGGCAACGCCCTGGCCGTGACGCGCGCGCGCATGCAGGTCGAAATGTCGCGCTACTACGAGGAAGCGCGGCGTTTCGCCGCCCTCGTCACCCGCGCCACCTGCGACGCCGACGAGCCGCTGGTGGTCGTCACCGGAGGTGGCCCCGGCATCATGGAGGCGGGCAACCGCGGCGCATTCGAGGCGCAGGGCAAGAGCATCGGCCTGAACATCGTGCTGCAGCACGAGCAACGCCCCAACCCCTACATCACGCCCGAGCTGTGCTTTCAGTTCCACTACTTCGCGCTGCGCAAGATGCACTTTCTCATGCGCTCGGTCGCGCTGGTGTGCTTTCCTGGCGGCTTCGGCACGCTCGACGAGTTGTTCGAGGTACTGACGCTGACGCAGGCGCGCAAGGTACGGCAGCGCCCCATCGTGCTGTTCGGCGAGAGTTTCTGGCGCAAGCTGATCAACTTCGACTATCTGGTGGAAACCGGCATGATCTCGCCGGAAGACGTGCACCTGTTCCATTTCGTCGAAACCGCCGAGCAGGCCTGGGAGGTGTTGTCGCAGGCGTTCGGGATGGACAACGCCGACCTTGCCCAGGACTCCGAGGTTTTGACGCCATGAATCCGTCGCCGGTGGTCCAACTCATCGGCGCACCCACCGACATCGGTGCGGGCGACCGCGGCGCCTCGATGGGGCCCGAAGCGCTGCGCGTGGCCGGCATCGACCGCGCGCTGCGCGCCCAGGGGCTGACGGTGATCGACACCGGCAACCTCGTCGGCCCGCACAACCCCTGGCAGCCGCCGGTTCAAGGCTACCGCCATCTGCCCGAAGTCATCGCCTGGAACACCGCAGTGCATCAGGCCGTGGGCGACGCCCTGCGGGCCGACGCCCTGCCCATCCTGCTGGGCGGCGACCACAGCCTGGCCATCGGCTCGCTCAGCGCCGTGGCGCAGCATTGCCGCGCGCAGGGCCGCAAGCTGCGCGTGCTGTGGCTCGACGCCCACGCCGACTTCAACACCCATACCGTCACGCCCACCGGCAACATCCACGGCATGCCCGTGGCCTGCCTGTGCGGCAACGGCCCGCTGGAACTCACCGCCCTGGGCGGCCCGGCGCCGCAACTCCAGCCCTCGTGCATCCGGCAGATCGGCATTCGCAGCGTCGATCCTGAAGAAAAGCGGCTGGTGCATCAGGCCGGGCTGGATGTGTTCGACATGCGCTATATCGACGAATACGGCATGCGAGATGCCATGCGCCGCGCGCTCGACGGCGTGGATGGCGACACCCACCTGCACGTGAGCTTCGATGTCGACTTCCTCGACCCCGACATTGCCCCCGGCGTGGGCACCACGGTTGCGGGCGGCCCCACCTACCGCGAGGCCCAGCTCTGCATGGAGATGATCGCCGACACCGGGCTGCTGGCCTCGCTCGACGTGGTGGAGCTCAACCCCGCATTCGACGTGCGCAACCGCACGGCCGAAGTGGCCGTCGATCTGATCGAGAGCCTGTTCGGCAAGTCCACGCTGATGCGCAAGTGAGCTGGCATGGCGGCGCAGCGACAATAGTGCCCATGCCCAAGAAGTTTCCTTCCGCCCTGGATGCGCTGCAGCATGTCTGGGGCTACCCCGCTTTCCGTAGTTTGCAAGCCCAAGCCATCGATCATGTGGTCGCGGGCGGCGACGCCCTGGTGCTCATGCCCACCGGCGGCGGCAAGTCGCTGTGTTTCCAGATTCCGGCGCTGCTGCGCGACGGCGTGGGCATCGTCGTCTCGCCGCTGATCGCGCTGATGCAGGACCAGGTGGCCGCGCTGCGCGAGCTGGGCCTGCGCGCCGCGTTTCTCAACTCCACGCTGGATGCCGCCGAGGCCCGAGCCGTGCTGCGCGCGGCGCGCGCGGGCGAGCTCGACCTGCTCTACATGGCCCCGGAACGGCTGCTCAGCCAATCCGGCCTGGCCCTGCTCGACGATCTGCGCATCGCCCTGTTCGCCATCGACGAGGCGCATTGCGTGTCGCAATGGGGTCACGATTTCCGCCCGGAGTACGGCCAGCTCTCGGTGCTGCGCGAGCGCTGGCCCGAGGTGCCGCGCGTGGCGCTGACGGCCACCGCCGACGAGCCCACGCGCCACGAAATCGTGCAGCGCCTGCTGTCGAACGGCGCCGAATTCGTCTCCAGTTTCGACCGCCCCAACATTCGCTACCGCGTGGTGGAAAAACGCGACGGCCGCGCGCAGTTGCTGCAGTTCATCCGCAGCGAGCACCCTTTTGATTGCGGCGTGGTCTACGCCCTGTCGCGCAACACCGTGGAAGAAGTGGCCGAGATGCTCTCGGGCCACGGCCTGCGCGCCCTGCCCTATCACGCCGGCCTGCCCGCAGCCATGCGCGCGGCGCACCTGCGGCGCTTTCTCGATGAGGACGGCATTGTCATGGTGGCGACCATCGCCTTCGGTATGGGCATCGACAAGCCCGACGTGCGCTTCGTCGCCCACCTCGACATGCCCAGGTCCATCGAGGGCTATTTCCAGGAGACCGGCCGCGCCGGGCGCGACGGCCTGCCCGCCTCCGCCTGGATGGCCTACGGTCTGCAGGACGTGGTGCAGCAGCGGCGCCTCATCGACCTGTCCGACGCCGACGACGCCTACAAGCGTCTGTCCACCGCCAAGCTCGACGCCATGCTGGCGCTGGCCGAAGCCGCCGACTGCCGCCGCGTGCGGCTGCTGGGCTACTTCGGCGAAGCCAGCGCGCCCTGCGGCAACTGCGACAACTGCCTGAAGCCGCCGCAGCTCATCGACGCCACCGAGTCCGCGCAGAAGCTGCTGTCCACCGTCTACCGCTGCCGCCAGGCCAGCGGCATCAGCTTTGCGGCGAGCCACATCATCGACGTGCTGCGCGGCAAGCGCACCGAAAAGACCGAGCGCCACGGCCACCATGCGCTCTCCACCTTCGGCATCGGCGCCGACCTGAGCGAAACCGACTGGCGCCTGTTGCTGCGCCAGCTCGTGGCGCAGCGGCTGGTCGAAGTCGACGCCGCGCATTTCAATGTGCTGCATCTCACCGACGCCAGCCGTGCCGTGCTCAAGGGCCAGCAGCGCATCCACCTCAAGCACCGCGAGCCCGGCGAGCAACGCCGACGCCGCAGCGCCAGCGGCAGCACCGCATCGACCGGCACGCGACTGACCCTGCAGGCGATGTCGAGCGCCGACGCCGAACTGTTCGCGCGGTTGCGCACCTGGCGCACTGCCGCCGCCAAGGAACACGGCGTACCCGCCTATGTGGTCTTCCCCGACGCCACGCTGCAAGCCATCGCCCTGGCGCGGCCCGACAGCCTGCAAGCGCTGCGCGGCATTTCCGGCGTGGGCGACAAAAAGCGCGACACCTACGGCGCCGCACTGCTCGAAGTCATTGCCCAGGCCAACCATGTCAGTTGACAAGCTCCCGTTCCAGCGCCTGCTGCACACCCCCATTTTCAAATCCTGGCCGGCCGAGGCGCTGGCGCGGCTGCAGACGCACTGCCAGTTGCTCAGCTTGCGCACGGGCAGCGTGCTGTTCACCGAGGGCGGCGAGGGCAGCGCGTTTTACCTCGTGCTCGCCGGGCGCGTGCTGCTGAGTTCGGGCAGTGCCGCCGGGCAGGAAAAAATTGTCGAGATCATCCAGCCCGATCAGTTGTTCGCGCTGGCCGTGGGTTTTCTGGGCAAAAAATACCCCGTCACCGCCACCTGCGAGGGCCGCTGCGAACTGATCGAAATCCCCTTCGCCCCCTTCCTGCAGATTCTGCGCGAGCAGCCCGAGCTCACCTGGCTGATGATGGGCAATCTCAGCGTTCGGCTCAATTTCATGATCAACGAAATTCGCCGCCTCAGCGTGGAGTCGGCCGATGCACGAGTGGCTGAGTATCTGCTCGATCAATGCCCGCACCGGGACGGCCCGGCCCGGGTGGAACTGCCGTGCACCAAGGCCGCGCTGGCTGCGCGTCTGGGCATCAAGCCGGAGACGCTTTCGCGGGTGTTCGCCCGCCTGCGCCGCGACGGGCTGGCCGATATTGGCCGACTGCATGTGGACATACCCGATCCCCGAGCCTTGCGCGCCTGGCGCAGTGATCGCTGAACCGCCGCTGGACCGGGGGTCAGATCAAACCGAGGCCAAGCTTTTTTGGCGCTTGACCGCAGTCAAGGACGCGGGAAAACCCGCCTCCCTAGGAGTCTGTCGGGCTTGGGGCGCGGAAAGCGAAAAAGGGCGGTGTGGATGCCATGTGGCGGCGGGTTTGCAGCCCCATAGCCGAAGCTATGGGGCAAAAAGACGCTGCCGCAGGGCGCCGCACCGCTCTTTTGCAGCCCGCGATCCTCAAGTCCGACAGACTCCTAGAGTGCAGCCCTGTCATCAACCCGCCAGGAGCGCCACATGTTTTGTTATCAATGCGACCAGACCACCCGCAACGACCACGGTATCGGTTGCACCGGACCGCAAGGTGTTTGCGGCAAGGATGAGCCGACTTCCGCTCTGCAGGATCGTAAGCGTCCAGCCAACCCATCTTTTCAATGAAGCGTGGCTGAGCGAAGCTTGGGTTTTTTCGGAGGTTCGATGCGATCAGACCAACTCGGTGAGGAGCGGATACGCGAGATCCTGGCGCTTGTCGATGAACTCAAGGCCAGCGGCCTGAAGGCCGAGGCGTTTGCGCAGAGCAAGGGCATCAGCTATGGGCAGATTCGCGGCTGGCTGTCGCACGC
>NZ_JAVERI010000024.1:0-30052 GCF_034007205.1 Thiomonas sp.
GGCGGGGGGGTTGTGGGCGCTGGGGGCGGTGTAGGCGGACTGTGCGGGCCTGCTGGCGCTGATGGCAGGGGTATGGGCTGCGCGCCATTCGGGGCTGTCTTTGATCTGGTCTTGCAAGCGTTCGCTCAGTTCGTCGAGCACGGCATGCGTTGCGGGGTCGCTGATGTCGAACAGCAGGCCCTCGTTGTCACCCAGCGGCGGCGGGGGTTGCATGCCTTTGGGCAGGGGGGACACGCTGGCAATGTCGGCATAGTCCCGGCCTGCGCGCTGCGAATGCGTCAGGTTCAGCAGGGCGCTCGCGCCCAGCAGCTTGCGCAGGTCGAAGGCGCTCAGCTCGTCGGGGGTGAAGTCCCGGCCTCGCCAGCTTTTGAGGAAGGCGCGCAGGGCGGATTTCTCATGCAGCGATGCGGTGAATCGGCGGCTCACTTGGTGCGGCTCACCGTCGCTGCGGCGTTCGTCGAGTCGCCAGGTCAACAGCACCTTGCGGGCGCTTTTGGCCTCGCCTTGGTAGTCGCTGGTCTGTGTGCCCAGGTCGATCACGCGGATGCAGCGGGCGGCCTGCGGGCCTGCGGGGGGAAGTTCAAAGGTTCCTGCGGTTTCGGTCAGGGTCAAGGACATGATGGGTCTTTCAAGGGGAAGGGGAAGGGTCTCGGTCTGGCTCGGTCGGGTGTCGGTCTGGTCAGAACGGCAAGGCGCGCACTTCGGCGCGGATGCGCTCGATCACGTCAAGTGCGGTCTGCCACGCTTGCAGTTCGGCGCTGGCGCTGGGGCGCTGGTGGGGGTTGCGGGTTTGCAGGTAGGCGATCAGCGCTTCCCGGTTCTGCGCGATCAGGCGGCGCAGTTCGGGCGTTACCCGGTAACGCGGCTCGATATGCAGACCGTTCCCGTAGTAGCGCAGCGATAGCCTGGCTGCGCGCAGACTGGCGTAAACGGCTTCGATGCTGTCATTCATGGCTGTCCCCTTGCGGCGGGTCTGACTCCATAGATGCCCATGTTTCCCCATAGGTGCCCATACTTTTTGGGTGGGCATCTATGGGGTTTGATGGGCATCTATGATCTGGGGGCAGCGCCCAAACCCAGACGCCTCCCTTCCCAAAACCGTCCCTGCGCGCCTCCACGCCTAGCCGGTCTTTGGCGTAACGAACGGTTTTCCAGTTATGACCTGCGCCGGTCGCTTCGGACTGAATCCGCTTGGTGGGCATAGGCCCGTCCTCCAGCAGACCGCGCAGGAACCCGATGGCATCGTCGATCAACCCGCCTTCTCCGTCATCCGGTAACGGTTCGGACAAGAGTTCGCGGGCCGTGCCCTCCAGCGCCTCACCCCAGCGGATGCGGCTGGTCACAATGCCCGGCTTCGGTTCGGCCTGTTCAAACGCATAGGCAAACCCGCCTCCGTCCGGCCCCAGGTTGCTTTTGGCGCGGGCCAGGGTCATGCGGCGGTCGGTGTCCTCGCTGCCTTGCTGTCGAACCGTGCCCCATACAATACGAGCTAGTGCGCCGAAGGCCAGCGATCCGGTCACGCGCTCCAGCGGGTCGCGGCCTGCGGTGCCCTTGGTGTAGTGCGTGATGCCGATCAGGGCGGCGTTGATGCTTGCGGCCATGTCCACCAGCGGTTGCAGGCTGCGGCGCACTTCGGCGTTCTTGTGGCTGTCGGCAGCTACGGCGCTCACAATCGGGTCGATCAGGATGATGCTCACATCGCGCTCGTTCGCCAGTCGCTCGGACAACGCATCAACATCCTTCGAGGGATCGAAGGTGTAGCGCGTGCCCTTGCTGTTCACAGAACCGATGAAATGCACGCGGCTCAGATCGGCGCCAGCGGCCAGCAGGCGGGGAACCAGGGTATCGGCGGGATCATCTTCGCCAGACCAGATCAGCGCCCGGCCTCGTTTGGGGATGTGACCATCGGGCAGCGCCCGGCCTGATGTGATGGCGGCGATCACGCTCAGAGCGATGGTTGTCTTGCCCGTGCCGGGCGATCCAGCCAGGATGTGCAGCTTGCCAGCAGCCAGCCAGCCGGGCCAGACCCAGCGCACGGCCTGCGGCTCCAGGTCAGCGGCGCTCAGTAGCTCTACGTCAGGGGCGGGCTGCGGGGGCAGGGCAGGTGTCGCAGGTGTCGCAAGGGGCAGCGTGGGCAGCGCCAGCACTTCGGCGGCGTTCGCATGCTGATGCGCTGCGCACCAGTCCCAGGCGTCCGCTTTGGGCGGCAGACCGAGTGCAGCCACATCGATGATGCGCACCTCGCAGCCCAGCGCCAGCAGCCGGGCGGCAACCTCCCGGCCATACTGAGCGCCGGGTTCGTCATGGTCAGGCCAAATCAGCACGGTGCGGCCTTGCAAGGGTGTCCAGTCGGCGGCGCTGGCGCTGCTAGCGCCTCCGCTGGTCGTGGCGATGATGCCCAGCTTGCCCAGCGCATCGGCGGCTTTTTCGCCTTCGGTGATAACTATAGTTACGCCGTCGGCTGCGGCCGCAATGCGGTGCAGGTTGTAGAGGGGTTTCCCGGCAGCAGGCGCGGGCGGCTCACCAAGCTCATAGCCCGCGCCGTCTGCGGTGCGGCGCATCGGCCTGATCCACTTCCTGCCGTCTGGGTGTTTCAGGCGAACACGCCAGAACAGCGGGCTCCCGGCGGCGCTGGTGTAGACGTGCAGCGCCTCAGGTTCGAACCCGTCACGGCGGGCCTGCGCTGACAGGCGGCGGGCGGCTTGCTGAGGTGATTCCATAGCGGCGGCAGCCTCAGACATGATGGCCCTCATTCCAGGCTCCTACAGCCTTTGCAGCGGCAGCGAAGGGCAACCCATAGCGCTGCATCTGAAAGTCCAGCACGTCGCCACCATGCGCGCCGCAGGACATGCACTTGAAAGCGCCGGTCTGTGTGTTCACGCGCAGGCTGGGGTGCGAATCCTTGTGAAATGGGCATAGCGCGCTTCGCCATACGCCTCCACTCGAAATAAACCCCAATTCGGCGGCGTAATAGGCCAGGGGGTCGGGCAGGCGGGCGCGGTCGAATCGCTGCGCAGGGCGGCGGGCGGCGATCATTTGTCACCCCCAGCAGCACGCTTGCGCATGAGAGGGGTGGCGTAGCTCGCCCCAGCGTTTCCCGCCTCCAGGCGCTTGATGGCAGCGAGCACATCGCCATAAATCCAATAACTCGCCCGGCAACCGGGGAAGGGTTTGATCGGGGCGGGGAATTGGCCGCGCCGGATCAGGTTGTAAAGGGTGGTTTTGCCGACAGGGAATATGCCAGGAATCGGCGGGTCGGTTTTGGGATCACCGACGATCTGCGCCAGCTTGATGCGGGCTTCTGGCGTCAACCCGGCGTTGATGGCCGGGTAATGCGTGCGGGTCTTGGTTTGGCTGTTCGTGGTCTGCATGGCATCTCCATAAGGGTGATGCCTGCATTTCATCTCGCCGCGCCGCGCCTTGTCTGTGAAAGCGCCTTACAGATTCATGACGGCGATTTCACATTTCTGAGTTCTTGCAGCCACTTGGTGATGCTGCTCTCTTCGGGCATGTCCAGCCCGGCGGCTTCTATGTAGCGCTTCGCGCGGCTCCTTGCCTTGCGCACATCCTGCTCGCAAAGATTCAGCGCCAGCCTCAAAGCGGCCTTCTGTGTGGAGTATCTATCCGGTTTATCCGCATGGCCGAGTATTTCGATCCTCGCATCCCTCAACTGAATATAGGCGCTGATAAGGTGGTTGCGCGCCTCATTAAGTCTTTTTAATACGCTACTTGCGGCCCTTAATTTCAAGGCTGCTTCGTCGTCAATCTCCAGGAAGGTTCCCAGCGGAATGAGTTTCTTTGCGAGCTTCTCGCACTGTTTGGCCGAATCCCGCAATGATGCGGCAATATCATTTTCTTGAAGCGCGCCGCTGTATTTGAACCATTCCTTTTGCTGCAAATACAAAACCGCGTCGCATATATCCAGATAATCAGGGTCTTTCGGTGATATGGTAATGTGCAGTTTCGGCTCTTCCGGGAAGTCCTCAAACCCCGGAAACGGAAGCATCTCGCGTGTCATGCTGAATCCTCATTCAGCCCTCAATACAGGTGCCCGGCCTGACCCACTGAGGGGGTGGGTTTTCAGCGCTGGGGATCAGTCAGCGCCTAGGCCGGGCGAAAACGGTCAAGCGTCGGGGTTCTCGTCCCCAGCGATATTCCACATTTCCTCAACGTCTAACTTGCTGATCGGATGGTCGCCAATGCAGCACCCGGAATAGGGTTTGTTGTCCCATATCCATTCGCCTAGCCGCTCGATTTGCGCATCAGTCAGGTCGCCGCATTCGTTTGCCCATTGCATGGCATCGCGGATTGTGTTGAGTTTCATGTGTTCGGTAATCATGAGGCGTCCTTTCGTTTTTGGTTCAGGCGCGAATCGGAATGATCTGCGCGCCGGTCTTGAGTTTGTCCAGGTAATCCGCCCATGCCTGCATCATCTGCTGGCGCTGTTCAAGAAACTGCGTGCGGTTGTAGGCGCGGCCCAAAGCGTCAGGCACAGCATGGGCAAGCTGGGCTTCGATCACTTCGGCGGCAACCCCCAGGCGTTCGGCAGCCAGGGTGCGGGCGGTTGCCCGGAATCCGTGCGGCGTCATGTCGTCGTTCGCGTAACCCAGGCGGCGCAGGGCAGAGCGCACGGTGTTCTCGGACATGGGGCGCAGGCGCGATGTCAGGGCAGGGAAGACGAACCGGCTTGATCCGGTGTAGGGGTGCAGTTCTCGCAACAGCGCCAGCGATTGCGCAGCCAGGGGCACGATATGCGGCGGCCCGTTTGCCTTGTCCGCCTTGCTGCGCTTCATGGCCTCCGCCGGAATGGTGATGATGGCTGCGCTCTCGTCGATCCAGCCCCATTCGAGATGACGAAGCTCACCAGGTCGCAGCAGCAGCAGGGGGGATAGGTTGAGCGCGATCCGCGTCACATAATGGCCCGAATAGCCCTCCATATCGCGCAGCAGCTTGCCCAGCGCCAGCGGTTCGATGATGGCGGCATGGTGCCGGGTCTGTACGGGCTTGAGCGCGTCGCGTAGATCAGCGGCAGGGTTGCGCTCGCACAGCCCTTGTGCCACGCCATAGCGGAATACCTGCCCAGCTGCATCCTTGAGACGGTGGGCGGTTTCAATCGCGCCACGATCTTCCACGCGGCGGATAACCGAGAGCAATTCGGGGGCTGTGATGCTGTTCAGCGGGCGCGATCCGATCCAGGGGAAGGCGTCTTTTTCAAACCGGATCAGGGTGCGCTCGGCATGGCCCGCACTCACCTTGTCGGCATGAATGCGCTCGATCCACTGCCTTGCAACAGCTTCGAACGTGCCGGGCAGCGCCTTGCCTTCGCTCACCAGGGCGGCGATTTCCGCATCCGCCCTCCGCTCGGCCTTGCGCTGTTGTTTGGCCTCTGCCGGGTCGATGGGGGGATCAGCAGCCAGCATTTCACGCGCTGCGGCATGGCGCTTGCGGGCCTCCGTCAGCGACACATCGGGATACTGGCCCAGCGCCAGCGTCTTGCGCTTGCCTTGGAATCGGTAGTCATACCGCCAAAGTTTTCCACCCGATACCGTCACCAGCAGATACAGCCCCTTTTCATCGGGCAGCTTGCGCGGTTTGTCGGTCGGCTTGGCTTGGCGAACGGCGGTATCTGAGAGCGGCCCTTTGTGCTTTTTCTTTTTGCTCTTGGTGGCGTCGGTATCTGAGAGCGGCATGGCGGTATTTCCTCGGTCGATACCGTCAAAAAAGACGGGATACCGCGCAAGATACCGTCAGGAAATACCGGCTGTCAACGGATTGCAGCGCACTACTGCGGACACAAAAAAGCCCTAGAGCGTTGATTTCTCTAGGGCTTTCGTACTTCTGCGCACTGCTACGAACAGGGTAATGGTGGAGCCGGGGGGAATTGAACCCCCGTCCGCAAATACGCCACAGCAGGATCTACGTGCTTAGTAACACCATTTGGTTTTAACCCCTATGACGCGGGTGTACGCGCTTCATTTGGGGCGATCCACTGAGTTTAGGGCTGAATCGCGTGGCGAAATTCAACTCGAGCCGATGTGAATGACCTCGCAGGTGTTGCCACCCCGGCCCATCGGCCTGCCGTTGCGAGGCTCACCGGTGTTAAGCGGCGAGGGCGTACGAAGAATCGTTCGCAGTTACTTTGTTTCCAGTGGTTTATCGAGCGTACTGGGGCTCGGCATGCACCTGTCTGTTTTGCTATCCACGTCGAAACCGGGTCGGCCCCTGGGAAAGCTGATTGTACGGCCTTACCTTGTTTTGTACTGCCGCTGTTCAGGACATGAGGTCGAGCGTGAGCAAATCAAGAGGGTGCTGGATGATGGCATCTGCATTCCAGGTGCTGGGCTGGCTCGGTCCGCAGTAACCGTAGGCGGCGGCGATGGCGCGCATGCCGGCGGCCTGGGCGGATTGCATGTCTCGCTGGTCGTCGCCGACGTAGAGGCAATCTGCGGGATCGACGCCAAGCAGGCGCGCGGCGTGCAGGAGAGGGTCGGGCGCGGGTTTGGGCCGCGCAGCGGTATCGCCGCTGACGACGCAGCCGGGCGGCTGTGGCCAGGGGAGTTGGGCGACCAGGGGCTGCGTGTAGGTGCTGAGTTTGTTGGTGACGATGCCCCAGGGAAGGCCAAGTCGATGCAGACTTTGGAGAAGCGGAATGACTCCGTCGAACAGGGTGGTGCGCACGCGGATCGCGCCGAGGTAATAGGTGAGGAACGTTTCTTTCAGCGTGTCATAACGGGCGTCTTCCGGGGTGATCTGCATGCCTGCGGCGAGCAGGCCGCGTGCGCCATGAGAGGCCATGGGGCGAAGGCGGTGCAGAGGCAATTCCGGCAGTTGATGATCGGCCCGCACGCGGTTGAGCGCTGCAGCCAGGTCGGGAGCGGTATCCGCCAGGGTGCCGTCGAGGTCGAAAAGACAGGCGCGGACGGGGCGAGTGCGGAGCATCAGAGCGGGCGGCGCAAGGCGAGAAGATAGTTGACGCTGGGGTCGCGTGTAATGCGAAAGCGTTGGGTCAGCGGCTGAAATTCGAGCCCGGCGATGTCGGCGGTTTCGAGACCGCAGCGACGGCCCATGACAGAAATTTCGGAGGGTCGCAGAAATTTGGCGAAATCGTGCGTGCCCTTGGGCAGAAGGCGCAGGATGTATTCGGCGCCGACGATGGCGTAAAGATACGCCTTGATGTTGCGGTTGATGGTGGAGACAAAAATCCACCCTCCCGGATGAACCAGAGTGGCACTGGCCTGAATGATGGACGCTGGATCGGGGACGTGTTCGAGCATTTCCATGCAGGTGACGACGTCGAATCGCCCAGGTTCCTCGGCGGCGAGGCGTTCTGCGCTGACGAGGCGGTAGTCGATGTCGAGCTGCGCATCGAGCGCATGCAGGCGCGCGACCTGCAACGAGGCTTCGGCAAGGTCGATGCCCGTCACTTTGGCGCCCACGGCCGCCATGGATTCGGCGAGGATGCCGCCCCCGCAGCCGATGTCCAGAACCGATTTTCCACTCAGGTCGACATGATCGCGTATCCACTGCAGACGATGCGGGTTGAGTTGGTGCAAGGGGCGAAATTCGCCGTCTTCATCCCACCAGCGATGCGCGAGGGCGCTGAATTTTTCGATTTCTGCGGCTTCGACGTTGGGGTCTGTCATGGTCATGATCTGCATCGGAATAGGTGCGTCATTGAAACTTGAGCAGCCTGTAATAAAGCATGCCGAGCAGTTCGTGTACGACGCGAGTGGTCTTGTCCAGCGCGCTGATTTGCGGGGTCAGCATGTCGAGCGGCTGGATCGGAATGGCTTCATAGTCTACCGGCCAGGCGCAGATGGATACCTGCTCATGGGCAAAGGCCATCATCGCGCGGGGCATGTGATCTGCCGAGGTGACCAGGTAGCGGAGCCGCTGAGGAAACTGCAGGATGTGTTCACGCAGATTCACCGCAGTCTGAAAGGTCGTGCGAGATTTTGTATCGAGGATCATGCGGCTGGCGGGAAAGCCGAGTTGTACGGCCAGGGCACCCATCAGATTGGCTTCGCGTACCGTTTTGCCCCAGCCGCCGGAAATCAGCAGCGTGCTGCCGGGGGTGCGCTGCGCGAGTTGCACGGCGGCGAGCAGGCGTTTGAGGCTGGCGGTTTTCAACGCCGAGAAGTCTTGCGCATGTGTGGGGTTGCCGTCGAGTCCGCCGGCGAGCACGACGAACAGCGTTCCTGGCGGGGGCTGTGGGCAGGTTTTTTGCTGTGTGGCTTTTTGTTCCAGCGCGCCGAGGGCAAGATTGGCGAACAGCGGCATGCTGGCCGCGACGAACAGCACGGTGACGGCATAGGTCAAAAGCCGCGTGGCAAGCCGGTGTGATCGCCAGGTGACGAAGAGGGATAGAAAGACGAGGCCGCTGGCGGTCAGGCCAACGGGGGAAAGCAGGAGTTCGAGCGTGAGCTTCAACGGCGTCAGGACAGGGCCACCGAGGCCGTGGAGGGGGTGGTCTGCCCGGTCCAGTCGAGGTAGACCTGCTCGTCGCCGTCCACCCAGACCTGGCGCGAAAACAGACGCTCGGCGCGTTGGCGCCCGGCGCGGCTCATGGCCGCGACTTTGTCCCGGTCGCTGAGGGTGAGCATCTTGGCCGCCAGATCGTCGACTTCTGCGGCGGTGAACAACAGGCCGGTGACGCCGTCCTCGACCACTTCGCCGCAGCCGCCGATGCGCGGGGCGATCACGCAGCGGCCGGCGGCCATGGCCTCACGCGCCGACAGCGGGAACGATTCGCGCGTGGACGACAGCACGAACACGTCGAGCAAAGCGAGGTGTGAGGGAATGTCGCGCTGCATGCCGGCGAAGATCACCGTGTCTTGCAAGCCGAGACGGGCAACCTGCGCCCTGGTCTGTTCGAGCAACGGCCCGTCGCCCACGATCAGCAGCCGGGTTTCGGGCTTTTGTTGCACGACTTTGGCAAAGGCATCGACCAGATAGTTGTGGCCTTTTTCTTCGGAGAGGCGGGCGACGATGCCGTAGATCAGATGCTTGCCCGGTTCCAGCCCATACTGGCGGGCGAATTCGGCGCTGCGGGTGGCCGTGGCAAAGCGGTCGAGATCGATGCCGCTGTGGATGACCGTGGATTGTTCCGCCGGCAGGCCGTGGGCCATCAGGCGATTGCGCTCGTAGTTCGATTCGAAAATGATGAAGTCCGCGCTCTGCCGCAGGATGCGGCCCGCCCACTTGAAATTCCTGGGGTTGTGGATGTTGTGGATGGTGGTCACGATGGGCACGCGCCGAGCCGTGCCCGCCACCCGATAGCCGAAGGGCATGAGCCGCATCGCGGCATAGGCCACCATGGAAGAGCGCACGGACTGCGGCGCGACCAGTTCGATGCCCTCGCGTCGGACCACCTCGCGCAATTGCCTGAGCGCACGCAGAAACTGCGAGGGCGCGCTGAAATGAAAATCGATATCGACATGAATGGCGCCCTTGCCGATCAGCTCTTCGAGCAGTACGCCGTCGGTCGTGGCCACATAGACGATGTGTCCCTTGGCGGTCAGATCTTCCGTGAGGGTCAGGACGTCGGATTGCACGCCGCCGATGCCGAAGGGTTCAGTCATCAAATACAGGATTTTCATGGCGTTGTGGCCTCGAACGAGGCACTGGGTTTGAGGTGTTTGCGGGCAAAGCGGCGGGTGCGCCGCGCATGCAGCAGGTGATGGATCGGATCGAACGCCCCCGCGATTTTCAGGCGGAATTGCGACAGATCGTCGCGGTCGGTGATTTCGGTGCGTTTGAGCTGAAACACATCGACTCCTTGGCGGTTGACCCCCGGCGCCACGCTGACGGCGGCGGCATAGCCGGCTTGCCGCACCAGTTGCAGCTCGCGCGGGCTGAGGTCGCCTGAGGGATAGCAGAAATACTCGACGGGCTTGTTCAGATGCGCGACGATTTCGGCTCGGCTGGCGGTGATTTCCTGCTGCGCCAGCGCATCGCTGACGGTCGGCAGGTAGGGATGGCTGCGGGTATGTGAGCCGATGGTGATGCCGGGGGATTGGGCGAGGGTGCCGACTTCATCCCAGTTGAGGTGCAGCCGCTCGGCCGGCTGGCTGCCATAGCGCGGGTGGCTGAGCGCCTGATCGCAGAACTGGGTGGTGACAAAAATCGTCGCCGGGATGCGGTAACGCTGCAGGATGGGCAGCGCCTCGTTCAGGTTGTCGAGATAGCCGTCGTCGAAAGTCACGGCGAACAGCGGCTGGCGCAGCGGCCCGGCCTGAATCGCCCGCAGTCCGGCCTCCAGGCTGACCACGTCGTGCCTGGACAACTCTTGCATCTGCTGGGCAAAGCGCGCGGGAGACACCGTGAGCTGGTCATAGGTCGGCAAATCGGCGACGCGGTGGTACATCAGCACACGCAGGCCCGGGCTGAGGGTGTTGCGCAGCTTGGCGTAAGGCAGCAGGGCAGTGGCCAGCAAACGACGCATGGTTTACTCCGCAGCGGCGACTTGCGCCGCTTGAGCCTCGGACGGCAACCCCAGCGCCTGCTGATGCAGCCGGTTGTAGGCCGCGGCGGTGCGCGAGACATCGAAACGCGCGATCACGGTTTCGCGCGCCCGTTGCCCCAGACGGGTGCGCAGAGCGGGGTCTTGCAGCAAGTCGTCCAGGCGCTTGGCGAACTGGGGCACGTCGCGCGGCTCCACCAGCAGGCCGTTGTCGCCATCGGTGACGACATCGGGAATGCCGCCCACCCGCGTGCACAGCACCGCCTTGGAACTCGCCATGGCTTCCAGCAGCGCAATGGGCAGGCCCTCCCAATGCGAGGACATGACGAATACATCCAGGGCCGCAACCAGCCTCGGTACATCGGTTCGCATGCCGGTGAAAATCACACAGTCGTCGAGCCCGAGATCCTTGACCTGCTGTTTCAGCACGTCCTGCAGATCGCCGGTGCCGATCACCAGGCAGTTCAACCGCTTGTCGCGCACCTGAGCCAGCCGGGTCAGCACCTGGAACAGATCGCCGTGCGCCTTTTGCTCGTGCAGGCGGCCCACGATGCCGATGAGCAGGCGATCCTCGGGAAGCCCGAATTCACGCCGCACGTCCGCCCCGGAAAAACGGGAAAACTTCTGCAGATCGATGCCATTCGGAATGGAGACCAATTTGCTCGCCGGGATTTTGTCGCGCGCGGCCAGCGTCTGCGTGACTTCCTCGCTGCATCCCACCACGGCGGTGCTCAGGCGCGCAAACAGCCGGTCGATGAGCTTGCGCCCCGAGCCTTTCCACGGGTTGACTATGTTGTGCACCGTCGAAAACACCGCGGGAACGCCCGCCAGTCGCGCGGCCAGACGACCGTAGGTATCGGCGGTGAACAGATGCGTGTGAACGACGGACACCTTTTCCCGTTTCAGCCACGCGGCAAGCCTGAAAACCAGGCCCGGATCCAGCTTGCCCCTGCGGCCGAAAATCACCACCGGAATGCCGAGTTTCTCAAACTCCTGCTCGAGCGGGCCGCCCTTGATCAGGCAGACGATGGCGTAACGCCAGCCCTGTATGCGCAGGCGCATCAGATCGACCAGCAGCATTTCCGCGCCATCGCGCGGGAGTTCGTCGATCATGTGGACGATGAGCGGAGAGGTTTTATCGCGGCTATCCATTTCGATTTTCGGCCCTGACCACCTTTTTGGAGTCGATCAGATGGGCGATGATGGCGATATAAATCCACAGGAAAACATCGACTGCCGTGTCGATGATGTGAGTACCGAACATATTGACGGCAACCAGCCCCGCAACCAGGGTCACCGCGCCCAATCCGATGATCCGGTCGATATCGACGGTGCTCTTCCTGTAAAGCGACCACCCGCGCAGGGCAAGCGCCCCGATGATGAGCAGGAGGGTGATCAAACTGGGTACCCCCATATTCGAAGCGGCGTACAGGAACATGTTCTGATTGTCCGTGGCGCCGCCTGTCGATCCATCATAAAAACCGGGAACGTAGCTGGGCACCAGACTGTGAAACTGATCGAACCCCTTGCCGAAAATGGGGTTTTCCTTGGCCATCTGGATCGCCGCCTCCCAAAGCAGGAATCGTGAGTCCGCGCTTTTGTCGATGGTCGAGCCGGCTTCGTGGTCCTCATAGGTCTGCGCAACTCGCGCCTTCATCGAATTGGGCACGAGCGCCGGAATGAAAAAATAGATCGATCCAATGACCAACAGAACCAGAACGAAGAATTTTTTGCTTTTGACAAATGACAAGGTGGCAAGCTCCATGGCAAAGGCGAGATAGGCACCGCGAGAAAAAGCGGCCAGCAAAACCTTCAGGCCAATCAGGACGATGGGCGCCAGACGCCAGGACTTCCAGCGCGGAAAGTAATAAGCGCCATAGGCCAGCAACGGCGCCAGTGAATAAATGGTCTGCGCGGCGAATTCATTGGGCTGGCCAATGGGGCCGAGCAGTCGCGATTTTTCGATGCTGCTGGCGCCGCGGGTGAACCACCATTCCTGAATGCCATAGAGAAAAATGACGGCGGCGGAAAACATCATGTAGACGATGAGCCGCCTCGCCATGTTTTTATCCTGAATCAGATTGACCACCAGAAAGAAAATGATGAACTGGTCGAAAAATCCCCGAACCGATAAAAGATAGTTCCAGATGAACGGGTGCAGGCCGATGCGCAGGATGGCGGTAAAGACCGAAATGACACTCAACAGAAACCATATGCCGACCAGTCGCGTGAAAGGCAGGGGGTTGAACATCTTCTTTTTGTTTTTGTAGGCATGAATGACCCAGAACGAAATCAAGAACAACTCCAGCAGATTCGTGCCATTGATGCCGGGCGCGATCAACACGGGGTAAAGCTTGCTCAATGGGTAGTAAATGATGACCAGGGCAAGCAGCGGTTCAGGGCCCTTGCGCAACTGCACCAGAAGGAACAGGCCGAATATCAGCGCAAAACCGTAGAGGCCGAGTTTTCCGGGATGGAGCTTGAAAACGAGGATGCTGAGAATGAATAAAGCGGGCAGGGCGAGCAGTTTCAGGATGGAATACAACTCCGCACCGGCCCAGTCCGCAGTTTCAGTACGATTCTCGGCCGGGAGCGCCGGGGTGATCCGCCGGTTGTTCAATCCACCCGGTATCTGGCGCGGATGCGAGGGGGTCACACTCACTGGACAGCCCTCCTCGCTACGCTCGCCCCCACCTCGCGGCTTGCAAGCCGCTCGGATTCGGCTGGCGCGCGAACACGCGCAGGCGTGTTCGCTGGTCCAGCCTCATCCCCGAGGGAGTTGAGCGCTCCTTCGGAGCGGCCGTGCGGAGCGCTCATGGCTGCTGGTGCGGCACGCCTTTGACGCGCGCGTAGAGTTGGTGATAGCGGGCGTTGCCGATGAGTCGCTTGACCCAGGTTTTCGCGTGCGAGACCGCCTGGGCGCGGAGCAGCGTCGCCGTATCGGCTCTGGCATAGGCCATGAAGGTGGCGTCTGTCGTTGTGCTGCGGATTGCCAGGCGGGGTAGGGGGCGGGAGGATGCCACCTGGCGGGCGGGCAGGGCGCCTGTGGCGGAACCATGCAGCAGGGTGTAGCCTGTTTCCCGCGCGATGCGCAGGCAGCGATGGTCGTAGCGGCCACCTGGGAACGACATCTGCCGGACTCTCATCTGCAATTCATCTTCGAGTCGGGCATGCGATTGCCGCAACTCGGTCTTGAGCGCGTCGTCGGGCAGGTCGCTGAGGAAGCGGTGGGTCTGGCCGTGACCGCCGACGACCATGCCTTGTTGCGCGAGTGTGCGCACCTGGTCCCAGGAGCAAAAACCGGCGCGCCGCCCGATGAAGTCGGTGGTGATGAAAAACAGCGCACTCAAGTTCCGTTGTTTGAGCAGGGGCAGGGCGAGTTCGGCATTGCTGGCGTGGCCGTCGTCGAAGGTCAGCAGCACGCCGCCGGGAACGGTTACGCCGCTCTGCTCCAGAGCGCTCGGGTGGATGACCGGGATGTGCGCGGCGGCCAGCAGATCGAGCTGTCTGGCAAAGGTCTCTGTGGACAGGGCGTAGGGGCGGTCGATCGGGTCGATGGCCAGGCGCTGCGCCTCGGTGGCGTAGAGGCCGTGATACATCAGAATGCTCAGGCGCTTCATGTTTTTTCCCACTTGGCGTCGGCGCGGCCCTGGGCGAATTTCAGCAGGGCCAGCATGGCAGCGGCATTCATGTCGAAAAACACATGGGCGAAGCTGACGAATGGATTACGGCGCAGCGCAGGCGCCCATTGTCCGGCGGCGGCCAGCAGGTAAAACGCGACCTGCGCCAGCAGGGCCAGGCGATAAAACAGGCCGGGCAGGAGGGCGCTGGTGAGCAGGGTGAGGATGAGGGCGTAGGGCACGGCGAGTCGGAAAACCTTGTGTGACAGGAACTGGAACCATACCGGGTTGTGCGCCGGGTTGAACAGCCAAAAATTTCTCGAAAAGGTCTGGAAGTTTCCGGTCAGGGTTCGAATCTTGCGTTTTTGCTCCGCTGCCGACTCGGTTTGCAGGGTGTCGTAGACGTGGGCTTGCGGCTCCATCAGGGTGCGCTTGCCCATGCGGGTGATCTGCATGGGGATCTCGAAATCGTCGAGGATGGTGTCGGGCGGGATGGGGGCGAAGTCGCGGGTACGGATGGCGTAGAGCGCGCCGGTGGCGCCCACAGTGGAGTGAAACCGGCTCTCCGCCTTGCGGATGGCTTTTTCGTAGCGCCAGTACAGGCCGATGTTCTGTCCGGCCCGGCTGCTGCTGGGGCGGTGCACCAGTTCACCGCTGACCGCGCCGACGGCGGGGTCGCAGAAATCGGAAATCAGCCGCCGCACCGATCCGGCTTCGAGATCCTGGCGCACGTCGCAGAACACGACGAATTCGGTCTGCACCTGGGCGAGCGCCAGATTGAGCGCATGGGCCTTGCCCTGCCGCTGCGCGTAGGCGAGGGTGCGCACGCCAGGGACGTTTTCCAGCACCGTGGCGGTGGCGTCGGTCGAGCCATCGGAAACCACCAGGATGTCGATCTTGTCTTGCGGATAGTCGAGCGCGCGCAGATTGGCAATCTTGCCGGGCAGGCGTGCCGCCTCGTTGTAGCCCGCCATGACGAGGGTGAGGCGGGGGAGTGCCGCGTCGTCGAGCAGCGGGCAGGAAACCAGCGGGCGCCGCTGGGCGAGCAGGCCGATCAACACCGGATAGCCGACGTAGGTGTAGAGGATGAACAGGGCTGCGCCCCAGAACAGAATGATCGCGGTCATGTCGAGGAAGGAGGCGAGGCCGCCTGCGAAGGGAGCGGGGCGAGCTGCAGCAGGCCGCGACGGACGGTGTCGATCCACTGCTGCTGCGCCACGCGGGTGGTCACGGCGTGGTCGATGTCGTGCAGATGGGCGAACAACAGACGCGGGTGGCTGACCTGACGCAGGCCGAGCGTGTGGCGCAGTTGATCGGCGTAGTTCACGGCGCTGAAGTCGGTGCCCGCGCTCAAAACCATGACCCCAACGCCGCGCTCGGCCAGGGCGAGCAGGCCTTGACCCAGCGCGCGACGGTCGATTCTGTCTGCTTCGGCGGGTATGGCGCTGTCGCCCCGCGCCGTGCTCGACCGGGTGCGGCGGACGAGCAGCCGGGTGAGCTTGGCGCCCGCCGCAGCCGCGCCGCGCAGTCCGGCGCGCAGCCACACCGTCCAGGCCTTGGGCCCGTAGCCGTGGCGCATCAGGCGCACGCCGAGGTAGCGCAGCACGCTCAGCGGCGTGGCGAAATACAGCGCGTCGTACAGCACGATGGCGCTCACCCGCGGATCGGCGCGGGCCGTCCAGTAGCTGGGCAGGGCGCCGCTGCAGAACCCGACGAGGGCGAAACTGGGTGCGCCCGTGGCGCTTTGCAGCGCGTCCATCGCGGCGCGCAGATCGGCCACGACCTGATCCGCGTAAGACAGCCGGCCGTCTGCGCGCTGGCTGTCGCCCATGCCGTGCAGATCGAAGCGCAGGCTGGCCACCCCCTCGGCGGCGAGGGCGCGAGCCAGTTTGACGTTGACGCGGTGCGCGCCCACCCGGTGAATGACCCCGGCGTTGAACAGCAGCACACCGAAGGACGGCGGCGCGGCGTCTGCCGCAAAGGTCACGGTGCCCAGCAGATCGCCCTGCGGTCCGAACGTCAGGGTGGTTTCACGCATGGGCTTGCACGGCGAGATGGTCGAGCAGGTCACGAATCCAGTGCATCGGCACGATCGACGTGGCAGCGGCGCTGTCGGTGGCCCAGTCGATGCGGGCGTCGCTGTCGGCAAACTCCACTGCCGGCGACGCGGCAACGGCTGCGTGCTGCAGCAGTTGCCGCGCTGCCTGGGAATCGGGCGTGAGCAGGCGCAGCGTGCTTGCCGGGACGGTGGCCAGGCAGTCCGGGGTGATGGCCGCGATCTGGGCGCGGGCCTGCGGGCTGAGGTAGAAGCCGAGGGCTTCGCTCTCGGCATCGGGCAACATCGCGTCGCGCAGCCGCGCGCTCAGCGGCCAGCGCACGCCATAGGCGCGATCGAGCGCTTGCGTACTCGATTCCGCCAGACTGCGCAAATAAGCATTGCCATCGAGCACGGGTTCGATGAGCATCAGCAACTGCGCCGGGCTGGGCGCCAGCCGCGCCAGTTCCAGGGCGATGGTGCCGCCCAGCCGCAGGCCGACTGCCGACCAGCGCGGCGCGCGGCTGCGGCGGAGCAGCTCGGCCAGCGCCGTCTGCGCATCGGCGATGCTGCCTTGCACATCCCACTCCTCGTCGCTTCCGGGCGAGTCGCCGCTGCCGTAATAGTCGAAGCGCAGTACGTGATGGCCGGCCGCAGCGAGGCGCTCGCTCATCACCCGGTAAAGCCGATGGGCGCGGATGCCTTCCTGTCCGAAGGGATTGCACAGCAGCACGGCATGATGTTGCGGCGGGGCATTCTCCGCAGGTTCGAGATGGATGCCGACCAGTTCACGGCTGCCGTTGAATAAGCGCAGGGGAATCAAGGGTTTCTCCCGGAAGCAGGCGTCTGTCGATACAGCACGGAGTCGAAACCGCCCGGCACGGCCAGCGCGGCGGCGTGACCGGGCGGGCTCTGGAGCGAGGAAAGATCGATGAAGCCGGCTGCGGCGTTCTGGCTTACTGCGCAGCCCGGAAGGTCTTTGAGGGCGACGCATTGGCGCCTCGCCGACATGCCGACATGCAGCGTTCTGGGTTCGAGCGCCAGGCCGAGTCCCAAGGCTTTCATGCAGGCCTCCTTGCGTGTCCAGCAGGCGAAGAACACCCCGGTCCGTTGCCGCGGCGGCAGTTGCGCGAGTTCGGCGAGTTCATCTGCGCTCAGCAGGCTGGAGGCCAGCGCGCTGTCGGGCAGATCGGGGCGGATGGCTTCGATGTCCACGCCCAGCGGCACGCCGTGGCTCACCGCCAGCAGCGCCTTGTCCAGGCTGTGGCTCAGGTTGAAGCACAGCGTCGCATCGCCCGAATGTCCGGTCAGTGCCGGTTTGCCGTAGGGGCCGAGCACAAATTGCAGGTCTTGCGGCGCGCGCTTCAGATAACGCCCGAGAATCTGCCGCGTCCAGCCATGCGCGGCGATGAAGCGGGACTGGTCGACGGCAAACACGAAGCGCCGGGCGCGTTCCTGTTCGGCCGCGTCGAGCAGGTCGAAGGCGCAGGCGGGCGGGTGGCGCAGATCGATCTCCCAGACGTGCACGTCGCGCCGCTGCGGACGCGACAGCGGCGCGGTGGCGTCGTGCCAACGCGCGGCAGCGCCCGGGCGCATGGCATTGCGCACCTGTTGCGACAGAGGTGAGGACAAGGTTTTCACGCCACCGGACGAGGGAAATGGGGCAGGGTCATGCAGTCGGAAACACCACGCTTGCACAGCATCGGCTCGGCATGATGCGGGCATTGCCATCCTCGCGGCAATCCCGTCAAGCGGGGGCGCAAGGGTCGCGTCCCGCGACGTGGTGTAGATCCACAGCCCGGACAGGCTGAGCGACACGGCACTTTGCGTGCCACAGCGGACAGCCGAGTGGAGGCAGTATCGCCGAGCGACTGCAGGCCTTCAAGCTGCATGGACCGGCGATTGAGCGACCACTCGTCGTTCTGCTCCAGCATCATGGCGCCGACCCCAGCGATACCCGCAGGTATCGCGCGGATTGGCAACGCCGCCCTGCGGCAAAGGCGCCATTTGATGTTCCGGATAGCGTCAAACACTGCACTAGGATGTGCGAGCCGACGGCGCCATCGGCGGTTCCAAAAATCAGACAAATACCGTCCCGCACACATCCTGGATGCCTGCTTGAAAACCACCGTCTTTGATTCTCTGAGCGCCATTCCGCCCAAGGATTGGGATCGTCTTTGCCAGCAGGGCTCCGTGGCGATGTCGCGGGCTTTCTGGGAGCTCATCGAGCGATCCGGGATGAACGACTTCATCTATCGCTACATCGTCGGCTACGAGGAGGGCGATCCGGTGGTCATTGCCGCGGTTTATACCGTGACGACGGACATCGCCATCTTCGCGCCGCCTCTGGTGCGTCGTCTGCTGGGTGGCGTGCGCAAGGTGCTGCCCCATTTTCTGAAGTGGAAGATGCTCGAATGCGGCACGCCCATCACCATCAGCAGCCCGCCCTACATTCGGTCGGCTTCGGTTTCCGACGAAGCCGTCATCGAGGCGCTCAACCGCGATTTTCGCCGCCTCGCCAAACGCGAGCGCTGCCTGATCATCGTCGTGCGCGATTTCGAACCCAACGCGCAGGCGCTGCGCGAGCCGTTTCGCCGCCTGGGCTACCACTGGACCGACAGCCTGCCCAACACGTATATGGAGATCCGCTGGCGCACGCCGCAGGAGTACCGCGCGTCGATGCGGAGCTATTTCCGCAGCAAGCTCAACAAGCACCTCAAGCGCAATCTGCAGGCCGGTGTGCGCCACGAGCTGGTGGACGATTTCGCGCCGCTGGCCGACACGCTTTGCGCGCAATGGCTGGAGGTGCACACCCATGCCAGCGAGTTTCAGCGCGAAGTGCTCACACCCGGCTTTTACCGCGAGCTGCCCGTCTATATGGGGAGTCTGACCAAGGTCTTGTTGTTCTACAAGGGCGATGCACTGGTCGGGCACGCCTTGTTGCTCAGGGATGGCGACATGCTGCGCTGGCTTTATGTCGGCCGGGAAGTCGCCGAGAACGACAGTCTCTACATTTACGTCGCCGAAACCGTGGTCGAAACGGCTATCGAACTCGGCGCCAGGCGTCTGGAAATGGGCCTGACCACGTATCCCATCAAACAGGACCTCGGGGCGGAGGTCGTGCCGATCAATCTGGCCATCCGGGCATCCTGGGGGCTGATCAACCCCTTTGTCGGCCTGGGCTACGCCTTGCTCAACAAAGTGCCTCAACCCAGCCCGCGCCAGGTGTTCAAGGCGGCCGAGCAGGAAGGGCGGCAGGCATGAACGGGCAGAACTACGAGGGACAGCCCATGCTGGTGACGGGGGGCACCGGGTTCATCGGCGGGCATCTCGTCGCGCGCTTGCTGCAGCAGGGCGCGCGGGTCAAGGTGCTGGTGCGCGACACGGCCCGCCTGCCTGAGGCCTGGCGTGGCCGCGTGCAGGTTTGCCAAGGCGATCTGACCCGTCCCGACTCGCTGATCGAAGCGGCGCGCGAAGTGCGCTGGGTGTTTCATTGCGCCGCCAATGTGCAGACTTGGGGGCGGCGGCAAGACTATGAGGCGGTCAATGTCGAAGGCTTGCGCAATCTGCTTCACGCTCTGACGCCGCATGCGGGCCGGATCGAGCGCTTGGTGCATGTTTCCACTGTGGACGTGTACGGCTTTCCCAAGACGCCATGCGACGAAGGCTGCGCGCCGCGAATGCCCGGTTTCGGCTATGGCGACAGCAAGCTGCGTGGCGAGTTGCTCCTGCGCGAGTTGGCTTTGATGCTGCACCTGCCCTACACCATTCTGCGACCCGCGAATGTCATGGGGCCGGGCAGTCCGTTCACCTTGCGGGTGGGGCGTGAACTTCGAAACGGGCTGATGCTGCGGGTTTCCGGCGGGCAGGTCGATGCCGGCTTCCTCTATGTGGACAACCTGATCGACGCCCTGCTGTGGGCCGGGCTTGCTCCGCAGGCGAAGAACGAGGTGTTCAATGTGAACGATCCACAGCCGATCACCTGGCGGCAGTTTCTCGACGATTTGCGCACAAGCATCGATGGCCGGGGCTGGATCATCGACCTGCCTTACCCCGTGGCGGCAGTGGCAGCCGCGGCCCTGGCGCTGCCCTACCGCTTGCTCGGCATCCGTCAGGAGCCGCTGCTGCACCCGCTGATCGTCAAAATCTTCGGGCGAAGCTGTGGGCACAGCGCGGCGAAACTCGCCGCGGCGGGATGCCCGCTCGGGCGTATCGCTTACCGCCAGGGCATGGCCGAGTCGGCGCGCTGGTTCCAAGAGGCTTGCGGCAAGTGAGGGCATGTTGAGCCTGTCGGCGCGCGAGTCGCGGCCTGCGCCGCACATCGTTTTTCTCCAAGGCATGCCTTCGCCGTTTTACCGGCAGATTGCGCAGCATTTGAAGGCGGCGGGATGGCGCGTGACGCGCATCAACCTGTGCACCGGCGACTGGCTGTTCTGGCATGGCCAAGACGCCGTGGCCTATCGTGGGCGTCGCAGTCGGTGGCCCGCCTTCATCGCCCGTTTTTTTGCCGAGCAGGGCGTGACGCATCTGATGCTTCTGGGCGAAAACCGCCGCTATCACCGTCAGGCCGTCGATCTGGCCTTGGCGGCAGGCATCCAGGTGGTGGTCAACGATTTCGGCTACCTCCGGCCCGACTGGATCACCTTCGAGCGCAACGGCATGAGCGGCGGATCGCTGTTCCCGCGCGATCCCGAAGCCATCCGCGCAATGGCCGCCTGTCTGCCCGAGATCGACTGGACCCCGCGCTTTGCCGACAGCGCCTTCCACATGGCGCGGGGCGATCTGCTGCACAACCTCTCCAATCTGTTCATGGGCTGGCTGTTTCCCTTCTATCGGCGCAGCGACCGCAGGCCACACACCCTGATCTATACCCCGGCCAGCGGTTGGCGTCTGCTCACCAATCGCCTGCACAAACAGCGGATCGGGCAGGCCGTGAACGATCTTTTCGAGTCTCGTCAGCCCTATTTCCTGTTTCCGCTGCAACTCGATTTCGATTTCCAGATCGTCGCCTATTCTCCGTTCGACGGCATTGCCCACTCGATCGCGCATGTCGTCGCCTCGTTTGCCCAGCACGCGCCCGCGCACACCCTGCTGGTGCTCAAGGAACACCCCTGGGACCCCGCGCTGAAGAACTGGGAGCGCGTGCTGCTCAAGGAAGCCAAACGCTGGGGCGTGCAAGACCGGGTGCACTATTTTCGCGGCGGGCATCTCGATACTCTGATTTCCCGTTCGCAAGGCATCGTCACCGTCAACAGCACGACGGGCATGCGGGCGCTGCATCTGGGCACGCCGCTGATCGTTTTGGGGCAGGCCGTTTTCGATGTGCCGGGGCTGACCCATCAGCACGGCCTCGACAGCTTCTGGACGAATGCCGCGGCGCCCGATGCCGCACTGGTGGCCGACTATCTCAAGGCGCTTGCGGGCACGGTGCAGATTCGCGGCGTGTTTTTTGAACCCGAAGGCATCCGCCTGGCCGCCCAAGAGGCCGCGCAGCGGCTCATCGAGGACCGTGTGGGCAAGCCTTTGGCGGTTATCGAACCCCGATGAAACGCCGCAGAAAAAAGCGGTAAATCTCGATCCACCACGGCGGCGTCCCACCGTTGCGCGCCTTCCACGCGGCGAGTTCGTCGAGCGCCTGCTCCGGGGTGGTCAGCGACCGGCCGTCGCGGCGCAAGTAGAGTGGATAGAGAATCAGCGTGGCAGCCACCAGTTCATCGAGTTGCAGGCGGCGCTGGCGTCGCGGATGCGGCAGGCGATCCACCGTGAGCCCCCAGCCCGAGTAAAACGGCTGGCCGTGGCAGGTGACGGCCTTGCCGCGCAGCAGCGCCTCGAAGCCCGCGAGCGAGGTCAGCACATGCACCGCATCCACTGCGTCGAGCAGCGCGTTCATGGGCACATCGGTCACCACCGCATCGCACCAGTCCAGAGCCCGTTGTTCATCGACCCCGGTCTTGCGCAGCCGCGCGGCCACGTCGGGGTGCGGCTTGTAGAGCACATAAGCGCCGGGATGGTCTTGGCGTACCTGCCGCAGCAAATCCATATTGCGCTTGACGCCGCCTGTGCCATAGGCGATGGAGGCATCGCTTTCCACCTGCCCCGGCACCAGAATCACGGTTTTGGCCTGCACCGGCCTTTGCCAGGTTTGCCCGCCGACGTTGTACTTGGTCAGGCCGCAGGCGATGATGCGCTCGCGCAGCGCGCGGCCGCGGGCGAGCAGGGCCGGCGAAAACTCGGCGTGTCCCAGCAGCCATTCCAGATCGGATTCTTGAGCGGCGTCGTAATAGATGCCGCGCGTATCGACCACCCACGACAGCGGCTTGACCAACTCCGCACCCAGGCCGACCGAGCGCAGAAAACCATCTTCTACCCGCAGAATCCGGGCATCGGCGGCGGCGCCCGGCGGCACGGCGGCTCTGCCCCAAAGCACCAGGCAGCGCGCATCCGGCGGCAGGTTCTGCGCACTGACGAAACGCAGCGTGCGCCCCGCAAAGCACTGCCGGATCACCGGCCATTTCCAGCGTGGGAACGCCACCACGTGCAGCACTTGTGGCAGGTTTTGCAGACGATGCGACGCATCCCAGGCGGACGCGGCAAGACCTGCCGATGTGGGAGACACGGACAGGCTCATTGTCGGCCGTCACGGGGGGCGGCTGGCGGATTGAGGCCCTCCAGCCAGGCATCGATCCGCTCGAAATGCTGCGCCCAGGTGGGCGGAGCGTAGCCTTGCAGGCGCGCCAATTGCCGGGTTCTTGCAGGATGCTTCGGGTCGGCAAAAGCCATGATCGCATCGAGCCAGCCCAGCCCGTCGATCGGGTCGAGATACACCGGCAGATCGCCCGCCACTTCGCGGAAGGCGGGCAAATCGCTGGCGATCACCGGCACGCCCGCAGCCAGCGCCTCGATCAGCGGCAAGCCATAGCCCTCGGCAAAAGACGGGAACAGCAGCGCCTGCGCATGATGCAGCCAGGTCGCCAACTGCGCATCGTCACAATGAGGCACTTCCCGCACCACGGCGCGCAGCGCGTCGCAGCGTTCGAGCAGATCGACCACCTGTTCGCACTCCCAGCCCCGTTGTCCGATGATGACCAGCTTCGGCGTGGCGCCCAGACGATCCACCATCTCCCGCCACACATGCAGCAGCAACAGATGGTTCTTTCGCGCCTCGATGGTGCCCAGCGCCACGAAGTAGGGCGACTGCAGCGGTCGCTGCTGCTGCGGCGCCGGAAGACGCGAAACCCCCAGATGGGCCACCACCCGGGCGGGCAGAGACAAGCCCTCGGCCTGAGCATGGGCGAGCAAATCGTCCAGAGTGGCCTGCGAGTTGGCGATCACCCCATGCCCCGTGCGCAGCATGGTCTGCAGCCTGCGGCGATGCTTGTCGACTTCGCCCGCGCGGCAGTATTCGGGGTGGGAGAGGGGAATGAGGTCGTGCAAGAAGTAAATGGGGCGCACGCCGTGGCGCCGCAGCCGCTGCGCATACCGTGGGTCGTCCAGGCCACTGTGCCCGGTGTTGAACAACAGCGCGCCGGGCGTCAGTCCCCAGCGCAGCACATAGGCTGTGGCCACGCAGCGGCGCAGCGTCGATGCCGACTGCGGGTCTTCGCCCAAGAGCGCGGCGAACACCCGCTGCGATGCACTCCGCGAGAGCTGCATCCACCGCCCCCAGTGCCGCACCACCGCGAGAGCGCGCAAGCGGAAATGATCGATATAAGCCAGGCTGACGCGATCGACCCCCGTGGGATGCCTGCCTTCGAGCAGCCGCGCCGCCAGGCGGGTGACGTCGATGAGCAACACGTCATCGACCAGGTTCACGCCCTGGGTGCAAAGGCGAGCCGAACCGTTCAATCAAAGACTCTCGTAAGCGTGAATCGCGGCGTCCACGCTGTCATAGACGGTGAGGCGACCTTGCTCCAGCACAGCGGCATGGTCGCAGTGGTTGCGGATGAGGTCGGTCTGGTGCGCGACGATGACCATCGCGCGGTCGCCGCGCTTTTCGAACAGTTCCTGGTCGCACTTCACCGCAAAGCGGTGGTCGCCGACCGACATGGCCTCGTCGATCAAAAAACAATCGAACTCGATGGCCATCGAAATGGCGAAAGCCAGGCGTGCGCGCATGCCCGAGGAATAGTTCTTCACCGGCTCGCCCAGATACGCGCCCAGCTCGGCGAAACTCTCCACCATGTCCAGCGTCCTGTGATAGTCCACCCCGTACACCCGCGAAATCAGCCGGGTGTTGTCCTTGCCGGTGAGGCTGCCCTGAAAGGCATCGCCAAACGCCAGCGGCCAGGAGATCGACATGGTCTTGCGCACGGCGCCGCTCTGCGGCCGGTCGGAGCCGCTCATCACGCGGATCAGCGTGGACTTGCCCGCCCCGTTGCGCCCCATGATGCCCCACTTTTCGCCGGGCTTGACCGTGAAATTGATGTGATCGAGCACCATCCGCTGGCTGCGGCCGTGATGGATGGGGTAGCTTTTGCAAATGTCGATGAGTTGCATCATGGGAGGTTTTCTTCTCGTTGACCCGGTACGCCTTGTGTGACGCGCTTACCGGGCGAGTCGTGGGTCAAACTTGAATTCGGTGGGGTCTGCGACCTCGATGAACCGGGCGTCGGGATGGTTGGGGTTGACCAGAGCATTGAAGTCGCTGGTTGCGATCACAGACGGCACGATCAGCACCGCACTGCGACGCTCAGCCAACCATCGATCTCCAAAGGCTCGGGCCGAAGGGCTTTCATCGTTGTCCCAGCCGGACGGAAGCGTTGCGGCGTCGCATTGCTCGACCGTCACTGATTGAGGAACGGTCGCGATGACGAGTCGCTGTGAACCGGGCAAATGGCCCACTCCGCCGACGTGCACCAACCGTTCCAGTATCGCGCACGATTCGCTCAATGAGCCGTAGATGACCGCGCCGCCTGGGCTATTCCAACGCCCACCAAAGAGGCTGGCGCCGGTTGCATCCCAGATCGGGAAACGTGCGTCGGCGATTCGGAATATTCGCATCAGGCGCCCAGGCCGTAGAAAATATGCCAGAGCAATTGTTCGACGCGGCGGGCGCCGAGCTCGCTCATCGACACCTCCAGCGGAGTTCGACCCTGGAGCGAGCGGTTCCGGGTGTGAAGGAAAGTCAACGCATCCTCATCGGAATTCCAGACATGCCGTGCGGTCGCGTAGGTGCGCGCCAAACGCTCGGCTCGCTGCGATTCCTCTGGCGTCAGCCGTTCCCTGCGGCGCTTGTAAGTCGCCTCGGGGATGATTTTGTACAGCAAGGCGCGGCGCTCGGCTGGGCTTTGTTCCAGATGATCCACGCTGGCCTTCAGCGCCGATTTGGGAAGCCCCTTGGCCACCATGTCTTCAAGGTCTGCCATGGATCGAGGCGCTTGCGTCAATCCCATGACCCTGGCGATCTGGTCTGCGGTCACAAGTTGCATGGTATCAATTGAAAATGGACGACATTCAAATGATACCCATTTTCTCTTGAGCAATAGAGATTCCACTGCCGTGATTTCGCCCCTGGCAGGCCGCGGCAAAGAGATTCACACCTTGGTTGTGCCATTTCCCGCCAGCCCCCGCAAAAACCCCTCCCACTGCGGCACGATGCGCTCAGGCAGGTAGCGAGCGCTTTGTTCCAGCCCGGCGGCGCGCAGCGCTTCGGTGCGTGTTGCCGCGTCTTCGGCGTACATGAGGCTTTGCAGGGCCTGCACCACAGACTGCGTGTCGTAAGGGTCGAAATACACCGCCGCATCGCCGTACACCTCGCGGTGCACCGCAATGTCGGAGGCGGCCACCACGCCGCCGCAGCGCATGGCTTCCGCGCCCGAAAAGTCGAAGCCCTCGCCCACGCTGGGGCACACCGTCACCGTCGCCTGCTGATACAAAATGCGCATCGAATCCGAGGGCACGCTGTGCAGCATGAACAGCCCGCCCTGTTCGATCCAGGGCCGGCAAGCGTCCAGCACCCCTTTGTGATCCCAACCGATATGCCCCACCAGTACCAACTTGAGGTCGGGGTCGATGCGGTCGCGCAGCACCTCCCAGGCCTCGATCAGGCGCAGGTGATTCTTGCGCGGCTCGACGGTGGAGACCATCAGCACAAAACGCGAACCGCCGCCAAAGGCCTGCGCATAAAAGGCCGTCTGATCTGCCTCGTTTGAAAACACCTTGGCGAGCTTATAGACGCTGCGATCATTCTTGGCGCTGCTGCCCTTGGGTCGAAACTCATCGTGCAGATGACGCCGCACGATGCCCGGCACGCGCTCGGGCTCCGGGTGAGCCGGGTGATAGTGCGAGGGCAACATATTGTGGATGGTGACCGCGCGCGCCTCGGCCTCGGGAAACAGGCCGAGCAAATCGCGCCTTGTGGCCTCCGACACGCAGACGAACCACGCCCCGTCGCGCACATTGGCCGCCAGCGCCTGAAAGTGGCTGGCCTCGTGAAAGGCGCGGTCGGAAATGGTGTGCGGCATCAGCACCGGAATGGCATCGTGGTAATGGATCACCAGCGCCGTGCCCGGGCTGATCCGGCCAGGGTAGGGCGTCTGCGCGATCAACACATTCACCCCCCGAGTGTCGATGCGCGGATAGCGCGACTTGCCAAGCAGCCAGGCGCGCTCGATGCCCATCAAATGCATCCACCGCCAGGGCGAAGCGCACACCCGGTAATCGCTGCGCAATACCCGCTCGCGCTCCGCAGGCGGCACACTGCGGGCGAACAACTGCTGCCAGACGAAATCGTGAAACGCGCGGGTTTCAAATGTCTTCAGGCGAAGCGTGCTCTGTCCCGTCCAAGCGGCCCAGCGCAAACCCCACTTGTGCAGCAGCGCGCCGATCCAGTCGGCCACGCCCATCTTCCAGTCGGCGGCGCCTTGACCCTTGAGCGACACCACGGTCTTGGCATAACGGTGAATGCGCTCGGCATCGCTCAGCGCGGCACCCTCGGCCACCCCGCCCTTGACCTGCCGGGTGGACATTTGCAGCAAACCCGAGATGCGCAAATCCGGCAAGGCCGCCAGCGCCGCAAACAGCAGCCGGGTTTCCTGCGGAATGCCGTAAAAGCCATCCAGCGCCGGGCGCATGTCCATCAGCACTGCGAGGGTCGGCTCAGTAGGCCCGCTGGGAAGCATCGCATCGTCTGCAGACAAGGGGCTTGTGTTAGAAGAATTTTGTGGTTGCATCGAGGCTTTTCTATTCAACAGTTCTCGGGTTGCGAAGGAAGCGCTGAAACAGAAACCCCCTCTCCCTCCGGGAGAGGGTTGGGGTGAGGGCGGCATGAGCGGTCATCCCCCTAAAGCCCGCCACGCCACCGCATCCGTAATCTTGCGCGTGACGAACTGATGCTACGAAGCTAGACCTGACCCCATCTGACCCCACTGCATCTGACCCCACTGCACTAGATCCTGTTTCTTATATCATAGGAGATATGAAAAAGCGGGTTGTGCTCGACACCAACGTCTTGGTCGCTGCATCGCGCAGTCGTCTTGGGGCATCGTTCGCTGTACTCCGTGCGATGCGTGAAGGCCAATTGTTGGCGTTGGCATCGGTGCCCCTGGTGCTTGAATACGAGGCCGTACTTTCGCGCCCGGAGCAGCTTGCTGCGAGCAAGAGGACGGCTGAAATGACCGCGGCTTTCCTGGATGCGTTCTGTCTGCTGGCCGAGCCAGTGGAATTGTTCTTCCTCTGGCGACCGCAGCTTCGTGATGTCGCCGATGAGATGGTATTGGAAACAGCGCTCAATGGACGGGCCGATGCGCTGATCACGCTCAATGAGCGTGACTATTCGCCTGCACGCCGGTTCGGTCTTCCGATCCTCACGCCCGGCGTCTTTTTGCAAACCCTTCAACTGGAGAAAGCCTGATGGCCAACTATGCCTTGCGTGTGCCCGATTCACTCATGGAATACGCCAAGAAGGTGGCGCTCGACGAGCATGTATCGATGAATCAGTTTTTTGTGACCGCCATTGCAGAAAAGGTGTCGGCGCTCAAGACGGGCGATTACTTCGCGCAACGGCGCAGTCGGGGCAATCTGACTGCGTTCGACGCCTGGCTGGAGGCAAGCCCGGATGCCACGCCAGCCGCAGGAGATGAACTGCTGCCGCGCGGCAGCAGCCCATCCCGCTGAACTCGACATTGGGGTTGGCCTGCGGGTTTAAAACAGATGCATTTGCTACAAAGCTAGACCTGACCCCAACATCCATTCCAGCATCTGCGCCAGCGGAATCCGGGGGGAAAAGCCGGTATATCGACGCAGCTTTTCCCCCGAGCCCAGCAGTCGCGGCACTTCATTGGCGCGAACGAAAGCCGGGTTGACGCGCACTTCCAGGCGGTGGCCGCTGAGTTGTTCGGTCAGGGCCAGCACCTCGCGCAGCGAATGGGCCTGCCCTGAGCAGACATTGAAAGTCTGGCCGCAGACTTCCGTGCCGGCCTCCAGCAGCAGGTGCGCGTAGATCGTCACCACGTCGCGCACATCGGAAAAATCGCGGCTCACATCCAGGTTGCCCAGCTCGATGAAGGGCGCGCGCCGGCGGAAATGCGACACGATCTTGGGAATGAGAAATTTTTCGTCCTGCCCCACACCCGTGTAATTGAACGGGCGGGTGAGCACGATGGGCAGGCGCTCGCCAAAGGTGCGCACCATGTGCTCCATCGCCAGCTTGCTGCACGCATAGTGGTTGACCGGCGCCGGGCAGATGGATTCATCGATGACCTCCACCCCCGGCGTGCCGTACACATTGGCCGAACTGGCCACCAGCACCCGCTGCGGCGGACGGGGCAGGGCGGCCAGCGCCTCCAGCAGATTGAGCGTGCCCAGCACATTCACGCGGTAGAACTCTTCGGCATTGCCGTGCCCCACGAAAGACAGAGCCGCAAGATGTACCACATGGTCGGGCTGCGCCTGCAGCACCGCCTCGCGCACCGCGGCGGGGTCGGTGAGGTCGCACGCAAGGCCCGCCACGCGATGCCCGCGCGCCTGGAGAAAATCAACCATATGGCGGCCGGTGAAACCCGACGCGCCGGTGACCAGTACGGTAATGGGGTTCGTCATGATGAAGATACCCAAGGGACAATCAGCGGGTGGGGTGATTCCAAGGCAATGTGCATTTCAGTTTTCGCTGTCTTCGTAAAGATCGGTGCGCCGCCAGTCGTGACTACCCGAGGCCGTTTGCTGATTCAGGCGCGCAAGTAATTCCCGACGGGATCTGGGGCGCTCACTCTCAGGGGCCACTTGCAACAGAGCAACGGCGTGTTCTTGAGCGCCCCCAGGGTCGGCTCGCCGACCCGCCCCCCCCCGTGGGGGACAAGGAAACTTGGGGCGGCCCTGCGTTTCCTTGGGAGCGCCCCCCAGACCTGCCGCGTTCGCGTCAGGCCCCCGAGGGGGATGAGAAAACTTGTGGCGGCCCTGCGTTTTCTCATGAGCCTCCCAGTCCCCTGGCGGTGCCCGGCGTTCGCGAAGAAACGATCTTGCGCTACAAGGTGAACGGCAGCTCCGAGATGATCCTGACCCCAACATCCAGTCAGCGTGTGTGCGACTTGGACTTGTGCGCCTCGACGTAAGAGCGCAAGACGGCATTCATGCGCGATTGATACCGGGGGCCGGCGTGCTTGAAGAACGCCAACACTTCGGCATCGATGCGCAGCGTGATTTGCTTCTTGGTGTGCGGCAACTGCTCCGCTGTTTTCATCCAGACAGCATCCGCCAGATAGGGCGCGTCGCTGTAGTCGATCTGCTCATCGGGCATGGCAGCCACGGCATCCAGCCGCGCCTTCTGCTCGGCGCTCAATTGCGGCGGCTTCTTGAGGTCAAGAGTTCGCTTCACTGCGTATTTCAGCCCATCGTGGACGGCATTTCAGGCTGATCGTGGACGGGATTTCAGCGTGATCGTGGACGGCGTTTCAGTCTGATCGTGGACGCTGTTTCAGCGTCATCGTGGACGATTGGGGG
>NZ_JAVERI010000041.1:0-4389 GCF_034007205.1 Thiomonas sp.
GGGTGATTTTCATGCTAGATTTTTAATTTTTATGATGTTTTATCTATAAAACTATGAAAATATTATATAAAATATCTTTTTAGAGGTTTGGATTGGTATGACAGTTTCATTCGCCCTCATCCCGACCCTCTCCCGGAGGGAGAGGGGGCCGATGTGCGCTTTTGCGGACTTGTTGGGAAGGCTAAGAGGGGTAACCTTTGCATTGCGCAGCGCTGTTTTTTTTCTCCTCCCCCGCTTGCCGGGGGAGGTTGGGAGGGGGCGGCATGGCGTTAAAACTTCACGAATTCCGGCGTCGTGCCCGCCGGGGCGGGCTGCCGGGGTTCGGTGGGCTGCTGTGCGGGTTGCTGGCGCGGGCGCTCGGCAATCGGGCGAGTCTGACGCGCTGCGCCGCTTTCATCGGTACGAAACACCGACATCGCCTCCTGCAACGCCTGCGCCTGCGCATTCATTTCTTCGGCCGTGGCCGCAAGCTCTTCCGATGCCGAGGCGTTCTGCTGCGTCACGGCCGAGAGCTGGGCGACGGCCTGATTGATCTGCTGCACCCCGGTGGCGAGTTCTTCGGAGGCGGCGGAGATTTCCTGCACCAGATCGGAGTTCTTGCTCACTGCGGGCACGATCTGCGCGATCAGGCCGCCCGCGGCATCGGCCTGCCTGACGGTGGATGCCGCCAGATCGCCGATCTCCTTGGCCGCCACCTGAGAGCGCTCGGCCAGCTTGCGCACCTCGGCGGCGACCACGGCAAAGCCCTTGCCATGCTCGCCGGCACGGGCGGCCTCGATCGCGGCATTCAAAGCCAGCATATTGGTCTGGTAGGCGATGTCGTCGATGATGGAAATGCGCTCGGCTATTGCCTGCATGGCGGCGACCGTTTGCTGCACGGCGGCGCCGCCGTCCTTGGCCTGCTGCGCGGCCTGCTGCGCGGTGGCGTCGGCCAGGCGCGAGTTGTCGGCGTTCTGGCGGATCGAGGCGGTGGCCTGCTCCAGCGTGGCGGAAGTCTGCTCGACCGAAGCCGCCTGCTGCGAGGTCGATTGCGCGATGCTCTGCGAGGTGCTTGAGACCTGGCCCGATGCCGAGAGCAGTTGTTCGGCAGACGAGCGCACCGCGGCGATGGTCCGGGTGAAGCGTTCGATCATCTTCTGCGCCGAGGCCATGACCTGGCCGATTTCATCGTCGCTGCGGCGGTCCATGCGCACGGTCAGATCGCCCTGCTCCAAGCGCTTGAACACATTGAAGGCGTTGCGCATCGAGGCGTTGGTGCGGCGGGTGACGAGCAGCGCGAAAGCTGCCAGCAGGATGATGGCGATCACCGAAATGACGAGGCTCTGGGCGCTGTAGGCCCAAGCGGCTGCGCTCACATCGTCCACATACACCCCGGTGCCGATCACCCAATGCCACGGCTTGAAATCAATGGCGTAGGCCACCTTGGGAAACGACTCCTTCGTGGCGCCGCCGCCCGCGATCGGTTTGGGAAAGCGGTAATCGAAAATGCCGCCGTCGGGGTTTTTGGCGGCGAGGTTCTGCGCGGTGTAGAGATTCATTTTGCCGTCGGTCTTCACCGTTTGGGCGGCCATGCCCGCACGGTAAGCCGTGGCGTTGTCGAACTTCGGTGCATCGAGCACCTTGCCGACGAGCGCGTGCACGGTGGGGTGCATGAGCATGGTCGGCACCGGCAGGGCGTCGGTGGTGATCCAGAAATAGCCGTCCTTCCCGGCGCCATAGCGCATGTCCTTGACCGCAGCCATGGCCTGCGCCTGCGCCTGCTGCGTGGTCAGCTTGCCGGTCTCGGTCTGCCGGTAGTAGTAGTCGATCACGCCCAGAGCGGTCTGCGTGGCGTTGCGCAGCATGAATTCGCGTTCGGTGAGGATGGCCGATTGCAGCCGGCTCATATTGAGCAGGATGATGCCGGCCATCCCGAGGATGAACAGTGCGCAAAGCAGCAGCAGGCTGCGGCGGATATCGAGTTTGAAACGTTTGTCGGTTTGCATGGGGTCTCCTTGTGCCTTGTGAACGGATGGGTGAATGATTTCAAGAAAACGTCGCGCCGCTGCGGGCGGCGCTCAGACGGGCACCGACGGCCTGCCGCGGCCGGTCAATCCGCCAAGAAAGGCCAGCAGCGGCTCGGGCCGGCCCACGCCGTAGCCCTGCACCGCATCGACGCCTTTTTCGCGCAGAATGTCGATGACGGCCTGGTTTTCGACGAACTCGGCCACGGTGCGCAGCCCCATGCTGCGCGCCACCATGCAGATGGCCTCCACCGTGGTCTGGTCCTGGGCCGAGCGCGCGAGGTCTTTGATGAACAGGCCGTCGATCTTGATCTGATCGAAGGCAAAGGTCTTGAGATAGGCGAAGCTGGCCAATCCCGTGCCGAAGTCGTCCAGCGAGAGGGCCGCGCCCATTTCGCGCAGCCCGCGCACCAGCTCCCTGGCCTGCTGGGGGTTGTGGATGGCGAACGATTCGGTGATTTCGAAGCACAACCTGCGCGCGCTCACTGCGCTGCGCCGCACGGCGTCGCGCAGGTCGGCCAGCAGTTGCGCATCGGACAGGCTGGCCCCCGACAGATTGATCGACACATGGTCCAGCAGGTCGAACGCCCGCGGGGTTCCCGCCAGGATGTCGAGGGTGTGCCGCAGCACCCAGCGGTCGATGGCGGGCATGAGGCCGTGGCGCTCGGCCAGCGGCAGGAACGATGCCGGAGACCGCAGCTCGCCGCCCACGCGCCAGCGCAGCAGGATTTCGCACGAAGGCGGCCTGCTGCCGCGCAGATCGACGATGGGTTGGGCGTAAAGCTCGAAGGCGCAAAAATCGCCGTCATCCTCCTCCCCTTTGCGCCCGCCTTCGACGGCTCGCCACGGCGGGGCGTGCAGCGCGGCTTCGAGCTGGCTGAGCAGGCGACGCTGCGCGCGGCGGGCTTCGATGAGCGATTCGCCTTCGCCCTGTGCGAAGTGGATGCGGTGGTCGAAGCGGTCGCCCGCCACCTGCGTGGCCAGTGCCAGCAGCGCCATCTGCTCGGCGGCGCCCAGATCGGGGCGCAGCGGCGTCGCACCCACGGCCACGTGCAGCCAGACGGTCTGATCGTCGAACTGCAGGCGGCGGCCTTCGAGCACGGCCCAGATCGCCTCCGCCTGCACCCTGGCCTGCTGCTCGCTGGGTGAGATCAGCGCGAAAAAGCCTTCGTGCAGGCGGGCCAGCGCGCAGTCGGCGGGGCAGCAGTCTTGCAGCGCTTTGGCCACGAAGCCCTCCACGTCTTGCGCGTGCTGCGGGCCGACGAGCTCGTCGATGGCCTCGCGCCGCTGGATCTCCACCCCGAGCAGATAGGCCGGGCCGCTCGGCTGCGCGGATGCGATGGCCTGGGCATAACCGCGATCGTTGCGCAGCCCGGTGAGCAGATCTTCCTGCGCCTGTTTGGCCAAGCGCTGCTGTGTCCAGCGCTGTTGTGCCACGGTGGCGATGCCCAGCAGCCCGAAAACGCCGATGACGCTGACCAGCACCGATTGGTCGGCCCAAACGATCCGGGCTTGCATACTGTCGCCCAACCTCAGTTCGACCAGCACAACCTGCGATACGCCGATGAGCATCAGCGCGAAGTGCGCGAACCCGGCGCGGAAGCGAAACATCGCAACGGCCAGCAGCAGCAGACTCAGATAGCCCACCGCTTGCGCGTAGTCGCCCAACCCGGTGCGGATCAGCCAGACGCACAGGGCCACGAACAGCGCCCAGGCCAGCAGCCAGACGGCTGCCTCGTCGCGGCGACAGGGCGCAGGGGCGCGAAGGGGCTGTGGCGTCGGGCCGGGGCGCAGCCGGGCTTGCATGGCGCGCGCCGCAAGTTCCGTGGCGCGGCTGAAAAACAGCACGCCGAACACGCCGGAAAACCAGTAGATGAACGCCAGATCGGGCAGCGACAAGGCCGACCCTGCGGCGGAATGCGCGTACTGCGCGATGCCCAGCGCCGTGTCCAGGCTGACGCCCAGGCCGATGAGCACGCCGTAGTACTGCAGGGCGTCGCGCACGGCGCTGCGGTCGTCGCCTGGCGCGCGGCGCAGGCGCGGCAGCGCCCAGGCGACCAGCGCCAACGACAGCGCGAAACTGGCCGTGCCCAGCAGGGCGCCTGTCGGCGGCAGACGCTGAATGAACAGATTCCAGACCAGCACCCCCAGCGCGGCAGGCGCCACGGCGGCCATGCCATAGGCGGCGGCAAAACCATAGGCGATGCCGTTGGGCGGCCAGATGAGGGAAAACGGCAGGCCGCCGAGATGAAACCAGCGCTCGGTCAGCCAGGCCGCAGTGATCCAGCTCACCGCGATGGCCAGCGCACGCCAGGCATGCACGCGAAACCGCATGGGTATCGTTTTCACGATGTTTTGTGGGGGGGGGGGGGGGGGGGGGGTTTTC
>NZ_JAVERI010000025.1:0-26774 GCF_034007205.1 Thiomonas sp.
TCTTCAACAACTACCGTCCGCAGTTCTACTTCCGCACCACCGACGTCACCGGCGCGGTGGAGCTGCCCAAGGACAAGGAAATGGTCATGCCCGGCGACAATGTCAGCATCACCGTCAAGCTCATCGCCCCGATTGCGATGGAAGAAGGCCTGCGCTTTGCCATCCGCGAAGGCGGCCGTACCGTCGGCGCCGGCGTCGTGGCGAAGATCATCGAGTAAAGGCAAGGCGGGTGCATTCCCGGGTAAATCCGGGTTACGCTCGGAAAAAGGTTATGCGGGCGCGCACTGCGGGATGCGCCCGGATCTGTTTGAATTGCGGCCGTTGCCTGTTTTGCAGACAACGGCCTTGGTGCTAGAAGGTACAGGGGCATAGCTCAATTGGCAGAGCGTCGGTCTCCAAAACCGAAGGTTGGGGGTTCGATTCCCTCTGCCCCTGCCATCCATTGTCTCGGGGCGAATCGCTTCGGGATCGAACGCGCGTGAATCCGTAAATCCATATGGCGAATCCGTCTGTCGAAACCGTCTCCACTGGGGCGGATAAAGCTAAGCTGGGGGCGGCGGCAGTTCTGCTGCTGGCTGCGCTGGGGCTGTTTTATGGCTTGGGCGGGCAGCCGATGTGGGTGCGCGTCGTCACCCTGCTGGTCTTGCTGGCGGGGGCGGTCGTGGTGTTCTTCCTCTCCGAGCCGGGTCGTGCGCTCATCGCCTATGGGCAGGACGCGGTGCGCGAAACCAGGAAGGTGGTCTGGCCGACGCGCAAGGAGGCCATACAGATGACCGGCATCGTCTTCGCCTTCGTCATTTTGATGGCGCTTTTTCTCTGGCTGACCGACAAATCGCTGGAATATGTGCTCTACGACCTGATCCTGGGTTGGAAGCGCTAGGAGCATGAGTATGGCTGAAGCACAAACGATGGCAGCGCAGGCTGGCAAGCAATGGTATGTCGTCCATGCCTATTCGGGCATGGAGAAGGCGGTACAGCGCAACCTCGCCGAGCGCATCGAGCGCGCGGGAATGCAATCCAAATTCGGCCGCATTCTGGTGCCGACGGAAGAAGTCGTCGAGATCAAGAATGGCCACAAGAGCATTACCGAGCGTCGTTTCTTTCCGGGCTATGTGCTCGTCGAAATGGAAATGGACGACGCGACCTGGCACTTGGTCAAGCACACCAGCAAGGTGACCGGATTCGTCGGTGGCGCGAAGAATCGCCCCGTGCCGATCAGCGAGGCCGACGTCAACAAGATCATGAGCCAGATGCAGGAGGGTGCGGACAAGCCGCGTCCGAAGGTGCAGTTCGAAGTCGGCGAAATGGTGCGCATCAAGGAAGGGCCTTTCACCGACTTCAATGGCAATGTCGAAGAGGTGAACTACGAAAAATCCCGGCTTCGCGTCTCGGTCACCATTTTTGGTCGCGCCACACCCGTGGAACTGGAATTCCAGCAGGTCGAGCGGCTCTGACCACTTGTTGGGCCGCTAGTTGGCTAGTTGGCTAGTTGATTTGCGCGGCTGATTGCGTACAACCGCAAATCGTTTGTTCGCTGCAACCTATCCCGCCCGGGTTGCAGTATGAGTCATCAAGGGCGGTTTCGGGGAGCCTTGTGAAAACAAAGGCGCTCGTACCCATACGGAGTCATCATGGCAAAGAAAATTGTCGGCTTCATCAAGCTGCAAGTGCCGGCTGGTAAGGCCAATCCCTCGCCGCCGATCGGCCCCGCGCTCGGCCAGCGCGGCCTCAACATCATGGAGTTCTGCAAGGCGTTCAACGCGCAGACCCAGGGTGTCGAGCCCGGTCTGGCGCTGCCGGTGGTCATCACCGCTTTTGCGGACAAGTCCTTCACTTTCGTCATCAAGACGCCGCCTGCCGGCGTGCTGATCAAGAAGGCCATCAAGCTCGACAAGGGCTCGGCCAAGCCGCATACCGACAAGGTGGGCAAGATCACACGGGCGCAGCTCGAAGAGATCGCCAACACCAAGATGAAAGACCTGACTGCCGCCGATCTGGATGCGGCCGTTCGCACCATCGCGGGCACGGCCCGTTCGATGGGTGTCACTGTGGAGGGCGTGTAAATGGCCAGGATGTCCAAGCGTTATGCCGCCTTGCGCGCCAAGGTCGATTCCAACAAGCTGTACGCGCTCGATGACGCGCTGGCCCTGGTGAAAGAGTGCGCCGTGGCCAAGTTCGACGAGTCCATCGACGTGGCCGTGAGTCTCGGCGTGGATACCCGCAAGTCCGACCAAGTGGTGCGCGGCTCTGTCGTTCTGCCCGCGGGTACCGGCAAGGTCAAGCGCGTGGCCGTGTTCGCCCAGGGCGCCAAGGCCGAAGAGGCCAGGGCTGCTGGTGCAGACATCGTCGGCTTCGAGGATCTGGCCGAGCAGGTCAAGGCCGGCAACCTCAATTTCGACATCGTCATCGCCTCGCCCGACGCCATGCGCGTGGTCGGTGCGCTGGGCCAGATTCTCGGCCCGCGCGGCCTGATGCCCAACCCCAAGGTCGGCACCGTGACGCCGGACGTGGCCGGTGCGGTGAAGAACGCGAAAGCCGGTCAGGTGCAGTTCCGCGCCGACAAGTCGGGCATCGTGCACGGCACGATTGGCCGCGCTTCGTTTGGCCCGGACGCGCTGCGCAGCAATCTGACTGCGCTGATCGACGCGCTGCAGAAGGCGCGCCCTCAGGCCGCGAAAGGCATCTACCTGAAAAAGGTCGCGGTTTCTTCCACCATGGGCATCGGCGTGCGCGTCGATACCGCGACGGTGAATGCCGCAGTTGCCGGGCAGTAAGTGTTTGAAGCGGTCCCGCTCTGGCGAAACGAGCTGGCGGTGCCGGACAGGAATAGGTGTACAAGGAATTGGTGGGCCGATGCGGCGGTGTTCATGCCGCCTCGGGCGATCCAAGACCGCAGGCGCGAGACGGCCGTCTCGCTTAATTCGGCGCCGTGTAGACGATGTCGGGCCTGCGCAGATGGCGAACCCGCTGGACGAGAGAATGGGCAAGGTGCAAGCATTGCCTGTAGTCACTCCAGAGGACGCTTTTTTAGGCGCTTTGAACCGTTGCAAACCGCTTCGGTTCGAGGCAATTTCTTCAGGAGTCAATCTTGAGTCTCAACCGCTCTGAAAAGCAAGCTTCAGTCGAGGAAATCTCGGCGCTGGCAGCCAAGGCGCAATCCCTGGTGCTGGCCGAGTATCGCGGAATTGCAGTCGAGCAGATGACCAGGCTGCGCCGGCAGGCGCGCGAAAACGGGGTGCATCTCCAGGTGTTCAAGAACACCCTGGCCAAGCGCGCCGTTTCGGGTACCCCGTGCGAGGTTCTTGCCGGTGAAATGGCCGGTCCGCTGATCTACGGTTTTTCCGAAGACGCAGTGGCCGCCGCACGGGTCATCAACGATTTTGCCAAAACCAACGACAAGCTGGTCATCCGCTCGGGGGTCGTCAACGGCAAGGCGCTCGACGCCGCCGGGGTCAAGACCCTCGCCAGCATTCCGTCGCGCGAAGTGCTGCTGGCGCGTCTGCTGGGTGTCATGCAGGCCCCCGTGTCCGGCTTTGCCGTGGCGCTGGGCCAGTTGGCGAAAAAACGCGAAACCGAAGCAGCCTGAAACGGCTGAAGCTTGCAACATTCTCTTTTCAAACATTCATCCCGGAGTCAACAAATGGCAATGAATCAACAAGACATCCTCGACGCCGTCGGCAATATGACCGTCCTGGAACTCAACGACCTGGTCAAGGCATTCGAAGAAAAATTCGGAGTGTCCGCTGCCGCGATGGCCGTGGCCGCTCCTGGCGCGGGTGGCGCTGCCGCCGCCCCGGCCGAAGAGCAGACCGAATTCACTGTGATGCTGACGGAAGTCGGCGCCAACAAGGTCAGCGTCATCAAGGCCGTGCGCGAACTGACTGGCCTGGGCTTGAAGGAAGCCAAGGATCTGGTCGACGGCGCACCCAAGGCTGTCAAGGAAGGCATCGCCAAGGCGGACGCCGAAGCGGCCAAGAAGAAGCTCGAAGAAGCGGGCGCCAAGGCCGAAATCAAGTAAGGCCGTCGTTGCGCGCAGGCCCGGAAGGTCGATTGGCCCTCCGGGCTTTCGCGCCTTCAGCCGGTTCAAACCGGCGGGGTGTTGTGGAAGTCACTGCATGAGCAGTTTTCGCATGGTCTGGGGTGAGCCCGGGGTATGCGACAACTGATTTTGTCCCTGTGGAGCGGAGCGTATCCATGTCCTACTCGTTCACTGAGAAAAAGCGCATTCGGAAAAGTTTTGGCAGTCGCCAGAGCGTACTGGATGTCCCCTATCTGCTGGCTACGCAGATCAACTCCTACGAGGCTTTTCTGCAAAAAGACCTTCCACCGGCGCAACGTCGGGATGAAGGGTTGGAAGCGGCGTTCCGCGCCATTTTCCCCATCGTGTCGCACAACCAGTATGTGCGCATGGAATACAACGGCTATACCCTGGCCAAGCCGGTGTTCGACGTGCGCGAATGCCAGCAGCGCGGTCTGACGTTTGCGTCCGCGCTGCGCGCCAAGGTGCGGCTGATCGTGATGGACCGCGAAGCGGCCAAGCCGACGGTCAAGGAGGTCAAGGAGCAGGAGGTCTATATGGGCGAGATTCCGCTCATGACCGACAAGGGCTCGTTCATCATCAACGGCACCGAGCGCGTCATCGTCAGCCAGTTGCACCGCTCCCCCGGCGTGTTCTTCGAGCACGACAAGGGCAAGACGCACAGCTCGGGCAAGCTGCTGTTCAGCGCCCGCATCATTCCCTACCGCGGCTCCTGGCTCGACTTCGAGTTCGACGCCAAGGACATTCTGTATTTTCGCGTCGACCGCCGCCGCAAGATGCCGGTCACCATCCTGCTCAAGGCCCTGGGCCTGAACCCCGAGCAGATTCTGGCGCATTTCTTCGCCTTCGACCATCTGCAGTTGATGGACGAGGGTGCCTTGCTCGAATTCGTGCCCGACCACTTCAAGGGTGAGGTGGCACGCTTCGACCTGATTGATCCCAACGGCAAGGTCGTCGTCGCCAAGGACAAGCGCATCAACAGCCGGCACCTGCGCGAGCTGGAGCAGAGCGGAACGCAACGCCTGTCTGTGCCCGAGGATTTCCTGCTGGGCAAGGTGCTGGCGCGCAATCTGGTGTCGCAGGACACGGGCGAGATCGTCGCGCGGGCCAACGACGAGCTGACCGAGCCGCTGCTGAAGAAGATCCGCGAGGCGGGCATTCAGCAGATCCAGACGCTCTACATCAACGACCTCGACCAGGGCGCGTTCATTTCGCAGACGCTGCGCATCGACGAAGTGGCCGACCAGCTCGGCGCCAAGGTGGCGATCTACCGCATGATGCGCCCCGGCGAGCCACCGACCGAAGACGCGGTCGAGGCGCTGTTCAATCGCCTGTTCTTCGACGCCGACGCCTACGACCTGTCACGGGTGGGGCGCATGAAGTTCAACCGCCGCCTCGGCCGCGAGGAGATCGAGGGCGAGATGGTGCTCTCGCATGAAGACATCATGGCCGTCATCAAGCTGCTGGTCGAGCTGCGCAACGGCCGCGGCGAAGTCGACGACATCGACCACCTCGGCAATCGGCGGGTGCGCTGCGTCGGCGAACTGGCCGAGAACCAGTTCCGCGCCGGTCTGTCGCGCATCGAGCGCGCGGTCAAGGAGCGGCTGGGGCAGGCCGAGACCGAGAACCTGATGCCGCACGACTTCATCAACTCCAAGCCGATCTCTGCGGCGATCAAGGAGTTCTTCGGGTCGAGCCAGCTTTCGCAGTTCATGGACCAGACCAACCCGCTGTCGGAGATCACGCACAAGCGCCGCGTCTCGGCGCTCGGCCCGGGCGGGCTGACGCGCGAGCGCGCCGGTTTCGAGGTGCGCGACGTGCACCCCACGCACTACGGCCGCGTCTGTCCGATCGAGACCCCGGAAGGCCCGAACATCGGCCTGATCAACTCGCTGGCGCTGTTCGCCCGGCTCAACGAATACGGCTTCATCGAAACGCCCTACCGCCGCGTGGTCGACCGCAAGGTCACCGACCAGATCGACTACCTCTCGGCCATCGAGGAAGGCAAGTACGTCATCGCCCAGGCCAACGCCGGGATCGACGAAAACGGCCTGCTCAACGACGAGCTCGTGTCGGCGCGCGAGAAGGGCGAGTCGATCCTGGTCTCGCCCGAGCGGGTGCAGTACATGGACGTGTCGCCGAGCCAGATCGTCTCGGTGGCGGCTTCGCTCGTGCCCTTCCTCGAGCACGACGACGCCAACCGCGCGCTGATGGGCGCGAACATGCAGCGCCAGGCCGTGCCGGTGCTGCGCCCGGAGAAGCCGCTGGTCGGCACCGGGGTCGAGCGCGTCACCGCGGTCGACTCGGGCACCGTGGTCACCGCCTTGCGCGGCGGCGTGGTCGACTATGTCGACAGCGCGCGCATCGTGGTGCGCGTGAACGACGATGAAACCCAGGCCGGCGAAGTCGGTGTGGACATCTACAACCTCATCAAATACCAGCGTTCCAACCAGAACACCAACATCCATCAGCGTCCCCTGGTCAAGCGCGGTGACAGACTCGCCAAGGGCGACGTGGTGGCCGACGGCGCCTCGACTGACCTCGGCGAGCTGGCTCTCGGTCAGAACATGCTGGTGGCCTTCATGCCGTGGAACGGCTACAACTACGAAGACTCGATCCTGCTGTCCGAGCGCGTGGTGGCTGAAGACCGCTTCACCTCGATCCACATCGAAGAGCTGAACGTGCCGGCGCGCGACACCAAGCTGGGCGCCGAAGAAATCACCCGCGACATTCCCAACCTGTCCGAGCACCAACTGGCGCGCCTGGACGAGTCGGGCATCATCTATGTGGGCGCCGAAGTCGAGGCCGGTGACGTGCTCGTGGGCAAGGTCACGCCCAAGGGCGAAACCCAGCTCACGCCGGAAGAAAAGCTGCTGCGCGCCATCTTCGGCGAAAAGGCTTCCGACGTGAAGGACACCTCGCTGCGCGTGCCCTCGGGCATGTACGGCACCGTCATCGACGTGCAGGTGTTCACCCGCGAAGGCATCCCGCGCGACAAGCGCGCGCAGCAGATCATCGACGACGAGCTCAAGCGCTATCGCCTGGACCTGAACGACCAGATGCGCATCGTCGAGGCCGACACCTTCGACCGTCTGGGCAAGCTGCTCACCGGCAAGACCGCCAACGGCGGGCCGAACAAGCTGGCCAAGGGCGCGACCATCACCGCCGACTATCTGGGCGAGACCGACCGCTATCACTGGTTCGACATCCGTCCGGCCGACGAGGCCCTGGCGCAGCAGATGGAACAGCTCAAGGACTCGCTGGAGAAGCGCCGCCACGCCTTCGATCTGATGTTCGAGGAGAAGCGCCGCAAGCTCACTCAGGGCGACGAGCTGCCCACCGGCGTGCTCAAGATGGTCAAGGTCTACCTGGCCGTCAAGCGCCGCCTGCAGCCCGGCGACAAGATGGCCGGCCGTCATGGCAACAAGGGCGTGGTGTCCAAGATCGTTCCGGTCGAGGACATGCCGCACATGCCCGACGGTACCACCGTGGACATCGTGCTCAACCCGCTGGGCGTGCCCACGCGGATGAACATCGGCCAGATTCTCGAAACCCATCTGGGCTGGGCGTCCATCGGCATTGGCAAGCGTATCAACGAGATGCTGCAGGCACACGCCAAGGCGGCCGAGCTGCGCAAGTTCCTGACCACGCTGTACAACTTCAGCGGCAAGCAGGAAGCGCTCGACCAACTCAGCGATGCCGAAGTGCTCGAACTGGCCAGCAACCTCAAGGCCGGCCTGCCGATCGCCAGCCCGGTGTTCGACGGCGCCAGCGAAGCCGAAATCGGTCAGATGCTCGATCTCGCCTATCCCGATGCCATCGCCGAGAAGCTGCAGCTCACCGCGGCCAAGAAGCAGGTCATGCTGACCGACGGCCGCACCGGCGAAATGTTCGAACGTCCGGTGACCGTGGGCATCATGCACGTGCTCAAGCTGCACCACCTGGTCGACGACAAGATGCACGCCCGCTCCACCGGCCCGTACTCGCTGGTCACGCAGCAGCCGCTGGGCGGTAAGGCGCAGTTCGGCGGCCAGCGTTTCGGCGAGATGGAAGTCTGGGCGCTCGAAGCCTATGGCGCCTCATACGTGCTGCAGGAAATGCTCACCGTCAAGTCCGACGATACACAGGGCCGCACCAAGATGTACGAGAGCATCGTCAAGGGCGACCACATCATCGAAGCCGGGATGCCCGAGTCGTTCAACGTGCTGATCAAGGAAATCCGCTCGCTGGGTCTGGACATCGAACTCGAACGCAATTGATGGATGCCGTGCCCGGCGCCGCTTGGTTGCGCCGGGCAGGCAAATGAAGGAGTGAAAGCATGAAAGCGCTACTCGACCTGTTCAAGCAGGTCCACCAGGATGAGCATTTCGACGCCATTCGCATCGGCCTGGCGTCGCCCGAGAAAATCCGTTCCTGGTCATACGGCGAGGTGAAAAAGCCCGAGACCATCAACTACCGCACGTTCAAGCCCGAGCGCGACGGCCTGTTCTGCGCCAAGATCTTCGGCCCGATCAAGGACTACGAGTGCCTGTGCGGCAAGTACAAGCGCCTCAAGCACCGCGGCGTGATCTGCGAGAAATGCGGCGTCGAAGTCACGCAGAGCAAGGTGCGCCGCGAGCGCATGGGGCATATCGAACTGGCCAGCCCGGTGGCGCACATCTGGTTCCTCAAGAGCCTGCCGTCGCGCCTGGGCATCGTGCTCGACATGGCGCTGCGCGACATCGAGCGCGTGCTGTATTTCGAGGCCTATGTGGTCACCGACCCCGGCATGACCCCGCTCAAGGCCGCTCAGGTGCTGTCGGAAGACGAATACGCCGCCAAGCGCACCGAGTTCGGCGACGAGTTCGTCGCCTTCATGGGCGCAGAGGGCATTCACGCGCTGCTGCACAACATGGATCTCGATCTGGAAATCGAGAAGCTGCGCGCCGACATGACCGGCTCGGACACCAAGGTCAAGAAGAACGTCAAGCGCCTCAAGGTGATGCAGGCCTTCAAGGATTCCGGCACCAAGCCCGAGTGGATGGTCATGACGGTGCTGCCGGTGCTGCCGCCCGATCTGCGCCCGCTCGTTCCCCTGGACGGCGGCCGCTTCGCCACTTCCGACCTGAACGATCTGTACCGCCGCGTCATCAACCGCAACAATCGCCTGCGCCGTCTGCTGGAGCTGTCCGCGCCCGAGATCATCGTGCGCAACGAAAAGCGCATGCTGCAGGAGGCGGTCGATTCGCTGCTCGACAACGGCCGCCGCGGCAAGGCGATGGTCGGCCAGAACAAGCGCCCGCTCAAGTCGCTGGCCGACATGATCAAGGGCAAGAGCGGCCGCTTCCGCCAGAACCTGCTGGGCAAGCGCGTCGACTACTCCGGCCGCTCGGTCATCACCGTCGGTCCGACGCTCAAGCTGCATCAGTGCGGCCTGCCCAAGCTGATGGCGCTGGAGCTGTTCAAGCCCTTCATCTTCCACAAGCTCGAAACCCTGGGCGTGGCCACCACCATCAAGGCGGCCAAGAAGGAAGTCGAAGCGCAGACGCCCATCGTCTGGGACATTCTCGAAGACGTGATCCGCGAGCATCCGGTGATGCTCAACCGCGCGCCCACGCTGCACCGCCTGGGCATCCAGGCCTTCGAGCCGATGCTGATCGAAGGCAAGGCCATCCAGTTGCACCCGCTGGTCTGCGCCGCGTTCAACGCCGACTTCGACGGCGACCAGATGGCCGTGCACGTGCCGCTGTCGCTGGAAGCGCAGATCGAGGCGCGCGCGCTGATGCTGGCGTCGAACAACATCCTGTTCCCGGCCAACGGCGAACCCTCCATCGTGCCATCGCAGGACATGGTGCTGGGTCTCTACTACGCCACGCGCGAGCGCATCAACGGCAAGGGTGAAGGCATCGTGTTTGCCGACGTGGCCGAGGTGCAGCGCGCGCTCGATGCCAAGGAAGTGGAAATCACCAGCCGTGTCAGCGTGCGTCTGACCGAGTACGAGAAGGACAAGGCAACCGGCAGCTTCACCCCCAGGACCGCCGTGGTGGAAACCACGGTCGGCCGCGCGCTGCTGTCGGAAATCCTGCCTAAGGGCCTGCCGTTCAGCATCATGAACAAGGCGCTGAAGAAGAAGGAAATCTCGCGTCTGATCAATGCCTCGTTCCGTCGCTGCGGCCTGCGCGAAACCGTCATCTTCGCCGACAAGCTGCTGCAGTCGGGCTTCTCGCTGGCGACCAAGGCGGGCATTTCCATCAGCATCGACGACATGCTGATTCCGCAAGAGAAGTACAAGGTCATCGCCCGCGCCGAAAAGGAAGTCAAGGAGATCGAGCAGCAGTACGCCTCCGGTCTGGTGACGCAGGGCGAGCGCTACAACAAGGTCGTGGATATCTGGGGCCGCGCCGGTGACGAAGTCGGCAAGGCGCTGATGAATCACCTCTCCAACCAGACGGTCAAGGACCGTCATGGCAAGGACGTGCGCCAGGAGTCGTTCAACTCCATCTACATGATGGCCGACTCGGGTGCGCGCGGCTCCGCCGCGCAGATTCGCCAGCTCGCCGGCATGCGCGGCCTGATGGCCAAGCCTGACGGCTCGATCATCGAGACCCCCATCACGGCCAACTTCCGCGAGGGGCTGAACGTGCTGCAGTACTTCATCTCCACGCACGGCGCCCGCAAGGGCCTGGCCGACACCGCGCTGAAGACCGCGAACTCCGGCTACCTCACCCGCCGCCTGGTGGACGTGACGCAGGACCTGGTGGTGACCGAAAACGACTGCGGCACCACCAACGGCACGAATATGCGCGCGCTGGTCGAAGGGGGTGAAGTCATCGAATCGCTGCGCGACCGCGTGCTCGGCCGCGTGGCGGCGGTGGACGTCGTCAACCCCGAAACGCAGGAAGTCATCGTCCCCGCGGGCGAGATGCTCGACGAAGACATGCTCGACCTGGTCGAGGCCGCCGGCATCGACGAGATCAAGGTGCGCACCGCGCTGACCTGCGAAACCCGATACGGCATCTGCGCCAAGTGCTACGGCCGCGATCTTGGCCGTGGCACGCTGGTCACCAACGGCGAAGCGGTCGGCGTGATTGCCGCGCAGTCCATCGGCGAACCGGGCACCCAGTTGACCATGCGCACCTTCCACATCGGTGGTGCGGCGTCGCGTGCGGCCGTCGTGTCCAGCGTGGAGGCCAAGAGCGCCGGCACCGTGCGCTTCACCGCCACCATGCGCTACGTCACCAACACCAAGGGCGAGCAGGTGGTCATCACCCGTTCCGGCGAAGTGCTGGTCACCGACGATCACGGCCGCGAGCGCGAGCGCCACAAGGTGCCCTACGGCGCGACCCTGTTCGTCAAGGACGGCATGGTCATCAAGGCCGGCACCCTGGTGGCCAACTGGGACCCGCTGACCCGCCCGATCATCACCGAGTACGCCGGGCAGATCAAGTTCGAAAACGTCGAAGAGGGCGTCACCGTGGCCAAGCAGGTCGACGAAGTCACCGGGCTGTCGACTCTGGTGGTCATCGATCCCAAGCGCCGCGGCTCGGCCAAGGTCGTGCGGCCGCAGGTCAAGCTGCTCAACGAGCAGGGCCAGGAGGTCAAGATTCCCGGCACCGACCACGCCGTGACCATCGGTTTCACCGTGGGCGCGCTGATCCAGGTGCGCGACGGCCAAGACGTCGGCCCCGGCGAGGTGCTCGCGCGCATCCCGATGGAAGGCCAGAAGACCCGCGACATCACCGGCGGTCTGCCGCGCGTGGCCGAGCTGTTCGAAGCCCGCTCGCCCAAGGACGCCGGCATGCTGGCCGAGACCACGGGCACCGTCTCCTTCGGCAAGGAAACCAAGGGCAAGGTGCGTCTGGTCATCACCGACCTCGACGGCAACTCCAGCGAGTTCCTCATTCCGAAGGAAAAGAACGTGCTGGTGCACGAAGGCCAGGTGGTCAACAAGGGCGAGCTCATCGTCGACGGCCCCGCCGAGCCGCAGGACATCCTGCGCCTGCTCGGTGTGGAAGCGCTGGCGCGCTACATCGTCGACGAAGTGCAGGACGTCTACCGACTGCAGGGCGTGAAGATCAACGACAAGCACATCGAAGTCATCGTTCGCCAGATGCTGCGCCGCGTTGAAATCAAGGACCCGGGCGACAGCGACTACATCGCCGGTGAGCAGGTCGAGCGTTCGCAGGTTCTGGCGACCAACGACCAGCTTCTCCACGACGGCAAGCTGCCGGCGACCTTCAACAACCTGCTGCTGGGCATCACCAAGGCCAGCCTGTCCACCGACAGCTTCATCTCCGCCGCGTCCTTCCAGGAAACCACGCGGGTGCTGACCGAAGCCGCCATCATGGGCAAGCGCGACGAGCTGCGTGGCCTGAAGGAGAACGTCATCGTCGGTCGTCTCATCCCCGCGGGCACCGGTCTGGCCTTCCACCAGGCGCGCAAGGCCAAGGACGCGATGGAGCAGGCCGACCGCGCCGCCCAAGCCGCAGCCGAACTGCAGGCGCTCGAAGACAGCACCCTGCAGTCCGCCGAGTCGGACAGCGCCTCGGATCAGCCCTGATCCCACGGCACCCCATTCGCCGGATTCGATTCGAGCAGATGGGGTGCCTTGCATAAAGAATGATCTTCAAGTATGATTCATCATTTCTAGCGCGGGGTGGAGCAGCCCGGTAGCTCGTCGGGCTCATAACCCGAAGGTCGCAGGTTCAAATCCTGCCCCCGCAACCAAGATTTGTTCAATGAAGCCAAGGACTTAGCGGTCCTTGGCTTTTTTGTTGGCTGCGATATTTTGGGCTATGGCTCAATCTTGGCCTATCTATATTTAGCCACAGGTGGAAAAGGCAGATCTCAGTCTGCTGGATGCGTTTGCCCACAATGAAGCACGCGGGCGGCCGCGGGGCGGGGGATGGGAGGCGCTTTTGGAGGGATCAGTCACCACGCCAGTCCTTTGACACTGCGTCCTGCAACCGCAGGTTGACCCAATGCGATTGGCGCCGTGACGACTTCGGACAAGTGGATTGCATTGAGAGGAGGACGCCAGAAGATATCCCGCGCTGCGGGTAAGTGTGTTGCCAATTGAATGAAGTACAAGAGATGCAAGATGTTTTCGAATCGTCTTCCAAATGGGGGCTTGGCGCACGGCCTGCGTAAGATCTTGTTGTTGGTATCCTTGTTCAATGTTAATCATCACAGACGTGGCTGGCGGCAAACTCAGAGCGTGAAGCGCGCGTTTGCGTGCAATCCTGATCTCTCTGCAAGATCGCCCGCCCTGGTCCTCTTGGCGAGCAGCAAGCCTGGCAAATGGACCAGGATCAAGGATTTCATCGCATGGCCTACCAGAGCTTGTTACAACTCCCGCTCGCCCGGTATAGATTCGATTTTGCAGACCCCAGTCAGCGCCCGGCCCCGCGTTTTGCCGGTTCTGCATGGCGTGGTGCGCTCGGTCACGAGCTGCGCCGCATCGCCTGCCTGACAGGCGCACGCGAGTGCGAAGGCTGCACACTATTGCACCAATGCGCCTACAGCTATCTGTTTGCTACGCCTGTGCCTCCTGAGGCGACCAAGCTGACTCGGTATAGCGAAGCGCCGAATCCTTATGTGCTGGGTGAAGAGCACATGGAACCTGGAAAAATTCGGCTCCACCTCACCCTGTTTGGCAAGTCCAACCGTCATCTGCCGCTCATGTATCAGGCTTTGCTGCGAGGGGCAAGCGGAGAAAAGGGAATCGCCGGGCGCCGAATGGCGTTTGTCGAAATGAGGCAATGGCGCGATGCGGGTGAAGAATGGGCATCCATTCTCACAAGTCATGGCGCACCTCAAGGCAACGCACCGACCACGCCGAAAGCGCCTCCTTGTCCCTTTGGCACGATCGAAATCGAGCTGATGACGCCGCTACGCATCCGCCGCAACGGCCGACATGTCACGCCAGAGCAATTCGCTTTTTCTGATCTGTTCGGCAATTTGCTGCGCCGCATCTCCTTGCTGACCAGCTTTCACACCGATACCCCGCTGGACGTCGATTTTTCTGGCCTAAATCAGAACGCTCGCACCGTTCCCCTCCTTGCGGCGCAACTGCAATGGGTCGACCTCAGGCGCCATTCGCAGCGCCAACACACCGATATGGAGATAGGCGGTCTGGTCGGCTCCGTGTGGGTCGATGGTGCCTTGCTTGAATCGTTCTGGCCTTTCCTGTGGCTGGGCCAATACACCCATGTCGGTCGATCCACCACCATGGGACTTGGCGCCTACCGCTTACATGCGGAAAGCTTGCCAGGCCCGATGCCAAACCCGTGAGTTCATAAACTGCCGTGCATCGTGTTTCCTTCGATGCACGCCAAAAGAGCATCTGCCATGTCAAATTCGCCACAACGCATCCTGCTTGCCGTGACCGGGCTGTCACCTCAAATCGTGACCGAAACCTTGCATGCTCTCTTGAGCCGTCCGGGTCAAGCCTGGATCCCTGATGAAATCCACTTGGTCAGCACCGCCAAGGGCGCGGATAACGCGCGACTGCAACTGCTCTCTGAGAAACCCGGCTGGTTCCACCGTCTGCGCTCGGATTACAAGCTGCCCGCCATCGCTTTCCCGGAAAGTCACATCCACGTCATTCGCCGCGCCGATGGCAGTCTGCTGGAAGACATTCGCGACGATGCCGACAATGCCCTCGCCGCCGATTTCATCTGCGAGAAAGTGCGCGAATTGACCGCCGATGCGCAAAGCGAGTTACACGCCTCGATCGCAGGTGGCCGCAAAACCATGGGTTTTTATCTTGGCTATGCCATGAGCCTGTACGGTCGCCCGCAGGATCGGCTCTCACATGTGCTGGTCTCCGAGCCGTTCGAGACCCAGAAGGACTTTTTCTACCCCACCCCCGTCACGCACGTGATTCAAGACCAGCGCACTGGGCTTGCTCTCGACTGCCGTGATGCGCGCATCTGGCTGGGCGACATTCCCTTTGTGCGCCTGCGTGAGAACCTGCCGCATGATCTGATCGCGGGGAAAGCCAGCTACAGCGTAGCGGTTGCCGAAGTGCAAAAGGCGCTGCCGCCGTTACAACTTGTGCTGCGTCCGGCCAGTCGAGAGGCGGTCATGGGCGGGGAGAGCATCCACTTCACACCCATTGAATACGCCTATTACTGGTTGTTCGCCGACCGTGCTCGACGCAGTCAGCCTGGCTTGCACTGGAGCGATGATGCGCTGATCGACGAAGTGCTCGACAAGCTTGCCAAGCTCATCAACTTACATAGCGGCGAATACGAAAAAACTGAAAAGGCCTACCGAAGCAGTTATGGCAAAGACAACTTCGACCCGATCAAAAGCAAGATCAACAAAAAAATCACTCAAGCGCTTGGAAGGCGCGGCGAGGCCTACAAGCTGGCCACCCAGAAAAAAGCGCCTGGACAAAGCTATCGTTTGACGGTCCTTTTGCTGCCGCATGACGCCATCACCCTCGACACTCACCTGCCGTACTCGCAAGGAGAATTCGCGTGAAAACACTGCGCTACACCTTGAGCTTCGCCACGCCTGCCTTCATGGGCAATGCCGAACAGAACGCCCAATGGCGCACCCCGCCGATCAAAGCCCTGCTGCGCCAGTGGTGGCGGGTGGCCTATGCGGCCGACAAGAACTTTGCCGTGCGTGTGGATGAAATGCGGCAGGAGGAAGGGTTGTTGTTTGGTATGGCCAGCGAGGGCGATAGCCAAAAAAGCCAGATTCGCATTCGGCTGGATCGCTGGGACGAGGGAAAGCTGAAGAAAAGCGACTGGCCTCGCGACATTGGCACACCGCACCCGGAAGTAAAAAACAAGTCGGGGCAAGTCGTTAGCGTCGGTAGTGCTTTATATCTAGGTTACGGCCCGCTTGAATTCAGTAATGGCACCAGCTTAAAGAAAAGCGCCGCCATCCAGGCCGGAGAATCCGCCACCCTGTCCATCGCCGTACCTAACCCCCATGCACCGCTGATCGAACACGCCCTGTGGTTGATTAACCAGTACGGCACGCTGGGCGGACGCAGCCGCAACGGCTGGGGCTCGTTTGCTCTGCTCCCTCTCCCGCAAGCGGGAGAGGGCTGGGGTGAGGGCGCTTTGCCTGCGCGTCCTTGGCGTGACTGCCTGCAACTCGATTGGCCCCACGCCATCGGCCGGGACGTCAAGGGCCCACTCATCTGGCAGACCGCGCCTTACGATGACTGGAAGGCTCTGATGAAAACACTTGCCGAAGTCAAGATTGGATTGCGCACTCAATTCGGATTCAAAACCGGGAAAAACGCCCATGCGCCTGAATCCAGACACTGGCTGTCTTACCCCGTCACCAATCATTCGGTCAGTACGTGGGGCAATAACGCTCGCCTGCCCAACACCCTGCGCTTCAAAATCCGTCCCACTCCGGATGGCAAACTTGTGGGCCTGATCTTTCACGTTCCGCACCTGCCGCCCGCAGCCTTCCGGCCCGACCAACCTGCCATCGAGAGGGTCTGGACACAGGTGTACGCCTTTCTCGATGCGCCGAAGCAAGCTTTGACCCGCATTCTGGAGTAAGCCATGAACAACGACCTCCTTTGGCAAAGCAAACTCGCCGCTCGCCTGCACGACCCGGCGGAAAAGGCGCTGGTGCTTTTGCGTGACCCGGCGGGGCATGAGAACGGAACCTCCAAGGCGCTGATCCGACTCCTTGGCCTTAAGGACATCAGCGCCGAAGAACTGGCCGACGCCGACCCGGACAATGCCAATGTGCTCACCCGCGTGATTTTCAAGAAAGGTCTGCCGCTGGCTGTGTACCGCACCATCCAGCGCGCCGACTGGTGGGCGGCAGCCGCCGATCGACCGCAGTGGCCCATGCAGGAAATCACCATAACAACCAAAAAGGGCGAGGAAAAGACCTTCGCCGTGGCTGACTGGGCGCAGGTTCGCTGGGCAAAAAATCCCGTATTGACCCATCCGCTGACGGGCGATCAGGTCAACCTGCACAGTCTGAATGACACCGAAATCGACGGCATCAAGCAGCGCAGTTTCGACCATTTTTCCGATCTGCTGGTCAAACTCGGCGCGAAAGACGAGGCCACGCACGACCTGCGCAAAACCCTGCTCGCCTACTGGCGCTTCGGCCCGGAGCTGAGCGAAACCTCCGACAACGGCAAACTCGGACAACTCTGGCCGCTATTGCCTGCCGACACCCGCATTCCCGATCATTCCATCTGGGATCACCTCGACCTGGCCTCGGCCTTCGCCGGCGCCTTTGCCGCCGACCCGAACGGCGAAGCAGCGCTGCTGGCGCTGTCCATCGGCCCGGTGCAAGGCTTCATTGCCGCCGCCCGCTCCACCTCGGATTTGTGGGCGGGTTCGCACCTGCTCTCGCGTCTGGCCTGGGAAGCCATGCGCCCGGTCTGCGAGGAACTGGGGCCGGATGCCATTCTTTTCCCGCGCTTGCGCGGCATTCCGCAGGTCGATCTGTGGCTGCGCGACCGGATGGGGCTGCCGGAGGCGCTGTTCAAGGACTGCGACTGGAACAAGGGCGGCACTGATGCCAATCCGCTGTTCTCCGCTGCCCTGCCCAATCGCTTCGTCGCCGTGGTTCCTGCCAGTCAGGCCAAGGCGATTGCGGAAAAAGTGACCGTTGCCGTGCGTAGCTGCTTGCAGGAACTCGGTCAGGATGTTGTGTCGCGCCTGCTCAAGGCCGCTGACTTCGATGCCGAAGCGGAAAAAATCCCCTACGAGCAAATGAAGCAGCAACTGGCGGGTTTTCCCGAAGTCCACTGGTCGGCCGTGCCGTTTTCGCTCATCAAGCCGCGCAACACCGCGCGTCAGACCGATCTCGACACCTCGGCGCTCTCCGAGGCGATGAGGCCCTTCTTTGGGGTAGAACCCGGCAAGCCCTGCGGTTTTCTGGACACCCCGGCCTGGCAAGTCTTGCAAAAGGAAATCGACTGGGGCGATGGCACGACCTTCTTCGCTCCTAATCCCGGCGTGCTTTACCCGGCGGTGTACGACCTGGCTGAGCGCGTGATGGCCGCAGCCAAAGCCGCGCGCCGCTTCGACCCGATGCAAGAAGAAGGCTGGCGCTGCTCGCTCAGCGGCGAAGCCGAATGGCTGACCACCGACCGCGGCCAGCTTGCAAAATCCTATCGCCAGCAAACCGACACCCTCTGGGCGAAAATCGCCAAGTCCAAGCCCGCCTGGGCAAAAAATGGCGAACACCTCGCCGCCCTGCCCGCCATCAAGCGCTTATGGCCGACGATCTTTGCCGAAGAAGTCGGCCATGCGCTCAAACAGCAACCCAGCCGTTTCGTGGTGTCCACCCACACCATGGCGCTGGCGCACCAGCTCGATCGCTGGCTGGAAAAAGGCGGTCACACGGCGCCGGGCCTTGCCGATGCGGCTGAAAAGGCCGACCCCGTTGCCCTGCCGCGCAAGCTGACACGCAAATACCGCGACAATCCAGAAGCCTTGACCGATGCCAAGCGCCTGCCCGCATTGCTGGAGCAAGCGGACGAGGACGACAGCGAACACGACATCGCCAAAGCGCAAAAGCTCGTGCGCCAAACCCTCGCCGCCGCGCTGGACAAGGATGAGATCAAACTCGAAACCTATTACGCCCTGCTGATGATGGACGGCGACCGCATGGGCGCGATTCTTTCGGGCGATGAATCTACAAACACCATTATCAGCTACCGCAACAGCTTCCATCCCCAGGTGCAGGCCGGTTTCGACCAACATGCGAGCAGCCAACCACTCATCCAGAAATACGGCCAGCAAAAACGCGCCATCTCGCCCAACCGCCATCTGGCCATCTCCGGCGCGCTGAACGATTTCTCGCAAACCGTGGTGCGGCATGTGGTGGAAGAAGAGCATCTGGGGCGGGTGATCTACGCCGGTGGCGACGATGTATTGGCCATGCTGCCCGTGGCCGACATGCTCCCAATGATGCAGCGTCTGCGCCATGCCTACTCCGGCGCCCTGCCCGAAGACGAACGTACCGACTGGCAGGAACTGCGCAAAGACAAGGGCAAGCTGCATTGCAAGAACGGTTTTGCATACCTCAACGGTCGCGTGATGCGCATGATGGGCAAGCACGCCACAGCTTCCACTGGCGCGGTGGTCGCCCACCATCAGGCCCCGCTGTCCGCCGTGCTGCGCGAGTTGCGCACCGCAGAAAAGCGCGCCAAGAGCGAAGGCGGGCGCGATGCCTTTTCCATCAGCATCATCAAACGCTCCGGCGGCGCGCTGCGACTGACCGCCAAGTGGGGCGAACCGCTCCGGCTGCTCTCCGATCTGCGCGAATTCCTCACCCATGAGGACACCTCCCGCCGCGCCGTCTACAACAGTCTCGAATGGCTGAAAGACCTGCCCGAGCCCAAGGATGCGCCGCAGATGTTGGAAAGCCTGCTGGCTTACCAACTCACCCGGCAGTCCGAAGGCGGGCCCAAAGACCAGGCATCCAGTTTGGCGCAACGTCTCACCGCGCTTGCCGTGCAACAAGAGAAGCATGGTCTGGCCTGGCTGGAAAACTTCCTCACCGTGGCCGAATTCCTTGCCCGCGAAACCCGTTCAGGAGTCGCAGAATGAACACGCTGCATACCCGCTTTATTGAACCCCTGGACGTGCTCATTCTGCGCGGCAACAAGCTGTTCGGCGATCCGGGCAGCTATGGCGAGGCGCTGGTTCCGCCCTGGCCCTCTGTGGCCGCGGGGGCGATTCGATCAAGGATGCTCGCCGATGAAGGGGTGGATTTGACCGCTTTCGCCAAAGGGCTTGTCAATCATCCTTCCTTGGGGGCGCCTGCCCAGCCCGGCAGTTTCACGCTTGCCGCCTTTCATTTGGCGCGACGCAAAGCCGACGACGCGGTTGAGGTTTTGACCGCACCGCCTGCCGATCTGTCCGTTGTCGAAGACGAGCACGGCAAACCGGCTGCTCGCCTGTCCCGTCCCAATTCGCTTGCCGACGGCATTGCCAGCGCCCATCCGCTGCCCCTGCACCCCGTGCTGGCCGAAACCACCCGCGCCAAACCGACCAGCGGATACTGGCTGACGCAAGCAGGCTTCGAACGCTATTTGAACGGCAAGCCGCCCGCCCCAGAGCATCTGCTCAAATCCAGCGAACTTTGGCGTATGGATGAGCGCGTGGGCGTGGGCTTGTCGGTCGAGCAACGCCGCGCCGACGACGGCAAGCTGTTCTCGCTGCAAGCCATCGCCTTCAAACCCGGCGTGGGTTTTCTTGCTGGCATCAGCGGCGCCACGCCGCCCGAATCTGGCCTGCTGCGCTTTGGCGGCGATGGACGCGGCGCGGCCATTCGCGCCATTGAGCATCGCCCTCCCGCGCTGGACTACGCCGCCATGGCGCAGGCTCAACGCTGCCGCCTGGTGCTGACCACGCCCGGCCTGTTCCGCCAAGGCTGGCTGCCCAATGGCATCACCCCCACGGGTAATGACTACCGCTTCGACCTGCACGGCGTGCGCGGCAGGCTGGTCTGCGCCGCCGTACCGCGCGCCGAGGTCATCTCCGGCTGGGATCTGGCGAACTGGACGCCCAAACCCGCCCAGCGCGTCGCCCCGACCGGCAGCGTGTACTGGCTGGACGAACTCCAAGCCCGTCCCGAAGCCCTCGAAAAGCTTGCCAGCGAAGGCCTGTGGTCCGTGCCCTGCGAAGATGCCACCCGACGCGCCGAAGGGTTTAACCGTTTCACTTTTGCCGCCTACTGATCTGGAGCCCGAACATGTTTGAGAAACACGCCGCCGTTTTCCTCTATGCCATCAGCCCCGTCCACATGGGCGCCGGGCAAGCCATAGGCGTCATCGACAATCCCATCCAGCGCGAACGCCACACCAACCACCCCTGTTTCGCCGGTTCCGGCATCAAGGGCGCGGTGCGGCATGGCTGGCAGGCGCTGGGCGGGGAGGATGGCTTCATCAACCGCATCCTTGGCCCCGAGTCGGGTAGTTCAGACCTGCACGCCGGCGCGGTCAGCTTTGGCGATGCGCAAACTCTCGCCCTGCCCATCCGCTCGCTGCGCGGCGGCTTTGTGTATGCCACTTGCCCGCAGGCGCTCGCTCGGGCGCAGCGCCTGCTCAATACCGTCGGAGCCAAGGCCGACTGGCCGACCTTGCCCGAGCTGAAGGAAGGCCACTGCCTGATCGTCAACCCCGAGCTTCTGTCCGGCGCGAACAAGGACAAGCTGCACTTGGAGGCCTTCGAGTACGAGACCAAGGTTGCGCAAGACCTTGCCAAGATTGCTGATGACCTCGCCTCTCGCGCCCTGCCTGGCGACGCCGCCTACGACTTCTTCCGCAACAAGCTCAAAACCGATCTGGTCGTGCTCTGCGATACCGACTTTGCCTACTTCGCCGAAAACGCCATGCTGGTCGAGCCGCATGTGCGCATCGATGAAAAAACAGGCACGGCCAAGGACGGCGGCCTGTTCTACACCGAAAACCTGCCGCCGGAATCGCTGCTCATTGCCCCACTGATGACAAGCCAGACCCGCTCTGGCAACAAAGATGACAAGCTCGGAGCTGAAGACGTGATGTACAAGATCAAGGCGCTGATCGACGGCAAGCTGCTGCAAATCGGCGGCGATGCCACCACCGGGCGCGGTTTGGTGATTGCGCGAGTTGAGGAGGGCAAATGATGAGTAAGCAGACACTGGAACAAAAACGCGCCGAACATGCGTGGAAAAAAGCCGACGAAGGTCTGGCTGAGCATGGCAAAGACTATATGAACGATGCCAAGGGCTTGCCCGCACTCATTATGAACAGCGGCCTCATGCAGGTCGTGGTCTGGCTGCACGACAAAGGCGGACGACACGAAACGCTCGCTCAACACCTGCGCGACTGGCTGCATGAACAATGCAAAACCCCCAAGAAATTTGACGAGTTCATGCAACACCTGATGCAGGCCGACCCGCGGCATTTTCAGGAAGTGACAGCAGAAGCTTTCGCCTGGCTCAAATGGCTGCGGCAGATGGCCGCAGCGCGAAACGGACAGAATTAAGCGATGAGCCTGCTACGCCAGTCCGCGCAGTTTCAGATACGCCGTGCGCGGATCGAGGATGGGCATCCCTTAGACATGCTCAAGCCCAAGCAGCGCCTCATCGCCGGTGACGAACCCGTCGGCGCGGGCCGCCAAGGCTGCTGCAATGATCCAGGCGTCGTCGGGATCGGGGACGCCGGGCGTAGGCTGCGCAGCGGCGGGCAGCAGCACACACGCCTCTATAAAAAAATCTTCAGCAAACGCAAGCTGCTCTCAAGGAAATGCCGGGCCGCCCCAAGTTTCCTTGACCCCCGCGGGGGGCGGGCTGGGCGCAGCCCGGCCCTGGGGCGCTCATGACTCGCTCGAAACTTTGTCACGGCAATGCGCAAGAACTCCGCATGAACTCGCTCACCCAGCAGCAGCCCATGATTGCCGTCAAGCAATGTTTTCAGCAAAACCTTGCACAATCCAAGCCCCAGAATGCCGCCCAAATACACATTGGTATCAATAAACACCTTCACGAAAAATCCCTGAAAAAATCTTCGTCGGTGAGATACCCGGCTTTTTCCGCCAAAGGTTGTAGCGCGCTTTGTGCGCGTTTAAGTGCATCCAGCGCCGTTTGCCGCCTGAGCATTTCACGCACCACATCACTCTTGCTGCGGTGCGCATCGGCCGCTATGCGGGTGAGTGCCTCGTCCAGCTGGTCGTCCAGTCGAATCGTTAATGTCGCCATATTCACACCTCATTGATCGCTTGCGTAAGACAACGTAACACGGGAGCTAAAAATGCCGATCGCCGCCGTACCCCGCTATCTTGGGCAAGATTTCAAGGACGCATCACCGGGAATGCGTTTTGGCATGTGCCTCAAACTATGGGGCATGGATAACCGCAGCCGCGAGGCGTTGTGGACAACCCACGACATTAACTACCGTGTGGCTGGGAAAGACCATGAAGAACGCGCTTTCAAGGACGAAAACAAGGTTTCTGCCATCAAGGATGCACAAACCCTCAACGCCGCCGACAAAGCCATCATGCAATCCCTGCAGACTCGCCAACAAGCCTGTTTTGCCGGCGTATTGCCGCATGAGAGCCTGCGCCTCGAAGCCCGGTCCACCGCCCCGTTCACCACCGGCCTGGGCAATGAGCACCCGCTGGAAAACGGCTTTGCCTTTTTGAACCCCTATGGGCTGCCCTACCTGCCCGGTTCCGGCATCAAGGGTGTGCTGCGCCAAGCCGCACGCGAACTGGCCTCGGGTGAGTGGGGCGACGCCCAGGGCGGGTCGGCGAGCCGACCCTGGGGGCGCTCTCTGCTCGATGCCCTGTTCGGCCTCGAATCCCAAGACGGCGACAAGCAACACCTGCGCGGCGCGCTCACCTTCTGGGATGTGATCCCGCAAATCGCAGGCAACAGCCTTGCGGTCGAAATCATGACCCCGCACCAGTCGCACTACTACCAGCAAAAGAGCGACCGCAAGAGCGGCGACAGCGTCAGCCCCCACGACTCCGGCAGCCCCAATCCCATCAGCTTCCTCACCGTGCCGCCGGGATCGGCTTTCAGTTTTTTCGTCACCTGCGACACCGCCCTGCTGCGCCGCCATGCCCCGGATCTGGTCGAAGGCGAGCGCTGGAAAACCCTGCTGCAAACCGCTTTCCAACATGCTTTTGAATGGCTCGGCTTTGGTGCGAAAACCGCCGTTGGCTATGGCGCAATGTGGCGCGACTACGAAAAAGAGCAACGCGCCGAACAAGAACGCACGGAAGCAGCACAACGCACCGCAGAAGCCGAACGCTTGGCCGAGCTATCCCCCGAGGATTTGGCGCACGAAGAAAACCTGAAACAAGTGCATGCCTTCCAGCAACAATTCGAAACCGCACGCAAAACCGCCTACCAACCCGGCAGTGCCTTCGACTCCCAACGCCTGGATTTCATGAAAACCGCCTTGGAATGGAGCGACCCGCGCAGCCGCGTGGCCGCCGGAGAGCTACTGGCTCAAACCATGAGCAAAACCTGGGGCACACCCGGCAAAAAGGAACGCAAGCAACAAATCAGCGAAGCGGTGCAGAAACTCAAGGGCGAAGCATGACCACCTGGCTCGTCACCCGACATCCCGGCGCCGTCGAGTGGTTTGCCGAACAAGGCTTCAAGGTGGACCGGCAGATTGCCCACCTCGATCCCGCTGAGATCGAGCCCGGTGATGTGGTCATCGGCACCCTTCCGGTCAATCTGGCTGCCGAGGTCTGTGCACGCGGCGGGCGGTTCTTCAATCTCTCGGTGGACATGCCGCCTCAAGCGCGTGGGAGAGAACTCTCCGCCGACGACCTGAAACGGTATGGCGCGCGTATCGAGGAATACCAACTCCAGGCCCTGCCCACCCGCCATCCGCAGTAGCGCTTGGCTCTGGCCGCACCCAGGCGCCCCATTGAAAGAGAAAATCACGCCATGAACGCCACGCTCATCACCTTTCTCGGCAAAGGCCGCGACAACCCCCAAACCGGCTACCGTGAAGCCACCTACCAGTTTGCTGACCAAAGCCAGCGCAAGACCCCTTTTTTCGGCTTGGCGCTTGCCGAACACCTGCAACCCAGGGTCCTCATCATTCTGGGTACGGCAGGCAGCATGTGGGGCGTTTTGATCGAATACTTTGCCGAACATGATCATCACGAAGAACTGCGTCTGGAACTCATGGAGGCGGAGAGCCAGGGCGCCGTCACGCAAGACCTGCTTGATCGCGTCACTCCGCTGCTGCAAGCATCTACGGCGCACGAAATCCAATTACGCCTGATCCCCAGCGGCCAGATCGATCAAGAGCAAATCGGCATTCTCGAAGCCATTGACCACACCCTGGACAAACAACCAACCCGCCTTCACATCGACATCACCCACGGCTTTCGTCACCTGGCGATCATCGGCTTCTTGTCCGCTGCCATGCTTGAACGCCTGCGCCCGCAACTACATGTCGAAGCCCTTTGGTATGGCGCGCTGGACATGACTTCACGCGGCATGACGCCCGTCATTCGACTCGATGGGCTCAACGCCGTGCACCGCTGGGTCAGCGCCCTTGATCGCTTTGACGCCAATGGCGACTATGGCGTCTTCGCCCCTCTGCTCGAAGCCGACGGCCTGCCCGTTGACAAGGCGCGCTGCCTGAGCGACGCGGCTTTTTATGAGGCGACCACCCAAATTCCCAACGCAGCCCGCAGCTTGCGCACTCTGCTGCCTGAACTCGAGGGGCACGCCCTGCCTGGAGCCAGCGCCCTGTTTCAGGTCCAACTTAAAAAACGCCTGCAATGGGCTCGGTTCGACAATCTCGCTGAACAGCAACGCATTCTGGCCCTGCGCGCCCTCACACGCGGCGATCTGCTCCGCACCGCCATTCTTGGTCTGGAATCCCTCATCTCAAAGCTGATCCAGAATGCCGGGCGCGACCCCTACGATTTTCAAGCCCGCAAAATCGAGGACGAGCAGCTTCAACAGGAAATCAGGGAGGGCCAGCACCCCGACTGGCTACGTGACGCCTATTGGAATCTGAAAAACCTGCGCAACAGCATGGCCCACGGCACCCCGCCCACATATTCTCATCTGCAACAGCTCATCAAAAATCCCGAGCGCCTGCGCAAGGAACTCGAATCCACGCTGGGGCGGCTCAACGCCTCGCATTTCTCTTGACCCCCCAGGGTCGGCGAGCCGACCCTGGGGGCGCTCACGGCGCGGCAAGCTTGCGAGACCGGCCCCGTGGGCAAACGCGCTCCATACTTCTCCTACCGCCACAGGGAGAAGTATCGTGTTGCGCAAAATTCGATTTCTGCTGACTCGCCACTGCACCGCCACCTGCGCCTACTGCCACAACGAAGGCCAGTCCGGCACAGGGGCCAGCTTGCTTCGACTGGAGCAGGTCGAGTCCATTCTCGATCGCTTTGACCAGAGCGGTCTGAGGGCCGACGTGCATTCAGGCATCAACTTCGTGACCGAAGCACACAGGCGCGGTCTCGACAGCAAAATCATCGACCTCTTCGGCGGCGATTTTGCCCCATGCATCCGTTGGCAGCACCAGGGCTACACCCTTCAAGCGGAAGGCGTCTGGTTGCATGCCGAAGGCATGCACCGCCTTTACACCAAAACCTGCACGCGAGAACACAACTTGCGCGACCAGACCTATTTCATCGGTGCGGAGGGCGTTCGCCTTGCCCTGGATGCGCCCATCATCGCGGCCCTCGACGATTTTCATCCCCTGGAGTCCAACACCGCATCCAATCGCGCCGAAAAGCGGCAAGCTTGCCAAGCCGGAACACCGTCCGAATCACCGGCAACATAAACCCCGTCAATCAATGAACAGGAAAAGCATCATGACCATCGACAAAGCCATCGCCCTCGGCATCGCGGGCAACGCATTCTCCAAGAAACTCACCGGCACCAGCGAAGTCAGTGCGGCTCGCACCGCGGTGGCCACCGGGTCGGGCGCGGCGCTGGGCGCAACCGCCGCTGGCACGATCACCGTGGGCATCTTTGCCGCCGAGGCGTCCGGGTTGGTCGCGGCCGGCACGGCAGCGGCCGCCGCCGCACCCATCGCCGTGCCGCTTTGCGCCGCCGCAGCCATCTTCGCGGGCATCGCCAGCCTGTTCGACTGAATCCAGCCATGCCCCAACGCACCTTCTATCTGGCCGCCTACGACGTGCGCGACCCAGCGCGCCTGGCCGACGCTGCGTATTTCAGCCCATCGTGGACGGCATTTCAGGCTGATCGTGGACGGGATTTCAGCGTGATCGTGGACGGCGTTTCAGTCTGATCGTGGACGCTG
>NZ_JAVERI010000012.1:0-104899 GCF_034007205.1 Thiomonas sp.
GTCCACGATCAGACTGAAACGCCGTCCACGATCACGCTGAAATCCCGTCCACGATCAGCCTGAAATGCCGTCCACGATGGGCTGAAATACGCACTGTGGACTTACACCACGTCGCGGGACGCGACCTCTGCCGGCCGCCGTACCGCTCATGCGTCCGTGTCCAGTCCGCGCCGGGCGCTTCCTCGTGCGCCCACGACCAGCCTGCATCGAGCGCCTTCTCCTTCTGATAGCTCACAGCGCTCACAAGGAAACGCAGGGCCGCCCCAAGTTTCCATGACCCCACGGCGGGGATCGGCGAGCCGACCCTGTGGGCGCTCATAGACGGCATGCCCTGCGGTGAGAAATCGCGCAGACATCCTTTGAATCGGGGGGTCCGCTTGAGCCGGGGATGGCTGTGTTATTTCCGATTGGCAACAATTCGACAAACCAACCGAGAAGCTCGGATTTGTCGACAAAAGTGCGAAAAAATTCACATCGACCTGACCGCCTGGCAGCGCAGAATTCACGCAAACACAGGGAGTCCGTGCCCGGTCTTGGTGTGCTGATGGACGGTCTGTCGTGATAACCCATTGCCCAGAGTGAAAAATGTTCAAGATCTTTAATCTCTATATTCCTGCAAAAATGACGCTGGAATTGCTGGTCGATCTGGCAATTTCCATTCTGTCGTTTGCTCTCGCGACCTGGTCTGTTTATATGATGACCGAAGGCAAGCAGGATTTATCGTATTGGGCACAGCAAGGGTTTTACCCACTGATTCTGTATACTGGATTGACGGTGTTGCTTTATACCGCCCTTGGCGTTTACCGCATCGACGCGGAAAACAGCTTGCGCAGCTTTCTGGTGCGCACCACGGTTGCATTTGGCTTTGTCTTCTTCCCGGTTTATTGGTACACGCTGATGTTCACCGAAGCGGGCAGTTCATTCCGAGTACTGGTGTTTACCTATCTTTTTCAAATGGCGCTTCTGATTCTTATCCGCTTCATCTTTCTGCGGCAGACGGCGCTTTCCGGCATGACGCGGCGTATTCTGATCGTCGGAAATGGGCGAGAGGCTCAGGCGCTTTCACGCCAGATCATGGAACACCACGGGTCTTCCTATACCATCGTCGGTTTTTATCCCACGCAGCATGATGACCAGGCCCCGGTTCGACTCGCTGGTCAGGTCTTTGATGAAAATATTCCTCTCGAACAAGTCGTGCTCGACACGCGGGTGGACGAAATCATCGTGGCTGTGCGTGAACACCGGGGCGGCGTACTCCCGATCCGGCAATTGCTCGAAGCCCGCATTCTCGGCACGCCGGTACACAATCTGCCCACGTTTTACGAGCGTCTCAAGGGTGAAGTACCGCTAGAGAGCATGAAGGCAAGCTGGCTGATTTATGGTGGGGGCTTTACTCAAGGCCATCTCCGAGCGTGGGCCAAGCGTCTTTTCGATATGGTGAGCGCAAGTGTTCTGTTGCTGGTGCTGTGGCCTATCATGCTGCTGGCCGCATTGTTCATCAAATTGGAAGACAAGGGCCCGGTTTTCTTCCAGCAGCAGCGCGTCGGTCTTTTTGGAAGGCCATTTTATTGCCTCAAATTTCGCAGCATGCGCACCGATGCAGAAAAAGACGGCGTGGCGCGTTGGGCGAGCACGAATGACAGTCGCATTACCCGGGTCGGAGCTTTCATTCGCAAGACCCGCATAGACGAATTGCCCCAGTTGATCAATGTCTTGCGTGGAGAAATGAGCATGGTCGGGCCGCGCCCGGAGCGCCCGACTTTTGTGGATATGCTCGAAAAGGACATCCCCTTCTACGCCATTCGCCATAGCGTCAAGCCGGGTGTCACAGGGTGGGCACAGGTGCGTTATACCTACGGCGCCTCGGTAGAGGATGCGAAGAGGAAATTGCAGTTCGATCTTTACTATGTCAAAAACAATAGTGTATTTCTGGATTTATTCATTTTGTTCGAGACTGTGCGCGTGGTGATTTTTGGTGAAGGCGCTAGATAATTTAACTTTAGAAAGAAAGCGATGACAGTTGTTGCTGTAGTTGGATTGGGATATGTCGGTCTTCCTTTGGCCGTCGAGTTTGGGAAAAAATATCGCACCATCGGTTTCGATCTTTCAGTCGAGAAAATATCTGCTTATTGCAGGCATATCGACCCGACGGGAGAGGTCAGTCAAGAAAGTCTCAAACAGGCGACCTTGTTCGAACCGACGACCGACGCCTCGAAGCTCAAGGAGGCCGATTTTGTGATCGTCGCCGTGCCGACTCCGGTTGACGATGCGCACAACCCAGACTTCAGCCCACTCGTCGGCGCCAGCACTTCGGTGGGCAAAAATCTCAGACCCGGGGCGATCGTGGTCTATGAGTCGACGGTTTATCCAGGCGCCACGGAAGAAATCTGTGTGCCGATTCTTGAAAAACACTCTGGTTTGAAGTGGATGCGGGACTTCTTTGTTGGTTATTCGCCCGAGCGGATCAACCCAGGCGACAAGGAGCACACCTTGACTCGCATCGTCAAGGTCGTTTCTGGCGATACCCCGGAAACGCTGGAAACCGTCGCTACCGTTTATGGCTCTATCATTACTGCCGGGGTGTACCGCGCCGAGAGCATCAAGGTGGCCGAAGCGGCGAAAGTGATCGAAAACACGCAGCGCGATCTGAATATTGCGCTGATGAATGAACTCTCCCTCATCTTTCATCGCATCGGCATCGATACCTTGGCGGTACTCAAGGCGGCGGGCACCAAGTGGAATTTCCTGCCGTTCCGCCCGGGTCTGGTCGGCGGGCATTGCATCGGTGTCGATCCGTATTACCTGACGCACAAGGCCGATATGCTCGGCTACCACCCGCAGGTGATTCTGGCAGGGCGTCGCATCAATGACGGCATGGGCAAATACATCGCCGAACAGACGATCAAGCAAATGAGTCTGGCGGGCCTGCCGATCAAGGGGAGCGACGTCATCGTTCTCGGCTTGACCTTCAAGGAAAACTGTCCCGATCTGCGCAATTCCAAAGTGATCGACGTGATCCGTGAATTGGCGTCTTATGGGGTAAACGTCATCGTGCATGACCCGATTGCAAACCCGGACGAGGCGGTGCACGAATATGGCGTCACGCTGACGCCTTGGGCCGAATTGCCGCGCGCGCGAGCCGTCGTGTCGGCCGTGGCGCATCAAGCCTATAAAGACATGTCGGTCGCCGAAGTCCTTGAGAAACTGCAGCCGTCCGGTATTTTCATGGACGTCAAGTGTCAATACGACGCGGCCGAGCTTCAATCGCATGGCGCGCAAGTCTGGAGACTTTGACCCGCCATGTCGATCGAGCCATTGTTGTCTTCAAAGTCCCGGCGCTGGCTGGTCACCGGCAGCGCCGGATTCATCGGTTCTCACTTGATCCAGACGCTTCTGACGCAGGGTCAGAGCGTGGTCAGTCTGGACAATTTTTCAACCGGCCATCGATCCAACCTGGACGAGGTGCGGCGCCTCGTCGGCGAGGAGGCCTGGAAGCGGCACACCTTCATCGAGGGCGATATCGTCGATCCGCAGACCTGTCAGCAGGCCTGTCAGGGGGTGGATATCGTGTTGCACGAGGCGGCTTTGGGGTCGGTGCCGCGTTCGATCGAAAACCCGCTGGCGACCCATGCGGTCAATGCCACCGGTTTTTTGAACATGTTGGTTGCCGCGCGCGACGCGGGGGTGAGCCGCTTCGTCTACGCGGCTTCGAGTTCCACTTATGGCGACCACCCCGGTCTGCCCAAGGTCGAAGACCTCATCGGCAAGCCGTTGTCGCCCTATGCGGTGACCAAATATCTCAACGAACTCTACGCCGATGTGTTCGGGCGGGTTTATGGCCTGCAGTCCATCGGGCTGCGCTATTTCAATGTGTTCGGCACCCGCCAAGACCCTAACGGGCCGTATGCCGCGGTGATTCCCAATTGGGCCAAGGCCATCCGCAGCAATCAGCCTTGTTTCATCAACGGCGACGGCGAAACCACGCGCGACTTCTGTTATGTCGACAATGTGGTGCAGGCCAATGTGCTGGCAGGCTTGAGCGCCAACCCCGAAGCGGTGGGTCAGGTCTACAACGTGGCGTTTGGCGAGCAGACCAGCCTGAACACCCTGCACCAGTTGTTGAGCGAGCAAATCATGGCGCTCGATTCGAGCGTGAAATTCACCCCTCCGGTCTACCGCGACTTTCGCAAGGGGGACGTGCGCCACTCGCTGGCGGATATCGGCAAGGCGAAGCGCCTCCTGGGTTACAGCCCCGATTTCAGCGTGCGGGCGGGTTTGAAAATCGCGATGCCCTGGTACGTCGGCAAGGCGTGAGCGCCTGATTGCCCGGCTGTCCGCTGGTAAGGCGGGCGGCCGATCGATTTCGGGCTAGCTGGGGCAAAGACTGTCCTCAGACCGTCGACGGGGAGGCGTCGAGTGTGGGGTAGTCGGTGTAACCGGCTTCGCCGCCGCCATAGAAGGTGGCGGGATTGGGTTCGTTCAGCGGGGCGCCCTGCTGGAACCGTGCCACCAGATCCGGGTTGGCGATGAAGGGGCGGCCAAAGGCCACTGCATCGGCCAGCCCGGAGGCCAGACGCGCCTCGGCGGATTCGCGGGTGTAGTTGCCGCAGACGATGATGCGGCCCGCATAGGCGGCGTGCAGCTTTTGGCGGAAGTCATCGCTCAAGGCCGGGCCGCCCGCCCAGTCGGGCTCGGCAATGTGGATGTAGGCGATGCCGCGGCGGTCGAATTCCTGCGTCAGATAGAGGTGGATCTCCTCGGTCTGCGCGTCCTGGATGTCGTGACGGTTGAAATGCGGTGAGATGCGCACCCCCACGCGATCGGCCCCGGCTGCGGCGATCAGGGCGTCGACGGCTTCGAGCACGATGCGGGCGCGGTTTTCCAGGCTGCCGCCGTATTGATCGGTGCGCTGGTTGGTGTTCGTGGCCAAAAACTGTTGCAGCAGATAGCCGTTGGCGCTGTGCAGTTCCAGCATGTCGAAGCCCGCTGCCAGCGCGCGCTCGGCGGCGCGTCGGTAGTCGGCGATGATGCCTGGAATTTCAGCGGTTTCGAGCGCGCGCGGCATGTCGCAGGGCACGCGCCTGGGGCCTTCGGGCAGCACGACGAAGGCTTCGCCCGTCTCGCTGCGAATCGCGCTGGGCGCCACGGGTGCCTGGCCGTTTTCCTGCAGCAGATGGTGCGAGATGCGCCCAACATGCCAGAGTTGCAGGGCCATGCGGCCGCCTGCGGCATGTACCGCCTCGGTCACCTGCTTCCATCCGGCGACCTGTGCGTCGGTATGGATGCCTGGCGTGAAGGCATAGCCTTGCCCTTGACGCGAGATCTGCGTGGCCTCGCTGACGATCAGCCCCGCGCTGGCGCGCTGGGCGTAATAGCGCGCATTCATTTCGCCGGGAATGTCGCCCGGCTGCCTGGCGCGTGAGCGTGTGAGCGGCGCCATCACCATGCGGTTGGGAAGAGTCAGCGCGCCGAGTTGCAGGGGGGTGAAGAGATTGGGAGCAGTCATGTCGTTCCTTTTGTTGTTGCGGTGCGGCAATCGTAGGCAGCTTTTGCCTGATCTGCACGGTGGCGCAAAACGGATCGAGCGACTTCTGCTCAGCGCGAGTCGGCGGGGGCGTCTTGGTAGATCGGACTGTGCTCGGGCCGGGGGAGCCGGGCTTCTTACAGAGAGGGGTAACGCGCCTTGCGCGTCAGCCAGACCCGAGCAGAAAGCTGACGGCATCGCTCATTCAGCTACAAAAAACAAGATGATTCGTCTGTTGCATGAGTGTGACCGGGCCAAAGTGTGCCGGATCTGGAACGGAACGAGCGCGGCCGTTGGTGATGATCGGCACTGCCGAGGATCACCACAGCAACCCGATGAAAATCGCCCCGTCCGGGTTCGAGCGGGCGGACACTTCATTTTCACATGCTGCCCGAATCGCTGCGCCATATGCGCAACTGGAACCGCGACTGCCTCGATTTTGCGCAGCAGCAGGGCTGGCGCTCGCGCAATACGCCCATCATCATCGCGCTCTATTCCGACGTGCTGCAGTCGTTTCGGCTGACCGCGCGCGGCCAGCGACCGGGGTGGCAGCCACCGCCGCAAAATCGTTATGACCAGGCGGCGTTGTGACCGATTGAAACCGCAGGGAACAGCAAGGCGAGGCGCAGCTCCATCTTCCTTTGAACGGAGGATGAGGATGCTTGGAAGAGGCATTTTGTGCGGCGGGCTGCTGGCGCTGGCGTGTATTGGGCAGGCGCAGGCCGCCCCCGAAGTGAAGACCCCGCCCATCTGCCTGTCTCAGCCCCACAGCGCCGATTGCGCCGCGCAGACGCGGCACGCGCTCAATGACCGCATGTTCCATCTCTATCGCCTGGAACTGCAGAAGGTCATGGGCACCTACACCGAAAGGCGGCTCGTTCATGCGCAGAATCTGTGGCGGCGCTGGGCAAATGCGGAATGCCTGTTCCGCGACGGCCCGCCCGACCACGGCGGCGCAGAGTGGAACCAGCGCCAGGATGCCTGTCTGTCGGGCATGATCCGCACCCGCATCGCCCAGCTCGACGGCTTTCTGCACTGCTCCGGCGCCACTTGCCCGCCGCGATGAACCGCGTCAGGCAAAGTTCAGCGTGACATGGCAACATTCGCGAAAAACCCAAGGAGACTCCGCCATGTCCAATGCATCCAACCCGACCGAAGTCCTGCTGCACGAACGCGATGCGCGCGGCGTGGTCACCCTCACGCTCAATCGCCCGCAGGCGTTCAACGCCCTGTCCGAAACCCTGCTCGACGCGCTGCAGGCGCAGATCGACACCCTGATGGAAGACGACGCCGCCCGCGTGGTCATCCTGCGCGGCGCGGGTCGGGCCTTCTGCGCGGGACACGATCTCAAGGAAATGCGCGCCCAACCTTCGCAGGCGTATTACCAGGCGCTGTTTGCCCGTTGCGGCAAGGTCATGACCGGGTTGATGCGCCTGCCCCAGCCCGTCATCGCGCAGGTGCATGGCATCGCCACCGCCGCGGGTTGCCAGTTGGTCGCCAGTTGCGATCTGGCCGTGGCCAGCGCCGACGCGCGCTTTGCCGTCTCGGGCGTGAACTACGGGCTGTTCTGCTCCACGCCCGGCGTGGCGCTGGCGCGCAATGTGCCGCGCAAGCAGGCGATGGAAATGCTCCTGACCGGCGAGTTCATCGACGCCACCACGGCGCAGCAGCGCGCCCTCATCAACCGGGTGGCCCCCGTCGATGCGCTGGATGCCGAAGTGGAGCGCCTGGTCGCCAGCATTCTGAACAAGCCCGCCGCCGCCGTGCGCATGGGCAAGGCGCTGTTCTACCGCCAGGTCGAGACCGGCATCGACGCCGCCTACCAGCTCGCGGCGCAGACCATGACCTGCAATATGCTCGACGACTGCGCCCTCGAAGGCGTGCAGGCCTTCATCGAAAAACGCGAGCCGAGCTGGCGCGCGGCTTCAGGCGCCTGATGACGCGCCTGAGGTCTCGCCCGGCGCGGGCAGGCGCACGAGTTCGATGACGATGAGGGACAGGTTATCGCCGCGCCCGCCCGCGCGGGTGCGGGCCTTGTCGATCAGGTATTGGCAACATTCGCGCGGCTGCAGTTTGGAGACGGCGATCTCCAGATCCTGATCGCTGAAGTAGTGCCACACCCCATCGCTGCACAGCATGAGCACGTCGCCAGGCATCAGCGGGCTTTCTTCCACGGGCTTGATCGGCAGTTCGGACATGCCCAGGCTGCAGGTCAGCACATTGCTCATCGCGTGGTTGCGCGCCCGGGCTTCGGTGAGCTCGCCCTTGTCGACCAGGGTTTGCACATACGAGTCGTCTTTGGAGCGCTGCAGCAGTTGGCCGTCGCGGAAGACGTAAATGCGGCTGTCGCCCACATGCGTCCAGTAACAGCGGCCTTCGTCGGCATGGAACAGCGCGCAGGCGATGGTCGAATGCGGCTCCTGCTCGGTGGACAGGGCGGTGAGCCGGATCATGCTGTGGCTCTCCTGCACGATCTGCTGCAGCAGCGCGTGCGGGTCGTCGCTGTCGGGGTGATAGCGCTCGAACAGTTGCTGCGCGGTGAGCATGACCTGATCGGCCGCCTTGCGTCCGCCGCTCTTGCCGCCCATGCCGTCGGCAATCACCGCCAGCACGCAACCCTGCACGCGAGGGTGAGGAATGATGCGCAACTGATCCTGCTGGTAAGGCCGGTCGCCCTTGTGCAGACCGCTTGCCGCGCTCAGCCGCCAGCGGGCGCCCGCGCGGTGCTGCACCGGCTGGGGCAGGGGCGGCAATCGGGAAGGCGGGTAGTGATCGGCGGGATCCATAGAATCGGCGGCGATTCAATGCGGAAGGCGGATAGGGGTGAGCGGGTGAACGAACAAGCGAAGCTGCAAGTGCAGAACACCGATGATTCTAGGGGGCGTGCAGGTGCGTCTTCGTCAGGATTTGCGCCACGGGAATGCGCCCGTCGTTTGCATGTCGACTGAACCCGTGTCCCCCGCGCCCCAACCGCCCGCGCCCGCAACGGCCCTGGCCGAGCATTGCGATGCGCTGTTTTCTCCCGGCAGTCCACTGCAGGCGGAATTGCCGCAGTGGTCGGTGCGCGAGGGGCAGCGCGAGCTGGCGCTTGCCGTGGCGGGGGCCATCGAAGACCGCGCCATCCTCATGGCCGAAGCCGGCACGGGCACGGGCAAGACGCTGGCCTATCTCGTGCCCGCGCTGCTGCATGGCGGGCGCGTGATCATTTCCACCGCGACGCGCAATCTGCAGGATCAGCTCTACAACAAGGATTTGCCCGCCGCGCGCCGGGCGCTGGGCGCCGCGGTGAGCACCTGCGTGCTCAAGGGGCGCTCCAACTACGTCTGTCTCTACCGTCTGCAGCGGGCGGCGCAGTGGGTGCACGGTCGTCATGCCCATGCGCAGTTGCGCCGCATCGCGCAGTTCGCCAGAAGCGATGCGCGCGGCGATCTGTCGGCGCTGTCGGGGCTGGAAGAAAACTCCGCGCTCAATTTTCTCGTCACCTCCACCACCGACAACTGCCTGGGCGCCGACTGTCCCGATTACAAGGCCTGCTTCGTGATGAAGGCGCGACGCGAGGCGCTGGCCTGCGACGTGGTGATCATCAACCACCATCTGTTTTTCGCCGATCTGGCCTTGCGCGGCGAGGGCGTGGCCGAATTGCTGCCGACCGCCGACACCCTCATTCTCGACGAGGCGCACCAGCTCGCCGAGATCGGGGTGCAGTTTCTCGGCGCGCGCTGCGGCACGGCGCAGGTGGTCGATCTCAGTCGGGATGTGCTGGCGTGCGGGCTGCAACAGGCCAAGGGCCTGGCCGACTGGCAGACCTTGAGCGCTGCGCTGGAGCGTGCGGCGCGCGATCTGCGTCTGGCCGCGCCGCAAAACCCCGGGCGCCTGAGCCAGCCCCAGGTGCTCGATCTGCCCGGCTGGGACGTGGCCCTGCACGACCTCCAGGCGCAATTGGCGCATACCGCTGAGGTGCTGTCGGCGCATGTCGAGGCAGCGGCTGAATTCGAGCGACTGACAGATCGCTGCACCGCGCTGCATCAGGCCTTTTCAGACTGGCAGGCGGCGCCTGACCGCGAGCAGAGCGAGCAACCCCCGCAGGTGCGCTGGGCCGACGTGGGCGGCGCGCATCTGCGGCTGCAGTCCGCGCCCCTGTCCATCGCGCCGGCGTTTGCCGCGCTGCTGGCGCAGCGCAGTCAGGCCTGGATTTTCACCTCGGCGACCCTGAGCGTGGGCGGCAACTTTCGCCATGCCCGCGCCGCGCTGGGGCTGACGCCGGAGCAGGGCGGCTGTGCGCCGGTCGAAGGCGGGGTGGCGCCGCGTTGCCGCGAATTGCGCGTGGCCAGCCCGTTCGACTATGCCGGGCAGGGGCGGCTGCTGGTGCCGCAAGACCTGCCGCTGCCCAACCAGCCGGGACATTCGGAATCGGTGGGGGCGCTTGCCGCTGAACTCGCCTCGGGCAACGTCGGCGGCACCCTGGTGCTGACGACCACTCTGCGCGCGGCCAGGCTCATTGCGCAAACCCTGCGCGCGCTATTGCCCGACCGGGCGGTGCTGGAACAGTTCGATGAATCGAAGGCGGCTCTGCTGGCGCGCTTTGCCAGCACCTCGCAGGCGGTCTTGGTGGGCAGTCAGAGCTTTTGGGAGGGCGTCGATCTGCCCGGCGACCGGCTGACCCTGGTGATCATCGACAAACTGCCGTTCGCCCCGCCCGACGACCCGCTCACCGCCGCGCGGCTCAAGCAGATCGAGGCCGAGGGACGCAGCGGCTTTGCCGACTACAGCATGCCGCAGGCGGCACTCTCGCTGCAGCAAGGCGCGGGTCGGCTGATCCGCACCGAAAGCGATCGCGGGGTGCTGGTGGTGTGCGACCGGCGCCTGACGGCAACGGGCTGGGGGCGGCAACTTCTGGCGAGTCTGCCACCCTTCACGCGCTTGACCCAGACCGCAGAGGCGCAGGCGTTTTTGCGACAGGCCGATTGAACCCAGATTGTCCATTAGGCGGGGCTTTGCCCCTACACGGTTGCTGGCGGTCGGTTTGGGGTGTCTTTGCCCCGGCGCTTCGCGCCCATAGCTTGGGCTATGGGCTTGTCGCGCCGGGCCCAATCCATCCCCAAACCGCCACGCCATCATCCCGTGTCCTAATGAACAATCTGGGTTGAATGCGACAGAAGCCGCTGCGGCACGCCGCAAATCCGCTGAAAAGACGATTTACCAGAGCTTCCAGAACGAGTCGTCGCGCCTGGGCAGACCTTCGGTGAGATAGGTGCTGTGCGGGTAGTTCAGCTTGAGCACGCGCTCGGCGTCGTCGCGCAACTGGGTCAGTCCCAGTTTGCCGTAGGCATCGACCAGAATGGCCAGGGCGAGCTGATTGGCCGGCGCGTCCTGATAGTGCTCGATGGCGCGCTGCGCGCGGTCAGCCGCGGCCACATAGGCCCCGCGACGGTAATAGAACAGCGCGACGTGGGTCTCATACTCGGCCAGCGAGTTGACGATGTAGCGCATGCGCTGGCGGGCGTCGGGCGCGTACTTGCTGTCGGGGAAGCGGGTGACGAGTTCCTTGAAGGCCTCGAAAGACTGCCTGGCCGCCGCCTGATCGCGTTCGTACAGCTTCTGATCCGACAGGAAGGAGAACCAGCCCTGATCGGTGTTGAAGTTGATCAGGCCCTTCAGATAGAGCGCATAGTCGGCGTAGGGGTTGTTGGGATAGAGCTTGAGAAAGCGATCGACCGCGGCCAGGGCCTGCGCGCGTTCGCCCTGCTTGTAATTGCCATAGGCGATTTCCAGCAGTGACTGCTGGGCGTAGAGCCCGTAGGGATAGCGCGACTCCAGCTTTTCATACAGCTTCACCGCCTTGTCGGTGTTGCCGCTGCTCATCTCGTCCTTGGCCTCTGCATACAATTTGGCCGACGACCAGCCCAGGGTTTCGTCTTTCGGCGGCGCTGAGGCGCAGCCGGCAAGGCCAGGCAGCACGACGCTCAGCACGACTGCCGCCGCAGCGCCCGACAACCGCAGCGTCCAGAGACGGTACAACGCAACACGCATATCAATCGCCCAGGGTGGTGTAAAGCGCACAGATTATAGGGAGCCTCTTTGGGGGCCTCGATTCCCCCTCATGACCGATTTCTCCCCAACTCCCTCCCAGGCACAGGTCGACGACGATCTCGACGAAGACCTCACGGCTGCCCAGCCGCTGCTGCTCGAAGCCGTCGTGCCCGAGGCCGCCGCCGGGCAGCGTCTGGACAAGGTGCTTGCCGCGCAGTTCCCGCAGTATTCCCGCAGCCGCCTGCAGCAATGGTGCGAGGCCGGGTTGGTGCGCATGGGCGCGCAGGTGGCGGGGGTGCGCGACAAGGCCCGCGCGGGCGAAACCCTGCGCATCAGCGTGCCCGTCTTGCCCGAGGACACAGCCTTCGCCCCCGAAGACGTGCCGCTGAACGTGGTGTTCGAAGACGCCGATCTGGCCGTGCTCGACAAACCGGCGGGGCTGGTGGTGCATCCGGCCGCGGGCAACTGGAGCGGCACCCTGCTCAACGGCTTGCTGGCTCGCTATCCCGAGACCGCCGGGCTGCCGCGCGCGGGCATCGTCCATCGTCTCGACAAAGACACCAGCGGGCTGATGGTCACGGCGCGCACGCTGCAGGCGCAGACCGAACTGGTGCGCAGGCTGCAGGCGCGCACCATCCACCGCCAATACCTCGCGCTGGCCTGGGGATCGGTCGATCGCGCGTTCAGCGTGGATGCGCCCATCGGCCGTCATCCGCGCGACCGCCTGCGCATGGCCGTGGTGCACGGTGGCAAACCGGCCCGCACCGACTTCACCCCGCTGGCCGAACTCGACACCCGCTGGGGGCCGCTGACGGCGCTGCGCTGCAAGCTGCACAGCGGGCGCACGCATCAGATTCGCGTGCATCTGCAATTTGCCAAGCTCGAACTGGCGGCCGACCCGGTCTATGGCGGGCGCCTGCGCCCCGATCTGCCGCTGGGCCGCCAGGCGCTGCATGCCGCGCGGCTGGGGTTTGCTCATCCCGCCAGCGACAAGCCGCTGGATTTCATCGCTCCCGTTCCCGTGGACATCGCCCGTTTCTGGGAGGCTTGCGGCGGTGAGTCGAAAGAGATCGATCCGCAGCGCTGGTGAGACCCCGGATCAACTCATGCGCGCTTGGCGGACGAACTCTTCAAAGTGCAGTCCGGGCTTTTGTTGCCAAGCCTGAAGATAGGCCGCGTTGAGCCGCCGCTTGCGTTGCAGACAGACGGCCAGGGCCGAAGATCGCTCGGCAGACGATAGACGCGACAACATTTGCACATACGCGCGCTCGGCCCGGTGACTGGCCGCGGGCATGTGATGCGTGGCCGAATCGGGGCGGATGCGATAGTGCATCAACGGCTGGGGGTGCACGAACAGGCCGCCGGCGTTGACCACGGCGGCGTGGTTGAATAACAGGTCTTCGGCGAAGTCGAGGTCTTCGTCCCATGTGTGGGTGATGCAATCGCGGCGATACACCGGGCAGAATCCGCCGTCGATCAGCAGACTCTCCTGTGGTGTGAGGTGCCCGTGCACGGGCAATACCGGCGTCAGCTTCGGCAGATCCGCAGCACCGAGGGGGGTGATCGCCATGCGGCATACCGCAGCGCCGTGGGTGGCGGCCATGGGCAGCAAAGTGGCCGCGCGCTCGGGCAGCCAGACATCGTCGGCATCGAGAAACGAGATGAAATCGCCGCCGGCGCGATGCAGTCCGGCATTGCGCGCGGCCGATGGCCCGGCTGCGATGCGTCCTGTCGTGGTGCAAAGGCACTCCAGCGCTTGTCGGCGGGTCGGGGTGAAGTGGCGGGCATAGTCGGTGCCGTCATCTGAGACGACGATGACTTCGATGACGAGGCCGTCTGGCCGGTGCTGCGCAGCCAGTGAATCCAGCGCATCGCCGATGAAGGCATGCGACCGATGGGCGGGAATGATGACGGAAAGTCGCATCGCAGGGAAGAACACTCGGCACGAGGTGTAGGCTTTCACTATAAATTGCGGGCAGCCGGCACACAGGCTGCGAGCTTTGCCGATCGCAGCATCTGGATACCTCCCTTACCTTTTTCCGGCGCAAACTTGCCGCGCATTGTGCCCGCTATGCCGCTCACGCCCGTTCTGACGGATTTCATCCCCCCCCACCTCGTCGTCAACACGGCGCAGGCGCCTTGGCTGCAAGTCGTCTGGCCGGGCAACCCGCGAGTGCGCGCGGTGTTCACCAGTTGTGCCGGGGGCGTGAGCGTGGGGCCCTGCGCCTGCGGACAGGGCGCAGCAGGCGCAGGAATGAATCTGGGTAGTCATGTGGGCGACGACCCTGCCGCTGTGTCGCAGAACCGCCGCTTGCTGAGCGCAGCACTGGGCGGCGCCCAGCCCCGTTATTTGCGGCAGGTGCACGGTATCGAGGTGGCCGATCTCGACCCGATGAATGGCGAGATCCCGGAGCCGGATGCGGACGCCGCCTGCACCACGCGGCGCGGCGTTGCCGCCACGGTGCTGGTCGCCGACTGTCTGCCGGTGTTGTTCGCCGCACCGCAAGGCAGGGCGGTGGCGGCGGCGCATGCGGGGTGGCGCGGTCTGGCGGGCGGCGTGCTCGAAGCCTGTCTGCAGGCTGTTTGCGACCGTGCCGGGTGCGATCCAGCCGAGGTGCAGGCCGTGCTGGGCCCGGCCATCGGGCCTGAGGCCTTCGAAGTGGGCGACGAGGTGAGGGCGGCATTCGTCGGCCTTCATGCGCAAACGGCGGCGGCGTTCAAACCCGGAAAACCCGGCAAGTGGTGGGCTGATATCTGGCAACTTGCGCGCATCCGTCTGCAGGCCGCGGGCGTGTCGGCGCAAGGGATTGCAGGGGGCGGCCTTTGTACCTTTGTCCATGCGCAGCGGTTCTACTCTTACCGTCGCCAGGCCGTCACCGGGCGGCAGGCGGGGTGCATCTGGGTGGATTAGGTCCTGTTTGCGCATCGTACAAGCGCGGTTGACAGGGCATGCAGCCTGGTCAAGAATGCCGTGGCCTGCCGCTTTTGCGGATGGGCTTGCTCCCTCCCCGTCGTTTCAAATCCCATGGAACAAAGCACTTCGACCGGCCGCGCTGCGCCACCCTTTTTCCCGCGACAGACCGGCCCCTGGGCAGCCTGGGGCGAGCTGCAGCCGAAATGGGCCTCGCTGCTTGGAGGAGCCGCAAAAGCGCAGGCCGTGCAGATCGCGCCCGAACGCCTGCGTTCTCTGCAACAGCGTTACGTTGACGAGTTCCGTCAGTTGTGGAGCAGTCTGCTGCAAGCGCAGGCTTCGCCTGCTTCCATCCCGTCGGCAAGTGATCGGCGTTTCTCCCACGAGGCCTGGAGCGCGAACCGGATTTCGCGCTACACCGCCGCGCTCTACCTGCTGGGCGCACGCGCCTTGTTCGATCTGGCCGACAGCGTGCAGGCCGATGAACCGACGCGGCAGAAGCTGCGCTTCGCCGTGCAGCAATGGGTCGATGCGGCGGCGCCGTCCAACTTTCTCGCGCTCAATCCCGAGGCGATCGACAAGGCGGTGCGAACGCAGGGAGAGAGCCTGCGCGCCGGGGTGAACAACTGGCTGAAGGACCTGAAACAGGGGCGCCTGACCCAGACCGATGAATCGGTATTCGAGGTGGGGCGCAACGTGGCGACCACGGCGGGGCAGGTGGTGTTTGAAAACGCGCTGTTCCAGCTCATCGAATATGCGCCGCTGACCGAACAGGTGCATGCGCGGCCGCTGTTGTTCGTGCCGCCGATGATCAACAAGTATTACATCCTCGATCTGCAACCCGACAATTCCCTGGTGCGGTTTGCCGTGGAGCAGGGGCACCGTACCTTCGTCATGTCGTGGCGCAACCCGGACGCCAGCCTGGGTCATCTGACCTGGGACGATTATGTGCAGGATGGCGCGATCCGCGCGATGGAGGTGGTGCGCGACATCGCCGCCAAGCGCAGCGAAGGCACGATCAACACCCTGGGGTTTTGCGTCGGCGGCACCCTGCTGGCCAATGCGCTGGCGGTGCTGCAGGCGCGCGGCGAATCGTTCGCCCACAGCGCCACCCTGCTGACCACCATGGTCGATTTCAGCGATACCGGCATTCTGAGCGTTTATGTGGACGAAGCCTCGGTGTCCCTGCGCGAAGCCACGATAGGCAAGGGTGGGTTGATGACGGGGCGCGAGCTGGCCACGGCTTTCTCCAGCCTGCGCCCGAACGATCTGGTGTGGAATTACGTCGTCGGCAATTACCTCAAAGGTGAGACGCCGCCGCCTTTCGACCTGCTGTACTGGAATTCCGATTCGACCAACCTGCCGGGGCCGATGTTCGCCTGGTATCTGCGCAATACCTACCTCGAAAACAAGATGCGCCAGCCCGGCGCGCTGACCGTGGCCGGCGCGCCGCTCAATCTGCAGGCCGTCAAGCTGCCGACCTATGTGTATGCCTCGCGCGAAGACCACATCGTGCCGTGGCAGACGGCGTATCAGACCACGCAGATATTGGGTGGGCCGATGCGCTTCGTGCTGGGTGCTTCGGGACATATCGCGGGGGTCATCAACCCGGCCAAACGCAACAAGCGCAGCCACTGGACCTCGCCTTCCGGTCAGCGCAAGCTGCCCGCGCAGCCGCAGGCCTGGCTCGACGCCGCTACCGAACAGCCGGGAAGCTGGTGGAACGACTGGGCGCAATGGCTGGCCGGGCAGGCCGGGCCCGACATCGCGGCGCCGAAAAAACCCGGCAACGCTCGCTACAAGCCCATCGAACCCGCGCCGGGGCGCTATGTCAAGGTGCGGGCCTGATGAACTGCAAATGATCTTTTTCAAACGAAGGAGCTTTGGTCATGACTGATATCGTCATCGTGTCCGCCGTGCGCACGGCGGTGGGGAAATTCGGCGGTTCGCTCGCGAAAGTGCCGGCGGTCGATCTGGGCGCGCTGGTCATCAAGGAGGCGATCGCGCGCGCCAGGCTGGAGCCGGGGCAGGTGTCCGAGGTGATCTTCGGGCAGGTGCTGCAGGCGGGCATCGGGCAGAACGGCGCGCGGCAGGCCAGCATCAAGGCGGGCCTGCCCGATACGGTGCCGGCGATGACCGTCAACAAGGTCTGCGGCTCGGGACTGAAGTCGGTGATGCTGGCGGCGCAGGCCATCCGTGAGGGCGATGCCGACATCGTGGTGGCGGGCGGGCAGGAGAATATGAGCGCCGCGCCGCATGTGCTGCCGGGTTCGCGCGACGGCCAGCGCATGGGCGACTGGAAACTGATCGACAGCATGATCGTCGACGGACTGTGGGATGCGTTCAATCAGTACCACATGGGCATCACCGCTGAAAACGTGGCGAGAAAATACGGCATCACCCGCGAAATGCAGGACGCCTTCGCCGCTACCAGCCAGAACAAGGCCGAGGCGGCACAAAAATCGGGGCGCTTCGACGATGAAATCGTGCCCGTGATGCTGCCGCAGAAAAAAGGCGACCCCGTTGCCTTCGCCACAGACGAGTTCGTGCGGCACGGCGTGACGGCGGAAAGCCTGGCCGCGCTGCGTCCGGCGTTCGACAAGAGCGGCACGGTGACGGCGGGCAATGCTTCGGGCATCAACGATGGGGCCGCGGCCGTGGTGGTCATGTCGGCCCAGCGCGCCTCCCAACTTGGCCTCAAGCCGCTGGCCGCCATCCGCGCCTACGCCAACGCCGCGCTCGATCCGGCCTATATGGGCATGGGGCCGGTGCCGTCGTCGACCCGCTGTCTGTCGCGCGCGGGCTGGACGCCGCAGGAACTCGACCTGATGGAAATCAACGAGGCATTTGCCGCGCAGGCCATCGCCGTGAATCAGCAGATGGGCTGGGACGCCGCCAAGGTCAATGTCAACGGCGGGGCCATCGCCATCGGCCACCCGATCGGCGCCAGCGGCTGCCGCATTCTGGTCACACTGCTGCACGAGATGAACAAGCGCGATGCGAAGAAAGGCCTGGCTTCGCTGTGCATCGGCGGCGGCATGGGCGTGGCCATGGCGCTGGAGCGTTGAACCTGCGCAGATTGATGAAGCCGAAACCAAAACGAGGAGTACGCAATGAGCAAAAAAGTAGCTTATGTCACGGGCGGCATGGGCGGCATCGGCACCGGGATCTGCAAACGACTGTGCGAGGCGGGACACAAGGTCATCGCGGGCTGCGGGCCCAACTCCAGCCGCAAGGAGAGCTGGCTGGAGACCATGCGCGCGCAGGGCTTCGATGTCTATGCCTCCGAGGGCAATGTGGCCGACTGGGATTCGACCCAGGCGGCGTTCCGGAAAGTGTTTGCCGAACATGGTCAAGTGGACATTCTGGTGAACAACGCCGGCATCACCCGCGACGCCGTGCTGCGCAAAATGACCTACGAAGACTGGGATCTGGTGCTGCGCACCAATCTGTATTCCATGTTCAATGTGACCAAGCAGGTGATCGACGGCATGGTCGAGCGGGGCTGGGGGCGCATCATCAACATCGCCTCGGTGAACGGCGAAAAAGGCCAGTTCGGCCAGACGAATTACGCCGCGGCGAAGGCGGGCATGCACGGTTTCACCATGTCGCTGGCGCTGGAAGTTGCCTCCAAGGGGGTGACGGTCAATACGGTATCGCCGGGCTACATCCTGACCGATATGGTCAAGGCCATCCGGCAGGACGTGCTCGACAAGATCATCGCCTCGATTCCGGTCAAGCGTCTGGGTACACCGGAAGAAATCGCCTCCATCGTGACCTGGCTGGCGAGCGAGGACGCCGGGTTCACGACCGGCGCCGAATTCAGTTGCAACGGCGGGCTGCATATGAGCTGAGGAAGTGCGCAATGCACAGCGGTGCGGACGAGTCTCGATATCCCTCGGTGGCAATCACCGGGGAGTATGGTTCAATCGGATGGTCATTGATCCGCTCATCTCCTCGTCGAGCGCTCATTGAACAGATCATTGAACAGCTCATTGAACAGCTCATTGAACAGATTCCACCGCCATGTCCAAGCCCGACACGCCTCAGCGCATCATCAAAAAATACCCCAATCGCCGCCTCTACGACAGCGAAGCGAGCGCCTACATCACCCTGAGCGATGTCAAGCAACTGGTGATGGACGCAGTGCGCTTTGTGGTGCAGGACGCCAAAACAGGCGAAGACCTCACCCGCAGCATTCTGCTGCAGATCATTCTGGAGGAGGAGAGCGGCGGCTTGCCCATGTTCAGCTCGGTGATGCTTGAACAGATCATCCGTTTCTACGGTCACGCCATGCAGGGGATGATGGGCAGCTATCTGGAAAAGAATGTGCAGGCCTTCATCGACATCCAGAACAAGCTCGCCGAACAATCGCGCGGAGTGTATGACAACGCGGCGCTCAACCCCGAGGCCTGGACGCAGTTTCTCAACGTGCAAAGCCCCATGCTGCAGAACATGTTGGGCAATTACCTCGAACAGAGCAAGAACCTGTACATGCAGATGCAGGAGCAGATGCAGGAGCAGGCCAGGCAGATGCTGGGCGCGTTCCAGCCGCCGCCAGCCAAGAAGTAGGCTGCAGCCTGTTGCCATGTCGACCGAGGGCCAAGCCTTCAGCGACAATCGCGGGATGGAACGATCTCTCATTCAATCACCTTCGGTGATGCCCGCTGCGCCGAAAGTCGGCTTCGTCTCCCTGGGCTGCCCCAAGGCGCTGGTGGACTCCGAGCGCATCCTGACCGAACTGCGCGCACGAGGGTATGACACCTCCGATAGCTACGCCGGGGCGGATCTGGTCATCGTCAACACCTGCGGCTTCATCGACGCCGCGGTGCAGGAAAGTCTCGACGCCATCGGTGAGGCGCTTGCCGAGAACGGCAAGGTCATCGTCACGGGTTGTCTCGGTGCGCGCAATGATGCGGCGACGGGCAACAACCTGGTGCGAGAAGCGCATCCCAGGGTGCTGGCCGTCACCGGGCCGCATGCGACCGACGAGGTGCTGCGACATGTACATGCCGTATTGCCCAAGCCGCACGACCCGTTTGTCGACCTCGTGCCGCCTGCGGGCATCAAGCTCACGCCCAGGCATTACGCCTATCTGAAGATCAGCGAGGGCTGCAACCATCGCTGCACCTTCTGCATCATTCCGGCGATGCGCGGCGATCTGGTGTCGCGGCCGATCGGCGAGGTCTTGAACGAGGCGCGCGCGCTGTTCGCCTCCGGCGTGAAGGAACTCCTGGTGGTCAGCCAGGACACCTCGGCTTACGGCGTCGATGTGAAATACCGCACCGGCTTCTGGGACGGACGCCCGATTCGCACCCGCATGACCGAGTTGGTCGATGCGCTGGGCAGCCTCGCAGCCGAGCATGACGCCTGGGTGCGCCTGCACTACGTCTATCCCTATCCGCATGTCGACGAGGTGTTGCCGTTGATGGCACAGGGACGCATCCTGCCCTACCTGGATGTGCCGCTGCAGCACGCCCACCCGGACGTGCTCAAACGCATGAAGCGCCCGGCAAGCGGCGAACGCAACCTGGAGCGCATCGCCCGCTGGCGCGAGATCTGCCACGAACTGGTGGTGCGCTCGACCTTCATTGCCGGATTTCCCGGTGAAACGGAAGCGGAGTTCGAGACTCTGCTCGATTTCATCCGTGAAGCCGAACTCGACCGCGTGGGCTGTTTCGCCTATTCGCCGGTGGAGGGTGCGGCTGCCAATGCGCTACCTGGTGCGGTGCCCGATGTGCTGCGCGAAGAGCGCAGAGCCCGCTTCATGGCCGTGGCCGAAGAGGTGTCCACGCGCAAGCTGCACAGGCGGGTGGGACAGGTGATGCGGGTGTTGGTCGATCAGGCCAGCCGCGACGGCGGCGTGGGCAGAAGCTATGCCGATGCGCCTGAGATCGACGGCAGAGTGCATCTGCTGTCGCCCGAGAAGCCCTCGGCCAGGATGCGGCTGGCGCAAAGCGGCGGTCAGTTCGTGCGCGTCCGCATCGTGCGCACCGACGGGCACGATCTGGTGGGTGAACTGCTCTGAAGCCGCGCAGCCCCTTGTTTACTGCGCGCCGATGGCGGCCTTGAGCGCGGCCAAATCACGCGCGAACCCAATATGCGTGATCTTGCCCTGGCGAATCTGCATCACCGTGACCGCCTCTTTTTCGTGCGGCATGAAGGCCGCCTGTTCCGCCTTGCCGGCCAGCAGGATCGAATAGGGGCGCTTGCGCATCTTGGGCAGTGCAAAAGTCTGGGTGACAAACCCCGGCATGCCGCTGATGTCAGCGAGGAACACGATGCCCTGCTTGCGCATCGCCTCGACGCCCAAGGCGGTCAAGTAGTCGTTCACCACATCGGAGGGCGCCTTTTCCACCGCGAACAACACGATGCGGGTATCGGCGCCCGGAAAGTCTTCCTTCTTGCCGTGCTGATTCTCGAATTGCGTCTGGGGCAGGGTGTCACCCACGCCCAGCGTTGAAGTCGAGGCCAGCGCGGGTAAGGCGCCGCAGACAAATGAAGCGGCGACGAGCGCTGCGGATAAAAAGGTACGGCGTTGCATTCGAACTCCTGTGAGCGAATGCAACATCAGAACAGATCGAGGCCAGCAGGTTCCACCCCGGCTCAGGCCATCTGACCATACCGCTTGAGGCGCGTCAAAAACTGAACGGGCGAAGCCGGCAATTCGAGCCGTTATTTAAAGATGGATGCCGAATGCCGACATGTTTCTGTAGATCATGTAAACAGCCACCACGGCCACCAGCGCCGCAAAGATCAGGTTGAGTGCGCCTTTGCTGCTCTTGCCCAGGTGGGTCGCCAGCCGCGCGCCGAACACCCCACCCGCAATGCCCCCGGCAATGTAGAGCCCCGCCACCGTCCAGTCGAGCAGGCCTGAACTGGCATAGTTGACCGCTGTCGTCAGGCCGAAGGTCCCCACCGAGAACAGCGAGGAACCCACCGCCGCCAGCATCGGCATGCCGGTGGCGAACACCAGGCCCGGCACGATGAGAAAGCCGCCGCCGATGCCGAAGAAACCCGAAAGCGTGCCGACGATCGCCGCAGATAGCACCAATTTCCAGAGTGAGAACTGCCCCGGATGACCTTCGATGTCGCCGGGTTTCGCTTTTTTCGGGCGAACCATCAAGGCAGCGATGATCAGCATCAGAATCGCGAACAGAAAGAGCAGTTTCTTGCCGTCGACCGCCTTGCCCAGCGAGGAGCCGACAAAGGCCGCAATCGCGCCGACGATGGCGAAGATCACCGCCTCCTTCCAGCGCACATTCCCGGCCCGCGCATGCGGTATCAGGTTGAGATAGGCGTTGACGGAGACCGCCAGCGCCGTGGTGCCGATGACGACGTGGGGAACGGGATAGCCCACCAGATAGAGAAGCAGCGGCACCGCGAGGACGGAGCCGCCCCCGCCGATCAGGCCAAGAGTGAAACCGACTGCCACGCCGGAAACGACGGACAGGATGTGTTGGGTCAGGGTCAGATCTGCGAGCATGGTAGCCATAGCATATAAGAACTCTCTTATGAGTTTTGTGAGGATTTGTGCGGATTTGTGGCGAGGCGAAGAATTGCGTCGCCAGAAGGCGCGAAAAGCGACACGATGTAAATCCTGTCCTGTTTGCGTGACATGTAGGCGAATCGTCAGCCAGGTTGCCGATGCTCCGCGCGGGCCTGCAAAAACGCAGACCGCGCGGCGAAAGCGCCGTGTTGAGCGAATAAACCAACGAGGAGATTGAAATGACTGAGAAAACGGCGATCAACCCGGCCCCGCTGGGCTTGTCCGGATTTGCCCTGACCACCTGGCTGCTGAGCATGGTGAATGCCGGATGGTTTCCCGGCGCGGATGTCCCGATGGTGTTGGCTGCGGCGTTTGCCTTCGGCGGAACGGCGCAGTTCGTCGCCGGTGTCATCGAGGCATTTGCCGGCAACAGTTTCGGTTTTGTCGCGTTCTGCGGCTATGGCGCGTTCTGGTGGAGTTTTGCCCTGTTCGTCGATTTCTTCGCCAAGGGCGTGGGCGGGCCGTTCGTCGGCTGGTATCTGCTGCTGTGGGGCGTGTTCACGACCTATTTGTGGATAGGCACCTGGAAAAAGGGTCGCGCCTTGATGCTGGTATTCACGGCGCTGGTTCCCACTTTTTATCTGCTGGCCGCTGGGGCAATGATGGGCAATGACGGTCTGAGCGTATTCGGCGGTTATCTGGGGCTGATTACGGCCGCGCTGGCGTTTTATCTGGCAGCGGCCGAGGTCATCAATGAGTCCTGGGGGCGCATCGTCCTGCCGGTTTGACCGCTGCCGCTGCGCGGCATGGCTGCATTCGTTCTGAAGCCTGGCTCATCCGTTGGGGGATGGGCCGGGAGTCCCGCCGGGCGTGTCATTGCGCTGCCGAGGTTCTGGCCCAGAGCGGTTTCATCCGGGCGTGCAGCGCGTCGTATTCGCGGTTGATGCGGTCGATTTCGGCCTTCTGGCCGACGATGAGTTCGGTTTCCTGCTGGGTGAGGACCTTGTTTTCATCAAACTTGGTTCGCAGTTCAAGAGGCAGCGGGCCCTGCGGATAAAACTGCGCATCGATTTCCAACTGCTTGCGCTGGCGCTGCAGGCTTACCAGTTGCTTGCTGGCTTCTTCGATCAGGGCCTGGGGACGACTCAAGTCCTTGACGCGGGCTGCCTCCAGCGCGGCAGCATTCGGATAGCGCAGCAACAGCGCGCGATCTTCGCGCTGTCGTTCTCGCTGCTGTCTGGCAAGACTCTGCGCCGCCGCATTGGCCCGGGCCTGCTCGGCCTGTTCCTCGAGGGTGAGAATGCGCCTTCGCACGGTGCCGTCGGCGCCGATCACGCGGCCGCCGTAGTTCAGGCAATCCTGAGTCAGGCGATCGCTGGAAACGAGCGTGCCGTTCGCGTCGCGACAGAGGTAGATGTCGGCGTGCGCCCAGGCAGGGGCACTCAACAAAAGACCGAAGAAAAGAGGGCGAAGTCGGCGCACGATCAATTTCATGAACTGCGGGTAAGCGCGTTGCTGCAACAATGTCGTATGGGGTCGTCGCGTTGACGAGCCGCCTTATTGTGCCTTGCTTTGCGGACTTGCAGGCGCAGCCTGTGTTGCGTGGGCGACGTCCCGAAGCCCTGCCTGCTCATCGCCTGATCCAACCGGATGCCTGGATATGTTGCCTTTCCCCTTGCGCGTGACCACCCTCAACCTCAACGGCGTGCGTTCCTCCGCGAACAAGGGGGTCGATGACTGGCTGCGGCAGCAGGCGCGCCCTGATGTGCTGTGCGTACAGGAGCTCAAGGCGCTCGATGTCGATATGACGCCCGGCTTGCGGACTCTGGGCGGACTGCCCGGGGCCGCGTTTCATCATGCCGAGAAACCCGGCTACAGCGGTGTGGGCCTCTACTGGAAACATGAGCCCGATGAGGTGCGCATCGGCTTTGGTCATGCCGAGTTCGACGCCGAAGGGCGCTATGTCGAAGCCATCTACAAACGTCCCGGCGGCGGGCGTTTATCCATCGTCTCGGCCTACTTTCCCTCGGGCTCCAGCTCGGACGATCGGCAGCAGGCGAAATTTCGATTCCTGGCCGATTTTTACGAACATCTACGGGCGTTGAAAGCCGCGGGTGAAGTGCTGTTGTGCGGCGATGTGAACATCGCCCACAAGGAGATCGACCTGAAGAACTGGAAAGGCAACCTCAAGAACAGCGGTTTCTTGCCGGAAGAACGCGCCTGGATGACCCGCCTGCTTGACGATGCGGGCTATGTGGACGTGTTCCGTCAGCTCGACCCTGCGCCCGATCGATACACCTGGTGGAGCCATCGCGGACAGGCGCGGGCCAAGAACGTGGGCTGGCGGATCGACTATCACCTGGCCACCCCCGGTATCGCGGCGCAGGCCAAGCCGGGAAGCGCCTGGATTTACACCGAGCAGCGGTTTTCCGATCATGCACCGCTCACCATCGACTACGTTGGCTGATGTGCCCCGATTCTTGCCCCGGTTTGTACCCCTGCCGGGCTGCGGCTGTCAAAAAACCACGGCGAACAGCTACGGAATAAAAAAAGCCGTAAAGCATTGATTTCCTAATGCTTTACGGCCGTCTGCGGACTTCGCCGGACAATCAAATGGTGGGCGGTACTGGGATCGAACCAGTGGCTTCCACCGTGTGAAGGTGGCACTCTACCGCTGAGTTAACCGCCCAAAGCCAAATCATCTACTGAACCAGCCGGACCTACGCGTCACCGAGCTTGCCCAGAGGTCGATCAGCAAAGTTAGCAATTATTGCACACTTTTTCAGCTCATCCGTTTTGACTCTTGTCCGGGCTGGGTCGCCAGATGCTTTTGCCCTGGCTTTTCTTGTCGATCAACTGCAGAAAGGCCTGGTGCGCTGCTTGCTCTTCTTCGTTAGGCGGGTAGACGGGTAGAGCGTATCGGTCGAGTTGACCAGAGGCCACGCTCACCTGCTGCCGCGGCGTTTCCAGATCGATCACCAGGCTCTCCTGCCCGCGTGTGAGGCTGAGATAGACCTCGGCGAGCAGTTCGGCGTCGAGCAGCGCGCCGTGCAGGGTGCGGTGCGCGTTGTCGATGCCAAAGCGCTTGCACAAGGCGTCGAGGTTGTTGAACTTGCCGGGGAACTGCAGCTTGGCCATGAGCAGCGTGTCGGTGACCTGCGTAACGTGCTGCTTGAAGGCGGGCCGGTTCAGTCTTTCGAGTTCGGCGTCGAGGAAGGCGCAATCGAAGGGGGCGTTGTGGATGATGATTTCGGCGTCGCGCACGAATTCCAGGAGGTCGTCGGCGATCTGGTCGAAGCGTGGCTTGTCCGCAAGAAATTCTTCGGTGAGTCCGTGGACTTTGAGGGCGTCGGGGTGACTGGCGCGATCCGGGTTGAGGTAGGCGTGGTAGTGCCTGCCCGTCAGTTTGCGGTTGAACAGTTCGACTGCGGCGACTTCGATGATGCGGTCGCCGCTGGCCGGATTGAGGCCGGTGGTCTCGGTATCGAGGACGATCTGGCGTGTCATGCGGGGTGGGTCTCAGGCAAAATAGTAAATTTGCTGCGCCACCGGATGGGTGGCGCGTCTGCGCGTAGCGGCGGGCTGCAAAGCCTCATGGCGATGAATTCAGGGCGACGAATTCCCTTTCCTTTTCTCTTCCTTTTTCTCTTCCTGCTACGCAGCCCAAAGCCTAACCCAGATGCAAGCCGTCGCGAGACGCGACCCGGCCAGACCATGAGCACAAACCCTTCCGAGCAGAACCGCGAGCAGATTCGCAGGCGGCGCACTTTCGCCATCATTTCCCACCCCGACGCGGGCAAGACCACGCTGACCGAAAAGCTGCTGCTGTTCTCGGGGGCGATTCAGATCGCCGGCAGCGTGAAGGCGCGCAAGGCCAGTCGCCACGCCACTTCGGACTGGATGGAAATCGAGAAACAGCGGGGTATTTCGGTGGCCTCGTCGGTCATGCAGATGGAGTGGCGCGACTGCGTGATCAATCTGCTGGACACGCCGGGCCACCAGGACTTTTCCGAAGATACCTACCGCGTGCTCACCGCAGTGGACGCGGCGTTGATGGTGATCGACGCGGCCAACGGCGTGGAGGAACAGACGCTGCGCCTACTCGAAGTCTGCCGCGCGCGCAACACGCCCATTCTGACCTTTGTCAATAAGATGGATCGCGAAGTGCGCCAGCCGCTCGATCTGATGGATGAGATCGAGCGCCATCTGGGCATGGCCGCCGTGCCGTTCACCTGGCCGGTCGGCATGGGGCGCGATTTTCACGGCGTCTACGACCTGCGCCTGGATCGCATGCGGGTGTTCCGGCCCGGCGAGGAACGGGTGCGCGACGATGACCAGATGCTCACAGGGCTGGACAACCCGGAGTCGGTGCGCCGCTTTGGCCAGCCCTACCAGCAGGCGCAGGGTGAGATTGGCCTGCTGCGCGACGCGGCGCCCGCGTTCGATGAGGCGGAGTTTCTCGCGGGGCGCCAGTCGCCGCTGTTCTTCGGCTCGGCGATCAACAACTTCGGTGTGCAGGAGGTGCTCGATGCGCTGGTGGAACTTGCGCCTTCGCCGCGGCCGCGCGCGGCGACCACCCGGGTGGTACAGCCTGACGAGACAGCGTTCACCGGCGTGGTGTTCAAGATACAGGCCAATATGGACCCGGCTCACCGCGATCGCATCGCCTTTGTGCGCATCGTTTCGGGGCGCTTCGAGCGCGGCATGAAAATCCGGGTGGGGCGCACCGGCAAGGACATCCGCCCCGGCAGCGTGGTCACCTTCATGTCGCAGCGCCGCGAATTGCTCGATGAAGCGTATGCGGGGGACATCGTCGGCATTCCCAATCACGGCACACTGCATCTTGGCGACAGCCTGAGCGAAGGGGAGGAATTGCAGTTCACCGGGCTGCCGTTTTTCGCTCCCGAGATGTTTCGCACGGTCGAGATCGCCGACCCGATGCGCAGCAAACAACTGCGCACGGGCTTGCAGCAGTTGGGCGAGGAGGGCGCGATTCAGGTGTTTCGCCCGGCAACCGGCGGCAGCTTGCTTTTAGGGGCCGTGGGCACATTGCAGTTCGACGTGGTGCAGCACCGGCTCAAATCGGAATATGGCGTGGACGCACGCATGGAAGGCAGCAAATACCGCATGGCGCGCTGGTTCACCTGCGACGATCCGCAGGCGCTCAAGCGCTTCATCGATACCAATGCGCACCGCATCGCCTACGACGTGGTCGATGCGCCAGCGGTCTTGCTCACCCATGCGAGCGAATTGCGGGTGATGCAGGAACTGGCGCCCAAAATCCAGTTCCACACCCTGCGCGAGCATGCCGGTCAGGTGTTCAAGCCCTCGCTGCAGACTTGAGGATGGACGTCAGGCATTGATGGGTTGCTGCAGGCTGGGGCAGACCACGCCGCGGTAGGCATGCCAACTGGCATGGCCGATGATGGGCAGCACGATGATCCAGCCCAGTCCAAAGGGGAGCATGGCCAGCAGGCTGATGCCGCCGATCAGCGCCGCCCAGCAGGCCATCGCCACCGGATGCTCCATGCAGACGCGCAGACTGGTCAGCGCGGCGGTGATGGCGTCCACCGGCCGATCGAGCATCATGGGAATCGACACCACGCTGATGGCAAAAACCAGCCCGCCGAACAGCAGTGCCACGCCGAGATAGACCAGCACAAACGTGACGTTGGCCGGATCGAGCAAGAGCCGCAACACGCCGCCGCCATCGGGCATGCCCGCATCGAAAAACAGCGCGAACACCACCAGCGCGGTGCGTCCCCACAGCAGTTCGATGACCAGCAGCAGCCCGGCGAACAGGGCGACGCTGCTGCGGTGGGGCCACCAACAGCGGATGCAGAAGTTCAGCCGCGCCTTGAGATGGATCTCACACCGGCGGCTGGCTTCCATCAGCCCCATCGCCAAGGCGGGACCGACCAGCAGCAGGCCCGCAGCCAGCATCAGGGTGTATTCGGGGGTGCTCGCCAGCGTCCAGGCCAGCAGCCAGCCCAGCGCCGTGAAAATCAGCCCATAGCTCAGGCCGACGATCGGGCAGCGGGCAAAGTCGCGCCAACCCGCCGCCAGCCAGCCAAAGGGGGTGTGCCATTGCAGATTGCATACGCTCACGCGGGTGCGGGTTTGCGCAGCGAGCGGATGATGCTGCGCTTCTTCAGGTGTCATATCCCGGTTCTCCTCCGTTTGGGGCCGCCTGCATCGGGCGGCCTATCAATTTTGGAGGCTAAGGTGCGACAAACCGCCGCACAACCCGGGATACCACGGGGTGTTTATCGTGATATCACAATAAACTCATAACAAAAATCACGAACGGCGCTGGCGGGCACGCCGAAACTCGTCGACGATCAACAGCACGGCCCCGACGAAGATGGCCGAGTCGGCCAGATTGAAGGCAGGCCAATGCCATTGCTGGCCGCCCAGGGTGAGGTAGAAATCGAGGAAGTCAGTCACCTTGCCCCACAGCACGCGGTCGATCACATTGCCCAAAGCGCCTCCAAGGATGAAGGCCAGCGCCAGGCTGAACAGCGCCTTGCCTCGGTTGCGAAACATCAGCCAGAGGATGAACAGCGAGGCTGCGAGACTCAACGCGGTGAAAAACCAGCGCTGCCACCCCGGTGCTGCGGCGAGAAACGAAAACGCCGCTCCGGGATTGTGGATGTAGACCAGATTGAAAAATCCGGTCACCGGATGGCTGCTGTCGAGCGGCAGGTCTTGGCGCACCAGCCACTTGGTGAACTGATCGGCCAGAATGACGGCCAGCGACACCAGCAGCCAGGGCCAGACCCGTGCGCGCCGTGCGACGAAGGAAGCATCAGACAGGGCAGAGGGCATGCGCGAGGGGCTCTCAGGCGATGTGGCGCGGTTCGCCCGCACCATAGAGATTGCTCACGCAACGCCCGCACAGGCCGGGATGGGCTGGATCGGCATCGACATCTTCGCGCCAGTGCCAGCAGCGCTCGCATTTGGCGTGGTGGGTGGGCGTCACCACGATGCGCAGTTCGCCTTCGCCGGGGTGCAGGCTGGCGCGCGAGGTGATGAGCACGAAGCGCAGATCGTCGCCCAGCCGGTCAAGCAGGGCGTACTCGGCGGGCGGGGCGTACAGATCGACCTCGGCCTGCAGTGAGGCGCCGATTCGGCCTTGCTCGCGCAGGGTTTCGATTTCCTTGTTGGTCGCCTCCCGAATGGCGCGGATGCGCGCCCATTGTTCGAGCAACACGGCGCTGTCGGGCTGCTCGGGCCACGGCCAATAGGTCTCGACGAAAATGCTCTCGCCCTTGCCGATCAGCGCCCAGGCCTCTTCTGCGGTGAAGCTGAGAAAGGGCGCCATCCAGCGCAGCATGGCCTGTGTGATCTGCCACAGCGCGGTTTGGGCGCTGCGTCGGGCCAGGCTGTCGGGCGCGGTGGTGTAGAGCCGGTCCTTGAGCACATCGAGGTAGAACGCGCCCAGGTCTTCTGAGCAGTAGACCTGCAGCCTGGCCACCACGGGATGGAATTCGTACCGGTCGTAATGCGCCAGGATGACCGACTGCAGGCTCTGCGCATGCGCCAGCGCCCAGCGATCGAGTTCGAACATCTGGCTCAGCGGCACAGCGTGCTGAGCAGGATCGAAATCGCTGGTGTTGGCCAGCAGGAAGCGCAGGGTGTTGCGGATGCGGCGATAGCTATCGACCACGCGGGCGAGGATTTTGTCGTCGCCTGCGATGTCGCCGGAATAGTCGGAGGCGGCCACCCACAGGCGAACGATCTCCGCGCCCAGCTTGTTGCAGGTCTGCAGCGGATCGATGCCGTTGCCCAGCGACTTGCTCATCTTGCGGCCCTGGCTGTCGACGGTGAAGCCGTGGGTCAGCAGCGCTTTGTAAGGCGCGCGGCCGTACATCGCGCACGAGGTGAGCAGCGAGGAATGAAACCAGCCGCGGTGCTGGTCATGGCCTTCGAGATAGAGGTCGGCCTGTGGGCCTTGGGCATGACCCGCACCGGCATGACTGCCCATGAGCACCGTGGTGTGCGTGGTGCCCGAATCGAACCAGACTTCGAGGATGTCGCTGCTCTTGGCGTAGTGCGCCGCATCGGCCTCGCAGCCCACGCGGGCGAGGACGTCTTCGGCGCCGGCCTTGCTCCAGGCCTCGATGCCGCCCTGCTCCACCATCTCGGCGGCGACATCGAGGATGTCCAGGGTGCGGGGATGCAGCTCGCCGCTGTCCTTGTGCAGGAAGAAGGGGATGGGCACGCCCCAACTGCGCTGGCGGCTGATGCACCAGTCGGGCCGGTTGGCGATCATGTCGTGCAGGCGGGCCTTGCCGTTTTCCGGATAAAAGCCGGTGTGCTCGATGGCTTCGAGCGCCATCTGGCGCAGGGTTTTGGGCGCCTTGTCCCGGGTGAACACGCCTTCGCCTTCGTCCATGCGGATGAACCACTGCGCCGCGGCGCGGTAGATGACCGGCGCCTTGTGACGCCAGCAGTGCGGGTAGCTGTGGGTGATGGTGTGCGTCGACAATAGCCTGCCGGCGTCTCGCAGGGTGTCGATGATGCGGGGAGCGGCTTTCCAGATGTTCTGCCCGCCGAACAGCGGCAGGTCGGGCGCATAGCTGCCGTCGCCCTGCACCGGATTGAGGATGTCTTCATACGCCATGCCATGCGCGACGCAGGAGTTGAAGTCTTCCACGCCGTAGGCGGGCGAAGAATGGACGATGCCCGTGCCGTCATCAGCCGTGGCGTAGTCCGCCAGATACACCGGGGACAGCCGCCGATAGCCCGCATCCACCTCGAACAGCGGATGACGGAAAGCCAGCCCGCCCAGCGCCTTGCCGGGCGCGGTAGCCACGATGCGGCCTTCGAGTTCATAGCGCTTCAGGCAGGTCTGGACCAGGCTGGCGGCGAGCACCAGATAGCCGCGGGGGGTATCGACCAGCGCGTACTCGATTTCCGGGTTGAGGTTGAGCGCCTGATTGGCGGGCAGGGTCCAGGCGGTGGTCGTCCAGATCACGGCAAAAGCGGGCTTGGCGGCGTCGGGCAATGCCGGCAGGCCGAAGGCCGCCGCCAGCGCTTTGGGATCGTCCGACTCGAAGGCGACATCGAGAGTCTGCGATTTTTTGTCGGCATATTCGATCTCGAACTCGGCCAGCGACGAACCGCAATCGAAGCACCAGTAAACCGGCTTGAGCCCGCGATAGACGAAGCCGCGCTCGATCACGCGCTTGAAGGCGCGAATTTCCGCCGCCTCGTTGACGAAATCCATGGTGCGGTAGGGATGATCCCAGTCGCCCAGCACGCCCAGGCGCTTGAAGTCGGCCATTTGCTGCACGATCTGCGCCGTGGCATAGGCACGGCTCCTGGCCTGCATTTCGTCGCGCGGCAGGCAGCGGCCGAACTGCTTTTCGATGGCGTTTTCGATCGGCAGGCCGTGGCAGTCCCAGCCCGGGATGTAGGCCGCATCGAAGCCGGCGAGCTGCCGCGCCTTGACGATCATGTCCTTCAGTATCTTGTTGACCGCATGGCCCATGTGGATCTGGCCGTTGGCATACGGCGGGCCGTCGTGCAGCACGAATTTCGGCGCCCCCACGCGCGCCAGACGCAGCCTGCGGTAGAGACCCTCGTCGTTCCAGTCGGCAATCCATTGCGGCTCGCGTCTGGGCAGATCGCCGCGCATGGGAAAAGGCGTGTCGGGCAGATTCAAGGTGGCCCGGTAATCGGGCTTTTCGGCGGCGGCAGGGGAGGCGTGATCCATGGGGCTGAGTGCAATGCCGGAACCCCGGTCTAAGGGTCCAACGGAAAAAAAGTGAATGGCGACTGCGTCGATGAAGCCGATCATCCGAAGGGAATCGGAACTTGGCGGGTGATCGCTGACGATCGCTGTCAAATTCGATCGCGCGTGGTTTGCCTGGCGAGCTGTGCGAACCAGGCGCGGGCCTGATCGCTGTCTCTCTGGATGGCGGCGGTCAGTTGAGCAAGGTCGGAGTAATGCGCCTCATTGCGCAGTTTGTGCAGGAGTTCCACTCGAATGAGTTTACCGTAGGCTTGCGCCCGCCAATCGAACACATGCGTTTCCAGCAGTACCCGCCCGTTGGTCTCGACGGCCGGTCGCGTGCCCAGGCTTGCCACGGCGGGAAGCGCAGCCGTCTCCAGCCCGTGCACCTGGGCGACGAACACGCCGCCCAAGGCTGGGCGCGCTCGATCGAACCGCAGGTTCAAGGTCGGAAATCCCAGCTTCCGTCCGAGTTTGGCGCCGTGCAATACATGCCCTGAAATGGCGTAGGGGCGCCCGAGCAGGAGCTGCACGGTCTCCATGTCACCTGCCTGTAGCGCCTGCCGCACGGCCGAACTGGAGATGCGCAAATCAGTTCCGCACGGCCGCTCCGAAGGAACTGACACCCCCTCGGGGGGATGAGCGGGACATGGATCAGTCCCTGCGGACTGATCCATGCCATGCGAATCCGAGTGGCTTGCAAGCCGCGAGGTGGAATGCGAGCGCAGCGAGTCAGGGGGCAGTTTCATCCTGGTCTGCGTGAGCACGACGGGCATCTGCCGGGCCTCTCCCCCTGCGCTGCGCATCAGCCTGTCGAGTTGGGCGAAATCTCCCGCGCGTCGGGCACCGAAGCGGAAATCATCGCCGACCAGGACGAATTGCGCCTTGAGACCCTGCAACACGATCTGCCGAACAAAAGCCTCGGGCGACAGTGCCGCGATGCTCGCATCGAACCGCAGCACGATGACTTGCTCCGCCCCGGCTTCGCGCAAGGCGCACAACTTGTCGCGCAGGGTCGAAATACGGCTGGGCGCGGAATCCGGCTGACCGTGAAGTGTTGCAAAAAAATCACGCGGATGCGGTTCAAAAGTCAGCACCGTCGGCACGAGCCCCCGTGCATGGGCGGTGTGCACCAATTCGTGCAACATGGCGAGATGTCCCCGGTGCACCCCATCGAAATTGCCGATGGTCAGCGCCGTTCGGGAGGCTAGCGCCTTGTGATGAATTCCCCTGAAAATATGCATAAAAACAATTTATTAACGCGTTATCTTGAAGTCATGTGCGAGGATTTTTGCGGCTCAAGATCCGCGTCGTTTGGTGGGTGACGGCGCACCGTTGCAATGCACTCGCCCGCAAGCCGCTCCTGGTCTGCTGGCGTCGAAACAGCATATTGTCCGCGTTATCCAGCTCGGTTCCGTTCTCCGTGCCGGGTAAGGGGTTTGCCCTGCGCTCAAAGGTCGCTCGCACGGTTGTTTTGCATGTATAGTTATTGCGCAGTCGAAACAAGAGCCTGTGCCTCATTGGCTTGGGGTTGGCTTGTGGCGGTTTCACAGTAGTGATTTGCCGGGCTTGTTGAAGATTTGCACTTCTCTATTTTTTTCTTAAAGGTTGATTCATGGCTACCGGTACTGTGAAATGGTTTAACGAGTCCAAGGGCTTCGGTTTCATCAAGCCCGATGAAGGCGGCGAAGATCTGTTCGCGCATTTTTCTGAAATTCAGGCCAAAGGTTTCCGCACCCTGCAGGAAAACCAGCGTGTCGAATTCACCGTGAAGGCTGGCCCCAAGGGACCCCAGGCTTCTGCCATTCGGCCCATCTGATCATCCCTCTGATCATCCAATCCGATCGTTTCCTCCGATCTGGAGCATGATGCGTCCCGGCCAAGAGCCGGGGCGCTGCAAAATCGACCGGCTTTGAACCGGTTTTTTTGCATGGGCCGAGCCCGCCGGTAGACTCCCCCTGCATGATCGAGGACTTCGTTCGGCATTACGGTTATGCGGCGGTGGCATTGGGCGCATTGGCCGAGGGAGAGACGGTACTGCTGCTTGCGGGCTATGGCGCCCACCGCGGCTGGCTGGAGTGGCCTCTGGTCGTCGTGGTGGCGGCAATTGCAGCCACGCTCGGTGATCAATTCTTTTTTTTCATGGGGCGGTGGTTCGGGCCGCACTTGCTCAGACGCTTTTCCAGCTTGGAAAGGCAATTGCCCCGTGTTCAACGGCTGCTGCATCGTGGCGCGCCGTGGGCGATCGTGAGCGTGCGTTTCCTCTATGGTTTGCGCATCGCGGGGCCCGTTCTGATCGGCATCGCCGGGGTTGCGCCGTGGCGATTCGTGGTGTTCAACACCTTGGGCGCTTTCCTGTGGGCACCCCTGTTCACCGGGCTGGGATGGTTTTTCGGTGCGGGCGTGGCGCAACTGGCGTCGCGCCTGCAGTGGGCCGAGGAAATCCTGCTGGCGCTTGCCGTCGTCATCGCTTTGATCGCCTGGCGCATCGGGAAAAGTCGACAGCGCTGACCCTCAGACCTTCAGACCCATCGCGTCCCGAACGGCGTGCATGGTCTCTTGTGCCGTGGCGCGCGCCTTGTCGCTGCCGTGCGCCAGGATGTCGCGGACCAGCGCGGGGTTGTCGAGATAGGGCTGTGCGCGCTCGAACATGGGTTGCTGCTCGCGCAGGATGGCTTCGATGACGGGCTGCTTGCATTCCAGGCAGCCTATGCCGGCCGTGGTGCAGCCGCGTTGCACCCATTCCCGCGTGGCTTCGTCGGAATAGGCCAGGTGGAACTGCCAGACAGGACAGCGTTCGGGGGTGCCGGGATCGGTGCGCTTGACGCGCGCGGGGTCGGTGGGCATGCGCTTGATTTTGTGCTCGACGCTGGCGCGCTCTTCCCGGATGGCGATGGCGTTGCCGTAACTCTTGGACATCTTGCGGCCGTCCAGTCCCGGCAGCTTGGATTCCGGGGTCAGCAGCGCTTCGGGCTCGCGCAGGATTTGCCTGCGGCCGCCGCTGAGCTGCGCGCGCAGCGCGTCTTTTTCTGCGCGCGATAATTTGCTGGCGGAGATCAGATCGCGGGCTTCGTCGCGTTTGTCGGTCAACCCTTCCTGATCGGCTGCGCGACGCAGGGCGGTGAATTGCGAGCGAACTTCCTCGGGCAATTTGGCCGCAGCGGCTCGGGCCTGCGCCTCGACAGTCGGGTCTTTGCCGTAGAGATTGTTGAAACGGCGCGCGATTTCACGGCTCATCTCGATATGCGGCACCTGATCGGCGCCGACGGGCACGTAACGCGCCAGATAAATAAGGATGTCTGCGGCCTGCAGCAGCGGATAGCCGAGAAAGCCGTAGGTCGCCAGATCCTTGTCCTTCAGATTGGCGATCTGGTCTTTATAAGTGGGCACGCGCTCCAGCCAGGACAGCGGCGTGCCCATGCCCAGCAGCAGAAACAACTCGGCGTGCTCCAGCACCCGGCTTTGCACGAAGAGCGTGGCCCGGTTCGGATCGACTCCGGCGGCTAGCCAATCGATCACCATCTCGGTGGTGTGTGCGTAGATGGTTTCCGGCGTTTCGTAATGCGTGGTCAGCGCGTGCCAGTCGGCGACGAAAAAGTAGCAGTCGTGGGTGTTTTGCAACTGGATCCAGTTTTTCAAGGCGCCGTGATAGTGGCCTAGGTGCAGCGCGCCGGTGGGGCGCATGCCGGACAAAACGCGATCATCGGCGCCCGTTGCGCCATCGGCCTGTGCAGGGAAGGTCATGTTGGGAAGCGTCGGGAGAAGAGGGAAAGACAGGCTCAGATGAGCATCTGGAAGGGGCTGAGCAGAACCTTGAGAACCTGCATCGACAGCGCCATGAGCGGGCTGAGCCAGAAGTTGGTGACGATGCCGGTGAGCACCAGCGCCATCACGATGAAAAAGCCGTAAGGTTCCACACGCGACAAGGCAATGGCCTGACGGACGGGCAGCAGCCCCACCAGAATGCGCCCGCCATCGAGCGGCGGCAGCGGAAACAGGTTGAACACGAACATCACCAGGTTGACCAGAATGCCGGCCTGCGCGACATCGTAGAAATAGATCTCGTTGACGGCGAAGGCGTGCAGCCCGACGAGCATCAGGCCCCAGAGAAACGCCTGAAAAAAGTTGGAAGCCGGGCCGGCGAGCGCGACCCAGATCATGTCGCTCTTGGGGTTGCGCAGTCGCCCGAAATTCACCGGAACCGGCTTGGCGTAGCCAAAGAGAAAAGCGCCGGAGGTGGCGAAGTAGAGAATGAGGGGCACGAGGATGGTGCCGATCGGATCGATGTGCCGCACCGGGTTGAGCGAAACGCGGCCCATCATGTAGGCGGTGTTGTCGCCGAAATAGCGCGCCGCATAGCCGTGCGCCGCCTCGTGCAGGGTGATGGCAAAGAGCACCGGCAGGGCATAGACGGTGACGGCCTGTATGAGTTGATCCATGCGGGGATTGTAGAAAGGGCGGTTCGGCAGGGCGGAACAGGGACGGCTTGACCCGCGCTGCGCCAAGGATGAAGGGGTCGATTGCAGCGTCTACTGCAGGGCCGGGAGGCCGAGCGCTTCGAGTGGGCCGCGGCCGATGCGGATGACCACGGGCGCGGCACCGCACAGGTCGACCACGGTGGTGGGCTCGCTCGGGCAGGGGCCGGCGTCGAGCACCAGATCGACCTGGTGTTCGAGGCGGTCTCGAATCTCTGCCGCATCATTGAGCGCGTGCTCGTCGCCGGGCAGAATCAGCGTGGTGGCGAGCAGGGGCTGAGCCATTTCCACCAGCAGATTGTGGGCCACGGCGTTTTGCGGCACCCGCACGCCGATGGTCTTGCGCGAAGGGTGCGACACCCGGCGCGGCACTTCCTTGGTGGCTTCGAGGATGAAGGTGTAGGGCCCCGGCGTGCAGGCGCGGATGAGGCGGTATTGCCGGTTGTCCACGCGGGCATAGTTGCCCAGTTCGGACAGATCGCTGCACAGCAGGGTGAGGTGATGGCGCTCGTCCACCTGGCGGATTTGCCGCAGGCGCTGCACCGCGGCCTTGTCGTCGAGATGACAGACCAGGGCGTAGGACGAATCGGTGGGGATGGCCGCCACGCCGCCGCCATGCAGCACGGCGGCCGCCTGCTTGATCAGCCGCAGTTGCGGGTTGTCGGGGTGCAGGGTGAAGTATTGCGCCATGGCGGAAGGGTTCAATGGAGCAGGTCCCAGACCGGAGTGAGATCGGCTGGCAGGGGGGCGAGACGCCCGAGGTCGCAGGCGCTTTCTCCCGGGCTGTGAAAATCGGAGCCGCGCGAGGCGTAGAAGCCCAATTCCAGCGCGATCCGGGCGTATTTCCGGGCCTGCGCTGCGGTATGGCTGCCCGTGACCACTTCGATGCCCTGGCCGCCCAGCGACTTGAAGCGCTCCAGCAGCGCCCATTCCTCAGTCTCTGTGAACCGATAGCGGCCTGGGTGGGCGATGACGGCGATTCCGCCTGCAGCACGAATCCAGCTCAGGGCATCGTCGAGACGGGCCCATTCATGTTCGACATAGCCGGGTTTGCCCGGCGTCAGGTAGCGGCTGAACACCTCGTGAGTCTGGCGGCACACGCCATGCTCCACCAGCAACCGGGCAAAGTGCGTGCGCGACAGCAGCGTCGGGTTGCCCGCATGGCGCAATGCGCCGGCATACACATCGGTCAGGCCCAGATGCCTTTCGAGATCGGCTGCCATGTCTCTGGCCCGCTGGTCACGGCCAACCCGGATCTGTTGCAGTCCGTCCAGCAAACGTGGGTTTGTGGCGTCGATGTTCAGCGCCACGATGTGCACGGTCTGCGCGGCAAACGAAATCGAGATTTCCACCCCAGGCACAAAGCGCAGACCCAGCGATTGCGCGCTTTGCCGCGCCTCGGCCAGGCCACCGAGTTCATCGTGATCGGTGAGCGCCCAAAGGTCGACCCCATGCGCATGCGCGCGCTGCGCCAGTGCGGCAGGCGCCAGCGTGCCGTCCGACACGGTGGAGTGACAGTGCAGATCGGGGTTGCGCGCAAATGGGGAAGACATGTGGACCATTGTAGGGAGGGGATACTGAAATGGCGTGGACAGGCCCTGGGAGTCTGTCGGGCTTGGGGCGCGGAAGGCGAAAAAGGGCAGTGTGGATGCCATGTGGCGGCGGATTTGCAGCCCCATAGCCGAAGCTATGGGGCAAAAAGACGCTGCCGCAGGGCGCCGCACCGCCCTTTTGCAGCCCGCGATCCTCAAGCCCGGAAGGCTCCTAAACTACGCCGGATGGGCAAATCCTCACGACACGTCAGCCTGACCCCGGCGACGAAGTGGCTGCGCGCGCAGGGCGTGGCCTACACCGAGCAGGTGTATGACTATGTCGATCATGGCGGCGCCGCCTGGGGCGCGCAAAGCCTGGGGCTGGCGCTGCGCGCGGTGATCAAGACGCTGGTGATGCAGGACGAGGCGGCGCAGCCGCTGATCGTGCTCATGCATGGCGACTGCGAGGTCTCCACCAAACGGTTGGCCCGGGCGATCGGTGCACGACAGGTCGAGCCGTGCAGGCCCGAGGTGGCGCAGCGTCACAGCGGGTATCTGGTCGGAGGCACGTCGCCGTTTGGTCTGCGCAAAGCCATGCCGATTTACGGAGAAGCATCGGTGCGGGCGTTGGATCGCATCTACATCAACGGCGGTCGGCGCGGCTATTTGCTGGGCATGTCGCCCGCCGTGCTCGATACCCTGTTGCAAGTCCGCTGGGTGGATTGCGCCCAATAGATGCCCAATAGAATCACGCCGCATGAATACGTCGACCATCGTGGCCCTGATCTTCGCCGGGCTGGCCTATCTGCTGGGATCGCTGTCGTTCGCCGTTCTGGTCAGCCGGGTCATGGGCATGGCCGATCCGCGCACCTATGGCTCGGGCAATCCGGGCGCCACCAATGTGCTGCGAAGCGGCAACAAGTTCGCCGCCATTCTGACCTTGCTGCTCGATGTCTTCAAAGGCTGGCTGGCTGTCTGGCTGGCGATGCTGCTGGGGCCGGGATTCGGGCTGGGCGCGCCCGGCGTGGCCCTGGTGGCCGTGGCCGTGTTTCTCGGGCATCTCTACCCCGTGTTTTTCCATTTCAAGGGCGGCAAGGGCGTGGCGACCGCAGCGGGTGTGCTGCTGGCGATTCAGCCCTGGCTGGGTCTGGCCACGCTGGCGACCTGGCTGATCGTCGCCGGGTTTTTTCGCTACTCTTCGCTGGCGGCGCTGGTGGCTGCCGTGTTCGCGCCGTTCTATTACTGGTTTGGCGGCGGGCTGGCGTGGAATACCGACCCGGCTCTGCTGCTCGCCCTGGTCATCATCAGCGTGCTGCTGATCTGGCGGCACAAGAGCAATATCGGCAAGCTCATGCGCGGTGAAGAAAACCGCATCGGGCGGAAAAAATGAGACGGAAAATGCGGGTTCTTCCCGTTCAGTAACGCGGGCTCAGGGTCATGCGGTCGCCGTCGTGCTGCATGTTCACCCGCTGCAAAAAGCTCATGCCCAGCAGAGCGAAAGGCATCGGAGTGTCGATCACCACGGCGGGCACGTTGCGCAGTTCGATGTCACCCACGCGCACTTTGTCGAGATCGATCAAGGTCGCAGGCACCGTGCCATTGGCGGTGTTGACCGCCGAGGCCCTTGCATTGTGCAGATCGAGGCCCAGCCGTTGGGCCTGCTCGCGGCTGAGGGTGATGCGGGTCGCCCCCGTGTCCACCATCATGCGCAGCAGTTCGCCGTTGATGCGGCACTCCGTCACGAACTGCCCGTTCGATTTCGCAAACAGCACGGTGCGCTGGGCGGCCGTCGCCCCGACGCTCAGCGGTGCGGCGCCCAGACCCAGATGCATTTTCTGCCCGTTGACTTCAACCGTGGCCTGCTGATCCGAGAGTGCCAACAGCTTGACGCCCTGCACCGTTTGACCGACTCGCAGCGTGCGGGGTGCGCCCCCATCGATCACCAACAGCGCCTGATCGCCAAACCTGCCAGCGAGGCCCACGCTTGCCGCAGCAAAAGCCGGGCTGCCGCAGAGTGCAATGGCGGTGCATGCTGCAATCCAGCGGACGGTACGCGCAGCGGACGAAGGGCGCAGCGGCATGGCGGACTGGTTCACGCCGACTCAGTCACGAAAATTATTGAATGACAGCGGGGCTTCCTCGATGTCCTTGCGCAGCACCGCCATGGCAGCCTGCAGATCATCGCGCTTGGCCCCGGTGATGCGAACGACGTCGCCCTGAATTGCGGCGGTGAGCTTGAGTTTGGAGCCCTTGATCGCCGCGGTGATCTTTTTCGCCAGCTCCTGCGGGATGCCGACCTTCACCGTGATGACCTGCCTGACCTTGTCGCCGGATATTTTTTCGATTTTCCCAGGGTCGAAAAAGCGCGGGTCGATCTTGCGCTTGGCCGCCTTGGTCATGAGCACATCGCGCACCTGCCCGAGCTGGAAGTCGCTGTCGGCCGTCAGGGTGATGGCCTTGTCGTTGTGCTCGACCTGGGCGGAACTGCCCTTGAAATCAAAGCGTGTGGCGATTTCCTTGCTGGCTTGGTCGCAGGCGTTGCGCACTTCGACGAGATCGGGTTCGAGAACGGTATCGAATGAGGGCATGGCAAGGACAGGATCCTGGAGAATAATGAGCGTTTACTCTGCAGGATTCTATGAGTCTGGAAATCGAAACCGATGTGCCCCTGCGCGCATTGAACACTTTTGGCATCGACGCGACGGCGCGGCGTCTGGTGCGGGTGCGCAGTGCGCGCGATGTGCGACTTGTCGTCGATCACCCTGAACTGGGTCGGTCGCCCAAGTTCATTCTGGGCGGCGGCAGCAACGTGCTTTTCACCTGCGACATCGACGATGCGGTGGTGGTGAAGACGGAAATTCACGGTCTGCGCGTGCTGGAAGACGACGCGCATTCCACCTTGATCGAAGCGGGTGCGGGCGAGCCCTGGCATGACGTGGTGACCTGGGCGCTGGAGCAGGGCTTTGCCGGACTGGAAAATCTCGCCCTCATTCCCGGCACGGCGGGCGCGGCGCCGGTGCAGAACATCGGTGCGTATGGTCTGGAGCTGTCCGACAGGCTGGAATCGGTCGATGTGGTCGATCTCGTCACGGGTCGCAGCGCCACGCTGCCTGCGGCGCATTGTCGGCTGGGCTATCGCGACAGCATTTTCAAGCGCGAACTCGCGGGCAAGTCGGTCATCACCGCGATACGCCTGCGTCTGCCCAAACCCTGGGCGCCGGTGGCGGGGTATGCGGACGTGGCCCGCTGGTTGCAGCGCGAGCACATCGACCATCCATCGCCCCGCGACGTGTTCAAGGCCGTGTGCGACATTCGCACCAGCAAATTGCCGGATCCGGCCAGGCTGGGCAACGCCGGGAGTTTTTTCAAGAACCCGGTGGTCAACCGCACCCTCCGCAATGAAATATTGGAAGACCATCCCGACATCGTCAGCTACCCGCTGGACGACGGCACCTACAAGCTCGCCGCAGCGTGGATGATCGCCGCCTGCGGCTGGAAAGGGCGAACGCTGGGCCGCGCGGGAGTGCATGAGCAACAGCCGCTCGTTCTGGTCAATCGTGGCGGTGCCAGCGGGGCCGACGTCCTGGAACTGGCGCGCGCGGTGCAGGATAGCGTCGAGCAGAAATTCGGCCTGCGTCTGGAACCGGAACCGGTCATACTGTGATGCAGACGATTGCTGATTTTTTCGCCTTCCGCACCTTTGTCAGCCTGGACGTGTTGCGCGTGGTCTATGCGCTGGGTGCCATCGGCATGCCGCTGCTGGCCTGGGCGGTGTGGCTCTGGCTCGGTCGTTTTGCGCTGTGGCGGTCGATGCGCGGGGTGTCCGTGACGGCGGTGAGGCGCTTCGTGCCCAGGCGCTGGCGCGTGATGTCCATTTTGCTGTTCCTGCTGTGTTTTTTCTGCATGGAACTCGCGTGGCGAATGATGTTTGAATTCATCATTGCCTACCTGCAGATGCGTGACGCCTTGCAACTGCTGACACAACGCGCGGGCCTGCATTGAGCGCCCAAGCCGCCTGCAAACCATGGCAAAGGGCTTGGCAGCGCGGGTCCCATAAGGATCGCGGCATGGGCACGGAAACGCCCACTTACATCCCTGCTTTGCGCTGCATCAAAACTGCGTGTTAGAGTGTGACCAGACTCTTTTGAGTCAGGCCCTTCTAAAGCCGCAATCCGCCAATCGGGCAGCCCGAGCCGCGGAAGGATGTCTTCCCACTGAGCGCCGGGGTGCCCGGCAGACTGTGAGCGCATATGTTGATGCAGAAATTCAAAGCCAATTCGTATCTCTTCGGCGGCAATGCACCGTATGTCGAGGAGATGTACGAGAGCTACCTCTCCAACCCCGGCTCGGTGCCGGATCATTGGCGCGACTACTTCGATGCGCTGCAGCATGTGCCCGCGCTCGACGGCAGCAATGCGCGCGACGTGCCGCATGCGCCTGTGGTTTCGGCTTTCGCCGAACGCGCCAAATCCGGCCCCATTCGCACGCTGCAGGCGGTGGCCGATGGCGAACTGGCGCGCAAACGGGTTGCGGCGCAGCAACTCATTGCCGCCTACCGCAACGTGGGGGTGCGCTGGGCAGACCTCGATCCGCTCAAGCGTACCGAGAGACCCCCGATTCCCGATCTCGATCCGGCGTTCTACGGTTTCACCGACGCCGACCTGGAGACGGTGTTCAACGTCAGCAATACGTTTTTCGATCGCGAAAATCTGTCGCTGCGCGAGCTGATCAACAACCTGCATGAAACCTATTGCGGCTCGCTGGGCGCCGAGTTCATGTATTTGAGCGATCAGGACCAGAAGCGCTGGTGGCAGCAGCGGCTGGAATCGACCCGCACCCGCCCGAATGTGGATGCGCAGGCGAAAAAACACCTGCTCGAACGCCTGACCGCCGCCGAGGGCCTGGAGCGTTACCTGGCGACCAAGTACGTCGGTCAGAAGCGGTTTTCGCTGGAGGGCGGCGAGAGCTTCATCGTCTCGATGGACACGCTGGTGCAGCGCGCGGGGCAGGTGGGCATCCAGGAGGTGGTGATCGGCATGGCGCACCGCGGCCGGCTGAACGTGCTGGTCAACACCCTGGGCAAGCGCCCGCAGGACTTGTTCGACGAGTTCGAGGGCAAGCATGCCGACGATCTGCCGTCGGGCGACGTCAAGTATCACCAGGGCTTTTCCAGCGACGTCTCCACCCCGGGTGGGCCGGTGCATCTGAGTCTGGCCTTCAATCCCTCGCATCTGGAAATCATCAACCCGGTGATCGAAGGTTCCACGCGCGCGCGGCTGGACCGTCGCGGCGATGCGCTAGGCGAGACGGTGCTGCCGGTGCTGGTGCACGGCGACGCCTCGTTCGCCGGGCAGGGCGTGGTGATGGAAACCCTGGCGCTGGCGCAGACCCGCGGCTACACCACCGGCGGGACGGTGCACATCGTCATCAACAACCAGATCGGCTTCACGACGTCCGATCCGCGCGACGCTCGTTCCACCCTGTATTGCACCGATGTGGTGAAGATGATCGAAGCGCCCGTCCTGCACGTCAACGGCGACGATCCGGAGACCGTGGCGTTCGCCACCAGCCTGGCGCTCGACTACCGCAAGCAGTTCCATCACGACGTGGTGGTCGACATCGTCTGCTTTCGCAAGCTGGGCCACAACGAGCAGGACACCCCGGCGGTCACCCAGCCGTTGATGTACAAGAAGATTGCCGCGCATCCGGGAACGCGCAAGGTCTACGCCGACCGGCTGGCGAGCCAGGGGGTGATCACCGCGGAGGACGCCGAGCAGATGGTGCACGAATTCCGCGCCGAGATGGAGTCTGGCGTGAGCCGGGAGCCAGTGCTCACCAACTACAAGAGCAAATACGCGGTCGACTGGACGCCCTTCCTCGGCCGGCGCTGGACCGACAGCGCCGATACGGCGATGCCGTTGACCGAACTCAAGCGGCTGGCCGAGCGCATCACCACCGTGCCGCAGAACTTCAAGCTGCATCCGCTGGTGGAAAAGGTGATCGCCGACCGCGCCAGGATGGGTCGGGGCGAGCTGCCGCTCGACTGGGGCATGGGCGAGCATCTGGCGTTCGCCTCGCTGGTGGCCAACGGCTTTCCGGTGCGGCTGTCGGGCGAGGACAGCGCACGCGGGACGTTCAGCCATCGCCACAGCGTGCTGCACGACCAGAACCGCGAGAAGTGGGACGTGGGCACCTACATCCCGCTGCAGAACGTCGCCGAGGATCAAGCGCCGTTCACCGTCATCGACTCCATCCTGTCCGAAGAGGCGGTGCTCGGTTTCGAGTACGGCTACGCCACCGCCGACCCGCGTACCCTGGTGATCTGGGAGGCGCAGTTCGGCGACTTCGCCAACGGCGCGCAGGTGCTGATCGACCAGTTCATTTCTGCCGGCGAGGTGAAGTGGGGGCGCGCCTGCGGCCTCACGCTGATGTTGCCGCACGGCTATGAAGGGCAGGGGCCGGAACACTCGTCGGCGCGGCTGGAGCGCTACCTGCAGCTTTGCGCCGAGACCAATATGCAGGTCTGCCAGCCGACCAATCCGGCGCAGATCTTCCACCTGCTGCGCCGGCAGATGATCCGGTCGCTGCGCAAGCCGCTGATCATCATGACGCCCAAGTCGCTGCTGCGGCACCCGCACGCCAAATCGCCGCTGACCGATCTGGCCAACGGGCGCTTCGAGTTGGTTCTTCCCGAGACCGCGGATCTCGACGCCGACAAGGTCAAACGCATCATCGCCTGCTCGGGGCGGGTGTACTACGACCTGCTGGCTGCGCGCGCCGAGCGCAAGATCGACGATGTGGCCATCATCCGGCTGGAGCAGCTCTATCCCTTCCCGCACAAGGCCTTCGCGGCCGAAGTCAAACGCTACCCCAACGCGCGCGACATCGTCTGGTGCCAGGACGAACCGCAGAACCAGGGCGCGTGGTTCTTCGTACAGCATCACATCCACGAGAACATGCTCGAAGGGCAGAAGCTCGGCTACGCCGGGCGGCCGGCATCCGCCTCGACCGCAGTGGGCTATTACGCCAAGCATGTCGAACAGCAAAAGGAGTTGCTGGCAGCGGCATTCGGCAAGCTCAAGGGTTATGTGCTGACGCGCTAAGGCAGGACGGGGGCGGCTCAACTCCGTTCCCTTCACCCTTTCACTCCATTTCCCACACACCGTTCACAGGCCGTCATTTCCTCGGCTTTCTAAAAAATACCGTAATCCATCATGGCGCTGATCGACATCAAAGTTCCTCAACTCTCCGAATCCGTGGCCGAAGCCACGCTGCTGACCTGGAAAAAAAAGCCCGGCGAACCCGTGGCGCAGGATGAAATCCTGATCGAAATCGAGACCGACAAAGTGGTGCTCGAAGTGCCCGCTCCCGCAGCCGGGGTCATGGCGCAGATCATCAAGAACGACGGCGAATCGGTGACCAGCGACGAGGTTATCGGCAGGATCGACACCGAAGCCAAACCCCAGACCAGCCCGCTGCCCGTGGCGCAGGTGCAGGCGCCCGCACCGGCCTCGTCCCCAGCCTCGCCCCCCGCTGCGCCTTCGGCTGCGGGCGCGGCGGTGGCCATGCCGGCTGCCGCCAAGATCATGGCCGAGCAGGGGGTGAATCCATCGGATGTGGCGGGCACCGGGCGCGGCGGGAGAATCACCAAGGGCGATGCCTTGCAGTCCGCAGCAACCCCCAAGGTGCAAACGACGCCGGCAGCGCGGCCCAGTGCTGCGGCGCCCAAGCCCGCAGCGGCGGTGCAGATGCCTTCACTCACCATCCCCGCGCTGCAGCCGGTCGAGGCCGATCTCGATCTGGCCACTTACACCGACCGCCCCGAGCAGCGCGTGCCGATGAGCCGGCTGCGCGCGCGCATTGCCGAGCGGCTGCTGCAGTCGCAGGCGACCAATGCCATCCTCACCACCTTCAATGAAGTCAACATGAAGCCGGTGATCGATCTGCGCAATCTCCACAAGGACAAGTTCGAGAAAACGCACGGCGTCAAGCTCGGTTTCATGAGCTTTTTCGTGCGCGCCGCGGTGCATGCGCTGCGCAAGTTCCCGCTGCTCAATGCGTCGATCGACGGCAACGACATCGTCTATCACGGCTATTTCGACATCGGCATCGCCGTGGGCAGCCCGCGCGGCCTGGTCGTGCCCATCCTGCGCAATGCCGACCAGATGAGCTTCGCCGACATCGAAAAGGCGATTGCCGATTTCGGCGCCAAGGCGCGCGACGGCAAGCTCACCATCGAGGAACTCACCGGCGGCACCTTCTCCATCAGCAACGGCGGGGTATTCGGCTCGATGCTGTCCACGCCCATCATCAACCCGCCGCAGTCGGCCATTCTGGGCATCCACGCCACCAAGGACCGGCCCGTGGTCGAAGACGGCCAGATCGTCATCCGCCCGATGAACTACCTGGCGCTGAGCTACGACCACCGCCTGATCGACGGCCGCGAGGCGGTATTGAGTCTGGTGGCGATGAAGGAGGCGCTGGAAGATCCGGCGCGTCTGCTGCTCGATCTTTGAAACGGGCCATAAGCAAGGCTTTATCGGCTTTTTCGCGCGCGGCGCAGGGCGCTGCGCGCCATCAGGAATCCATCATGTCTTCAGCATTCGATCTCATCGTCATCGGCGCCGGCCCTGGCGGCTATATCGCCGCGATCCGCGCCGCCCAACTCGGCCTGAGCGTGGCCTGCATCGACGCCTGGCGCAATGCCCAGGGCGGCCCGGCGCCTGGCGGCACGTGCACCAATATCGGCTGCATACCCTCCAAGGCACTGTTGCAGTCCAGCGAGTATTTCGAGCAGGCCGGGCACGACTTTGCCGCGCATGGCATCGGCGTGAGCGGCCTGAGCATCGACGTGGCCGCCATGCAGCGGCGCAAGGCCCAGGTGGTCAAGCAGAACAACGAGGGCATCCTCTACCTGTTCAAAAAGAACAAGGTCACTTTTTTCCACGGCGAGGCCGCGTTCAAGGGTGGCACTGCCGATGCGGGCTGGCAGATTGCATTGACCGGCAAGGACGCCGAGCAGACGCTGTCGGCCAAGCAGGTCATCGTGGCGACGGGTTCCGTGCCGCGCAGCCTGCCGGGGCTGGACTTCGACGAGCAGCGCGTGCTGTCCAACGACGGCGCGCTGTCCATCGACGCCGTGCCCAAGACGCTGGGCGTCATCGGCGCCGGGGTCATCGGCCTGGAGATGGGCAGCGTGTGGCGCAGGCTGGGCGCTGAGGTCACGCTGCTCGAAGCGCTGCCCGAGTTTCTCGCCGCCGCCGATGCGCAGGTCGCCAAGGAGGCGCTCAAGCAGTTCACCAGGCAGGGGCTGGCGATTCATCTGGGTGCCAGGATCACCGCGACCAAGGTGCTGAAAAACGGCGTGACCGTGGACTGGACCGACGCCAAGGGCGAGGCACAGACGCTGAAGGTGGAGCGGCTCATCGTCTCGGTGGGGCGCAAGCCCAATACCGAGCGCCTCGGCGCCGAAAGCGTCGGCCTGAAACTCGACGAGCGCGGTTTCATCGCGGTGGACGCCGACTGCCGCACCAATCTGCCGGGCATCTGGGCCATCGGCGACGTGGTGCGCGGGCCCATGCTGGCGCACAAGGCCGAAGAAGAGGGCGTGGCGGTGGCCGAGCGCATCGCCGGGCAGAAACCGCATGTCGATTTCAACACCATCCCCTGGGTGATCTATACCGCGCCCGAAATCGCCTGGGTCGGCCAGACCGAGCAGCAGCTCAAGGCCGCGGGCCGCGCATACAAGGCGGGCAGCTTTCCCTTCATGGCCAACGGCCGCGCCCGCGCCCTGGGCGATACCACCGGCTTCGTCAAGATGCTGGCCGATGCGCAGACCGATGAAATCCTCGGCGTGCACATCATCGGCCCGATGGCTTCGGAACTGATCGCCGAGGCCGCGGTGGCGATGGAATTCAAGGCGTCGAGCGAAGACATCGCCCGCATCTGCCACGCGCACCCGACCTTGTCGGAAAGCCTGAAGGAAGCCGCGCTCGGCGTCGATGGCCGCACGCTGAATCTCTGAACGGCTTGCATGAACGTCACCGAGTATTTCGAGCAATCCTTGCGCGAGCGGGGCTTTGCCGCCGACGCCGCGCAGCGCGCCGGTGTCGCCCGGCTGCAGCAGTGCTACGACGAATGGGTGGCGTACAAGTCGCGCCGGTCGAGCGCCATCCGCCGCGCCCTCGTCCACCCCGAACTGCCGCGCGGCGTTTACCTCTACGGCGGCGTGGGGCGGGGCAAGTCGATGCTGATGGATGCGTTTTTCGTCACCGTGCCGCTGTTGCGCAAGACGCGGCTGCACTTTCACGAATTCATGCGCGAAGTGCAGCGCGAAATGGCCGTGCTGCAGGGCACGGTCGACCCGCTCACCGAACTGTCCAGGCGCATCGCGCGGCGCTTCCGGCTGATCTGCTTCGACGAGTTTCACATCAGCGACGTGACCGACGCGATGATCCTGCACCGCCTGCTCCAAGGGCTGTTCGACAACGGGGTGCAATTGGTGGCCACGTCCAACTTCCACCCCGACGACCTCTATCCCGACGGACTGCACCGCGACCGCATCCTGCCCGCGATCGAGCTCATCAAACAGAAAATGGACGTGGTCAAAATCGATGCGGGCGTGGACTACCGCCACAAGGCCCTGCGCGAACTCGACCTCTACATCACCCCGCTGGGCGAAGCGGCCCAAGCCCGCATGGAACAGGCCTTCGAGCGCATGGCCTCCAGCACCGAAGAAGACCCGGTGCTGACCATCGATGGGCGCGAGGTGCAGGCGCTGCAACGCGCGGGCGGCGTGGTGTGGTTCAGCTTTCACGAACTGTGCGAAACCCCGCGTTCGCAAAACGACTACCTCGAAATCGCCAGCCGTTTCCACACCGTGCTGCTGTCGGACGTGCCGCAGATGACCGAAGACAGGGCCAGCGCCGCGCGCCGCTTCACCCTGCTGGTCGATGTGCTGTACGACCGCCGCATCAAGCTCATCGTCTCTGCCGCCGTGCCGCCCGAGCAGCTCTATGTGCATGGGCCGCTCGACTATGAATTCACCCGCACCGTGTCCAGGCTGCACGAAATGCAGAGCGCCGAATACCTGCGCGAGGGGCGGCGCCAGGGCGAGGCTGCTTTGGTATGAGGGCTGTTTGGAGTCTGTGCGCGGTCGTGCTCGCGCTGACGACGGGCCTGGCGGGGCATTTCGCCTTGGCCGAATCTGCGCAGCCGACCCCGGCGCAGGACGCGGCGCAACAAGCGGCGCTGCAACGACAGCGCGCTCAAGTGCTGGCGCAATACGCCCAGCAGCGCAATGCCTGTCTGCAGCGCTTTTTTGTCAACGACTGCCTCGATGCCGCGCGCGAAAATGAACGCGCAGCCTTGGCGCCGATCGATGCCCAACTGCAGGCCATTGCACTGCGCAGCCGCATGTGGGCTGCCGAAGACGAAATTCGCCGGGTGCAGGCGAATATCGCCGCGGCACAGCGCGCACAGCCCGACCGCGCCGAGGCCGAGCGTCAGCGCGCCGCACGCGAGGCCGAGCTTGCGCGGCGACAGCAACAGGCCGCCCAGCACGCAGAGCAGGCCGCCCATCCGACGAACCGGCAGAAAGTGCCCGCAGAATCTGCTGCGCGCGGCCCCCAGCCCGCGGATCGACCGTTTCCGACCCCTGCGCCGTCATCGCAGCTCAGCCCGGCGCAGCGCGCTGCGGATGCGCAGCGGGCGCAGGCCGACTTCGCCGCCAGGCAAAAAGCCTACGCCGAGAAGCAGGCCGAGCAGGCGCGCCAGAACGCCGCCAAGCCGGCGGCCGCACCGCTGCCGCTGCCGCCGCCGAGCGCGCCGCTGCGCTGAACCGGCCGCGGCGGGGACGATGGCCCCGACGGGCTACCATGCCCGTCTGTCCATTCCGGCTATTGCGCATGTTGATCGAATCTCCCCTGGTTGCGGCGTTCACCCATCAGACCCCGGAGCGGCTGCGGCTGCAGATCGGCATTCTGCTGGGCGTCGTGGTGCTCGGGGCGCTGCTGGGGACGGCACTCGAAAAGCAGGTGCGCAAGCTGCCCGGCTGGAAGGCCGCGTTTGACGCGAGCTGGCGCTACGGTCTGGGGTTTCCCGCGGTGGCCCTGCTGATGCTGGTTCTGGTGCGGCATGGCTCGCATCTGCTGCTCGAACTCCCACTGCTCAAACTGGCCCTGCCGGTGCTGGCGGTGCTGCTGCTGGTGCGGCTGGCGGGTTCCGTCGCCAGGCAGCGGTTTGCCCAGGATGGCGGCGTGCGCTACCTGGTGCGCGTGGTCAGCATCGGTCTGTGGACGGCACTGGCCCTGCATCTGGCCGGGGTGCTGCCGGAAATCCGCGAGGCGCTCGACGCGCTGTCGGTCACGCTGGGTAAACAGCGCCTGTCGGGTTGGACCTTGCTCAAGGGCGCGGCGTCCATCGCGGTCACGCTGCTGCTGGCGTTGTGGGTTTCCTCGCTGCTGGAAGCGCGTCTGATGCGCACGCCGCTGGATGCCAGCCTGCGTCTGGTGTTCACGCGGCTGCTGCGCTCGGCGGTGCTGCTGGTGGCCATCCTCACGGCCCTGCAGATGGTGGGCATCGATCTCACCGTGCTGAGCGTGTTCGGCGGCGCGCTGGGCGTGGGCCTCGGCCTGGGTCTGCAGAAAATCGCGGCCAACTATGTTTCGGGCTTTGTCATCCTGCTCGAACGCAGCCTGCGCGTGGGCGACAACGTCCGCGTCGATACCTTCCAGGGACAGATCATCGACATCAAGACCCGCTACACCCTAGTGCGCAGCGCGGGGGGGCACCGATTCCATCGTGCCCAATGAAATGCTGATCGCCAACCGCATCGAAAATCTCTCTTACAACGACCCCAACGTCTGGCTGTCCACCACGGTCGGGGTGTCGTACGACACCGACATCGAAACAGCGCTGGCCATCGTGCGGGAGGCGGCGCAGTCCGTGCCGCGCGTGCTGCACAGCCCCGGCCCGAGCGCGGTGCTCGATGCCTTTGGCGACAGCGCGATCAACATCACCGTCGGCTACTGGATCGCCGACCCGGAAAACGGTACCCTGGGTGTGCGTGGCCAGGTCAATCTCGCCATCTGGCACGCGCTCAAGCAACACGACATCGAGATACCGTTCCCGCAGCGGGTGCTGCAATGGGCGCCGGGCCAGGAGGGTGCGCCGTTTGCCGCGCCCTTGCCAAAGGCCACGCAACCGCAAAGCCCCCGCCGCGCGGAACCCGACGACGCGGGCGACTGACGCAAGGTCTGACCAAGGCGTCTGTCGCAGCATTTAGTTCAATAGAGGAGACCGATATGCAAGACGCTGACCTTACCCCCAACCGCGCCAACCACGCGCCACTCACGCCGCTGATCTTTCTCGACCGTGCGGCGGACGTTTATCCGCAACGCACGGCCATCCTCCACGGCAACCTGCAGCGCAACTGGGCGCAGACGCGCGAGCGCTGCCGCAGGCTGGCCTCCGCGCTGCTGCGCCGGGGCCTGCAGCGCGGGGACGTGGTCGCGGCCATGCTGCCCAACGTCCCGGCCATGGTGGAGGCGCACTTCGGCGTGCCGATGGCCGGGCTGGTGCTCAACACCCTGAACATCCGGCTCGATGCCGAGGCGCTCGCCTACATGCTGCTGCATGGCGGCGCCAGGGCCGTGCTGGTCGATCCCGAACTGGCCGCGGTGATGCAGCGTGCCATAGCTCTCGCCGTGGAGCAGGGCCTGCCGCCGCCGCTGGTGATCGACGTCCCCGATGCGCAATTCGTGCCCGAAGGGCGGGGCATCGGTGCGCTGGACTACGAGACCTTGCTCGCCGAAGGCGTGGCGGGCGGCGCCCTGCCCGACCAGGCCGACGAATGGGATGCGATTTCGCTGAACTACACCTCGGGCACGACGGGCAAACCCAAGGGCGTGGTCTATTCGCATCGCGGCGCCTATGTGAATGCAGTGTGCAATATTCTCGAATGGGACATGCCCAAGCACCCGGTCTATCTGTGGACCCTGCCGCTGTTTCATTGCAATGGCTGGTGCTTCGCCTGGACGGTGGCGGCGCGCGCCGGGGTCAACGTCTGTCTTCGCAAGGTCGAGGCGCAGGCGATTTTCGACCGCATACGCCAGGCCGGGGTGACGCACTACTGCGGCGCGCCCATCGTCCACAACCTGCTGGTCAACGCGCCGGCAGAAATGAAGGCCGGCATAGGCCACAAGGTGCGCGCGATGGTCGCTGGCGCCGCGCCACCGGGGACCATGATCGAAGGGCTGGAGGCCATGGGTTTCGAACTCACCCACACCTACGGCCTCACCGAAACCTATGGCCCGGCGACGGTCTGCGCCAAACAGCAGGACTGGGCCGGGTTGCCGCTGCCCGAGCGCGCCCGTTTGAACGCCCGGCAGGGCGTGCGCTATCACCTGCAGAATGCGGCGACGGTGCGCGACCCCGAAACCCTGGAAGAAGTGCCGCACGACGGCCAGACCATGGGCGAGATCATGTTCCGGGGCAACATCATGATGAAGGGCTATCTGGGAGATCCCGAGGGTACGGCGCAGGCGTTTCGCGGCGGCTGGTTCCACAGCGGTGATCTCGCCGTGGTCGACCCCGACGACTACATCAAGATCAAGGATCGCAGCAAGGACGTGATCATTTCGGGCGGGGAGAACATCTCCAGCCTCGAAGTGGAAGACGTGCTCTACCGGCATCCGGCCGTGATGGTTGCCGCCGTGGTGGCGATGCCCGATCCGAAGTGGGGTGAGATTCCCTGCGCGTTTGTCGAACTCAAGCCGGGCCAAACGGCGACCGAAGACGAGATCATCGCATTCTGCAAATCGCATCTGGCGGGCTTCAAAACACCGCGCAAAGTGGTGTTCGGGGAGGTGCCCAAGACCTCGACCGGCAAGATCCAGAAATACGCCTTGCGCGCGCAGGCGCATTCGCGCGAGGCGATCGATGTGTAGCACTGCGCGCCGCTTTCAGCTCCCAGCGGTTTGGGCAGAGGCGGCGAGCCCTTTCCCCAGGGCTTGATTCGCCGCCGCTTCCCTCGTTACACTGCAAAAAAAAAGCGAACGGTCGTTCTATTAAGGCCTGCGCTGCCTCAAGTGGGCAGCGCTTCCTATACTGTCACCGCATAACAAACCCTCATGGAGCAATGGCATGAAAGTGCTGGTCGCGGTCAAGCGCGTGGTCGATTACAACGTCAAGGTGCGGGTCAAGTCCGATGGCAGCGGGATTGATGCCGCCGGTGTGAAGATGAGCATGAACCCTTTCGACGAGATCGCAGTGGAAGAGGCGGTGCGACTCAAGGAAAAAGGCGTGGCTACCGAAATCGTCGCCGTGAGTTGCGGCCTGGCCGCCTGCGGCGAGACCCTGCGCACCGCCCTGGCGATGGGCGCAGATCGCGGCGTGCTGGTGGAAAGCGAGGCCGAATTGCAACCTTTGGCCGTGGCCAAGCTGCTCAAGGCGGTGGTCGAAAAAGAGGGCGCGCAGCTCGTCATTCTGGGCAAGCAGGCCATCGACGACGACTCCAACCAGACGGGGCAGATGCTCGCCGCGCTGCTGGGCTGGCCGCAGGCGACCTTCGCCTCCAAAGTCGAAATCGACGCCGCGCAGGCGCGCGTCACGCGCGAGGTGGATGGCGGACTGGAGACGATCGCGGTCAAGCTGCCCGCCGTCATCACCACCGACCTGCGGCTGAACGAGCCGCGCTATGTCACCCTGCCCAACATCATGAAGGCGAAGAAAAAGCCGCTCGACACGCTCAAGCCCGAAGAGCTGGGCGTGGATGTGAGCCCGCGCCTGAAAACGCTCAAGGTCGCCGAGCCGCCCAAGCGCGGCGCCGGCGTCAAGGTGCCCGATGTGGCCACGCTGGTGGCCCGCCTGAAAACCGAGGCCAAGGTGATCTGACCGGCTTTGCTTCAAGCAACCCATCCGAGGATTTTTCATGACCGCACTCGTCATCGCCGAACACGATAACCAGGTTCTCAAGCCCTCCACCCTCAACACCCTGGCCGCGGCGCTGCTCTGCGATCCGCAAGTGCATGTGCTGGTTGCCGGGCACGACTGCGCGGCCGTCGCCCAGGCGGCCGCGCAGGCGGCTGGCGTCGCCAAGGTGTTGTGCGCCGACGCGCCGCAACTGGCCGACGGCCTGGCCGAAGTCGTCGCCGCGCAGGTGCTGGCGCTGGCACAGGCGTATGGCCATATCCTGGCCCCGGCCACAGCCTTCGGCAAGAACCTGATGCCGCGCGTGGCCGCGCTGCTCGATGTGGCGCAGGTGTCGGACATCATTCATGTGCACGGCCCAGACACTTTCGACCGCCCCATTTACGCCGGCAACGCCATTGCCACCGTGCAAAGCGTCGACCCGATCAAGGTCATCACCGTGCGCACCACCGGCTTCGACCCGGCGGCGGCCACAGGGGGCGCAGCCGAGGTCGTCCGCGTCGATGCGGTGGCGGACAGCGGCCTGTCCAGCCTGAGCGGGCGCGAAACGACCCGAAGCGAACGGCCCGAACTCACCGCGGCGAAGGTCGTCGTCTCGGGAGGGCGCGGGCTGGGCAGCAAGGAGAATTTCGAGGCCTTGTTGGTACCCTTGGCCGACAAGCTGGGCGCCGCGCTGGGCGCCAGCCGCGCAGCGGTCGATGCGGGCTATGCGCCCAACGATTGGCAGGTTGGGCAGACCGGCAAGATCGTCGCGCCACAGCTCTATGTGGCCGTGGGCATTTCCGGCGCCATTCAGCACCTGGCCGGCATGAAAGACAGCAAGGTCATCGTCGCCATCAACAAGGACGAGGAGGCGCCGATCTTCGGCGTGGCCGACTACGGTTTGGTGGCCGATCTGTTCACCGCCGTGCCCGAGCTGGTCAAACAGCTCTGAAATCCGGGGCCCGTCCGTTCACATTCATCAGGTCGTTCGCACGGCCTGCCCGACAGCCGCACAGACGGCTGATCCCCAACATACCCAGAGGGAGACTCGCATGAGCTATACCGCCCCCATCCGCGACATGATGTTCGATCTCGAGCATCTCGCGGGCCTGGAGTCCATTTCCAGACTGCCGGGTTTCGAGGACGCCACACCCGATACCGCGGCGGCGGTGCTGGAGGAATGCGGCAAGTTCAACCGCGAGGTGGTGGCTCCGCTGAACCGCGAAGGCGATCTCCATCCCAGCTCCTGGGCCGACGGCAGGGTGACGACCCCGCCCGGGTTCAAGCAGGCTTTCCGTCAATTCGTCGAAGGCGGGTGGCAGGGCTTGCAACACCCCACCGAGTTCGGCGGACAGGGTCTGCCCAAGAGCATCTCGGCGGCGTGCACCGAAATGCTCAACAGCGCCAATCTGAGCTTTGCGCTTTGCCCGCTGCTGTCGGACGGTGCCATCGAAGCCCTGCTCACCGCAGGCAGCGAAGCGCAGAAGCAGCGCTACATCCCCAAGCTGATTTCCGGCGAGTGGACCGGCACCATGAATCTCACCGAGCCGCAGGCGGGTTCCGATCTGGCGCTGGTGCGAACCCGCGCCGAGCCGCAGAGCGACGGCACTTACCGCCTGTTCGGTCAAAAGATCTACATCACCTACGGCGAACACGACATGGCGGACAACATCGTCCATCTGGTGCTGGCCCGCCTGCTCGATGCGCCGCCGGGGGTGAAGGGCATTTCGCTGTTCATCGTGCCCAAGGTGCTCGAAGACGGCCGCCGCAACGATGTTTGGTGCGCCTCGATCGAGCACAAGCTGGGCATCAAGGCCAGCCCGACGGCGGTGCTGATCTACGGTGATGGCAAGGGCGAGGCGGGCGCAGGCGCGATCGGCGAACTGGTCGGCGAGCCCAATCGCGGTCTGGAAACCATGTTCATCATGATGAACGCGGCGCGCTACGCCGTCGGACTGCAGGGCATCGCCGTGGCCGAGCGGGCTTATCAGCAGGCGGCGGCCTATGCCAAGGAACGGATCCAATCGCGCCCGGTGGACGGCAGTGCGGCGCAGCCGGTGGCCATCGTGCATCACCCCGATGTGCGCCGCATGCTCATGACCATGCGTGCGCTCACCGAAGGCTGCCGCGCGCTGGCGCTGGTGGCCGCCAGCCTGCACGATGTGGGGCGCGCCCATCCCGACGCTGCCCAGCGCGCCGCGCACGAGGCGGCTTATGAATTTCTGGTGCCGCTGGTCAAGGGCTACTCCACCGAAATGAGCATCGAGGTGGCGAGCCTGGGCGTGCAGGTGCATGGCGGCATGGGTTTCATCGAAGAGACCGGGGCGGCGCAGCACTACCGCGACGCGCGCATCCTCACCATCTACGAAGGCACCACCGCCATCCAGGCGAACGATCTGGTGGGGCGCAAGACGCTGCGCGACGGCAGCGCCGTGGCGCTGCAATTCGCCGCGAGGGTGAGCAAGGTCGAAGAGGCGCTGACTGCGACCGGCGATGCGCAGGCCGTGGCGATGGCGGGCCAGTTGCGCCAGGCCCGCGAAGCCTATGCGCAGGTGGTGGCGTTTGTCGCCGCCCACGGCAAGCCCGACCCGAACGCGGTTTATGCCGGCAGCGTGCCGTATCTGATGCTTGCCGGCAATCTGATGGCCGGCTGGCAGATGGCCCAAAGCTGGCTGGCCACGCGCGACCTGCCAGCCGAGCAGGCCGCTTTCGCCCAGGCCAAACGCGCCACCGCTGCGTTTTACTGCGCGCACATCCTGCCGCGCTGCGGCGCCCTGCGCGAAGCCGTGCTCAGCGGTGCGGACAGCGTGATGGCGCTGCCGGTCGAGGCATTCTGAAGTGGAGCCGCTTCCACCGGTGCTTTCCGGGCTGCGGTTGCCCGTCATCGGCGCGCCGCTGTTCATCATCTCCAACCCCAGGCTGGTGATCGCGCAATGCACCGCGGGTATCGTCGGCAGCTTTCCGGCGCTCAATGCCCGACCGGCCTCGCAGCTCGACGAATGGCTGGCCGAAATCACCGAGGCGCTGGCCGCCTGGAACGCCGCGCATCCAGACCAGCCTGCCGCGCCCTTTGCGGTCAACCAGATCGTTCATCGCAGCAACGAGCGGTTGGAACACGACATGCTGCTCTGCGCCAAATACAAGGTGCCCATCGTCATCACTTCATTGGGCGCGCGGCCCGAGGTGAACCAGGGCGTGCATGGCTGGGGCGGCATCGTGCTGCACGACGTCATCAACCAGACCTTTGCGCACAAGGCGGTGGACAAGGGCGCCGACGGCCTGATTCTGGTCGCTGCGGGCGCGGGGGGCCACGCGGGCATGCAATCGCCCTTTGCACTGGTGCAGGAAACCCGGCGCTGGTTCGATGGCCCAGTGGTGCTCTCCGGCGCCATCGCCCGCGGAGACTCGGTGCTGGCGGCGCAGGCGATGGGCGTCGATCTGGCCTATATCGGCAGCGCCTTCATCGCCACCGACGAGGCGCGCGCGGTGGACGCCTACAAGCAGATGATCGTCGACAGCAGCGCGCGGGACATCGTGTATTCCAGCCTGTTCACCGGTGTGCACGGCAACTACCTGCGCGGCTCGATCGCGGCCGTCGGACTCGATCCCGACCATCTGCCCGAAGGCGACCCGAGCAAGATGGATTTCGCCGCCGCCACCGGCGACGCCAAGGCCTGGAAAGACATCTGGGGCTGCGGCCAAGGCATCGGCGCGGTGGACCAGGTGCAGCCCGCGGCAAGCCTGGTAGCGCAATTGCAGCGGGAGTACGAAGCCGCGAAAAGGCGGCTCTGCGGCGCTTGACCACCGGCGGTTTCGCCTATAGTTGGCCATGTCGCTGCGACAAAACGGGAGACTTGCCATGCATGCGCATCATCACGCTCCGCTGTCCCGGCCCGAGGCGCCTTCAGCCCCCGACCCCGAGCAACTGGCCAGGGCGCGGACTTTTGCCGAGTTCTATCCGCTGTATCTGGCCGAGCACCGGCAGCCGCTCACCCGCAAATTGCACTTCACCGGTTCGACGCTGGCGCTGATCTGCCTGTTTTTCCTCGTCTTCACCGCCAACCCCTGGTGGCTGCTGGCTGCCGTCATTTGCGGCTACGGCTTCGCCTGGGTGGCGCATTTTGTTGTCGAGCACAACCGCCCGGCCACGTTCAAACGCCCGCTGTTCAGCCTGATGGGCGACTGGGTGATGTGGTGGCAGATGCTGACGCATCGGCTGTAACGGGCGGCTCGGTCAACAACTGCGCCAGGCTCCAGTCGCGTTCCTCATCGCTGAGCATATGGCCGAGCAGGGCGGAGGTGTGTGCGGCGCGTTTTTTGTCGAGCAGCAGCACATCGATCAACGGACCAATGGGAGTGGTCTGCGGGTCGCAGAGCAGCGCCCAGCGCGACGGGCTGCGCGGTTTGGCCGCGACCTTGCCGATCCAGCCCAGGCGCTCCAGCACCGTGAGCAAGTCCTGCAATTGCAGCGGGTCGATGCGCAGGCGTCTGGAGATCTCTTCGGCGCTCAGGCCGCAATCGGGTGCCTGGCGGGCGTGGTGGAGCAACTTGAGGATTTGTACCGCGTTGAGAAACTCGGCGCCCGCATAGCCGTCGAACCGGATGGCGCGCACGCGCAGCGAGGGCAGATAAGCCGCAATCATGGCGCCGACCAGCACGGTGACCCAACTGAAATAGATCCACAGCAGCAGCAGGGGCAGGGTGGCGAAGGTGCCGTAAACCGCGGTGTAGGTGGTGACCGTGGAGAAATACCAGGCCAGCGCCCGCCCGCCCAGGCTGAAGGCCAACGCGGCGACGAATGCGCCGATGAGCGCATCGCGCCAGCGCACCTCGGTGTTGGGAATGAAGCGGAACAGCGACGCCAGCGCCACGGCCATGACGGCCCACGAAGCAAAGCTCAACAGGGCGCTGGCGCCACCCGGCAGGTGATGCAGCAAGCCGCGATGCGCGCCGGCGACATAGCTCATCAGGCCGAGGCTCGCGCCCAGCACCAGCGGAGCGAGGGTGAAGCCGGCCCAGTAGAGCAGCACGCGCTGCGCCAGCGAACGGGGCCGCGGGGTGCGCCAGATGGCGTTGAGCGCGCGATCGACGGTCAGCATCATCGACGTGGCGGTGACGATGAGAAAAACCACGCTGACCGCGCCGAGACCCTTGGCCTTGGCGGCAAAATCCCTGAGATAGCGATAAACCTTGTCGGAAATGGCGTCGGGCAGCATGGCTTGCGCCAGATGCGCCTGAATCTGCCCCTGCATCTTGTCGAATGCGGGAAAGGCGGTGAACACCGCCAGCACCACGGTGAGCAGGGGCACGAGCGAGATCAGCGTGGTGAAGGTCAGGCTGCCGGCCGTCTGCGCCAGATTGTCCTGCGCAAAGCGCCTGGCCAGGGTGCGCAGGCTGGCAATCAGGGTGTCGGAGGGGCGAAGGCGGGACATGGCAATACGATAGCGGCATGAAAGACATCCTGATTCTCTATTACAGCGTACACGGCGGCACCCGAGCACTGGCCGAAAGCCTGGCGCAGGGCGTGGCGCAGGTGCCGGGCGCCTTGCCACGGGTGCGCACCGTGCCGCGGGTGAGCACGGTGGCGGAGCAGACCGAACCGGCCATCCCCGATGACGGGCCGCCCTATGTGGAACTGAGCGATCTGCAGGAATGCGCCGCGCTGGCGCTGGGCTCGCCCACGCGCTTCGGCAATATGGCCGCGCCGCTCAAATACTTTCTCGATCAGACTTCGACGCTGTGGCTCTCCGGCGCGCTGGCGGGCAAACCTGCGGCGGTGTTCACCTCCACCGGCACGCCGCATGGCGGGCAGGAAAGCACGCTGCTGTCGATGATGCTGCCGCTGCTGCACCACGGCATGCTGATCGTCGGCCTGCCCTACACCGAGACCGGGCTGATGACCACCCGTGGAGGCGGCACGCCTTACGGCGCCAGTCATCATGCCGCCCCCGACGCCAGCCTGCCGGTGAGCGAAGAAGAAAAGCGTCTGGCGTTTGCGCTGGGACAGCGGCTGGCGCGGGCGGCGCTCAAGCTCACGGCGGATTGAACCTGAGCGCACGATGTCGGATTCGTCCCAACCGTTATCGACCGCCTTCTGGCAGCACGTCTGGCACCGGGGGGCGGTGGCCAGCCTGCTGGCGCTCATTCTGCTGTGCGTGGCATGGGAGTCGTGGTTGGCGCCGCTGCATCCCGGAGGGTCGCTGCTGGTGCTCAAGGTGCTGCCGCTCCTGCCCGCCGTGCCCGGCGTGCTGCGCGGCAGGGCGCAGACGTTTCGCTGGCTGAGCCTGCTGCTGTGGTTTTATGCGGCCGAAGGCGTCGCCCGCGCGCTGACCGACCCCGGCGCCGCGTCGCGCGGGCTGGGGTGGATCGAACTGCTGCTGTCGCTGCTGCTGTTCGTCTGCGTGGCGGGATTTTTGCGAACGGGAGCCGCGCGCCATGCTGCCCGCTGAACAGCACCGCTTTCTGGACGCCTTGCGCGCCTTGCTGGGCGCCTCGCATGTGCTGCACCAGCCGCAAGACTGCGCCCCCTATCTGACCGACTGGCGCAAACGCTATCAGGGCCGCGCGCTGGCCGTGGTGCTGCCGGGCGATACAGCACAAGTGGCCGGTGTGGTGCAGCTTTGCGCGCTGCATGGCGTCGGCGTGGTGCCGCAGGGCGGCAATACCGGACTGGTCGGCGGGGCCACGCCAGACGCCAGCGGCGGGCAGATCGTGCTGAGCACCCGGCGGCTCGATCGCATCCGGGCCGTCGATGCGGCAAGCGGCGTGCTGATCGCCGAAGCCGGCTGCGTGCTGGCGAGCGTGCAGCAAGCAGCAAGCGAGCACGGCCTGCTGTTCCCGCTGTCGCTGGCCGCCGAGGGCAGTTGCACCATCGGCGGCAATCTCTCGACCAATGCCGGGGGAACGGCGGTGCTGCGCTACGGCAATGCCCGCGACCTGTGCCTGGGCCTGGAAGTCGTCACCGCGCAGGGCGAGGTGCTCGACGCCCTGAACCTGCTGCGCAAGAACAATACCGGCTACAGCCTGCGCGATCTCTACATCGGCGCCGAGGGCACGCTGGGCATCATCACGGCGGCAGCGCTCAAGCTGTTTCCACGACCGGCGGCGCAGATCACGGCTCTGGTCGCGGTGCGGGATGTCGCTGCCGCGATTGCCTTGCTCAATCTGGCGCAGGCCCGGTTGGGGTGCAGCTTGACCGGATTCGAGTTGATGAGTGCCTACTGCCTGCAACTCGTGCAGCGCCATTTCCCTCGGATCGCCTTGCCTTTCGAATTGCCCAGCGCCTGGTGTGTGTTGCTGGAGTCGAGCGAAACCGAGGGCGAGGCGCAGGGCAGGGTGCGACTGGAAGCCTTGTTGCAAGCCGCACTGGATGCGGGCCAGATCGTCGATGCCGCAGTGGCGCAGAGTCTGGCGCAAAGCCGCTCGCTGTGGCATCTGCGCGAGTCGATTCCGCTGGCGCAGGCGCAGGAAGGGCTGAACATCAAGCACGATATCGGCGTGCCGCTGTCGCACATGGTCGCCTTTGTCGAGTCCACCGCCGAGCTGGTCACGCAGGCGCTGCCCGGCGCGCGTCTGGTGGTCTTCGGTCATTTGGGAGACGGCAATCTGCACTACAACGTGCAGGCGCCGGTGGGGGTGGATGCGGCGCGTTTTCTCGCCGAGCATCAGGGCGCATGCAACCGCATCGTGCATGATGCCGCGGTGTCCTGCGGCGGCACCTTCTCGGCGGAGCATGGCGTCGGCCAGCTCAAGCGCGACGAGCTCGCGCGCTATGGCAACCCCGTGGCGCTCGCCCAGATGCGCGCCCTCAAACAGGCGCTCGATCCGCAGAATCTGATGAATCCGGGGAAGATGTGGCCGCGTTGATGCCCGGCAGCGCCTGCCCGCAGCGGCGGCAATAGCGGGCATCCGCAGTGTGCCCAACCAAGCCGCAGCGTGGGCACTGCGTGGCCTGTTCCTCTTTGGCCTGGCGGTGCTTCTCGATGCGGCGCTGCTCTCGATACGAGTTGACCAATTCCGCCGAATAGATCCCCGTCGGCACGGCGATGATGCCGTAGCCCACGATGATGATGCCCGAGGTGATGATCTGACCCAGCGGCGTCTTGGGCGTGATGTCGCCGAAGCCCACCGTGGCCATGGTGACGATGGCCCAGTAAATGCCGCGCGGAATGCTGGTGAAGCCGTTTTTCGGCCCCTCGACCAGATACATGATCGAGCCGAAAATGGTGGTCAGCGTGAGCACGCTGAGCACGAACACGAAGATCTTGTTCTTGCTGCGCGACAGCGCATCAAGCATCTGATTGGATGCGCTGGTGTATTCCATCAGCTTGAGAATGCGGAAAATCCGCAGCACGCGCAGGGTGCGGATCACCGTGAGGTGGCCCGAACCGAGAAACAGCAGTTCGAGGTAGGCCGGCAGAAAAGAAGACAGATCGATGATGCCGAAGAAACTGCGGGCATAGCTCCAGGGATTACGCACGACCGACAGCCGCAGCAAGTACTCCATCGTGAAGGCGATGGTGAAAAACCATTCCAGAATGTAAAAAACACCATGCGCACGCGCATGCACCGCCTGCACCGAGTCGAGCACGGTGATCAGCACGCTGAGCAGAATGAAGCCGATCAGCACCAGATCGAAGAGCTTCTCGTCGCGCGCATCGTGGTAGTACATCACCCGATACCAGTACGCCCGCCAGCCCTCCTTGGAGCGCGGGGCAAGCTTGGTGCTGGACTGGCGGTTGTGCATGGGCAGAGCGGATGTTGACGAAAAGCCGTTCGGGGTATTCGAGATGGGGAAGTAGAACCCTGATGGGCGTCCCAGGGGGCTGGCATTGTCCGCTACAGGGGAACGCCGTGCGAACCGGTCGCAAGCTGGGTCGACGGCAGGATTCAGCCGCCGCGCGCGTGCAGGTAGGCCAGCGAGGCGGCGGTCTCGGGGCTCAGTCCCTGGGTGTTCTGCGACAGCAGGGCGTTTTCGATGCGGGTCGCCAGGGTCTTGCCGAGTTCCACACCCCATTGGTCGAAAGGATTGATGCCGTAGAGCCAGCCTTCCACCACCGTGCGGTGTTCGTAGAGAGCCAGCAGGGCGCCGAGGTGGTAGGCGCTCAGGCGCTCCATCCAGATGAAAGTGGAGGGACGCCCCCCGGGGCAGGCGCGGTGATGCGCGGCGCGCAGCGCGGCCTGCTCAGACATGCCCTGGGCCATGAGTTCGGTCTGCCAACTGGAGGCGTCCTTGCCGTTCCACAGCGCGTCGGCCTGGCCCAGCGCGTTGGCGAGCAGCGCCAGATGTTCGCGCAGGTGGCGGTGCCAGGGATGGGCCACGGCGACGATTTCGTGGAACACGGGCACTGCGGCCTGGTGCAGCAGTTGAAAGTAGGTGTGCTGCACCGGCGTGCCTACGCCGCTGATGACGGCGGGCCCGCTCACATGCACGGGCTGCATGCCGTCGGCGCTGGTGGACTTGCCCAGCGACTCCATCAGCAGTTGCTGCAGGTACAGGGGCATGTGCGAAAACGCATCGCCATACAGCCCGATGGACAGCAACGGCAGACCGAAGCGCACGCGGTAGGCGTGCGACAGGCCGGCCATCAGCCCGGGGGCGCTGCCCTCCAGCGGGGTGTTCAGGAAGTGCTCGTCCATGTCGTGCGCGCCGGCGTGGAGCTGGGTCACCGTTTCACGGCCGAATGCCAGCAGCAGCACCATGCCGTGGGCGCTCCAGAGCGAAAAGCGACCGCCGATTTCAGGCAGCGAACGGAAGATCTGGTCGGCGGGCAGGCCGAAGCGCTGCTGCGCCAGTTCGGCATTCGCGGTGAGCGCGACCAGACGTTGGCGCGCCGGGTCGGCGCCAATGGCATCGCTCAGCCAGCGCAGGGCGATATCGGCATTGCGCATGACTTCCTGGGTGCGGAAGGACTTGCTGTTGATGAGGATCCAGGTGCGCTCGGGCTTGGCTGCGGCTAGTGCAGCGTCGATCGTGGCGCCGTCGAGGTTGGCGACCCAGTGCACCCGGCAGCGCGCGCTCTGCAGCACCGAGAGCGCGGTGTGCAGCGCGAGCATCGGCGTTTCGGAGCCGCCCGCGCCGAGGTGAATGATGTCCAGCCCTTCCGTCCCGGCGTCGGCCACCTGTTGGTCCACCCAGTCGGCCATGCGGGCGAACTCGGCTTGGAGAAAGTCGGCGGCGGCCTGCGAGGGGGCGTCAAGCCCCTTGGCGCCCAGTCGCGACAGCACATGCCAGGCGGGGCGGTTTTCGCTGCCGTTGAGTACCGTTTGGCTCACCAGGTCTTGCGGCTTGTTGGGCAGGGCGGCGAGGGTCTTGAGCGCAGTGGCGAACGCCTGCTCGCCGTGGCGGGTGAACTCCAGTCGCAGGCCGGCGGTGTCGAGGGTCTTGGGTGCGGGCATGAGCTTGGTCGGGCAAAAAGCGGTCGATGGGCGGGTTGCGGGTAGACGGTATTCAGCTTAGCAAGGGTTTGGCGTGCCAGATCTGTTCGGCGTACTCGGCAATGGTGCGGTCGGAGGAGAACGGGCCCATGCCGGCCACGTTGGCGAGCGCCTTTTTCGCCCATTCTTCGGGCTGGCGGTAAAGCGCATCGACCCTGGCTTGGGCGGCGATATAGCTGGCATAGTCGGCCAGCAGCATGTAATGGTCGCCCCAGTTGACCAGCAGGTCGTAGAGGCTCAGGTAGCGGTGCGGCTCTTGCGGGCTGAAGCGGCCGTCGCGCAGGGTGTCGAGCACGCGCGACAACTCGGGGCTGGCGCTGACGATGGCATGGGGCTGGTAGCCAGTCATGCGCAGGTCGGTCACTTCGCCTGCGGTGAGGCCGAAAATGAACATATTGTCGGCGCCGACGTTTTCCTGAATTTCGACATTGGCGCCGTCGAGCGTGCCGATGGTGAGCGCGCCATTGAGCGCGAGTTTCATATTGCCCGTGCCCGAAGCCTCGGTGCCAGCGGTGGAAATCTGCTCGGACAGATCGGCTGCGGGAATGATGACTTCGGCCGCACTCACGCCGTAGTTGGGCACGAACACCACCTTGAGCAGATCGCCCACGCGGTCATCGTGGTTGACCGTCCTGGCGACGTCGTTGATGAGCTGGATGATGAGCTTGGCGATGTGGTAGGCCGAAGCCGCCTTGCCGGCAAATATCACCACGCGCGGCACCGTGACACTGCCCGGCTGCTCGATGATGCGCAGGTAGCGGGTGATGACGTGCAGCACATTGAGCAACTGCCGCTTGTATTCGTGAATGCGCTTGACCTGCACGTCGTACAGCGCATCGACCGGGATGGTCACGCCGTGATGCGTCTGCAGCCAGGCGGAGAAGCGCACCTTGTTGCTGCGCTTGGCGCTCTGAAATTCGGAGATGAGATCGGAGCTGTCCAGCAGCGGGCGCAGCCTGGACAGCTCGGACAGATCGCGGCGCCAGTGGGCGCCGATGGTCTTGTCGAGCAGCGCGGCCAGCGGCGGATTGGCCAGCGCGAGCCAGCGGCGCTGGGTGATGCCGTTGGTCTTGTTGTTGAAGCGCGTGGGCCAGAGGCGGGCGAAATCGGCGAAGATGGATTGCTGCATCAGTTCGGAATGCAGCGCCGACACGCCGTTGACCGAATGGCTGGCGAGCACGGCGAGGTAGGCCATGCGCACCGAGCGCGTGCCCGATTCGTTGACCAGCGAGACGTGTCGCATGAGATCGACGTCATGCCCATGCTTTTGCGTCAGTTTGTTGAGAAAGTTGGCGTTGATGTCGAGGATGATCTGCAGATGGCGAGGCAGCACGCGGCCCAGCATGTCGATCGGCCAGGTTTCCAGCGCCTCGGACATCAGGGTGTGGTTGGTGTAGGAAAACACGCCCTGGCAGATGCGCCAGGCATCGTTGAAGGGCAGGTGATGCACGTCGAGGAACAGGCGCATCAGCTCGGGGATGGCGAGCACCGGATGGGTGTCGTTGAGGTGGATGGCCACCTTGTCGGCGAACTGGTCGAAGGTGGTGTGCGTCTGCAGGTAGCGGCGCATCAAATCCTGCACGCTGGCGCTGCAGAAAAAGTATTCCTGGTGCAGCCGCAGCTCGCGCCCGGCGTCGGTCGAGTCGTCGGGGTAGAGCACGCGCGAGACGTTCTCGGAGTGGTTTTTCTCCTCCACCGCGCCGAAATAGTCGCCGCGGTTGAAGGCGGAAAGGTCGATCTCCTTGGTGGCCTTGGCCGACCACAGCCGCAGGGTGTTGGTCGTGGTGGTGTCGTAGCCGGGGATGATGGTGTCGTAGGCCATGGCCTCGACATCGTGGGTATCGACCCAGCGGGCGCGGTCGCCCTCCTTGATGACATGGCCGCCGAACTGCACCCGGTACACCACTTCGGGGCGCGCAAACTCCCAGGGGTTGCCTGCGGTGAGCCAGTAATCGGGCACTTCGACCTGTCGCCCATCGACGAGGGTCTGGCGGAACATGCCATATTCGTAGCGGATGCCGTAGCCGTAGCCGGGAATGCCCAGCGTGGCCATGCTGTCGAGAAAGCAGGCCGCCAGCCGGCCCAGGCCGCCGTTGCCCAAAGCGGCATCGGGCTCCAGATCGGCGATGGCGTCCATGTCGACGCCCAGTTCGTGCAGCGCCTGGCGCAGCGGCTCGGTGAGCTCCATGGCGATCAGGGCATTGGTGAAGGTGCGGCCGATGAGAAATTCCATCGACAGGTAATACACCTGCTTGGCGTCCTGCATGTTGCGGGCGTGGGTGGTGTCGAACCAGTGCTCCACCATGAGGTCGCGCACGGCATACGAGGCCGCATGCAGCCAGTCGATGGGCTGGGCCGAGAGCGGGTCTTTGCCGATCTGGAACATCAGCTTGTTGGAGATCGCACGCTTGAGCGACTCCACGTCGCGCGGCGGCGTGTCGTGGACGAAGGGGACCGAGGCGGCTTCGGGCAGAGGCGGTTTGGGTTCGGGGGTCATGGGTGAGCGCGAGCGAAATCTGTCAGGACGGACTGGTAGAGCGCGTGGTATTGCCGGGCAGACCGAGTCCAGCCGAAGTCTTGATGCATGCCGGTTTGCCGTACCCGCGACCAGGTGCGCGGCTGGCGATAGAGAGCCAGCGCTCGGCGCACCGCGTGACGATAATGAGCCTCGGAGAAGTTAGCAAAAACGATGCCAGTTGCCGTGCCGTCTTCGAGCGTGGCGAGGTCGGCATCGACCACGGTGTCGGCCAGGCCGCCCACGGCGCGCACCAGCGGCAGGCTGCCGTAGAGCAGGCCGTACATCTGCGTCAGGCCGCAGGGCTCGAAGCGCGAGGGTACGAGGGTGATGTCGCTGCCGGCAAAAATACGGTGGGCCAAAGGCTCGTCGTAGCCGACGCGCAGGGCGACGCTGCCCGCATGGCGCTGCGCCGCATGGGCGAAGGCGGATTCCAGCTCGTGGTCGCCGCTGCCCAGCACCAGCAACTGCCCGCCGCCTTCGACGACGGTGTCGATGCCGGCGAGCACCAGGTTGAGTCCTTTCTGCTCGGTCAGGCGGCTGACCACGGTGAACAGCGGCGCCTGCTTGCTCACGGCCAGGCCGGCTTCTTGTTGCAGCGCCGCCTTGCAATGCGATTTGCCCGCGAGATGCTCGGCACTGTAATGCCGCGGAATATGCACGTCGGTGGCGGGGTTCCAGATCGCGGTATCGACCGCATTCAGAATGCCGCAGAGATCGCCGCGCCGGGTGCGCAGCAGACCGTCGAGGCCGAAGCCCTGTTCGGGTGTCTGGATTTCGTGCGAATAGGTGACGCTGACCGTGGTGATCCTGTCGGCGTAATACAAACCGGCTTTCATGAACGAAAGCTGTCCGTAGAACTCCAGTCCTTCGACCTGAAACGCAGAAGCAGGCAGGCCGAGTTCGCCGAAGGTCTCGGCCGGGAAAACGCCCTGATAGGCGAGGTTGTGCACCGTATGGATGCAGGGCACGGGTTTGCCGGCGCTGAGCTTGAGGCAGGCGGGGGCCAGACCGGCATGCCAGTCGTGACCGTGCACCAGGTGCGGCGCCCAGGCGGGGTCCAGGCCGTGCGCGAGCCGTTCTGCGGCCCAGCCCAGCGCGGCAAAGCGCCGATGGTTGTCGGCGTAGGGGCGGCGCTGCGCGTCTTCGTAGGGATTGCCCGCGCGGTCGTACAGGCCGGGGGCGTCGAGCACGTAGGCGCGCACCGGCTGATCCGCGGCGCCGCCGACGGCGGGCAGGGTTCCTGCGAGCACGCCCACGGTCTCGCCCCAGGGCAGGGTGAACCGGCCCACGGCCTGCTCGCCCTGCAGACCCGAGCGGATGGCGGGAAAACCCGGCAGCAGCACGCGCACCTCGCAACCGGCGCTGGCCAGCGCCGCGGGCAGCGCGCCGGTGACGTCGGCCAGACCGCCGGTCTTGAGCAGGGGAAAGATTTCGGCGCTGACCTGCAGCACGCGCAAGGCCACCCCGCCGCCGGGCCGCCCCAAGGCGGGGTGCGCCCTCTCGGGGGGCAGCGCAGGCGAAGCCGCAGCTTGGGGGCTAGGTTCAGTCATCGTCTTCCTCGTTCAGTTCGGTCTCGCCGAGTGCGCGCAGCATCTTCTTGGTCACCAGCACGACGCCGCTGGCGGTGCGCTCGAAGCGCTGGGCGTCGAGCTCGGGGTCTTCGCCGATCACCATGCCCTCGGGCAGTACGCAGCCGCGGTCGACGATGACCTTGTTCAAGCGGCACGAGCGGTTGACGAGCACGTCGGGCAGCAGCACGCTTTCGTTGATGGTGCAGAAGGAGTGCACCCGCACATTGGAGAACAGCACCGAGTTGCTCACCGAGGAGCCCGAGAGAATGCATCCGCCCGAGACCATCATATTGATGGTCTTGCCGTGGCTGCCGTTGTGGTCTTGCACGAACTTGGCGGGGGGGAGCTGGCGCTGGCTGGTCCAGATCGGCCATTCGGTGTCGTAGAGGTTGAGTTCGGGGGTGACCGAGGCGAGGTCGAGGTTGGCGGCCCAGAAGGCGTCGAGCGTACCGACGTCGCGCCAGTAGGGCTGGCTTTGCTGCCCGCCCTGCACGCACGACATCGAGAAAGGGTGGGCGTGCGCCATGCCCTGGCGCACCGCTTCGGGGACGATGTCCTTGCCGAAGTCGTGCGAGGATGCCGCGTCGGCCATGTCTTCTTCGAGCATGCGGTAGAGGTAGGCGGCGTTGAAGATGTAGATGCCCATGCTGGCCAGCGACATCTGCTCGTTGCCGGGCATGGCGGGAGGATCGGCGGGCTTTTCGACGAATTCGACGATTCTGCGCTTGTCGTCGATGGCCATGACGCCGAAGGCGCTGGCCTCGGCGCGCGGCACTTCGATGCAGCCGACGGTGACCTGGGCGCCGCTTTGCACGTGGTCTTGCAGCATGATGGAATAGTCCATCTTGTAGACGTGGTCGCCGGCGAGGACGACCACGTATTCAGGCTTGCTCGACTGGATGATGTCGATGTTCTGATAGACCGCGTCTCCCGTGCCGCGATACCAGTGTTCTTCGTCCACGCGCTGTTGCGCGGGCAGCAGATCGACCATTTCGTTGAGTTCGGCGCGCAGAAAGCTCCAGCCGCGCTGCAGGTGGCGCAGCAGCGAGTGCGATTTGTACTGGGTGATGACACCGATGCGGCGGATGCCGGAATTGACGCAGTTGGACAGCGCGAAGTCGATGATGCGGAACTTGCCGCCAAAATACACCGCGGGCTTGGCGCGCTTGTCGGTGAGCTGCTTCAGGCGCGAACCCCGCCCGCCCGCCAGCACGAGGGCGATTGAGCGGCGCACCAGCATGTGCGGCTGCATCTGGCGATCTTGCAGGATCATCGGGCTCAAGGGGCTGTTCTGATTCATGGCAGGTCTCCTGGGTGTTTTGGGGGTGAAGCGCAAACTCGGATGGTGGATCAGGTCATGACGCTGGGGGCGCCCATGCCCGTCCAGTGACGCACCCGGGCCACTTGCTCGGCCAGGGCGATGAGCGGAGCGAGCGCCTGCTGCGCGGGCAGATCGTGGCGCGCCGGATCGGGCTCGTGGCGCTCCAGGTAGATGCGCAGCGTCGCGCCTTCGGTGCCCGTGCCCGAGAGCCGGAACACCACGCGCGAGCCGCCTTGCAGAACGATGCGCACACCCTGCCTGCTGCTCACGCTGCCGTCGACGGGGTCGGTGTAGGCAAAGTCGTCGGCGACGGCCACAGGTTCGCCCGCGAGCCTCTTGCCGGGCAGTTCGGGCAGGGCGGCGCGCAGCTCGCGCATCAGCGCGTCGGCCCGTTCAGTGGGGATGCCCTCGTAGTCGTGACGCGAATACACGCAGCGGCCATGCTCGGCCCAGAGCTCGCGCACCAGTTGCTCCACCGACTTGCCGGTGACGGCGATGAGATTGAGCCAGAACAGCACGGCCCACAGACCGTCTTTTTCGCGGATGTGGTTAGAGCCGGTGCCGTAGCTTTCCTCGCCGCACAGCGTGACCTTGCCCGCGTCGAGCAGGTTGCCGAAGAACTTCCAGCCAGTGGGTGTCTCGTAGCAGGCTATGCCCAGCGAGGCGGCAACACGATCGACGGCGGTGGACGTGGGCATGGAACGCGCCACGCCCGCCAGCCCTGCCGCGTAGCCCGGAATGCGCGTGGCGTGCGCCGCCAGCACGGCCAGGCTGTCGGAGGGCGAGACCACGAAGTTGCGGCCGACGATCATGTTGCGGTCGGCGTCGCCATCGGTGGCGGCGCCCATGTCGGGGGCGTCGGCGGCAGCCATGTGCTCGATCAGTTCGGTGGCGTTGACCGGATTGGGATCGGGGTGCAGGCCGCCGAAGTCTTCGCGCGGCTCGGCGTGGACCACCGTGCCCTTGGGGGCGCCGAGCTCGTCTTCGAGCAGCGCGCGGGCGTAGGGGCCGCCGACCGCCCACAGGGTGTCGAGCCGCAGGCGGAAGCCGCGGGCGAACAGGGCGCGGATGGCGTCGAAATCGAACAGTTCGCGCTGCACCGCGCAGTAGTCGGCCACGGGGTCGATGATGTCGATCTGCGTGCCCAGCAGGGTGTGGACGCCCAGGGCGTCGAGCGGCAGGTCGGGGCTGTCGACGGTGCGGATTTCATGCACTTCGCGCGAGCGCCGGTAGATGGCCTCGGTGACCGATTCGGGCGCCGGGCCGCCGTTGGCGATGTTGTACTTGATGCCGAAGTCGCCTTGCGGCCCGCCGGGATTGTGGCTGGCCGACAGCACAATGCCGCCGCTGGCCCCCCGGCGGCGGATGACCGCGCTCATCGCCGGCGTGGACAGAATGCCGCCTTGCCCCACCAGCACGCGGGCATAGCCGTGCGCCGCGGCCATGCGCAGGATGGTCTGGATGGCCACGCGGTTGTAGAAGCGCCCATCGCCGCCGACCACCAGCGTCTTGCCGCCGGCGTCGCCCAGCACGTCGAACAAGGCCTGCACGAAGTTGTCGAGATAGCCGGGTTGCTGGAACACGCTGACCTTTTTGCGCAGCCCGGAGGTGCCGGGGCGCTGGCCTTCGAACGGGGTGGTCGGTCGGGTGACGAGTTTCATGCTGAAGGTCATGCCAATGGGTCTCCTGTTGTGTGCGGCGCGGCGTCCTCCAGCATGGCGATCCACAGGCTGGTGGGCGGCAGGGTTTGCTGCCCGTGGAGTCGCCGCACCTTGTCACCGCGCGGGGCGACCAAGCCATCGTTGGTGGACAGTCTAAGCAGCCACGCCCCCGGCCTGAGGGTGAAGGGGACTTCCTGCCCCTCGGCATTGATCAGAATCAGAACCTGTTGCGAAGCGGTTTTCAGCAAAACCATGAGTGCGCCGTGGTCGTCGCGCGCCCAGTCGGCCTGCTCCATCGGGCGTCCGTCGGCCCGGTACCACGCTGCGCCGGGTTGGGTCGCGGTGGCGGCCGGGGCCCACCAGGCGTGGCTTTGCAGCAGGGGCAGTTCGCGTCGCAGCGCCAACGCGCCGCGCACGAAATCGCGCAGGCCAAGGTCGGCCTGTGCCCAGTTCATCCAGGAAACCGGGTTGTCCTGGCAGTAGGCGTTGTTGTTGCCCTGCTGGGTGCGACCGAGTTCGTCGCCCGCCAGCAGCATGGGAGTGCCCAGCGAGAACAGGGTGACGGCGAGCAGGGCGCGGCTTTGCCGGGCGCGCGCGGCGAGGATTTCCGGGATTTGCGTCGGCCCTTCGACGCCGTTGTTGGTGCTGAGGTTGTGGCCGTGGCCGTCGCGGTTGTCTTCACCGTTGGCCTGGTTGTGGCGATGCGCGTAGCTCACCAGATCGCGCAGGGTGAAGCCGTCGTGCGCGGTGACGAAGTTCACGCTGCTGTGCGCGCCGCGCAGCGCCGGGCGAAAGACATCGCTCGATCCGGCCAGCCGGGTGGCGAACTCGCTGGGCGCGTTCTGGTGCTGCAGCCAGAAGCTGCGCTGGGTGTCGCGGTAGCGGTCGTTCCACTCCAGCCAGCCAGGCGGAAAACCGCCCAGACGATAGCCGCCCGGCCCCAGATCCCAGGGCTCGGCGATCATCAAACGGTTGCACAGCACCGGGTCTTGCGCGATGGCGCTGAGAAAAGCGCCGTCGGGCTGGAATTCGTTCTGCACTCGCGCCGTGCCGCGCGCCAGAGTGCTGGCCAGATCGAAGCGAAAGCCGTCCACGCCGAATTCATTCACCCAGCGGCGCAGGCTGTCCATGACCACGCGCAGCACCAGCGGCTCGTTCAGATTGACGCTGTTGCCGCAGCCCGTCCAGTCGAGGTTGCGGCCGGGGTTCTGCGCATCGAGGTGGTAGTAGAGCGCGTTGTCGATGCCGCGCAGCGACAGCGTGGGGCCGGTGTGCGGGTCGAGTTCGGCGGTGTGGTTGTAGACCACGTCGAGGATCACCTCCAGCCCGGCGGCATGCAGGGCTTCGACCAGGGCGCGAAACTCGCTGCGCGGCGTAGTGCCTTCGCTGCCGCTCCACAGCCGGGTTTCGGGCGCGGCCCAGGCGATGGGGGAGTAACCCCAGTAATTGCTCAGGCCCATGCGCAGCAGCCGGGCTTCGTCGGCGCGAAAAGCGATGGGCAGCAGGTCGACGGTGGTGACGCCCAGCGCCTTGAGGTGGTCGATGGCGGCCGGATGCGCCAGCCCGGCGTAGCTGCCGCGCAGCTCGGGCGGCACGTCGGGGTGTTGTGCGGTGTAGCCCTTGACGTGCAGTTCGTAGATGACGCGCTGCGCCGGGTCGATCACGGGGCGCGGCTGCACCGGCGGGGGCAGGTCGGCGACGACGCGGGCCTTGAGCGCGGTGGCGGCGTTGTCGCGCGGGTCGGGGCGGTCGGGGTGGGCGGGATCGTGGCCGAGGTGGATATCGCTGCCGTCATAGCGGCCGACGACCTCGCGTGCGCAGGGGTCGAGCAGCAGCTTGGCCGGGTTGAATCGGTGGCCTTCGTCTGGCGACCACGGGCCATGCACCCGCCAGCCGTAGATCAGCCCTTCCACGCCGCCGACCTTGGCGGGCAGGGCGCCTTGCCAGATGCCATCGCGTCGCCCGTGCAGGGGCAGGCGGGCGACTTCGGTCTGCCCATCCGGGGCGAACAGGCAAAGCTCCACGGCCTGCGCATGCGGCGCGGCCAGGGCGAAGTGCACGCCGTCTGGATGCAGTTGCGCCCCCAGGGTGGTGACCCGTGCAGCCTGCAGCCCGATGGGGGCGGGCGCAGCGTGGTGCGGCGTTTTGCGGCCAGGGGTTTTCATGGTTCAGGACACCGGGCGCAGGATGACGCAGGCCAGCGGCGGCAGCGTGAGCTGCAGCGAGAACGCTCGGCCGTGCGCGGGCAGGGACTGGGCTTCGCGCAAGTCCAGCGGCAGCCCGGAACCGTCATACACCGGATCGTCGGTGTTGATCAGCACCTCCCAGCGCCCGCCTTGCGCCACGCCGACGCGGTAGCCCGGGCGCGGCGTGGGGGTGAAGTTGCACAGCACGACGAAACGGCTGCCGTCGCGCGCGGCGCGCTCGAAAGCGAGCACGGACGCTTCAGCGTCATCGAAAGTGATCCAGGAAAAGCCCTCCGGGTGATGGTCGAGCTGGTGCAGCGCCGGGTGGGCGCGGTAGGTGAGGTTGAGGTCGCGCACCAGGCGCTGCACGCCGCGGTGGGGGGCGTGCAGCAGGGCGTCCCAATCGAGGCTGTAGTCGGACTGCCACTCGGGCCATTGGGCGAATTCGTCGCCCATGAACAGCAGCTTCTTGCCGGGGTGGCTGAACAGATAGCCGAAATAGGCGCGCAGATTGGCGAACTGCTGCCAGTGATCGCCGGGCATCTTGGAGATCAGCGAGCCTTTGCCATGCACCACTTCGTCGTGCGAGAGCGGCAGCACGAAGTTTTCGTCATAGGCATACATCATGCTGAAGGTCAGCTCGTTGTGGTGGTACTTGCGGTGCACCGGGTCGCGGCGCATATAGCTCAGCGTGTCGTGCATCCAGCCCATGTTCCACTTGTAATGAAAGCCCAGGCCGCCGCCTTGCAGGTCGTCGCTGGGCGGGCGGCTCACGCCGGGGAAGGCGGTGGATTCCTCCGCGATGGTGATGGCGCCGGGGCGCTGCACGCCCACGGTGTGGTTCATGCGGCGCAGGAAGTCGATGGCTTCGAGGTTCTCGCGCCCGCCGAACTGGTTGGGCAGCCACTGCCCGGCCGGGCGGCTGTAGTCGCGGTAGAGCATGGAGGCCACGGCGTCCACGCGCAGGCCGTCCACATCGAAGCGTTCCAGCCAGTACAGCGCGTTGGCCACCAGATAGTTGCGCACCTCAACGCGACCGAAGTTGTAGATCAGGGTGTTCCAGTCGTGGTGAAAGCCTTCCCGCGGGTCGGCATGTTCGTACAGGTGGGTGCCGTCGAAATTGGCCAGTCCGTGCGGGTCGGATGGAAAGTGCGCGGGCACCCAGTCGAGGATGACGCCCAGCCCGGCTTCGTGCGCGGCATCGACGAAAAATTGAAAGTCTTCGGGCGAGCCGAAGCGCGCCGTCGGCGCGTACAGGCTGATGGGCTGGTAGCCCCAGGAGCCGTCGAACGGGTGTTCGCTGATGGGCAGCAGTTCCAGATGGGTGAAGCCCAGGTCGCGGGCGTAGGGCACCAGGGTATCGGCCAGTTCGCGCCAGTTCAGCCAGCGCCAGCCTTCCGCCTTGCGCCACGAGCCCACGTGCACCTCGTAAATGCTGATGGGGGCCGAAAAATCATTGATCTGCGCCATGTCGTGGCGGATGGGATGCAGCGGCGGCAGGCCCTGCACGATGCTGGCGGTACCCGGCCGCAATTCGGCGCGAAACGCCATCGGATCGGCTTTTTGCAGGATGTCGCCGTGCGGCGTGAGGAGCTCGAACTTGTACAGCGCCCCTTTGCCCACGCCGGGCAGGAAGATTTCCCATACGCCGCATTCGCGCCGCAGCCGCATGGGGTGGCGGCGTCCGTCCCAACCGTTGAAATCGCCGATCACCGAAACGCGCCTTGCATTGGGCGCCCACACGGCAAAGCGCGTGCCGGCCACGCCCAGCATCTCGCCCGGGTGCGCGCCCAGACATTCGTAGGGGCGCAGATGGGTGCCTTCGGCCAGCAGCCAGGCATCGGTCTCGCCCAGCACGAGCGGGAAGCGATAGGGGTCTTCGACATCGACCACCCAGTCAGGGTCTCCCGGTTGCAAGGGCGGCCAGGTCACGCGCAGCAGATAGTCGAACGGCTTGTGGCGGCGACCCATGCGGGCGCTGAAGACGAAGGTGTCTTCCTGCCTTCCCAGCTTGGCGGCCGTCTCGCCGCTGGCGCGATCGATGACTTCCACGCCCAGCGCGCCGGGCAGTACGGCATTCACCCACAGCGTGGCGCCGCGCAGATGCATGCCCAGCACGCTGAAAGGATCGGCGTGGCGTCCGGCGGTGAGATCGGCGATGTCGTGTTCGGTGAGCATGGCGCAGGTTCGTGTCAGGGAAGGCGGTTGTAGAGCTGGCCGAGCCGCAGCAGATCGGCCGCATGGCCCGGTTGTACCTGGTTCCAGGTGAAGCGCCAGGCCCAGTTGCCCTGCGCCGTGCCGGGCGTGTTCATGCGATGCGTGCCGTCCTGCCGCAGCACGTCCTGCATGGCGAACAGGGCGATGTCGGCCACGCTGGCGCTGGCGGTGCGTATCAGCGTCCAGGCGATGTCGCTGCCGTCGCAGGCGAGGTATTCGCGCAGATGGTGGCGCACGGCCTCGGGCGCGGCAGCCCACCAGCCCTCGGTGGTGTCGTTGTCGTGCGTGCCGGGATAGACCACGGTGTCGCGGGTGTAGTTGTGCGGCAGGTAGGCGTTGCGGCTGCCGTCGCTCTGCCCCCAGGCGAAGTGCAGGATGCGCATGCCGGGAAAGCCGAAGCGCTGGCGCAGCGCGCTGACTTCCGGGGTGATGACACCCAGGTCTTCGGCAATGATGGGCAGCGGGCCGAGCGCTTGGGAGACCGCCTCGAACAACGCCGCTCCCGGCGCCCGCACCCAGCGGCCGCCGATGGCCGTGGGCTCGTCCGCGGGAATTTCCCAGCAGCTCTCGAAGCCGCGGAAATGATCGACGCGCACCCAGTCGACCAGCGCGAAGGTGGCGCGCAGCCGCGCGATCCACCAGGCAAAGCCTTCGGCCTCATGCGCCGCCCAGCGGTAATGCGGATTGCCCCAGCGCTGGCCGGTGGCGGAAAAATAGTCCGGCGGCACACCAGTGACCACCGTGGGGTTGCCGCTGGCGTCGAGCTGGAACAGGTCGGCCCGGGCCCAGACGTCGGCGCTGTCCAGAGAAATGAAAATCGGCATGTCGCCCATCAGTCGCACGCCTTTGCCGTGGGCATAGGCGCGCAGCGCGGCCCACTGGCGGAAAAAGCGCCACTGGGCAAAGGTCCAGAAGGCGATGCGCTCGGCGTGCCGCGCGCGCGCCTGCTGCAGCGCCTCGGGCTGGCGCCGCACCAGCGCGGCGTCCCAGGTTTGCCAGGGCTGCCCGCCGTGGTGCTCGGACAGCGCCATGAACAGCGCGTAGTCGTCGAGCCAGGCGGATTGTTCGGCGCGGAAGGCGGACAGATCGGCGCGCTCTTCCGGCGTGGCCGTGGCCTCGAACCGCAGCGCGGCGCGGCGCAGGCGTTCCATGCGAAAGGGGATGACGCGGTCGAACTGCACGCGCTCGTCCGACAACTCCTCCTCCGCGGTCAGATCGTCGGCTTGCAGCCAGCCGCGATGCTGCAGCTCGGCCAGGTCGATCAGCAGCACATTGCCGGCGAAGGCCGAGGTGCTCATGTAAGGCGAGCCGCCCAGACCGATGCCGCCCAGCGGCAGGAATTGCCACACCGACTGCCCGGCAGCGTGCAGCCAGTCGATGAAGTGGTAGGCCGCAGGCCCGAGATCGCCGCTGCCATGCGGGCCGGGAAGACTGGTGAGGTGCAGCAGCACGCCGCTGCAGCGGGAAAATCCTGGGGTGGGCGTCATGGATGGGAGGGAGCAGGCATTCGCCGAGAAGGAGGTCGTCGAGCGGCGCGATTCGGGGGAAAGGCTGACAAGCAAAGAATAAACCGCAGACTGTCGGATGGGAGTCAAACTGGATCAAACAGGAGACCAATAGGCGTCGAACGGCGTTCGGGATTGCTGGATGAGGTAGCTGACGGGCAGTTGCGGGCTGGGCGGCGGCGCGCTGGCACGCGCGTAGACCGCGCGTTTGGCCTCGCCCGAAATCGACAACAGCAGCCGACCGGCGCCGAGCAGCGCCGCCAGGCTCAGGCTGATGCGCGCATGCGCGGCGCTTGGCGGGGTGACGGCCAGGTAGGGCAGGGGGTAGGCGGGATCGAGTCCGCTGGGCAACTCGGCCGCGCCGGGAAACAGCGAGGCGGTGTGGCCGTCATCGCCCATGCCCAGCAGCGCGACGGTGAGCGGTTGCGCGAGCGCGTGCAGCCGTGCATTGGCGCGGGCCACGCAGCCGGGCAGATCGAGGGGATCGTCGACCAGAGGCAGGAAGCGGGCCTGCGCGGCGGCACCGGTCAGCAGGTGGGCGCGCACCAGGGCGGCGTTGCTGTCGGCGTGGTCGGGCGGCACCAGGCGTTCATCGACCAGGGTGAGCGTGACGCGCGGCCAGGCGATCGGCGCGCGCGCCAGCGCCTGAAACAAGGCGATGGGCGAGCGCCCGCCCGAGACGGCCAGCACGGCATGCCCCCGCTGGGCGATGCCCTGCGCGAGCGCATCGGTGATGGCCTGCACCAGCCGGCAGGTCTGCTCCTGCGGGGTGGCGCACAGGTGCAGCGTCACTCACAGCTCCTCATGCCACAGGGCGCCATCGCGCGCGAGCAGGGCGCTCGATGCAGTCGGCCCCCAGGTGCCTGCGGTATAGGTCTTGGGCGCTTCGCCATGGCGCGCCCAGCACTCCAGGATGGGCGCCACCCAGCGCCAGGCGGCGGTGAGTTCGTCGCGGCGCATGAACAGCCCGAGCTGACCGCGGATCACGTCGAGCAGCAGCCGCTCATACGCATCGGCGCGACGTTTTTGTGCGGTGGATTCAAAGTCGAGGTCGAGCTTGGTGGGATGCAGCCGCATGCCGTCGCCCGGCTCCTTGGCGAGAAAGTGCAGGCTGATGCTCTCATCGGGCTGCAGCCGGATGACCAGGCGATTGGCGCCCTGCAGACCGACCGGGCCGCCGAACAACGACAGCGGCACGGCCCGGAAGTTGATGACGATCTCCGCCAGCCGCTCCTGCAGTCGTTTGCCGGTGCGCAGGAAGAAAGGCACTCCGGCCCAGCGCCAGTTGACGACCTCGGCCTTGATCGCCACGAAGGTTTCGGTGCGGCTGGCCGGGTCGATGTCGGCCTCCTGCAGGTAGCCGATCACTGGCTTGCCGTCGATCGCCCCGGCGCGGTATTGCCCGCGCACCGTGCGCGCGGCCACATCGGTCTCGGTGAAGGGCTTGAGCGCCTTGAGCACTTTGAGCTTTTCGTCGCGGATGGCATCGGCCTGCAGGCTCGCCGGCGGCTCCATCGCCACCATGCACAGCAGTTGCAGCAAGTGGTTCTGCACCATGTCGCGCAGCGCGCCGGTCTTGTCGTAGAACTCGCCGCGCCCCTCCACGCCGAGATCTTCGGCGATGGTGATCTGCACGTTGTCCACCCACTCGCGGCGCCACAGCGGTTCGAACAGCACGTTGCCGAAGCGTATGGCCATGAGGTTCTGCACCGACTCCTTGCCCAGATAATGGTCGATGCGATAGATCTGCCCCTCGGCAAACGACTGCGCCACTGCCGCATTGATGGCGTTGGACGATTCCAGGTCGTGGCCCAGGGGTTTTTCCAGCACCACGCGCACGGCGGGATGATTGAGGCCCACGCGGGCGAGTTGGGCGCAGATCCCGGCAAACAGCGAAGGCGCCGTGGCGAGGTAGCAGACGGTGACGCGGGTGGTGTCAGCGCCCAGCAGTGCGGCCAGGGCATCGAAATCCGCCGGGTGGGTGGCGTCGAGCTTGAGGTAGGTCATGCGGGCCGCGAAGGCCGCCCAGTCAGGGGAGCTGAAATCGGCCTTGAGGTGCGGGCCGGATTGGTTGCGCACCTGCGCCAGATAATCGTCGAGCGTCAACGCGCCTCGACCGAGTGCCACGATGCGCCCGTCGGGATGCAATGCCCCCGATTGGTGCGCCTGAAACAGCGCGGGCAGCAGCTTGCGCATGGCCAGATCGCCGGTGCCGCCAAACAGCACCATGTCGAAAGGGGGAGTGGCGCTCATGAGGTGTCCTGTCTGCGTGAACGTGCCTGGGAGCCTGTCGGACTTGAAGACAGGCTCCTGGGATGGTAGGCAATTCGTATGTCAGTCATCTATCGAGACTCGATGCGCACGCAATATCCTTGCCACCAATAGGCCGTATCAACAGGCCGCGCCAGCCAAAAACGACAAAACCGCCCGAAGGCGGCTTTGTCCATGCGCACAGGCGATGTGACCGTATGGCCTCAGACCCGGCTGCGGTATTCGCCGGTGCGGGTGTCGATCTCGATCCTGTCGCCGGTGGCCACGAAAATCGGTACGGGCACCTCGAAGCCGGTGGCCAGCCTGGCGGGCTTGAGCACCTTGCCGGAGGTGTCGCCCTTGATGGCGGGCTCGGTGTAGATGATCTCGCGCACCACGGTGGTGGGCAATTCGACGGAGATGGCCTTGCCGTCGTAGAACACCACTTCAACGGCCATGCCGTCTTCGAGGTAGTTCAGGCTGTCGCCCATATTGTCCTTTTCGACCTCGTACTGGTTGTAGTCGGCATCCATGAAAACATACATGGGGTCGGCGAAGTAGGAATAGGTGCATTCCTTGCGATCGAGCACGACCGGATCGAGCTTGTCGTCGGCCTTGTAGACCACTTCGGTGCCGCCGCTGGTGAGCAGGTTCTTGAGTTTCATTTTCACCGTGGCGGCATTGCGGCCGCCGCGGCTGTATTCGGTCTTTTGCACCACCATCGGGTTGTCGCCAACCATGATGACATTACCGGCGCGAATTTCTTGAGCGATCTTCATTGAACAGTTTGTGGGGTTTCAAATAAACTCCTATTCTAACGGGCGGGGAAAAGGCTGGGTCGATCACTGGCGAGTTGGTGGACTTCATCGACGAGTTGACTGGCCAGGTCGGTCCGGGTTTGCAGCTCACGCGACCACTTGAGCGCATGGCGCTGCAGCTCGGGCAGCTTGCTCACCCATTCGAGCCAGGCGGGCGCCAGGTCGAGGCCACGGTTCCACGCGGTCCAGAAATGCACCACGGTATCGCGCAGTTCGCTGTCGGCGTTTTCGAGGTAGCGATCGAGGAAGGCATCGAGCTTGCGGTCGTGGGCGCTGTCTTCCTGCGGGTAGATGTGCCACACGAAGGGCTTGGCCGCCCATTGCGCCCGGACGAAGGAATCTTCTCCCCGCACGATGCAGACATCGGCCGCCCAGAGCAGCTCGTCGAAGCGCTGCTGCGGGATATAGGGCAGGGCGTAGAGGCTCAGGCTGCCGCGGGTCGTGATCTGGCCGGTTTGCAGCGTCATGTCCAGCCAGCCGTTGAGCGCCGTCATCACCGGGCCGGGGCAGACCCACAGCGCCACCGGCTGCTCGGAAGCGGCCAGGGTGCGCAGCCAGCCGTCGAGCCGCTGACGCGCATAGCTGAACAGCAGCACGGTGAGCGCATGGTCGGGCGGAGGCGGCAGACCGAGGGCGCGCAGGGCGATGCGTTTGGCCGAGGGCTGCATCTGCCAGTTGTCGCGCTGCGCGACCAGGCTGGATTCGCGCAGCAGGCCGCCGGTCTTGTCGGTGAAGCCGGGGTAGTAAAAATATTTCATCACGCCCCCGCTTTGCGGCGAGGGTTTGAGGTGATGAAGGTCGACCCACTTTTCGGCGCTGAGGTGTTCGAGGTTGAGCCAGACGGGCTTGGGCGACGCCTTGCCGATTTGCGCGATGTAGGCGTCGCTCAGATGGCAGCCGAACATCTCGATGACGACATCCCCCGGCGTGGCCTGCGCCTGTCGCGCCCAGGGCACAATCTGCACCCCGGCGATGGTCTGCTCCGCAGCGCGAAGCTGCACCTGCGGTGCGATATGCGCGAAGGCCTTGAAATCGTCCAGGAATAATCGCACCTGCTGCTGATGCTCGGCGGCGAGTTGCCGCGCCAGCCGCCAGGTCACGCCGATGTCGCCGAGGTTGTCGACGACATGGCAAAACAGATCCCATCGATATTGGATTTTCATGAAAATGCAGGGTGGCGACGCACCGCCTTTGAATTCACCGTCTTTTTATGATGCGCATTGTCGTCTGTGCCCACGACTGGCGGCCTTTTTACGCCAGGTCAAACAAGATCATCCCGATTTTGCCTGTCTGCCGGTGCCGCCCTTCGGCCCGCTGGATGCGCCGCTGCTCATCGCGGGTCTGGCGCCGGGACTGAAGGGCGCCAATGCCTCGGGCCGTCCGTTCACGGGAGACGGCGCCGGGCCGCTGCTTTACGGCACGCTCACCGAACTGGGTCTGGCCTCGCGGCCCGCGCCCGTGCGCATCGGCGATTCACCCTCGACCCTGCGGGCCAACGACGGGCTGCAACTGCACGGCTGCCGCATCAGCAACGCGGTGAAATGCCTGCCGCCCGAAAACAAGCCCTTGCCGACGGAGATTCGCACCTGCAATCGGTTCATCGCGGCGGAGATCTCGGCCATGCCGAATCTGCGGGTGATCGTCGCCCTGGGCCGGGTGGCGCACGATGCGGTGCTGATGGCGCTGGGGCGCAAAGCCTCTGCCGCGCGCTTCGCCCATGGCGCCGAGCATGATATCGGGGGTCATGCCTTGATCGACAGCTACCACTGCAGCCGCTACAACCAGAACACTGGCCGCCTGACGGCGCCGATGTTTCGCGCGGTGTTCGAGCGGGCCTTGCAACTGACGAACTAAAAGCTCATGCCGTCCGATCCCTGCGACCCTTGCATTTCGCCGTACAGCGCGGATCTGCTCGCGCAAGTCGCGGCGCTGCCGCATCTGCCCGGGGTCTATCGCTACTTCGCCGCCGACGGCGCGCTGCTCTATGTGGGCAAGGCGCGCGATCTGCGCAAGCGGGTGTCGAGCTACTTCCAGAAAGACCACGGCGGCACGCGCATCGGGCTGATGGTGTCGCGCATCGCACGGCTGGACACCACGGTCACGCGCACCGAGGCCGAGGCGCTGCTGCTCGAAAACAACCTGATCAAGACGCAGCATCCGCGCTACAACATTCTGTTTCGCGACGACAAGTCTTATCCGTATTTGCAGATCACCACGGCGCATCCATTTCCGCGCGTGGCGTATTACCGCGGCGCGACCGACCGCAGGCAGCAGTACTTCGGCCCCTACCCCAACGCCTGGTCGGTGAAGGAAAGCATCGCCGTGCTGCAGAAGGTGTTCCAGTTGCGCACTTGCGAGGACACGGTGTTTTCCAACCGCAGCAGGCCGTGTTTATTGCACCAGATCCACCGCTGCACGGCGCCGTGCGTGGGCAAGATCAGCGCCGAGGATTACGGCCGCGACGTGCAGCACGCGGTGCGCTTTCTGCGCGGCGATCACGCGGTGGTGATGGACGAGCTGCAGCGTCAGATGCAGACACTCTCCGACGCGCTGCGTTTCGAGGAGGCCGCGGTGCTGCGCGACCAGATCGCCGCGCTCTCCAATGTGCTGCAGCAGCAAAGCATGGAGGTGGGCAGCACGGAAGACGTGGACATTCTCGCCGTGGCGCTCAAAGGCGGGCGGGCCTGTGTCAACCTGGCAATGGTGCGGGGTGGTCGGCACCTGGGCGACCGCGCCTATTTTCCCAGCCAGGTGCAGGCGGCATTGGAGCTCGAAGACGCTGCAACGGATGATGCCGCGCCCTCGCCAAACGCAGGCCGTGACGCGGCGCAAAGCGTGCTGCAGGCCTTCGTCGCGCAGCATTACCTGCAGATGGCGCCGCCGCCGGTTCTGGTGTGCGAGCTGCCCATCGACGCGGAATGGCTCGACGCCTTGGGCGAACATGCCGGGCATCGCCTGCAGCAAGTCACGCAGCCGCGCGGCCAGCGGCGTGATTGGCTGGAGATGGCACAAAAGGGAGCGCAGATCGCGTTGAGCCGGCTGCTTGCCGAAGAGGGCTCGCAGCGCGAGCGCAGCTTCGCGCTGGCGCAGGTCTTGGGCTTGGACACCGAACAGGCCAAAGGCCTGCGCGTGGAATGTTTCGACATCAGCCATACCGCGGGCGAGGCCACGCAGGCGTCTTGCGTGGTGTATGCCGAACACGCCATGCAGCCGGCGCAATACCGGCGGTTTCGCATCCACGACATCACGCCGGGCGACGACTATGCGGCGATGCGCCAGGTGCTGGCCCGGCGCTACAAGCGTGTTGCGGAGGCGCAGGGGCAGGGGGCGTCAGCCACTGAGGGCGAGGCTCCCAGCGAAGCGCGTCTGCCCGATCTGGTGCTGGTCGATGGCGGACGCGGGCAGGTGGCGATGGCGCGCGAGGTGTTCACCGAACTGGGGCTGGACCCGAGCGTGATCGTCGGCGTGGAAAAGGGCGAGGGCCGCAAGGTCGGCCTGGAGGAACTGGTGTTTGCCGACGGTCGCCCCAAACTCACCCTGCCAGCGGACAGCGCCGCCCTCATGCTGGTGGCGCAGATCCGCGACGAGGCGCACCGTTTCGCCATCACCGGCATGCGCGCCGCACGCGCCAAGGTGCGCACGGGCGGATCTCGGCTCGAAGACATACCCGGCATCGGTCCCAAACGCCGCGCCAGGCTGCTGGCGCGGTTTGGCGGCATTCGTGGCGTCGAGGCCGCCAGCGAAGACGATCTGATGACGGTGGACGGCATCTCGCGCGAACTCGCCCACCAGCTTTACAAGGCGCTGCACTGAGGCGAGTCGCCGGCTACAGGCGCCCTGCCGTTTTGCTGGGCCTGTTTGAGCCACGTTTACTTGGCCATGTGCTTTTTGTGCAATGAGGCCTTGTACAGCGCGACCGTTTCCTTGAACTGCTCGGCGTTCAGCAGGGCGCGCATGCTGTCCACACAGCCCGCGCGCATGGCGGCCAGCGCGGCTTCCTGTTTGCCGATGTCCTCGATCAGGGCTCGACGCTCGGGAGTGTCGCCCATGCCGTTCATCAGCGCTTCGCGCAGTTGCAGGCGGGTGTTGGCGAGCTTGTCTTCTGCTGCCTCGCGTTTGGCCGGCATCGTCTTGAGCCATTGGGCGAATTGTTCCTGCTGGGCGGCATCGAGCTTGAGGGCCGTTTCATGCTGTTTGATGATGGGAACCAGGGCGATGACCGGTTCGCCCAGGTTGTAAGCGGGGCGCTCGGCAAGGGCTGTGTGCAACGGCGCAGCGAACCCGAGCGCCAGCGTGGCGATCAGGGCGGTGCGTTTGAAGTGGCGTTGGGCGAAAGTCGGCATGGCAATCTCCGGTAAGTGGGTGCGTGCCAGGGCTTGGCACGAAGCATGAATGTAATCAGATGTATCTGATTGTCTATTGATTTGACTCAACGACTTGAGTTGTGCGGGCTTTCATCGCGGCCTGCGCTCAGCCGTTCGGCAAAATGCGGGATGTTTCAGTCATTCACGCTTGGAATTCCCGCGCATCCGAATTTTGAATTGATCTGGATCAAGCGCGTGCTTTGCCGCGACGACACGGTGTGCCGGAACCCTCCTAGGCTACGCCTGCTTGCATCGGGGTGGCGTGAAGCAGCGGCCGAACCCGCCAGGCGCAGGGTGGTCTTGCGCGGGGTGACGGCTGCACCTTGAATGCTCATTCAGGGTTTTCCCAGCGGCGATTTGTCATCTTGTTCTCTGATCCATATCAGCGAATACTGATGCACGGATATAGACCAGACGGATCGCGGCGCCAAGACCGCATTCCACCGTCGATACATTGCTTGAAGGAGTTCGTATGTCTGAGTTGCTCGGCATTTACCCCTCGTGGTATGTGCCTCAAATCGGCACCGCCTGGGTGATGGGGATCATCGGCACGATCCACGTGCTGGCCTCCAACACCTCGGTTGGCGCTGCCATTCTGTTTGCCATGCTGGAGAGCCGGGCGGTGCGCGACAACAAGCCCGAGATCATGCAGTACATCAAGAAGTACGGCATGTTCCTGCTGGTGTTCTCCTACATCTGGGGTTCGGTCACCGGCCCCGGCATCTGGTATTCGGTCACCGTGGCCAGCCCGCGCGGCATTTCGGCGCTGATTCACAACTTCGTCTGGGTGTGGGCGACGGAATGGGTCTTTTTCACCGTGGAGGTGATCGGCGTGTACGCGCTGGTCTACACCATCGGCAAGATCGACCCGAAAACCCACCTGAAGATCACCTGGACTTTCGTGGTGAGTTCTGTGGCCACGCTGGTGCTGATCGTGGGCATTCTGTCGTTCATGATGTGGCCGGGCACTGACCGCTGGTATCTCACCGGCAGCGTGTTCGATGCGTTCTACAACCTGAACTTCGCGGCGCAGTTGGCCGATCGCGGCTTTCTGATGCTGACTTCGGCGGCGGTGGTGGGCACGATCATCGTCGCGGCCATTCCCAAGGGTGATCCGCTGCGGCGCGACGTGGGGCAGACGGTGGCCAGGCTCGGCATCACCGGACTGGTCGGCGGCGCGCTGTCGTTCATGTGGTATGTGGCCACGCTGCCGCCCAATGCCTTGATCATGCTCAAGGATCGCCTGCCGCACTGGTTCGGCTACATCGACTTCCGCGTGACGACCTTCGTTCCCCTGGCCATCACGTCGCTGCTGATCGGCGCCTATCTGCTGTGGGTCTATCTCAAACCACAGGCGGTGCGGGTGCCCTTGGCGGCAGCCATGGTCGTGGTTCTACTGGTGGCTGGCATCTGGCCGGAGGAGCGCACCCGCGAAAGCCTGCGCAAACCCTGGGTGGCGGGGCAATACATGTATTCCAACCAGATCATCGGCCGCGACGTGCCGGGCCTGGGCATTCAGGATGAGGTGCCCGTCATCGCCAAGGAAGGGCTGCTGAAGGCGGCGGCCTTCGTGCCGGCCGACCTGCGGGTGATCACGCCGCAGAATCAGATCGAAGCCGGGCGGCTGCTGGCGGTCATGGCCTGTGCCAACTGCCATTCGATCAACAAGGACGGCCCGCTGCGCCCACTGCCGCAATTGCTGCACGGCACCACCGACGTGGCGATGATCCAGGGCTTCCTCTCCGGCCCGCTGGCGCATGGCACCGTGCCTTACATGCCCAAGATCGACCTGCCCGCCGATGAGCAGAGGGCGCTGGCGACTTTCCTGTCTGCAGTCAACGCCGGCACGGTGAACGCCGAGGGCCATCTCATCGCCCGCGCGCCCGTTGCGACGCCGCTGCATACCGCCGTGGCGCAAGCTGCGGATCGGCAACCCATCAAAGCCAAGGATTGACATCATGGATAACGCTTCCGTTTCCGCCATGCTGCATGCCTTGCAGGACCCTGCGGGCCTGCCTGCGCCTGCCTGGATTTTCCAGTATCTCAACGTGCTGACGTGGTCGTTCCACATCGCCTTCGTCAACCTGGCGCTGGGTTCGGGCCTGCTGGCCATCATCGCCTTCATGCGCCGCCAACAACCTGCGTGGGCGCGGCTGTCGGTGGCGATGACCGGGGTGGCCAAGGTGGCCGTGTCGATGGCCATCGTGCTGGGGGTGGCTCCCTTGCTGTTCACGCAGACGATCTACGACCCGTCCTGGTACACGAGCAATGTGCTGTCGGCGTTCTGGGTGATCTTCTTCATCTTCAGCCTGGGCATCGGCTACACGATGTGGTTCGTGTTCTATTTCAAGAACCACGATGTTTCGCACGCCGCCCAGGCGCCGGACACGACGGTGTGGTGGGCCACCGGCGCCTTGTCGCTGCTCATTTTCGACGGCTTCATCATGCACATGCTGTCGTATCAGGGGCTGTTTCCGCAGAAGTGGATGCAGTGGTACGCGCCGCATGGCGTGCCGGTGATGAACGGCATGGGCATTCACGCCTTCGATCTGTGGCGGTTCGGGTTTTTCATGGTCATGTCGCTGACCATGACCGGGGTGTTTCTGCTGGGTTATGCGCGCTACTTCCGTGCCCGCGACGATTTCCCGGCAGACTATCTCGAACTGGCGCACCGCATCGGCGTGAAGACCGCCTACTGGGGTGTGGCGCTGCAGCTCGTCACCGGCGTGTTCTGGGCCCTGGGCCTGCCGTCTTATATGCAAGTGTTCACCCAGCCGCTGTTCTGGCTGACCCTGGTGCTGATCGTGGGCGTGGCGCTGTATGCCCGTCAGGTGCCGGTGCGCGGCTCGGCGCTGCAGGCGTATTCGGCCATGGCGCTTTATGCCTTGATGGCGCTGATCGTCTCGGTCGATCGCGAGGCGCTGCGGATGGCCTATCTGGCGCCGTTCCATTACGACCTGAATTCCAAGCCGCATTATGAATGGGGCGCGGTGGTCTGGTTCTTCGCCACCCTGGTTCTCGTCGGCGGCGGGCTGGTCACGTTCTATTCCACCATGTTGTGGAAGGCGGGAAAGACCAAAGGACTCTACACGGCCGACGGCACCGTTTCGCGCTTGGGCGATACCGCCGTGTGGATCAACTTCGCCTGGCTTGCCGTGTTCTTCGCCATTGGCGTGTGGGCCTATGTGCGCAACATCGTCTGATGTGCGCCGCTGAATCTGGAACTCTCCATCATGACTCTTTTGAAATCCCTCTCACTGACTGCCGCGGGTGTCCTGTTCACGTTCGGCGTCGCCCAGGCCGCACCGTCGGCCGCGATCAGCGCCAAGTTCGGCGTGTGCTTTGCCTGCCACGGCGCGGACGGTCACGCCATTCTGCCGACCTATCCCAATCTGGCCGGGCAGAACAAGGACTATCTGGTGCTGACCCTCAGACAGTTCCGCGACGGCTCGCGCCCGAACCCCGTGATGGGGCCGATGGCCAAGCCGCTGAGCGATTCCGACATCGACCAGATCGCGATGTATTTCGCCGGCATCAAGCCGGGGGCGAAGTAAATCCCGCTGACGAAGCAGGCGGCGCGGGCCTGTCGCCCTGCGTCTGCTTCTGCAGACCGCCGCCCAGCGCCTGATAGAGCAGCGCGGTATCGCTCAGCCGCGCAGCCTGCGCGGCGATCAGGCCGATCCGCGCCTGCTGCGCCTGCTGCTGCGCGGTGAGCAATTGCAGATAGCCCGCGCTGCCCAGTGCATATTGCCGCTCGACCAGCCGCAGCGAGTCCTGCGCCGCGGCGTCGGCTGCCGCCTGCGCCTGCAGCGTCTGCGCATCGTGTTCGAGCGCGCGCAGCACGTCGGCCACTTGCCGCAAGCCCTGGAGCACGGTCTCGCGGTAGTTGGCGGCGGCGGCATCGAAACCGGCTTCGGCGGCGCGCGCCTAGGCCTTCAACCCGGGTTTGAAGACCGGTTGAACGAGTTGTCCGGCCAGTCCCCAGACCATCGATCCGCTGCCGAACAGGCTGGCCGCGGTGAGCGCCTGGCTGCACACTCCCAGGCTGCAAGACACGCGGCGCGATTCAATCGCCCGCAGGGGCGTCGCCCGTGTCGTCGGCAAGGGCGGCATGGGCATGAAACTCGACGTAAAAACGCACGCGCCCGAGAGGCGCCACTTCGTGAGGCACGGCGGGCTCGACGATGCCGGGCCTGTCGGGCGTGAGCAGGCGCCGCTCGGGTTCGGGCTTGAGGATGTGGTATTCGAGCAAGCCCTGAGTGACGTGGATCACCGCCCACACGCCGGGTTTGGTGGTGTGTTCATTGAGCAGGCCCTTCGGAATCGTCGCCTCGGTGAACTCGGGGGTGCGGCGATAGGCGCGCACGTCGGCAGGCAGGCTTTTCAACATGAGGCTTCTCCTCTCGCTGCGGTTCAGTCGAAGCCGCGGCCATCAAAGGCTTCCTCGTGGGTCACCCCGTCGCGGATGTGGTAGATGCGCTTGAAGGTGGGGATGATCTTTTCGTCGTGGGTGACGACGATGATCGCCGTCTGATAGCGCTTGGCCATGTCGCCCAGGATGCGGATCACCGCCAGCGCGCGCACGCTGTCCAGCGGCGCGGTGGGTTCGTCGGCGAGGATCACCGGCGGACGGTTGACCAGGCCGCGGGCGATGGCCACGCGCTGCTGCTCGCCGCCGGAGAGCTGCGAGGGCATGGCCCGCGCCCGGTGCTGCACGTCGAGCGCGGTGAGCAGTTCCATGGCACGGGCGCGCGCCTCGGCGTTGCTGCGGCCCGCCAGCATGGGCAGCAGCGCCACGTTGTCGGTGACGTCGAGAAAGGGGATGAGATAAGGCGCCTGGAACACGAAGCCGATCTTGTCGCGCCGCAATGCGCGCAGATCGCGGATCTTCCAGCCATCGTCGTAGATGACGTCATCGCCCAGCGTCATGCGGCCCGCGGTGGGCTCGATCACCGCGCCCAGACACTTGAGCAGGGTGCTCTTGCCCGAACCGGAGGGGCCGACCAGGCCGACGACTTCGCCCGGCTCGACCCGCATGTCCACGCCCTTGAGCGCGTCGACCGCGGTGTCGCCGCTGCCGTAGCGCTTTTTCAGGCCTTCGATGCGGATGCCTTCACTCATCTCAGCCTCCGATCGCTTCGGCCGGATCGACCCGCAGCGCCATGCGGATGGCCACCACACTGGCCAGCGCGCAGATCGCCAGCACCAGGAAGAATCCGGCGATGGAGTCTCCCGGCAGCAGCAGCACGAACTTGGGAAACGCCGGCGCGGCGAAGGTGGCGCTGATCTTGCCCACGGCGAAGCCGATCAGACCGAGTGCGAGCGCCTGCTGCATGATCATCGCGGCAATGGTGCGGTTGCGCGTGCCGATGAGCTTGAGCACGGCGATTTCGCGGATCTTGTCCATGGTGAGGGTGTAGATGATGAAGGCGACGATGGCCGCGCTGACGATGGCCAGGATCACCATGAACATGCCGATCTGCCTGGACGCGGTGGCGATGAGCTTGTTGACCAGGATGTCCTGCATCTGCGCGCGGGTGAACACGGTCAGGCGCTTCCAGCGGCGGATCGGTGCGGCCACTTCGTCGGCGGTGTAGCCCGGCTTGATGCGCACCAGCACGGCGTTGACATAGTTGTTGGTGGTTTGCGAGGCGATCACGGCGTCGAGCAGGCCGGGCACGCCGGGGCGGTTGAACGCCGGGTTCTCCGTGGTGCGGCGGCGCTGCTGCAGAATGGCTTCGTTGTCCTTGAGGAACTGCGCCTGCTGCGCGTCCTTGAGCGGAATGAACACCATGGGGTCGCCGCTCGACGACACCATGCGCCGCGTCAGCCCGACCACGGTGTAGCGGTTGCGGCGGATCTGCAGGGTGTCGCCCAGCTTGAAGCCGCTGGCGATGTCGGCCACCGCCTCGTAATGGCTGCGGGTGATCTGCCGACCGGCCACCAGATACGGCGGCCAGCCCGCGCTGCCGGGGCCGTCGGGGGCGATGCCGACCACCATGGCGCGCACGTCGCGCGGCGCGGCATGATTCGTGGCGCGCACCTGCATGGTGAGGTAGGTGACATTGGTGGCGCTGGCCACGCCGGGCATCGCGGCAACTCCGCGCCAGGTGTCGTCGTACAGGCTGGACGATTCGGCGTAAGGGCCTTGGGTGTCTTTCTGTACCACCCACAGGTCGGCGCCGCTGTTGTCGAGCAGCACCATGGCGTCGTCGATCATGCCGCGATACACCCCGGCCATGACCAGGGTGACGCCGATCAACAGCCCCAGGCCGACGCCGGTGAACACGAACTTGCCCCAGGCGTGCAGGATGTCGCGTCCGGCCAGGCTGATCATGGCGACACTCCGGGGATGTGGTCGACGATGCTGATATTGCTGCGCGCACCCAGGGTGCGTTGGCTGTAGACCACCACGCGCTCGCCCGCCTTCAGGCCTTGAACCTGCACATCGCCCTGTAGATCGCTGCCCAGCACCTTGACCGGAACGAACTCCAGCTTGCCCGAGGCCACGCGCCACACGCCGAGCTTGCCGTCCACGCGCTGCAGGCTGGCGTTGGGCACGGTCGGGCGAGCGGGCAGCGCGGGCAGGCTGACAGTGACATCGGCGAGCTCGCCGATCGGCGGCAGGGGCTGCGGCAAGGGGTCGAACACGACCTTGGCCAGCGTCTCCTCGGTCACCGCGTCGGCCACGGGATCGACCCGCAGCACTCGACCGGCCAGGGTCTGGTTCGAGCGCGAACGCAGCACGATGCGCGCCGGCAGGCCGGCGGCCAGGCCGGTGGCGGTGAGCTGGTCGAAGCGGGTGTCGATCCACAGGCTGTCGGGCGCGATCAGTTCGACCACCGCGGCGCCGGCGACGACCGTCGATCCGGGATCGGCGTCGCGCGCGCTGACCAGGCCGGCAGTGGGCGCGACCAGCTTGAGGTTGCTGCGCTGCGCCTGCAGCGCGGCAAGGTCGGCGCGGGCGCGCTCGACCGCATCGTGCGCCGCCTGCAGCGCGGCTTCGGCCGACTGCAGTTCCTGCTCGCGGGTGGCGAGCAGTTCCTCGGTGGTGCCATGCGCGGCGAACAACTGCGCGTAGCGTGTCGCCTGGGTCCGGGCAAAATCGCGCTGGGTCTGCGCCTGGCGCAATTGCGCCTGGGTGCTCAGCACCGTCGCCTGTTGCGAGCGGATGCGCGCGTCCAGATCCACCGGGTCCATTTCTCCGAGCACCTGGCCGGCGCGCACCGAGTCGCCGACATGCACGTCCAGACGCTTGACACGTCCGGCGACGGTCGGGCCGACCAGGGTGGTGTAGCGCGCCTGCACGGTGCCGATGCCGAACAGCGAAGGGGCGATGGCGCGGTCTTGCACCGTGGCGACGGTGACCGGCACCGGAGCGAGCGGCCCGGTGCGCAGCGCCACATACCCGAGCAGAATCAGCAGCGGAACCAGCACCGCCAGCAACAGCAGGGTGCGGCGATTGAGGGCGGAAAAATTCATTTTGTGCTCCTGATGCAGCGGCGAAAAAGCGCGAACGCACCGGGCGCCGCGCGGCGAACGTGCTGAGGGTCGCCGTGCAGCAGGGTCTGCATCACTAGACCCTGTATGGCGCCGATGAACATGGCGGCGGCTGCATCCGTGTCGATGTCCTGCGCCAGTTCGCCGCGCTGCTGCCCGGTGGCGATGAGCTGGCGCACGCGCTTGCCGTAAGCCGCCAGCATCGCACGGGCAGCGCGCTTTGCCGCCGTGTCTTCGGCGCGCTGGAGTTCACCGAACAACATGCGCGGCACGCCAGGATGTTCGGCGACGAAGGCGGTGTGGGTGAGGAACACCGCCTCCAGCGCATCGAGCGCGTTGTCGTGGTCGGCGATGGCGCGTTCGACCCGTCGCATCAGCCGCGTGGCGACCCAGTCCATCACCGCTTCCCAGATGGCGTCCTTGCTGGGGAAGTGGCGGAACAACGCGCCCTGCGTCAGTCCCATGTGCTGGGCGATGGCGGTGGTCGTGATATCGCTCGGATTGCGTCGCGCCGCGAGTTCGATCACGGACTCGACCGTGGCCTCGCGGCGTTCTTCGGCGGGGAGATGGGCGGGACGGATGTTCACGTTGAGGTTAGTGCAAAAGAAAGTAATCGAATACTAACATCGCCCGGCAAAAAACACCCCGGCTATCCGAGCGTTTGCTCCGGGGTGTGTTCTGCGGCAACCGCTTGCCGCTGCTCAAATGCTGCCGGTTTCGGTCGGGCTGCTGACGATGGCGTCAAACTCGGCCTGCGAAATGTATTGCGGCGTGTAGGTGACGCCGGCGGCGGTCAATTGCGAGATGAAGGCGCGCATGTGGTTGCGTGAGCCTTTCATCAACTCGCCGAAAACCAGAGCGATGTCGGCGTTGTCGGTGGCGGCGATGCGTTGCTCCAGGTCCATGATGTCCACGTCTTCGATGGTGGCGCCCACGGTGAGGGCGCCGATCAGCGATGTCTGCCCCTGCGCCATCAAGGTGTTGAACATCTGCTGCAGCGTCGGGTCGGTGAACACCCCGGTGGCCGCATTCGCTGCCGGGTCGGGCAGGTTGTAGCGCGCCAGCAGCAGGGCCACGGCGTCCATGTGCTGCTGCTCGCTGGCCGCAATATTGCTGAACACTCTTTGGCCCCATTGCGTATAGAGGAGCTGGTACACGTCGCGTGCAAGTTTTTCCTCTTCGCGCATGAAGACCAGGGCGGCGGCTTCGCTCTCGGATAGCGTCGCGGGAGGGATGGCGTCGAGCTGGGTGCTGAGCGCGGCGATGGTCGTCGCCGATGTCACGTCGGTGCTCGCCGGGGTTGCGGCGACGGTGGAATCACCACCGCCGCCGCAGCCGGCGAGAGCCAGCGCCGCAGCGCCGAGGGTGGTACTCAGAAAAGTTCGGCGTTGCATGTCCGGTCTCCGAGGGTCAGTTCGTCGTGGCGGCAGGCGCGGTTTGCAGGGACGGGTCCTGGATGCGCTGCTGGTTGCGTTGCTGCAGCTTCTGGCCCTGTCCAGCGCCCTGTGCCGTGCCGCCGTTCTGGTTCATGTTGCGATGCTGGTACTGGTGTTGCTGCATCTGGCCGGTTCCTGCGCCAGCAGCGGCTCCGCCGCCCATGCCGCCGCCCATGCCTGCGGCAAAGACGGAACCGGCGGCACCCATGGCCACTGCAGCTGCCAGAAGACGAAGTGAAGTGCGTTGTTTCATGATGAACTCCTTGAGGTTGAAAAATGTGAATCAGCGTCGACCACGCCCACTGCCTTGTCCGCCCGCATGGGACCCGCCTCCAGGCCCGGCGCCACCCGCGACGGCGCCGGCCGCTGCAGGTCTTGCGGGAGAGCCGACGGCCAATCCGGCCATGGCCGCAGCACGCTCCATGCGCCGCTCGTAGCCCGTGCCAAACGGAGCGTGCTGTCCAGGCGGCCCCTGCAGGGCAGGCAAGCCGGTTTGGGCTCCGACCGCCGGACTGTGGAGCGATTTGCCCACCTGGGCCGCAGCACCTGCTTCGGCTTGCCGGGCCTGGTCGGCTGCGACCTGGCGCGTGGAATCGAACAGGGCTCCCGCATTCAGAGGCGTCTGCTGTGCCGCAGCCGCGCCCACACCGGCGAGGCTCAGGCCGATGCAGGCAAACAGATTGCGGTAGTCTGGGACACAAGCGCGCATGGCGGTGAGGACAAGGCAGGGGTTGTGGTCGATGGATGTCATGTTTCAATGGCGAGATTGCGCGGGGATGTCCTTCAGGCGGCTTCGCGTTCCCCAGCGTATCAATTTGTTTCAGCAGGTATCGACTGGCGCCGTGGGATCGAGCGTTGCCCTAGACTTCCGAGCCATGGATTCACCCTCTTCCAATCAACGCATCCTGGTGGTCGATGACGATCCGGAACTGCGCATCATGCTGCGCGACTACCTTGCGGCCAATGGCTTCAGCGTCGACCTGGCCGCGCACGGTGAGGCCATGCGCGACTGTCTGGAGCGGCAAATGCCGCAGGCCGTGATCCTCGATCTGATGTTGCCCGGAGAAGACGGGCTGGCCTTGGCGCGCGAACTGCGTCGCAGCAGCGAAGTGCCCATCCTCATGCTGTCCGCGCGTGGCGAGGAAATCGATCGGGTGATTGGGCTGGAGGTCGGAGCCGATGACTATCTGCCCAAGCCGTTCAGCCCGCGCGAGCTGCTGGCCCGCTTGCGTGCCCTGCTGCGTCGCGCGCGGCCGGCTCCTGCGGGAAATGCCTCGCCGGCATCCAAAGCGGGGGGCGAGGCGGTGCGTTTCGGCCCGTTCATGCTCGACGCGGCGGCGTTTCGTCTGTTGCGCGACGGTCAGGACGTGGGGCTGAGCGTGGCCGAGTTCACCTTGTTGCAGGCCTTGTGCGCCCATCCCAACCGCGTGCTCAGCCGCGATCAGCTCATCGACTGGCTCAAGGGCTATGAGCGCGATGCCTTCGATCGCAGCATCGACGTTCGCGTCGCCCGCCTGCGCCGCAAGATCGAAGATGACCCGGCCCATCCCGTGTACATTCGCACCATCCGGGGGCAGGGCTATCTGTTCAATCCGGCAGGCGCGCTCACCTGACGCGATTTCTGGCCTTGCGCCGATTCATGCAGCCTTCTTCATCGCCGAGCGCCGCAGGGCAAACCGGGCGCACGCTGCGGCAGCAGACACTGCGGGCCATGCTGGTGCTGGTGTTGATCCTGGAACTGGCTTTTGCCGGAGTCGCGCTGCTGTTCGTGCTCAAACCCATGGCAGAGCGCTCGGCGCACGATCTCGCCGGCCTCATGGTGCTGTCGGCGCAAACCTGGGCGGAGCTGCCGCCGCAGACCCGCCCGGCGTTTGTGCAGGAACTGCACGACCGCTACCGCCTCGGTCTGCTTCCCGGCATGCAGCCTCCTGCCGACGAGGGCCTGACGCATGGGATCTACATCGCCTATGTCGAACAATCCTTGCAGCAGCGCCTCGGGCATCCGGTGTTTTTCCGCAGGCAGACCGACGCGCAAGGCCATGTGTGGCTGTGGACCAGCATTCCCGCAGGCGGGCGCGACATCGGCGTGGGGTTCGACAGCAGTCGCGTCCAGACGCAGCCCATCAGGGCCTTGTTGATCGGGCTGGCGCTGACCCTGCCGCTGTCGTTTCTGCTGGCCTTGTGGTGGGCACGGCGCATCACGCGGCCGTTGGTGTCGATGGAGCGGGCGGCGGCGGGAATCGCACGCGGCAATGCTCCGCAGCGGCTGTCGCAGTCCGGGCCGCGTGAAATCGCCAGCCTGGCGGCGCATTTCAATCAGATGGCGGGGCGCATCGACGCCCTGCTGCAGGCGCGCACCACCTTGCTCGTCGGCATTTCGCACGATCTGCGCTCGCCCCTGGCGCGCATCCGCCTGGCGCTGGAACTGCAACGCATGGCGCCGACGCCCGAGCGCCTGGACCAGATCGAACGCGACGTGCAGGCGATGGACAGGCTCATCGGCGAGGTGCTCGGGCTCGCCCGCGGGCTGCAGGTGCAGGCCGCAGAGGAACTCGCCCTGGCACCCTGGCTGCAAGAGCGGCGACAGACGCATGTCGAATGGGCGGCTTCTCGGGGCGCAACCCTCGACGTGCAATGTCCGGATGGGCTCAGAGCCTGGGTCGATGTCGCCGCATTGCAGCGTGTGGTCGACAATTTTCTGACCAATGCGGTGCATTACGCCGCGGGCCCCATCACCCTGCAGGCCGCGCCGGGCAGTTCAGGCGACACGGTGCGCATGGCGGTGCTCGACCGCGGCCCCGGCATTCCTGCCGATCAACTCGAAGCCGTGTTTGCGCCTTTCACCCGGCTCGATGCCGCCCGCACCCCCGGACAAGGCTCCGGCCTGGGACTGGCGATTGCCCGCCAACTGGCGCAGCAGCACGGTTGGGCCATCGGCTTGCAGCCGCGCGAGGGCGGCGGGCTGATCGCCTGGGTGGACGTGCCGACGTCGTCTATCCGCTCAGTCTGAAGGGGGATGGGCCGAGCGCTTGCGACGCCGCACCCGCCACAGCGTCCAGATGACCAGCGCGATGGCGATACCGCCGTAGATATAGAGCAGCAGATCGATGTGGGCGGCGAACCAGTTGGCGTTCATGGGGAAGGGTTCCTGTGGCGGCAAGGGCAAGCCAAAGTCTTCACCCTATCATGGCGGCTATGGCGACGCCGAATTGACGGCATGAATCGACGGACGGCCGTTTGGTTCTTCCAGTAAGTACGGGAACCGCCATTTTTCCAACTCCGCAATCTCGCTTTCATGTCATCGCGCGCGTTCAACCTGCCGACGCTGCTCACCTGGGCGCGGGTGGCGGCCATTCCGCTGGTCGTCGGGGTGTATTTTCTACCCACGGACTGGATGACCCTGCCCGAGCGCAACCTCGCCGCGACCATTCTGTTCATTCTCAGCGCCATCACCGACTGGCTCGACGGCTATCTGGCGCGCAAATGGAACCAGACTTCGGCTTTCGGCGCCTTTCTCGACCCGGTGGCCGACAAGCTGATGGTCTCTGCGGCCCTGCTCATTCTGCTGCAACTCGGGCGCATCGATGCCCTGGTGACCCTCATCATCATCGGCCGCGAAATCGCCATCTCCGCGCTGCGCGAATGGATGGCGCAGATCGGCCAGTCGCGCCGGGTGGCGGTGAGCTATGTCGGCAAGGTCAAGACGGCGGTGCAGATGGTGGCCATTCCCTTCCTGCTGTATGGCGGCGTCCTGTTCGGCGAGGTGGATACGGTGAGAATCGGTCAGTGGCTGATCTGGGTGGCGGCCGTGCTCACGCTCTATTCCATGCTGTACTACTTCCGCATCGCGCTGGCGGGGATGAAATTGACGTGAACGCAACGTCGGTCGGCACGCCCGCCATACTGCGTCGGGCTATGCCCTGGGTGTTCGTGCTGATCTGGAGCACCGGGTTCATCGTCGCCCGCTATGGCATGCCCTACGCCCCGCCGATGAAATTTCTCAGCCTGCGCTATGCCTTTTCACTTTTGGTGCTGCTGCCGCTGGCCGCTTGGTTGCGCACGGACTGGCCGCGCGGCGGCAGGCAATGGCTGCATCTCGCCGTGGTCGGGGCCTTGTTGCAGGCGGGCTATCTGGGCGGGGTCTGGGCGGCGGTCAAGCAAGGCATACCGGCGGGAACGGTGGCGTTGATCGTGGGTTTGCAGCCCCTGTTGACGGCAGTACTGGTCTCGGCCGGAGGTCAGCGCATTCACGCCCGCCAGTGGCTGGGTCTGCTGCTGGGTTTTGGCGGCTTGGCGCTGGTGGTGCTGCACAAGCTCGATGGCGGAGAACTCAGCGCCCACAACCTGCTGCTGTCGCTGCTGGCCCTGTGCAGCATCACCGCCGGAACGCTGTGGCAAAAGCGTTTTGTCCAGCCGACCTCGGTCTGGGGGGCGTTGACGATCCAACTCCTGGCAGCCCTGGTCATCACTGCACCCTTTGCGCTGTTGGAGATGGAGCCCGTGGTGTGGAACGGGCAGCTCATCGCCGCCTTGGCCTGGTCGGTACTGGCGCTGACGGTGGGGGCGGGGGCCTTGCTCTATCTGCTCATCCAGCGCGGCGCCGCGGTGCAGGTGACGAGTCTGATCTACTGGGTGCCGCCCGTCACCGCCTTGATGGGCTGGGCCTTGTTCCACGAAACGCTCGGCCCGACGACCTGGGCGGGCATGGCGCTGGTCGCAGCCGGCGTCATCGCCGTGACCCGGCAACCGACGACGGTGTTGATTCGGCGTTGAACCCGGATTGGGGAGACATCATGACAACCGTTTCATCGACCTCGCTTCTGCGCATCGCCGTCCTGCCCGGCGACGGCATCGGGCAGGAAGTCGTACCCGAGGGCCTGCGGGTGCTCGACGCGGCGGCCTGCCGTTTTGGCATTGCACTGCAACTCGATCATTTCGATTTCGCCTCGTGCGCCTACTACCAGCGCCACGGCCAGATGCTGCCTGACAACTGGAAGGAGCGGATCGGCGGGCATGATGCGATTTTCTTTGGCGCCGTCGGCTGGCCACAGACCGTGCCCGATCACATCTCGCTGTGGGGCTCGCTGCTGCAATTGCGGCGCGAGTTCGATCAGTACGTCAACCTGCGTCCCGCGCGGCTGATGCCCGGCGTGCGCTCGCCGCTGGTCAAGCGCGACGGCAGCGCCTACGCGCCGGGCGAGATCGACATGCTGATCGTGCGCGAAAACACCGAGGGCGAATATTCCAGCATCGGCGGGCGCATGTATCCCGGCACCGGCCGCGAGATCGTGATCCAGGAAACGGTGATGAGCCGGGTGGGTGTGGATCGCGTGCTGCGCTACGCCTTCGATCTGGCGCGCAGCCGCCGGCGCAAACACCTCACGTCGGCCACGAAATCCAACGGCATCTCCATCACCATGCCGTATTGGGACGAGCGGGTTCAGGTCATGTCCGCCGACTATCCCGATGTGACGCGCGACCAGTTCCACATCGACATTCTCACCGCGCATTTCGTGCAGCGTCCGCAGGCGTTCGACGTGGTGGTGGCGAGCAATCTGTTCGGCGACATACTCTCCGATCTCGGCCCCGCGTGCTGCGGCACCATCGGCATCGCGCCTTCGGCCAATCTCAACCCGGAGCGGCGTTTTCCTTCCTTGTTCGAGCCGGTGCATGGTTCGGCCCCCGACATCGCGGGCAAGGGTATTGCCAATCCCATCGCCCAAATCTGGAGCGCGGCGCTCATGCTCGATTTCCTGGGACATCGCGACGCGCACGACGCCATATTGCGTGCGATTGAAACCGTACTCGCGCCCGAGAGCGGCGCACCGCGCACCCCCGATCTTGGCGGAACCGCAACCACGGTCGATCTGGGCCGGGCGGTGGCCGATTGCATCTGACTCATGGCTAGAATACGCGGTCTTGCGCGCAGGCAGCGCAGCCGCTGACACGCCGCATTGACACGGGCAAATGCTCCCGGCTCTAATCGCCAGACTACCGCTTCGCGCCCGCGCAAATCGCGGTTTTTGAGCAGGGCGGGCGTTGCGCTTTATCCAGACCGATCCAGACTGAAGAGGGACACAAGTGAACAAGGCCGAACTGATCGAACACATCGCCAACAACGCCGATCTCAACAAAGCCCAGGCAGGTCGCGCACTCGACGCACTGGTCGATGCCGTGCGCCGCACCCTGAAAAAGGGCGACAGCGTGTCGCTGATCGGTTTTGGCACCTTTGCCGTGACCAAGCGCGCTGCGCGCACCGGCCGCAACCCCCGTACCGGGGCGGCCATCAAGATCAAGGCCGCCAAGATTCCGAAGTTCCGTCCAGGCAAGGGACTCAAAGACGCCATCAAGTAATTCGCCCAGAGGGTAGGCGCGCACCCAAACGCGGCCGTCCTCAGGCAACAAACCGGGTGCTTAGCTCAGTTGGTAGAGCGGCGCCCTTACAAGGCGTAGGTCGGGGGTTCGAACCCCTCAGCACCCACCATCGGTTGTTGCCCTGCTTGTCGATATCACACTTGTCATTCCTCTCAGAGCCTCTCTGATTGCCTTCATGCCGTCTTCCCGCACTTGCCGGCGGGCCTGAACGACGGCAAACCATGCGGGCAAGCCACCGCATTGCACTCTTCTCCAAAACAGCGCCATCATGCTCGAATCCATACGCAAACACAGCAAGCTGATGCAAATCGTGCTGTTCGTGTTGATCTTTCCGTCTTTCGTGCTGTTTGGCATTCAGGGCTACTCCAGCTTCGAGGGCAGTGCGGATGCGGTGGCCAAGGTGGGTGGCCAGACCATCACCATGCAGCAGCTCGACGCGGCCAACCGCGACGAGATCGCGCGCCTGCAAAGCATGCTCGGCAGCGCCGTGGACATCAAGCAGCTCGACACCCCCGAGCAGAAAATGCGCACCCTCGACGGCATGATTCGCCAGACCCTGCTGCAACTCGAAGCACGGCGCGAACATCTCGAAGTCACCGACGCCCAAGTGCAACAGGCCATTCTGCAGATCCCGCAGATCGCCGCGCTGCGCAAACCAGACGGCAGTTTCGATGTGCAGGCCTATCGCAGCCTGATCGCCGCGCAGGGCATGAATACCGCGCAGTTCGAGGCGCAGGTGCGCGAGCAGCTCATCCTGCAGCAAGTACTCAGTGGCCTGGCCGGATCGGTGATCGACAGCCAAGCCTTGGCCGAAGCTGCTGCCAAGGCGGCGGTCCAACAGCGTGAAATACGCTTGGCCCTGTTCAAGCCCTCTGACTATGCTGCGCAAGTGCAAGTGACGCCGCAGCAAGTCGAGGCCTTCTACAAGAACAACACCTCCCGTTTTCAAAAGCCCGAGTCGGCCGATATTCAATATGTGGTTTTGGATGCCGCGGAAGTCGCTGCAGGCATCAAAGTCAGCACCGAGCAAGCCAAGGCTTATTACGACGCCAACCTCGCCAAGTTCTCCACCCCTGCCGAGCGCCGCGCCAGTCATATCCTGATTGCCGTTCCCGCCGATGCCACTCCGGCGCAGCAGGAAGAGGCCAAGGCCCGCGCCGAGGCCATCGCCAAACAGGTGAAGGCCGATCCCGCCGAATTTGCCGCGCTGGCGCGCAAGGATTCACAAGACCCTGGCTCCGCCGATAAAGGCGGCGATTTGGGCTATTTCACGGCCAGTGCGATGGTCAAGCCCTTTGCCGAAGCCGTGTTCGGCATGCACAAAATCGGCGACATCGTCGGGCCGATCAAAACTCAATTCGGCTATCACATCATCGAACTCACCGGCATCAAGCCCGGCGCCCAGCAACCCTTCGACGCCGTGAAGTCCGATATCGAAAAACAGTTGCAGCAGCAAGCCGCGCAGAAGCAGATGGCCGCCGACGTGGAGACCTTCACCAACGCGGTATTCGAGCACCCCGAGAGCTTTCAGCCCGTCGAAGACAAGCTGCATCTGAAGGTGCAAACGGCCAGCAACGTCACCCGCACGCCTCAGCCTGCCGCTCCAGGGACAGTCAATCCGTTGTCGAGCAAGACCTTCCTCGAAGCCTTGTTTTCCGAAAACAGTCTGCGCCATAAACACAATCTGCAGGCGATCCAGATTGCCCCCAACGTCTGGGCCTCCGCCCGCGTGCTGTCGTATAGCGCGGCGCAGACGCTGCCCTTTGCCCAGGTGCAGGCACAGGCGCGGGAAATTCTGGTCGATCAGGAAGCGGCCAAGCTCGCCCGCAAGGCCGGAGAGCAGGCGCTGAAGTCGCCCGCGACAGCACCCTTTGGCGCGCCGCTGATACTCAGCCAGACCCAGCCAACCCCCGATGTATCGCCGATTGTCGTTTCCCGGGCATTTGGTTTGAACCCCACCAAGTTGCCGGTAACGGCGGGTGTCGATCTTGGCGCACAGGGCTATGCCGTGCTGCAGCTCGACAAGGTGATCGAAGGCCAGCCATCCGCCCAACTCATCGGCGCGGCCGCCAACGCCGAACAACAGGCGCTGACCCAGGGCGTGATGAACGCTTATATCGAAGCCTTGAGGAAGCGTTTCGGCGTGGAAGTTCTCTACAAACCCAAGTCCGAGCCAGCCGCCGCTTGACCGACGCGCCTGCTGGCAATCGAAAGGCACCAGACTTTCGTATAAAATGTTTTTTTCTGCGGTGGCTGTAGCTCAGTTGGTAGAGTCCAGGATTGTGATTCCTGTCGTCGTGGGTTCGAGTCCCATCAGCCACCCCAAAGAAACAGCTTAAAAACGCGCACTTGGATGCGCGTTTGTTTTTTTCGGGGAACTCTTCAGTGCCCCCAGGGTCGGCGAGCCGACCCGCCCCCGTGGGGGTCAAGAAAACTTGGGGCGGTCCGGCGTTTCCTTGAGAGCCTTTCCACCTCTTCGTCGTTGCGTTGGTTGTCGTGACCTGCCAGCGCGCCGTTGACCAGGATCGATATCAGCCCCCAATGTTCAGTGTTCATCGTAGAACTGACTTCGGTTTGAAACCCCGCCCTTCAGGGCGGTGGGAGCCGCAGACCTCGGCCTGAAGGCCGAGGTTTCGGTGACCGTTTTGGCAGGGGATGTAAACCCCTTTCAAAACACATTGGACCGACAGGCCTGAAGGCCTGTCGCTAATTTCTTGCTGCGGCTGCGATGAAACTGCCGAGCAGCCCATAGGCGAAAATCACTGCCAGCACAGGCGGTTGCGTCAGGCACGCTCATTTTTCATTGCTCGCGGCCACGACCACGAAGGCGCATTGCCCGCGCCCCGGCCGCAGGGCCTCGATCTCCCGCGTCTTGGGCAGCGGATGCGCGAGCGTCTGCCCCCAGGCTTGGATCGAAAATCCCGCTTCCAAGAGCAAGCGCTCCAATTCGGTAGCGGAATAGAAGGTCGCCTCGCGGTAGAACACATCCTCGGACTGATGCGCCAGATACTCCTGCCCCAGGGCGCTGTCGCGGTCGATGAAGCCCATTGTGAGGCGCCCGCCCGGCTTGAGCACGCGACGCGCCTCGGCCAGCATTCTTTCGGGGGAATCGACAAAACAGATGGCGGTCACAACCAGCGCATGGTCGAAGGTATCGTGTTCGAAAGGCAGGTTTTCCGCCGTGCCCAGCACGACCTCGATGCCGCGCGCGGTGGCATAGGCCAGCATCTCCGGCGAGGGGTCGATGCCGACCCGAATGCCCAGCGGGGCGGCAAAACGCCCGCTGCCCACCCCGATCTCCAGGCCATATCCTTCCCAAGGCACAAAAGGCCGCAGCGCGAGCAGCTCCGAGATGTAAGCGGCCTCATGCTCGCCGAACCAGGCCTCGTAGCGCAGATGATGTTTCTCGAAGGGGGCGGCCTTAGGCATGGGAAAGCACCTCCCGCAGCGTGTCGACGAAGCGTCGATTGTCCTGCGGCAGCGCGGTGGTGATGCGCATATAGCCGGGACCGAGCGCTGCGTCGTTCAGCGGTTTGATCAGGATGTCGCGGCTGCGCAGTTGCTCGGCGACCGCGGCCGCATCGTGCGGCGCGAAATCGGCCAGGAAGAAATAGGTCTGCGTCGGGAAGGTGCGCACGCCCAGCGCGCGCAGCTCCGCAGCGAGTTCCTCGGTCCAGGCCTGCAACCGGGCGGCGCGGGCGCGAATCTGGTCCTCGTGCTGCAGTGTCGCGATGGCCGCCGCCTGGCTGGGACGGGCGAGCGGATACGCATCATTGTGGCGGTTGAAGTCGTCGGCAACGGCTTCGGGAAAGATGCCGTAGCCGACACGAAAACCAGCCAGGCTGTGGGCCTTGGACAGGGTGCGGGTGACCAGCAGGTTGGGGAATTCGGGGACGAGGTGTGCGACCGACTGTCCGGCCAGGCCGATGAAGGCTTCGTCGACCAGGAAGCGCGTCTGCGGATGGCGGCGCAACAGCTCCGGCAGCGGCGCCATGTCGAAGATGCCGCCGTTGGGGTTGTTGGGATTGACGATCACCACGAGGGTGGTGTCGTTCGGAATCACCAGCTCGCGCAGGTCGAAGGCGAAGTCCTGCTCCGGCAGCAGGCGCTGTTCGGTATGTTGCTGGGCGATTTCGGGAAACAGCACGTAGGTCGGCGTCAGCAGGTGGACCCGCTGCCCGAAGCGGTCGAAGATCTGCCGCAGGATGAGTTCGGAGCCGGCGTTGATGTGGATGAGGCGTTCGGGCACGCCGATCTGCTCGCTGATGAGCCGGCGCAGCGGAGCGGAATATGGTTCGGTATAGTAGTTGCTGCGTGCGACCTCGGTCTGCGCGGCGGTGATGGCCTCGTCGATCGGCGGCAGCGGGTTTTCGCACAGCAGCAGCTTGATGCCGCCGAAAGAGCCTCCGCCTTTCTCGCTCAGGGATGTCAGGGCTGCTCCTTTTCCCGGACCTGCTGTTCGCGCTGCATCTGTCGGGGCACTGTGCCCGCTTCCGGCTCGCCCTGGGGCAAACTGCCGACCAAGTACAGCGCCACGGCCCGGTCGGGATCGGTTTCCGTGGTGATCAGCCCCTCGATGTGCTTGCTCGCAAGGCGCGTCACCATCCCCTGGCCCATGCCGCCGGTGATCAGCACCTGCACCCCATCCAGGGGATGAGGCGCATCGGGCGGGCTTGCGTGGAAGGACTGCTCCAAGGGCAATTCCAGCAAGGTCTTGTCGACGACCCGGCCCTCGATGATCTCGTAGATCCAGAACTTCCGACAACGCCCGGCATTCGCGGTGACCTGCTTGCGATTCTGGCTGGTAATGGCGATTTTCAATGAAGGCCTCCGAGGGATGTCGTGTTCGCAGCGAGGCGCAAACTCAAACGCGCCTGAACGTGAGCCGTGTCCCCATCTGACGATACCCCGTCGGCTTTGGGAAGCAACGATTCAATTTGACGATCGATCTTAACCGAGCGGACGCATCGGATCGAAAGAAGCCATCGACAGGCTTGCTCTTGTCCCGGCCCCGATTTTTCTGGACACGAATTTGGGGTTCAATCGTGTCTGAAGAAGGAGTCGTGAAATGCTGAATGAGTCGAAGGTGGGAGGGGTTGCGCCGGGCTCGCTGGAAGGAGCGCGTAGC
>NZ_JAVERI010000002.1:0-287393 GCF_034007205.1 Thiomonas sp.
GCCGGAGCAGGTGCCGGAGCAGGTGCCGGAGCAGGTGCCGGGGTGGGAGTGATCACAGGCGCTGGTTCCGGTGCCGGCGCAGGCGCGGGTGCCGGTTGGGCGCCCGTGGTGCTGCCTCCGATGATGGCGGGCTGCGTGTCGGCGATCGCCGCCGTGCCGGTTCCGGCAGTCGACGTATTGGCGGCGACAGGATCTGTCGTGCCGCCACCGCAGCCCGCAAGGGTCACCAAAGCCGCTGCGGCAAAGGTTCCCGCCTTCAAAAAGAATGAATTCATGACAACTCCCTCACTTTGACTTGCGCTGGTGCGTCCATGACCGCCGCACAGCCCAGCCATATCAAGAATGAGGCCGTTTCGACCCATGACCCCCGAAACCGCCCCGCAATACATCGAAAAAACACTTTCTGTTACATGAGGCGCGCAATCCGCTCGACCGGTTTGCGCCCTGGAACTCATCCCCCCTTTACAGAGTCTGGGCCAGCGACTTGGCAGAAGCCAAAATATGCCTGTTGCGATGCATGAATTGTCGAATTTTTCCTATGCCGAATCGATCGTCACCCCCTGACTTGCGTGTCGGATTTTTCTGATTTTTATGTCAGAATTTTCCTGTTTCCTCCGTGTACTGCTGAAATTCACGTTGAATTGACTGATCCTTCCGCAGATTTTTCAAACTGGATGCGGTGATTCCGCTCTTCTTTTGAACCTTTGCACTTCAAGCAGGCCTTATGCCTCCACACGGCCCGATGCGTGAAACGACCGATCGCCTGACCGCGCTGATCGATCAGCTTCCGGGATTTGTGTTTCGCTTGCAGCATGACGGCGGGCAACTGCGGTTCGACTTTGCCAGCGCCAGTTGCCTGACGGTCTGTGGCATAGCGCCCGCCACGTTGCAGGACTGCGCGCAGCATCTCCTGGAGCAGATCGACCCGCTGGATCTCGCGCCGTTTCATGCCGCGTTGCAGGCCAGCGTCGCTTGCGGCTTCTGGAACTGGGAAGGGCGCCTGCACACGCCGCATGGGCTCAAGTGGGTGAATATCCGGGCCCATACGCGCAGTCTCGATGCGCTCGCGGCCGAGTCCACCGGCATCATGCTCAACGTCACGCAGAGTCATCTGCGCGAATCGCAATTGCTCAACCTCTCCATCGATCTGCGCGAGATCGCCTCGCATCTGGAGTCGGTGCGCGAGGCGGAGCGGGCGCGCATGGCGCGCGACCTGCATGACGATCTGGGCCAGGTGCTCACCGCCCTGCAGATGGACGTGGCACTGCTGCGCAAGCAGTTCGGCGCTGCCCAGGCGCCGGAGCTGTTTGACAACGTCGACCGGCTCATTCGGGCCGCGGCTGAGGCCGGTCGGCGCGTCGCCTCCGAATTGCGGCCCAGCGTGCTCGACCTGGGGCTGAAGGCCGCGCTGCGCTGGATGGCCGAGCAATACGCCAAACGCTACGGTATTCGGGTGTCGACCGAGCTGGGTTACAAAAGCGCGGTCAGCGAGCTGATCGCCACCGAGCTGTTTCGCATCGCGCAGGAGGGGCTGACGAATGTGGTGCGCCATGCGCGGGCGCGCCGGGCCTGGGTGCGCTGCATCGAGGTGCAGGCACATCGAATCTGCATTTCTGTGGAGGACGACGGCATCGGCTACACGCCGCAAGAGCCGCCCGCCAGTCGCCCGTCGCTGGGCCTGCGCGGCATGCGAGAACGCGCCGCGGTCTTCGGCGGCAGCTTTGAGCTCGACCAGTCGCCGCGGGGCGGCGTGCGCGTGCAGGTGTGCATGCCGCTTGGCCCCCCGCAGTTGGCCGATGGCGCCGATGCGGCCCGGCCTCACCGATCCGCAGGAGACGACCTTGGATGAGCTGCGCGTGCTCATCATCGACGACCATGCGCTGCTGGGCGAGAGCCTGGCACGCTTTCTCGGCTCCAGCGGCATGCAGGCGATCTGGCGCGGCGATCTCGGCCAAGCCATGCAATCCATCCGCGATCAGTCCTGGAGCGTGGTGCTGCTCGACGTGTCGATGCCGCAGGGCAGCGGGCTCGATCTGCTCAAACGCATCAAGCACATGCATCCCGAGCTGCCGGTACTCATGCTGAGCATGCATCCCGAGCAGCAGTTCGCGCTGCGCGCCCTGCGCGGCGGCGCAGCGGGCTATCTCACCAAGGGCTGCAGCCCCGATGTGCTGGTCGAGGCCATTCACAAGGTCGTCCAGGGCGGCCGCTACCTCACGCCCGGCGTGGCCGAACATCTGGCCAACTACATGAACGAGGGCGAGGCGGCCGAAATACCGCATGCCCGTCTTACCGACCGGGAAATGCAGGTGTTCATGCGGCTGGTCGAAGGCAAATCGGTCAATCAGGTGGCCGAAGAACTGCACATCAGTTGCAAGACGGTGAGCACGCACAAGACGCGGCTGATGCACAAGCTCGCCCTCGACAACGACGCCGACCTGGTGCGCTACGCCATGCATCAGGGCATCGTGAGCTGAACCGGCAATCGGACAGAACGCGCTGCGGTTTTTATACTGCCGTGGATGCACACCCCCTTCTCGCCTGAGCGCGCGGTGCAACTCGCGCGTGACACCTTGGACATCGAAGCCCGCGCTCTGCTGACCCTGCGCGAGCGCCTGGCCGCTCCGCCGTTGTCTCAAGGAAACGCCGGGCCGCCCCAAGTTTCCTTGACCCCCTCGGGGGGCGGGTCGGCCAGCCGACCCTGGGGGCTCTCTACCGCGTTGGCGCAGGCAGTGCAGTGCATCCTGCAGAGCTCCGGGCGCGTGGTGGTTTCGGGCATGGGCAAGTCGGGGCATGTGGGCCGCAAGATCGCCGCCACCCTCGCCTCCACCGGCACCCCGGCCTACTTCGTGCACCCGGCCGAAGCCAGCCACGGCGACCTGGGCATGGTGACGCGCGACGATGTGTTCCTGGCCCTGTCCAACTCGGGCGAGACCGAGGAGCTCACCCGCATCGTGCCGCAGGTCAAGCGCCTGGGGGCCACGCTCATCGGCATGACCGGCCGCACCGACTCCACCCTGGCGCGGCATGCCGACATCCTGCTCGATTGCGCCGTCGAACAGGAAGCCTGCCCGCTCAACCTCGCGCCCACCGCCAGCACCACGGCGCAACTGGCGCTGGGCGACGCGCTGGCGGTGGCGCTGCTCGACGCGCGCGGCTTCGGCCCCGAAGACTTCGCCCGCACCCACCCCGGCGGCAGCCTGGGGCGCAAACTGCTCACCCATGTACGCGATGTGATGCGCAGCGGCCAGGCCGTGCCCAGCGTGCCAGAAGGCGCACCCTTCACCGCCGCGCTGATGGAAATCACCCGCAAGGGCCTGGGCATGACCGCCGTGGTCGATGCGCAGGGCGTGCTGACGGGCATCATCACCGACGGCGATCTGCGCCGCCTCATCGAAAAGGGCGCCAACCTCAACACCCTGCAGGCGCAGCAGGCCATGCACCCGCAGCCGCGCACCATCGGCCCCGACGCGCTCGCCGTCGAAGCGGTGCAATTGATGGAGCAATATCGCATCAACCAATTGCTCGTCGCCGATGCGCAGGGAAAACCCGTCGGTGCGCTGAACATGCACGACCTGTTCGCCGCCAAGGTGATTTGAGCCCTACACCGCCATGGACGCCACCCCCCGCCTCGCCTTCGATCCCGAGCTGATCCTCGCCGCCCTCGACGTGCGGCTGCTGCTGCTCGATGTGGACGGAGTGCTCACCCCCGGCGATCTGCTCTACGGCGCTCAGGGAGAAGAACTCAAGCGCTTTTCCACCCTCGACGGCCACGGCCTGAAGCTGCTGATGAGCGCGGGCATCGAGCCCGTGGTGATTTCCGGGCGCGACAGCCCCGCGCTGCGCGCGCGCATCGCCGAGCTCGGCCTGCAGCACAGCGTGTTGGGCAGCGGCGCCAAGCTGCCCGCGGCGCAAAGCCTGCTCGACCAGCTCCAGTTGAGCTGGGAACAGGTGGCCATCATCGGCGACGACTGGCCCGACCTCGCCCTGATCGCCCGCGCGGGTTTCAGCGCCGCACCGCCGCAAAGCCACCCCGAGGTGCTCGCCCGCGTGTGCCACGTCACCCGCGCCCCGGCCGGTCTGGGCGCGGTGCGCGAGGTCTGCGATCTGCTGCTGATGGCGCGCGGCGCCTACGCCGCCCTGCTGCAGGATGCGCTCGACGGCAAGCCGCACACCTCGCCGCCGGGCCGTCCCAAGGCGGGCTTTTCCCCCTCCCAACCTCCCCCACGCAGTGGGGGAGGAGTGGCTACTCCCTCCCCACTTGTGGGGAGGGCCGGGGTGGGGATGGCCCCCTCGGGGCTGAGTGCCGCGGCTCCAGTCTGGCCTGCGCCAGACTGGACGGCACGAAGGGGCGTCGCCTCGGGCGATGCCGCGCCCTGCAAGGGCAGCGCAGGCGAAGCCGAAGCGTGGGGGCCCACTCACACCCCGCCGCTGGGCCGCCCCAAGGCGGGCCTCTCCCCCTCCCAACCTCCCCCAGCAAGTGGGGGAGGAGAAGTCAGCGCTACGCAGAACATAGGATGCCCCTCCCAACCTCCCCCAGCAAGTGGGGGAGGAGAAGTCAGCGCTGCGCAAGACTCAGGATGCCCCTCCCAACCTCCCCCACGCCGTGGGGGAGGAGCGATCACTCGCGGTGATGCGCGCTCCATTTCCGACCCCATCAGCGGCACGCTGGCCGAGCCCGGCGCCGTGCAACCGAGCACACGGTGAAGCCTCCATGGGCATGAGAATGAATCTGCGCCAGTTCTGGCTGCGTCTGAGCGCCTGGGCGCCGATCCTGCTGCTGGCGCTCGCCGCCGCGTTCAGTTGGTGGGTGGCCCAGGTGGTGATGCACGCCGAGCAAGGCCCTCGACTCGGCGCGGCGCATTCCGATCAGCCCGACTACCTGCTGCGCGGGTTTTCGGCGGCAAGCTACAACGCCCACGGGCAGCTCGGCGCCGTGTTGCGCGGCACGCAGATGATGCACCTGCCTGCCTCCGACACCTTCGACATCACCGCACCGCAACTGCGTGCGATCAACCCGCAAGGCATCATCACCACGGCCAGCGCGCTGCGCGCCCTGTCCAACAAGGACGCCAGCAATGTGCAGTTGTTTGGCCAGGCGGTGGTGGAGCGCAGCGGCGTGCCCGGGCAAGCCCCGGTGATCCTGCGCGGCGAGTTCCTCAACCTCTTTCCCCGGCAACAGCTCGTGCAGTCCAACCGGCCCACGGCGGTGCAGCAAGGGCAGACCGTTTTTTCCGGCAATGCCGTGGACTTCAACGGCGTGACCGGCATCTACTCGCTGCAAGGGCGGGTGCAAGCCGTCATCGCGCCGCGCCAGACCGCGCCAGCGCCCAAGCCATGAACACCGCAACGCCCGCCCCCATCGTGCTGCTCACGGGCGCATCCAGCGGCATCGGCGCCGCGCTCGCTGCCGCCTATGCGGCGCGCGGCTGGCGGCTGGCGCTGGTCGCCCGCCGCGCCGAGTTGCTCGAACAGGTCGCGCGCGGCGCCGGGCTCGACCCCTTGGATGCCGGCCGCGTGCGCCTGATCGCGCTCGACGTGCGCGACACCGACCGCCTGCGCCTCGAAGCCGACACACTGATGCGCGAATGGGGCTGCCCGCAGGTGGTCATCGCCAACGCCGGCATCAGCCACGGCGTCGATCTGTCGCAGGCCGACGACCTCGACGTGGCCATCGACATCATGGACATCAACTGGGCGGCGGCGCTGGCCACCCTCTCCCCCTTCATCGCGCCGATGCGCGAACGCCGCAGCGGCACGCTCGTGGGCATCGCCAGCGTGGCCGGGGTGCGCGGTCTGCCCTGCCACGCCGCGTATTGCGCCAGCAAGGCCGCGCTCATCCGCTCGCTCGAAAGCCTGCGCGTGGAACTGCGCCCCAGCGGGGTGAAGGTCGTCACCCTCAGCCCCGGTTATGTCCAAACGCCCATGACCGCGGGCAACCGCTTTCGCATGCCCTTTCTCATCTCTGCGGCCGAATTCGCGCGCCGTGCCCTGCCCGCCATCGACGCGGGCCGCGCCTATGTCACCATTCCGTGGCAGATGGGATGGCTGAGCCAGTTTCTGCAGTTCGTGCCACGCGCCGTGTTCGACCGCTACGCCGGACGCTACGGCCGCAAGGCGCGCAAGGACGATACTCAACCCTGCCGCGCCATGACCCGGCGCAACCGCATGCGCCGCGACGGCAAATAAGCCGCCCAAGTCAGCCCTTGGCCGCCAGCAGCGCGGCGTCGAGGATGTCGAGGGCTTCGGCGAACACCGCGTCTGAAGTCGTCAGCGGGAACAGGAAGCGCACCACGTTGTAGTCAACCCCGCAGGTGAGCAGAATGAGCTTGCGCGCCATCGCCTCGGCCTGCACCCGCTTGGTGAAGGCGGCGTCTGGCAGGCCGGTGGCAGGGTCGTTGAACTGCACCGCCACCATCGCCCCCAGACCGCGCACGTCGGCGATCTGCGGCACGTCGCTGCGGCGCGCGTTCAGCCGGGCCTTGAGCTGATCGCCCAGCTTCTGCCCGCGCGCGGGCAATTGCTCCTCGCGCATGATATCGATCACGGCATGCGCGGCGGCGATGGCCAGCGGGTTGCCGGCGTAGGTGCCGCCCAGGCCGCCGGGGGCGGGCGCGTCCATGATCTCGGCGCGGCCCGTCACGGCCGACAGCGGCATGCCCGAGGCCAGCGATTTGGCGATGGTCATCAGATCAGGGAGCACGCCGGTCTGCTCGAAATAGTGCTCCATCGCGAACAGCTTGCCGGTGCGGCCGAAGCCGGTCTGCACCTCGTCGGCGATGAGCACGATGCCGTGCTCATCGCACAGTTCGCGCAGCCACTTCACCGCCTCGGCCTGTATGACGTTGAAGCCGCCCTCGCCCTGGATGGGCTCGAAAATGATGGCGGCCACGCGCGAGGACTCGATGTCGGCCTTGAAAATATGTTCCACCGCCTTCTTCACCTCGTCCAGCGGCACGCCTTCGGCCGGGAAGGGCGCGTGGTAAATCTCCGGCGGGAAGGGGCCGAAACCGGCCTTGTACGGCTGCACCTTGCCGGTCAGCGACACGGCAAACAGGCTGCGGCCATGAAACGCACCGCTGAAGGCGATCACCCCGCCGCGCCCGGTGTGGGCGCGGGCGATCTTGACGGCATTCTCCACGGCCTCCGCACCGGTGGAGAACAGCGCGGTTTTCTTGGCATGGCTGCCGGGCGTGAGGGCGCCCAGCTTTTCGGCCAGGCTGACATAGCTCTCATACGGCACGACCTGATAGCAGGTGTGGGTGAAACGCTCCAATTGCTGCGAGATCGCCGCGACGACCTTGGGATGACGATGGCCGACGTTGAGCACGGCGATGCCGCCGGCGAAGTCGATGTAGCGCTGGCCCTCGACGTCCCAGAGCTCGGCGCCCTCGGCGCGGTCGGCATAGAAGCCGGCCATGACGCCGACGCCGCGCGGGGTGGCAGCGGCGCGGCGGGCCTGCAGTTGTTCGTTCAGTGAGTGGTTCATGATGCGTCTCCAAAAGATTCCCCCTCCCGGCCTCCCCCACCTTGTGGAGGAGGTGAGATCGCTCCCTCCCCACCTGTGGGGAGGGCCGGGGTGGGGAGGGTTCAATTCGCGCTGTCGATACGAATCCAGGTGGTCTTGAGTTCGGTGTACTTGTCGAAGGCGTGCAGCGATTTGTCGCGCCCATTGCCCGACTGCTTCACACCGCCGAAGGGCACGGTGATGTCGTCCTCGTCGTACTGGTTGACGTGCACGGTGCCCGACTGCAAGGCGCGCGACACGCGCACCGCGCGGTCGAGGTTGCGCGTCCACACCCCCGCGTGCAGACCGTAGGCGCTGTCGTTGGCCAGGGCGATGGCTTCGTCCTCCGTGTCGAAGCGGATGACCGACAGCACCGGGCCGAAAATCTCTTCGCGGGCGATTTTCATGCTGTTCTTCACGCCGTCGAACACCGTGGGCGCCACATATTGCCCGCCCGTTTCCTGCAGCGCGCGGCAGCCGCCGGTCACGCACTTGGCGCCTTCATCGATGCCGGCCTGGATGTAGCCGAGCACGGTCTGCGTCTGGGTTTCGTCCACCAGCGCGCCCAGCACGGTCGAGGCGTCCAGCGGGTCGGCCGGGTGGTACTGCGGGGTGAGCGCGGCGAGCTTGTCCACGAACGCATCGGCGATGCTGTCCTGCACCAGCAGGCGCGAGGGCGCGTTGCAGCTCTCGCCCTGGTTGTAGAACATGCTGCCGATGGACGTGGCCGCAGCACGGTCGAGATCGTCGAAGTCGGCGAACACGATATTGGCCGACTTGCCGCCGAGTTCGTTGTAGACGCGCTTCAAGTTGCTGCGGCTGGCGTATTCGAGCATGCGACGCCCGGTGCGGGTGGAGCCGGTGAAGCCGATGGCGTCCACGTCCATGTGCAACGCCAGCGCTTCTCCGGCCTCATGGCCGAAGCCGGGCACGACGTTGAACACGCCTTCGGGCAGACCCGCCTCCAGCGCCAGTTCGGCCAGGCGCAGCGCGGTGAGCGGCGATTTTTCGGAGGGCTTGAGCACCACGCTGTTGCCCGCGGCCAGCGCCGGCCCCAGCTTCCACGAGGCCATGAGCATGGGGTAATTCCAGGGCACGATGGCGCCGACCACGCCCACAGGCTCGCGGCGGATGAGCGCCAGCGCGTCGGCGCCGGTGGGGGCGATTTCGTCGTAGATCTTGTCCACCGCCTCGCCGTACCACTGGATGCACCGTGCTGCGGCCGGCACATCGGTGGACAGGCTGTTCTTGATCGGCTTGCCCATGTCGAGGGTTTCGAGCAGCGCGAGTTCGTCGCGCGCGGCGCGCATCGATTCGGCGAAGGCCACCAGCACTTTCTTGCGCGCAGCGGGCGGCTGCCCGGCCCAGCGGCGGTCGGCAAAGGCGGCGCGGGCCGAGGCCACGGCGCGGTCGATGTCGGCCTGCTTGCCGCGGGCGACGCGGGCGATCACCTTGCCGTCGACGGGCGAGATGCAGTCGAACAGGCTGCCGTCGGTCGCGGCCCAGCGGCGGCCGTCGATCACCATGCGGCCGTCGATGCCGCGCGAGAGCAGGTCGTCGGCGCGCTGGTGCCAGATGCGGTTGAAGTTCTCGGTCATGCGAATCTCCTGAGTGATGTGTCTAATTCTTCTGCGCCATGATGGCGTAGTGCTTACGCACCCGGGTGTGGTTTTCCCAGATGCCTGATGAGCGCCCCCAGGGCTGGCCTACGCCCAGTTCACCTCCCCTCGGCGGTCATGAGCCTGGCGCCAAACCCCTTGGCCTGCTCAGGTTCTGCATCCATACGCAGGGCCTGCGCGGCCTGCCTGGCGCGCTGACGCTCGCGCCGCGCCATCAGCAGGCTGCTCACCGCCACCGCAATGATGACCAGATAAACCGTGATGGCGCCGACCACATTGATCGTGGGACTCAGCCCCAGGCGGGCGCGCGAGAAAATCACCACGGGCAGCGTGGTTGCACCCGGCCCGGAGAGGAAGGCGGAAATCACCACTTCGTCGAGCGACAGCGAGAAGGCCAGCAGCCAGGCGGAAACCAGCGCCTGTGAGATGGACGGCAGGGTGACCAGCATGAACACCTGGAAGGGACGGGCGCCCAGATCCATTGCGGCCTCTTCGATCGACCGATCCATTTCCTTGAGCCGCGACTGGATGACCACGGCGGCATAAGAGATCGCCATCACCGTATGCCCGATATAGATGGTGAAAAACCCCTTCTGCGGAAACCCCAGCGCCTTCTGCACCGTGACGAAAAACAGCAGCAGCGCCAGCGCGATGACCACCGTGGGCATGACCAGCGGGATGTTGATCATGAAATTGAGCAGGCTCTTGCCGGCGAAGCGCCGGTAGCGCACCAGCGCGAACGCCGCCAGGGTACCCAGCAGCACCGAGGTCGTGGCGGTGGCCAGCGCCACCTTGAGCGACAGGATCAGGCCGCTGATGACTTCATGGTCGTGCACCACCGCGCCATACCACTTGAGCGTCCACCCGCCCCAGATGGTGACCATGCGCGAATCGTTGAACGAGTACACCACCAGCACCACGATGGGCAGGTAGAGAAACACATAGACCACGAGCATCCAGGTCAGCGGCAGCACGGCGGTCTTTTTCATCGCGTGCCCTCCAGAGCCTTGGTCTGATACCTGTTGAACACCGCGATCGGCAGCAGGATGAGCACGATCATCACGATGGCCACCGCCGAGGCGCGCTGCCAGTCGAGGTTGAGGAAGAACTCGTTCCACATCACCCGGCCGATGTTGAGCGTGGACGGGCCGGCGAGCAGTTCGGGAATGACGTATTCGCCCACCGCGGGAATGAACACCAGCAGGCTGCCGGCGATGATGCCCGACCTGGACAGCGGCACGGTGACGAGCCAGAAGGTCTTGAACGGCGTGGAGCCCAGATCGGCTGCGGCCTCGACCAGCCGGTGATCCATTTTGACCAGCGTGGCGTACAGCGGCAGGATCATGAAGGGAATGTAGCCATACACCATGCCCACCATGAAGGAGAACTCGGTGAACATCATGCGCAGCGGGGTATGGATGATGCCGACCCACATCAGGAACTGATTGACCAGGCCGTTGACGTCGAGCAGGTTCTTCCAGGCGTAGATGCGGATCAGGAACGAGGTCCAGAACGGCAGCATCACCAGCATCAGCAGGGCGGGGCGCAGCGTGGCCCTGGCGCGGGCGATGAAGTAGGAAAACGGATAGCCGATCACCAGGCACAGCACCGTGGTCAGCAGCGCGTACCACAGCGAAGAAAGATAGGTGAGGATGTAGAGGCTGTCGCGCACCAGCGCCAGGTAGGGCGTGAAGCGGATGTGCACCTGCAGCGCATCATGCGCATAGCTGACGATCGGATCGAAGCCGATGCCCAGCGCGTCGGTTTCCGACACGCTGATCTTGAGCAGAATGAAAAAAGGCGCCAGCAGAAAGGCCAGCAGCCAGATCTGTGGAATGCCGATGACGACCTTGCGGCCCCAGTGGGTCGGTCGGCGGCGTTCGCCTGTCGGACGAAGTGGCTTCATGGCGCAGCAACCTCAGCGGTTCAGGACGACGACATCGCTGCCGTCCCACCAGGCATGGACCTTCTGGCCGCGCAGCAGCCGCGATTCCTCGTGGCGCGCGGCATTCTCGCGGGTCACCTTGATCACCATGCCGTCGTCCAGCAGCACGTGGAACAGCGTGTACTTGCCGAAATAGGCGATCCCTTCGATGCTGCCTCGGACGCAGTTGTAGCCGTGTTCGGCCGGCGATTCGCGCTGCTCGACCGTCGGTTCGCGCTCCTGCAGGCAGATCTTCTCGGGCCGGATCGCCACGTGCACCGGCATGCCCTCGGTGCCGGTGATGCCGTGGCTGACGTAGTGCCGGCATTGCGGCGATGCGATCACCACGTGGTCGGGTTCGTCGACTTCGACCCGGCCGGCGAACAGGTTGACGTCGCCGATGAAGTCGGCGACGAACAGGCAGTTGGGTGTTTCGTAGACTTCCACGGGCGTTCCCAATTGCAGGAAGCGGCCGTCGCGCATGACCGCGATGCGGTCGGCCATGGTCATCGCTTCCTCCTGGTCGTGGGTGACGATCACACAGGTGACGCCGACCTGGCGCAGGATGTTGACCAGTTCGATCTGGGTGCGCTCGCGCAGCTTCTTGTCGAGTGCGGCCAGCGGTTCGTCGAGCAGCAGCAGGCGCGGGCGCCTGGCCAGACTGCGCGCAAGTGCCACGCGCTGCTGCTGCCCGCCCGAGAGCTGGTGCGGCTTGCGTTTGGCGTAGGGCTTGAGCTGCGCCAGTTCGAGCATTTCGGCCACGCGCTGCGCGATCTGGTCCCTGGGCATGTGGTCGCGGCGCAGCCCGAAGGCGATGTTGTCGTAGACCGTCAGATGCGGGAACAGCGCATACGACTGGAACATCATGTTGATCGGCCGCTCATAGGGCGGCAGGTCGGTGATGTCGTCGCCTTCGAGAAAAATGCGGCCGGCTGTCGGCGTCTCGAAACCGCCCAGCATGCGCAGCAGGGTGGATTTGCCGCAGCCGCTCGATCCGAGCAGGGCGAAAATTTCTCCCTTTTGAATGTCGAGATTGATGTCATTGACTGCGACCACCTCGTCGAAACGGCGGGTGATGCCGTCGATGCGCAGAAAAGGGTTTTCGCTCGGGGAAGTGGGCGTCACAGCGCGGGCTCCATCGTCGCTCTGGCGAGTTGGGTGAGTGGCGGGGTGAGGCAGCGCTCTCGTCGAACCGTGACGGGAGCGCCGCAGGACGTTGCGATTACAGACCGGTCTTGAACTTGGTGTACAGGCGCGTCACCAGACGACGCTGCTCGGGGGTATAGACCTTGGGCGGAATCAGCTTGGCCACCATGTCGGGCTTGAGGAACACGAAGTCGTTGTCCTTGATGCTGCCATCGACATACGGCAGCGACGACGGCACCGGGTTGGCGTAGGTGACTTCGTTGGTGTCGGCCGCAGCCACCTTGGGCTCGAGCACATAGTTCATCCACTTGTAGGCGTTGTCGACGTTCTTCGCATCCTTGGGGATGGCCATGGTGTCGATGAACACGACGGCGCCATGCGTGGGCGGAAACACCTCGATGTCCTGCTTGTTCTTGGCGGCCTTGGCGCGTGCGGCGGCAATGCCCATATCGCCCGACCAGCCCAGCGACATGCAGATCGAGCCGCCGGCCAGGTCGTTGATATAGCCCGAGGACGAGAAAATGCTCACGTCCTTGCGGATCTTGCCCAGCATGGCGTAGGCCTTCTCGAAGTCGGCCGCGTTCTGGGTATCCTGCGCAATGCCGAGGTAGTTGAATGCGGCCTCCATGATGTCGCCGCCCGAGTCGAGCATGGAAATGCCGCAGGACTTGATCTTGTCGGCATAGGTGGGGTTGAAGATCAAGTCCCAGGGGTTGGCCGGCATGGGGGTGTCGCCCAGCGCCTTTTTCACCTGGGTGACGTTGATGCCCACCGTGGTGTAGCCCCACATCCAGGGAATGAGGTATTTGTTGCCCGGGTCGACCGCGGCGAGCTGCTTCATCAGCCCCGGATCGAGGTTCTTGTAGTTGGGGATCTTGGCCTTGTCGAGCGGGTGCAGCAGCCCGCCCTTGATGTCGATGGCCGCCCAGTTCGACGACGGCACGACGATGTCATAGCCCGTGTCGCCGGCCACCATCTTGGCGAACAGGGTTTCGTTGGAGTCGAAGGTGTCGTAGCGCACCTTGATGCCGGTGGCCTTCTCGAAACCGGGCACGGTGGTCGGGGCGATGTAGTCGGACCAGTTGTAGATGTTGAGCACGCCCGCGGCTTGCGCTGGGGCAGCAGCGCCGAAGGTCAGCGCCGCGGCGCCAGCCAGGCAGGCCGCCAGCAGCTTGCGGCGGACTGACTTCGTATGCAGTTTGTGTGACATGAAGTACCTCTCAAGTGTGTATGAAGCCCAATCGAAAACAACAGATGAAGCGGGGTAAGTCTTTGCAATTTCCATACCCGTATGTGCCGCAACAGACCGGAACGGAAGGGGCGGGTTGGGTTTATACCAAGCCCTGCGCGCGCAGACCCGAGAGCGTGTCGTCCAGGCTGCGGCGGATGCGGCGGATCATCTCGTCGATGTCGTCGTGGCTCATCACCAGCGGCGGAGCGATGATCATGCGTTCTTCCACGGCGCGCATCACCACGCCGTTCCTGAAGCAGTGGTCGCGGCAGACATAGCCCACGCCCAGTTTGGCCGGGAACAGCGTGCGGCTGGCCTTGTCCTTGTACAGCACCAGCCCGGCGACCATGCCCAGGGAATCGACATCGCCCACCAGCGGGTGGTCGGCCAGGGTGGCGAACTGCGCCTTCAGGTAAGGCGCTGTGTCTGTCGCCACGCGCTCGACCACGCCTTCGTCGCGCAGCGCCTTGACATTGGCAATCGCCACGGCGCAGCAGGTCGGGTGTCCCGAGTAGGTGAAGCCGTGGTGAAACTCGCCGCCCTGCTCGATCAGCACCTTGGCCACGCGTTCGCCCACCAGCACCCCGCCCAGCGGCAGGTAGCCCGAGGTGACGCCCTTGGCGAAGGTGATGAGGTCGGGCCTGGAGTCGATGTGCGGATGCTGGCAGCCGAACCAGGTGCCCAGGCGGCCAAAGCCGCAGATGACTTCGTCGGAAATCAGCAGGATGCCGTACTGGTCGCAGATGCGCTGAATCTCCGGCCAGTAGCTCGCCGGCGGAATGATGACCCCGCCCGCGCCCTGCACCGGCTCGCCGATGAACGCGGCCACCTTGTCGGCGCCGAGTTCGAGAATCTTGGCCTCCAGCCAGCCCGCGGCGCGCAGGCCGAAGTCGTGCGCGCTCTCGCCCGGCTGTCCGTGCTGCAATTGATAAGGCTGGTCGATGTGGGTGATGCCCGGCAGCGGCAGGTCGCCCTGTTCGTGCATGCCGCTCATTCCGCCCAGCGAGGCGCCGCCCAGCGTGCTGCCGTGGTAGGCGTTGTGGCGGCTGATGATCGTCTTGCGCTGCGGCTGACCCATCAGATCCCAGTAGCGGCGCACCAGGCGGATGATGGTGTCGTTGCCCTCGGAGCCCGAGTTGGTGAAGAACACATGGTTGAAGCCGGGCGGCGCCACCTGCGGCAGCAGCGCGGCCAGCTCGGCGGCGGGCGCCGTGGTGGTCTTGAAAAAGGCGTTGTAGAACGGCAGGGTCTGCATCTGCCGCGTGGCCGCATCGACCAGGTCCTGGCGGCCATAGCCGAGATTGACGCACCACAGCCCGGACATGCCGTCGATGATCTCGTTGCCTTCCGAGTCCCAGATGCGCACGCCCTCGCCGCGCACGATCACGCGGCTGCCTGCGGCGTTCAGGCTTTGCGTGTCGGTGAAGGGGTGCAGGTGATGCGCCGCGTCCTTGGCGCGCAGCGCGGCGGTATCGAACTGAGGAAGATCATTGGGTTTCATGCGAATCTCCGTTGAATGTCGGTTTGTCGTTGGATCTGCGGCCGATCAGACATGCAGCAGCAGGTGCTCGCGCTCCCAGGGGCTGATGACTTTCATGAACTCGGCGTACTCGCTCATCTTCACCGCCTTGTAGATGCCGCAGAAGCGCTTGCCCAGAATGGCTTCGAGCTCGGGCACGTCGTCGAGCATGCGCACCGATTCCGACAGGCTTTGCGGCAGCGGTATGGCGTTGGGCGCCGCGTAGGCATTGGTCTTCATCTCGGGCAGCGGCTCGATCTGGTTGACCATGCCCAGATAGCCGCAGGCCAGGCTGGCCGCCAGCGCGACATAGGGATTCGCGTCGGCGCCGATGACGCGGTTTTCCATGCGCCGGTTCTCCGGCCCGGAATTGGGAATGCGGATGCCCACGGTGCGGTTGTCGGCCCCCCATTCGACATTGGTCGGCGCTGCCGTATTGGCCACCAGCCGCCGGTACGAGTTCACATACGGCGCGAACAGCGCCATGACATGCGGAATGTATTTCTGCAGGCCGCCGATGTAGTGGCGGAACAGCTCCGACGCTGTGCCGTCGGGATTGCTGAACACATTCATGCCGGTCTTGCGATCGACGATGCTCTGGTGCACATGCATGGCGCTGCCGGGTTCGCCCGCCATCGGCTTGGCCATGAAGGTGGCGAACATATTGTGGCGCAGCGCCGCTTCGCGCAGCGTGCGCTTGAAGAAGAACACCTTGTCGGCCAGATCGAGCGGGTCGCCGTGCAGGAAGTTGATCTCCATCTGCCCGGCGCCGACTTCGTGAATCAGGGTATCGACATCCAGATCCATCGCCTCGCAATAGTCGTAGATGTCCTCGAACAGCGGATCGAACTCGTTGACGGCGTCGATGCTGTAGTGCTGGCGCGAGGTTTCGGCGCGGCCCGAGCGGCCCACCGGCGGGCGCAGCGGCTGGTCGGGGTCGGTGTTCTTGTCCACCAGATAGAACTCCAACTCGGGCGCGACCACCGGCGCCCAGCCCTTTTCGGCGTAGATCCTGAGCATGTTCTTCAGCACCGTGCGCGGGGCGTAGTCGAGCGGCTCGCCGTCCTTGAAGTAGCAGTCGTGGATGACCTGCGCCGTGGGATCGGTGGCCCAGGGCACGACGCGCGCCGTGCTGGGATCGGGCACCAGATTCATGTCGCGGTCGGTATCGGCGATCAGGGTTTCCAGGCGCTCGTCCTCGGGCCAGTTGCCGGTCACGGTCAGGCCGATGATGCTTTCGGGCAGACGCATGCCGCGGTCTTCGGTGAACTTGCTGCGCGGCAGGATCTTGCCGCGCGCCACTCCGGTCAGGTCGGGCACGAGGCACTCGATTTCGGTGATGCGTTGGGCGTTGAGCCAGCCTTCAAGGTCGTTGAAGGTCCATTGTTTGCGGTTGTCGCTGCTGCTCATGATGAGATTTCCGGTTTGCGTTTCTAGTGCAGTGTTTCGCAAATGGCTTGACAGGATGAAACCGATGGATTTTTTCGCCAGGCAAGGCGCAACCCCGCAGCTCTATTGGGCATAGGGCAAGGGGTTGCAACGCAGCATGGCGGAAAAAGACACGGTTTCATGGCAAGTGATTTGCGAGACACTGTACTTGGATGATTCCAATGAATACGTCCGCTTTGAACGCCAAAGGCGGACGCGAGATGCTTCAGGCAGCGCGTGCCAGCAGGCCATCGCGCTTGCGCGCGGCGAACTGCCGACAGGCCTTGCCGAAAGCGGCATAGAGCGCGCGCGACACGGGGTTTTGCGCGGCCTGCCATTCGGGATGCCACTGCACCGCCAGCAAAAAGCCGGCGTCGGTGCGGTGCGCGGGTTGATAGGTGTAAGCCTCGATCAGGCCGTCGGGCGCGTGCGCCTGCGCCAGCAGATCGGGCGCGAGGGTCTGGATGCCCTGACCATGCAGGCTGTTGACCTCCCAGGAATCGGCGCCGACGATGGCCGCCAGCATGCCGCCGGGCACGGCCCGCACGCGATGCGCGGGGCCGTATTGTCCGGCGGCGTCGAGCGCCTCGTTTTCGCGGTGATCGTCGAAACCCGGCGTGTTGTGCACCTCCTGCAGCAGCGTACCGCCGAGGGCCACATTGATTTCCTGGAAGCCGCGACAAATGCCGAACACCGGAATGCAGCGGGCGATGGCCGCCCGGATCAGCGGCAGCGTGGTGGCATCGCGCGCCGGGTCGGCCGGCGATTCGGGGTTGCTCAAGGTCTGGCCGTAATGATGCGGTTCGATATTCGAGGGCGAGCCGGTGAACACCAGTCCGTCCACACCGTCGAGCACCGCGTCGATCGGCAGATCGGCGCCCATCGACGGCAACAGCAACGGCAGCACCCCGGACAGCGGCAGCAGCGGATCGACATATTTCTGCGCCACCGCATAGGTCGGGTGCCCGCCCAACGGCTTCAGGTCGGTGGTGACGGCGACGAGGGGATATGAAACGGGGGAAGACGGCATGATCGGCAACGATAACGCAAGAACGAAAAAGGGTGGTCGGACACGTTCACCATCATGGTGCAACACAGCAGACCCTCCAAGCCTGGAACAGCCCCATTGTCGCGCCCGGATTTGGTGCAACGCAACATGCGCGCGCACCATTTCAGAAACAAAAAACCTAGGGTTTTCGATAGGTTAGCGTGATTCCATGACCTCAATTTAGCTGCCAACTGGTACTCTCGGAAGTGCCACTCCCCGCTTTTGTCATGGAGCCAATCCCGGCTTCATACCGTCCATGCGCCCGCTTGCCCTTTTCGAACTCCTGCTCACCGAACTTCAGCGCGCCGAAGGCGAAGGCGACGTCAGCCCGGCTCCGCCGCTGAACCGGCGCCTGTATCTCTCGCTGCGCGGCGCCATTCTGGCCGGACGCATCACCGCCGGGGTGCAACTGCCCTCCACGCGCGACCTGGCGCGCGACCTGGGCCTGTCGCGCAACACGGTGATGTCGGCCATCAACCAGCTCACCGCCGAAGGCTACCTCACCGCGCGGCAGGGCAGCGGCACCTTCGTCTCCGAGACCCTGCCCGAACTCGGGCCGCTGAGCCCCGCGCGCGGACGCAAACCGGCGCAGGCCCAGGGTGCAGGCGCCTCGCCGCGCGAACTCTCGCAGCGCGGCCAACTGCTGACCGCGCAGTCGGGCTCGGCGGATTTCGAAGTCCAGCCCTTTGCGCCAGGCGAGATCGAGTTCGCCGAATTCCCCATTCATCTCTGGCAAAAGCTGCAGGCCAAGTATTGGCGCAGCCTCGACCGCGACCTGCTCGATTATGGACAGGAAGGCGGCTATATGCCGTTGCGCGAGGCCATTGCCGGCTACCTCAGTCTGTCGCGCTCGGTGCGGGTCACGCCCGAGCAGGTGCTCATCACCTCGGGCACGCAGCAGTCGCTCGACCTGGCCGCGCGCCTGCTCACCGATCACGGCGACGAGGCCTGGGTGGAAAACCCCTGCTACTGGGGCGCACGCCGGGCGCTGCAGGCCGCCGGGCTGAAACTCAAACCCATCGAGGTGGACCTGGAGGGCATGGCGCCATCGGCCGCCGACTGGCAGCAGGGGCGGCCGCGGCTGATCTACGTCACGCCCTCGCATCAATACCCGCTCGGCCATGTGATGAGCCTGCAACGCCGCCGCGCCCTGCTGCAGTTCGCCGCGCAGCAGCGCTGCTGGATTTTCGAGGACGACTACGACAGCGAGTTCCGCTTCGGCGGCCGACCCTACGCCAGTCTGCAGGGGCTCGACGATCATGCGCAGGTGCTTTACTCGGGCACGTTTTCCAAGGTGATGTACCCCGGCATCCGTCTGGGTTATCTGGTGGTGCCGACCGATCTGCTCCCCGCGTTCAACACCGGGCTGTACGATCTGTACCGCCCCGGTCAGCTCATGCTGCAGGCAGCTCTGACCGATTTCATCACCGAGGGGCATCTGGGCACCCTGATCCGCCGCCTGCGCGTGGCCTATCAGGCACGGCGCGACGAGTTGGCGCGGCGCATCCAGCGCTGTCTGGGAGAGAGGGTGCAGATTTCCGGCCAGGAGTCCGGCTTGCATCTGTGCCTGCTGTTCACGCCGCAGTGCGGTGAGGTGGACGACGAAGCCATCGCCCGCGCCGCCGACGCCCAGGGCATGACGGTGCGGCCGCTATCGCGTTACTACCTGAGCCAACCCAGACAACGCGGGCTGATCCTCGGCTACGCCTACGTGCCCACCGAGCGCGTGCCGCCGTGGGCGCAGAAGCTGTGCCTGCTGATCCGCGATCGGTTGACTGACTGAGCCAGCCTCAAGCTGCGGCGTGGGCCACGCCCGCGAGCTGTTCCATGCGGGCCTTGTCATCTCGTAATTCGGCCGCATCGCCCGAAAACACGATCTCGCCTTCAGACAGCACATAGGCGCGATCGGCCAACTGCAACGCGAGAAAGGCGTTCTGTTCGACCAGCAGCACCGAAATCCCCTCTTCCTTCATGCGATCTACCGTGCGCATGACCTCCTGCACGATCACGGGCGCCAACCCTTGGGAGGGTTCGTCGAGGATGAGCAGCTTGGGATTGAGCAGCAGCGCACGGGCAATGGCCAGCATCTCCTGCTCGCCGCCTGAAAGACGCCCCGCCTTGCTGGTGCGCCGTTCGTGCAAGCGGGGAAACAACTGGTACACCGCATCGATATTCCAGCGCCCGGCCGTCTCGCGGGCGACCAGCAGGTTCTCGTGCACGGTGAGGTGACCGAAAATTTTCCGGCCTTCGGGCACATACCCCACGCCGGCCGCCGCGACGCGGTGCGGCGATGCGCCTGTCATGGCATGGCCGAAGATTTTGATCTGGCCGCGGCGTGGCGGCGTCAGCCCCATGATGGATCGCATGGTGGTGGTTTTACCGGCGCCATTGCGGCCCAACAGGGCGACGAGTTCGCCTTCGTCCACGGTCATCGACACGCCCTTGAGAATGTGGCTTTTGTCGTAATAGGTGTGAATGGCGTCGAGTTCTAAGACGGATGTCATGACTGGTAATTCCCGGTAATCGGTTCGATGTTGCGCCGCTCAGGCCGCCTGGCCCAGGTAGGCGGCCTGGACTCGCGGGTTGGCGGCGACTTCTTCGGCATTGCCCTCGGCCAGCATGGCACCGTTGTCGAGCACGGTGATGCGGTCGGCGATGCCGAACACGATTTCCATGTCGTGCTCGACGAACAGAGTCGTGATGCCCTGGTTTTTGTTCAGATCTCGAATCAACGCGGTCATGTGATGCGTTTCTTCGTCACCCATGCCGGCGGTAGGCTCGTCGAGCAGCAGCAGTTTGGGATGCCGGGCCAGCGCCAATCCCACCTCGACAACCCGCTGATCACCGTGCGACATGGCGCCGGTAACCCGATCGGCCTTCCCATTGATTTTGACCAGATACATCAACTCCTCTACCTGTCGATCGATGCGCGCCCGCAACGCCCGGCTCATCCACGGCCGAAGGCTCACGCCCTGCGCCACTTCAACGGCAATGCGCAGGTTCTCATACACCGTGAGCGAGCGGAAAATCTCCGTGATCTGGAAGGTACGAATGATGCCGCGCTTGACCAAGGTGCTGGGGTTGACGGTTTGGATCGGCTGGCCGTCGAAGATGATCCGCCCCTCACTCGGCGGGAAGAAACCGCTGATGAGGTTGAACAACGTGGTTTTACCCGCGCCATTGGGTCCGATGAGCGCGCGCAACTCGCCGGGCTGCACGCTGAGCGAAATGTCCTTCAGGGCCTGCACCGCGCCAAAGCGACGCGACACCGATTGCAATTCGAGCAAGGGGCTCATCGCTTCTCCGTCCTGAGTTTGTGCAGGAACCCCATGATGCCCATGGGGAAAAACAGCACCGACAGAATGAAAATCAGGCCGATGACCGACATCCAGTTCTGCGTCACCGTGCTGGCGTAATCGCGTGCGGCGACAAAAATGATCGCACCGACGAACGGCCCCCAGAAACTGCGCATCCCGCCCAGCACGGCGATGATGACGAAATCGCCAGAGAGCGAGTAGTTCAGCAGATTGGGCGAGGCGAAGTTATCCAACAGCGCATTGAGCCCGCCTGCAAGGGCCACGACAAAGCCCGAAATCGCAAACGAGAGCGCCGCGTATTTCTGCACATTCGCCCCCAGAAAGGTGAGCCGCTTGTGGTTTTCGCGCACGGCAACGAAGGTATGGCCAAGCGGTGAGTTCAACACCACCCAGAGCGCCAGCGCGCCCAGCGCAAAGCACAGCACCACCAGGTAATAAAACCCGGTGTCGTTCATCGACCAGACCCATCCGGGAAAATGCAGGGCGTGCCGCGAAAAACCCGTCAGTCCGTCGAGACCGCCGGTCACGACATTCCAGCGCACCGCGATGAAATAAAACATCTGCCCGATGGCGATGGTGATCATGGCGAAGTAAATGCCACGACGGCGCACGACCACGGGCGCCAGCACTGCCGCCGCAAGACCGCCCAGCAAAGTGCCGCCGATGAGCGCAAGCGCCACGTTGTGGGTGTAGTACTTGAGCATCAGCCCCACGCCGTAAGCGCCCAGACCGAAGTAGGCCGCATGGCCGAAGGACAGGCCACCGGTGAACCCGAGCACCAGGTTCAACCCCATCGCCGCCAAGGCATAGATGAGCACCCGCGAGGCAAGATCATCGTAGCCGCCAAGGTAATGCAGCCAGAGGGGCGCCGTGAGCAACGCGGCGGCGAGGATCGCAAGACCAAGCCAATTCGATCGCGCCCCCCCTGTGCCTGCGCCCGTGGGCAATTGTCCTGAGGCGTTCTGTTTGGAAATCGTTTGAGCATTCATTCAAGCAGGCCCTCCTGGCCCATCAGTCCGCGCGGTCGCACGATCAGCATCAAGGCCATGATGAGGTAGATCACCACTTCGCTGGCGGCCGGGTAAAAACTCGTCGTGATGCCGGCAGCAGCGCCGATGAGCAGGCCGCCGAGCATCGAGCCCAGCAAGGAGCCGACGCCCCCGACGACGATGGCGACGAAAGCCGGCATCAGCAACCCGTCACCCATCGTCGGATCGAGGCCGAGCTGCCCCGCCGCCAGAATGCCCGCGATGCCCGCGAAGATGATGCCGATGACAAAGTTCGCCGTGCGCAGCAAATAGATGTTCACCCCCATGGCCGAAACCGTTTCGAGATCGGCGTTACCTGCACGAATACGAATGCCCAGTCGCGTATAACGCAAGATGGCGAATAACGCGCCAGTGCCGATCAGCGCCACGGCCACGACGAACAGGCGGTAGCCCGTCAGAAAAAAATAGGTTTGACTCAGGGGGTGCCCCAAAGACTGCGGAATCGTCAAGGGCACGCCTGTGGCGCCCCAGATGGTGCGGATCATGTCTTGAATGATCAAGGCGAGGCCGAATGTCAACAACAAGGTGTAAAGCGGATCGCGGCCATAGAGACGACGGATGAGCAGCCGCTCGACCACCAAACCAACCGCGCCCGCCAGCAAGGGCGCCACGATGAGCGCCCCCCAGAAGCCCAGATGAGGCTCGAGCGTGTAGGCGAAATACGCCGCCAGCGCCATGAAAGCGCCATGCGCGAAATTGATGGTGTTGTTCAGGCCGAGAATGAGCGCCAGCCCAAGCGCCATGAGGGCATAAAAGGCGCCGGTGATCAGCCCATTGAAGGTGTTGAACAGAAGGATCAGGTCCACAGTAAGGCCTCGGGATGCAAAACGGGGTTTCAGAGCACGACTCCCCACCTCACCAGTCCTGAGTCTCGTGGCGCGCAGCAACCGCTGCGAGGCCCGCAGCATGGGCGCAGCCTCGCAGCAAACACGGCAGAAAAAGGCGGGGTACGGTTGTTCGGCCTCGCTCAGGCCTTGGGCAGCTCGCAGCCGGACACTGAAGCGGGTAGGGCGATCTTGCTTCCGGGCACGACTTCGGCCACATGGAACAGATTGGGATATTTCCCGCCCTTGACCACCTCGCCCGGGTACATGCCGCTCAGGAGTTGGTGATCCGCAGCGCGGTAAACCGCCTGGCCGGGTTTCAGCGCCACTTCCGGCGGCAGGGCCAGACCTTCCATCGCCCGTACCACTCTGTCCGTGTCGGTCGATTGGGCCCTGGCCACCGCCAGCGCGATAGCATGGGTGCTGGCATAGCCGAACCAGGACCGGGCCGAAGGGTATTCGCCGCCCGACGCCGCCTTGTAGCTTTCGACGAAAGAGGCCACATGCGGCACCTTCGGTTGATTCCAGTACCACTCCATGGTCCACCAGCCGTAGCGGGCGGTTTGCGGCAGGGCCTGTAGCGGCTCGAGCTCCATCATCGAGCCGCCTACCGCCATGGATTTGTCCAGGCCGAACTGCGTGATCTGCTTCATGCAGTTGACCAGATCATTGCCCGCCACCAGCAGGCACAGCACGTCGGGCGAGGTGGCCTTGGCGTTGATGAGGTAGGAGGTGAAATCGGTGGTGCCCAGCGGCGTCAGCGCGGCCCCCGCAACAAAGCCGCCTACCTTTTTGAGCTGCTTGGTGTAATCGGCCTGCAACGCATGACCGAAGGCGTAATCTGGCGTGATGAAGTACCACTTCTTGCCGAACTTCTTGTAGAGCAGATCGAAATCGCCAGCCGTCAGCATCCAGGTGGTCGAGCAGGTGCGGAAGGTGGTGGACTTGCAGTCCGACCCCGTAAGGCTGTCAACGTGACCGCCGGTGCAGACATACAGCTTGTGATGGCGGCTGGCGAACTGCGAAACCGCCAGCGACGAGGCCGAGTTCACCGTGCCCATTAAAAAATCCACCTCGTTCTGCGACAGCAGGCGCGAGCATTTATCTACGGCCGTGCCCGGATTGCCAGCACTGTCCTCGACGAAGAGTTGCAGGGGGCGGCCGAGCACGCCGCCAGCCTTGTTGATCTCTGCCTCAGCCAGCTTGGCGCCGGTGATTTCGCTGTGGCCCAACGCGGCATAAGTGCCCGTCATCGGATCGACCATGCCGATCTTGATCGGCTTTTCGCTGGCGCCCCAACTCGTCACTTGCGTGCCCAGCAAGGCCGCCAGGCCCGCGGCGCCGCCCGTCTTGATCAAGGTACGGCGGTCGATCTGAAACTGCTCTTTCAAGTCCTCTTTGTTCATGCCTGTCTCCTGTTGTGTCACCCAAATGAAATGACGTTTTTTTGTGAACCAAGGCGACTATAGGCAGACGGCAAACAAAGAGATAGAGGAAGAACCGGGATGATTTGAAACCCAATGTAATCCGTGTGATAACACGTCATGGCGCACTGGAGATCCGACACAAAAAACGAGGGTGTACCCGCAGAAATCTCAAACGGGGTGCAGGTGTTTTGCCTTGAATTTGAAGAATCAAGCGCCTAGCCGCGGATCAGCTGCACAGCGTTCACAGCAGATCACGCAGCCGGTACCACAGCATGCCCAGCACCAGCGCAGGGGTGCGCAGCAGGTCGCCGCCGGGGAAGGGCTTGTGGCGTAGCCGCGTGAACACGTCGAAGCGCTCGGCCTGGCCGGCGATAGCCTCGGCGGCGAGCAGCCCGGCCATGCCGGTGAGCGCCAGGCCGTGGCCGGAGAAGCCCTGCAGATAGAGCACATCGGGCGCGAGGCGGCCGAAGTCGGGCGCGCGGTTCAGGGTGATGTCGACGAAGCCGCCCCAGGCATGGGTGATCTTCACATCGCCGAGTTGCGGATAGACCGCCAGCATGCCGCGGCGCATGGTGGCGACGAGGTCGCGCGGAGTGGCGGTGGAATAGCTCACGCGGCCGCCGAACAGCAGACGATCATCGCCAGTGAGGCGGTAGTAGTCGAGCACGAACTGGGTATCGCACACACAGGCGCGATTGCGCACCAGCGACTGGGCGCGCTGCGCACCCAGCGGTTCGGTGGCGATGATGTAGGTGCCCACCGGCATGATGCGCCGCGCCAGCCGGGGCGACACCTGCCCCAGGTGCACATTGCCCGCGAGCAGCACATGGCTCGCGCGCACGCTGCCCTGCGCCGTCTCTACCCGCGCCTTGCCGCCGCCCGACTGCGCGGCGGGTTTGACGCGGATGACCGGCGATTGCTCGTGCAGCACCACCCCGGCACCCTGCGCGGCGCGGCCCAGCCCCAGGGTGTAATTGAGCGGATGCAGATGGCCGCCGAAATCGTCGAGCACCGCGGCGCAATAGCGTGGGCTGGCGATCAGGCTGCGGGTCTGCTGGGCATCGAAGCTCTGCAGATGGGCGTAGCCGTATTCGCGCTGCATGTGCTCGGCCCAGGCGTGCAGCGCGCGGGCCTTCCTGGGCGTGACCGCCACGCTCATCGCGCCCGGCGTCCAGTCGCAGGCTATGGCGTATTCGTCGATGCGGCTGCGCATCAGGCGGATGGCGTCGAGCGACATCTCCCAGGCGAAGTGCGCGCTCTGGGCGCCGAGCTGGCGTTCGAAGGGCCCCATCTCGCTGGCGTAGCCCGCCAGCGCCTGGCCGCCGTTGCGGCCCGAGGCGCCCCAGCCGATGTGCCGTCCTTCGAGCAGCACCACCTGCATGCCGCGCTGGCGCAGTTCCAGCGCGGCCGACAGCCCGGCCAGACCGCCGCCGACGATGCACACATCGGCCTGCACCTCGCCTTGCAGGGGTGGGTGGCGCGGCGCGGCATGCGCGGTGGCGACGTAGTACGAGTTCTCGATCAGGCGCTGCGCCTGCTCTTCCAGCCGCATCATGCGCGGGGTCCTTCCGGGGTCAGTGGGATGGGGGGTGTTCCGCCGCGAGGCGCGCGCACAGATAGGTCCAGACGCAGACTGCGGCAATGTGGGAGGTCAGCTCGGCGTGGTCGTAAGGCGGCGACACCTCCACGCAATCCATGCCGACGAAGGGAAGCTGCATGGCGCACAGCTCTTCGAGCAGCGACAGCACCTGCGCGCTGCTCAGGCCGCCGGGTTCGGGCGTGCCGGTGCCCGGGGCGAAGGCCGGGTCGAGGCAGTCGATGTCGAGCGTGACGTACACCGGGGCGTTGCTCGCATCCAGCCGGGCGCGGATCTCGGCAGTGATCGGCGCGAGCTGCGACGGGCTCTCCAGGCCGCGCAGCTCGCGCGCGGTGATCACCCGTCCGCCGAGGGTGTCGACGTAGTCGCGCGCCTCGCGCTGCGCCGCCGAGCGGATGCCCACCTGCACGAACCCCTGCGGCACTACCAGCCCTTCCTGCACCGCCTCGTAAACCCAGGTGCCGTGGCCCGAAGGCTCGCCGAAATGGTCGCTCCAGGTGTCGCAATGCGCGTCGAAATGCAGCACCGCCAGCGGTTGGCCGTGCACCGCGCGCAGCGCCCGCAGCAGGGACAGGGTGATGGAATGATCGCCGCCCAGCCAGACCATGTGCTGATGCTGCATCAGCGGCTGCGCCTGGGCTTGAAGCGCCGTGCGCATCGTCTCCAGGCTGGTGTTGGGCAGATATAGATCGCCGTGATCGCAAAGGTCTGCGGTGGGTGAAAGGTCGAAAAACGGGTGCGTCGCATCGCACAGCATCAGGCTGGCCTGGCGGATGGCGTTCGGCCCGAATCGGGCGCCGGGGCGGTTGGTCACCGCCCCGTCCCAGGCCACGCCGGCCACGCCAAAACGCGCGGCTGGCGCTTCCCCGGCGCATGGGGGTGCGCCGAGGAACCGTTGCTGTGACAGAAAGGCAAAAGCGTGCTGAACCATGATGTTTTGAATTTGTGAGCGGACTGCGAAGTTCAGCGGGCGGCGGACTCGCCGTCACCCTAACGCCAATGAAGCCCTGCAAGCGGTCTGAACCATATCGACAATTTGTCATGAACGATAGAACCACTTTGCCCACCGCGCGCGGGGCCATTTCGGTGCTTGCCATGCCCCCGCGGGCTTGGCGATACTGCGCATCGGCCGTTTTCCACAGCATCTTCCGACGCCCACCGTCATGAGCCCCACAACCCTTCCCGCCGACCGCGTCGCCCGCTTTCACGCGCTTGAGACCGCCCGCTTCCTGGCCGAGCACCCGCGCTGCGCCGCGCTGCATGCGAAGGGGCAGCGCCACTTTCTGTTCGGCGTGCCCTTGCACTGGATGGCCGATGCGCCCACGCCCGTGCCGCTGTACGTCGACCGGGCGCAGGGCGCGCGGCTGTTCGATGTGGACGGCCACGAAGTCATCGACTTCTGCCTGGGCGACACCGGCGCCATGTTCGGCCACAGCCCCGCAGCCATCGCCCGCACCCTGGCGGAGCATGGCGCCGATGGTGCCACCACCATGCTGCCATCGACCGTCGCACTCGACGTGGCCGATCTGCTGGAGCAGCGCTTCGGGCTGCCGATGTGGCAGTTCACCGCCACCGCCAGCGACGCCAACCGCTTCGTGCTGCGCTGGGCGCGGGCGATCACGCAGCACCGCCACATCGTGGTGTTCAACGGCTGCTATCACGGCACGGTGGATGATGTGTTCGTCGACCTCGACGCGCAGGGGGCCACGCACACCCGCCCCAGCCTGCTCGGTCAGGTGCACGACCTCACCGCCTACACCCGGGTGGTCGAGTTCAACGATCTCGACGCGCTGCGGAACGCGCTGGCAGCGGGTGACGTCGCCTGCGTGCTGACCGAGCCGGTGCTCACCAATATCGGCATGGTCCTGCCCGAACCCGGCTTTCTCGAAGCCGTGCGCCGGCTCACCCGCGAGTACGGCGCGCTGCTGGTGATCGACGAGACGCACACCCTGTCCTGCGGCCCCGGCGGCTACTGCCGCGCCAACGGTCTGCAGCCCGACGTGCTCATCCTCGGCAAGCCGATTGCGGGCGGCACGCCCGGCGCCGCCTATGGCTTCACGGCGGAGGTCGGCGCGCGCATGCAGGCCGCCAAGGCCGCCGCCGCGCCCGGGCACTCGGGCATCGGCACTACCCTGTCAGCGGGACTGCTCACCCTGCGGCTGATGCGCGCCATGCTGTCCGAAGTGATGACCGAAGCCGCCTACGCCCACATGTTCGCCGTCGCGCAGCAGGTGGCCGACGGGCTGGAAGGCGTCATCGCAAGCCACGGATTGCGCTGGACGGTGACGCGCATCGGCGCGCGCTGCGAAGTGCAGTTCGCGCCGCAACGCCCGCGCAACGGCAGCGAAGCCCGCGCCGCCTTCGACCACGCGCTGGAGCCCGCACTGCAACTGGCGCTGCTCAACCGCGGTGTGCTGCTGACCCCGTTCCACAACATGCTGCTGGCCAGCCCCGCGCACACCGCAGCCGACGTGGAAGCGCTGATCGGCGCCTTCGACGACGCGCTGACCGCGCTGCAAGCCGACTGAATTCGCCCGCTTCAGGGCTTGATGTACTCGAACCCCGCATGTTCGAGCTGCATGATGCGCAGCACCCCGGCGGGCACGATCACCGCCTGCGGCACCAGCGCCGGCAGGTGGCCGAGTTTTTTCGCCATGCCTTCCATGGTGTTGTGGCAGGCGTCGAATTCGATGCCCTCCTCATTCTGCGAGGCAATGCGCTTGGCCTGCGGGCTGTTCTTGAGCAGCATTTTCAGCCCTGGGCCATAGGCCACGACCACCACGCGCGCGTTTTCCTGCCCCACGGCGTCGAGGATGTTCTGCGCGTTGTTGAGCACCAGCGCCCAACGCTCCGGGTCGTCCTCACTGACCTGCAGCACCACGTCGTATTTGGCGAACGGCAGTTTGTGGATGAAGGTCGGCGCGTCGAACTTGAAGTCGTTCAGCATCGACGGATTGGCGGCCTGCGCGGTTGCAAAGCCCGCGAGCGCGAGCGCGAAGGCCAGGGCCAGATGGCGCGCGGGGCGCATGAAGGAATGGGATTTCATGGTTGTCTCCTCAAATCGGATGGGTGTTTTTGTGCAGACTTTTTATCACGCGCCGAGTCGTCCTTTTGCTACAGAACGTATCGTCCGGCGCGTGTTTTGGCAGAGAAGCACTTTCTGCCCATTCACGGTGGTGTACCTGGGATCGTTGATTCCAGTGCAACAGCGGCGACGACCTGGCGCGGAGCGCGCCCCGTGCAACCCTGGCGAAGTGCCCCGAGCAGCGCTCAGGCGGCGTTGCTCGCGCTCGCATCGGCGCGCAGCGCTTCGACCAGTCGCGTCAGCGCCGGGGTATGCAAGGCGCGCGGTGTCACCAGCAGGGTTTGCAGCCGCGCCACGCGCTTGGGCACCGCGGCCACGGCCAGCGCCTCGCGCTGCGGGTAGATCGCCAGCACCGAGCGCGGGATCAGGCACACGCCCACACCGCTGGCCGCGGCCGCGAGCAGGGCGTGATACGAGGCGAATTCGAGCATGCGCGCCGGCACCACGCGCAGCGCCTGCAGCCACTGCTCGAAACGACGGCGGTAGGCGCAGCCCTGGCCGAAAAACACCAGCACGGTCTTGCCGTCGAGCAGTCTGGGGCTGGCCAGCGAGGGATCGTCGTGCGCGCCGACCAGCACCAGTTCCTCGCGATACAGCGGCACGCCCGCGTAGCGTGCCGCGTCCACTTCCTCGCCGACGATGGCCGCATCCAGCGCGCCGGCTTGCACGCGGGCGATCAATTCGCGCGAGGGCGCGGTCTGCAGTTCGACCATGACCTCGGGATGGCGGCGATGGAACTCGGCCAGCGGCAACGGCAAGCGGCTCGCGGCTACGCTTTCCATCGCGCCCAGCCGCAGTCGTCCGCCGATGCCGTCCTGGCGCACCGCGGCACGGGCGGCCTCGGCGAGGTCGAGCAGGCGTCCGGCATAGCCCAGCAACGCATCGCCGGCCGCGGTCAGGCGCAGCGCGCGCCCCTCGCGTTCGAACAGCGCCACCCCCAGCGAGGTTTCCAGTTGACGGATGCGCGCGGTGATGCTCGATTGCGCGCGGTGCAGGCGCAACGCCGCGCGGCCGATACCGCCGGCATCGACCACGGCTTGAAAGGCTTCCAGTTCACGCAGGTCCATGATCGCTTCTTCCGATGTGTTTGTTCTGAATTATTCGCTTTTATAGCTGAATTCTGGCACCTAACATGGTGTCAACCCCAAAAGACATCGGGTCGAAGAAAGGAAGCAGCCATGCCGACATCGCAGATGCTGTCACGAACCTACGGCCGCAGCGCAGTCGACCGTCGAGTCGATGCGCGTGAGCCATCTCTTGAGGGCGCACGCGCCGCGCTCGAGTGTTTCTACTTCGCCTTCAACCAGCGCTCGCTGGACGCATTGGAGGCCGTATGGGCGCCAGGTACCCTGATCTCGCTGGACAATCCGCTGGGCGGGATCATGCGGGGGCTCGACGACATCCGCGCGCTGTATCAGCGCATCTTCAGCGGCCCCGCGCAGGTCTGGGTGGAGTTCCACGATGTCGTCGAGTATGTGGGCCAAGACACCGTCGTGTTCGCGGGTCGCGAGCGAGGCGAATTCGCGCGCGACAGTCACACGGTACCCCTGGCGATACGAACCAGCCGCGTGTTCCAGTATTTCGGCGGCCAGCTCGGCTGGCGGCAGGTACACCATCACGGATCGATCGATGACCCCGAGGCGCTGGTGCGGTATCAGCAGGCTGTCCGGGGGGGGCATGAACGGCGCCCGTGCACCGTGACTCCGCCCTGGCAATGAGCGGGCCGACAACGGGTTGCGGCGACGGTCCGCTGCGCGGCCCGCCGCTGAACCAGAGCATTCTGCAATTCCCCTGTGGACACCTCCATGAACACCCCTCTGCGCAATGCCCTGACCGGCATGACCGTGCTCGCCATCGGCATCGGCATCGGCCGGTTTCTGCTCACGCCGCTGCTGCCGATCATGCAGGCCGATGCCGGGCTGAGTCTGGTCGGGGGCGGCTGGCTGGCCTCGGTGAACAATATCGGCTATCTGGCCGGGGCCTTGCTGTGCACCGTGGTGGCCTTGCCGCAGCGGCAGGTGCTGCGCTGGGGACTGGTGGCGATTGCGCTGTCCACCGCGGGCATGGGACTTGCCCATGGCATGGTGCCGTGGCTGGCCTGGCGCCTGCTGGCAGGCGTCGCGGCGGCGGTGCTGATGGTGCACGGCATCGCCTGGAGCATGCGTCGCGTATCCGCACCGGTGGCGCATCCTCTGCTCGAAGCACTGGTGTTCACCGGCCCCGGCGTCGGCATCGTGGCGAGCGGCGTGGTGGTGGCTGGATTGCAGCCCCTGGGCGTGGGTTCGGCGGCGAGCTGGATCGGCTTCGGTCTGGCCTGCGCCGGGGTGATGGCGCTGCTCTGGCGCACGCTGGGCCATGCGCCCGAAGCAACCCCGGCACGGGCCGACGCGGCAAGCCCGGCGCAGCCGATGGGGCCGGCCTGGGCACTGATCGCCGCCTATGGCCTGTTCGGTTTCGGCTATGTCATCCCCGCCACCTTTCTGCCGGTCATCGCCGGCGAGCATCTGCACCTGCCCGCGCTGCGCGAGTGGTTCTGGCCGCTGTACGGCGCAGCGACCGTCATCCTGACCCTGCTGCTGCCGCGCATCTTGCGGCACGTCGATCATCGCTCCGTTCTGGCGGGCGCTTTCATGGCGATGATTGCGGGCACCGCCCTGATTCTGGTCTGGCCGAGCATCCTCGGCCTCGCGCTGGCGACCGTGCTGACCGGCAGCATGCTCATGCCCATCCCGATGGTGGTGATGCGCGAAGCGCGCCTGCTGATGCCGCATGACCACACCCGCCTGATCGCCGCGTTGACCGCCGCGTTTGGCGTCGGGCAGATCGTCGGGCCGCTGACGGCGGCCTGGCTGGCCGCGCGGCAGCACAGCTTTGATGCGCCGCTGTTGCTGGCGGCGCTGGCGCTCCTCGTCGCGGCCACTCTTGCCCTGGTGCGGACGCGCGGCGCCAGGATTCCCACGGCCCGCAGTGTGGGCGAGTAACAGACTCCTGCTGCCGTCGATGCGTGAGCGCCGGCGGCGGTCAGCGCGGCGACTTTGCTCAGGTACCCGCTCGATGCGCCGGCACGGATTCCGCGTCGCCTGGCCATCTGATTCCGAGCCAGTCGCGCAACCCGCGTCCGCCTGTTTCCGTCACGCTCACCGCGCGACTGTCGAGGTGATGCCGCACCCAGCCGAGTTCTAGGCATCGGCGATAGATCGCTACGCCGACAGGGCCGCTCAAATGATGGCGCCGTTCGCTCCAGTCGATGCAAGTCTTGCTCACCGGCTGGTGGCGCAGAGCGCGCGTATCGAGGCCGAAATCGTCGAGTAACGCCAGGCCGAGTGGTGTGAAGTGCGCCAGGTCGTCGTCGATGTGCAGCGCTTCGCGCGCCAACAGCCCGTCGCAGATCGAGACCCCCAGCCGCCCGGCGAGATGGCTGTAGCAGGTGCGCCCGGCCCGCAACAGCGGATCGACGCGCGAGCTGGCCACGCGCGCCGGGTTCTGCGCCGCGACCAGCATCAGCGATTCCAGCAGCGCGGCGACCTGCGCCGAGGCCAGCCGGTAGTAGCGATGGCGGCCCTGCTGCTTCGCGTCCAGCAGACCGGCCTCGCGCATCGCAGCCAGATGCCCGCTGGCGGTCGCCGCGCTCACCCCGGCGCAGGCCGCCAGCTCGCCCGCAGGCAGCGCCCGGCCGTCGCCCAGCGCCAGCAGCATGGCGGCGCGCGCGGGTTCACCCACGAGCGCGGCGATGCGGGCGATATCGATGTCGTGGGTCATGGCGGGCTGGGTCAGTCGGTGTGGTTGATGGCGATGGCACACGATTCAGCCGTGCGCATCCCGAGAATCAAGCGGCGCCTGGGCGCGGTCGTACAGGCCATAGTCGCGCACGATTTCAGCGACGCGCGCGCGGTAGTCGTGGAAGATGTCGGCGCGCCCCTGCATCTGAGCCGCACGGTGCGCGTCCAGCTTACGCCAGCGCGCAACCGCCGCCTCATCGCGCCAGAACGACAGCGACAACAGTTTGTCCGGCTGCGACAGGCTGGCGAAGCGCTCGATGGAGAGAAATCCGTCGATGCGCTGCAGATGTATGCGCAGCCCTTCCGCCGCCGCGAGATAGTCATCCTGGCGCCCCTCGCGCGGGGTCACTTCGAAAATGACGGCGATCATGCCCCGCCCTCCAGGGCATGCGCCGGGATGCCGAAAGTACCCTCGACCACCGACACGAAGCTGCGCTCCTCGCGCACGATGAAACGCTGCTTCTGCGCGAAGGCAAAGTTCTCCCTGCCCTGTGGGTCTGATTTCAGGCGCTGACGATAGCGTTCGTAGGCCGCCAGCGATTCAAAGGCGATCAGCCCCCAGGCCACGTTGTTGCTGCCTTCATGCGGCAGGAAATATCCCAGCAGATGGCCACCGCAGGCGGGAATGATGCGCCCCCAGTTCTCGGCATACTGCCTGAAGGCATCGAGCTGGAAGGGGTCGATCTCGTAGCGAATCAAACAAGTGATCGTCATGCCAGTCTCCGGTTGCAAAGGTCATGGAGGAGATTCTGGAGTGCTTGCGCCTGCCATGCTTCGGTGCAGGCCGAAGCATGACGCGGCATGCAAGCCGAACATGGCGGCATCGTCACTCGATTTCGATGCCATGTCCCTCGCCGTCGCCGCACCCACTGATCGCCGCATCATCCTGCTCATCCTCTGCCTGGCCGTGCTCATCGCGCAGGTCGATACCTCGGTGGTCAATCTCGCGGTGCATGCCATCGGCGTGGGGTTGCACACGCCGCTGCCGGCGCTGCAATGGGTGGTGGACGGTTACAACCTGAGCTATGCCGCGCTGTTGATGACCGGCGGCACGCTGGCCGATCTGCTCGGGCGGCGGCGCGTGCTGCTGGCGGGCGCGGCGGTGTTCGTGCTGGGCTCCTTGCTCGCCGGGCTGGCGCCGACCATCACCGTGCTGATCGCCGGGCGCGTGCTGGCGGGCATCGGCGCGGCCTTGCTTCTGCCCGCCAGTCTGGCGCTGATCCGCGTGATCTGGGCCGACCCGCACGAACGCGCCCATGCCATCGGCGTGTGGGCGGGCACCAATGGCGCGGCGCTGGCCATCGGCCCGACGCTGGGCGGCTGGCTGATCCAGACCGCGGGCTGGCGCAGTGTGTTTCTGCTGATCGTGCCCATCGGCCTCGCGGTGATGCTGTGGGCGCCGCGCGCCATTCCCGAATCAAGCGATGCGCAGGGGCGGCGCGTCGATCTGCCGGGTCAGTCGTTTGGCGGCCTGCTGCTGGCCGCGCTGGCGGTGGCCGCCATCGTGCATCGTCTTTTGTTACCCGCCGTGGGGGTGGCACTGCTGGCCGCGCTGCTGTTCGTGCGCGCCGAACGCCGTGCCGGAACGGGGGCGATGATCCCCTTGGCGCTGTTGCGCAACGCGCGGCTGGCCGCGGTGAACGGCGTGGCCGCGGCGATGACCTTCGGCATGTACGGCGTGCTGTTCCTGCTGCCGCTGAACTGGCTGCGCAGTGGCGTGCTCGACGCCACCGGCGCCGGTCTGGCGCTGCTGCCGATGTCGCTGGCCTTCGTCGCGCTGTCGCACCGCTCCGGGCCGTGGAGCGTACGCTTCGGCACGCGGCGGCTGATGGCGGGCGGCATGGCGCTGATCGGCGCGGGCATCGCCGTGCTGGCGGGTTCAAACGCGGGGCAAATCCTGTGGCTGGCCGAAGCCGGTTTGCTGCTCACCGGCGTGGGCATGGCGCTGAACACCGGCCCGGTGCTGGCCAGCGCCGTGGCCGCAGTCGAACCCGCCCGCGCGGGCACCGCCTCGGCGATGATCAACAGCGCGCGCATGGTCGGCGCCACGCTGGGCGTGGGCGTGCTGGGCAGCGTGTTCGCGGCGGGCGGCAGTCCGCCCGCAGGCTTCACGATGGCGATGAGCCTCGGCGCCGGCGTGGTGTTCGCGGGCGCGGTGCTGGCCGTGCTCGCCCAGGAGCCTGTCGGACTTGGGGCGCGGAAAGCGAAAAAGGGCGGTGTGGATGCCATGTGGCGGCGGATTTGCCGCCCCATAGCCGAAGCCATGGGGCAAAAAGACGCTGCCGCAGGGCGCCGCACCGCCCTTTTGCAGCCCGCGATCCTCAAGTCCGACAGGCTCCTAGGCTGTGCTCAATCCGATGCCGCAAGAGCGGTCTCGGTGACGGCTCCGGCCAGTGTGGCCACCTCGATGTGCGCATCCCCCCACGCCTTCAGCGCCGCCATCACCGGCTGCAGGCTGCGGCCGCGTGCGGTGAGGCTGTATTCCACCTTGGGCGGCACCTCGGCGTACACCTTGCGCGCGATCAGGCCGTCCGACTCCAGTTCGCGCAACTGGTTGGTCAGCATGCGCTGGGTGACGTTGGGCAGGCGGCGGCGCAGTTCGTTGAAGCGCAGCGTGCCGTCGAGCAAGTGGTAGAGCACCACGCCTTTCCACTTGCCGTCGATCAGGCTGAGCGTGGCTTCCACCACGCAGCCGGGGCTGCACTGCAGGTTGCGATGGCGCATGCGTGGCATACGGTATCCTTTTTGGCACTATGTGCACTTCATGTGCGTTCTTGCTCAGATGCATGGTAAACACTACGTTTCTCCTGCGCAATCCGCCGCCGCATTCAATCCCAAGGAGAACACCATGCGTGCCATCGCCTATCAAACCCCGCTGCCCATCGACGCCAGTGCGTCACTGGTCGATATTGAATTGCCCGATCCCCAGCCGTCCGGTCACGACTTGCTGGTCGCGGTCGAGGCCATTTCGGTGAACCCCGCCGACGTGAAGGTGCGCGCCAGCAGCGCACCGCCCGCAGGCGAGTGGAAGGTGCTGGGCTGGGATGCCGCGGGCGTCGTGCGGGCCGTCGGCCCCGAGGCCACGCGCTTTCATCCGGGCGACCGCGTGTTCTACGCCGGCGACATCACCCGGCCCGGCAGCTACTCCGCGCTGCACTGTGTGGATGAGCGCATCGTCGGCCACATGCCGGCCAGCCTCGACTTCGCCGAAGCTGCGGCGCTGCCGCTGACGGCCATCACCGCGTGGGAGGCGCTGTTCGACCGACTGGACGTGCGCCGCCCCGTGCCCGGCGCTGCGACCGCACTGCTCATCATCGGCGGAGCGGGCGGGGTGGGCTCCATCGCCACGCAACTGGCGCGGCATTTGACCGGGCTCACCGTCATCGCCACCGCCTCGCGCCCCGAAACGCGCGACTGGGTAGAGCGCATGGGCGCCCATCACATCGTCGATCACAGCCAGCCGCTGGCGCCGCAGGTGCAGGCGCTTGGGCTGGGCGCGCCCGCCTTCGTGTTTGGCACCACGCAGACGCAGCAGCACCTGGCTGACATCGCCGAACTGATCGCGCCGCAGGGACGCTTCGCGCTGATCGACGATCACCCGACACTCGACATCATGGCGTTCAAGCGCAAGAGCGTGTCCATCCACTGGGAATTCATGTTCACCCGCTCGATGTTCGCCACCGCCGATCTCGCCGCGCAAGGCGAGTTACTCGACGAGGTGGCGCGTCGGGTCGATGCCGGCCAGTTGCAGACCACGCTGCACACCCGCCTCGGTCCGATCGACGCCGCCACGCTGAAGCGCGCGCACGCGCTGGTGGAGACGGGCAGCAGCATCGGCAAAGTCGTGGTGGAGGGCTGGAAGTGATTGCAACAGCGTGATGGAGCCTGAGTGAAGAGTGATGTGTAGCCACGCCTATAGCCATGCGGCATATTGACAATTGCAATACATCGCCTATGCTTTGGCCATGGACATCGAGTACGTGCTGCACGGTATCCGATTCCGCTGGAATGCGGACAAGGCGCGCAAGAACATCGACAAGCATCAGGTTTCATTCGAGCAGGCGGCAGAGGTCTTTCTTGACCCCTTCGTGCGCTACCACGACGCATCCGATCGAGGCGAGCAACGCGACGCAGCCATCGGTGCGGATTTCGATTTCCGGGTGCTTTTTGTCGTGCACAGGATGTTCGAAGACGATTACATCCGCATCATCTCTGCCAGGAAGGCAGAACCACCCGAGAGGTCTCGCTATGAAAATGGAAACGATTAAGCGTCGACTGGCCAAAGACAGGTCCATGGTTGCCGTCACTTTGCGCATGCCGCAGGACGTGGTGGACGACCTCAAGCGCATGGCCCCGCTGCGCGGTTTCGCCGGTTATCAAGCCTTGCTGCGCGCGTATGTCGGTGCCGGTCTGCGTGACGATATGGAACGGTTCGAGGGGTCACCCGTCGCGCGACTGATCGACAGGCTGCGCGACAGCGGCGTGCCCGAGGAAACCTTGCGCCGCGCTGCGGCCGAGATTTCCCATTCCGCCCCTTGATGCCCAGGCAGGAACACAGCCCAAACCGCAGAAACAGAAAGCGACTGTTGTGCTGCAGGACGCTCGCGGCTGCGGAATCGGACCGGGTACACCGATCGCACATCACGCGCAGCAGCACGGCGTCGCAGCGTGGTCGCCATCACGACCACTACCCGCCGCCACCATTACGCATGCAAGCCGAGCGACATGAGCCGCCTTGATTTGACCGGCCGTCATGATCGGTCTGGGCGCGTGCGCCAGGCGCACACGCAGCGGGATCGGGAATCCAGGCTTGCATCATTTCGATGCATGGCGGCCTCACGGGGACAGGGACTGGACCATGCGGAGATCCTCAGCGAACGGCGTCATTCGACGCCCGCTCGGCCAGCACCTCCTTCAAGGCCGCAATGCCGTTGAGCGCGGCAGGGAATCCGGCATAGACGGCCATCTGGATCAGCACTTCGACCACCTCCTCGCGGCTGCAGCCGACGTTAAGCGCGCCATGCAGATGCACCTTGAGTTGCGGCTGCGCGTTTCCGAGCGCAGTCAGCGCGGCGACCGTGGCGATCTCGCGTTCTTTCAGAGTGAGCACGCCCCGCGCATAGACGTCGCCGAAGCCGAACTCGATGACGTAGCGCGCCAGATCGGGCGCCACCTCCTGCAGGGACGCTATGACGCGCTCGCCGGCTTCGCCGTCGATGGTCTTGAGCAGATTCCAGCCACGTGCGTAGCGTTCAGAGGTTTCAGGCATGTCGTGCACTCCATTGCGGGATGACCGCCATTGTTGTGCCACGCGCTATGCTCGTGAAGACAAAACGACGCAAGGTGGTTTTGCAATGATGGAAAAGCTGAACTGGGACGATGTGCGCCTGTTGCTGCTGGTGGCGCGCACGCGCAGCCTGTCGGCGGCGGCGGTGCAGCTTGGCGTAAGCCCCTCCACCGTGGGGCGGCGCATCACGCTGCTGGAAATGGCGCTGGGCGTGACGCTGTTCGTGCGCCACGCCAGCGGCTACCGGCTCACTGAGGACGGCACCTCACTGCTGGAGGATGCGCGGCGCGTCGAAGATGCCATCGTGCAGTTGCAAGGCCGTGCGGCGGACGCTGGCAGCACGCCCCGCGGCCACGTGCGCCTGGCGACCAATGAGGCGCTGGCGAATCTGCTGATCCTGCCGCGCTGGGCGGCGCTGGCGCCGCGTTATCCGCAACTCGTGCTGGAGCTGGTGACCGGGGCGGCGATCCAGGATCTCTACCGGCGCGACGCCGATCTGGCGCTGCGGCTGGTGCGGCCCGAGGCGGGCGGTCTCACCGTGCGCAAGCTGGGGGTGCAGGCTTATGCGGTGTACGCCGCGAAGGGCCTGGCGCCGCAGGCTCGAAAGCCGGGCAAGGCGGGTCTCGCCAAACTGCCGTGGATCGGCTGGGATGCTTCCCTTCAGCATCTGGCGCAGGCGCGGTGGCAGCGCGAGCAGTTTGCCGATGCGCCCATCGCGCTCACGGCGAACAGCCTGTTCACGCAGTTGCATGCGGCGGAGCAGGGGCTGGGGCTGGCCGTGCTGCCGTGCTACATCGCCGACCCCCGTCCGCAGCTCATGCGCTGCCTGCCGCCGACGCAATGCGTGTCGCAGGACATCTGGCTGGTGATTCAACAAGGGCTGCGCGACGCGCCGCGGGTGCGCGTCATCGCGGACATGATTGCGGCCGTGGTCAGCGACCACCGGAAAAACCTTGAAGGCCATCCGGCGTGACTGGCCGGGAGCATGCGATACCCGCGTGTGTCGCTCAACTCTGCACCAGCCGCCTGGACCTGGCGATCGAGAACAGCATGCCCGCGCCCAGCATCAGGGTGATGAGCGCGGTGCCGCCGTAGCTGACGAAGGGCAGGGGCACGCCGACGACCGGCAGGATGCCCGACACCATGCCCATGTTGACGAAGGCGTAGAGGAAAAAGATCAGGCTGATCGATGCCGCCAGCAGGCGCGAGAACAGCGTGGGGGCGCCCGCCGCGATCATCAGCCCGCGCACGATGAAAAAGGTATAGGCTGCCAGCAGCATGAGGTTGCCCGCCAGCCCCCACTCCTCCGCCAGCACGGAGAACACGAAGTCGGTATGCGATTCGGGCACGAAATTGAGATGCGCCTGGGTGCCGTGCAGATAGCCTTGGCCGAACACCCCGCCCGAGCCGATGGCGATCATGCTCTGGATGATGTTGAAACCCTTGCCCAGCGGGTCGCTCTGCGGGTCGAGCAGCATCATCAGCCTCTGGCGCTGATAGTCGTGCATGAAATGCCACATCACCGGCGCGCTGGCCGCTGCCAGCGCGAACAGCAAGGCGATGATGCGCCACGACAGCCCGGCGAAGAAGATGACGAAAGACCCGGTGAACAGCACCAGCAGCGCAGTGCCCAGGTCGGGCTGCTTCATGATGAGCCCCACCGGAATGGCCAGCAGAGCGGCGGCGATGAAAAAGTCTTTGACGCGAATGAAACCCTCGCGCTTCTGGAAGTACCACGCCAGCATCAGCGGCACGGCGATTTTCATGATCTCCGAAGGCTGCACCACGGTGATGCCCAGATCGAGCCAGCGGCGCGCGCCCTTGCGCACCAGGCCGAACATCGCCGTGGCGATGAGCAGCGCCACGCCAAAGGTGTAGACCGGCACGGCGATCTGCATCAGCCGCTGCGGCGGCACCTGCGCAGTGACGAACAGCACCAGAAAACCGATACCCAGATTGCGCAGGTGATCGTCGAACGGTACATGCGCGTCCTGCAAGGCGGAAAACAGCACGATGCAGCCGATGGCCACCAGCCACAGCAGCGCCGCGGCCAGCGGCGCGTCGAAGCCGGTGAGGTAGGGGCGAACCCGCTGCCACAGCGGCGGACGGCCGAAGCTCACACTCATAGCCGGACTCCTTGCGCTTCATCACTCACCTCGGGCCGGGCGCCGAAGCGGGTAAACAGCGGCATACGCAGACCGCCGGTGCAGGCGGTGCGCGGATAGTTGCCCACGGCATCCGCGTCGAGGGCGGTGGGCTGGGCGCGCGCGGGAGACGCTGCTGTCGGTGCAGACGCGGGTTTTGCGGCGATCCCTGCGGCGCTTCCCGCCGCAGCCGCGCTCGCCGGGCCGGACGCCGCCGGACCAGGAGGCGGCTTGGCGCCGGGAATGGGCGGCACGCCTTCGCGCTCGCCGGCATAGGCAAACTGCACCGGCTGCGGCCTGACCCCGCTGATTTTTTCGATTTCCTCGTCGGTGGGGTAGAGGCCGAGCAGGTAATAGTCGAGCGCCTTGCGCGCAATCGGCGCGGCGGCGACGCCACCAAACCCGGCGTTTTCCACGATCAGCGCCAGGGCGATCACCGGGTTTTCCGCCGGGGCGTACACCACATACAGCGCGTGGTCGCGCAGATGATGCGCGATGTCCTTGGCGTCATAGGTCTGGTTCTGCGCCACGGAGATCACCTGTGCCGTGCCGGTCTTGCCCGCTGCGGTGTAGGGCGCCCCCTTGAAGGCTTCGGCCGCGGTGCCGCCGGTCTGGTTCACCGCGATCATGCCGTCGTGCACCACCTGCCAGTACGCCGGATTCAGCTCGATGCGCTGGGCCACCGGCGCGGCCACCGGCGTGAAGCGGCGCGTGGCCATGTCCTCGATGGCGCGCACCACGCGCGGCTCGTAGCGCGTGCCCCGATTGGCCAGCGTGGACAGCGCCACGCCCATCTGCAGCGGGGTGAAGCTGTTGTAGCCCTGGCCGATCCCCAGGCTGATGGTGTCGCCCGGATACCAGCGCTGCTGCTCCGGGCTGCGAAAGGCGCGGCGCTTCCATTCCCGCGAGGGCAGCACGCCCTTGGCCTCGCCCTTGAGGTCGATGCCGGTGACCTGGCCGAAGCCGAACTGCTGCGTCCACCGGGCCATGCCGTCCACGCCCCAGTCGTGCGCCACCATATAGAAGTACACGTCGCACGACACCTGAATGGCCTTGTGCATGTCCACGATGCCATGTCCCCCCGGCACGTCGTCGCGGAAGCGGTGTCCGGCGAACATGAAAAAGCCGGGATCGTGAAAGCTCCACTGCGCGGTGCGGATGCCTTCGGTGAGCGCCCCCGTCGCCAGATAGGGCTTGTAGGTCGAGCCCGGCGGAAAGGTGCCGCGCAGCGCGCGGTTGAGCAGCGGACGGTCGGGCGAGGTATTGAGCGCGTCCCAGTTGACCTGATCGATGCCGTCGACGAATAGATTGGGGTCGTAGGTCGGCATGGAGACGAAGGCCAGCACCTCGCCATTGCGCGGGTCGATGGCCACGCAGGCGCCGCGCCGCTTGCCGTAGAGGTCTTCGATGAGTTTCTGCAGCCGGATGTCCACCCCGAGCACCAGGTTCTGCCCGGGAATCGCGGCCACGGTCTTGATCTTGCGCACCGGGCGCCCCGTGGCGTTGACCTCGACTTCCTCATAGCCGGTGACGCCGTGCAGTTGCGCCTCGTAAGCCTGCTCCACGCCGAGCTTGCCGATGTGGTCGGTGCCGAGGTAGTTGCTGGCGTCGTCGCTGTCGTCGATGCGCTGCTGTTCGGCCTGGTTGATGCGGCCGATATAGCCCAGCAGATGGCAGCCCAGCGCGCCCAGCGGATAGTTGCGAAACAGCCGCGCGCGCACATTCACCCCCGGAAAGCGAAAGCGCTGCACCACGAAGCGCGCCACCTCGTCGTCGCTGAGCTTGTTGAGAATCGGCAGCGACTCAAAGCGCCGCGACTGCGACAGCAGATTGTCGAAGCGCCGCTCGTCGAACGGCGTGATCGGCACGATGGCCTTGAGCGCGTCGATGGTGTCCTGCAGCCGGCCCTTCACTTTCGACGGCGTGATCTCCAGCGTGTACGCCGCGTAATTGTTGGCCAGAATGATGCCGTTGCGGTCGAGAATCAGCCCGCGCTGCGGCGCAATCGGCACGAGCGCGATACGGTTGTCCAGCGCCTGGGTGGAAAACTGCCGATGCCGCACCACCTGCAGCCACACCCAGCGGCCAATGAGCAGCGCAAAGCTCAGCACCACCACGGCCGCTGCCAGAATCAGGCGGCGGCGAAAGCGGAACAGCTCGCGTTCGATATTGCGCAGCTCGGTCATCGCAAACAGGGCTTCAAACAGGGCTTAAATGAGGTTCGAATGAAGATGGAGCCCATTGCGGGCGCAAGGTTCAGCAGGGCGTCCATCACAAGGGGCGATTGCGGTCGGCATCCGGCGCACGGCGCTGCGGCGCCAGCAGCAACCAGGTCAACACGGGCCACAGCGCCGCCTGTATGAACGGCGCCAGCAAAAACGCCCAGCCCGGAAAACTGCCGCCCGCCCACATGCCCACCAGCAGCAGCAACACCTGCGTGGCCACAAACAGCGGCAGCACATGCAAGGCCTGCTGCAGCGGCGCAAACCACAGCAGCCGCCGGTGCAGCGTGATGGCGAAATAGCTCAGCACCGTGTAGATGAGCGCATGCTGCCCCAGCACGGAGCCTTGCTGCACGTCCACCGCCAGCCCCAGCGCGAACGCCACGGCCATGCCCACGCGGCGCGGCTGATGCACATTCCAGAACACCAGGGTGAGCGCGACCAGATCGGGCATCCACGCCAGGCGGCCCAGAGGCAGAAAGTCGATCAGCAGCGCCACCAGCAGACTCAGCGCGATGAACCAGGGATTGACCGGCAGCAGCAGCACTTCGCGCGCGCCGCCCGCGGGCGCCTGCGCAGCGGGCATGGCGCCCTGATCGGAACGGCGGCGGCGCGGCAGGAACGACACGGCAGGCAGCTCAGCGGGATGAGGCAGAAGCGGCAGCGGCGGGCGCCGACGCCGTCTTGCCCGACTTTTGCACCTTCGGCCCCGCCACCAGCGGCGTGAGCGGCTGCAGCACCAGCACCTGCCGCCCGCCGTCGACGTCGGCCAGCGGCGCGCACATCACCCGGGCGAAGGCGGTATCGCGCTGGCGCGTCACCGAGGTCACCCGCGCCACGCGCAGGCCAGCCGGGTAGATGCCGTCCACCCCGCTGGTCACGAGTACATCGCCCACGTGCACATCGGCGGCGGCGGGCATCCAGCGCAGCTCCATGCCGCCCTGGCCCAGCCCCGGCTCGCCGTACACCACGCCGCGTTCGCCGGTACGCTGGTTCTGCACCGGCACGATGGCGTCGCGGTCGGTGACGAGGGTGACTTCGGCGCTCCACGGATAGTCGCGCGTGACCTGCCCGAGCAGCCCGGTTTCATCGATCACCGGCGCGCCGAGTTCCACGCCCTGCAGGCTGCCGCGGTCGATCACCACCGTGCGGCTGAAGGGATCGGCGGCCTGCGCGCTGATCTGTGCGGCCACCGACTTCGGCGGCAGACTCTGCTGCAAGTGCAGCAAGGCGCGCAGACGGTTGTTTTCCAGCCGCAGTTGCGCATCGATCTGGGCCTGCAGCGACAGCGCCACATTGGCGCGCTGCAGTCGGCTGATCTCCGCCTGCGCCTTGGCCGGTGCTTCGAGATAGCCGCCGAGTCGCCGCGACCAGTCCACCGGCGCCTGCGCCGCGCGCTGCAGCGGATAGATCGCCACCGACAAGCCCTGGCGCAGCAGGGGCGTGACCTTGAAGCGCACGTCCAGCGCCATCAGCAACACCGCCAGCGCAGAGAACAGCAGCAGCCGCGTGAGCGCAGAAGGCCCCTGCCGGAAAAACGGCGGGGGAGTGCGTTCGAATGTGCTGTAGGCCATGACCCAAGAGAAAAAACGCCGGGCTGCAAACGCCCGCATCGCGCGAGGCCCAAGCCGCGCGCCTGGACAGGACGCCGCTTATTCCGACGTGAAAATCGTGCCCAGCCGATCCATGCGCTCCAGCGCCATGCCGCTGCCGCGGGCCACGCAGGTCAGCGGATCTTCGGCCACCAGCACCGGCAGGCCGGTTTCTTCGGCCAGCAGGCGGTCGAGGTCGCGCAGCAGCGCGCCGCCGCCGGTGAGCATCATGCCGCGCTCGGCAATGTCGGCGCCGAGTTCGGGCGGGGTCTGTTCGAGCGCGTTTTTCACCGCCGAGACGATCTGGTTGAGCGGATCGGTCAGCGCTTCGAGAATTTCGTTGGAACTGATGGTGAAGCTGCGCGGCACGCCTTCGCTGAGGTTGCGGCCCTTGACTTCCATTTCCTTGACCTCGGAGCCGGGGAAGGCCGAGCCGATCTGCTTCTTGATGGCTTCTGCCGTGGGCTCGCCGATCAGCATGCCGTAATTGCGCCGGATGTAGTTGATGATGGCCTCGTCGAACTTGTCGCCGCCCACGCGCACACTGCCCATGTAGACCGTGCCGCCCAGCGAAATGACGCCGACTTCGGTGGTGCCGCCGCCGATGTCGACGATCATCGAACCGGTGGCTTCGCTCACCGGCAGTCCGGCGCCGATGGCCGCGGCCATCGGTTCCTCGATGAGGTAGACCTCGCTGGCGCCCGCGCCCAGCGCCGACTCGCGAATGGCGCGGCGCTCGACCTGGGTGCTGCCGCACGGTACGCAGATGATGATGCGCGGACTCGGCCGGAACATCCGCGTGTCGTGCGCCATCTTGATGAACTGCTTGAGCATCTGCTCGGTCACGGTGAAGTCGGCGATCACGCCGTCCTTCATCGGGCGGATCGCCTCGATATTGCCCGGCACCTTGCCCAGCATCTGCTTGGCTTCCTTGCCGACGGCCTGGATGGTTTTCTTGCCGCTGGGCCCGCCCTCGTGGCGGATGGCGACCACCGACGGCTCGTCGAGAACGATGCCCTTGCCCCGCACATAGATCAGGGTGTTGGCGGTGCCCAGGTCGATGGCGAGATCCGTCGAAAAATACTGGCGAAAGGTACGAAACATGGAATGTGTCGGCGCCCAAACGCGCCCGGCTTTCTGGAGGTGTGTGAAAAAAGCAACAAACGGCCTTGATTTTTCGGCCAAATCCCGTGCGCCAAATCGGGCAATCATAACCCATGCATGCGCATAAAATGGCGTTTTCCGTATGCATCCATCAGGCAATTGCCCCGATCCGTTCGCCTGCCAGAAAAGCAGGTTTTGCGGCTCGATTCCCGCCCCACCATGTCCCTCACCCTTCCCGATATCGACCGCCTGGCGCAACTCGCCCGGCTGGATCTGTCCGCCAGCGAGCGCGAACACCTGCTGACCGACCTGAACGCCTTCTTTGCCGTGGTCGAGCAAATGCGCGCGGTCAGCACCGACGGCGTCGAGCCGCTTTCGCACCCGCTCTGCGCCGTGCAGGACATGCCGCTGCGCCTGCGCGACGACGTCGTGACCGAGGGCGACATCCGCGAGGCCGCGATGCGCAACGCGCCCGACGCGCAGGATGGCCTGTTTCTCGTGCCGAGGGTGGTCGAATGAACAACCCATCAGATTTCGCCAACGCCGACCTGCGCACGCTGTCCGCCGCGCTGGCCGCGCGGCAAGTGTCCAGCGTCGAACTCACCCGGGCCGCGCTCGACCGCATCGCCGCCCGCGCCGATCTGGGCGCCTTCCTCCATGTCGATGCCGAGGGCGCATTGAAGTCCGCGCAGGCCGCCGACGCCGCCCGCGCCGCGGGTGATTCGCGCCCGCTGCTCGGTGTGCCGCTGGCGCACAAGGACGTGTTCGTCACCCGCGACCTGCCGGCCACAGCCGCCTCGCGCATGCTCGCCGGTTATGTCAGCCCGTTCGATGCCACCGTGGTCGCCCGGCTGGGCGCAGGCGCCGATGGCGTTGGCGGCGCGGGCATGGTGACGGTGGGCAAGACCAATATGGACGAATTCGCCATGGGCTCGTCCAACGAGAACTCGGCTTACGGCCCGGTGCGCAACCCCTGGGACGCCGACGCCATTCCCGGCGGCTCCAGCGGCGGCTCGGCGGCGGCGGTGGCCGCAAGGCTCGTTCCCGCCGCCACCGGCACCGACACCGGCGGCTCGATCCGCCAGCCCGCGGCGATGTGCGGCATCACCGGCATCAAGCCGACCTACGGCCTGTGCTCGCGCTACGGCATGATCGCCTTCGCCTCCAGCCTCGACCAGGCCGGCCCGATCGCGCAGACCGCGTGGGACTGCGCCGCGCTGCTCACGGCGATGACCGGGTTCGACCCGCGCGACGCCACCAGCGTGCAGCGCCCCGTTCCCGACTACACCGCCGCGCTCGACCAACCCCTGCCCGGCGCCTCCGCCGCGCAGCCGATCAAAGGCCTGCGCATCGGCCTGCCGCGCGAATACTTCGGCGCAGGCCTGGCCAACGAGGTCGAAGCCGCCGTGCGCGCAGCCCTCGAGACGATGGAGAGCCTGGGCGCCACGTTGGTCGACGTCTCGCTGCCGCTGACCGAACTGTCCATTCCGGCCTACTACATCATCGCGCCCGCCGAGGCCAGTTCCAACCTGAGCCGCTTCGACGGCGTGCGCTTCGGCCACCGCGCGGCGCAATACAAAGACCTGGCCGAGATGTACGGCAAGAGCCGCGCCGAAGGCTTCGGCCCCGAGGTCAAGCGCCGCATCATGATCGGCACCTATGTGCTGTCGCACGGTTATTACGACGCCTACTACCTGCAGGCGCAGAAAATCCGCCGCCTGATCGCCGACGATTTCGCCCGCGCCTTCACCCAGTGCGACGTGATCGCCGGCCCGGTGTCGCCCACCGTCGCCTGGAACCGGGGCGACAAGGCCGATCCGCTGGCCAACTACCTGGCCGACATCTACACCCTGTCGGCCAGTCTGGCCGGACTGCCGGGCATGAGCGTGCCCGCCGGTTTCGGCGCGGGACAGAATGCGCGCCGCCCGGTCGGCCTGCAACTCATCGGCCCGCACTTCGCCGAGGCCCGCCTGCTGCGGGTCGCCCACCAGTACCAGCAGGTGAGCGACTGGCATCGCCGCAGCCCCTTCTGAGCAAGGAAAAACTCATGACAACAACGTCTCAGGTGCTGCAAGGCGATTGTGCCGAAGTGCTCCAGTCCTTCCCGGGCCAGAGTGTCGACCTCATCGTCACCTCACCGCCCTACGCCGACCGGCGCAAGAACACCTATGGCGGCATCGCACCGGAAAAGTATGTGGAATGGTTTCTGCCCCGCTCCGCAGAATTTCTGCGCGTGCTGAAACCCTCGGGCTCGTTCATCCTCAACATCAAGGAAAAGGCCGAGAACGGCGAGCGCCACACCTATGTGCTCGAACTCATCCTGGCCTTGCGGCAACAAGGCTGGCTGTGGACCGAGGAATACATCTGGCACAAGCGCAATTGCTATCCCGGCAAATGGCCCAACCGCTTTCGCGACGCCTGGGAACGCTGTCTGCATTTCACCAAGGAGCGCAAGTTCAAGATGAATCAGGAAGCGGTCATGGTGCCAATGGGCGACTGGGCTGGAAAGCGGCTCAAAAACCTGGGCAAAAACGATGTGGTGCGCTTCGATTCGCAGGTGGAAAGCGGCTTTGGAAAAAATATCGCCAACTGGCTGGAGCGCCCCATGGCCTACCCGACCAATGTGCTGCATCTGGCCACCGAGTGCAGCAACAAAAACCACAGCGCGGCCTTTCCGCAAAGCCTGCCGGAATGGTTCATCAAACTGTTTTCCGACCCCGGAGATACCGTGCTCGATCCCTTCGTCGGATCGGGTACGACCTTGAAAGCCGCCCATGAGTTGGGCCGCAACAGCATCGGCATCGATCTGTCCCGTGAGTATTGCGACATGGCCGAAGCGGCCGTGGGCAAGCAGCTTGCGCTCATGGAGGAGGCGGCGGCCTATGGAAACCAGTCTTAAGGCGCGACTGACCGATTTCATCGAGCAGCACGTGCCGCAGTTCCACGACAAGCGGCTGCAGAGCCTGGATGGGCTCAAGCTAAAAACGGTGCTCAAGCGCAAAAATCCATATCTATTCAAGGCCAAGCACGTCGAGTCGGCACCGGTACTGGTAGAGCAGTTGCTCGATGCCCATCTGTCCTCACAAGAGGAAACGATTTTTGGCGACTTTCTGGAAAGCCTTGCCATCCACGTCTGCTCGCTGGTTTATGACGGTCGAAAGTCGACCAGCGAAGGCATCGATCTGGAGTTCGACCGCGATGGCGCGCGCTACATCGTGTCCATCAAGTCCGGGCCAAACTGGGGCAATTCCAGCCAGATCAAAAAAATGCGCGACCATTTCAAACAGGCGCGACGCATCTACGGCGCATCCAGGCACATGATTACCGTAAACGGCTGCTGCTATGGCCGTGACAACAAACCGGACAAGGGCGAATACCTCAAGCTCTGCGGTCAATCGTTTTGGGAACTGATTTCCGGCTCGCCCGAGATGTATCAAGACCTCATCGAACCGCTGGGCCATCAGGCAAGGGCTCGAAACGAGGCATTCAGCACCGCCTACGCCAAAGTCATCAACCGCTTCAGCGCCGACTTCATCCAAGAGTTCTGCCTTCCCGACGGCGCCATCGACTGGCACAAGCTCGTCGCCTTCAATTCGTCCAAAATCCCGCGCGGCTGAGCTAAAAAATGGATCTGCACACCTGGCTGACCTTCTTCGTGGCGAGCTGGCTCATCAGCCTCTCGCCCGGCGCGGGCGCGATCTCGTGCATGACCACAGGCCTGCGCCACGGCTGGCGTGTAGGCGTGTGGAACATCCTCGGCCTGCAACTGGGCATCGCCGCCATTCTGCTGGTGGTTGCCGCTGGGCTGGGCGCCATTCTGGCCGCGAGCGAAACCGCGTTCAGCGTGATCAAGTGGTTCGGCGTGGCCTATCTGCTGTGGCTGGGCATTCAGCAATGGCGCTCGCCTGCGCACAGCCTGGTCGAAGGCAGCGGCAGCAGCAAAACCTCCAAAAACGCCACGCCGCCAGCGCGCGGCCAACTCGTGCTGCGCGGTTTTCTCATCAACGCCAGCAACCCCAAGGGGCTGGTGTTCATGCTCGCGGTGCTGCCGCAGTTCATCAACCCGGCCGCGCCGCAACTGCCGCAATATCTGCTGTGCGGGCTGTCGCTGTTCATCACCGACATCGTGGTGATGAACGGCTACACCCTGCTGGCCGCGCGGGTGCTGCGCGCCTTGCGCGCGCCGCACCACCAACTCTGGCTGCAGCGCAGCTTCGGCACCCTGTTCATCGGCGCCGCGCTGCTGCTGTCGGCGTTCCGCCGTTCGTCGTAAGGAAATCACCATGCAATGGGAAGTGGTCATCGGGCTGGAAACACATGTTCAGCTCTCCACCGTGTCCAAGATGTTCTCCGGGGCGCCCACCGCCTTCGGCGCCGCGCCCAACACCCAGGCCTGCGCCGTCGATCTGGCGCTGCCCGGCGTGTTGCCGGTGGCCAACCGCGCCGCGGTGGAACGCGCCATCCGCCTCGGTCTGGCTTTGGGCGCGACCATCGCGCCGCGCTCGGTGTTCGCGCGCAAGAACTACTTCTACCCCGACCTGCCCAAGGGCTACCAGATCAGCCAGTACGAGATTCCCGTGGTGCAGGGCGGGGTGGTCGACTTTCTGGTGGACGGCAAGCCGCACCGCCTGCAGCTCACCCGCGCCCACCTCGAAGAAGACGCGGGCAAGTCGCTGCACGAAGCCGGCCTGTTCGACCGCGCGGGCAACGCCGCCAGCGGCATCGACCTCAACCGCGCCGGCACGCCGCTGCTCGAAGTCGTCACCGAGCCCGACCTGCGCAGCGCACGCGAAGCCGCCGAATACGCCCGCGCGCTGCACGCGCTGGTCATGTGGCTGGACATCTGCGACGGCAACCTGCAGGAGGGCTCGTTCCGCTGCGACGCCAACGTCTCCGTGCGCCGCCCCGGCGAGCCCCTGGGCACGCGCTGCGAGATCAAGAACCTCAACAGCTTTCGCTTTCTCGAAAAGGCTATCGAATTCGAGGTGCGCCGCCAGATCGAACTCATCGAAGACGGCGGCAAGGTGGTGCAGGAAACCCGGCTGTACGACCCCGACAAGGGCGAGACCCGCACCATGCGCACCAAGGAAGACGCGCACGACTACCGCTACTTCCCCGACCCCGACCTGCCGCCGCTCATCATCTCGCCCGAGTGGATCGAGCGGGTGCGCGAAGGCATGCCCGAGCTTCCCGGCCAGATGGCCGCGCGCTTCGTCGCGGCCCACGGCCTGAGCCCGGATGCCGCGGCACAGATGACCCAGACCCGCGCCCACGCCGCCTACTTCGAGGCCTGCGTGGCCGCGGGCGCACCGCCGAAACTCGCCGCCAACTGGATCATGGGCGAACTCGCCGCCCAGCTCAACCGCGGTGAACTCGACATCGACGCCAGTCCCCTGAGCGCCGCGCAACTCGCCGCGCTCACCCACAAGATCGACGACGGCACCCTCTCAAGCAAGACCGCCAAGGAAGTCTTCGCCGCGCTGTGGGCGGGCGAACAGGGCGGCAATGTAGCCGCCATCATCGACGCGCGCGGTCTGGCGCAGGTCAACGACAGCGCCGCCCTACAGTCCGCCGTCGACGCCGTGCTCGCCGCCAACCCGAAGAACGTCGAGGAGTACCGCGCCGGCAAGGAAAAAGCCCTCAACGCCCTGGTCGGCCAGGTGATGAAGGCCACCGGCGGGCGCGCCAACCCGCAGCAGGTGGGGGAGATGTTGAGAAAGGCGGTGGGGTGAGGGGGATAGGAGACTGTCGAGACTGTCGGGATTGAGGATCGCGGGCTGTACACCCGGGCTGTAAAACGGCAGTGCGGCGCCTTGCGGCTCAGTTCTCCACGACTTGCAGCGCTGCGGATGACTCGGCCGAGCGCCTGCGCGTGGCGATCCGTTTGACGCGGCCTTTGAAGGACGGCAGATTTTGCACCGCGCCGCCCGGTTGCATGAGCCGGCGCACGTCTTCGCTGGGCATGCGTTGCTGTGCAGCGTTCAGTGTTCAGCGGGCCGTCCGGCTGCGTCGGCAGGGCGTCGCGCAGCAGCGAAAGCGTGGGTTGCGGTGTTCTTCGGCCAGAGTGCGAAAAATGGCCCAGACGGCTGCGAATGCGGAAAAATTCGCGCCGGTTACCGGGCAGGTGCAGCATGCGCACCCGCTTTGATGCGCCCGATTCCTTGAGTCCCCTGCTGACGGCGGAGCGCGAAAAGTCGAGCGCGGCGGCGCGGAGCGCAGTCAGCGGCTGGCGAACCAGTCGGAGACGGCTTGAGGCCGGGGGCCTGCCGGGTGGGCGGCGAGCAGGTGCAGGCCGATCTTGCTGCGGCGCCAGAGCACATCGTCGGCGCTGGCGGCCCATTCATGGTCGCGCAGGTAGCGCAGTTCGGCCTCGAACAAGCCGGGGGCGATCTCGGCGCCGAGGTCTTGGAGTTGCGTGGCGGCGCTGCCGTCGGCCGTTCGCAGCACGCGGTCGATGCGGCTGCCGTAGGCGCGGGCCAGGCGATGCGCCAGCTCGGGCGCAAGCCAGGGATGGCGCTGCCGCACGGCCTGCACAAAGCGCGCGAAGTCGGTGTCGGGGCGCTGCGCGGGGCCGATCCAGGCCGACAGATCGCCGCCGGGAAGGAAGGCGTCGCGCGTCCACGCCGGGCATGCTTCGTTCAGCGCCATGCAGACCTGGTCGGCGGCCTGTTCGGCGAGCTTGCGAAAGGTGGTGATCTTGCCGCCCCACACGGTGAGCAGCGGGGCGCCGTCGCGGTCGAGTTCGAGCTTGTAGTCGCGTGTGGCCGCTTTTGGAGGAATGACGGCCCCCACGCTCCCGCTCAGCGGTCGCTGCCCTTGCAGGGCGCGGCCTTGCTCCAAGCAAGGCCCCTTCGTGCCGTCCAGTCTGGCGCAGGCCAGACTGGAGACGCGGCACTCAGCCCCGAGGGGGCTGCCCATGCCTTGGGGCGGCCCGGCGTCATGGGCGCCCGCATGATCTTCGAGCAAGGGACGCACTCCGGCGTAGCGCCACACGATGTGCTCCGGGCGGACTTCGCTGCGGAAGTAGCGGTTGACCTCGGCGCAGAGGTAGGCGGCCTCGGCGTCGCTGCAGATCTCGGCGCCGTCGGGCGCGGTCACTTCGACATCGGTGGTGCCGATCAGGGTGAAGTCGCGCTCGTAGGGAATGGCGAACACGATGCGGCCATCGCCCGCCTGGAAGAGGTAGGCGTGTTCGTGCGCAAACAGCCGGGGCAGCACGATGTGGCTGCCGCGCACCAGGCGCAGCGAGGCGCGCTCGTGCGGCGGGCTGCCGTCGGCGTTGCGCACGGTGTGCTTGAGCAACTGCTCGGCCCAAGGGCCGGCCGCGTTGACCAGGGCGCGGGCGCTCACCTGCCGCTCGACCCCGGCCGCATCGCGCAGCGTGGCCTGCCAGCCCGTGCCGTGGCGCATGGCGTCGATGCAGGCGGTGCGGGTGAGGACTGTGGCGCCGCGCTCGGCGGCATCGACCGCGCACAGCGCGACCAGCCGGGCGTCGTCCACCCAGCCGTCGGAATAGATGAAGCCGCGGGTGTATCCGGCCTTCAGCGGGGCGCCCGCGGCATGGGTGCGCAGATCGATGCGGCCCGACCCCGGCAGCCACTCGCGCCGCGCCAGATGGTCGTAGAGAAACAGCCCGGCGCGGATCATCCAGGCCGGACGCATGGCAGGCGCATGCGGCATGACAAAGCGCAGCGGCCACATGAGATGCGGCGCGCTGCGCAGCAGCACTTCGCGCTCCTGCAGGGCCTTGCGCACCAGGCCGAATTCGTAATACTCCAGATAGCGCAGGCCGCCGTGGATCAGCTTGGTGGACGCCGACGAGGTATGCGCCGCCAGATCGTCGCGCTCGCACAGCACCACATCGAGGCCGCGCCCGGCCAGATCGCGCGCAATGCCCGCGCCATTGATGCCGCCGCCGACGACGAGTACGTCGCAGGCGAGGCTGGAGGCGGGCGAGGCAACGGCGGCGCGGTTCACATCGAGATGGTAGGTGTGCGGCTCAGGCCGCGATGCGCGCACCGGTCGCGCGGTCGAACACATGCAGCGCGGCAGGGTCGATGCGCAAGCCCATGCGCTGCCCTTCCTGCCAGGGCGCGTCTCCCGCCACCCGCACCACGCAGGGCTGTGCGCCGATCATGCCGTGCAGCAGGGTCTCTGCGCCCAGCGCTTCGCGCAGCACGATGTCCATTTGCCATGCACCCTGCGGATCGGGCGCGAGGGCTTCGGGGCGGATACCCACGACCAGCTCGCATTGCGTCGCGTTCAGTGTCGAACCTAAATGCAGCGGCGCGGCCTGGGCGATGTGCAGGGTCTGGCCGTCGGCGCCGAGTTCGGCGTCGAACAGGTTCATGCCCGGTGCGCCGAGAAACCCGGCGACGAACACGCTGGCCGGCCGGGCATACACCTCGCCCGGCGTGCCCACCTGCTCGATGCGGCCCTGGTTCATCACCACCACGCGCTGCGCCAGGGTCATGGCCTCGACCTGATCGTGGGTGACGAACACCGTGGTCGTTTTCAGCCGCTGGTGAAGCTGCTTGATTTCCACCCGCATGTGGTTGCGCAGCCGGGCATCGAGGTTGGACAGCGGCTCGTCGAACAGGAAGAGTTGCGGCTCGCGCACGATGGCGCGCCCCATCGCCACGCGCTGGCGCTGTCCGCCGGATAGCGCCGAGGGTTTGCGTTCGAGCAGTTCGCTCAGGCCGAGCAGACCGGCGGCCCATTGCACGCGGCGGGCGATGTCTTCCTTGCTGGCGCCGCGCAGGCGCAGGCCGTAGGTGAGGTTGTCGCGCACCTTCATGTGCGGGTAGAGCGCATAGTTCTGGAACACCATGGCGATGTCGCGCGCGCTGGGTTCGAGGTCGTTGACGCGCCTGTCGCCGATCAGGATGTCGCCGTCGCTGGGGGCTTCAAGCCCGGCGATCAGGCGCAGCAGCGTGGTCTTGCCGCAGCCCGACGGGCCGACGAGCACGACGAATTCGCCGTCGGGCACGTCGAGCGACGACGGCTGCAGGGCGGTGGTGTCGCCGAAGCGTTTGCTGACTTGCTTGAGAACGAGGGTGGCCATGATGCTTATTTGTCGGAATCGGTCAGGCCCTTGATGAACCAGCGCTGCATCAGCAGCACCACGATCACCGGCGGCAGCAGCGCGAGCAAGGCGGTGGCCATGATCAGATCCCAGCGCGGCAGCGCAAAGGAGGCGCCCGCGTTGATCATGCCCTGCATGCCCATGACCACCGTGGTGTAGCCCGCATCGGTGGTCGTGAGCAGGGGCCAGAGATACTGGTTCCAGCCGTACACGAAGACCAGCACGAACAGCGCGGCGATATTGGTGCGCGACAGCGGCAGAACCATGTCGATAAAGAAGCGGATCGGCCCGGCGCCGTCGATGCGCGCGGCATCGACCAGGCTGCGCGGCAGGGTCATGAAAAACTGGCGGAACAGGAAGGTGGCCGTCGCAGAGGCGATCAGCGGCAAGATCAGGCCGCTGTAGCTGTTGAGCAGGTGCAGATTGGCGGTGACCTGATAAGTGGGAAAGAACCGCACTTCGATGGGCATCATCAGGGTGAAAAAGATCAGCCAGAACGCCGCCATGCGCAGCGGAAAGCGGAAATACACCACCGCATACGCCGAAAGAATGGAGATGAACAGCTTGCCCAGGGTGATGCCCAGCGCCATGACGAGGCTGTTGAGCAGCATGCGCCAGACGGGAATGGTGCCGGGCAGTCCGACGCTGAGCACCGTGCGCAGGTTGTCGAGCAGCATGTCGCCGGGCAGCAGCGGAAAGTGCCCGAGCAAGGCCTGCGGCGTGTGGCTGGCAGCGACCACCGCCAGGTAAAGCGGCAACGCGACCACAACGGCCATGAGGATGAGCAAGGCGTGGCGCAGCCCCGCCGACCGAAGCGGATCTGACTTCACTGGTAATGCACCTTTGCGCCAATGAAGCGGAACTGCACTATCGTCAGTCCGGCGACCAGCACCATCAGCACCACCGATTGCGCGGCCGCAGAGCCGAGGTTGAGGTTCTGGAAACCGTCTTGATAGAGCTTGTAGACCAGGGTTTGCGTGGCCTCGCCTGGGCCTCCCTTGGTCACGATATTGATCAGTCCGAAAGTGTCGAACAGAATGAACACGCTGTTCATCACCAGAAGAAAGAAACTGGTGGGCGCCAGCAGCGGAAAGACGATGGTCCAGAAACGGCGCACCGGCCCCGCGCCATCGAGCGCTGCAGCCTCCAGCAACGACGCGGGAATGGCCTGCAGGCCGGCGGTGAAAAACAGAAAGTTGTAGGCGATCTGCTGCCAGGCCGTCATCGCAATCACCAGCAGCAAGGCCTGATCGCCATCGAGGATGTAGTTCCAGTTCACCCCCATCGCCTGCAGCAACTGGGCCCCTGCACCGACCTGCGGCGAGAACATGAACACCCACAGCGCGCCGGTGATGGCCGGTGCGACGGCGTAGGGCCAGATGAACAGCGTGCGGTACACGCCGCGCGCCCTCAGCAGGCCGTCGGTCAGCACGGCCAACAGCAGGCCCAGCCCCATCGCCAGCACGGTGGCGGTAACGGCGTAGATCGCTGTGACCCGGAAGGCGCGCAGATAGCTGTGCTCTTCAAACAGTGAGGCGAAGTTGCTCAGGCCGACGAACTGCTGGCTCAAACCGAACGGATCGGTTTGGTAGAACGCGCCCGAGAGTGCCTGCAGCGCAGGCCAGACGAAGAACAGCACCGTCACCGCCAGTTGCGGCGCCAGCAAGAAATAGGGCAGGACGCGGTGCGGAAACGGCGCCGCATCCACGACCCGGCGCGGCTTCGCGCGATTGCGCTTGAGCGAAGCCGCGCCCGTGGGACAAGCCGTCACGTTTACTGGCCCGAGGTCTGACTGAATTGCGCCAGCAGCTTGTCGCCCTTGCTCACCACGGCGTCCATGGCCTGCTGCGCGGTTTTCTTGCCGGCCAGCGCGTCTTCGAGTTCGGCGCGGATGTTGTCGCGGATCTGCGGCATATAGCCCAGGCGGATGCCCATGGTGAACGGCTTGGGCGGTTTGTGGGTGAGTTCCTCAATGGCTACCAGCGCACCGGGGTTTTTCTCGTAGAAGCCCTCGGCCTTGAGCAGCCCAAAGCCCGCCTTGCTCACCGGCACATAGCCGGTTTTCTTCGCCCAGTACGACTGCGTCTTGGCCGAGCCGAGGAAGTCGAGGAACTTGGCGATGCCGGCGTAATGGTCGGCGGCAACGCCCTTCATCACCCACAGCGAGGCGCCGCCCACCGCGGTGTTTTGCGGCGCGGTTTTCAGCTTGGCGTCATACGGCATCGGGGCGATGCCGAAAGGAAACTTGGCCCCGGCGTTGACGGCGGCAAAGGATGCCGAGCTGTCCATATACATCGCGCATTCGCCGCTGTTGAACAGCGGCGTGGCGTTGGTGCTGCCGGCTCCGGCATATTTGAAAATGCCGTCCTTCGACCATTGCACCAGATCGGCGACATGCTGCACATAGGGCTTGTCGTTGACCAGCAGCTTGACGTTCTTGTACGACTTGAAGCCGTTGTCCTGCGTGGCGTAGGGAATGCCGTTCCAGAGCGAGAACTGCTCGAATTGCACCCAGTCCGGCCAGCCGGTGGTAAAGCCGCACTTCACGCCCGCGGCCTTGAGTTTCTGGCCCACTTCACCCATTTCCTGCCAGGTCTTGGGCGGCTGCATGCCGGCCTTGGCCAGCAAATCCTTGTTGTAGTAAAGCACTGGCGTGGACGAATTGAACGGCATGGACACCAGCTTGCCCTGCGCATTGGAGTAGTAGCTCGCCGCGCCGCCGATGAACTGGCTGGTGGAGAAGGGAATGCCCTCTTTGGCCATCAGCTCATAAACCGGCACATAGGCGCCCTTGGCCGCCATCATGGTGGCCGTGCCCACATCGAACACTTGCACGATGTCGGGCGGATTCTTGGCGCGGAAGGCGGCTACCGCTGACATCATGGTGTCGGGATAGCTGCCCTTGTTGACCGAGACTACCTCGTACTGCGTTTGCGAGGCGTTGAATTCGTCCACCACATGCTGCACCGTCTTGCCCAGCTCGCCGCTCATGGCGTTCCAGAACTGAATTTTGACGCGCTCGGCAGCGTGCGCGCTGGTGATGCCGACGCTGCTCAGGCCGCAAGCCAATGTGACAGTCACACCGGCGAGAAACTGGGTTTTATTCATTTTTCTCTCCAATAGATAATCCTGGCGGGGTTGCCGCCAGGATTATCAAGTCTGATTCAAAAGGAATGAATTAAAAGGTGTGCTTCATGCCAAACATCAGGCCGGAAGAGGTCGATCCGTTCGGGCCCATTGGGGCATCATTGCCGATGCCAACCGTATACAGCGCATTGGCGTCGTTGCTGATGCGCGAATAATTGGCATACAGCATGGTGCGCTTCGACAGGTTATACCAATAACCAAGGCCGATCTGTTTTGCGCCCGCGTTGGCCACCGTATCGTTCTTGATCTGGGTATAAGATGCCAGAATGTTGCCCGGGCCGACGGGAACCGACGCACCCACCATGAAATACTTGGTTTTGAATATTTTTCCAGACGCCGTCGGGGTGATGACGGCGCTGTCCGGGCTATTCTGGCCGTAAAGCGCGCTCAGTGACAGGATGCCGAAGTTATATGCGCCAGAAACACGCATATCCTTGACCGTGGCATTGCCATTGATGTCATTGACGCGCGTGGTTTCCAGACTGACGCGCACCGGGCCGCTCAGGTAGCGGGCACGCAGGCCATAGCCGCCGATGGTCTTCGAAGCGGTGCTGGAGGTCAGGCCGGAGCCGTCACCGAAAGCCAGTTGCGCGCCGATGTCGAACCCGCTGAACGAGGGGCTGTCATAGGTGATCGACTGGCTGAAGCGCACCGGAATCCACTTTTCCGGCAGGTTGCCCACCCCAGCCACCGTGTTGTCGGTGAACGGGTCGAAGTCATACAGGTCGAGGTCGGAATAGGTGTAGTAACGGCCCAGGCGCAGGGTGCCGAAACCACCTTGCAATCCGACCCACGACTGGCGCTGGAAGAAGCCGCCGCCGGAGCAATAGCCGCCGCTGGTCAGCGGGCCGCCTTGTGCGCAAATACCGGTTTCAAGCTGGAAAATAGCGTTTAATCCGCCGCCCAGATCTTCTTTGCCTTTCAGGCCAATGCGCGAGTTGCTCACGCCGCCTTGCGACATATTGGTGACGGTCGACGAGCCGCCATTGTCATAATGCGCAATACCCAAGTCCATCGTGCCATAGAGTGTCACGCTATCGGCTGCAAATGCGGCGCCGGAAAACAGGCCGGCGAGTGCCGCGGCCATGAGTGTCTTTTTCATTCGGTTCTCCTGTAGGAAAAAATTGGGGTGAGACTTGCGTCTCACCCCTCTAAATATTGCTGACGAAACAGGTTCGTTCACAATCGCCCTGGAGAGGCTGGAATGAAATATAGAAACAGATTTTTTTCCGATAATGACAAAATTGTTATTTTGCGCTGTAGTCGCAGTTTAGCGACGTTTTTTTGATGTCACCAAAATGACACTTTTTTGGGCTAGCCGATATGTACCGATATGTTTCAAAACTATCGAATGCCTGCGCGCATGAAGCTCTGCACAAAGTGCCGTTGAAACAGCAAGAAGGCGACCAATAGCGGGGCCGAGGTCATCAGTGCGGCGGTGCTGATGAGGGGCCAGTCCACCCCCTGATCTGCGGTGGAGAACACCTGCAAACCGACAGTCAGCACGCGGCTGTCGGGCGAGTTGGTGACGATCAGGGGCCAGAGAAAGTCGTTCCAGTGATAGCTCACCGACACCAGGCCATAGGCCACGAGCACTGGCCGGGCCAGCGGCAGATAGACATGCCAGAGCACGGCCAGCGGGCCAGCGCCCTCGATGCTGGCGGCATCGACCAGTTCATGCGGCACGCTTAAAAAAATCTGGCGCAGCAGAAAGATGCCAAACGCAGAGGCGAAGTAGGGCAGGCCGATGGCGAGCAGGTGGTTGATCAGGCCGAGCTGCGCCATGGTGTGGTAGTTCTCAACGATGAGCATATTGGGCATGACCAGCAGTTGCACCATGACCAGCGCGAACAGCAGGCTGCGCCCGGCGAAGCGGTAGCGGGCAAAGGCGTAGGCCGCCAGCACGCACACCACAAGTTGGGCGGCCAGAATGAGCGTGACGACAAGGAAGGTGTTGAGAAAATAGCGTGCGAACGGTGCGGCTTTCCAGGCGCGGGCGAAGTTGTCGAGGGTCAGGGGCGCCAGCAAGCTGAAGTGCGCGACATCGGCGGCCTGATGAAAGGCGGCCCATAGCGCAAACAGCAGGGGCATGATCCACAACAGCGCAAGCGCCCAGGCGCTGAGAGTCAGCAAAGAGGTGGCGGGCTTCATTGGTAGTGCGTGCGACGGCCCATGCTGGCGAACTGCACCCACGACGCCAGCCCGAGGATGGCGATGAGCACCACCGTGAGTGCGGCGGCGTAGCCGGTGTCCCAATACTGGAAGGCGTTTTGGTAGATGTAATACAGCAGCAGATTGCTGCTGTTGTCGGGGCCGCCGTTGGTGAGCACGAACAGCGCGTCCACCAGGCTGAAGGCGCCGATGACGGCGTTGATCAAAATGAACAAGGTGGTCGGCCCGATGAGCGGCAGGGTGACGCGGTGGAACACCTGCCAGGCCGACGCGCCTTCGATGCGGGCGGCATCGATCAGGTGCTGGGGAATGTTTTGCAGCGCGGCCAGATAGAAGATCATGAAAAACCCCGCCTGCTTCCACACGGCGACTACCGTGACCGCCCACAGCGCTGTGGCGGGCTCGCCCAGCCAGTTGCGGCCGGGCAGGCCGAGCCCATGCATGAACTGGTCGAGCAGGCCATAGCCGGGGGTGTAGAAAAACAGCCAGATGTTCGCGGCGGCCACCAGCGGCAGCACCGTGGGGGTGAAGTAAGCCATGCGCGCCAGCGCCCGGCCGGGAATGCGCGCATTCATCAACAGCGCCATCAGCAGCGCGAGCGCAATCGAAGCGGGAATGGAGACGAGGGCATAAAGCAGGTTGTTGCGCATGACCTGGCGAAATACCGGGTCAGCGAGCATCTGGGCGAAATGCCGCGTGCCCACGAATTGGGTGGGTTGCTGGCCGCTGGGCGTGGACATCACGCTCTGCCAAAGCGTGGAGAGAGCCGGGTAGAGGGTGAACGTGGTCAGCAGCAGCAGAGCCGGCGCGAGCAAGGCCCAGGCGAGCAGGGTTTGGCGCCAGGCGCGGCGAGCGCCTTGCTTAGGGTTGAGCATCTTGGAAGGGAACAAAACAGCGCGGCGGCACGACGCGGCGGCCGCAGCGCGTTGGGGACGATCAACTGTTGCGATAACGGCGCAGGATGCCTTCGGCCGTGGCCTGCGCCTCCTTGAGCGCAGCCGCCGGGGTTTTCTGCGCGGTGATGGCCGCTTCCAGCCCGTCGTTGAACACTTTGGTAACCCGCTGGTTGTCGTGCGTGGACAACTCGGGCTCGGCGTATTTCAGTTGGTCGCGGGCGACGGCGGCTTGCGGGAAACCGGCGACGTATTCCTTCAGGCGCGGCGTCTCCCAGGCCGCCGGGCTGGTGGCCACATAACCGGTCTGGATGCCCCAGTCTGCCGCCATTTCCGGCGAAGTCACCCAGCGGATGAAGCGCAGGGCAGCGGCGCGCTCGGCCTCGGTGGTGTTGTTGAAGACATAGAGGTTGCCGCCGCCCGTGGGCGCGCCGCGGCGCTTGTGCTGCGGCAGCATGGCCACGCCAAAGTCGAACTTGGCGTTGGCTTTGACGTTGGTGAGGTTGCCGGTGGTGGTCCACATCATGGCGCAGCGGTGCTGGAAAAAGTCTTGCGGCGTCGTGCCCCAGTTGATGATGCCCTCGGGCATGACCTTGTCGGTGCGCGAGAGTTTGACCAGATAGTCGAGTGCGCCGATGGTTTCAGGTGCGTCGAAATAAGTGGTTTTGCCATCGGGCGAGGCCAGGCGCGCCTGACCGTTTTCGATGGACAGTCCCTGAAACAACCAGTAGGGAAAGCCGGAGGTCGGAATTTGCAGGCCCCAATCGGTCGGGCTGACGGGGTTGTGCAGTTTGGTCAGGCGTCGGGCCATGTCGCGCATCTCGTCCCAGTTTTCCGGCGCCTTGTCGGGGTTCAAACCCACGGCCTTGAAGGCGGCCTTGTTCCAGTACAGCACGGGTGTCGAGCGCTGGAAGGGCACGCTCCAGGTCTTGCCTGCGACCTGCGAGTTGGCCAGAAAAGCGGGATAAAAACTCTTGAGCCAGCCCTTGTCGCCGCCAGCGAGGTCTTCCGCAGAAACCAGCACGCCCTGGTCGAACAGGGTGAACACATCCACCGCGAGCGCAACGGCCATCTTCGGCGCGCTGCCGCCGCCGCTGCGCAGCGCGGTCAGTGTTTTGGTGATGGTGTCTTGATAGCTGCCGGTGTAGATGGGCTTGACGACCACGTCCGGGTTGGCCTTGTGGAACTGCTCGGCGTAGCCATCGAGAATCTTGGCGATCGGCCCGCCCACGGCGACGGGGTAGTACATCGGCAGTTCGATGACTTGGGCGGCGCGCGCCGATGGCAGTACCGACGCGCTGAACAGGGGAAGGGCCGAAGCCTTCAGGAAATCACGACGTTGCATGGTGCATCCTCTTGAGTTTGTGAACGGTGGAGAAAATCGGTGGGTGCGGCGAGGTCGAGGCGTTTGCCGCTTTGTGGGTCGAACAGGCAGAGGTCTTGCGGGCTCCAGCCCAGTGGCAGGGTCTGGCCTGCGGCGTACTGCGCCCGACCGGGCAGGCGGGCGGCAAGGGCGTGAGGGCCCAAATGGCCGTTGACGATGCTGTCGGAACCTTGGTATTCCACTGAATCGACGCGCATCAGCAACTGGGGATGATGCGCGGCGGGGTTGGCCCACAGATGCTCGGGGCGGATGCCCAGGGTGAGGCTGGCGCTGCTGTCGATTGGCATGACTGGCTGCACGGCGGGCAGCATGACGGGCTGCTGCGTGCCTGCGATGCGCAGCCCATGCGCGCTGGGTTCGAGCGGCAGCAGATTCATCGGCGGCGAGCCGATGAAGCGTGCGACAAAAAGGCTGTTCGGCCGCTCGTACAAGGTCGCAGGCACGGCCACCTGCACGATGCGCGCTTCGTGCATGACCACCACTACATCGCCCATGCTCAGCGCCTCGGCCTGATCGTGCGTGGCATAGACCACGGTGATGCCCAGCTTCACCGCAAGCGCCTTGATTTCACGCCGCATGTCCTGCCGCAGCTTGGCGTCCAGATTCGACAGCGGCTCGTCCATCAGGATGATGCGGCGCCCGCCGATGATGGCGCGGCCCAGCGCCACCCGCTGCTGCTGTCCGCCCGAGAGCTGAGCAGGTTTGCGCGAAAGCAGCTGATCGAGCCCCAGCAAAGCACTGGTCTGCTCCAGACGCTGCTTGCGCTCGGCAGCAGACACGCGGCGCAGTTGCAGTCCGAACTGCAGGTTGTCCGCCACGCTCAGATGGGGAAACAGCGCGTAGCTCTGGAACACCATGCCCAGATCGCGGGCCCCGGGCGGCAATTGGGTGACCTCGCGCCCATGCAGATGAATGCGCCCGGCGTCGGCCTGCTCGAACCCGGCAATCAGCCGTAGCAGCGTGGTCTTGCCGCAGCCCGAAGGGCCGAGCACGACGACGAACTGCCCCTCTTCGATGTCGAGACTGAGGTCATCCGTCGCCAGGTGATTGGGAAACCGCTTGGTCAGCCCCTGCACAGAAATAGAAAGCATGATGCAAGGCTAGGAAACTCTTGTGACATCTGAATGACGTCACATTGAAAGTAGCTGGGAGCGAGCATCAGGCCCACGGCAGAGACCCTTTGGGTAGCCGCCTGGAAAGCGTCTGCAAGACGCCAAGCAGTCCGAGCACGGCCACGATGGTGAGCACCGACAGCGCGGCGGCGGCGCCGGTAGAGCCACCTTCCTCGAAGTTGTAGATGAGCACGCCGAGGGTTTCAGAGCCGGACGACCACAACAGGGCAGAGACGGTGAGTTCGTTCAGCGCCATGAGAAAAACCAGAATGCCGCCGCCCAGCAGCAGAGGCGCAGCTAGTGGCCAGACGATGGTGCGCAGGCGCATGAACAGCCCGGCGCCGCAACTGCGTGCGGCGTCGTTGAGTGCTGGGTCAAGCCGCGATAGCCCGGCCACCACCGGCTTGATGGCCAGAGTGAGAAAGCGCAGCAGATAGGCGTAGAGAATGATCCACAGCGAGCTGTAAAGGCTGATGTGCAGCACCGGCAGCGGCGGCAGCAGCATGAGAATGGCGGCCACGGCGACCACCGCTCCGGGCAGCGCGAAGGGCAGATCGGCCAGCGCTGCCAGCGCGGCGGTAACGCGTCCTTTGTCCCATACCACCAGATATCCCACGGGCAGGGCGATGGCGGCGGTCAGTGCCGCGGCCCATCCGGCCAGCCACAGGCTGTTGCGCAAGGCGGTGCGCACCATATCGTCACCGAGCAGGCTTTGGTAGTGTGCCCAGGTCAGGGTCTTGGGCGTTAGCGGCAGACCGTAGATCGAGACCAGCGAGGTGGCGAGCAAAGCCAGCGCCGGGGTGATGAGTACGGCGATGAGCAGCGCCCAGGCGGCCGCGGTCAAGGTCGTTTTCCAGCGCCCGAGTGTGATGCAATAAGGACTGGACGCGCCGCTGAGATGCCCCTGCCAGCGTCGCTGCAGCAGCCCCTGTGCGCCCAGGCCGAGCAGGGCCAGAGCCGCAGCGAGCAGGCTGAGCTGCGCCACGTCGGACAGCACCGACAGGCCGAAGCCCGAGAGCTTCTGGTAGATGAGGGTGGACAGTACGGTGTAGCCCACCGGCGTGCCCAGCAATGCGGGAATGCCGAAGTTGTCGAGACAGGAGACGAAGCTCAGCGCCGCACCCGCCAGCACGCCCGGCATCAGCACCGGAAGCAGCACGGTGCGCAGCCGCCACAAGGAGCAGGCGCCTGCGCTTTGCGCGGCTTCGATGAGGTCGCTCGGCAGACTGGACACACCGGGCCGCAGGGCCAGGAATACCAGCGGCGTTTGCTGTAGGCCGAGCAGCAGGGTGATGCCCGCCAGACCGTACATCGGATTGGACGACCCTGGCGCCGGAGCGAGGCCCAGGGGCTTGAGCAGCGCGCTGCCCGGCCCGAGCAATTGCGCCCAGCTCATGGCGGTGATCTGCGGCGGAATCATCAGCGGCAACAGCAGCAGAAAGATCAGGCCGCGTTTACCGCGCAGGTCGGTGAGGCCAACGAGCAGCGCATAGGCCGTGCCGAAGACCACGGCCACCGCCGTGCCGCCGAGCGAGACGATCAGACTGTTGACTGTGGCCTGAAGCGTGTCGGGGGCGATGAGCCGTGTCCAAGCGGCAGCCAGCCGCCAGCTGCCATCGGCCCAGAGCGCTTGCTGGCCGATGCGCAACAGGGGAAGCGCGACCAGGGCTGTCAAAACCGCGCCCACGCCCAGAGCGAGCGCGGTTTCAGCGCGCCACTGGAGGCGCCGGTGGGCGCGCATCCAGACGGAAAAACGCATCAGACGAACAGGGCGCTGAAGCGTTTTTTGTCGGCTTCGACGGTGTCGAGCGCGCGGTCGGCGTCCACGTTGAGCAGCTTGAAGCTGCCGAGCTTGGGGAATCCGAGTGGCGGGGTGATGCCCGCACGGGCCGGCATCATGCCCTGGCGGGCGACGAGTTCCTGGCCCGGCGCCGAGAGGCAGAAATCGACAAAGGCGCGCGCGGCATCGACATTGCGCGCGGTCTTGAGCACGGCCACCGGCTCGGTGACGGCAGACACCCCTTCTTCTGGAAAGACGAAGCGGATCGGCGCGCCCTTCTGCTCGGAGCGGATGGCGAGAAAGTCCACCAGCGCGGCGTAGAGCTTGGCGCCGCTGGAGACGTTTTTGAACACACCGCCGTTGCCGCCCTGGGCGATGGCTTTTTGTTTGGCGAGCATGTCGTAATACTTCCAGCCGAGGTTGGGATGCTGCGTGAAAGCCTCGACCATGACCATCGCCGCGCCGGAGTAAAGCGGGCTGGGCATATCGATCTGTCCCATAGCCTCGGGTTGCTGTAAATCCCACCAGCGCTTGGGCACCATCTTTGCTGCGGTGTTGTAGGCAATGCCAGTGGTAATGAGTTTGGTGCCATACCAATATCCGCCGGGCTCGCGCAACGAAGCGGGAAAGCCCTCGAAAGGCGCATCCTTGTAGGGCTGTAGACGGTCTTCGCGTTTGAGTCCGGCCATCGCCAGCTCGTCGGCGATGAGCAGCACATCGGGCTGCGGCGCACCGGCGGCGAACTCGGCGCGCAGCTTGGTCAGCAGCTGCGTGGTGCCATCGCGCACCCAGCGCACTTTGACATGGGGATGGGTCTGCTCGAACGCGGCCACGGTTTGTTGCGCATCCTGCAAAAGCTGGCTGGTGTAGAGCACCAGATCGCCCTTGACGGCGGTATTGGCACGGGCGATGCCCAGCGAAAAGGCACTCAGCCCAAGGCCAAGCCCGGTGGTGAGAACCTGGCGGCGGCGAGCATTGAGGAGGATGTGTGAACGTGTTGTGTATTGCATGATGCGAGTCTTGGGTGGTCTAACAAAGCCGTGAAGCTATCCGCGCAACATGACCGTCATGTGTCAACAGACTGCCATGTTCGTCGCCTAGCATGCGCCGCATGACGGCAATTTCCCTGCGCGCCTTGAGCAAGCGCTTTTCACAAGGCGCCACGGCGCTCAATCAAATCGATCTCGACATCCGCAGCGGCGAGTTTCTGGCGCTGCTCGGCCCGTCGGGCTGCGGCAAGACGACTTTGCTGCGTCTGCTGGCCGGGTTCGAGTCGCCCAGCGAGGGGGTCATCCAATTCGATGACGCGGTGATCGCCGATGCGCAGCGCAGCGTGCCCGCAGAGCGGCGCGACGTGGGCATCGTGTTCCAGAGCTACGCACTATGGCCGCACCTGAGCGTGGCGGAGAACATCGCCTATCCGCTGCGGGTCAAGAAGTTGCCGAGCGCGCAGCGGATGCAACAGGTGGGCGCTGCGTTGGAGCAAATGGGGCTCGCGGCATATGCCTCCAAGCGGCCTGATCAGCTCTCCGGTGGACAGCGGCAGCGTGTGGCGTTGGCGCGCTGTCTTGTGCAGCGCCCGCGACTCACTTTGCTCGACGAACCGTTGGCCAGCCTCGACGTGCACTTGCGCGATCAGATGATGGACGCGCTGCGCGACTTTCACGCCGCTTTAGGCGGCACGCTGATCTACGTGACCCACGATCAGCACGAGGCCATGGCGCTGGCCGACCGCATCGCCGTGCTCAATGGCGGACGGTTGGAACAGGTCGGCACTCCGCAGGATCTGCACGAACAGCCGCAGTCGCGCTTCGTGGCGGGATTCATCGGGCGTGGGCGGATTCTGCCCGTGCAAACCGGCCCGGGGGGCCTTGCGCGCTGCGCTGGCCTGTGCTTTCCCGTGGACGCAGCGCAGTTCTCGCACCTGGCTGATGGCATCAGCGGGCTGGCACTGGTGCGGCCAGCCGCAGTGCGTCTGACTGAAGGAGCCGCAAATGCCCTTGTCATGCGGCATCGTTACCGAGGGCAGGATCATGAGCTGGAACTGGCCTTGTTCGGTGCGCCCGAAAGCCGCTTGCTGTGCGATCACGTCCAGCGGCTGGCGCCTGGCAGCGAGGTGCGGGTCGAGGTGACGCACGGCTGGCTCGTCGGGTCGCCAGCGGCGAAATGAATGGGCTAAAGCGGTTTTTTGCAGCAAAATAAACGTCATCAATTCGTCACTTCCCGGCCTTACGCTCCGTTGTTTTCTTTGCCTATAACTTGGAGTCACTCATGACCAAACGTTCGCACGATACTCGCCGTCATTTCCTCAAACTCACTGCCGGTGCTGCGGGCGCCAGCCTGGGTTCGGCCCTCATTCCGGGTTTTGTCGGCAACGCGTTTGCCGCTGCCGCCGCGCCGACGAACAAGGGGCTGATCGCCGCAGCCAAGGCCGAAGGCAAGCTCAATGTCATCGCGCTGCCGCCGGACTGGGCTAATTACGGCAAGATGATTGCCGAGTTCTCCAAGATGTACGGCATCAAGGTCAACAGCGCCTCGCCGGACGCCAGCTCGGCGCAGGAGCTGCAGGCGATCAAATCGCTCAAAGGCCAGAGCCGCGGCCCGGACGTGGTGGATGTCGGCCCCGCCTTCGCGCTGGCCGGGGTGCAGGAAGGGCTGTTCCAGCCCTACAAGGTGGCGACCTGGGCGAGCGTTCCCGACAACATGAAAGATGCCGGTGGCCTGTGGTGGGGCGACTACTTCGGCGTGGTGTCGTTCGGCGTGAACCGCAATGTGGTGAAGAACGCGCCGCAAACCTGGGCCGATCTGCTCAAGCCCGAATACAAGGGCATGGTGGCGCTCAACGGCAGCCCGTTGGGCGCAGGTGCTGCGTTCGCCGGGGTGTTTGCGGCGTCGCTGGCCAACGGCGGCTCGCTCGACAATATGCTGCCCGGCGTGGAGTTCTTCGCCAAGCTGGCCAAGGCCGGTAACTTCAACCCGTCCGATGCCACTTCGGCCAGCCTGGTTTCGGGCCAGACGCCCATCGTCGTCAACTGGGACTATCTCAACATCGCTCAGGCCAAGAAAGAGGCCGACAAGGTCAAGATCGACACCATCATCCCGACGGACGGCAAGCCCTATGGCGGCTACTACTGCCAGGCCATCAGCAAGTTCGCCCCCAACCTGAAGGCAGCGCAACTGTGGGAAGAGTTCCTGATGTCCGACGCGGGTCAGCTCATCTACCTCGAAGGTTATGCGCACCCGGCGCGCTTCAACGACATGGTGGCCCGCGGCGTGATTCCGCAGTCGCTCATGGCTGAGCTGCCCCCGGCCGCGGCCTACAAAGAAGTCGTGTTCGCCGACAAGGCGCAGACCGAAAAGGCGCAAGGCGTGCTCAAGGCTGACTGGGCCAAGATGGTCAAGGTGTAATGCGGCAGGCATCTGATGCACCGGCGGGTATGGCGTCTGACAGGGCGTCAATCGCCAGCCGCTCGGTGCGCCTGCCGGGCTGGCTGGGCCGACATTGGGGCACGGTGCTGTTCATCGGCCCCTTTCTGCTTTATGTGCTGGTGTTCCTGCTGCTGCCCGCGCTGCGCTTGCTGGCGCAGGCGCTCATCGACCCGCACGGCCTGACGCTGCGCTACATCGCCGAGCTGGCGCAGCCGCAGACGGTGCAGGCGTTTTCCAACTCCATCGTGCTCTCGGCGGTCTCGGCTGCAGTCGGTCTGGTGTTCGGCGGTCTGGCGGCCTATTTCATTTTGCACCCCAAGGCGCCCAAGGGGCTGCGTTCTCTGCTCACCTCGTTCAGCGCGGTGGCGGCGAACTTCGCCGGGGTGCCGCTGGCGTTTGCCTTCATCGCCACCCTGGGCAGTCTGGGCATGGTGACGGTCTGGCTGAAAAGCCTAGGGATCGACCTGTACGCCTCGGGCTTCAATCTCTACTCGATGAGTGGCTTGATTCTGGTGTATGGCTACTTTCAGATTCCGCTGATGATCATTGTCATCATCCCGGCCATCGAAGGGCTGCGGCGCGAATGGCGCGAGGCCGCGGAAAGCCTCGGTGCGCGCACCTGGGTGTACTGGCGGCATGTGGGCCTGCCGATTCTGTTGCCGTCGCTGCTGTCGGCCTACCTGCTGCTGTTCGGCAATTCGTTTTCGGCCTACGCCACGCCTTACGCGCTGACTTCGGGCAATATCGGCCTGGTGCCCATCGAAATCAGCAATGTGCTGTCGGGCAACGTCATGCTGGAGCCGCAAGCCGGCGCTGCGCTGGCGCTGGGCATGATCGCGGTGATGGTGGTGGTGATGTTGCTGTACGCGCTGGTGGCCCGCCGCGCCAATCGCTGGAGAGGACGATGAACGCATCTGTTCGTCAACGACTTCCAGTTTCGGGCATGGCGTTATTGCTCATCGTCGGGCTGTATTTCGCGCTGCCCTTGTTCGCTACCGGCGTGTTCAGCTTCTGGGAAGGCGGTGACCGTTACGGCCTCAGCGCCTATGCGAGTCTGGTGCGCCAGAGCGAGATGTGGAACAGCCTGTGGCTGTCTCTGCGGCTGGCGCTGGAAACCATCGCGCTCAGTCTGGTGGTGCTGGTGCCCGCGGTGTTCTGGATGCACCTGCGCGCGCCGCGCATGAAGCCGCTATTCGACTTCATTTCGGTGCTGCCTTTCGTCGTGCCGCCCATCGTGCTGGTGGCCGGGCTCACCGCGCTGTTTCATGGGCCGGACTGGTTCGTCGGCACGCCCAACTATCTGGTGGTGCCTTACGTCATTCTGGCGCTGCCCTACACCTACCGGGCGCTGGATGTGGGCATGCGCGCGCTCGATTTGCGCACCCTCACCGAGGCTTCGCACAGCCTGGGCGCAGGTTGGGGCACTTTCTTGCTGCGGGTGCTGGTGCCCAATCTCGCCAGTGCGCTGGCGGGTGCGGCGCTGCTCACCATCGCCATCGTCATGGGCGAGTTCACTTTTGCGAATGTGCTGCTGTTCAACACCTTCGCGGTCTATATCAACTACGTCGGCCAGACCTCGGCCACCGAGGCGGCGGCACTCACTCTGCTGAGCTTTGTCATCACCTGGCTGGCGATGCTGGGCGTGCTGCTGTCGGGGCGCGGCAAAGGCCAGGCGCAACTCGGAGGCGCGCACTGATGGCGACGCTTGAAATCAACGGGGTGGCCAAGCTTTACGGCAACCGCACCGTGCTGCACGACATTTCCCTGAATCTGAGCAGCGGCGAGTTTGTCTCGCTGCTCGGTCCCTCGGGCTGCGGCAAGACCACGCTGCTGCGCATCATCGCGGGGTTCGAGCACCCCGAGCGCGGCAGTGTGCGGGTGGACGGGCGCGACATCACCGCGCTGCCCGCCAATCAGCGCCAGTTCGGCATGGTGTTTCAGGCGTACAGCCTGTTTCCCAATATGACCGCGGCGGAGAACGTGCGCTTCGGCTTGCGGGTACGCAAAATCGACGCTGCCGAGCAAGCTCGCCGCGTGGGCGAGATGCTCGAACTCGTAGGCCTGTCGGCCCATGCCGACAAGTACCCGCACCAGCTCTCCGGTGGCCAACAGCAGCGCGTGGCGCTGGCGCGCGCCCTGGCCATCCAGCCCACACTGTTGTTGCTCGACGAACCTTTGTCGGCGCTCGACGCCAAGGTGCGGGTGCAGTTGCGCGAGGAGATTCGCCGCATTCAGCGCGAGACCGGCATCACCACCGTGTTCGTCACCCACGATCAGGAGGAGGCGCTGTCCATCTCCGACCGCGTGGCGGTGATGTTCGAGGGTCGCATGGTGCAGGTCGGCGCGCCAGCGGCGATTTATCAGGAGCCGGAGCATCCTTTCGTCGCCCAGTTCATCGGCATTTCCAGCCGCCTGCCCGCGCGTCTGCTCGATGCCGGGCAGGGCATGATTTCTGTGATGGACAAGCCGCTGCAGGCGCCGCGCGCGCGCGGTCTGGTGAGCGAGGAACTGCATCTTTACCTGCGCCCCGAAGATGTGCAGTTGCACGCGCTCAACGGCAGTACGCCGAGCGGTGCGGTGCTGCAGGGCACGGTGCGCGAAAGCACCTTCTTCGGCGCCGTTACGCGCTTGCGCGTCGATCTCGACAGCGGCGAGCGTTTGCTGTCCGACCTGTCCACCAGCGCCGCGCAGCAACTGCCCATCGGCAGCCGGGTGCACATCGGCTGGCAGGCCGATGCCATGCGCCTGCTGCCCGCGAAGGACACGCCATGAAGCTCATTCACCTCACCGACACCCATCTCACCACGCCGGGCCGCAGTCTCTACGGTATCGACCCGCTGGCGCGGTTGCAGGCGGCGGTCGAGCACATTGCGCACCAGCATGCCGACGCCGAGCTGTGTGTGGTCACCGGCGACCTGACGCACTGGGGCGAAGCCGCGGCCTACGCCAGCCTGCGCGAGTGTCTGCAAATGCTGCCCATGCCGGTGCTGCCGCTGATCGGCAACCACGACGACCGGGGTCGTTTTCGCGCCGCGTTCCCTGAAACGCCGGTGGACGACAACGGCTTCGTGCAGTGGACGCAAGACACCTCGGCCGGCCGCTTCATCCTGCTCGACACGGTGATCGGCGATGCCGACCCACGCAACCCTTCAGCAGGCTACTTCGACGCTGGACGCCTCGAATGGATGCGCGCGCAACTCGACCGCGCCCAGGCCGACGCAACGCCGGTATTCCTGTTCATGCACCACCCGCCCTTCGGTGTGGGCATCGCCGCCTTCGACGACATCAACCTCGTCGCCGAGGACGCCCGCGCCTTCGGCGCCCTGCTGCGGGGGTATGGCCCTATCCGTGGCCAAATTCGCCATCTGTTTTTCGGCCACATCCACCGACCGATCTCGGGGAGTTGGCATGGCATTCCCTTCTCCACCCTGCCGGCCACGGCGCATCAGTCCGGCCTGGATTTCCTCGCCGAAACCGATCGGTTCACGCACGAAGCGCCCGGCTACGGCGTGGTGCTGATCACGCCCGAGCAGGTCACGGTGCACATCAGCGACTTCCTCTATCGCGGGCCGCAGATCGATCCCGGCAGCGAACGACTGCGCGACTGAACCTGCCTTGCTGAACTTGCTCCGCCGCACAGGCGGAGGTCGGAATGCGCGGCATGATCGACCGCGGCGACACGGACGCACTGCTCGATTACCGCCGCAGGGCGCCGCACGCCGCCCGCGCCCATCCCACCGACGAGCATCTGCTGCCGCTTTTCTGGGCGCTGGGCGCCGCCGGCGTTGGCGCCAGGGCGCGCCACCATGCCGGCGGCGTGCACTACGGCAACCTGAGCATGGACGCCTGGGAATTCTGGTCGGTTTGAACGGCGTTCAACCCAGATTGTCCATTAGTCGGGGCTGCGCCCCTACACGGGCGCTGGCGGTCGTTTTGGGGCGTCTTCGCCCCAGCGCTTCGCGCCCATAGCTTTGGCTATGGGCTTGTCACGCTGGGACAAATCCATCCCCAAACCGCCTCGCCATCATCCCGTGCCCTAATGGACAATCTGGGTTCAAAACGCTGCAATGCCGGTGATCGCCCGGCCCAGGATGAGGGCGTGGATGTCGTGCGTGCCCTCGTAGGTGTTGACCACTTCGAGATTCACCAGATGGCGCGCCACGCCGAACTCGTCGGAAATGCCGTTGCCGCCGAGCATGTCGCGCGCGGTGCGGGCGATGTCGAGTGCCTTGCCGCAGTTGTTGCGTTTGAGCAGCGAGGTGACTTCGGGCGACGCCGTGCCTTCGTCCTTCATGCGCCCGAGTCTGAGCACGGCCTGCAGCCCGAGGGCGATTTCGGTGCTCATGTCGGCCAGCTTTTTCTGGATGAGCTGATTGGCCGCCAATGGCCGGCCGAACTGCTGCCGGTCGAGCACGTACTGCCGCGCGCGGGCGTAGCAGTCTTCGGCGGCGCCCATCGCGCCCCAGGCGATGCCGTAGCGCGCGCTGTTCAGGCAGGTGAAGGGGCCCTTGAGCCCGCGCACCTCGGGGAAGGCGTTTTCCTCGGGACAGAACACGCCGTCCATCACGATGCCGCCGGTGATCGAGGTACGCAGGCCGACCTTGCCGTGGATAGCCGGTGCGCTCAGGCCCTTGGCCCCCTTGTCGAGCACGAAGCCGCGAATCTCGCCCGCGTCGTCCCTGGCCCAGACCACGAACACATCGGCGATCGGGCTGTTGCTGATCCACGTCTTGTTGCCGGTGAGCGCGTAGCCGCCGGGCACGGCGCGGGCGCGCGTGCGCATGCCGCCGGGGTCGGAGCCGTGATTGGGCTCGGTCAGGCCGAAGCAGCCGATCCATTCGCCGCGGGCCAGCCGAGGCAGGTACTTCCGCTTCATCGCCTCGGTGCCGAAGGCGAAGATCGGCAGCATGACCAGCGAACTCTGCACGCTCATCATCGAGCGGTAGCCCGAATCGACCCGCTCGACCTCACGCGCGATCAGGCCGTAGCCGACCTGGTTCAGCCCGGCGCCGCCATAGGCCTCAGGTATCGTCGCGCCCAGCAGTCCGAGCGCGCCCATTTCGCCGAAGATCGACGGATCGGTGGTCTCAAAGCGGAATGCGCTCAGGACGCGCGGCACGAGCCGATCCTGGCAATACGCCTGCGCCGCGTCGCGCACCGCGCGTTCGTCGGCGCTGAGCTGGGCGTCGAGCTGCAGCGGATCGTCCCAATGGAACGAGGGTCTGGATGAGGTCATGGTTAGCTCCAACAGAGGGTGTGAATGAATCCGGCGTGGCCGAGCAGCGCGCCCAAAGGGTTCCAATCAAGGCGCAAAGCACAGCCGTGCCCGTCGGCACGGCGCGCATTTGCAACACCGAGTGGGGCGCTTTGGGCGCGATGAGCGGGCATGGCGGATTCGTTTACACCCTCTCAGCTCATCTTACGGCGGGCAGGCCAAGCGGCGGCGACTTCCACAGCGACAGACGGTACAGCCGCAGCAGGGCCCACAGAAACAGCAGCGGCAGCACCACGGTCTGGATCAGAAAGACGGCGGCCAGGGTGATGAGATGCGACACCATGCTGCCCGCCTTGGCCTGCAGCGCCTGCACCTGCGGGCCGATGTCCTGCGTCTGCGACCACAACTGCCTGAGCTTGTCCAAGGCCCCGCTGCCGGCCTCGGCTGGGACGGTTGCTTCGGCGGTCGCGGGGGCCGTGAGGCTGACCTGCGCCTGGGCTGCGGCATAGTCGCGCGCCATCAGCAGGCGGTAGGTGAGCTCGCTGGCCAGCGATGCAACGGGCACGCTCAGGCTGAGCGTCAACAGCCCGACCGCCAGCCGCGCCAGCCAGGGCGGTGCGCGCCGCCCCCGCAGCACCTGCACCGCCCAAGCCCCGAACAGCACGGTCAGCGCCACGGCCAGCGGCCAGGCGCTGAACACCGCGATCAGCACCTGCTGCATGGCGAACGACAGGGTCGCCACCAGCATGACGGTGGAAAACTGCTCGACCAGGTCGTCCAGCGGGTCGAGCGCCGCGCCCGGCTGGACCGAAGCGCCCGCGCCGACCTGAAAACTCACCGACGCGCTCTTGGCCACGCTGAGCACGCCATTGATCGCCCGCGCCGAGGCATAGGTCACCAGCGCGCGCTGCAGGCCGTCGTGCGCAGACTGCTGCGCCATGCCCTCCAAGGGTCGCCACCACGCCAGCGCCAGAACCAGCGCGAACACCGTCAGCAGCGCCGCCCTTCTCGCTTGGATTGCCATGATTTTTGCTCCGAAGACCGCCCAGCGCGCAGCATAGAAGAGGCTGGCATGAAAAGGGGGTACGCCGAGTCCGCGAACTGCTCTGGTACAAACCGGTCAAGATCGAGCGCCATCGCTGATCTGCTCCATCCGGCTTCCTTCTGTTCGTCCATGGCCCCCTGGCACTCCCGATTGCAGTTGCAGTTCTCCTTCGAGGCCGCGCGCACCGTGCTGCGCCACCAGCACGAGGGCGGGCTGCGCGCGCTCGCCAGCCACTATCCCGAAGGTGCAGGCATCTGCCATCAGGTGCTGGTGCATCCGCCGGGCGGACTGGTCGGCGGCGACATTCTGGACATCGACGTGGCGGTGCAAACCGGCGCGCACGCGCTGATCACCACGCCGGGGGCGGGACGCTTCTATCGCAGCACCGGCGCACCTGCGCGGCAAACCCTGCAAGCGTGGCTGCAGCCCGGAGCCCGGCTGGAATGGCTGCCGCTGGAAACACTGGCATACAACGACTGCCTGGGCGAGAACCGCAGCCGCTTCCACCTCGCGCCGGGCGCCGAGCTCATCGCCTGGGATCTGCTGGCGCTGGGCCTGCCTGCAGCAGACGCCGCGTTCCGCTCCGGGCGCTTCATCCAGCACATCGAACTGCCCGGTGTCTGGCTGGAACGGGGCTGCATCGCGGGCGACGATGACGCGCTGCTGCACAGCCCGGGCGGCTTGCACGGCCATACCGCGCTGGCCACTCTGTTTTTCGCTGCGGGCAGTCCGCTGGCCGCGCGACGCCGCGAGGCGCTGCTCGACGCGGCGCGGCAGGTGGCCGGGGCGACGGTGTGGGGCGATGCGCTGTTTGGCGTCACCTCGCCGCACGCGCAGATCGTCGCCCTGCGGGTGCTGGGGCAGCGCATCGAGCCCGTGGCCGCGCTGTGCCGCGCGGTGTGGGGCGGCTGGCGGCAGGCGGGATGGGGATTGGGCGCTTGCGTGCCGCGCGTCTGGTCAACCTGATCTGTCAACCTGATCTGTCGACCAGATCAGCCGAGCAGACTTGCGTCAGGTCCGTCCTGTTCCTTTGATGCCGTCTGCGCTTCCATCCGGTTGCGCCCGTTCCTCTTGGCCCGATACATCGCCGTGTCGGCCCGATGCAGCGCGGCATCCAGATTCGGCTCGCCGGGCAGCAGAATACTCACGCCGATGCTCAGGGTCATGGGCACGCGCAGACCCTGGATGCGCAGCGCATGCCGTGCCACCGCCAGGCGTATGCGCTCGGCCAGTTCGCTTGCGGTTTGCTCATTCGTGGCGGGCAGAAACACGGCGAACTCCTCGCCGCCGATGCGCCCGAGCAAGTCGCCCTCACGCAGCGCGGCGCCCATGCGATTGGCCAGTTGCACCAGCACGGTATCGCCCACGGCGTGACCGTGGGTGTCGTTGACGCGCTTGAAGTGGTCGGCATCGATCAACAGCAGGCTGGGCGACCTGTCGCGCGCGGCTTCCAGCAAGGCCTGGGCGCGCTCGAAAAATCCGCGGCGGTTGTAGACCCCGGTCAGGGCGTCGATCTGGGTCATGCGGGTCAGCGCCTGCTCGCGCTGCTTGCGGTCGGTGATTTCCACCAGGCTGGTGAGCACCGCGGGCTTGCCATCGAAGCGCAGGCCGCGCGCGGCCAGCATGACGTGGATGGGCGCACCGCCCGAGGTCAACATGCGCGCATCCACTGGCCCCGCTTCGCCGCGCGCCTTCAGTGCCTCGGCCACCGCATTGCGCGTGCCCGCGTCCGCATAAAAACTCGACGCATGGGCCGAACCCGGATCGGGATGATGCCGCCCGGGGTCGAGCAAGGCCTGCGCGGCGTGATTGAAACGCAGCACCGCGCCATTGTCCTGCCGGCTCAGCACCAGCGGCACCGGGCAGACCTCGAACAGGTGGCGCAGATTGCTCTCCGCCATGCGTCGCTCGTGCATCTCCTTGTCCACCCGTTGACGCTCGATCCACAGCAGGCGGGAAGAGCGGGCGTTGTGGACTGCGGTCGTCCATCCCAGGACGTGCACATACAGGGCGATGACCAGCAGGGCGCTGAGGTCGCGCAGGGAAGCCTCTTGCCAGCAGAAGGCCTGGATGAAAAGACTCGCGGTGCCCAGCGGCAACAGCCAGAAATTGGCCGGGCTGAGCATGGGCACGAAGGCGTAGGCCGCCGCCACGACGAGCAGCCCCGTCAACCCCTGATAGGGCGAGAACTCGCCATGGCCCAGATTGACCAGCCGCAGCGCGACGATGGCGCCGAGTTCGAACAGAATCAGCGCCAGGCGCAGGGCCGTCGGGCGGGCGGGGGCGCCCGGTCGCGCCAGGCGCCAAAGGTTCAGGCCCAGCGCGAGCACGGCCAGGCGCACGGCCAGCAGCCAGAAGAACGGCGGGCTGTCGTGCAGCCTGGTCCAGTCGACGATGCCGGCGAGCAAAAAAATCAACCCACCCCACAGACCGAGCAGCCGCATCCGCCCGGCGATCTCGGGCCAGACGGCCAATACATAGGCGTGCTCGTCCTGCCTGTGCACGAACAGACCCAACCGCCCGAGCGGCGGCAGGGCATCGCCCGCCGGGCGCGCCGCTTCCTCGCCGCCTGCTGCGGGAGGGGGCTCAAGACTGCGGCGGGGCCAGAGGGTCATGTGCGCAAGGGGGAGAACAGGCGACCGGGTCGGTCAGGTCTTGCATTGTTCACGCCCTGGCCCGGCGGCGTCTCGGGAAAAGTTCACAGGTCAACGCCATTTTGCGAGTTCGCCAGCCCGCTGGACCGGCTGATCGACAAACCGCCGCGCCAAGGCGAGGGTCACACCGCAATCAGGTCGCGCACGCCGTCGGCGTCCATGTCGGCGCCCTTGCCTGCCTTGATGACTTCGCCGCGCGACATCACGCAATAGGTGTCGGCCAGGGCCTTGGCGAAGTCGTAGTACTGCTCGACCAGCAGGATGGCCATGTCGCCGCGCTGGGCGAGCATGCGGATGACGCGCTCGATGTCCTTGATGATCGAGGGCTGGATGCCCTCGGTGGGTTCGTCGAGGATGAGCAGCCCGGGGCCTGCGGCCAGCGCGCGGGCGATGGCGAGTTGCTGCTGCTGGCCGCCGGAGAGATCGCCGCCGCGTCGGTGCAGCATTTGCTTGAGCACCGGGAACAGTTCAAACAGTTCTTCCGACACGGTGGCTGCACCGGGCTTGTAGGCCAGGCCCATGCGCAGGTTTTCTTCCACGGTGAGGCGGGGGAAGATTTCCCGGCCCTGCGGCACATAGCCGATGCCCAGCCGGGCGCGCGTATCGGGCCGCATCTTGTCGATGCGCTGGCCGTCGAAAGAAATGCTGCCGCTCCGAATGCCGATCAGCCCCATGATGGCCTTGAGCAGCGTGGTCTTGCCCACGCCATTGCGCCCCAGCAGGGTGAGCACCTGGCCTTTTTCCAGGCTGAGGCTGACGTTGCGCAGGATGTGGCTGCCGCCGTAGTACTGGTTGACCGTATCGATGTGGAGCATGATGTTCAGCGCCCCAGATAGACCTCGACCACGCGCTCGTCGGCCTGCACCTGCTCCAGGCTGCCTTCGGCGAGCACGCTGCCTTCATGCAGCACGGTGACTCTGTGCGCGATCTTGCGCACGAATTCCATGTCGTGTTCGACCACCATCAGGGTGTGCCTGCCAGCCAGCGAGACAAAGAGTTCGGCGGTGCGGTCGGTCTCGAAGTCGGTCATGCCGGCCACGGGCTCGTCGAGCAGCAGGAGCTGGGGTTCGAGCATCAGCAGCATGCCGATTTCCAGCCACTGCTTCTGGCCGTGAGACAGGTCGCCGGCGCGGCGCGCGGCCTGATCGTGCAGGCGGATTTGTTCGAGCACTTCTTCGACCCGCTGGCGTTGCGCGGCGTTCAGGCGGAAGAACAGCGTGGCGCGCGCCCGCTTGTCGGACTTGAGCGCCAGTTCCAGGTTGTCCTGCACGCTGAGGTGTTCGAACACCGTGGGTTTCTGGAACTTGCGGCCTATCCCGGCGGCGACGATCTCGGCCTCGCGCAGCTTGAGCAGATCGATGGTCTGGCCGAAAAAGGCGCTGCCGGAGTCGGGCCGGGTCTTGCCGGTGATGACGTCCATCATCGTCGTCTTGCCCGCGCCGTTGGGGCCGATGACGCAGCGCAGTTCGCCGACGTCGAGCGAGAGACTGAGTTTGTTGAGGGCGCGAAAGCCGTCGAAACTCACGCTGATGTCGTCCAGATAAAGGGCCACGCCGTGGCTGAGGTCCACGCCAGGTTGCATGAGGTGGCCGTAGCCCGCGGTGGCATCGCCGCTGAGCTCGGGCAGGGGCTCCTGGTACACGATCTCCCGCCAGTCGAGTTCAGCCACGGCGCGCCCTCCCAAGGAAACGCAGGGCCGCCCCAAGTTTCCTTGACCCCCTTGGGGGGCGGGCTGGGCGCAGCTCAGCCCTGGGGGCTCTCAGTTGCCTGAGCAGGCCGACGAGGCCATACGGCGCGTACAGCGTGACGACGATGAACAGCCCGCCGAGCACATACAGCCAGACCTGCGGCATGGCCACCGTCAGCCAGCTCTTGGCCGCGTTCACCAGCACCGCGCCGACGATGGGGCCGATCAGCGTGCCGCGTCCGCCGATGGCCGTCCAGATGGCGATCTCGATCGAGTTGGAGGTGGACATTTCGCTGGGGTTGATGATGCCTACCTGCGGCGCATACAGCGCGCCCGCGATGCCGCACATCATGGCCGACACCGTCCACACCCCGAGCTTGAACCACAGCGGGTTGTAGCCGCAGAACATCACCCGGCTCTCGGCGTCGCGCACGGCGGTGAGCACGCGGCCGAACTTGCTGCGCACCAGCCAGCGCGAGAACAGGAACATGCCGACCAGGACGAGGCTGCTGGCGACGAACAGCGCCACCGTCATGCCCGCCGTGCCCATCGGGAAGCCCAGCAGCACCTTGAAATCGGTCAGGCCATTGTTGCCGCCGAAGCCGGTTTCGTTGCGAAAGAACAGCAGCATGGCCGCATAGGTGAGCGCCTGGGTGATGATGGAAAAATACACCCCCTTGATGCGCGAGCGGAAGGCGAAAAAGCCGAACACGAAGGCCAGCAGGCCCGGAGCCGCCACCGCCAGGAACAGCGCCCAGGCGAAATGCTCGGTGCCCACCCAGTACCAGGGGAACTGCGTCCACTGCATGAACTGCATGAAGTCGGGCAGGTTGCCGCTGGCCGCATTCATCGCGCGGTTGAGGTACATGCCCATGGCATAGCCGCCGAGCGCAAAGAACAGGCCGTGGCCCAGCGACAGGATGCCGGCATAACCCCAGACCAGATCCATCGCCAGCGCCACCATGGCGTAGCACAGAATCTTGCCCGACAGCCCGACCCAGTAGGGCGACAGATGCAGGATGCTGTCCTGCGGCAGAGCCAGCGCCAGCAGCGGCACCAGCACGGCGGAAAGCACCAAAAAGCCGATCAGCGCAGCCCAGCCCCACAGCGGCAGAAAGGCCGTGGGCGACTGCAGTCGCACCCGCGGCGGCGACGCCAGCGTGCCGGATTCATCGAATATGGCGGCCATGGGGATTCAGCCCTCCACGCTGCGGCCCTTGAGGGCGAACAGGCCCTGCGGACGTTTCTGAATGAACAGGATGATGGCCACCAGCACGGCGATCTTCGCCAGCACCGCGCCCGCCACGCCTTCGAGCAGGGTGTTGGCCACCCCCAGGCCCATGGCGGCCGCCACCGTGCCGGTGAGCTGGCCCACGCCGCCCAGCACCACGACCATGAAGCAATCGACGATATAGCCTGTACCCATCTCCGGGCTGACATTGCCGATCTGACTGAGCGCGCAGCCCGCCAGGCCCGCAATGCCCGTGCCCAGGCCGAAGGCCAGCATGTCCACGCGCGGCGTGCGCACCCCCATGCAGGAGGCCATCGGCCGGTTCTGCGTGACGGCGCGCACGAACAGGCCCAGCCGCGTGCGGGAGATCAGCAGCCACATGCCGAGCAACACCACGGCGGTGAAGGCGATGATGACCATGCGGTTGTACGGCAGGATGAGATTGGCCATGAGGTTGAAGCCGCCCGACATCCACGGCGGGTTGTCCACCTGCACGTTCTGCGGCCCGAACAGGCTGCGCACCGCCTGGATCAGCACCAGACTGATGCCCCAGGTGGCCAGCAGGGTTTCGAGCGGGCGGCCGTACAAGCGGCGGATGATGGTGCGCTCGATCAGCATGCCGATGCCCCCCGCCACGACGAACGAGAACGGCACGGCGGCGATGAGCGCGTAGTGCACATAACCCGGCAGATAGTGCTGGAACAGGCCCTGCATCACATAGGTGGCATAGGCGCCGATCATGATGAACTCGCCCTGCGCCATATTGATCACGCCCATCAGTCCGTAGGTGACGGCCAGGCCCAGCGCGGCCAGCAGCAGGATGCTGCCCAGGCTGATGCCCGAAAACAGCGTGCCCAGCCGCTCGCCCCAGGCCAGGCGGCTGTCGATCTCTGCCAGGCTTTTCTCGATCTGCGTGCGCACCAGCGGGGACGACTCAACGTAGGCGCCGTCCTTTTTGTCCAGCCGCGACAGCAGCAGGGCGCGCACTGCCGGGTAGTTGCTGGCCGCCAGTTGCTTGGCTGCGGCCAGCCGTTCGGCGGCGCTGGCGCTGGTGAGCAGGATGGCGGCGTGCATCAGTTGCAGCCGCTGCAGGATTTCCGGGTCTTTTTCGGTTTTCAGCGCCTGCTCCACCAGACCGCGGTCGACCGGGGTGGGATCGTCCTGCAGTTGCTGCACGGCCTTCAGACGCTGGGCGCGCTGCGGCGAAAACAGGTCGAGCGCGGCGCGGGCCGATTGCAGTTCCTTGCGCACATAGTTGTTGTTGACCACGCCCTGCGCGTTGTCGCTGGGGGTGACGGCCTTGCCGGTGGCCAGGTCGATCCAGTCATTGCCCTTTTGCACCTGCACCATGTCGCCATCGATCTGCACATCGCCGTCGAGCAGCTTGTGCAGAAACTCGGCGAGTTGCGGGTCGGGCTTGGCCACGGCCTTGTGCAGGGCGGCGATGCGCTCGTCGGTGTCGCCGCTGGAAAGGGCCAGTGCTTCCTGCGGGGTCAGGGCATGCGTCAATGGCGTCAAGCCGAGCAGCAGCAGGCCGAGCGCCCTGCGCAGCCATGCGCCGGGTCGGTGCCACAGGGTGCGCGTAGAGGTCATGGTCGTGAACGAAACAGAGAAGGATCGATGCTTTCAAGACTCCCCACCCCAACCCTCCCCGCGAGCGGAGAGGGAGCAAACCATCGCGATGTACTGCGATTTGCTCCTCCCCCACGGCGTGGGGGAGGTTGGGAGGGGGAGTGTTTGCGCTGCCCAACGCTCAGGCGTTCTTCGGTTTGGGGATGTAGGGGCTCCACGACTCGCCCGGCACCAGACCCTTGGACTTCCACACCACGTCGAATTGCGCCTTGTCGTTGATCTGGCCGATGAATACCGGCTTGCTCAGGTACTGGTTCTCCAGCACTTCGACGGTGTAGCCATCGGGGGCGGCGAACTTCTGCCCGATCAGCGCCTTGCGCACCGCATCGGTCTTGGTGGACTTGGCCTTCTCCACCGCCTGCTTCCACAGGTGAATACCGATGTAGGACGCTTCCATCGGATCGTCGGTGACCGGATAGTCTTTCAGCTTTTCCTTTTTCACCCAGTCCTGCCACGACTTGACGAACCTGGCGTTGCGCGGATTCTTCAGCGACTCGAAGTAGTTCCACGCGGTGAGCTGTCCCACCAGCGGCTTGACGTCCATACCCGCGATCTCCTGCTCGGCGATGGAGAAGCCGACCACCGGAATGTCGGTGGCCTTGATGCCCTGGTTGCCCAGCTCCTTGTAGAACGGCACATTGGAGTCGCCGTTCACGGTGGAGATCACGCAGGTCGGGCCGGCGGAGGCGAACTTCTTGATGTCGGCGACGATGTTCTGGTAGTTGGAAAAGCCGAACGGCGTATAGACCTCGGCGATGTCTGCGTCCTTCACGCCCTTGGAATGCAGGAAGCCGCGCAGGATGGCGTTGGTCGTGCGGGGGTAGACATAGTCGGTGCCCAGCAGGAAGAAGCGCCTGGCCCCGCCGCCGTCCTTGCTCATGAGGTATTCGGTGGCCGGAATGGCCTGCTGGTTGGGCGCGGCTCCGGTGTAGACCACATGCCTGTTCTGCTCCTGGCCCTCGAACTGCACCGGGTAGAACAGCAGGCCGTTCAACTCGTCGAGCACTGGCAGCACCGACTTGCGCGACACCGAGGTCCAGCAGCCGAAGATCGCGGCGACCTTGTCCTGGCTGATGAGCTGGCGCGCCTTCTCGGCGAACAGCGGCCAGTTGGAGGCGGGGTCGACCACCACCGGCTCGATCATGTGACCGTCAACTCCGCCCGCGGCATTGATCTCGGCGATGGTCATCAGATCCACGTCCTTGAGCGCGGTTTCGGAAATGGCCATGGTGCCCGAGAGCGAATGCAGGATGCCGACCTTGATGGGCGCCTTGCTCGCGGCGATGGCGGGGAAGGGCAGGGTGCTGGCCGCCGCTGCGGCGACGGCGCCGCCAACGGTCTTGAGTGCGGTACGACGATCCATGTGGGGTTTCCTCCAAGGGTGAGAGTGGGTGCAGCGTTGCTTGTGGTGCAAGTCGCGTGCCACGGTTTTGTCCGCCCCCTTCAGTGCGGGGTGACAGTTCGATGACGGTTGGCAAGAACTTGCGCGGCGCGGGCCTGAACACGCTCCACAATCGGGCTGGAGACGCCACGGCGAGCGGGGTCAGAATCGACTTTGGTGCGTTTGCACCAAACCGGGGCGAATCGAGGCCAGGTGTCTGCAGCATGGGCCGCAGGTCTGCTTTTTGCAGCAATACCGGTCTGAACTTTCGCAGCCTTCACTTTCGACGTGGCAACGCGTTAAGCTCGCCTCACCCTTTCCATTTCTTGCGTCGCTCATGGACCTCACCCCCCGCGAAAAAGACAAGCTGCTGATCTTCACCGCCGCGCTGCTGGCCGAACGTCGCAGGGCGCGCGGCCTGAAGCTCAACGTGCCCGAAGCCATCGCCTACATCACCGCCGCGGTGATGGAAGGCGCGCGCGACGGCCGCAGCGTGGCCGAGTTGATGAGCTTCGGCCGCACCCTGCTGACCCGCGACGAGGTGATGGAGGGCGTGGCCGAACTCATTCCCGACATCCAGGTCGAAGCCACCTTCCCCGACGGCACCAAGCTCGTCACCGTGCACCAACCCATCGTCTGAACGGAACTGCCATGATCCCCGGAGAAATCCTTTGTCTCGATGGCGACCTCGTTTTGAACCCCGGCCGCGAGCCCATCACGCTGGTGGTGGAAAACGCGGGCGACCGGCCCATCCAGGTCGGCTCGCACTATCACTTCGCCGAAACCAACCCGGCGCTGCGCTTCGACCGCGCTCGCGCGCGCGGCATGCGCCTGAACATCGCCTCGGGCACCGCGGTGCGCTTCGAGCCGGGGCAGCAACGGACCGTGTCCCTCGTGCCCTTTGCAGGTGATCGGGTGGTCATCGGTTTCCGCCAAGACGTGATGGGGGCGCTGTGATGGCCACGATCTCCCGCCGCGCCTATGCCGAGATGTTCGGCCCCACCGTGGGCGACCGCGTGCGCCTGGCCGATACCGACCTGCTCATCGAAGTGGAAGACGACTACACCCTGCGCGCCGGCGGCTATGGCGAAGAGGTGAAGTTCGGCGGCGGCAAGACCATCCGCGACGGCATGGGCCAGAGCCAGCGCACGCGCGCCGACGGGGCGATGGATCTGGTCATCACCAATGCGCTCATCCTCGATCACTGGGGCATCGTCAAGGCCGACGTGGGCATCCGCGGCCAGCGCATCGCCGCCATCGGCAAGGCGGGCAATCCCGACGTGCAGCCGGGGGTGGACATGGTCATCGGCCCCGGAACGGAAATCCTCGCGGGAGAAGGCCTCATCCTCACCGCCGGCGGCATCGACAGCCACATCCACTTCATCTGCCCGCAGCAGATCGAAGAGGCGCTGATGAGCGGGGTCACCACCATGCTGGGCGGCGGCACGGGACCGGCCACCGGCACCAACGCCACCACCTGCACGCCGGGGCCGGAAAACATCGCCCGCATGCTGCAGGCGGCCGATGCTTTCCCGATGAATCTGGGCTTTCTCGGCAAGGGCAACGCCAGCCAGCCCGCGGCGCTGCGCGAGCAGGTCGAGGCCGGCGCCATCGGCCTGAAGCTGCATGAAGACTGGGGCACGACGCCCGCGGCCATCGACTGCTGCCTCTCGGTGGCCGAAGAAACCGACGTGCAGGTCGCCATCCATACCGACACCCTCAACGAGAGCGGCTTCGTCGAAGACACCATCGCCGCCTTCAAGGGCCGCACCATCCACACCTTCCACACCGAAGGCGCGGGCGGAGGCCATGCGCCCGACATCCTGCGCGTGCTGGGCGAGGCCAGTGTACTGCCGTCAAGCACCAACCCCACGCGGCCCTTCACCGTCAACACCATCGACGAACACCTCGACATGCTGATGGTGTGCCACCACCTCGATGCCAATATTGCCGAAGACCTGGCCTTCGCCGAGAGCCGCATCCGCCGCGAGACCATCGCCGCCGAGGACGTGCTGCACGATCTGGGCGCGATCAGCATCATGTCCAGCGACAGCCAGGCGATGGGGCGCGTGGGCGAAGTCATTCTGCGCACCTGGCAGACCGCGCACAAGATGAAGGCGCAGCGCGGCTGGCTGGCTCCGCCTTCCGGCGCCACAGGTGCGCAGGGCGAGTCCCGCAACGACAACTTTCGCGCCAGACGCTACGTTGCCAAGTACACCCTCAACCCCGCGCTGACTCACGGCATCGCGCACGAGGTCGGCTCCATCGAAGTCGGCAAATGGGCCGACCTGGTGCTGTGGCGCCCGGCGTGGTTCGGCGTGAAGCCGAGCATCATTCTCAAGGGCGGCTTCATCGCCGCCGCGCTGATGGGCGACGCCAACGCCTCGATTCCCACGCCGCAGCCGGTGCACACCCGCCCCATGTTTGGCGCATTCGGCGGCGCGCGCACCGCCACCTCGCTGACCTTCGTTTCGCAGGCCGCGCTGGACGGCGGCATCGCCCGGCAACAGCACCTGCGCAAACCCCTGGTCGCCGTGCGCAACTGCCGCAGCGTCAAAAAATCCGACCTCGTCCACAACGCCTACATCCCACGCATGGAGGTCGACGCGCAGACCTACGAGGTGCGCGCCGACGGCGTGTTGCTCACCTGTGAGCCGGCCGCGATGCTGCCAATGGCGCAGCGATATTTCCTGTTTTGAGACTGCTCGGCCGCGCCCTCCGGCACGATCTCTTGTATTTTTGCATTTCGCACATAAACTGTGTGCACATATTATGTGTGATTTCGACTGGAGCCAACCCAATGAACATCACCCTGGCCGTGGATGAGCAGGTCGCCGAGCGGGCGCGTGTAGCGGCGCAAGCCATGGGCAAGAGTCTGAACCAAGTTGTGCGCGACTATCTGGAGCGCCTTGCCGGGGAGCAGCAACGCGCGGCAGCAGCGGAGGCCTACGCGCAGTCGGCGCTGCAAAGCCCTGGGCGCCTGCGCGGCTGGACCTTCGACCGCGAGCAACTCCATCTGCGCAACGAGGGCGAGCCCCGGTGAATGCGCGCAGTTTCATCGACACCAACGTGCTGCTCTACGCCGACGCGGGCGACGCCGGAGACAAACAGCAAATCGCCATCGGGCTGATCCGCAGCCACATGGTCGAGGCCTCGGGCGTGATCTCGACGCAGGTGCTGCAGGAGTTCGCCGCAGCCGGGTTGCGCAAGCTCGGCTTGCCTGTCGATCTCATCCGCGCCCGCCTGGAATTTTTTGCCGGATTCGATGTGGTCTCTACGTCGCCGCAAGCGATCCTGCAGGCGCTGGACCTGCGGCAACGCTGGAATCTGTCGTTCTACGACGCCCTCATCGTCCAGGCGGCCCAGGCCAGCGGCTGCACCGAACTGTTCACGGAGGACTTGCATGCCGGGGCCATCATCGCCGGGGTGCGTGTGGTCAACCCTTTCGGTTAGCGCGGCAGCAGATGTGCGCGGATCCACACGGCAAAATCATCCTCGGGCATATCGCCGGAGGCGACTGAGAGCATGGTGAGCGTGGCTTCGGCCTGTGTCGCGGCAAGGCGCTGGCCGTTCAGGGCAAGGAACAAACCGACCGCGAGAAAAGCTGCTCGCTTGTTGCCGTCGACGAAAGCATGATTTTTCGCCAGGCCCACCCCATAGGCGGCGGCAAGCGCGGCAAGATCCGGCTCGCCGTAGGCCACCAGATGCAGTGGCCGAGCCAGCGCCGATTCGAGCAGACCTTCATCTCGCAGGCCGGGCGCGCCGCCGTGTTCGGCCAGGCTTTCGTCGTGCAACAGCAGCAGCGCACGCCGGTCGATGAAACGCCAGTTCATTTGGCGAGTTGGTGGAAGGTGTCGCGGTACTCGCGCATGAATTCGCGGCCCAGTTGCAGTTGTTCACCCAGCGCGGGGTCGTAAGGGGTGAGGGTGACGCCATTGGCCGCCTCGGTGACGAACACCGTGTCGCCCTTTTCCAGCCTGAGGCGGGCGAGGAGTTCCTTGGGCAGAATGACGCCGACGGAATTACCGATCTGGGTGAGTTTGAGGGCGGACATGGCGGCTTCCTGGTGGCGAAATAAAGTTATAACAGTTGTTATATTAAACTGATCCCCGATTTCCTGCAAACCGACTCTCCACAAACTCCGCCATGCTCACCGTCAACAAACATCTTCCCGCCGCACGCGGCCTTGCCCCTGCGCTGGTCCAGCGCGCCGCCACGGTCAGCCTCGACTGGGACACGCGCAGCAAAAGCCGCTTCGACGCGCACGACAGCGCGGGCCGCCACCTCGCCGTGTTCCTGCCGCGCGGCACGGTGCTGCGCGGCGGCGACCTGCTGGTGGCTGAAGACGGCTCGATGATCCGCGTGGTCGCCGCGCCGCAGACGGTGCTGCAGGTGCGCGCCTGCCCGGCGCATGGTCTGGCCACCGATCTGCCGCGCGCCGCCTATCACCTGGGCAATCGCCATGTACAGCTCGAAGTGCGGGCCGACTGCCTGCAGTTCGAGCCCGACCCCGTGCTGGCCGACATGCTGCGCCGCATGCACCTGATCGTCACCGAAGTGCAGGCGCCGTTCGAGCCCGAGGCGGGCGCCTATGGAGAGAGTCATGCCCATGCGCATGGTGATGGAGATCGCCCGGCGCATGCCCAAAGCAACGACCACGCGCATTCGCACGAGCAGGATGGGCACGACCACGCCTGAGCCGACCTCGTTGGGCGTGGCGCTCCAGGCCGATGCCTCGGCCGCGCTGCACATGATGTGGCTGTCTTCGCCCGCCCTGCCGGTGGGCGGATTCAGTTACTCGGAGGGGCTGGAAGCGGCGGTGGATGCGGGCCTCGTGTCCGACGAAAACCAGACGCTCGCCTGGCTGCGCGGCCAGTTGCAGCTCACCGTGGCTCGCAGCGAACTGCCCGCGGCCTGCGCCGCCCACGCCGCCTGGGAAGCTGCCGATTCCGCCGCGCTGCAAACCATCCAGACCTGGGTGCTGGCGACTCGCGAGACCTTTGAGTTGCGCCAGCAAAGCCAGCAGATGGGCCGCTCCATGCTGGAGTGGCTGCGCAATCTGCGCCCCGATCACCCCGCGCTGCCGCTGGCCGCGCAACTCGAACCCGCACCCGCCTGGCAGCTGGCCTTCGCCCTGGGTGGCTTGGCGCTGGGGCTGGACGCGCAACACATGGCCCACGCCCTGGCCTTCTCCTGGCTGGAGAACCAGGTGCAGGCGGCGATGCGCGCGGTGCCGCTGGGCCAGAGCAGCGGGCAGCGATTGCTCGCCGCCCTGCTACCCGACATCCCCGCTGCGGTCGAGCAGGCACGAAATCTGCAAGACCGCATGGACGACTGGCAGAGCTTCTCGCCCATGCTGGCCATCCTCAGCAGCCAGCACGAAATCCAATACTCCCGCCTATTCCGCTCATGAACGCACACTCCACCGACACCGCCAGTCCGCTGCATCACATCCCGCGCCGCAGCAAGCGCCTGCCGCCGCTGCGCGTGGGCATCGGCGGTCCGGTGGGCTCGGGCAAGACCACCCTGCTGGAAATGCTGTGCAAGACGATGCGCGAGCGCTACGACCTCGTGGTCGTCACCAACGACATCTACACCAAGGAAGATCAGCGCCTGCTGACGGTGGCCGGCGCGCTGGAGGCCGAACGCATCATGGGTGTGGAAACCGGCGGCTGCCCGCACACGGCCATCCGCGAAGATGCCTCGATCAACCTCGAAGCGGTCGACCGCATGCTGGAGCAGTTTCCCGACGCCGACATCGTGTTCATCGAGTCCGGCGGCGACAACCTGGCCGCCACCTTCAGCCCGGAGCTCAGTGACCTGACGATCTACGTCATCGACGTGGCCGGCGGCGAGAAGATTCCGCGCAAGGGCGGGCCTGGCATCACCAAGAGCGATCTGTTCGTCATCAACAAGACCGATCTGGCCCCGCACGTGGGCGCCAACCTCGACGTGATGCGCGCCGACACCGAGCGCATGCGTCCGGGCAGACCCTATGCCATGACCAACCTCAAGACCCTCGACGGGCTGGAGGCGGTGGTGCGGTTCATCGAAACCAAGGGATTGCTGCAGCCGGCGTGATGGCGCGGCGCAGAAGCTCCCCACCCCAACCCTCCCCGCAAGCGGGGAGGGAGAGAACGCACTTTCCTCGCTTGCCCGGTGGTTTCGACCGCCGCGTACTCAGCGCCACCGGCTTCACCCTGCTGGCCCTGCATCTCGCCGCATGGGGCTGGCTGCTGGCGTTGCTGCCCGGTCACCCGGCGCTGCTGGGCATCGGCCTGCTGGCCTATTTTCTCGGCCTGCGCCATGCCTTCGACGCCGACCACATCGCCGCCATCGACAACGTCACGCGCAAGCTGCGTCAGGACGGCCAGAGACCGGTGGCGGTCGGCCTGTTTTTCTCGCTGGGGCACAGCGGCGTGGTCGTGCTGCTGTCGGCAATGGTGGCGCTGCTGGCGCGCGACGCCCATGCCTTCATGCGGACTGCCGGCGTGGCGGGCGGGTGGATCGGCACGCTGGTCTCCGCCGCCTTCCTCACCCTGATCGGGCTGGTGAATCTGGCCCTTTTCCGTCGCCTGCTGCGTCTGCTTCTGGCCGCGCGCCGGGGTGAGGTCGTGAGTCAGGCCGCCGTCGAGCGCTTGCTGGCGCAACGCGGCGGCGTGAGCCGATGGTTTCACGCGGTGTATGCCCGCATTCGCGCCAGTTGGCAGATGCTGCCGCTGGGATTTCTTTTCGGCCTGGGCTTCGATACGGCGACCGAAGTGGCGGTGCTGGGACTTTCCGCGGCGTTCGCCCAGCACAGTCATTTTCCGGTGTGGGGCGTGCTGGTTTTTCCCCTGCTGTTTGCCGCCGGCATGAGTCTGATGGATACCCTGGACGGCCTGGCCATGCTCAAAGTCTATGACTGGGCCATGCAGGACGCCGCGCGCAAGCTGGGCTTCAACGTGGTCATCACCGGGCTGTCGGTCTTGGTCGCGCTTGTCATCGGCGGGGTGGAGTGGCTGCAATGGCTCGGCGAGCATGCAGGCGTTACGGGATCTCTGTGGGCAGGGCTGGAGTCGCTCGACTTCTCCGCCATCGGACTGGCCGTGACGGCGCTGTTGCTGGGCACCTGGGTGCTTGCGTGGCGTCACTACCGCGCATGAAAAGAGTCGAGACGAGCCCGGCGAAGTCCAGCCAGCCGGTCTCGTTGCCTCGACCGGCTGCCTCAAGGTTCGGATCGGATTCAGGCCAGATCGAAGCGGTCCAGATTCATCACCTTGCCGAAGGCCGCGGCGAAGTCGTGCGCGAACTTGGGCTGCGCATCGCTGGCGGCATACACCTCGGCAATGGCGCGCAACTGGGCGTTCGAGCCGAACACCAGATCAACCGTGGTGGCCGTCCACTTCAGCGCCCCGGTCTTGCGGTCGCGGCCTTCCATCACGCCCTCGGTGGCGGTGCGCTCCCACTTCGTGCCCATGTCGAGCAGGTTGACGAAAAAGTCGTTGCTCAGGGTTTCCGGTCGGTGGGTGAACACGCCATGCCTGCTGCCGCCGACGTTGGCGCCCAGCGCACGCAGGCCGCCGATCAGCACGGTCATTTCGGGCGCGCTCAGGTTCAACAGTTGCGCCTTGTCCACCAGCAGCTCGGCGGCATATCCGGCATAACCCTTGCGGCTGTAGTTGCGAAAGCCGTCGGCCTTGGGTTCGAGCACGGCGAACGAGTCCACATCGGTCTGTTCCTGCGTGGCGTCGGTGCGTCCGGGCGAGAACGGTACCTTGACTTCGACCCCGGCCTTCTTTGCCGCTGCTTCCACCGCCGCGCAGCCGCCCAGCACGATCAGGTCGGCCAGTGAAACCTTCTTGCCGCCGGCGGCCTGCGCGTTGAACTCCTTCTTGAGGGTTTCGAGTGTGGTCAGCACCCTGGCCAGCTCGGCCGGTTGATTGGCTTCCCAGTCTTTTTGCGGTGCCAGGCGGATGCGCGCGCCGTTGGCCCCGCCGCGCTTGTCGCTGCCGCGGAAGGTCGAGGCCGAGGCCCAGGCGGTGCGCACCAGTTCGGAGATGGACAGCCCGCAGGCGAGCAGCCTGGCCTTGAGCGCGGCAATGTCGGCGGCGTCGATCAGCGGATGATCGACGGCGGGCACCGGGTCTTGCCAGATCAGCACTTCCTTGGGCACGAGCTTGCCGAGGTAGCGGCTGCGCGGCCCCATGTCGCGGTGGGTGAGCTTGAACCAGGCGCGGGCGAAGGCGTCGGCGAATTCGTCGGGATGGGCGAGGAAGTGGCGCGCGATGTTTTCATAGGCCGGGTCCATGCGCAGGGCCATGTCGGCGTCGGTCATGATGATCGGCACCTTTTTGCCCGGATCGTCCGCCGCCGGGGCCATGTTGCGGTCGTTGTGTTCCCTGGGCGTCCACTGATTGGCGCCCGCGGGGCTCTTGGTCGAGACCCATTCGTTGCCGAACAGCACTTCGAGATAGCTCATGTCCCACTGCGTCGGTGTGGGTGTCCACGAGCCTTCGAGTCCGCTGCCGATCTGGTCGCCGCCCTTGCCGCTCTTGTAGCTGCTGATCCAGCCCAGCCCCATTTGCTCCACCGGCGCTGCTTCGGGCTCCGGGCCGACGTGGGAGGCAGGCCCGGCGCCGTGACACTTGCCGAAGGTGTGCCCCCCGGCGGTGAGGGCCACGGTCTCATAGTCGTTCATCGCCATGCGGGCGAAGGTCTCGCGCACCATCTGCGCAGAAACGAGCGGATCGGGCTTGCCGCCGGGTCCTTCGGGATTCACGTAGATCAGGCCCATCTGCACGGCGGCCAGAGGGTTCTCGAATTGCTCCGCCTGGGTGCCCTGACGCTGGTCGTCGAGCCACTTGCCCTCCGAGCCCCAATACACCGACTCGTCAGGCTCCCACTGGTCGGGGCGGCCACCGGCGAAGCCGAAGGTCTTGAACCCCATGCTCTCCAGCGCCACGTTGCCCGCGAGCACCAGCAGATCGGCCCACGACAGCTTGTTGCCGTATTTCTGTTTCACCGGCCACAGCAGGCGGCGCGCCTTGTCGAGGTTGACGTTGTCGGGCCAACTGTTGAGCGGGGCGAAGCGCTGCTGGCCGTGACCGGCGCCGCCGCGGCCGTCGCCGATGCGGTAGGTGCCCGCCGCGTGCCATGCCATGCGGATGAACAGCGGGCCGTAGTGGCCGTAATCGGCGGGCCACCAGTCCTGCGAATCGGTCATCAGCGCCTTGAGGTCGTCGACCACGGCGTCGAGATCGAGGGTCTTGAACGCCTGGGCGTAGTCGAAGTCCGCACCCATGGGGTTGGATTTTTCGGATTGCTGCTGCAGCATGCCCAAGTTGAGCTGGTTCGGCCACCAATCGGCGTTGCTCACCGCACCGGCGACGGTCTGGGTGTGCGTGCTGTGCGCCACCGGGCATTTCAGTTCGTTCGACATGGTCTGAATCTCCTTTGGGGTTGAGGATCGCGCTTGCGAGTGCGATGGACACAGCTTAGGCCGGGAAAATTGAAAAGGACAATTGAAAGTTGCAATGCGATTGATTAAATAAAACTAGACTGTTCGCTGCCGTCGTTTGTTTCATCCATCGATCCGGGGGGAAAGGATTCTTTACAGGTGTCATGATTCGTATAGTGTTCAGGGTAAGGCGGATCGAACCATGACGCGCCCTTTTTGGGGATGGAAATGATTGGCACGGCAAGCGACCATTGCTCACATGGCTGATTCCTCTGCTCCCGGCATGCTGAAAAATTACGCGCGCACCTCCGCCCTGGCGGTGGCGTGGAGAAGTGGCGCGTCGCATTGGCTTGCGCATCGCCGTCCGGCGCGTCGCATCCTCATGCTGCACGGCGTGGGGACGAGCCAGATGTCGGCAGCAGATCTGCACCGTGTGATGGCGTGGCTGAAGCAGCACTACGACATCGTGGCATTCGACGTCATGGTGCGCGATATTCTGAGCGGCGAGCCTGCGCCCGCCGGGGCGGGCCGCAGCCAGCTCGCCATCACCTTCGATGACGGGCTGTGCAATCAATATCGCATCGCCGGGCCCATCCTCCAGCAGCTCGAAATCCCGGCGACGATTTTTGTCTGCCCCGGCCTGGTGGATGCGGGACAGTGGATGTGGAACCACGAGGCGCGCGCCCGGCTGCAGCGCCTGTCCCACGCCGGGCTGATGGAATGTGCGCAGACCTTGAATTCGCCCGCGCATCATCTGGAAGGCGTCATTGCCTGGATGAAAACGCTGTCCCTGACGCAGAGGCGGCATGCGCAGGCCATTCTGCGCGATTGCACCCCTGGCTTCATGCCCACCGACGCGGAGCACGAGGCCTACGACATGATGAGCTGGGACGAGGTTCGCGCCTGCGACCAGGGCAAGCTGTCGATCGGGTCGCACACCATGACCCACCCCATCCTGCCGACCCTGAGCGAAGATGAAATCGAGCATGAACTGCATGACAGCCGTGAGCGCCTGGAGGCCGAGCTGGGTCGAAGCGTCGATCTGTTTTGCTATCCCAATGGGTCGGAGGACGAGCGCGTGCGAAGAATCGCCCGCTCGATCTACCGCGCCGCCGTGACCACCGAAGAGGGTACGGTGTCCGCCGGGGTCGATCCGATCGCCATCCCCCGCATTCCCGTCACCTCGCATCTTCCGCTGCTCGCCTGGCGCATGCATCGGCCCTGGGCGTGATGGTGATGACTTCGCATGAGGCGATGCAGATCGAGCTCGTCACCTCGACGTCGGGCTTCGACGCCCTGGAGCCCGAGTGGCGTGCCATCGAGGGCCTGACCCCGCGCAACAGCCTGTTCCTCGGTTGGGATTGGCAGCGCCTGTGGTGGTCGCATTACGGACAGGGGCGGCATCTGAGGATTCTCGTGGCACGCCTCGGCGGACGGGCCGTGGGCATTTTTCCGCTGTACCTGGAGACGCACCGCGCATACAAGATCCTGCGGGTGCGCAAGCTCAGGCCGATAGGTGCTGGCGGCGATACCGCGCCAGACGATCTGGGCATGCTGTTCGATCCTGTCCATGAACACGCCGTGGCCAGAGCGTTCGTCGATCATGTGCTCAACCACGTTCATGACTGGCAGCTGCTCGATCTCGTCGATCTGCCCGCCGATTCAGCCTTGCTGGCTTGCTGGACGCAGCAAAGCACGCAGATTTCAGGCTCGATCGTGCGCACGACGGTGAACCGCATCATTTTTGGCGATTTGCCGCCAGACTGGGACCGCTATCGCCAGGGCCTCAGTCGCAATCGACGCGAGGTTTTGGGCCGCAAGCGCCGAAAATTTGAAGCGCAGCCAGATGCGCGTTTTTTTCAGATCCACCAAGACGCGCAGATAGATTCGGCGTTCGAGCGGCTCGCCGAGATGCATCGGCAGCGTTGGCAGGGGCGCACCGAAGAACCCAGCTTCACCTCGCCACAGTACCTGGGATTCCACCGGGCCCTCATGCATGCCCTGCTGGCGCAGGGCAGGTTGCGCTTGTACGGGCTGCAGATGAATGCTCAGACCATTGCCATGTTCTACGGCTTTCGCAATGGCGCGACGCTTTACTACTTTCAGGCGGGATTCGATCCCAAGCACCTTGCGCTCAGTCCGGGCGAAGTGCTCATGGCTTATGTCATCGAAGCGGCCATTGCGGAAAAATGCACTCACTTTGACATGCTCAAGGGCGATTACGGCCACAAGCGGCATTTCTTCCAGCAGACCCGGGAAACGCTTGGTTTGCGGGTCTACCGCCCTGGTCTGATCTGCTGGCTTTACCAGGTCAAGGCGCGGCTTGCGGGCAATCGCGTACCGGCTGAACCTGCCGATCACATCGACGCCGCGCAGACCAAGCTCACCGCCAGCCCCATTGCCGAGTCGCCTACCCAATGAATACCGACCCGCAAGCCTTGGTTTCCGTGGTCATCCCGGCGTATAACGCCAGCGGCACCCTTGCGCAAACACTCGACAGTCTGTTTGCCCAGACGCACACCAACCTCGATGTCGTGGTCGTGGACGACGGCTCCACCGATGGCACGGCAAAGCTCCTGGAGGCTTATGCGGGGCGAGTGCGCGTGATCCGGCAGGCCAACGCGGGTATTGCCGTGGCGAGGAATGTGAGCGTGCAGGCGGCACGGGGCGAATACATCGCACTGCTCGATGCCGACGATCTGTGCCGGCCGGATCGCATCGCGATGCAACTGCGCTATCTCCAGTCGCATCCAGACATCCTGCTCTGCAGTTCCGACTTTGGCGCCTTCGACGCAACCGGCCCCTTGGCGCCCGCCTCTTACTGCGGCGTCTATTACAGCCGTTGCAGTGCGCGGCGCGGCGGCGTGCGGGCGCGATATCCGCATGAGGAAACCTTTGACTTGCTGCACCAGGAGCGCGCCCGGCAGAACGGTCAGGACGCCATTGCGGTCTACTGGGGAGAGGTTCACGACGAATTGGTGCAGGGCAATTTCATCCATCCACCCACGGTCATGTTCCGCAGGGCCGCGCTGCAAGTGCCGGAATGTTCGATACCGACATCAAGATCGTCTGCGAGTGGGAATGGTTCGTGCGCGTGGCCCGCGTCGGCCCCGTGGCGCATCTTGACATCCCGCTGCTGGATTACCGGCGCAGCGCCACTCAGATTTCCTCCAGTCCGCGCACGGCGCTGGATTCGCTTGCGGTCGCCAGGAAAATCTATGCGCGCGAGAGCGAGCTCGGACGGCGCCGCGATCGCCGCGTGCGGCGTCACCTGGGGGCGCTCAGCCTCAGCGCGGCCGACATGCTGGCCGAGCTTCAGCCCCAAGCGGCCATCGGCCTGCTGGCCAGCAGCGTGTTCGCCTACCACACCTTCAAGAGTCAGACATTGCGAACCTTGTTTAAGATCATCGCTCCATCCGGGCTGCTCGATATTCTGCGGCGCGCCCGCTGACTCGCGCGGCGGGCGCCGCATGCGTGGCTGCAACCGGCCTCTTGCCTCGCTCCACTTCCCATTCGATGACTCCTCCTCTTGTCCGCGATGCCGCGGGAGAGCCGGGTGCGATGCCGCCCGGTCTCTGCGCAGACGATTTCGATTTCCACCTGCCTGCCGAACTGATCGCCCAGCATCCCCCGGCGCAGCGCGGCGACAGTCGGCTGCTCGATGCGGGCAGCCCACCCGCGCTGATCGACCGCGGCTTTCGCGAGTTGCCCGGCCTGCTGCGCCCGGGCGATCTGGTGGTGTTCAACGACACCCGGGTGATTCCAGCGCGACTGTGGGGCTTCAAGGCGGCGGACGATGCCGGCGCCGCTCGGGGCGGTGCGGTGGAAGTGCTGGTCGAGCGGGTACGCGCGGGCCGCCGGGTCTGGGCGCATGTGCGGGCGAGCAAGTCGCCCAAGCCGGGCCAGATCCTCTGGCTGGGCGCGGCACGGCCGGATGAGCAGCCAGCCCGTGACGGTGCGAAGCAGGGCGCTGGGTTCGCCGTTCGCACCGTGGGCCGGGCCGGGCCGGATGGCGGCCTGTTCGAGCTGGAGTTTCCCGCCGAACCGCTGGCCTTGCTGCAGCAGTATGGCGCGGTGCCCCTGCCGCCCTATATCACCCACGCGCCGGACGATGACGATGCGCAGCGCTACCAGACGGTGTATGCGCAGCATCCCGGCTCGGTGGCCGCGCCCACGGCGGGTCTGCATTTCGACGACGACATCCTGGCGAGAATCGATGCGATGGGGGTGCAGCGCGCGGCCGTGACCCTGCACGTCGGCGCGGGCACGTTTCAGCCGGTGCGGGTGAACGATCTGCGCCAGCACACCATGCACAGCGAGTGGTACACCGTGCCGCAGGCCACCGCGCAGGCGATTGCGCAGGTGCAGGCGCGGCAGGCCGAGGCGCGCGCCACAGGCCGGATGCGCGCCGCCCCGCGCGTGGTCGCGGTGGGCACGACGGCCTTGCGCGCGCTCGAATCGGCGGCGCTGGCAGCCGAGGCGGACGCAGCGCCGTTCGGCACGGTGCTGCCGGGTGCGCGCGAAACCGCGCTGTTCATCACGCCGGGCTATCGCTTTCGCGTGGTGGACGCGCTGCTGACCAATTTCCACCTGCCCAGGTCCACGCTGCTGATGCTGGTATCGGCCTTCGCCGGCATGGAGACGATACGCGCGACCTATGCCCATGCGATTGCGCAGCGCTACCGCTTTTTCAGCTACGGCGACGCGATGTGGCTGACGCGCAGCGACGGGTCCGGGGGCGCTCAGGGCTGCGAGGCCGCCACCGCCGCGCGGGTGTGATCGACGATGCCCTCGATCGCCTGATCCAGCAGGATCTGCGCGCCCTGCGCGAAGTGCGCGGCGTCGTTCACCGCAATCGGCTGGCTGCCGTCGAAATGCCAATGCGCGGCAATGCGGTGGGTGCGCGTATTCGCCAGTACGCAGGTCAGGCCGAGATGCACAGTGCCCCGCTGCGACCGAACATCATGCTCCAGCCGGTTCAGATCGCAGTGCAGCGCCCACGGCGCGTTCACCAGCACCGATTGCCGCTGTACCGCGCTGACCCAGGGCTGGCGGCTGAGGGCGCTTGCGATGGCCTGGCCGACGAGCTGCGCCGGGGGCGCGAGCCAGCGACTGTCGCGGTAGGGCTCCAGAGTGTCCGGGCTGCGGCTGTACATCATGGAGGCCGACTCAAACCCGGCGCTGGCGCGCACCGGCCGCAGTTGAATCACCGTGGGCTGCGGCAGCGGCGCGGTGCGGATGTCGGGGGCGGTCAGGCGATAGGTCTGCTGTACCGGCGCGCGGCCCGCTGGCAGGGCGCAGGCGGACAGCGCCAGGCTGCCCAACACCAGCCCGGCGGCCAGCACGCCGCGGCGTAGCGGCCTGGGAAGGAACGTAGTCATCGTGATTCTCCCGGGCCCGGCGGCGGCAGGGCCGGGCCATAAAGCAGTTGGCTGGGATCGGCTTTGAGGTTTTCGGCCAGGGCGCCGAGCTGGCTGCTGAGCTGCTGCAGATTGCGCACCAGCGCGTCCACTTCGGGCAGGGTGCGGGTCTGCAGTTGGTTCATGGCCTGCGCCCCGGCGGTGGTGAAGGCGGTGGTGGTGGCGCCCGCCTGCGCGACGCTGTTGGCGGCGGCGCCGATTTGCGGCATCACGGCGCCGAGCTGCGCCGTCACGCCGTCGAGCCGCTGCACCAGCGCCTGGCTCTGCCGCATCAGCGTGCTGCCCTGCGCGCTCATCTGCACCAGATTGGCGCTGGTCTGGCGGGCGTTGGCAAACGTCTGGTCGATGTTGGTCTGGTTGGCTGCCAGCGTGCTGGAGAGCGTCTGCAGATTGCGCAGCGTGTCGCTGATCGACTGCACATTGGCCGGGCTGAGCAGCGCGTCCACCCGCTGGCTGATGCGCGCCAGGGTGATGGCCGCATCGTTGATGCCGCCCTCGATCTGCGTGAACACCGAGGGCTTGTAGGGAATGACGGGCTCGGGCTCGCCCGGCGGCGTGGGCAGCGGTGTGGATGAGGCGCCGCCGATGAGGTTGACCGCCGACAGCCCGGTGACGCCCAGCGGACTGAGCTGGGCCACGGTGTCGCTGCGGATGGGCACGTTGCGGTCGATATCCACCTCGATGCGGATGAGCGCAGGGTTTTTCGGGTCGATCTCGATGCTCGCCACCTTGCCGACGGTGACGCCGCGGTACAGCACATTGCTGTCGGTCTTCAGGCCGCTGACGTTGTCGGTGGCGTAGATCAGGTAGGGCCGGGTCGGGATTTGCTGGCCGCCGGTGGCCAGCCACCACGCCAGGCCGCCGAGCAGCGCGCCCAGCAGCACCACGAACAGGCCGACGGCGGTGTAATTGACTTTGGATTCCATGCGATCAACCCCGTGTTGTCATTGCGTGCGTCGCTTCCTGCAGATAGGCCGCCGAACGGCTGCCGCGGAAGTAGGCGGCGAGTTCCGGTTCGTCGCGCCGCGCCAGCTCCGCAGCCGGGCCGACCGCCAGCATTTTGTTGCGGGCGAGAAAGGCCACGGTGTCGCTGCCATGCCAGATCGAATCGAGATCGTGCGTGACCTGCAGTATGGTCAGGCCCAGCAGATCGCGCAGCTCGCGGATGAGCTGATCGAACGCCGCGCCGGCGATCGGGTCCAGCCCCGAGGTCGGCTCGTCGAGCACCAGCAGTTCCGGGTCGAGCGCCAGCGCGCGCGCCAGCGCGGCGCGCTTGACCATGCCGCCCGAGAGTTCGGCCGGATACTTGTGCGCCGCGTCGGCCGGCAGCCCGGCCAGGCCGATCTTGAGCATGCCCAGCTCGGGCAGCAGGCGCCGGTCCACCAGTCCCTGCTCGCGCAGCGGCAGCAGCACGTTTTCCAGCACCGTCAGCCCGGTGAACAGCGCCCCGCCCTGGAACAGCACGCCGATGCGCTGGCGCAGCGCCTGCCGCTGCGCATCGCCTGCGGCCAGCGCGTCCACACCGAACAGCCTGAGCGTGCCGGCGCTGGGCGCGCGCAGCAACAGCAGGCTGCGCACCAGCACCGTCTTGCCCGAGCCCGATCCGCCCACCAGCGCCATGATGACGCCGCGCGGCACCGCCAGGTTCAGCCCGTCATGCACCACCACGTCGCCAAAGCGGTTGACGATGCCCTGGGCGTCGATGACCAGATCGGCGGGCGGTTTCATAGATGCAGCAGGTTGTAGAGCACCGAAAAACTGGCGTCGATCACGATCACCAGGAAGATGGCCTGCACCACGCTCACCGTCGTGGCGCGGCCCACCGCTGCCGCGCTGCCCGACACGCGCAGGCCCTGCATGCAGCCCACCAGCGCGATGACCACGGCGAATACCGGTGCCTTCACCAGGCCGAGCATCAGCATCTTCAGCCCCACCACCTGTGGAATGCGCGCGATGTATTCGCTCAGCGGCACGCCATAACCGACGGCGGCCACCAAGCCGCCGCCCGCCAGCCCCATGACATCGGCAAACAGCGCCAGCAGCGGCAGGGTGATGATGAGGGCGATGACCTTGGGCAGCACCAGCATGTCGAAGGGCGACAGCCCCAGCGCGCGCAGCGCGTCCACCTCCTCGGTGATGCGCATGGTGCCGATCTGCGCGGTGTAGGACGAGCCGGTGCGCCCCGCCACCAGAATGGCGGCCAGCAGCGGCCCGAGTTCGCGCAGGGTGATGATGGACACCAGATTGACGATGAGGATGTTGGCGCCGTAGGTCTCCAGCGTGGCTCCGGCCTGATAGGCCATGACCATGCCGATGAGAAAGGACAGCAGGCCGATGATGCCCAGCGCGCGCAGCCCCGCCGCGTCGATTTCGTGAATGACTTCGCGCCAGCGCATCCGCCAGGGTTGCAGCAGCAGCGGCGCGCCACGCCACACCAGTTCGCCGATGAAGGCCAGCAGGGCGCGCAATTCGTCCAGCGCCATCAGCGCGGCGCGGCCGATGTCGCCCAGCAGCCCCAGGCGGCGCGCGGCGGGCGGCAGCGCCAGCGCGCGCCGGCGCACCAGATCGAGCAATTGCTGCTGAGAAGCGTTCAGGCCGCTGACATCCACCGTGGCCCCGGCGCCTTGCCATTGCGCCATGCTGCGCACCAGCAGCAGCGCGCCGCTGGTGTCGAGCTTGGCGCCGCTGGCGTCGAGGGCGATGTGCCGCGTGCCTGCGGGCGGGCGAGTGTCCGGCTCGCGCGTCAGGCCGCGCGCGTTCCACTCGCCCTGAAGGCGGCATACGCGTCGCTCGGACGCGCCCGCTTGCGCCGCCCAGGTCAGGGCGGCGGGAGCGGCGGCAGTGGAAGGCGCGGTCATGGCGGTGCATAGGTTAGCCGATCAGTCGGCCAGAAGGAGCAAGTCTGAAACAATGCCGCCCATGCTGCAATTCACCGTTCACCACACCGCTGGCCTTGCCCGCCGTGGCACGCTCATACTCCATCATGGCACCATCGATACGCCGCAATTCATGCCGGTGGGCACCTACGGCACCGTCAAGGGCATCACGCCCGACGGTCTCAGGCAGGCCGGGGCGCAGATCATCCTGGGCAACACCTTCCACCTCTGGCTGCGTCCGGGGCTGGAGGTCGTGCGGCAATTCGGCGGGCTGCACCGCTTCATCGGCTGGGACGCGCCCATCCTCACCGACAGCGGCGGCTTTCAGGTGTGGAGCCTGGGGGCGATGCGCAGAATCAGCGAGGAAGGCGTGCGATTCGCCTCGCCGGTCAACGGCGACAAGCTCTTCCTCACCCCCGAGGTGAGCATGCAGATCCAGACCGTGCTCAATTCCGACATCGTCATGCAGTTCGACGAATGCACGCCCTACGACGTCGATCGCAGCGGGCAAAGGCACCTCACCACCGAGGCCGAGGCGCGCGCCTCGATGGAGCTTTCGCTGCGCTGGGCCGCGCGCTGCAAGACCGAGTTCGCGCGGCTGCAAAACCCCAACGCCCTGTTCGGCATCGTCCAGGGCGGCCTGTTCGAGCCTTTGCGCGACGCCTCGATCGACGCCCTCGCCGCGCTCGATTTGCCCGGCTACGCCATCGGCGGCCTGAGCGTGGGCGAGCCGAAAGACGACATGCTGCGCCTGCTGCGCCACACCGCGCCGCGCCTGCCGGCCGACAAGCCGCGCTATCTCATGGGCGTGGGCACGCCCGAAGACCTGGTCGACGGCGTTGCTGCTGGCATCGACCTGTTCGACTGCGTCATGCCCACGCGCAACGCGCGCAACGGCCATCTGTTCACCCGCTACGGCGATCTGCGCATCCGCAACGCCCGCTTCAAGCTCGATGAACGCCCGCTCGACGAGACCTGCACCTGCCCCACCTGCCGGCAGTTCTCGCGCGCCTACCTGCACCACCTCGACCGCTGCGGCGAGATGCTCTACGGCATGCTCGCCACCACCCACAATCTGCACTACTACCTGCAACTCATGCGCGAGATGCGCGCCGCGCTCGACGCCGGTACGTTCGACGCCTTCGTCGCCCGGTTCCGCGCCGACCGGACGCGGGGGGTGTGATCGGTCGGATACTTCGCTCGTCTTCAGCGGATTTCCAGCGTGCTCACGGTTGCAACCAGTTTTGGATTTGCAGGGCGGGCACGCGGCGGAATTCACCCTCGTTGTTCGTCACCAGCGTCAGCCCTTCGCTGCGTGCGTGCGCTGCGATATGCAGGTCGTTGACCCCGATGGGCTCGCCCGCACGTTCGAGTGCGGCGCGGATCTGTCCGTAGTGTTGCGCCGCTTTTGCGGTGTAGGGCAACACTTCAAGGCGGCTGACAAAATCCTCGACGACCGCCAGATTGGCTGCGGGCCTAGTGCTTTTTTCCGCACCATGCAAGAGTTCTGCGAGGGTAATGACCGAAATGGCCATGCGCGCCGCGTTGGCGTTGAAAGCGCCAAGTACTTCCACCGGCCGCCGTTTGATGACGTAAATGACGATGTTGGTATCGAGCAGATAAGCCAGCATCACAGAGACTCACGCGCGGCTTGTTGCTGCGGCGCGCGTTCTTGCAGAAAGTCGTCGCTGACCGCGGGGCCGTCATGAAAGAAACTGTCCCAGCTCGATTCGAGCGGCGCGATGATGCGCTCCTTGCCTCGCGCCCGAATGCTGACCTGCTTGACGGCCTCGGGCAAGCGCAGATCTGCTGGCAGACGGACTGCCTGAGAGCGGTTGTTGGTAAAGACGGTCGTGGTGGCCATGTTCAGAGCGCAGGCTTGTATATGGCGCAAGTATATGGCGGTCAGTTCGCGTGGACAACCCGCTTTCACCCTGCCAGTTGCGTCGCGATGCGACCGACCGCGTGCAAGGCCTCTTCCCGTTCTGCCGTCCAGCGTCCGCCGACGTTGAGCCGCAGGCAGTTGCGGTAGCGGGTGGATGTGGTGAACAGCGTGCCGGGAACGATGACGATGTTTTGTTCGATGCAGCGTTGATACAGCACGACGGCATCGACCGACCTGGGCAGCTCGATCCAGAGAATGAAGCCCCCGGCGGGGTCGGTCGCCCGTGAGCCGGGCGGGAATGCGGCGGCGATGATCTGACGTGCGATGTGGGTCTGGTCGGCGAAGCAGCGCCGAAGTTGGCGCAGGCTTTGCTCGTAGCCGCCTTGTTCGAGCAGGTCGGCCACGGCCCATTCGATCACTGCGCTGCCGCCGCCGCTGAGGGCGCGCTTGAAGTTGGCGACCTGTGCGCTCCAGCGCCCCGCCTCCACCCAGCCGATGCCGCGCAGTCCCGGCGCCAGGGTCTTGCCGAACGAGCCGCAGATCATCACGTTGCCGCTGCGGTCGAATGCACGCACGGCGCGGCGGTCTTCCTCGGTGGGGGCGAGGTCGTTGCAGATCACATCCTCGATCAGCGGGATGCCGCGTACCCCCAGCAGTTCCGCCAGGCGTTTTTTGCTGGCGGCGGGCATGATGGCGCCCAAGGGGTTGGACAGCGTCGGCACGGCGACGACCGCCTTGACCGGCTGGGTGTCCAGCGCGACTTCCAGGGCTTCCAGCGAGAGCCCGGCCCCGGGCTGCATGGGAATTTCCACCGCGCGCAGGCCCAGCGCCTGCATGGCGCGCAGAAAGCCGAAGTAGGTCGGCGACTCGATGGCGATGACATCGCCGGGCTGCGTCACCGCGCGCAGGCACAGGGTGATGGCTTCCATGCAGCCATTGGTGACGACGATATTGCGGTGATCGAGGTTGCAGCCCAGATCCAGCGCGCGGCGCGAGATGGCCTGCCGCAGCGGCGCGATGCCCGGCGCAGTGGCGTAAACGCCGAGGCTGTTGGCATGCCGTTGGGCGCTGCGCGCGATGGCGCGGCGCACCCGCTCGACCGCATAGAGGTCTTCGCTGGCGGTGGCCGCGCCAAACGAAATGCAGGCAGGGTCGCCCGCGGCGTCGAGCACCGCGTCGGCAATGGCGTTCGTTTCCACTGCCACCGCCCGCGCGGGAGGTCGCGTGGCGGCGGGCACCGGCGGCAGGCTGCGCGGTCGTCGCACGAAAAACCCGGACTTGGGACGCGCCTCGATCACGCCGCGATCCTCGAGCGTGCGGTAGGCCTGCACCGCTGTGGAGATGGAGACGCCATGCTGTTCAGACAGGGCGCGAACCGAAGGCAGACGCGCGCCCGGTCGCAGCGAGCCGGAAGCCGCCAGCCCGGCCAGGCGCTCGGCAAGGGCGAGATAGAGCGGGGTGATGGGATCGGCGTTCATGCCCGGCATCATGGCAGAGATCGGTCGGTGTTACACCTCACAGTGGGCAGGTGATTCGGCCAGTACAGACTTCGAAAAATCGCGTTTGTATCGATACAGATAGCCGGATGCTGCATCTGTTTTATCGGCGTGGCAATGCCTACAGTGAGGCCATCGTCCACCCAAATAAGTCCCGCAATATTCTCGTTGCGCAAAAAACCATGTTCGACATCAACCTTCCTGCGCTGGCGCTGTTCGCCTTCGTCACCTCCGTCACGCCGGGGCCGAACAATCTGATGCTGCTGGCCTCGGGCGCGAACTTTGGCTTTCGCGCGTCGATTCCGCACCTGCTGGGCATCAGCACGGGCGTGCTGATCCTGCTCGCCAGCGTCGGCCTGGGGCTGGCGGAACTGTTCTCGCTTTGGCCCTGGGCCGAAGTCGCCATGAAATGGATCGGCGCGCTCTACATGATCTACCTCGCCTGGCGCATTGCCCGCGCATCGCCTCCCGACGGTTCCGCTGTGCGGGAGTCTCGTCCCATGCGCTACATCGGCGCCTTCGCCTTCCAGTGGGTCAACCCCAAGCTGTGGCTCATGGCGCTGAGCGTGTTCTCCGTTTATGTGCCAGGCTCGGGTGGGTTTTCGCTCGTGCTGGCGGTGGCGGCGCTGTTCAGCTTGATCAATCTGCCGACCATCAGCGTCTGGGCGCTGGGGGGCGCCCGGCTGCGTCATTTGTTGACCGAACAAGGGCGCGTCAAGGTGTTCAACCTAACCATGGCGGCCCTGTTGCTCGCCACGCTGTGGCCGATGCTCCGATAAGAGATGAGGCGCCGATTCATTCCTTGAGCGCCGCCCCGTAGCCTTCCTCGATCACGGCCTTGACCAGCGCTTCGGGTGCGGCGCTGCCCTGCACGGTGGCGCGGCCGCTGTTCAGGTCGACCTGGGCGTCCTGCGTGCCGGGAACGGCCTTGAGCGCCTTGGTGACGGCGGCAACGCAATGGCCGCAGCTCATGCCGGTGATTTGCAGTTGGATGGTGTTCATGCGTTTTTCTCCTCGTGGGGACTGAAGTTCAAGCGGCTTGGGCGAGGGCGTCGCGCACCTTCATCAGCTTTTCGCAGACTTCCTTTGCGACGGCGTGCACTTCGGGTTTGTCGATCAGGCCGAGCACCGAGGTGGGGTTCATGAAATCGACCACGATCTGCTGCCTGGCCGCATCTTCGCGCACCACCACATTGCACGGCAGCAGGGCGCCGATGTGCGGGTCGAAGTCGAGCGCCTTCAGGGCGTAGCCCGGCGCGCAGGCGCCGAGGATGCGATAGGGCGGTCGGTCGACGCCGAGCTTGGCCTTGAGGGTGGCCGACACGTCGATGTCGCTGATGATGCCGAAACCCTGCGCCTTGAGCGCCTCGGTGGTGCGGGTGATGGCGTCGTCGAAGGCACAGCAGGGCTGGGCGGAAAACACGATGGAAGGCATGTCAAAGCTCCTTTCAGGGGGTGTGGGTCAAGGGGGAGAGTGCCGGCGATGGTGCCGCTGGGCGAGAGACGGGCGCTTGCCAGGATGAAAGCCGTTTGAGCCGCAGGCTGTTGCCCAGCACGAACACCGAGGACAGCCCCATCGCCACGCCGGCCAGCATGGGGTGCAGGTGCATGCCCCAGGGCGTGGCCACGCCCGCGGCCAGGGGAATGAGCACGATGTTGTAGGCGAACGCCCAGAACAGATTGCCGTGGATGGTGCGCAGGGTGCGGCGCGCAGTGTCGATCGCCGTGGGCAGGGTGGCGAGGTCGCCGCGGGTCAGGCTGACGTCGGCGGCTTCGATGGCCACATCGGTACCGCTGGCCAGCGCCAGGCCGACGTCGGCCTGCGCCAGCGCCGGGCCGTCGTTCAGGCCATCGCCGACGAAGGCCACACGACGCCCCTGCGCCTGCAACTCGCTGACCACGCGGGCCTTGTCCTGTGGCAGCACTTCCGCATGCACTTGCTGAATGCCCAGCGCGTCGGCCACGGCCTGTGCGGTGCGCCGGGCGTCTCCGGTGACCAGGGCGATGTGCAGGCCGCGCTGGCGCAGCGCCTGCACCACGGCAAAGGCTTCGGGCTTGATCGGGTCGGCGATGCCGAGCACGGCGACGCAGCGCTGGTCCTGCGCCAGAAACACCGCCGTCTGGCCTTGCGCTTCGAGCGCGTCGGCCTGCGCGCCGAAGGCGTTCAGGGCGATGCCTTCTCGCGCCATCAAGCGCCGCGCGCCCAGCAGCAGGGCGTGGCCTTCGAGGGCGGCGCGCACGCCATAGCCGGGGATGGCGGCGAAATCCTGCACGGCGGGAATGTCCAGCCCGCGCTGCTGCGCCGCCTCGCGCACGGCGCGGGCCAGCGGGTGCTCGGAGTCGGCTTCGAGGGCGGCGGCCAGGCGCAGCGCTTCGTTCTCGTCGAGAGCGCTGTGCAGTGCGGTGAGCGCGGGCCTGCCGCGGGTGACGGTGCCGGTCTTGTCGAGCAGCACGGTGTCGATGCGCGAGAGCGCCTCCAGCGCCTCGCCCTTGCGGAACAGCACGCCCATTTCCGCCGCGCGGCTGCTGCCCACCAGAATGGCCGCCGGGGTGGCCAGACCCATGGCGCAGGGGCAGGCCACCACCAGCACGGCGACTGCGGCGACCAGCGCGGCGCTGATATCACCCGTGAGCATCAGCCACGCGGCGAAGCTGGCCGCGGCGATCAGCAGCACGACGGGGGTGAACACGGCGACCACGCGGTCGGCCACGCGCTGCACCGGCAGCTTGCCGGTCTGGGCGTTTTCCACCAGGCGCACGATCTGCGCCAGCACCGTGTCCTTGCCCAGCGCGGTGGCTTCGATCACCAGCCGGCCTTCGGCATTGACCGTGCCGCCCACTACCGTGTCGCCCGGTTTGCGGCTCACCGGCACGGCCTCGCCGGTGAGCATGGATTCATCCACATGGCTGTCGCCTTCGATCACCCTGCCGTCCACCGGCAGGCGCTCGCCGGGGCGCACCAGCACACGGTCGCCGATGTGCAGCGCGGCGAGGCTGACCGATTGCTCCACGCCCTGCGCATCGAGGCGCGTGGCCTGTTTGGCCTGCAGCCCGAGGAGCTTGTGGATGGCGGTGGAGGCGCGGCCCTTGGCCAGTTCCTCCAGATACTTGCCCGCCAGGATCACCGCCACCACCACGGCGGCGGAGTCGAAATACACATGCCGCGACTCGGCGGCAAACCACTGCGGCGCCAGCAGCACCAGCGTGCTGTAGGCCCAGGCCGCGCCGGTGCCGGTGGCGACCAGCGAATTCATGTCGGGCGAGAGATGGCGGTAGGCGATGGCGCCGGTGCGAAAGAACCGCCGCCCGGGGCCGAACAGCACGGCGCTGGTGAGGGCGAACTGCACCCAGTCCCAGAAGCGCGGGATGGGCGAGGTGCGCAGCAGCGCGGCGTCGAAGGCGGGCCAGACCATGGGCAGCATAGCCAGCACCAGCACCGGCAGCGCGAGAAGGGCCGCGAGCACGACGTCGCGCCGCATGCGCGCCAGACTGCGGGCGTGGGCGGCAGCGCTGGCGTTTGATGTGCGCCCCTTGGGTCGGCTTGCCGACCCGCCCCCCGAGGGGGTCAAGGAAACTTGGGGCGGCCCTGCGTTTCCTTGATCTGCCGCGTCGTCGCACTCCTGCACCGGGTGCGCGCCGTAGCCCGCATCCACCACGGCCTGCGCCAGCGCCCCGGCGTCGAGCATGGCGGGCAGATAGCGCACCTGCGCGCGGTTGACCGCCAGATTCACCGTGGCGGACAGCACGCCGGGCAGCTTGCGCAGTGCGCGTTCCACCCGGCCCGCGCAGGAGGCGCAGGTCATGCCCTCCACGTCCAGCGCTGCTTCGGCGACGATCGGGGTGTAGCCTGCGGCGCTCACCGCATCGGCAATGGCTTGCGGGGTGGCGGTCTGCGGGTCGTAAGTCACCTCGGCCTGAGTGGTGGCGAGGTTGACGCTTGCTACCAGTACGCCGGGGAGCTTGCGCAAGGCGCGCTCCACCCGCGCGCTGCACGAGGCGCAGGTCATGCCGCCTACGTCGAGGCGCAGGGTCTGGCCTGTGGCCGGGGCTTTGTCGGCTGGCGCGGGCGCCGCTGTTTCGCGCGGCTCCACCGGGCAGGCGGTCAGGCCGGAGTCAGGCGTGATGGACTCATTCATGGACGTTCTCCTTCTCGCCCCGCAAGGAGGCGAGGATGGGGCATTGCTTCGTGGCGCCGTGGCCGGGGCAGGCATCGAGCAGCGTTTGCAGACCTTGTTTCATGCGCTGCAGGTCGTCGATCTTGGCGTCGATCTCGGCCAGCCGCTGCGCGGCGATGGCGCGCACCGCGCCCATGTCGGCTTCGGGTCGGGCGTGCAGCGCCAGCAACTCGCCGATCTGCGCCAGCGAAAACCCCAACGCCTGCGCCCGCCGGATGAAGTCGAGCCGCTCGACGGCTTGCGGCGCGTACAGCCGGTAGCCGCTGGCGGTGCGCTGCGCCGGTTCGAGCAGACCCAGACGCTCGTAGTAACGCAGCGTCTCGGCCCCCAACTGCGCACGCTGCGCGAGTTCACCGATGGTGAGGCGGGAGGGGTCTGGGGAAGGCAGGGAAGACATGGGGCAAAACCGGTGGCTGTGAAAGAATTGTTTGAAGTCTACAACTTACTAGATACTTTAGGGTTGAAGGGGGAATCTCTGCAGCAAGGCGTGCCATCGAGAAAGTTCTTCAGGGAAACGCTGATTCGACTATGAGTCTGTCGGGCTTCGGGTGGGCCTCTCCCCCTCCCAACCTCCCCCACGCCGTGGGGGAGGGGTGTGCTCTCCCTCCCCACTCGTGGGGAGGGTTGGGGTGGGGAAAAACGCGATGAATCAATCGCTTATCTCCTCCTCACTTCCCCTGCAAGCGGTGGAGGCATCCTGCAGCGTTTCGCTACAGCGGCGTCGTCGCCTTTCGGCGCAGCACCCAGGCGATGAAGCGCCGCCCGTAGATCGGCTGCTTCCACACCAGCCAGGCGAGCATCAGGGCGTTGAACAGGGCTACGGTCAGCAGCAGCATCGGCACGCCCACGCCCGAGGTCAGCAAGGTGGCGCAATACGCCGCGCAGGCGATCATGAACAGGGCGTTGAGCATATTGCTGGCGGCGATCACCCGGGCGCGGTGGGTTTCGGCCACGCGATGCTGGATGAAGGCATACAGCGGCACGCTGTAAATTCCGGCGCTGGCCGAGATCAGCAGCAGATCGACCATCAAGCGCCAGTGCACGCCTTCGCGCAGGAACAGCGTGAGGGTTTGCAACTGCCCGTTGTGCGGCAGGTGCCGGGTGGCGACGAACAGATCGACGCCGAACACCGACATGCCGATGGCGCCCACCAGCACCAGGCCGATTTCCACCCGGCCGTGCGCCATCCACTCGCAGGCCACCGAGCCCAGGCCGATGCCCACGGCGAAAATCACCAGCAGCAGCGACGCCACGGCCTCGCTGCCGTGCACCACCTCGCGGGTGAAGATCGGAAACTGCGTGAGAAACGCCACGCCGTAGAACCACATCCAGGCGATGGCGATCAGCGCCGCCAGCACGGAGCGGTCGGCGGCAGCGAGCCTGAGGCTGCGCGCGGTGGCCGTGAACGGGTTCCAGTTGATGCCGGTTTCACAGACCAACGACGGGGTGCGCGGCACGAAGCGTGCCATGGTCCAGCCCGCCAGCGAAATGGCAAGACAGGTCGCTCCGGCGAACACCGGCCCTTGCGGGTAGGTCATCAGCACCCCGCCCACCAGGCTGCCCAGCAGAATGGCGACGAAGCCGCCCATCTCGGTCATGCCGTTGCCGCCGGTGAGTTCCGCGGTGTGCAGGTGACGCGGCAGATAGGCGAATTTCACCGGGCCGAACAGGGTGGAATGCAGCCCCATGCCCAGCACGCAAACCAGCAGCAGCGGCACATTCACCGTGACGAAGCCCCACAGCGCGCCGAGCATGATGACAATCTCGAAAGACTTGATGCGCCGCATGATGACGCCCATGTCGCACTTGTCCGCAAGCTGCCCGGCCGTGGCCGACAGCAGCACGAAGGGCAGCACATACAGCGCGGCGATGAGGTTGACCATCAGCCCCGCGGGCAGCCCGGTCTGCGCCTCGGCGCGGTAGGTCACCAGCATGGTGAAGGCGAACTTCAGCAGGTTGTCATTGCCCGCATTGGTGAACTGCGTCCAGAAAAACGGCGCGAAGCGGCGCTGCCCCAGCAGCTTGAACTGGTTGACGGACAGCGGTGCCTGTTGCGGGTCGGAAGGCGGGGGGGAGGACGGCATGCGCAGTGAATACGACAAACTGCAGAATGTTCGCACAGTCGCTCTACACCGCGTCGTTCCCGGGCGATGACGGCGAGTCCATCAAGCCCTTTGCCGCGCCCAGGCCAGAAAGCGCTGACCGTACAGCGGCTGGCGCCAGATCAGCCAGAGGGCGGCCAGCGCATTGAGCAGCGCCACGCTCAGCAGCAGCGCGGGCACGCTCACTCCGGCGACCAGCATCGCCGCGCAGTAGCCCGAGCACACCACCATGTAAAGCGCGTTGAGGATGTTGTTGGCCGCGATCACCCGCGAACGGTGCGTGGGCGGGGTGTGGTGCTGGATCAGCGCGTACAGCGGCACGCTGTAGATGCCGGCGCTGGTCGAGAGCAGGAACAGGTCGAGCATCACCCGCCAGTGCGCCGGATCGCGCACGAAGGGTAGAACGCCCTGCAGCGCGGCTTCGTGCGGCAGGTTCAGCGTGGCGAAATACAGGTCGATGCCAAACGCCGTCATGCCGATGGCGCCCAGCGGCACCAGGCCGATCTCCACCCGCCCGCGCGCCAGCCCCTCGCAGGCCAGCGAACCCAACGCGATGCCGATGGAAAACACCGCCAGCAACAGCGAGGCCACCGCCTCGTTGCCGCCGAGCACGTCCTTGGCGAACACCGGAAACTGCGTGAGGAAGGCCACGCCGTAAAACCACATCCACGAAATCGCCAGCAGCGCCTGCAGCACCGTGCGGTCGCTTGCTGCCAGGCGCAGGTTGCGTGCGGTCTCGGTGAACGGGTTCCAGTCGATGCGCAGTTGCGGGTCCACCGGCGCCGTGGCGGGAATGAAGCGCGCCGCAGTCCAGCCCAGCAGCGCTACGGTCACGCAGGCCAGACCGGCGATCAGCGGGCCGCGCCCTGCGGTCATCACCAGGCCGCCGGCCAGATTGCCCAGCAGAATGGCGACGAAGGTGCCCATCTCGGTCATGCCGTTGCCCCCGGTCAGCTCGGCTGTGTCGAGATGCTGCGGCAGATAGGCATACTTGGCCGGGCCGAACAGCGTGGAATGCAGCCCCATGCCAAAGGCGCAGACCAGCAGCGCCGGCACATTGGCGGTGACGAAGCCCCACAGCGCCAGCGCCATGATGGCGATTTCCAGCGTCTTCACCCGGCGCATCAGTACCGCCTTGTCGAACTTGTCGGCCAGTTGCCCGCTGGTGGCCGAGAACAACACGAAGGGCAGGATGTAGAGCGCGGCGATCAGGTTGACCATCAGCCCGGTGGACTGCGCCGAAGCTGCTTCGGCACGATAGGCCACCATCACGGTGAAGGCGAACTTGAACAGATTGTCGTTGCCCGCACCGCCGAACTGCGTCCAGAAAAACGGCGCGAAACGGCGCTGGCCCAGCAGGGCGAACTGGTTGGGGCGGACGCGGTCGGTCATGGGCGAGCGTTGGAGCAGGAGATGGGCGGGCGGGCCGGGCGATGGTACCGCGCGATCTTGAGTGCCATGCAATCCCTTGTCGCGAGGGCAAGGGGATCGCGTTTTGATTGGATGCTGCCGTATTCGTTTCATTTTGTAATTCGGACAAACAACCCTTGCGCTGAGTCAAGAATCAGAATATTCCACAAGTTAATCTGTGATCCAACGTGCTGCGAGGCACAAAAATGCGAACGACAAGGAGGGCAGAAATATGAGTGTCACAAACAAAAAATCCAGATTACATTATGTGTCAGGATTTTTATTGATAATCGGCTGGGTTGGTTTCGCGCAGGCGTCTCCCCGGTTTTCACCGCAGGAAATCGAGCGGGGAGCCTACGTGGCCAAGGTCGGCGACTGCATCGCCTGCCACACTGCGCCGGGCGGCAAGCCATTTGCCGGCGGTTTGCCCATGCCGCTGCCGATGGGCACGATTTATTCGAGCAATATCACGCCCGATCCAACCGATGGCATTGGCAAATACACCTTCGAGGATTTTGATCGTGCAGTGCGCAAAGGTGTCGCACCCGGCGGGAAATATCTTTATCCGGCCATGCCGTATCCGTCCTATGCCAAGGTCACGCCCGAAGACATGAAAGCGCTTTACGCCTACTTCATGCAGGGCGTGAAGCCGGTGGCACAGCCCGACAAGCCGCCCACCATGATCTGGCCGCTGACCCTGCGCTGGCCGCTGGCGATCTGGAAGTGGATGTACGCCTCCGATGACCATGCCTACCAGCCCGATCCCAAACAGGGCGCGCAATGGAACCGCGGCGCCTATCTGGTGGAAGGTCTGGGGCACTGCGGCGCCTGCCACACCCCGCGCGGCATCGGCATGCAGGAAAAGGCGCTGAGCGCCAGCGGCGCCGATGGCTCGCTGTTTCTCTCGGGCGCCAAGGTCGAGAACTGGTATGCCAGCAATCTGCGCGGCAATGGCGTGGGCGGTCTGGGCGGCTGGAGCGTGGCCGACATCGTGCAATTGCTCAAGACCGGGCGCAACAGTACCGGCGCGGCGATGGGCAGCATGACCGAGGTCATCCACCACAGCTCACAGCACTGGACCGACGCCGACCTGGAGGCGGTGGCGATCTACCTCAAATCGCTGCCTGCCGATCCGAACAAGCCCAGGGCGCCGCAGCCCGTCGCGCCCGCGCCGCAGCCCGATCTGCACTCCGTCGGCTCCCTGGCCTATGCGCAGCATTGCGCCCTTTGCCATCAGAACGACGGAGAAGGCGCCGCAGGCGTGTTTCCGGCCATGGCGAGCAATCCCACGGTGGAATCGCGCGATGCGCTCAATCTGATCCATGTGATTCTGGCCGGGGGGCAGACCGCCGAAGTCAAAGGCATTCACCAGTTCACCATGCCCGCCTTCGCCAGCGTGCTCAGCGACCAGCAGGTGGCCGACATCGCCACCTTCGTGCGCAGCGGCTGGGGCAACAGCGGGGCGGCGGTCAGCGCCAGCGAAGTGGCGAAAGTTCGCGCAGACATCGCCAAAACCCATTGAGGCAGACCATCATGAAAAACAGCACAACCGATTCACGCGCCAACATGACGGTGCACACCCTGCTGGCAGCGTGCCTGCTGGCGGGCATCGCAGCCCAGCCTGTCCTGGCCCAAACCGCATCGGCGCCCGCAGCACCGGCGCTGGTCGCCAAGCCCAAGCCGACGCGCGAAGTGCCTTTCAAGGCGCCCAACCTCGCCGCGCTGTCGCATGAACCCAACGGCGCGGAAATCCTCTACGGCTACCGCCTGATGACGCAGACCAGGAAACTGCTGCCTCACAACGTCGGCGCGGCGATGAATTGCACGAGCTGTCACTTGGGCGGCGGTTTTGTGCCCCACTCCTCGGCCTTTGTCGGGCAGAACGTGCTCTACCCCATGTACAACGGTCGCGCCGCCCGGGTGGTCAGCATGGCCGACCGCATCAACGGCTGCATGCTGCGGTCGATGAACGGCAAGCCCATCCCGAAGGATTCCCGCGAAATGAAGGCCATGCTCGCCTTCATGGCCTGGATGTCCAAGGACGTTCCCGCCGACGCCAAGGTCAAGGGCGCCGCGCTGTACAAGATCAGCACGTCGATCAAGCCCGATCCCGTGCGCGGCAAGGCGATCTACGCCGAGCGTTGCGCCGCCTGTCATGGCATCGACGGCCAGGGCAGCAAGAACGCCAAGGGCGAGTATGTCTTCCCGCCGCTGTGGGGGCCGGATTCGTTCAACATCGGCGCCGGCATGGCGCGCACCTACACCGCCGCCGGTTTCGTCAAGGGCGCCATGCCTGTGGCCGACAGTCTGCATCCGCCAACGGGGGTCGGTCGCATGAGCGCCTCCGCACGGCCGCCCGAAGGTGGCGCTCAACTCCCTCGGGGAGTCGAGCGCAGCGAGGAGGGTGGTTCAATGAGCGATCAGGATGCGGTGGACGTGGCGGCTTACTTCTCGCATCAGCCCCGGCCCGATTTCCCCATGAGCATCTACGACTGGCCCAAGGGCGGCGCCCCCAAGGACGTGCGGTATTGCCTGGTGTCGCTGGGCAACTGCACGCCCGCCGAAATCGCCAGGGCGCCCAAGCCGCCCGGAGGGAAATGACGGTTTTCCAGGGGAAACACTGAAGAAATGAGCGCGAGAGATGCAGCGCAGTGAACGGAACCTATCAATGAGATAGACGAGAGAGCGGGTAGCGCACAACGCCTCCCTCGCTACTTGTGGGGAGAGGCGCGAGGAATCAAACGCATCGCTCCCCCTCCCGACCTCCCCCGGCAAGCGGGGGAGGAGAAGACGGCGCTGCGCTATGCAAGGGATGCCCCTCCCGACCTCCCCCGGCAAGCGGGGGAGGAATTCTTCAAGTCCGACAGGCTGCTGGCCCTCCCTTCGTCCTACTGCGGGATCAGGAGGTCAGCGCCTCAGCGCGTCTTCGGGGGTTTCGCCGGGTTGCCAGGGGCGGCCGAGCCGGGCTTCGATGTATTCGCGGATCAGGCGCCGCACCACTTGCGACGGGGTCTGGTCTTCCTTCGCACACAGATGCTCGAATACCGCTTTTTTCTGCGGGTCGATCAGAACGGTCAATCGGCTGGTGCGCTGTTCCATGGCGGGGTGAGTTGTATTAGCATGTGATGCACATCTTATGTGAATCTCAATTTCACGCAACCCCAATGAACGCATCTGATCTGCTTCCCATCGGCTTGGGTGTGATCGCGGCTTGGGTGGGCATGGGGCTGGCGGGTTTCGTCGCGCCGCGTTCCACGCGCTGGGTGGCGCGGGTGATCTTTCCCCTGGGCGCGCTGGGCAGCCTGGTGATGGCCGGTGTGGGGTTGCTGGCGCTGTTCGCTGCGCCGCAATCGCTGGTCCTGCCCATCGGTCTGCCGGGCCTGCCCATGCATCTGCGGCTGGACGCCCTGTCGGGGTTTTTCCTGTTTCTGCTGGGGTCATCCACGGTGGGGATTTCCACCTTTGCTGCCGGTTACTTCCGCGAGGGTGAAGGCACGGCCCCGGGGCTGCTGGGTATGCAGTACCACGTGTTCCTGGCGGCGATGAGCATGGTGATGCTCGCTGCAGACGCCTACAGCTTCATGCTGGCCTGGGAGGTCATGGCCATGGCCTCATATTTCCTGGTGGTCTCCCAGCACCGCATGGCGGAAATCCGCAGAGCCGGTTATGTGTATCTGCTGTTGGCGCATCTGGGGGCCATCGCGCTGCTGTTGTGCTTTGGGGTGATGATGCAGGACGGAATCGCCGGTCTGACGTTCGAGGCCATGCGCCACGCGCCGCTGAACCCGGCCTGGGCCAGCGTGGCCTTCGGTCTGGCGGTCATCGGCTTTGGCGCCAAGGCCGGGTTGGTGCCCTTGCACATCTGGCTGCCCGAGGCGCACCCGGCCGCGCCTTCGCCGGTCTCGGCACTGATGAGCGGGGTGATGCTCAAGACGGCACTCTACGGTCTGCTGCGGGTGAGCTTCGACCTGCTGCACGCGCCGCTGTGGTGGTGGGGAGTGCCGCTGTTGGCGCTGGGGCTGTTCGGGGCTCTGTTCGGCGTGTTGTTCGCCGCGGTACAGACCGACATGAAGCGGCTGCTGGCTTATTCATCCATCGAGAACATCGGCATCGCCTTCGCCGCCTTGGGCCTGGCGCTGGTGTTCCACGGTGTCGGGCTGGCGGTGTTTGCGGCGCTGGCGCTCGCAGCCATGCTGTACCACCTGCTCAACCATGCCTTTTTCAAGAGTCTGCTGTTCCTGGCCACCGGCGCCGTGCTGCACGCCACCAGGCAGCGCAGCCTGGGCAAGCTCGGCGGCCTGCTGCGCCCCATGCCCTGGGTGGGCTGGACGGCGCTGATCGGCACGCTGGCCATCGCCGGGCTGCCGCCGCTCAACGGTTTTGTCGCCGAATGGCTGTTGTTGCAATCATTCTTGTTCACGCCGCAGATCCCCGAGCCGTTTTTCAATCTGCTCATCCCTCTGGGTGCGGCGTTGCTGGCGCTGACGGCGGCGCTGGCGGCGTATGTCATGGTCAAGTTCTATGGGATCATTTTTCTGGGGCGTGCGCGTGAACCGCAACTGGAACAGGCGCACGATGTCGGCTGGCTGGAGCGCATCGGTCTGTTGTGGCTGGCCGCAGGCTGTGTGTTGCTGGGCCTGATTCCGACCTGGGTGCTGCAGGCCATCGACCGGGTCAACCAGCTGGTGCTGGGCAAGCCGCTGGCGCAAACGGGCAACTGGTTCTGGCTGGTGCCGTTGTCGCCGCAGCGGGCGTCCTACAGCCCCGTGATGATTCTGCTCGTCGCGGTGCTGGCCGTCAGCCTGACGGGGTTGATGACGCACCGCGTCTACGCGGGGCGCTTGCGCCGCGCCGCGCCCTGGGACTGCGGCGCACCCGGCCTGAGCGGACGCATGCAGGACAGCGCCGAAGGCTTCGGGCAGCCGATCCGCCGGGTGTTCAGTCCATTCTTCCTGGAGCGGGTCGAAGTGCCGCGACCGGACGACGCGGCGCCGCGCTACCGGGTCTCGGTGGAAGACAGGTTCTGGTCGCAGTTCTACACGCCGCTGGCGCAGGCGGTGCTGTGGCTGGCGCGGCAGGTGGGGAAGATTCAGCAGGGGCGGATTTCGGTCTATCTGCTCTACAGCTTCCTCACCCTGCTGGTGTTGCTGATGGTGGTGGTGCGATGAGCGCTCCGCACGGCCGCTCCGAAGGAGCGCTCAACTCCCTTGGGGAGTCGAGCGCAGCGAGGAGGGTAGTCCAGTGAGCGTTTCCGCCTTGCTGACGCAATTGCTGGCGGTCGCCGTGTCGGTGCTGCTGGCCCCGCTCTTGTCCGGGTGGGTGATGCAGTGCCGTGCCTGGCTGTCCAACCGCAGCGCTGCGCCCATCTGGCAGCCGTATGCGCGCATCGCCAAGCTGCTGCGCAAGGACGCGGTGCTGGCGCATGACGCCACGCCGCTGTTTCGCGTCGTGCCGTATCTGCTGTTTGGCATCATGGTGGTGGCTGCGGCCATCATTCCCTCGCTCTCGACCGATCTGCCGTTTGCGCAGGCAGCCGATGTCATTGCGCTGGTGGGCCTGTTTGCGCTGGCGCGGGTGTTCATCGCCCTTGCCGGCATGGACATCGGCACCGCCTTTGGCAGCATGGGCGCGCGGCGCGACATGATGGTGGGCTTCCTCGCCGAGCCCGCGCTGCTGATGGTGGTGTTCACCTCCTCGCTGATCTCGGGCAGCACCCTGCTGCCGACGATCGCCGGGTTCCTGCAGTCGCAGCATCTGGCGCTGCACGCCAGTCTGGCCTTTGCCGCCGTGGCGTTCGTGATGGTGCTGCTGGCCGAGAACGCGCGCATTCCGGTGGACAACCCGACCACCCATCTGGAACTGACCATGATCCACGAGGCCATGGTGCTGGAGTATTCCGCGCGCCATCTGGCGCTGGTGGAGTGGGCCAGCAGCCTCAAGCTGTTCAACTACGCCTGCATCGGCTTTGCGCTGTTCCTGCCCTGGGGCATGGCGAGCCATGCCGACGGCGTGCTGTGGCTGCTGGTCGCGCTGCCGTCGCTGCTGCTCAAACTGGCGGCAGCTGGTTTCGGCATTGCGCTGATCGAAACCCTGAGCGCCAAGCTGCGTATTTTTCGCGACCCCGAATTTTTGGGTACCGCTTTTCTGCTCGCCGTGCTCGGCTTGCTGGTGCGGCTGATGCTCTCGCACTGAGGACGACGCCATGTCCGCACTTGCCCTGTTCGCTTCCGCGCCTGCCGCAGCCGTTTCGTCTGCGCCGGGCCTGCATGCGCTGCCCGCCCTGCCGCTGAGCACGCAGCTCATCCACCTGATCGCCGCCTTGCTGCTGCTGCTGTCTTTTGCCATGCTGGCGCAGCGCCGGGTGGTCAATCTGGTCAACCTGTTCGCTGCGCAGGGCGCCTTGCTGGTGGCCAGCACGGTCGCTGTGGCGTATTCGACGGGCGATGCCGAGCTTTATCAGTCTGCCGCGCTGACCCTGCTGCTCAAGGTCATCGTGCTGCCGCTGGTGCTGCACAGGCTCATCCGCCGCCTGCATGCCGAATGGGATACCGAAACCCTGGTGAACATTCCCACCCTGCAGATCATCGGCATCGTGCTGGTGATCTTTTCCTTCGTCCTGGCGCAGCCCATCTCCCGGTTCGCCGGCGAGGCCACGCGCGGCACCCTGGGCATCGCGCTGGCGCTGGTGTTGCTGGCTTTCCTGATGATGATCGTGCGGCGCAAGGCCGTCGCCCAGGTGGTGGGCTTTCTGGCGATGGAAAACGGCCTGCTGTTCGCCGCCACCAGCGCCACGCAGGGCATGCCGATGGTGGTGGAAATGGGCATCGGCCTGGACGTGCTGGTCGGGGTGTTCATCCTGGGAATTTTCTTTTTCCAGATCAGGGAACAGTTCGACAGTCTGGACCTGCAGCATATGGAAACCCTCAAAGAGGACTGAATGGAGCTGTTGATCGTCCTTGCCATTCCTCTGCTGGGCGCCGCGGTGCTGGCTTTCGTCGGCCAGCGCGGTTTCGCGCCACAGGTCAATCTGGCCTTCAGCGCCGCGACGTTCGCCGCCGCCAGCGTGCTGACGGCGCGGGTCATCGCCCAAGGGCCGATGCGGGTGTTTGCCGAGCAGTTTTTCATCGATCCGTTCAATGTGTTCTTCGTGGCGCTGACCGCCTTCGTCGGCATGACCACGGCGGCCTTCTCCCAGCCGTATATGCGCATCGAGCAGGACCGCGGACGCTTGACTGCGGCGCGGCTGCGGCTCTATCACAGCATGTATCAGGCCTTCATGTTCACCATGCTGCTGGCGCTGACCACGAACAATATGGGCATCCTCTGGGTGGCGATGGAGGCGGCCACGCTGACCACCGTGCTGCTGGTCTCGCTCTACCGCACCAAGGCCAGCCTGGAAGCGGCGTGGAAATACTTCATCCTGTGCGGCGTGGGCATCGCGCTGGCGCTGTTTGGCACCGTGCTGCTGTATTTCGCTGCGGAGCGGGTGCTGGGCCACGCCGGCATGAATGCGCTGCTGTGGACCCGGCTCGATGCGGTCAAAGGCCGGCTCGAGCCGGGCATCATCGGCATCGCCTTCGTCTTTCTGCTCGTGGGCTATGGCACCAAGGTCGGCCTGGCGCCGCTGCATAGCTGGCTGCCCGACGCGCATGCAGAAGGCCCGACGCCGGTTTCTGCGGTGCTGTCGGGCCTGCTGCTCAACGTGGCGCTGTACGCGGTGATGCGCAGCAAGGTGCTGGTCGAGGGCAGTCTGCATGCGTTCTGGCCGGCACAGATGCTCATGGCCTTCGGGCTGGTCTCGGTGCTCGTCGGCGCGTTTTTGCTGTGGCGGCAAAAGGATGTGAAGCGCATGTTCGCCTACTCGTCCATCGAACACATGGGCATCATCACCTTCGCCTTTGGCATGGGCGGGCCGGTGGCCAATTTCGCCGCCCTGCTGCACATGACCGGCCATGCCCTGACCAAGAGCGCCATTTTCTACACCACGGGCCACGCCTCGCAAAAAGCGCACAGTCAGCGCATCGAGGACATCCAGGGGCTGCGCGAACAGTCGCCCGCACTCGGCTGGGGGTTGATGATCGGCGTACTGGCCATTGCGGGCATGCCGCCGTTCAGTGTGTTCGCCAGTGAATTTCTCATCCTCACCACGGCGATGCAGCAACAGCCCTGGGCCACGCCCATCCTGTTGCTGGGGCTGGGCGTGGCGTTTGGCGCGTTGTTCCTGCGCGGGCAGGGCATGGTGTTTGGCCGCAGCAGCCTGCGCGAACTCTCGCATGCGCCCAATATGGCGCCGGTGTTCGTGCATCTGGCGCTGGTGCTGCTGCTCGGGCTGTGGATACCGCAGTTTCTGGTGTCCTGGTGGCACACGGCGGCCGCGATGATCGGGGGTTGATCCGTGCAAGCCCGCTGCGCCATTCTCCCCCTCGAACACCACCGGGTCGACGCGCTGGGCTGGTCTGCCCAGGCTCAGGCTGCGCTGGAGCGCGGCGCGCGTTTGTTGACCCTGTGGGGCAAGGACGCCAGCGCCACGCAGCCCGGCGCCACCTCGCTGTACGCCTGCTGGCTGCAAGCGCACGGCCTGACCCTGGTGCAGCTCGACCTCGCCCCGGACGTGATGCACTATCCCGGCCTGCACACCGGGTTCCCGGTGGCCGAACGCCTGCAGCGCGCGCTGCGCGATCTGCTGGGCGTGCAGGCGCTGGGCATGGACGCGCGCCCCTGGCTGCGCCACACCGCCTGGCCCGCCCAAGTCCATCCGCTGCGGCGCGGTGCGCAGCTGCCGCAGCCCCCTTGCGGGCAGGCGCAGGCGGAACACTATGCCTTCGTCCCGGTCGACGGCGACGGCGTGCACGAAGTGCCGGTCGGCCCGGTGCATGCCGGGGTGATCGAGCCGGGGCAGTTCCGTTTTTCCATCGTCGGCGAAAAGATCCTGCGGCTGGAGGAACGCCTTGGCTTTACCCACAAGGGGGTGGAAAAACGTTTCGAGGGCATGACCCTGCAGGACGGCGTGCGCCTGGCCGCGCGCTTGAGCGGCGACAGCGCCGTGGCCAATGCCTGGGCTTATTGCATGGCCTGCGAGACGCTGGCGGGGGTGCAGCCGCCGCCGCGGGCGCTGGCGCTGCGCGCCCTGCTGCTCGAACGCGAGCGCCTGGCCAATCATCTGGGCGACATCGGCGCCATCGCCAACGATGGCGGCTTCGGCTTTGCCCTGGCGCAGTTCGGCCGTCTCAAGGAAGACATGCTGCGGCTCAACCTGCGCGTGTTCGGCGCACGTTATCCCATGGACGCGGTGCAACCTGGCGGCGTCGGGCTCGATCTGGACGCCGACGCCGTGGCCATGCTGCACAACCAGGGGGTCTTGCTCGGCGTCGAAGTGCTGCGGCTCAAGGACATTCTGGATCAGCACGAGGGCCTGCAAGACCGCTTCAGGACCACGGGCCGGGTCGAGCCGGACCTCGCTGCGCGCCTGGGCATGATCGGCCTGGCCGGGCGCGCCAGCGGGCAGGCGCTCGACTTGCGCACCCTGCCGCAGTTCGCACCCTACGCCGCGTTGGGCGTCGAACCCGCACAGGCGCAGGAGGGCGACGTGGGGGCGCGCGTGGCGGTGCGCTTTGCCGAGGTGTTCACCGCGCTGCGGCTGTGCGGCGATGTTCTGTCCAGCCTGCCGGAAGGCGGTGTGCGGGCCGACTGGCCGCAGTCCGTGTCTGCGGGCTTGGCGCTGGGGCTGGTGGAGGGCTGGCGCGGGCCGCAGTGCATTGCGCTGGAGACCGACGCCCAAGGCCGCATCGCCCGCTGCCATCCGCACGATCCGTCGTGGCAGAACTGGCCGGCCATCGAATGGGCGGTCATCGGCGACATCGTGCCCGACTTTCCGCTGATCAACAAATCCTTCAATCTGTCCTATTCCGGACACGATCTTTGAGAGGGTGTGAACAAATCCGCCATGCCCGCTCTTCGCGCCCAAACACCCCCATTCGGCGTTGCAAATGCGCGCCGTGCCTACGGGCACGGCTGTGCTTTGCGCCTTGATTGGAACCCTTTGGACACGCCGCTTGACCACGCCGGATTCATTCACACCCTCTGAACCGCCATGTGGAAGACCCTGCGACAGATCGCCCGCGTGGGCCGCATCAGCGAAACCCCGGCCGCCGTTCCATCCGAGGCTTTCGCCGAGGCCGCGGTGCAGCGCATCCAGGCCGATCTGCTGCGCCTGATCGGGCGCGCGCTGTCCATCCGCGTGGTCGATGCCGGCTCGTGCAACGGCTGCGAACTGGAGATCAACGCCCTTTCCAATCCCTATTACAACATCGAGGGACTGGGCATCCAGTTCGTCGCCAGTCCGCGCCATGCCGATCTGCTGCTGGTCACCGGCCCGGTATCGCGCCATATGGAACTGGCGCTGCGGCGCACCTATGACGCCATGCCCGAGCCCAGGCTGGTGGTCGCCGCCGGAGATTGCGCCAGCGGCTGCGGCGTGCACAGCAGCGGCTACGCCGTGTGTGGCCGGGTGGCCGAGGTGCTGCCGGTGGACGTGACCGTGCCGGGCTGCCCGCCCAGCCCGACAGCCCTGTTGCAAGGCATCATGCAGGCGGTGCAGCGCCGGGCTTGATCCCGCGCAGGCGCTGCACCGGCGGGCAGGGCACGCTGCCATACGAGCAGAACACGCAGCAATCGCCCGGCAAGGGACGCAGTTCGGCGCCGCAGGCCGGGCGGGTCGGCACCGAGGTCAGTTGAACGGGCGAGGTCGGGTCGCCGCCGCCACAGCAGAAAGGATGGGTCATGGCCTTGCTGGTCCTTTCATCCTCAGGCGCAGTTGCGCGCAATGGTCGATCGGCGGTGTGCCGGGGGTGAACCACACGGCGTCATACCCCGCAGCGAGTTCGGCTTGCGTGTCGGGCGCCAGACCCTGCAGCAGCAGGCTGAATACCTTGAGGGGGCGCGGCACGCCGGGTGGAGTTTGCTCCACATGCGCCGCCAGATGCAGCGCCACGCCCAGGTTGCGGTCGGCATGAAAGCTGCCAGTGAGCAGCACCACGGTCTTGCCGGGGCGCATCAGTGCCAGACCGTGCGCGGCCATGCTGTCGTCGCGCGCGAGCTGGACGCGCACCATGGCCGGGAGTTGCGAAGCGGGCAGCAGGCCGCAGTGGCTTTCGGCCACGTCATCGAGAATGCGCTGGCGCACTGCGGGCGACACGCTCGCGTCCCAGAGCGACTGCCGCATGGCCGCGCGCATGTCGGCCCGCGGCAGGTTGACGCCCGCCACCGGCACGCCCGCGCGCACCGCGGCCATCACCGGCGCGGCGTACATCGCCCACGGCCAGCCGGCTTCGTTCCAGTGCAGCCGCTCGCGCACCACGGCCTCGGGCGCAGCGCGCGGGCCGTCGTAACGCCGTCCGGCGTCGGCCATTTCCAGAGCGACTGCAGCCAACTTGCCGCGCTGCGCCAGCGCGGTGATGATCCAGGCCTGCACCGCATGATGATCGGGATGGTCGTGCTGCTCGCCCAGCAGGCACAGCGCCACTTGCGCACAATTGCTGAGCAGTTGCTGCGGGGTGATGAACTGTTGACCACCTTGCAGGATGCGCCCGACCAGCGGCGAATGCGCCCGCACCGGCTGGGTGTAGCGCGGCAGAGGCGGCAGCGTGGCCGCCTGCGCCGCCAGACTGCCGAGCCAGAGCGGCCCGCCTGCGGTCAGGCCGAGCGCGAGGCTCAGGCGCCTGCGGGTCAGGTCAGATTGGAACGGGAAAGAGAAGGAGATCATGGCGTGGCCTTGGATAGCATGGTTGCGACGAACACAGACTGCAAAGCCGCATCGATCATGTCTGCCTCTCCTTTGCCCTTGTCTCAGCCGCACGACACGCTTGCGCTGCGGTTGTTTTTCGCGCTGTGGCCGGATCGGGCGCAGCGCCAGCACATCGCCGCGCATCAGGCGCAATGGCAATGGGCGCTGCCCGCGCGACCCACGCCTGCGGCCAAACTGCATCTCACCGTGCTGTTCATGGAAGGCGTGCCCGCAGACCGCGTGACGACCTTGCTGGAAGCGGGCGAACGGGTGGCGCGCCACGGGACCGATTTTGCGCTGACGCTCGACCGGGCAGCGATCTGGCGCCACGGCGGCATCGCCCATCTCGCGCCGTCGCAGCCTCCTGCCGCCTTGCTCTCGTTGCGCGCGGTGCTGGCGCAGCAGGTTGGCCAGCTCGGTCTGCCGTTCGATGCGCGCGCCTTCGCTCCGCATGTGACCCTGGCGCGACGGGCGCAGAACTCGCAGCCGCCCAACACCTTCGCCCCGCTGCGCTGGACGGTGCGCGGCTTTGCGCTGGTGCACTCGGTGCTGGGCACGGGACGCTATGACGTCATCGGGCGCTGGCCGCTGTTGGATCAATAGCCGCCCACGCTGCCCAGAGTGGAAATCCACCACGCCAGCGCTCCGCCTGCGGCGACGATGAGCAAGGCCAGCCCGCGCAAGCCCCAGGTATCGCGCGCGGGCGTCACGCCGGCCACGGTGTCGATGTCGCCGGTCAGCATGGGGCGCACCAGATTCTGGCGCTTGACCACCGCGTAATAGGCGATGGCGGCGATGTGCAGGCCGACGAGGGCGTAGATCAGCGGCTGGCCGATGGTGGTGTGATAGAAGGTGAAAATGGCGCTGGTACGGTTGCTCACATAGATGGCCAGCGGGCCTTGGTTGAAAATCTCGTCGTTGGCAAACAGGCCGCTGACCACCTGCAGCGTCACCACGGCGAGCAGTGCGATCACCGACAGGCTGCCCAGCGGGTTGTGGCCCACGCGCAGGTGTTCGGGTCGCGGGTCGTCGCCGCGCACGTAGCGCAGAACCGCGCGCGGGCCGCGCACGAAGTTCCGGAAACGCGCGTGCTGACTGCCGATCACGCCCCAGACCAGCCGGAACACCAGCAGCGCAATCAGCGTGTAACCGCTCCAGAAGTGGTACTGCATGGCGTTGCCGCCGCTCAGTCCGGTGACGATGGAAACAGTGACGCAGGCCGCCAGCGCCCAGTGGAACAGGCGCAGAGGCAAATCCCAGACGCGGACTTTCATGGGGAGGCTCCGGTCGTTCAGTCTTGCCGCAACTTGCGCGCCGCCTCGACGGCGAAATAGGTGAGGATGCCGTCGGCCCCGGCGCGCTTGAACGCCAGCAGGCTTTCCATCATCACCGCGTCGTGGTCTAGCCAGCCGTTCTGCGCCGCCGCCTTGAGCATGGCGTATTCGCCGCTGACCTGATAGGCGAAGGTCGGCATGCGGAATTCGTCTTTCACCCGGCGCACGATGTCCAGATAAGGCATGCCGGGCTTGACCATCACCATGTCGGCACCCTCGGCGATGTCCAGCGCCACTTCGCGCAGCGCTTCGTCGGAGTTGCCCGGGTCCATCTGATACGCCTTCTTGTCGGCCTTGCCCAGGTTGGCTGCCGAGCCCACGGCGTCACGGAACGGGCCGTAGAACGCGCTGGCGTACTTCGCGCTGTAGGCCATGATGCGGGTGTGAATATGGCTGTCGGCCTCCAGCGCCTGACGAATGGCGCCGATGCGGCCGTCCATCATGTCGCTGGGCGCGACGATGTCCACACCAGCGGCGGCGTGGGTGAGCGCCTGCTTGACCAGCATGGCCACCGTGGGCTCGTTGAGGATGTAGCCGGTGTCGTCGAGCAGACCGTCCTGTCCGTGCGAGGTGTAGGGGTCGAGCGCCACATCGGTGAGCACGCCGAGCTGGGGAAATTCCCGCTTGAGCGCCTGCACCGCGCGGGGCACGAGGCCGTCGGGGTTGGTGGCTTCGACGCCATCGGGGGTCTTGAGCTTGGGGTCGATCACCGGAAACAGCGCCAGCACCGGAATGCCCAGTTTCACGCATTCTTCCGCCACCGGCAGCAGCAAATCCACGCTCAGGCGCTCCACCCCAGGCATCGACGCCACGCTCTGGCGCTGGTTTTGGCCGTCGAGGATGAACACCGGATAGATCAGATCGTCGGCGCTCAGAGTGTGTTCGCGCACCAGGCGGCGGCTGAAGTCGTCGCGGCGCAGACGCCGCATGCGGATGGCGGGAAAGCCCGGCAGGTTCACAAAGTTTTTCATCTTTGGTTTGTCATGGAGTGGAACTTGATGCGATGAATGCTATCTTTTCCAGGCAGAGGGTGCGCCGCCTGGTGTGCTTTCTCCCGCTTCTCCTCCCTGAGCGGGGCCTTGTTTCAAGGCTTGAATCCCCGGCCAGCACTGCCGGGGATTTTTTTGCCCGCCGTTTTGGTTTGGCTTGTTGGTTTGCCCTTCTGCAACAAGGTTCCCGGGCGGCTCTTTTACACTGCACATCAGTCTGAAAAAGGGAGTTCGAAATGGCATTTCAGTGGGTGCTGACCTGGCACATCATTTTCGTGATCGCGTGGTACGCCGGGCTGTTCTACCTGCCGCGCATTTTCGTCAACCTGGCCATGGTGCCCGCGGACAGCACAGCCGAGCGCGAGCGCCTGCTGATGATGGGCCGCAAACTCTACCGCTTCACCCACATCCTGATGTGGCCGGCCATCATTCTCGGCCTGGTGTTGTGGCTGTATTACGGCATCGGCCTGCACAGCCCGGGCAATGGCTGGATGCACACCAAGGTCACGCTGGTCGTGCTGCTGGTGATCTATATGTTCTGGTGCAAGCGCATCCTGCGGCAGTTCGAGCAGGGAACCAACACCCGCAGCCACAAGTGGTATCGCTGGTTCAACGAAATCCCCACCATCATCCTGTTCATCATCATTCCGCTGGTGGTCATCAAGCCGTTTTGACGGTTCAGGAATCTGCCGGGCGCGCCTGGGTCGGGCGCTGACGCCTCATGTCCTCGCATAGCCCAGCGCATGGCGCGCGCCCGGTTTCCCGCTTTGCGCGCTATGCGCTGGCAGGTTATGCGCTGCTGATCGTCTATGCCAGCCTCTATCCGTTTTCAGGATGGCGCTGGCAGGGGCTGACGCCCTTTGATTTCGCGCTTGCGCCGCTGCCGCGCTACATCACCGCGAGCGATCTGCTCATCAACGTCGGTGGCTATCTGCCGCTGGGCTATCTCGTCGCGCGCAATCTGCCGGCGCGCTGGCCGCGCTGGGCGTCGTGGCTTGCCGCCAGCGTGCTGGCCAGCGGCCTGTCCTTCGGCATGGAGGCGTTGCAGGCCCTGCTGCCCATGCGCGTGTCGTCCAACCTCGACTGGCTGACCAATTCGCTCGGCGGTGCTCTGGGCGCGGCGATCTGCGTGTGGTTATTGCCGCGCCTGCGGCTCGCGGCGCTGCTGCGACTGTGGCGGGAGCGCTGGTTCGCTCCACACGTGGGCTATGGCCTGCTGCTGCTGGCACTGTGGCCGCTGGCGCTGCTCTGGCCTGCCGCCGTGCTGTTCGGCACCGGGCAGATCGGGCCGACCCTGCTGCAGCCCGCGTTCGATACCGATACCTGGCGCATTCTGTCGGCGTGGTTCGTCAACAGCGGTCTGCGGCTGCCGGATTTCGCCCCGATGAGCGGGCTGCGCCAGACCGGCATCACCGCGGCCATGCTCGCTGGTTCGATTCTGCTGCTGGCGGCGCTGCTGCGTCCGGGCGCCCCGCGGCTGCGGCTGGCGCTGGCGCTGACCTTCACCGGCCTGCTGGCCGTCAGTCTGTCGGCCGCGTTGAGTTTCGGTCCCGGGCATGCGTTGGCCTGGGCGACGGTGCCCACCCTGCGCAGCGTGGCGCTGGGGCTGATGATCGGCCTGCCGCTGTCGTATCTGCCGCCGCGCTGGGCGGCGGCGGGCGGCGTGATCTGCCTGGGGCTGGCGCTGCTGTGGATCAACGCCGCCGGGCCGGGGCCGTACTACGCTCTGAACCTGCAGGCTTGGAGCCAGGGCCTATTCATCCGGCTGTATGGTTTGCCGCAGTGGTTGAGCTGGCTATGGCCGTTCGCCGCACTTCTCTATCTGGCCGCGCGTGCGCTGCGGCGTGCGCGCCACGACAATTGATTCCATGAGCTATTACCGACACCATATTTTTTTCTGTCTGAACCAGCGCGATGCCGGCGCCACGCGCCCGTGCTGCGCCGCCAGCGGGGCGGAGGCCGCGTTCGAGCACTGCAAATCGGCGGTCAAGGCACTGGGGCTGGCGGGCGCGGGCCAGGTGCGCGTCAACCGCGCGGGCTGTCTCGATCGCTGCGAGGAGGGGCCGGTCTGCGTGGTCTATCCCGAGGGCGTCTGGTACACCTATGTCGATCAGAGCGACATCGACGAGATCGTGCAAAGCCATCTGCTGCGCGGCGAAGTGGTCGAGCGCCTGCGACTGCCCGATGCACCTGAATCCCCCGAAACGGCTTCCTGATCCGTCTCGCTGCAAATGAACGCGCAAACCCGCAGGCTGCTGGTCGATGGCCCGGTGGGGCCGATCGAAGTGGCGATCGATGCGCCCGCAGGCCCGCCGCGCGGCCTGGCGCTGGTGGCTCACCCCCATCCCCTGTTCGGCGGCACGCTCGACAACAAGGTGGCGCAGACCCTGGCCCGAGCCTGGCTGCAGCTCGGTTTCGTCGCGGTGCGGCCCAATTTTCGCGGTGTGGGCGGCACCGCCGGATCGTTCGACCACGGCGTGGGTGAGACTGACGATCTGCTGGCGGTGCTCGACCACTTCACCCTTCAAATCGCGCCGCAAGCTGGTTTGGAAGTCCACGACTTGCCCCTGGCGCTGGCCGGATTTTCCTTCGGCGCCGCCGTCGCCGCCTGTGGCGCGCAAGCCCTGCAGCAACGGGGCGTGGCGCTGCAGCACCTCACTCTGGTCGGAACCGCCGTCACCCGCTTCGACGTGCCGCCCATCAAACCGGCGAACGCGGCCCCGCTCGCGCAGCGCCTGCTCGTGCTGCACGGCGAACAGGACGACGTGGTGCCGCTGCCCGCCGTGCTCGACTGGGCGCGGCCGCAGCAGTTGCCCGTGGTCGTGTTTCCGGGCGCGGGGCATTTTTTCCACGGCCTGCTGCTGCCGCTGCGCGACTGGGTCTGCCACTGGCACGGCGCGGTGAGTTGAATCCAGAAAACATCGAACCTTCGCGCCGCACGACGCTCTGACCCTGAGCCGCGCCGCCAGCCCGCGCGGCAAAACTTCGTCGCCCCTGTTTGGCTCGCAGGCTGTTAGGGTGTCGGTTTTTCCGTTTTGTTTTGAGTCCCAGGATTCGCCTATGTCCGTTCAATCTTTTGTCGCCGCCTGCGGTGCGGCCTGTCTGCTCGCGCTGTCGCCTTGGGCGCAGGCCGCCCCGGCTCCCGCCTCATCCCCCGCCGCAACGGCATCGGCTGCAAGCCCTGCCGCCGCTGCGCTCACGCCGATGCAGGCCCTGCTCGCCACCGTGCCGCCGCCCAAGCTCGATGCCCGCTCCTGGCTGGTGCTCGACCTGACCAGCGGGCAGATCCTGGCCGAGCACGATGCCCACGCCCAGGAGGCGCCCGCCTCGCTCACCAAGCTGATGACCGCCTACCTCACCTTCAAGGCGCTCAAAGAGGGCACGATCAAGCTCGATCAGATGGTGACCGAGTCGAAAGAAGCCTGGCAGACCGGCGGCTCGCGCATGTTCATCGATCCGCGCGTGCCGGTGTCGGTCAACGATCTGCTGCTGGGCCTGATCGTGCAATCGGGCAACGACGCCGCCATGACCCTGGCGCAGACCGTGGCCGGCTCGGTGAGCGCCTTCGTCGCCATGATGAACCGCCAGGCGCAGCAATGGGGGCTCAAGGGCACGCACTTCATGGATCCCACCGGCCTGCCCGACCCTGGCCACTACACCACGGCCTACGACCTGTCGATCATCGCCACGCACATCATCCGCGACTTTCCGCAGGATTACGCGCGCTATTTCAAGGTCAAGGAGTTCACCTACAACCACATCACCCAGCCCAACCGCGTGAGCCTGCTGTTCACCGATCCGTCGGTGGATGGCATGAAGACGGGCTATACGTCCGAGGCCGGTTACTGCATGATCACTTCGGCGCTGCGGGACTTTCCCAATGGCCCGCGCCGCATCCTCACCGTCGTCATGGGCACGCCCAGCGAACGTGCCCGCGGCGAGGAGAGCCAGGTGCTGCTCAACTGGGCCTATCAGAACTTCGACGACATCGTGCTCGCTCAACCGGGCAAGCCGGTGCTGACCGCGCCGGTATGGAAAGGCGCCGTGGACAAGGCGGAACTGGGTTCGACCGCGCCCGTGGTCATTTCGGTGCCGCGCGGCATGGGCAAGGATCTGCAGACCAAGGTGGTTCGCCCCGACCCGCTGGTGGCGCCGCTGCAGGCCGGGCAGCGCATCGGCCAGCTCGATGTCAGCCTGAGCGGCAAGCCGCTGGCGGTCTATCCGCTGGAAGTGATGAAGGCCGTGCCCGAAGCCGGTCTGTTTGGCCGCGCCTGGGACAGCCTGCGGCTGCTCATCAAGTAGGTGCGCCGATGCCGTCAGGCCGGGCGGGTCAAACCATCGCGGCCTGATCGGTTTCGACCCTGCAAACCTCGCCGCGCAGCGAGTGCGCGTAGGCGGCGGTGATGCGCACCGGCACGATCCGGCCGATCAGCCGTGCGCCGCCCTTGGTGTCGCCCTGGAGGTGCACGATGCGGTTGTTCTCGGTGCGGCCTTGCAGCTCGGTCGGGTCTTTCCTGCCCGGCCCTTCGATCAGCACGGCTTGCACCGTACCGACCATCGCCAGATTCACCGCCTGCGCGTTGGCCTCGATGCGCGCCTGCAGCGTCTGCAGCCGTTGCAGCTTGACCTCGGGCGGGGTGTAGTCGGGCAGATTGGCTGCCGGGGTGCCGGGTCGCGGGCTGAAAATGAAGCTGAAGCTGGCGTCGAACCGCACCTCGTCGATGAGCTTCATCAGCAGCGCGAAGTCGGCCTCGGTCTCGCCCGGAAAGCCGACGATGAAGTCCGAGCCGATGCAGATGTCGGGGCGCACCGCGCGCAGCCGCCGCACGGTGCTCTTGAACTCCAGCACGGTATAGCCGCGCTTCATCGCCGCCAGAATGCGGTCGCTGCCATGCTGCACCGGCAGATGCACATGGTTGACCAGCTTGGGAATGCGGCCGTAGGCGTCGATCAGCCGCTGGGTGAATTCCTTGGGATGGCTGGTGGTGTAGCGAATGCGCTCGATGCCGTCGATCTCGGCCACGCATTCGAGCAAAAAGGCGAAATCCTCGCCTTCGCCCGCGCCCAGCCAGGCGTTGACGTTCTGCCCCAGCAGGGTGACTTCGCGCACGCCCAGCGAAGCCAGCTCGGCCACCTCGGTGAGCACGTCGACCAGCGGGCGCGAGACTTCCTCGCCGCGGGTATAGGGCACCACGCAATAGCTGCAATACTTGCTGCAGCCTTCCATGATGGAGACGAAGGCGCTCGGCCCCTCCACCCGCGCGGGCGGCAGGTTGTCGAACTTCTCGATTTCCGGAAAGCTGATGTCCACCTGCGCGCGCCCCTGCGACCGGCGCTGCGCAATGAGCTGCGGCAGGCGGTGCAGGGTCTGCGGGCCGAACACCAGATCGACATACGGCGCGCGCTGGAGAATGGCTTCGCCCTCCTGGCTGGCCACGCAGCCACCCACGCCGATGAGCAGACCCGGCTTGTCCGCCTTGAGCTCGCGCAGCCGCCCCAGATCGCTGAACACCTTTTCCTGCGCCTTTTCGCGGATGGAACAGGTGTTGAGCAAAATGAGATCGGCTTCCTGCGGGGTAGCGGCCGTTTCATAGCCCTCGGCGGCGCCCAGCACGTCGGCCATCTTGGCCGAGTCGTACTCGTTCATCTGGCAGCCGAATGTCTTGATAAAGACCTTTTTCGTCACGTTGCAAGCCTCGGTCAATTGCTGAAGAACAGCCCGCACTGTCCTGGCGCCTTGGGCAGTTGGAGCGGGCTGTCGCCGCCTTGGGGCGGCCCGGCGGCGGCTTCGGTCACCAGCCACACGCGAAACACATTGCCCATCGCATCGGTCTGAAACACGACCGGCGCCTTCAGGCCGTCGAGCTGGTTGCGGGGGATGATGCGGTTTTGCGGGCCGATCACCCGCACGCCTGGGCCGAGGGTGTAATCGGTGCAGTTGATGCTGACTTTCGGAAACGCGCCAAACGTTGCTTGACCCTGCAGGCTGCCCATCGGATAGTTCTTCATCTGCGCCTGCGCCGAGCCGCCCAGACACAGCGCGGCCCAAAGCGTCACAAGCACCGTGCCCAGCGCCCTTCGGCGTTGCAATCGTTGATGTTTCATGGCCGACTCCTTGGACAAACAAAACGGTTTGCTTGGCGCGCAAAGCAAAAAAGCCCAGGCAAAGTGTGCATGGGCCAGGAGCCAGTCGGACTTGGGGCGTCGATAGCGAAAAACGGCCCCGGCGAGGACAGTTTTTGCCGATTTCGCCGGGCAATAGTCGAACTATTGCCCAAGAAGGCGGTGAAAAATGGACCGGTGGAGCCGTTTTGCAGCCGACGATCCTCAAGTCCGACAGGCTCCTAAGGTCAGCGCCCACGAAATTCGGCGCAAGGTTACGAATGGATTTGCGAGATGAAAAACTGGTGGCGCTTCAGGGACTCGAACCCCGGACCTGCGGATTATGATTCCGTCGCTCTAACCGACTGAGCTAAAGCGCCATTTCGAAACAAGCGGCGCAGTATAGCGCATCAGCGGTGGGTGAAAAGCGGTTTGCGCTTCTCCAGAAAAGCGGCCATGCCTTCCTTCTGGTCGGCGGTGGCGAACAGCGATTGAAACAGGCGGCGTTCGAACCGCAGCCCTTCGGCCAGCGGCGTCTCGAAAGCGCGGTTGACGCTCTCCTTGGCCATGAGCACCGCAGGCCGCGAAAAACCGGCAATGGTTTCGGCCATCGCCACCGTCTCGTCGAGCGCGCCGGCCAACGGCACGATGCGCGCGATCAGGCCGCTGCGCTCGGCCTCCTGCGCGTCCATCATCCTGCCGGTGAGCACCAGATCCATGGCCTTGGCCTTGCCCACGGCGCGCGTGAGGCGCTGCGTGCCGCCTGCGCCGGGCATGATGCCGATCTTGATTTCGGGCTGGCCGAACTGGGCGTTGTCGGCGGCGACGATGAGGTCGCACATCATCGCCAGCTCGCAGCCTCCGCCGAGAGCGTAGCCGCGCACCAGGGCGATCACCGGCTTGCGCACCTGCATCACCGTTTCCCAGTTGCGGCTGATGAAGTCTTCGGTATAGCTCGCGGGAAAGGTCTTTTGCGCCATCGCGGCGATGTCGGCCCCGGCGGCAAAGGCCTTGTCGCTGCCGGTGACGATGATGCAGCCGATGGCCGGGTCGGCATCGAAAGCCTGAAGCGCCGCGCCCAGCGCGTCCATCAGCGCGTCGTTCAGGGCGTTGAGCTGCTTGGGGCGGTTGAGGGTGATGAGACCGACAGGGCCTCGGGTTGCGGTGAGGACGGCGGCGTCGTCAGTGGTCTCCATGGGCATCTCCTGAAAGTGTGGGGCAAAGCCATTGTGCGTCAGAGCGTACAACCCAGCCAGGCGCTCAGGCGCTGGCGCTGCGCGGGTTTGGGTTTGTCGGCCAACCGCAATTGCACGCGGCTGGCGGGCAGCGCGAACCAAGGCGTTTCGCTGCGCTGCTCCAGGTCTTGCCGCAGCCAGGCGAGGCGCCAGACCTCGCCCGCGCGCGCCAGCGCGTGGCGGCGCTCGATCACGGTCTTGCGCGCGCGCTCGCCCTGCAGCGTCAGCAGCACATCGCCCGCGGCCAGGCCCGCGCGCTCGGCCCAGCCGCCGTTGCGCACGCGCTGCACGGCCAGCCAGCCGCCGGGCTGCTCCTGCACGGCCAGCCCCAGCGCGTCGAGCGCGGCGTCGGGCGGCGTCGTCCATTGCACGCCGAAATCGGCGAGCGGGGTTTGCAGCGGCGGCAGCTCGGTGCCGTGAACATGGCGGCGGAAAAAGTCGCGCCAGTCCAGGCCGCTCATCTCCTTGAGCAGCGCGGGCAGCGCGTCTTCGGCCACGCCTTGCGCCCGCAGCGGCGCGTCATCGCGGCCGTAGCGTGTCCACAGCAGGCGCATCACGTCGTCCAGCGTGGCGGCGCTTTCGCGCCGCAGTCGCAGGTCGATCGCCAGCGCCACCAGCGCGCCGAGCTGGTAATAGCTCACCGTGGCATTGGCGGTGTTTTCATCCGGGCGGTAATACTTGGTCCAGGCATCGAAGCTGGCCTCGGCCACGCTCTGCACCAAGCGTCCCGGCGTGCGCAGCACCGCGCCGAGGGTGCGGGCCAGGCCGTCGAGGTATTGCTGCGGGGTGATCAGACCGGCGCGCAGCACCAGCAGATCGTCGTAATACGCGGTGAAGCCCTCGAACAGCCACAGCAGGGTGGTGGGGTTTTCGCCTTGCAGGTCGTAGGGCGTGAAGGCGCTGGGCTTGATGCGCTTGACGTTCCAGGCGTGAAAGTACTCGTGGCTGCACAGGCCGAGAAAGTCGCGGTAGTCACTGTCGGTTTGCTGCAGGCGCGGGTGCGGCAGGCTGCGGCGGGTGCACATCAGCGCAGTGCAGTCGGCATGTTCCAGCCCGCCGTAGCCCTCGGCGGTCGGCGCCACCATGAACAGGTATTGCGCAAAAGGCGCGTGCTTGCGTCGCGGCTCGAACAGCGCGATCTGCGCGCTGCAGATGCGCTTGAGGTCGCGCGCCAGCCGCTTCGTGTCCACTTCGTCGTGCGGTCTGCCCGCCTGGGCGATGACCATGACATGCTGCACCCCGCCCGCGTTGAACTCCAGCCGCAGCAAATCGCCCATTTCCACCGGGTGGTCGATCAGCTCGTCGTAGTTCGCCGCGCGACGCAGGCCAAAGCCGCTGGCGTCGCATTGCACGGCGGGCAGGGTGGTCGCCAGCGTCCAGTGCGGCGCGAAGTCGGGGCGAACCAGGGTGACGGCATGCGGCAAGGCCTCGCGCCCGCTTGCGGCGAGCAGCAGGCTGCTGGCGTTGAAAAAGCCGCGCTGGGCATCGAGGTAGGCGGTGCGCACCGACAGATCGAAGGCATAGACCCGGTAGCGCAGCCGCAGCGGCCCTTTGCTGGGGGCGGCGCGCCAGCGGTTCTTGGCGATCTTGCGCAGCGCGACGGGTTGGCCCTTGCATTCGGCCTGCACCTGCAGCACATGGCGAGCGAACTCGCGCACCAGATAGCTGCCGGGTATCCACACCGGGAGCCAGAATTCCTGCCCCGCTGGTTCCGGCTCGGGCAAATCGAGTTCGACCAGAAACTGGTGCGCGTGCGCATCGTCCACCGAGACGCGGTAGCTTGGGCCGGAGGGCGTCTTGTCGGCTTGGGTGCGCACCTGAGCGGTGCGTGATCGAGACGTGAGGGATGAGGTCATGTGTCTTGCGCAGTTTTCCGGGCCAGGCGCTCTGTCGCAGGTGCTCACAGGATTCGTCAATTCAGATTCAAACGATTCAAAACCCATGCTAACCTGCCGGAAATATTCAGGCTTGATTCCATCAACAACGATTGCAGCGGCGCCTATATCGTGGAACGCGACGTTTTTTCCGAGATTGCGGCCCATGCCGGGGCGGGGGCGCCGGCGCTGGTCTATCAACCACAGGTGCGTTTTCCGGCGGGCCAGGTCATCGGGCTGGAGGTGCTGTTTCGCTGGCGCGCGCAAGACGCCCCCAGGCGGCATTCCCCGCTGATGTTCCTGCCGCAACTCACTCCGGCGCAGACCAGCGAGCTGTTTTTCTGGGTGATGGAAGAGGCCATCTCCGAGGCGCGGGTGCTGTCCAACTGGACGGGCTGGAACGGCTATATCTCGGTCAATATCGAGGCCGATCAGATCGGCGACCCGGCGCTGATCGAGCACATCGAGACCACCCTGCAGCGCTACGCCTGGGCGCCCGAGCGCCTGATGGTCGAAGTGACCGAGCGCCGCGCCATTCCCGCCTTTCCCAGCGTGGCGCGCAATGTGCAGTCGCTGCGCCAGGCGGGCGTGCGTGTGGCGATGGACGATTTCGGCGAGGGCTACGCCTCTTTCGAATACCTCAAGATTCTCGATCCCAGCGACATCAAGATCCCCGCCAGCTTCACCGCGGATGTCGCCAAGGACGTGCGCAACGCCGAAATCGTGCGCGCCCTGGTCGAGTTCTCGCGGCGGCTGTCGATCAACGTCGTCGCCGAGGGCGTGGAAACGCGCGAATGCGCCCAGGCCCTGCACGCCATGGGTCTGCAAAGCATGCAGGGCTACCTGTTCGGCGAACCGCGCGAACTGGAGGAATGGGCGCAACTGCTCAAGCAGCCTGGGGCCAATGTGCTGCAATCTGGCTGAAGCATGGCCACGCAAGCCTGAAGCGCCCGAAGGAAACGCGAAGCGCGTTTCTCACCTCCCCCACGCTGTGGGGGGGCGTCCTTGGGGCGGCTGGCGGCGAGGGGGATTGCCTTGGCGCGCGTACCCTCACCCCAACCCTCTCCCAAAGGGAGAGGGAGCCGATCACACCTCCCCCACTTGTGGGGGAGGTTGGGAGGGGCATCGCTTGCACAGCGCAGCGCCGTCTTCTCCTCCCCCACTTGCTGGGGGAGGTTGGGAGGGGGAGAGAGGCGTTTGATTCATCACGCCTCTCCCCACCCCAACCCGTCCAATGGCTGGCTTGCAGCCCAACCCCGTTGTCGCTGGGCAATTGTTCAACTTTGCCGCAGATAATGGGGCCGTCCTCACTCCATATGGCCCGCCATGACCTCGACCGATCTCGTCGTTCCAGACCCCGCGTTTCGCCGCGTTCCTGCGGCATACGGCCTGCGCTGGTGGGCTGACGGCTGGCGCAGTTTCATGCAGGCGCCGCTGCCGTGGCTGGGCCTGGCCGTGGCGCTGCTTGTGCTGCTGTGGCTGCTGGGCGAGTTGCCGATGGGGGGGCTGCTGTCGCAATGGCTGAGTCTGCCGCTGCTGGCCTTCGGCGTGATTTTTGCGGCGCTGCTTCGCACGCGGATGACGCGGGCGCGGGAGATCACCCCCGCTGGCGTTCCGCTGGAGCCAGAAAACGAAGGTGCGCTGTCGTCGGCCACGCAGCGCTGGACTCGCCGCATCGGCCCGCTGCTGCTGGCCTCCCTGCTGGTGCTGGCTTTGGGAGGAGTGATCGGCGCGGTGATCGTGATGGGGCTGGGCGCGGTGTTCGGCCTGGGGCTGGCCAGTTTCGGCGCGTTCGCCAAGGTGATGACCCCCGGCATGGGCATGGCCGCGGGCATGGGCGCGTTGGCGGGTTCGTTCATGACCCTGATGCTGCTGGTGCTGCTGGCGCTGTATCTGTTCAGCGTGGCGTTCTGGTTCGTCAACACCCTGGTGGCGCTCGGGGGCTTGAGCCCGTGGAACGCGGTGAAACTGTCGGTGCGCGCCGGGTTTGCCAACATCGCGCCCATTACGTTGTTCACCGTGCTGCTGCTGCCGATTTCCATCGTTGCCATGCTGCCTTTCGGCCTCGGCCTGCTGGTGCTGTTTCCCGTGCTGTCGGGCGCCTCCTATGCCTCGTATCACGATGTGTTCGGCGACGGCGCGGCGAGCTGATTTTTTGTTCTCAACGGTTTCACCATGAACGTCATCGACTATCTGCGCCAGCATATCCGCACCGTGCCCGACTGGCCGACGCCCGGCGTGCAGTTCCGCGACATCACCCCGCTGCTGCAGAACCCGCGCGTGTTCCGCGTGCTCATCGACCAGTTCGTGCACCGCTACATGGCCCCCGATCTGCGCCCGGATGTGGTGGCCGGCATCGACGCGCGCGGCTTCATCCTCGGCGCCGTCATTGCCTACGAACTGAACATCGGTTTCGTCCCCATCCGCAAGAAGGGCAAGCTGCCCTACGACACGGTATCTGAGGAATACGAACTCGAATACGGCAGCGCCACCGTGGAGATTCACACCGACGCGGTGCGGCCCGGAGACTGCGTGCTGCTCATCGACGACCTCATCGCCACCGGCGGCACCATGATGGCGGGCAAGCGCCTGCTCGAAAAGCTCGGCGCCAGCGTGGTCGAGGGCGCGGCCATCGTGAATCTGCCCGAGCTCGGCGGGTCGCAGATGCTGCGCGACGCGGGGCTGCCGCTGTTCACCCTGGTGGACTTCGCCGGGCATTGACCGAGCCCTGGCCGATGCGGAGCTGGCAAGCCGTGCTGGGCGCGCTGAGGGTCGCGCTGATGGGCGTGCTGCTTTTCGTCGGGGCGACTGCCTGGTCGCAGCCAAGCAGCCAGGCGCCGGAGGTGTCGATCGGCAGCGTGGACGGCATCGCGCTGCAAGGCGCCACCGCCATCCTCGACCTCACCCTCGATCTGCGCAACCCCGGCGCTCTCGCCTTGCCGCTGCAGAAACTGCGGTTCCAGCTTCAGTTCAACGGCCTGGAAGTCGCACAGGGAGTGAGCACCGCACCCGTCACCATCGCCGCGCAGCAGCAGGCGCAGGTGCCCGTGCAGGTCGACGTGAACAGCGCAACGCTGCTCAGCCTCATCGCCACCCTGCCGCCCGACGGCACGGTGCGCTATGTGATTCAGGGCACGGCCGAGATCGGCCAGACCATGCTGCAGATTCCCTTCACCCACAGCGGGGCGGTGCAACTGGCCCTGCGGTAAACCCCTCCCCACTCCAACCCGCCCAATGGCTGGCTTGCACGCGAGCGACACGCTCACGGCCACCTGGCAGTTGTCCTGCTTTGCCCAGCATTCCACGGTATTGGCGCTCCACCCCCACCGAATGCCTGCCCTGCCTGGGAAAGCCCGTGTCGTCGATGATCCAGCAGCCGCCGCCAGCAAAGTCCATCAGGGGCACGACCCATTGGCACACGCGCAGCAGCATCTGCTCGTCCGACCCGTTCGCATCAGCCACAAAGTGATGCAGCGACTGGTGACGCGAGCGCTTTCAGGGGATCGATATGCGCGGCCATGGGCTCCACGCTCTTGCGCTGCAGCGACGACATCAGTCCCGTGCAGTACCCACGCAACCCCGCGTGCCGGTCTGCATGGCCCAGCCCTTCGTTCAGATGCGCCATGTATCGATCAAACTCTTGGAGCTCGTCCATCAAGACTAACCCCTCACTTCAAGAAGTATCGATAATGCCTTGATTTATAAAACAGTAAGACTAGGCTGGGCGGCTGGATGAGTCAGGCCCTAATCCAGCCAGCCCTTTTTGCGGAAAAACCAGAACGGCGCGATGACCGAAATCACCATCAGCGCCAGGGCGAAGGGGTAGCCGAAGCGCCAGTCGAGCTCGGGCATGAGCTTGAAGTTCATGCCGTAGATGCTGGCAATGAGCGTGGGCGGCAGCATCGCCACCGAGGCCACAGAAAAAATCTTGATCACCTTGTTCTGGTTGATGTTGATGAAGCCCACCGTGGCGTCCATCAGGAAGTTGATCTTGTCGAACAGGAAGGCGGTGTGGCCGTCGAGCGAATCGAGGTCGCGCAGGATCTGCCGCGCTTCCACCGATTGATCGGCGCTGAGATGGCGGCTGCGCAGCAGAAAGCTGAGCGCGCGGCGGGTGTCCATCACATTGCGGCGGATGCGGCCATTCAGGTCTTCCTGCTGCGCTATGCCGGTGAGCGCCTGCGAGGCGTCCTGGTCGCTGGGGCGTGGCTTGAGGATGTGCGCGCCGATGGCTTCCAGATCGTCGTAAATGCCTTCGAGCGTGTCGGCGGAATATTCGGCGTCGGTGAGGTAGAGCGCGAGCAGCACGTCGGTGGCGTTTTCGATCAGCCCCGGCATGCGCCGCGCCCGCAGTCGCAGCAGACGGAACACGGTGAGGTCGTGCGTGTGGATGGAAAACAGCACGCTGCCGTGGATGATGAAGGCCACACGCTCGTTGCGCGGGCGCTCCTCGTCGCTGATGAGAAAGTCCGAGCGCAGATGGAGCTGGTTTTCTTCTTCCTCCTCGTAGAAGCGGGCCGATTCTTCCAGATCCTGGTCGAGCACATCGGTGGGGATGCTCAGGCCAAAGCGCGCCTCGACCCAGCCAAGCTCGCGCGGATCGGCCGATTCCAGATCGACCCAGACGGGCTGCAGAGCGGCGAGGGTCTGCGGGTCGTCGATCTCCTGCTGCACCAGGCGGCCGTTCTTGAGGGTGAACACATTGAGCATAGGACGGCATTATGCGCAATGCGGCGTCAAGGTCGGTTTGAAAAAGACGATGATGGCGTCGCGCTGCGCCAGAGCCGGTCCATGCAGGGCGCAGGCACTACCGCACGAAGCGGTACACCCCATCGTCGACCACGCGGCGCAGTTGTCCGTCGAACCACAGCTTGTGCAGATGGGCGATGGACTCGCCCATGGCGAAGGTCATCTGATGCACGTCCAGCGTGCGTTTGAACAGCACGGGCAGCAGGTCGGCCGCGGTTTGCGGTGTGGCGCAGGCGGCCACCACCTCGGCCAGACGTTCGCGGTGATGCTGCTGCAACTGCGTGATGCGGGCCAGCGCGCCGCGGAAGGGCAGGCCGTGCGAGGGCAAAACCAGCGTGTCTTCGGTCAAAAGCGTGGCAAAGCGCGCCAGGCTGTCGAGAAACTGTTGCAAGGGGTTGGACAGCGGTTCGTTGTCGTTCACGCTGATGTTGGTGGAAATGCGCGGCAGCAGCATGTCGCCGGCGATGAACAGGGCGTCCTTCTCGCAATGCAGACTGATGTGCTCCGGCGCGTGACCATAGCCCGCCACGCAGCGCCAGTCGCGTGTGCCGATGCGCAGCACGTCGCCGTCCTGCAGGCGCACGAAGCGCGTGGGCATCGCGGGTACCAGGCCGGTGTAGTAGTCGGTGCGCTTGCGGATGGCGGCCAGGGTGTCGGGGTCGGCAAGTCCGTGCGCGGCAAAGTGAGCCGCCATCAGCTCGCCGCCGATGGCGATGCAGCCGCGCGCGGCCATGCAGGATATGGCGTAGTCGGTGGCGCTCATCCACAGCAGGCAGTTCCAGCGCGCAGTGAGCCAGTGCGCCAGCCCCACATGGTCGGGGTGCATGTGCGTGACCACGACGCGCAGCACCGGCAGGCCGCGCAACTGCGTGGCGAACACCTGCTCCCACGCTGCGCGGGTCGGCGCGGAATCGATGCCGCAATCGACGAGGGTCCAGCCGCGCACGCCGTCGAGGGTGTCTTCCAGCAGCCAGAGGTTGATGTGATTCAACGCGAAAGGCAGGCCCATGCGCAGCCAGCGCACGCCAGGGCCCAGTTCGACGCTCTCGCCCAGTGAGGGCGTTGTGTCTCCAAAGGGGTAACGGATGGCATCAGCGGCAGGTGGAGTGGGCATGGCAGGCGGAATTTTTTGATCTCGGGGTAGACTTGACGTTAACGTCAACTGCCACCGAGTATAGGCACGAATGAAAAAAACCGCCGCTGCCTCCGCCGCCGCCACCTTCACCATTGGCGAACTGGCCCGCGAGTTCGACCTCACCACCCGTGCCATCCGTTTCTACGAAGAAGCCGGCCTGCTCAGCCCGCAGCGCGAGGGCCGGCTGCGTGTCTACACCCAGGGCGACCGCACGCGGCTGAAGCTCACCCAGCGCGGCAAGCGGCTGGGCCTGAGCCTGGCCGAGATCAAGGAATTGGTGATGATGTACGAGTCGCCGCGCGATACCGTGCCGCAATTGCGCCGCTATCTCGAAGTGCTGGCCGCGCATCGCGCCGACATCGAAGCCCGCATGGCCGACCTGCGCGCGACGCTGGAGGAGGTTCGCGCCTATGAGTCTGAGGCGCGCAGTCTGCTCAAAAAGCTGGGCGGATGATGCCGTTGCTGCTTGCCGAAGAATCAATTTACTTTGACGTAAACGGAAGGTAAGATCGCCGACGTAGCGGATGGCGTTCAGGCGGGATGGACGCTTGCCGAACCAAAAAACGAGGAGACTCCGATGCCCCCCATGCAACTGCCCGGACTGGACTTCCAACTCGGCGAGGACATCGCCGCGCTGCGCGAGGCGGTGCGCGACTTCGCGCAGGCCGAGATCGCTCCGCGCGCCGCCGAGATCGACCGCAGCGACCAGTTCCCGCTGGACCTGTGGCGCAAGTTCGGCGACCTGGGACTGCTGGGCGTGACCGTTCCCGAGGCCGACGGCGGCACGGGCATGGGTTATGTGGCGCATATGGTGGCGATGGAGGAAATCTCGCGCGCCAGCGCGTCGGTGGGACTGAGCTACGGCGCGCATTCCAACCTGTGCGTCAACCAGATCCGCCGCAACGGCAGCGCAGCGCAGAAGGCGAAATACCTGCCCAAGCTGCTCAGCGGCGAGCATGTCGGTGCGCTGGCGATGAGCGAGACCGGCGCCGGCAGCGACGTGGTGGGCATGAAGCTGCGGGCGGACGAACGTGGAGACGCCTTTGTGCTCAACGGCAGCAAGATGTGGATCACCAACGGGCCCGACGCCGACGTGCTGGTCGTCTACGCCAAGACCGACCCGGCGGCCGGCCCCAGGGGCATCACTGCCTTTCTGGTGGAAAAGGGCTTCAAGGGCTTTTCGGTGGCGCAGAAGCTCGACAAGCTGGGCATGCGCGGCAGCCACACCGGTGAGCTGGTGTTCCAGGATTGCGAGGTTCCCGCCGACAACGTGCTGGGCGAGGCGGGCGGCGGGGTGCGGGTGCTGATGAGCGGGCTGGACTACGAGCGCGCGGTGCTCGCCGCCGGGCCGGTGGGCATCATGCAGGCGGTGATGGACAACGTCGTTCCTTATGTGCACGAGCGCAGACAGTTCGGCCAGGCCATCGGCGAGTTCCAGCTCATCCAGGGCAAGCTCGCCGATATGTACACCGTGCTGCAGGCCGCGCGCAGCCTGCTCTACACCGTCGGCAAGAACCTCGACGCGCTGGGAGATGGCCATGCCCGCAATGTGCGCAAGGACTGTGCTGCGGTCATCCTGTGGTGCGCCGAGAAAGCCACCTGGATGGCCGGTGAGGGCATTCAGATTTTCGGTGGCAACGGCTATATCAACGACTATCCGCTGGGCCGGCTGTGGCGTGACGCCAAGCTTTACGAGATCGGTGCGGGCACATCCGAAATTCGCCGCATGCTCATCGGCCGGGAACTGTTCACGCAAACGGCGTGAAGCACCGCGGCGAACAGGGCTGAGTGATCGATGCGCTTGGAAGACGCTGGAAAACCCCTCCCCCGCTGGCGGGGGAGGTTGGGAGGGGGAAATAGGGGCTTGATTCACCGCCCGATCCCCACCCCAACCCTCCCCACAAGTGGAGAGGGAGTGATGTCACCTTCCCCACTGTGTGGGGAAGGTCGGGAGGGGATACCCACCCCAACCCGTCCAAGGGCTGGCTTGCAAGCCAGCCCCGTTCCTACGGGGCAAAGCCAAGCAGTTGGCTTTGCCTTTTCCGCCTCCACCCCCACGAGTGGAGAGGGAGTGATCTCACCTCTCCCACACCATGGAGAGGCGGGGAGGGAGATTTTTTCGGCGGGTCCTTTAGCGATGCGTCTTTTCCGGCAACTGCAAACCCACCGCGTCGAGCACGGCGTCCAGCCGCTGCACGGCGGCGGGCACGTCCTTCCATTTGTCCAGCCCGAACAGGCCGAGGCGGAAACTCATGTAGTCGTCCGGTTCGTCGCAGGCCAGCGGCACGCCGGCGGCGATCTGCACGCCCTGCGCGGCAAACTTCTTGCCGTTCTGGATGTCGGGATCGCGGGTATAGCTCACCACCACGCCGGGGGCCTGAAAGCCGGGCGCGGCCACGCTCTTGACGCCGCGCCGCTGAAGCGAAGCGCGCACCGCGCGGCCCAATTCCATCTGCGCGGCCTTGAGCGCGGGCAGGCCGTAGCCGAACGCCTCGCGCATCTGGTCGCGCACTTCGGCCAGGGTGTCGGTGGGCAGGGTGGCGTGATAGGCATGCGTGCCTTTTTCGTACGCCTGCATGATCTGATGCCACTTTTTCAGGTCGCAGGCGAAGCTGTCGCTCGTCGTCGTCTGCAGCCGCTGCAAGGCCCGGTCGGACAGCAGGGCGAAGCCGCAGCAGGGCTGGCCGCTCCAGCCCTTTTGCGGCGCGCTGATCAGCACGTCCACGCCGGTGGCCTGCATGTCCACCCACATCGCGCCCGAGGCGATGCAGTCGAGCACGAAAAGACCGCCCACGGCATGCACCGCGTCGGCCACGGCGCGCAGATAGTCGTCGGGCAGCATCATGCCGGCAGACGTTTCCACATGCGGGGCGAACACCACGGCGGGTTTCTCGCGGGCAATAGTGGCGACCACTTCGTCGAGGGGTGCCGGCAAGAAGGGCGACTCGGGCGCATCGGCCACGCGGCGGGCCTTGAGCACCGTCACTTTGTCGGTGAGATGCCCCATGTCGATGATCTGGCTCCAGCGATAGCTGAACCAGCCATTGCGCACGATCAGCACCGGTGCGCCCTGCACGAATTGCCGCGCCACGGCTTCCATGGCAAAGGTGCCGCTGCCGGGCACGATGACCGCCGCCTGCGCGTCGTAGGCCTGTTTGAGCATCCCCGACAGATCGCGCATGACCTGCTGGAAGCGCGCCGACATATGGTTGAGCGAGCGGTCGGTGTACACCACCGAATACTCCAGCAGTCCGTCTGGATCGACATTGGGCAGCAGTGCGGGCATGGCGGTTCTCCTGTTTGGTTTGAATGGTGCAGTCGGGGTCATCCGCGCGACCACATGGCAAAAAGCCTAGCACGGCCCCCGTCTTTACCGCGTCGTCGGTACGGGCTTACAGTGCGTCGGGTGTCGTCTTGCCTGAAGCCATGAACCAGTTCCCGCACCGTCTCGATTCCCCGGTGGCCTTCGCCATGGCGCAGGCCATGCTCGAAGGTTTCAACCGCCACTACCGGCCGTTTCGCCAGGTCAGCGCCGCGGCCAAGCAGCGCTTCGAGCGCGCCGACTGGGCCGGGCAGCAAAAGGCGCAGAGCGACCGCATCGCGTTCTACGACCAGCGGGTCGAGGAGGGCACCGAGCGGCTGCAGCGCGAATTCGACGCCGGGTCGCAGCCGATGGAGGTGTGGCAGCAGGCCAAGCTGCATTTCATCGGGCTGCTGACCAACCACCACCAGCCCGAACTCGCAGAGACCTTTTTCAACTCGGTGACGACCAAGATCCTGCGGCGCGAGCATTTCAACAACGAGTTCCTGTTCGTGCGTCCGGCGGTGTCGACCGAGTACATCGAGAATGACGAGCCTGCGGCCAAGCCCACCTTCCGCGCCTACTACCCGCATACCCACGACGCGCTGCACCGCTGTCTGCGCCGCGCGATCGAGAACTTCCAGCTCGAGCGGCCGTTCGACGACCTCGACCGCGACATCACCGACGTGCTGCGCGAAGTGCGGCGCCGCTTCGGCAGCGACGTGCGGCTGCGCGCGAACTTCCAGATCCAGATGCTCGACTCGCTGTTCTACCGCAACAAGGGGGCGTATGCGGTCGGCAAGGTGATCAACGGCTTCACCGAGTTTCCGCTGGCGCTGCCCATCCTGCACGACGAGCGCGGCAGGCTCTACATCGACACCGTGCTGCTGAGCGAAGACGACCTGCTGCTGCTGTTCTCGTTTGCCCGCGCCTACTTCATGGTCGACATGGAGATTCCGTCGGCGTATGTGCAGTTCCTGCGCAGCCTGATGCCGCGCAAGCCGCGCGCCGAGCTGTACAGCGCGCTCGGCCTGGCCAAGCAGGGCAAGACGCTGTTCTACCGCGACTTCCTCTACCACCTGCGGCATTCGAGCGACCGGTTCATCGTCGCTCCGGGAATCAAGGGCATGGTGATGGTGGTGTTCACGCTGCCGTCGTTTCCCTTCGTGTTCAAGGTCATCAGGGACTTCTACCCGCCGCAGAAGGACACCACGCGCGACAAAATCAAGTCCAAGTACCTGCTGGTCAAGCAGCACGACCGCGTGGGACGCATGGCCGAGACGCTGGAATATTCCAATGTGGCGTTTCCGCGGTCGCGGTTCTCACCCGAACTGATCGACGAAATCCAGACCCACTGCCCGTCGCAGCTCGAGTTCGACGGCGACAGCATCATCATCCGTCACTGCTACATCGAGCGGCGCATGATTCCGCTCAACATCTATCTGCAGGAAGCCGACGACCAGCAGCTCGAGGCCGCGGTGATCGAGTACGGCAACGCCATCAAGGACATGGTTGCGGCCAACATCTTTCCCGGCGACATGCTGTGGAAGAACTTCGGCATCACCCGCCACGGCAAGGTGGTGTTCTACGACTACGACGAAATCGAGTACGTCACCGACTGCAACTTCCGCCGGGTGCCGCAGCCGCGCAACGAGGAGGACGAAATGGCCGCAGAGCCGTGGTATGCGGTCGGGCCGCACGACGTGTTCCCGGAGACCTTCGGACAGTTCCTGCTCGGCAACCCGAAGGTGCGCGCGGTGTTCATGAAACACCACGCCGACCTGCTCGACGTGGCGTTCTGGCAGGAGCACCAGAGCCGAATCCGCGAAGGCTATCTGTACGACGTGTTCCCTTACGACCCGTCGCGGCGCTTTCGCGCCTGCGGCAATGCCGACGCCAAGAGTGTCGATCCGCAAACCCACCACTCTGAACTGGAGGCCACATGAAGTCCGACCCGATTGTGATCGTTTCCGCCGCACGCACCCCCATCGGCGGCCTGCTCGGCGATTTTGCCGCAGTCCCCGCCTGGGAACTCGGCGCCACCGCGATCGCCGCCGCAGTGCAGCGGGCAGGGGTCGAGCCCGCGGCGGTCGACGAAGTCCTGATGGGCAATTGCCTGATGGCCGGGCAGGGGCAGGCGCCGGCGCGGCAGGCGGCATTGAAGGCGGGATTGCCTCAGTCGACCGGCGCGGTCACGCTGTCCAAGATGTGCGGCTCGGGAATGCGCGCGATGATGTTCGCCCACGACATGCTCGCCATCGGCTCGGCCGAAGTGATGGTCGCAGGCGGCATGGAGAGCATGACCAACGCGCCGCACCTCGCCTTCGTTCGCAAGGGGGTGAAGTACGGCATCACCCAGTTCTACGACCACATGGCGCTCGACGGTCTGGAGGACGCCTACGACCGCGGCAAGGCGATGGGGGTGTTTGCCGAGAGCTGCGTGGCCAAGTATGGCTTTACCCGCGAGGAGATGGACCAGTTCGCCATGACCTCGACCGAGCGCAGCAAGCGCGCCAACGAGGACGGCAGCTTCGACTGGGAAATCGCGCCGGTCACCCTACCCGGCAAAACGGGTGAGACGCAGATCAGCCGCGACGAGCAGCCGTTCAAGGCCAGGCTCGACAAGATTCCGGGCCTCAAGCCGGCTTTCAAGAAGGACGGCACCATCACCGCTGCGACCTCGTCGAGCATTTCCGACGGCGCCGTAGCGACCGTGCTGATGCGCGCATCGACCGCCGAAAGACTCGGCTGCACGCCGATCGCGCGCATCGTGTCGCATGCGGTGCACGCGCAGGCGCCCGAATGGTTCACCACCGCTCCGGTCGGTGCGATCCACAAGGTGCTGGACAAGGCCGGCTGGAAGACCGGCGACGTCGGACTGTGGGAGGTCAACGAGGCCTTCGCCGCGGTCACGATGGCGGCGATGCAGGAGTTCAAGCTGCCGCACGACATCGTCAATGTCCACGGCGGCGCGGTGGCGCTGGGCCACCCCATCGGCGCCTCGGGAGCACGCATCGTCGTCACCCTGCTCGGCGCTATGCGGCAGAGGGGTGTCAGGCGCGGGGTCGCGGCGCTGTGCATCGGCGGCGGCGAGGCCACCGCGATGGCTGTCGAACTGCTGTGAGCGCCCAAACACTCCCCACCCCAGCCCTCCCCATGCATGGGGAGGGAGCGGCCTGCTCCTCCCCCACGCTGTGGGGGAGGCTGGGAGGGGGAGTGCATTCCATTGCACGACCACAATCCTGCCATGCTGCTCGATGACGACCACCGCATGATCCGCGACGCCGTGCGCGACTATGCGCAGGCGGAGATCGCGCCGCACGCCGCCGCTTGGGCGCGCGCTGCGCATTTTCCGCGCGAGGCGCTGCAGGGCCTCGCGCGATTGGGCTGCCTGGGAATCGCCGTTCCCGCCGAATGGGACGGCGCCGGGCTCGACTACCTGTCTCTCGCGCTGGCGATCGAGGAAATCGCCGCCGCCGACGGCGCGACCAGCACGATTGTCAGCGTCAACAACTGCCCGGTGTGCTCGATCCTGCTCGCCTGGGCAAGCGACGCGCAAAAGAATCGCTGGCTGCGGCCGCTGGCGCGCGGCGAGATGATCGGCGCGTTCGCCCTGACCGAACCGCAGGCCGGGTCGGACGCTTCGAACCTGCGGACGACCTCGCGGCGCGATGGCGACCATTACGTGCTCGATGGGGTCAAGCAGTTCATCACCAGCGGCAGGAACGGACAGGTGGCGATCGTGCTCGCGGCCACCGACCGCGCCGCCGGCAAGAAGGGCATCAGCGCCTTCATCGTGCCGACCGACACGCCGGGCTATATCGTCGAGCGCATCGAGGACAAGACCGGCCAGTCGGCCAGCGACACCGCGCAGATCCGCTTCGATGGCTGCCGCGTGCCGGTGGACAATCGCATCGGCGCCGAGGGCGAGGGGTACAAGATCGCGCTGTCCGGGCTGGAGGGCGGGCGCATCGGCATCGCCTCGCAGGCGGTGGGCATGGCGCGGGCGGCGTTCGAGCAGGCGCTGCGCTATGCGCGCGAGCGCAGTGCATTCGGCAAGCCGCTGTTCGGGCACCAGGCGGTGCAGTTCCGCCTCGCCGACATGGCGATGCAGATCGAGGCCGCGCGGCAGCTCATCTGGCACGCCGCCAGCCTCAAGGACGCTGGCCAGCCCTGCCTGAAGGAGGCGGCGATGGCCAAGCTGCACGCCAGCCAGATGGCCGAAGCCGTGTGCAGCGCGGCGATGCAGATCCACGGCGGCTACGGCTATGTCGCCGACTTTCCGGTCGAGCGCATCTGGCGCGACGTGCGGGTTTGCCAGATTTACGAAGGCACCAGCGACGTGCAGAAAATGCTCATCGCCCGCGCGCTGTGAAAAACCAGGAGACCTCCATGCCCGTCAGTCCGATCACTTTCTTCTTCGACTTCTCGTCGCCGTATGCCTATCTGGCCAGTACCCGGATCGAGGCGATCGCCGCGCGCCATCTGCGCGACATCGAATGGGTGCCGGTGCTGCTCGGCCCGGTGTTCGAGGCGACCGGGTCGCGGCCGCTGGTCGAGCAGCCGCTCAAGGGCGATTACGCGCGCATCGACATCCCGCGCTCGGCGCGGTTCTACGGCGTGCCCTACCACCAGCCCGATCCGTTCCCGATCGCCACCTTCCAGGCGGCGCGGGTGCTGATCGGGCTGCAGCAGGAGGACGACCAGCATGCGCTGCCCTGGCTGCACGCCTGCTTTGCCGCCTACTTCGCGCACAACCGCAACATCGCCGAGTTGCCGGTGCTCGACGCGATCGGGGCCGAGATCGGGCTGCCTGCCGGAACCGTGGAGCGATTCACCGCCGACGCGGCGATCAAGGCGCGGCTGCGCGCCAACGTCGAGCGCGCGCTGGCTGCGGGCATGTGTGGCGCCCCCTTTATGGTGGCGGACGATCAACCCTTCTGGGGAGTCGACCGGCTGCCACAACTGGAACATTGGCTTCAGACCGGCGGTTTTTGACGCCACAACCGACCCGTGCGCAGTCGCGGGCGTTTGATAAGAGTGCCCCCAGACCTGCCGCATTCGCGTCAGGCCCCCCGAGGGGGATGAGAAAACTTGGGGCGGCCCGGCGTTTTCTCATGAGGAGATCATCATGTCCGACAACGCAGTATCGATGCTGAGCTACGCCTGCGGCGCGACCGACCAGCCGCTGCTGACCCAGACCATCGGCGATTTTTTCGATGCCATGGCGCAGCGCATGGCCGAGCACGAGGCGCTGGTGGTGCGCCAGCAGAACCGGCGCTTGAGCTATGCCGAACTCAAGCGCGAGGTCGACCGGCTGGCCAGCGCGATGCTGCGCAGCGGCCTGCGCAAGGGCGACCGGGTCGGCATCTGGGCGCACAACTGCGTCGAATGGGTGCTGATGCAACTGGCCACCGCCAAGGTCGGGATCATCCTGGTCAACATCAACCCGGCCTACCGCACCGCCGAGGTCGAATACGCGCTCAACAAGGTGGGGTGCAAGGCGCTGGTGACGATGACTGCATTCAAGACCAGCGACTACCTGGCGATGCTGCGCGAGCTCGCTCCCGAACTGCGCGAGCAGCCTGCCGGAACGCTGCACGCCGCGCGGCTGCCCGATCTGCGGCTGGTCGTGCATCTGGGCGCGCACGACGAGCCCGGCATGCTGCGCTTTGCCGACTGGATCGCGCAGGGTGATGCCGGCGACCCGGCGGTCGCTGCGGCTGCCGCGACGCTCGAAGCGCATGAGCCGGTCAACATCCAGTTCACCAGCGGCACCACCGGCTTTCCCAAGGGCGCGACGCTGACCCACAGCAACATCCTGAACAACGGCTACTTCATCGGCGAGGCGATGAAGCTGACCGCGCAGGATCGGCTGTGCATCCCGGTGCCGCTCTACCACTGCTTCGGCATGGTGCTGGGCAACCTCGCCTGCCTCACCCACGGCGCGACCATCGTCTACCCCAACGATGCCTTCGACCCGCTGCTCGCCCTGCAGGCGGTGCAGGAAGAGCGCTGCACCGGGCTGCACGGCGTGCCGACCATGTTCATCGCCATGCTCGACCATCCGCGGTTCAAGGAGTACGACCTGTCGACGCTGCGCACCGGCATCATGGCCGGCAGCCCCTGCCCGATCGAGGTGATGAAGCGGGTGGTGCGCGACATGCACCTGGCGGAAATCACCATTGCCTACGGCATGACCGAGACCTCGCCGGTGAGCTGCCAGAGTTCGACCGACACCCCGCTGGACAAGCGGGTGAGCACGGTGGGCCAGGTGCAGCCGCACCTGGAAGTGAAAGTCGTCGATTCGCAGACCGGCCAGGTGGTGCCGCGCGGCACGCCGGGCGAACTCTGCACCCGCGGCTATTCGGTGATGCACGGCTACTGGGGAGACGAGGAGCAGACCCGCGAGGCGATCGACCGTGATGGCTGGATGCACACCGGCGACCTCGCGACCATGGACACCGAGGGCTATGTCAACATCGTCGGTCGCATCAAGGACATGGTGATCCGCGGCGGCGAGAACGTCTACCCGCGCGAGGTCGAGGAGTTCCTCTACCGCCACCCGATGGTGCAGGACGTGCAGGTGGTCGGCGTTCCCGACCCGAAGTACGGCGAGGAACTGTGCGCCTGGATCATCCCCAAGGCCGGAACGCAGCCGACCGAGGACGACATCCGCGACTTCTGCAAAGGGCAAATCGCGCACTACAAGATCCCGCGCTACATCCGCTTCGTGCCGAGCTTTCCGCTGACCATCACCGGCAAGGTGCAGAAGTTCAAGATCCGCGAGGCGATGCAGCAGGAACTCGGGCTGAGCGCCGAAAAGACCGCCTGAAGGCGCCCCCATCCACCATCCCGACCCATGTCCATACTCGAAACCCGAATCAACCCGCGCAGCGCCGAGTTCGCCGCCAATGCAGCGGCGATGCAGTCGCTGGTCGACGACCTGCGCGCGCGCCTGAACCGCGTGGCCGAGGGCGGCGGCGAAGCAGCGCGCGCCAGGCATGTCGCCCGCGGCAAGCTGCTGCCGCGCGACCGCGTCGCCGAACTGCTCGATCCCGGATCGCCGTTTCTCGAGTTTTCTCCGCTGGCCGCGCTCGGGCTGTACGACGACGCCGCTCCGGGAGCCGGGATCATCACCGGAATCGGCCGGGTCAGCGGGCGCGAATGCATGATCGTGTGCAACGACGCCACGGTCAAGGGAGGCACCTATTACCCGATGACCGTCAAAAAGCACCTGCGCGCGCAGGAGATTGCCCGCGAGAACCGTCTGCCCTGCATCTACCTGGTCGATTCCGGCGGCGCCAACCTGCCGAATCAGGACGAGGTGTTCCCCGACCGCGACCACTTCGGCCGCATTTTCTACAACCAGGCGACGCTGAGTGCGGAAGGCATCGCGCAGATCGCGGTGGTCATGGGCTCGTGTACCGCCGGCGGCGCGTATGTGCCGGCGATGAGCGACGAGTCGATCATCGTCGCCAACCAGGGAACGATCTTCCTCGGCGGCCCGCCGCTGGTCAAGGCCGCCACCGGCGAGGAGGTCAGCGCCGAGGAACTGGGCGGTGGCGACGTCCACACCCGGCTGTCGGGCGTGGCGGACCATCTGGCGCGCAACGACGCGCATGCGCTGGACATCGCGCGGCGCATCGTCTCGCGGCTGCGCCCGGCCGAGCGCGCCGCGGTCGATCTGCGCGAACCGCGCGAACCGCTGTATGCGGCCGACGAGCTGTACGGCCTGATCCCGACCGACACGCGCAAGCCCTACGACGTGCGCGAGGTCATCGCCCGGCTGGTCGACGGCTCCGACTTCGACGAATTCAAGTCGCGCTTCGGCTCGACCCTGGTCACCGGATTCGCGCATCTGCACGGCATGCCGGTGGGCATACTCGCCAACAACGGCATCCTGTTTTCCGACAGCGCGGTCAAGGGCGCGCATTTCATCGAACTGTGCTGCCAGCGCCGCATCCCGCTGGTGTTCCTGCAGAACATCACCGGATTCATGGTCGGCAGGAAGGCCGAGAACGAGGGCATCGCCCGCCACGGCGCCAAGCTGGTCACGGCAGTGGCCTGCGCCGCCGTGCCGAAATTCACCGTGATCATCGGCGGCTCGTTCGGCGCCGGCAACTACGGCATGTGCGGCAGAGCCTACGGCCCGCGCCAGCTCTGGATGTGGCCCAACGCCCGCATCAGCGTGATGGGCGGCGAGCAGGCGGCGAGCGTGCTCGCCACGGTGCGGCGCGACGGCATCGAGGCGCGCGGCGGCAGTTGGAGCGCGCAGGAGGAAGAGGCGTTCAAGGCGCCGATCCGCGCGCAGTACGAAACCCAGGGCCATCCCTACTACGCCACCGCGCGGCTGTGGGACGACGGCATCATCGACCCGGCCCAGACGCGGCGGGTGCTGGCGCTGGGCCTGTCGGCGGCGCTCAACGCGCCGATTGCGCAAACGCGCTTCGGCGTGTTTCGCATGTGATGTGTATCATTGCAGTAATTTCTACACATTGCAGGGGATTCACCATGCGCACCAATATCGACATCGACGACGAATTGATGGCCGCCGCGATGCAGGCCGGGGGCTACAAGACCAAGAAGGAAGCGGTCGAGGAAGGCTTGCGGCTGTTGCGCCGCCGCAAGGTTTACGAAGGCCTGCTCGCCTTGCGCGGGCAGTTGCAGTGGGACGACTCCGACGCGGCCTGGGCCGAAGCAGCCGCCATGCCGCAGGCGAACGAGCCGCGCAGGCCTTACGGTGCGGCCAAAGCGGCGAAATCCGCCAAACCCGCTTCCCCAGCCGTCTCCAAGTCCGCAACGTCCAAGTCCGCAGCCAAAGCTTCCCGCCGGAGCAGGTCCGCATGATCCTGGTCGACTCCAGCGTCTGGATCGATTTTTTCCGCGGCGATCGCAACGGCGGAAGCGGGGTGCTCGCCCGCTGTCTGGGCGACTCCAGCGTCGAGGTCGGCATGGCCGATCTGGTGCTGTTCGAGGTGCTGCGCGGCTTTCGCGAAAGCCGCGCCATGCATGAGGCCGAACAACTCATGCGCGCACTGCCCCAGGTGGACATCGGCGGAGCCGAACAAGCCGTGCGCGCCGCCGCGCTGTACCGCCGCCTGCGCATGCAGGGGCGCACGGTGCGCAGCGCCGTCGACGTGCTGCTGGCGAGTCATTGCATGACGCAGGGTCATGTGCTGCTGCACCGCGACGCGGATTTCGAGCAGTTCAAAAATGTGGGAGATCTCGAGACATGGCCGCAATGAATGCGCTTCAAGACCATTTCCTCACCCTGGCGCGCTACCACGTCTGGGCCACGCGCCGCCTGCTCGATGAACATATCGCGTTGCTGATGGAGGCCGATTACCGGCGCGACTGCGGGCTGTTTTTCAAGAGCATTCACGGCACCCTCAATCATCTGTTGGTCGGCGAAGGGCTGCTGTGGCAGCGCCGTTTCATCGAAGGCGTGTCGCCCGCAGGCCTGAATCTCGACGACGAGGTCGAGCCCGATCGCGCCCGGCTGGCGCAGCGTTTGAAGGAGGTCGTCCAAGCCTGGCTGCCTTACATCGAGCGACTGAGCGAGGCCGATTTCGGCCAGCCTTTCCACTACGCCACCAGCAAGGGTGAACCGATCTCCGCGCCGTTCGCGGCTACGCTGGCGCATGTGTTCAACCACGCCACGCATCACCGCGGGCAGATCACCGCGGCGCTGACCGCCATGGGGCATGCCTCGCCGGTGCTCGATCTGATCTACATGCTGCGCGATGAAGCGGCTGCCGAGCCCAGGCCATGAGTGAGCATCCCATCAATGTCCAGCGGGAGGGGGCCGTCGCCACCGTCACCCTTCACCGCCCCGAAGTGCGCAACGCCTTCGATGCCGCGACCATCGCCGCGCTGCACACGGCCTTCGTCGAACTCGGCGAGGAGGCCGGGGTGCGCTGCGTGGTGCTGGCGGCCCAAGGCCCGGCCTTCTGCGCCGGGGCCGATCTGCGGTATATGCAGCAACTGGCCGGTTTCAACGAGGCACAGAATCGTGACGACGCCCTGCAGCTCGCGCGCATGTTGCGCGCGGTGGCCGAATGCCCCAGGCCCGTGATCGCGCGGGTGCAGGGCGATGCCTTCGCCGGCGGTTTCGGTCTGGTGGCCGCCTGCGATCTGGCGGTGGCGGTGCAGACCGCGCGCTTCTGTCTGAGTGAGGTCAAGCTGGGGCTGATTCCCGCCACCATCATGCCGCATGTGCTGCGCGCCATCGGCGAGCGGGCGGCGCAGCGTTACACCTTGACCGCCGAAGTGCTCGACGCGGCCACGGCGCAGGCCATCGGTCTGATCCATGAAGTGGCTGCAGACGCGGCCGCCCTCGACGCGCAGGTGCAGCGCTGGTGCGCCGCGCTGCAACATGCCTCGCCGCAGGCGCTGGCCGCGGCCAAGCGCCTGCTGGCGGAGGTGCCGCATCGACCGCTTGGCGAAGCCTTGCTCGCCGACACCGCCGAGCGCATCGCGCAGGCACGCGCCAGCGCCGACGGGCGCGAGGGCATCGCCGCCTTTCTGTCCAAACGCAAGCCGAACTGGGTCAACGCATAGGCGTGGCGACTCGCAAGTTTGAATTTCACTCCCTCCTTTTCCACCCGCACACCGCCATGACCCAGAAAAACCCCAGCGACTGCACGCCCGAGCGCATCGAAACCCTGCTCGATCTGCCCCTGCCCGAACTGCTCTGGCAGGCACAGCAGGTGCACCGTGCGCATTTCGATGCCACCGACATCCAGCTTTCCTCGCTGCTGTCGATCAAGACCGGCGGCTGCGCCGAAGATTGCGGCTACTGTCCGCAATCGGCGCATCACGAGGTCGGGCTGAAGGCGGGCAGGCTGATGGACCTCGACCTCGTGCTGGCCAACGCCCGCGCGGCGAAAGAGGCGGGCGCCGCGCGCTTTTGCATGGGTGCGGCCTGGCGCGAACCGAAAGACCGCGACCTCGACGCCGTGGCCGCGATGGTCGAAGGCGTCAAGGCGCTCGGGCTGGAAACCTGTATGACCCTGGGCATGCTGCGGCCCGAGCAGGCACGGCGCCTGGCCGACGCCGGGCTGGACTACTACAACCACAACCTCGACACCTCTCCCGAGTTCTACGGCCAGATCATCACCACCCGCACCTATCGGGAGCGCCTGGACACACTGCAGGCCGTGCGCGAGGCCGGCATGGCGGTGTGCTGCGGCGGCATTGTCGGCATGGGCGAGACGCGACGCGATCGCGCGGGCCTGCTGGCCCAGCTCGCCGCGCTCGATCCCCATCCCGAATCGGTGCCGATCAACGCGCTGGTGCGGGTGGCGGGCACACCGCTTGAACACGCCCCCGACCTCGACCCCTTCGAGTTCGTGCGCACCGTGGCCGCGGCGCGCATCGTCATGCCACGCGCCCGGGTGCGGCTGTCGGCCGGACGGCGCGAACTCGGCGACGGCATCCAGGCGCTGTGCTTTCTCGCGGGCGCCAATTCCATCTTCTACGGCGACACCCTGCTGGTCACCGGCAACGCCGAGGTCGATGCCGACCGCGCGCTGTTCGCCCGCCTCGGCCTGCATGCCGCGGAGGGCGCCTCGCCCATGCCGAATGCGGCTTCGGGGCACAAGGTGACCGCGCTGCAACCCGAAGCAGGAACATGACCGCCCCCACGCTCGACACCCTGCAACTCCTGGCCCTTGCCGCCGTGCTGGGCTGGGCCAGCGGCCTGCGCGCCTTTCTGGTCATGTTCGCCGTCGGGGTTGCGGGCATGGCGGGTTGGGTGCAACTGCCTGCCGGGCTGCAGCCGCTGGCCAGCCCGGTGGCGGTGGGCATCACCGGGTTTCTGGCCTTTCTCGAATTCGTCGGCGACAAGATTCCGGGCGTGGACAGCCTGCTCGACTTCATTTCCACCCTGCTGCGCATCCCGGCCGGGGCGGTGCTGGCCGCCAGCGTGTTCGGGCTGGATCACACCTTTGTCGCCGCATTGGCGGCTGCGGCGGGCGGCGGTCTGGCCGCGGTGAGCCACGGCACCAAGCTCTCCACCCGCGCGGCGATCAACACCTCGCCCGAGCCGTTTTCCAACGTCGGCGCTTCGCTGGGCGAAGACGCGCTGGTGCTCGGCGGGCTGTGGCTGGCCTGGGTGCACCCGGTGCTGTTTTTCATCGCCCTGGTGGGGGTGCTGATCGTCATGGTGTGGCTGGCGCGCAAGAGCTTTCACTTCGTCCGCGGTCTGCTGGGCCGCATGGTGCGGATGTTCAGCGGCAGACCTGAACCTGTCGCAAAGCAACCCCCACACGGCGCGACCGATGTGCCGTACCGGGACAAACCAGATTGATGCAAGCCACCAAACGGAGACTGGAGATGTTCTCGAAAATCCTGATCACCAATCGCGGCGACCAGTCCCGGCAGCGCCGGGACGCAGCGGCGCAGCCAAATCGACTGCAGGCGCGCAGCGCCGTAGCGGGCGATCTCGCCGCCGCACAGACCTGGGAGTGCTGAGATGTTCTCGAAAATCCTGATCGCCAATCGCGGCGAGATCGCCTGCCGCGTGGCCGCCACCTGCCGCAGGCTGGGCATCGGCACCGTCGCGGTGTATTCCGAGGCCGATGCGCAGGCCGCGCATGTGGCGGCGTGCGACGAGGCGGTGGGCATCGGCCCGGCCGAGGCGGCGCAGAGCTATCTGCGCGGCGAGCGCATCCTGCGGGCGGCGCGCGACACCGGCGCGCAGGCCATCCATCCCGGCTATGGCTTTCTCAGCGAGAACGCAGGCTTCGCCCGGCAGTGCGCCGAGGCCGGGGTGGTGTTCATCGGCCCGCCGCCCGAGGCCATGCAGGCGATGGGGCTGAAGGCCGAGTCCAAGCGGCTGATGCAGGCGGCAGGCGTACCGCTGGTGCCCGGCTATCACGGCGCGGACCAAAGCGCGGCGCTGCTCCAGGCCGAAGCCGAGCGCATCGGTTTTCCCGTGCTCATCAAGGCGAGCGCGGGCGGCGGCGGCAAGGGCATGCGCGAGGTGCGGCGCGCCGAAGATTTCGCTGCGGCGCTGGCCTCGTGCCGCCGCGAGGCGCAGAGCAGCTTCGGCAACGATGCGGTGCTCATCGAGCGCCTGGTGCGCAACCCGCGGCATATCGAGATCCAGGTGTTTGCCGACCGGCACGGGCATGTGCTGTGGCTGTTCGAGCGTGATTGTTCGATGCAGCGCCGCCATCAGAAAGTCATCGAGGAAGCCCCGGCCCCCGGTCTGCCCGAGGCCCTGCGCCGCGAGATGGGCGAGGCCGCCGTGGCCGCCGCCCGCGCGGTGGGCTATGTCGGCGCAGGCACGGTGGAATTCATCGTCGAATGCAGCGAAGCCGGGACGCCGCAGACGTTCTATTTCATGGAGATGAATACGCGCCTGCAGGTCGAGCATCCGGTCACCGAGCTGATCACCGGGCTGGACCTGGTGGCGTGGCAATTGCGCGTGGCCGCGGGCGAACCGCTGCCCATCACCCAGGCCGAGGTGCGCTGCAGCGGCCATGCCATCGAGGCGCGGCTCTACGCCGAACATCCCGAGGCCGGGTTTCTGCCTGTCACCGGTCAGTTGCGACGGCTGGCGCTGCCGCCGCACGCCGCTTTCGGCCCGGTAGACGCAGATGGGATTCGAGTCGATGGCGGGGTGCGCGAGGGCGACACCATCACCCCGTTCTACGACCCCATGATCGCCAAGTTCGTGGCCTGGGGCGAGACGCGCGAGCAGGCGCGCAGGCGGCTGCGCCAGGCGCTGGCCGCGACCCGCATCGCCGGTTTGCAGACCAATGCGCAGTTTCTCCACCGCCTGCTGGGGGTTGCCGCGTTTGCCCAGGCCGCGCTCGACACCGGATTGATCGCCCGCGAGCAGCAGGCGCTGCTGGCGCCGCCGTCCATGCCACAGTCGCTGGCCTGCGCCGCCGTGATCGGCGCCTTGCTCGAAGACGAACGCGCGCAGCAGACCGCCGATCCCTGGTCGGCCTGCGACGGGTTTACCAACGGCGCGATGCCGCCGCGCGCGTTTCGCTTCGACAGTCCGTGGGGGACGCTGGACTGCACGCTGCATCCGGCGGCAGCAGGTCGGCCCTTGCGCATCCAGACGCCGGGGCTGGAGCAGCCGCAGCGCTTCGCCTGTTCTGCGCACTGCGCGCGGGTGAACGCTGCCACGACGGAATTCGCCCTGGTCATCACCTTGGGCGGGCAGCGCGCGCAAGTGAATGTCGTGCGGCTGGGCGAGACATCCTTTCAGGTGTTCTCAGGCGGCGAGCAGGCCATGCTGCAACGATTGGGTGCCGATCTGGGCGCCGCCGACGCGGGACAGGCGGGCGGCCGCCTGACCGCGCCGATGCCCGGAAAGATCATCGCCCTGCATGTGCAGCCGGGCGACACGGTGCAGGCCGGCGCCCCGCTGCTGGTGCTCGAAGCCATGAAGATGGAACACACCCTCAGCGCCCCGTCGGCCGGGCAGGTGAGCGAGGTGCTCTGCGCGGTGGGCGATCAGGTGAGCGAAGGCGCAGAGCTGCTGCGCATCGAAGCGTTGAAAACCGAGGGCGTGTCGGCATGAGGTTGGCGGTGTGGGACCCGGACGAGCCGTTTCGCCGCTGGCGCGAGGCGCTGATGCAGCATGCCCAGGAAACCGGCCTGGCCGTCGAGGTCATCGATGCCTGCCGTCAGCCCGAAACCCAGGCCGAGTTCGCCCTGGTGTGGAAGCCGCCGACCGACTGGCTGCAAGGGCAGATGGGGCTGCGCGCCGTGTTCAATCTGGGTGCGGGGGTGGACGCCATCGCTCCGGTGCTGCACCGGCTGCATCCCGGCGTGCCGCTCATCCGGCTCGAAGACGCGGGCATGGGGCGGCAGATGGGCGACTATGTGGCCGAAGGCGTGTTGCACGCCTATCGCCGCATGATGGACTACGCCGCGCAGCAGGCCCAAGCCCGTTGGGAGCCGCTGCCCCTGCCGCCACGCGCCAGTTTCACCGTGGGTTTTCTCGGTCTGGGGCAGATGGGCGCAGCGGCGGCGCGGCGCGTGGCGGCGATGGACTTTCCCATTCTGGCCTGCAGCCGCAGCGGACAGTCGCGTTTTGCCGCCGAGCTGGGCTGCCCAATCCATGCCTTGGATCGCCTCGATGAATTTCTGGCGCAGACCCGGGTGCTGGTGGTGTTGTTGCCGTTGACCGCAGACACCCGCGGCCTGCTCGACTACGCTGCACTGAGCCGCCTGCCGCAGGGCGCGCATGTCATCAACGCCAGCCGCGGCGCGGTCATCGATCAGGCCGACCTGCTCGATCTGCTGCACGGCGGGCATCTGTCCAGCGCCCTGCTCGACGTGTTCGCCACCGAGCCGCTGCCGGGAGACGATCCGCTGTGGCGCCATCCGCGGGTGCGCGTCACCCCGCACGTGGCGGCGCAGACTCTGGTGGGGCCGTCTGCGGCGCAGGTGATGCGCAAGATTGCCGCCATCGAGCGCGGCGAAAAACCGGGCGGCGTGGTGGACATGCGGCTGGGTTATTGAGGTTTGAAGCTGGAGACACTGGAATGAAAGCCTTGGGCAATTTGCCGAAATTCGTCGAAGTCGTCGAGGTCGGCCCGCGCGACGGGCTGCAGAACGAAGCCAGGCCCGTGCCCGCCGCGGTGAAGATCGCGCTGATCGACCGCCTGTCGGCGGCAGGCTTTCCGAACGTGGAGGCCGCTGCCTTCGTCTCGCCCAAATGGGTGCCGCAGATGGCGGGCAGCAGCGAGGTGATGGCGGGCATCCGCCGCCGTCCGGGCACCCTTTACTCGGCCCTGGTGCCCAATATGAAAGGCATGGAAGCGGCGCTGGCCGCGGGCGCCGGCGAGGTCGTGGTGTTCAGCGCCGCGAGCGAGGCTTTCGCGCAGAAGAACATCAACTGCTCCATCGCCGAATCGATCGAGCGCTTTCGTCCCGTGGCCGAGGCTGCCAAGACTGCGGGGGTGAAGCTGCGCGGCAGCATCTCCGTGGCGCTGGGCTGCCCGTACCAGGGCGCGGTCGAACCGGCAGCGGTCGCCGAGGTGGTGCGCCGCATGGCCGACCTGGGCTGCGACTGCATCGACATTGCCGACACCATCGGCGTGGGCACCGCGGGCGCGGTGCAGGCCGTGTTCGAGGCCAGCGCCGCAGTCTTCCCCATCGACAGGCTGGCCGGTCACTTCCACGACACCTATGGCCAGGCGCTGGCCAATATACTCGCGGCGCTGCAGATGGGGGTGGCCCGTTTTCATTCCTCAGTCGCCGGTCTGGGCGGCTGCCCGTATGCAAAGGGTGCCACCGGCAATGTCGCCACCGAAGACGTGCTCTACCTGCTGCACGGCTTGGGGCTGGACACGGGGGTGAACCTGCGCGCCGTGGTCGAGGCGGGCGACTTCATCACCCGTGCCATCGACCGTCCGAACCACAGCCGCGCCGGCAAGGCGCTGCTCGCCAAGTGGGCTGACCAGCGGGGCGAGCCGGTTTGCGCGGCGTGAACGACGGCCCTTCAAACCCTTTTCAAAACCCTGTTCAAGCCATGCCAGTCGCCGTGATCTCCTCTCCTTCGGACTCCGTGCAGCGCGTGATCGACGCGCTCGCCGCCCTGGGCCATGCCGAGCGGCCCGTCATGCTCGACGCCGCCGCACGCACCGCGCAGCAGGCGGCCGACGCGCTCGGCGTGGCGCTCGGGCAGATCGCCAAGTCCATCGTGTTCCGGCATGTGGACAGCGAGCGTGCCGTGCTGGTGGTCTGCGCCGGCGACCGCCGGGTGGACGAACACGCCGTGGCCGCGCGGGTGGGCCGGCTCTCGCGCGCCGACGCCGATTTCGTCCGCGCGGCCACCGGCTTTGCCATCGGCGGGGTCAGCCCGGTGGGCCATACCCAGCCGCCCATCGCCCTGGTGGACGACAGCCTGTGGCGCTTCGACCGCATCTGGGCCGCGGCAGGGCATCCGCACGCGGTCTTTGCCCTGCGGCCCGACGACCTGCCGCGCTGGCTGGGTGCAACCCCGAGCGCAGTGACCCAGCCTCCGCGATGACCGTCGCCTCCCCCTGCATCGATGTCTGCACGCTGGACGTGGCCAGCGGGCTTTGCCGGGGCTGCGCCCGCACCCTGCAGGAAATCAGCGACTGGTCGTGTCTGGATGATGCCGGCAAGCGCGCCGTGTGGGCCCGGATCTCCGAGCGGCGCGCGCAGGGCCTGGCACCCGAGCCAGACGCTGGGGCTCGGCCCGCGCAGCCGAAGTGAGCCGCGGGCTGGCGGTCCGCCGGATCGCCTAAAATCTGCTGCTCAAAAAAACGGCAGCGCCGATGTGGCCCGCCTTCTGCTCGCTGACCGTTCGCCACGCGCATGTCCAACCCCGCCGATCCCATTTCCTCCGCGCCCCTTCCCGGGCTTGCGCACGGCCTGCGCCTGGGTCGGCACCTGCTGCCCAACCGCGTGTTCGCCGCGCCGATGGCGGGCGTGACCGACCGGCCCTACCGTCGTCTGGCGCGACAACTCGGCGCGGGCTATTGCGTGAGTGAGATGGTGACTTCGCGTGCCGATCTGCGCGACACCCTCAAGACCTCGCGCCGCGCCAATCACGATGGCGAGGCCGCGCCGATTGCGGTGCAGATCGTCGGCACCGACCCCGGGCAGATCGCCGAGGCCACGCGCTACAACCTGGAGCGCGGCGCCGACATCATCGACATCAATATGGGCTGCCCGGCAAAGAAGGTGTGCAATCGCTGGGCCGGTTCCGCGCTGATGCAGGACGAAGACCTCGCCGCCCGGCTGGTGGAGGCTGCGGTGGCGGCCGCCCGCCCGTTCGACGCCCCGGTCACGCTCAAGATGCGCGCGGGCTGGTGCGCCAGCGCCCGTAACGCGCCACGCATCGCCCGCCGCGCCGAAGCCGCGGGAGCCGCCATGCTTGTGGTGCATGGCCGCACCCGCGAGCAGGGTTATGGCGGCCAAGCGGAATACGACACCCTTGCCGAAGTCAAGCGCAGTGTCGGCATTCCGGTGGTGGCCAACGGCGACATCGACTCGCCGCAAAAGGCCGCTGCCGTGCTGCGGCAAAGCGGCGCCGACGCGGTGATGATCGGCCGTGCCGCCCTGGGCCGGCCCTGGCTGTTCGGCCAGGTCGCTGCCTTTCTGCAGGGCGGCGTCGTGCTGCCCGACCCCGCGCCCGCGCAATGGTGCGACTGGCTGTTCGTCCACCTCGACGATCACTATGCGCTGTACGGCCAAGCCATCGGCGTGCGCACCGCGCGCAAGCATGTGGGCTGGTATGTCGCGTCCTTGCCGGGTGGCGATGCGTTTCGTCGGCAGTTCAACACCCTGGGCAGCGCAGCCGAACAACTCGCCGCGCTGCGCGGCTTTCTCGACCCCGACTCGAACCAGACCGCGCCGCTGGCCGCCTGAACCCTCTCCGCCTGCAGTCCCGCTCACTCGCGTCCCGCCATGCCTGCCGCCCCCCGCAAGACCACGCTCGAACAATGTGTCGTCGACAGCCTCGAAGCCTACTTCGACGACCTCGGCGGCTCCGAGCCGCACGGCATACATGCCATGGTGCTGGCTGCGGTGGAAAAACCGCTGCTGGCCACGGTGATGAAGCATGCCGAGGGCAACCAGACGCTCGCGGCGCGCTGGCTCGACATCAACCGCAACACCCTGCGCAAGAAGCTGGCCGAACACAAGCTGCTTTGACCCGCCCAGCCCACCCGTCCATTTCCATCCTCCGAGACTGCCATGCAAGCCCTGATTTCCGTTTCCGACAAGACCGGCGTGCTCGACTTCGCCCGCGACCTGCACGCGCTGGGCGTGCGTCTGCTGTCCACCGGCGGCACCGCCAGACTGCTGCGGGGCGCCGGGCTGCCGGTGCTTGAGGTGGCCGACTACACCGGCTTTCCCGAAATGCTCGACGGCCGGGTGAAGACCCTGCATCCCAAGGTGCATGCCGGGCTGCTGGCGCGGCGCGACTTGCCCGAGCACGTGGCGCAGACCGAGGCGCACGACCTGCCGGCGATCGACATCCTCTGCGTCAACCTCTACCCCTTCGAGGCCACGGTGGCGGGGCCGCACACGCTCGATGAGGCCATCGAGAACATCGACATCGGCGGCCCGGCCATGGTGCGCTCCGGCGCGAAGAACTACCGCCACGTCGCGGTGCTGACCGATCCCGCCGACTACGCCGTGGTCGTTGCCGAGCTGCGCGCCTCTAGCCAGGTGAGCGAGGCCACGCGCTTTCGTCTGTCGGTGGCGGCGTTCAACCGCATTGCGCAGTACGACGCGGCCATTTCCAACTACCTGTCCGCGCTGCAGGAGGACGGCACGCGGGCGCAGTTTCCGCGGCAGCTCAACCTGTCCTTCGTCAAGCAGCAGGACCTGCGCTACGGCGAGAACCCGCATCAGAACGCGGCGTTCTACGTCGAGCCGGGTGCGCGCGAGGCCAGCATCGCCACCGCCCGCCAGTTGCAGGGCAAGGAGCTGAGCTACAACAACATCGCCGACGCCGACGCCGCGCTGGAATGCGTCAAGCAGTTCGACGCGGCCCCCGCCTGCGTCATCGTCAAGCACGCCAATCCCTGCGGCGTGGCGTATGGCGCCAGTCTTCTGGACGCCTATGACCGTGCCTACAAGACCGATCCCGAATCGGCCTTTGGCGGCATCATCGCGTTCAACCGCGAACTCGACGCGGCCACGGCGCAGACCATCGTCGAGCGTCAGTTCGTCGAAGTCATCATCGCGCCCAGCGTGTCGCAGGCCGCCATCGACGTCTGCGCGGCGAAGAAAAACGTGCGTCTGCTGAGTACTGGCGCCTGGCCCGCGCAGCCGGGTCAGCGCCTGGACTACAAGCGCGTGACCGGCGGGCTGCTGGTGCAGGACGCCGACCTGCTGCTGTCCGGCGACATCCAGGTGGTGAGTCAGCGCCAGCCGACCGCGGAAGAAATGCGCGACCTGCAGTTCGCCTGGCGCGTGGCCAAGTTCGTCAAGTCCAACGCCATCGTCTACGCCAACGACAACGCCACCATCGGCGTGGGCGCGGGCCAGATGAGCCGGGTCAACTCCGCGCGCATCGCCGCCATCAAGGCCGAGCACGCCGGCCTGTCCGTGCCCGGCTCGGTGATGGCATCCGACGCCTTCTTCCCCTTCCGCGACGGCATCGACAATGCCGCGCAGGCCGGCATCAAAGCCGTCATCCAGCCCGGCGGCTCGATGCGCGACGCCGAAGTCATCAAAGCCGCCGACGAGCACGGCATGGCGATGGTGCTCACCGGCATGCGGCATTTCCGGCACTGAGCCGCGGCGCACCCCATGCGCATCCTCGGCATCGACCCCGGACTCAACACCACCGGCTATGGCGTGATCGATGCCCACGGACAGCGCCTGGGCTATCGGGGCAGTGGCGCCATCCGCATTCCCAAAGGCGCACTGCCCGAGCGGCTCAAGACCCTGTTCGACGGCGTAAGCCAGGTGGCGCGCGAGGCGCAGGCGGATGTGGCCGTGGTGGAAATCGTGTTCGTCAACGTCAACCCACAGTCCACCCTGCTGCTGGGGCAGGCGCGCGGCGCGGCGATCGCCGCGCTGGTGGCGCAAGGGCTGCCGGTGGTCGAGTACACCGCGCTGCAACTGAAAAAATCCATCGTCGGCTACGGCCGCGCCAGCAAGTCGCAGATCCAGGACATGGTGGCGCGACTGCTCGCGCTTCCCGGCCAGCCCGGTGCCGACGCCGCAGATGCGCTCGGGCTGGCGATTTGCCACGCCCACACCCAGCGCGGTCTGGCGGCGCTGCAGCGGGCGGCTCCACCGGCAGGCGCAGGCAAGATCGATGTGGAAAGCGGCAAGCTCAGCGCCGCGCAACTGCGCGGCATGCGGGTGCGAGGAGGGCGGCTGATCGGTTGAAGGCGGGTTGCCGAGTGCCCCCAGACCTGCCTCTGCGAGTCAGGCCCCCGGAGGGGGTGAGAAACACTTGGGGCGGCCCGGCGTGTTTCTCAGTAGGTGCAGATGCATCTGCTTACAGGCCGCGCACGGTTCTTGCTCGATGATCCGGATTCATCGTTTTCAAGGAGAACCTCATGACTTCATCTTGGCGATTGACGGGAATGTCTTTGGCGCTGTTCGCCGGTCTGGGGCTGTCGGCGCATGCGGCCGAGCCGCGTGTGCTCATCGGTGTGGCCGTGCCGCTGTCCGGCCCCTTGGCGGCCAGCGGGCAGGACGCGGTCAACGGCGTGCAGATGGCGCTGAACCGGCTCAATGCCGAGCATGCCGCGATCGGCGGCAAGGCGGTGCGCTGGGCGATGGATGCCGAAGACGATCAGGGTCTGCCCACGCAGGCCACGCTGGTGGCGCAGAAGCTGGTGGACGAGGGGGTGAGCGGCGTCATCGGCCATCAGACTTCGGGTTGCACTTTCCCGGCGGCGCGCATTTACGCCCGGGCGGGAATTCCGCAAATCACCCCGTCGTCCACCTCGCCCAAGATCGCCGAACAAGGGTATAAGACCTTTTTCCGCATGATCGCCAACGACAACGCGCTGGGCGCGGGGCTGGCCGAGTATGCCCACGACACCCTGCATGTGCAGCGGGTGGCGGTGATCGACGACCGCACCGCCTACGGCCAGGGGCTGGCCGATGTGTTCGCCGCCACGGCGAAAAAGCTCGGAATGGACGTGGTCGACCGCGAATACACCGATGACAAGACCAGCGACTTTTCCGCCATTCTCACACGCATCAAGGCCGACCATCCGCAAGTGATTTTCTACGGCGGCATGTACAGCCAGGCCGGGCCGATGGTGCGGCAGATGCGCCAGATCGGAATCACCGCGCGGCTGATGGGGGGCGACGGCATTTGCGCGCCCATCATGGCCAAGGTGGCGGGCGACGCAGTCAACGGCACGATCTGCGCGCAGGGCGGCGCGCCGCTGTCCGAGCTGCCCAAGGGCAAGGCGTGGAAAGCGCGCTACGACGCCGAGTTCGGCGCGGCCGCCTTCCAGCTCTACTCGCCCAACGCCTATGACGCGGCCATGGTGCTGGCGCACGCGATGATGAAAGCGGGGTCGAGCGACCCCAAGGTCTATCTGCCGTACATCCGCCATATCGACTACGACGGCGTGACCGACAGCGACATTCACTTCACCGCCACCGGCGAACTCGCCGACCCCAGCATCACCCTGTCGGAGTTCGAGCACGGTGTGAAAGTGCCGCTGGCGGTGGAGCAGGTGCGGTAGCGTCAACCGGCTCGGGCCATTTGCCGACTTCACCGCGCCATGACCGTCACGATGACGTGGCAGAGGAAGGCAGGGCCGTAGCAGGGTCGGCCTTGCGCGTCTTCGATGCGCCAGATCGAGGCGACCGTGCAGCTCTCATTCGGCGCCGAGAAGTCGACGCCGATCTGCGCGGGCTGGCCGGGCAGGGCGTCGGGGATCGCAATCTCGCGGTGCAGGCTGGCGAGCGACGGGCTGAGCACGGCGCGCAGGCCGTCCGCGGTGCGACGGGCGAGGACGTAGTCGTCGTCGACGCGCACCAGCCGCCGCCCGCGCCACGGCACGTTGCCGACGTTCTGGACTTCCCAGACCTTGCGGAACGCTTCCCCCGGCAGGACCAGGGCATGGTCGGGCATGGTCAAGTCCGCATTGAACACGGCAACGTCTTCCGAGTCGTGCAGACCGACCGCGCGATTCGTCGGCAGCAATGGCGCCCCGGACATCGGCGCTCCCGCGGCATCCGCGTAGTGGCGAAACAGCAGCAGGGGCGACACCTGCAAGGCGCGGGCGAGTTTGACCAGGGTCCGCACGGAGGGGTCTTGCGCGCTGCCATTGGCCAGAGCGTAAAGGTAGGTACGAGACAACTCCGCATCGCGCGCGATGCCGGCGCGAGTCTTTCCCAGCTCCCGGCTGCGCCTTGCGAGGATGGCTCGAAGTCCGTTGTGTTGATCTGCGTAGCTGCTCATGATTCCTGCCCGATGGATTGTTCATCAAAACCGACGGTTTGCACGCGGCGGAGAACACACCGACATGCAGACTTCATCCGCATTCATGAAACTGGCGCCCAAGCAGATGTCCCCTGCGTGCCCGATCACTGACAGAACGCAAGTGTTCGAGTCGATGGTTCCGAAGTTCCGACGGTGGACGTCTGCCGCCTTTTATTCATGCTCAACTGGAGTCTGTCATGAAGAATCTCAAGGATTGCTGCGTCTCGCTGGTTGCCTCTGGCTACGGCACCGTCTCGATGTCGATGACGATGATGCAGAGTGACTCGCGCATATTGCAGGAGTATCGGGGTGTCGACTCCGCGACGAAAGCTCGATATAGCTTCGCTCAAGACACCGATGGCTTCCAGATGTCGGCAAAGAGGGCGTGATCCGCATGCTTGCTGCACTATTCAGCGAAGGCTTGTTGCTGGGTATCGGTTTGTTCGCCGCCCCAGGGCCAAAGGACACTTTGGTCATCCGGCAGGCCGTGGCTGGCGGAGCCGTTTGGGGGGTCGTGGTGATCTGCGTGCTGGCCGATGCGGTGCTGATTGCGCTGGGCATAGCCGGGGTCGGCGTGCTGCTCGGCCACAGTCCCCGCGCGCAATCCGCGCTGGTTATCGCCGGGGCGGTCTACCTGGTCTGGTTCGGCGGGCAGCGGCTGCGCGCCAGCCTTCGCAACGCATCCACACCGGATGAAAGCGGGAATGCCGTATCGCAGCGCGGGGTATTGAAAACGGCCTTCCTGCTGGGATTTGCCAATCCATACGCTTGGCTGGACACGGTGGTACTCATCGGGTCGATCGGAGCGGGCAAACCGGCGGCGCAGCAGGTTCCGTTCGCGGCGGGAACCATGCTGGCGTCGCTACTGTGGTTCGTCGCCCTCGCCTGGGGCAGCCGGCGCATGGCATGGCTGTTCAAGTCGGCGCCGGCCTGGCGTTGGCTTGATGTCGCCATCGCGATGCTGATGGCCTACCTCGCGATCAGGCTGCTCGCTTCGGCGTGGACAGCCTCAGCCGCTTGACGGCAGATTCGCGCAGATCTGGCCTGGCTCTCAAGGAAACGCAGGGCCGCCCCAGGTTTTCTCATCCCCTTCGGGGGGATGACGCGAACGCGGCAGGTCTGGGGGTGTTCTCAGGCTGGCTACACCTTCTGCTCCGCCTCCAGATAGGCGAGGCTGATGTACTTGCCGATGTTGTTGTCCCAACCCGCGGTCTCCTTGGCCTTGGACGCCACGCGCGGATCGGCCTTGGCCGCGGCGATCGCGGCGTCGGGGCCGGCCATGTCCTGCGCGGCCTTCTGCGCGTGTTCCCAGATCGCGGTGAACAGTTCGCGCTGCCAGGCCATCACTTCACGTCCCGCATGGCCGTGGCCGGGCAGCCAGTTGCTTGCCGGGATGTTCTGCTCCAGCTTGTCCATATAGTGCAGCGAGCCGGGGTAGGAGCCGTCGTCCATATTGGCGATGCGACGGTCCATCAGCACATCGCCCACATGGGTGATTCTGTCCTGCACCACTTCGATGCAAACGTCTGAAGGCGTGTGCGCGGTGCCGTAATGGTGCGCGCGCAGGGTGACGTCGCCGAAGTCGAACAGGTCGCCGTGCTTCACGTCGCGGTTGGGGGCGATGACGCGCGTGCCTGCAGTGGACTGGTTGGTCCACTTGAGCATGGCCTGCTGCCATTCGGTGCCGGTGTAGCCGCGGATCATCTCGCGGGTGTGCGCCATGGCGTAGATCGGGAGTTCGTCGCCGAACGCGGCGACGAAGGCGTCGTTGCCCAGCCAGTGATCGCCGTGATAGTGCGAGTTGAACACCGCGATCACCGGCTTGTCGCTCACCTGGGGCAACTGGCGGATGACCATTTCGCCGATCTGCACCGACGCGCCGGAGTCGAGGATGACCACGCCCTTGGCGGTTTTCACCGCGGTGATATTGCTCATCATGCCCTGATTGCTTTCGGTGGGAAAGCCATCGGCGGCGTAGATCACATAGACGTGATCGGACACCTGGGTGAACGGCACATCGGGCACCTTGGGGCCGCGAATGAAGTCCACCGCGTCGGCGGCGAAGGCGGCCAGGTGCGGCGCGGCGGCGCCAGCGGCTGCCAGCCCGGCCACACCGAGGCCCCAGCCCAACAGGCGGCGGCGTTGAAGATCGGGAAAGGGGGACGGGCGCATAAAACGGCCTCAATAACAATTGGATACATTTGGACTGTATCGTTGTTCCGGTGCCGCCGCCTATAGGGTCTGCCCCGATCAGGTGCGGGGCCCTGATCCGTTGTTCAGAACCCTTCGGTGGACGTGAACAGCCCGACGCGCAGATCCTTGGCGGTGTAGATTTCCCGGCCATCGACCCGCATGATGCCATCGCCGATGCCCATCACCAGACGGCTGTTGATCACCCGTTTGAGGTCGATGCGGTATTGCACCAGCTTCGCCGTGGGCAGCACCTGGCCGGTGAATTTCACCTCACCGACGCCCAGCGCGCGACCGCGGCCCAGGCCGCCCATCCAGCCGAGGTAAAAGCCCACGAGCTGCCACATGGCATCCAGCCCCAGGCAGCCGGGCATCACCGGGTCGCCCTGGAAGTGCACGCCGAAAAACCACAGGTCGGGGTGGATGTCGAGTTCGGCTTCGATCACGCCCTTGCCGTAGGTTCCACCTTCGGCTGCGATATGGGAGATGCGGTCCATCATCAGCATTTCGCGCAAGGGGAGCTGCGCATTGCCCGGGCCGAACAGTCGGCCCTCGCCGCAGGTGATGAGGTCTTGTTTGCTGTAGGAGGAGGGTCGGGTCATGAGGGGTCGCTGCAGAACAATCCGCGAATGTTAGCGGCAGGCCTTCCCCGCGCTGCTAAAGTTTGCGCATGATCGGAAGACTGCACGGCATCCTGCTCGACAAATCCCCCCCGCAAATCCTGCTCGACGTGGGCGGGGTGGGCTACGAGGTCGATGTGCCGATGAGCACCCTGTACGACCTGCCCGCCGTGGGGCAGAGCGTCACCCTGCTCATCCACACCGTCATCCGCGAAGACGCGCACCTGCTCTACGGTTTCGCCACCGCGGGCGAGCGCGGCACGTTTCGCGAGCTGCTCAAGATCAGCGGCATCGGCCCGCGCATCGCATTGGCCGTGCTCTCCGGCCTGAGCGTGAACGAGATCGCCCAGGCCGTGACGCAGCAGGACGTCGCGCGCTTCATCCGCGTGCCGGGCATCGGCAAGAAGACCGCCGAGCGTCTGCTGCTCGAACTCAAGGGCAAGCTCGGCGCCGATCTGGGTGGGGCCGCAACGGCCGCCGGGGGCAGCGCTTCCGACATCCTGCAGGCCCTCATCGCGCTGGGCTATTCCGAGCGCGAAGCCGCCGCCGCGGTCAAGGCGCTGCCTGCAGGGTGCAGCGTGGATGACGGCATCCGCCAGGCGCTGAAAAACCTCGCGCGCTGAATTTTCCTTGCGCTCTGGCTGTGTCGGCAGCGGGCGTCAGCAGGCTGTCCGAATGCGACAAACCGTTATCCATTCGTATGGTTTGAAACCAGTTGTTGCCCGGCGCAACCTGGTCACGGAAACGACATTTGCCCTCCCAAGAATGGCGGGCATTGCGTGAGGCGCGGATGACATTGCCCTCCTCGCGCAGTTCCTTCGTTCACATCCTTCAGGGAGTTTCACCATGTTGCGCAAAACCCTACTGGCCTCGGCGCTTGCCGTGGCCGGCGTTACTCTGGTTGCCTGCGGCGGCGGGTCGGATGCCGTCGCCACCGTGCCCGGCACCAATTACACCGCGGCTCGTGCGCTGGCCACCGCCACCCCGATCAAGCACGTCGTCGTGCTGTATCAGGAAAACGTGTCGTTCGACCACTACTTCGCCACCTATCCCAAGGCCGCCAACCCGGCGGGCGAACCGGCGTTCACCGCCAAGGCGGGTACGCCTTCGGTCAACAACCTGGTCACCGCCAATCTGATGACCAAGAATCCCAACTTCACCAACACCGCCAACGGCACGGACGCTGCCGAGCCGTTCCGCCTCGATCGTTCCCAGGCCGCGACCGCCGACCAGAACCATGCCTACACGGCAGAGCAGCAGGCGTACGACGGCGGCAAGGCTGATCTGTTCCCGAAATACACCGGCGCGGCCACGCCCGGCGGTGTGGGCGCCTTCGGCACCAAGGGTCAGGTCATGGGCTATTTCGACGGCAACACCGTCGGCGCGATGTGGAACTATGCGCAGAACTTCGCCCTGAGCGACGACGCCTACACCGATACCTACGGCCCTTCGACCCCGGGCGCGCTGGAAGTGGTGAGCGGCCAGACCAATGGCGTGAAACTTGTGGCCACGACGGATCAGCCCTTCACCCTGAGCAAGTATTCCTACTACATCAGCGACGGGCAGGGCGGCTTTGGCCTGATCAACGACGTCGATCCGGCCTATGACGTCTGCTCCAACCCAAAGAACCAGGTGGCCATGACGGGCAAGAACATCGGCGACCTGCTCAACGGCAAGAACATCTCCTGGGGCGGCTTCATGGGCGGGTTCAACCTCGGCGTGACCAACCCCAACGGCACCACCGGCTGCAAGCGCAGCACCTACTCGCCCGTGGTCGGCGCCAATGTGGGCGACTACATCCAGCACCACAACTGGTTCCAGTATTACAAGAGCACCGCCAACCCGACCCACGCCCGCCCGAGTTCGACCCTGGCCATCGGCCACACCCTGGAGACCGACGGCAAGACCCCCGATCCGGCCAACCACGAGTACGGTCTGCAGGACTTCTTTGCCGCGGTCAAGGCCGGCGACATGCCGGCGGTGGCGTACCTGAAGGCGCCGGCGTTCGAGGACGGCCACGCGGGCTATTCCGACCCGCTGGACGAGCAGGCCTTTGTCGCGCAGGTGGTCAACTTCCTCGAACAGCAGCCGCAGTGGAGCAGCACCGCGGTGATCGTCACCTGGGACGATTCCGACGGCTGGTATGACCACGCCTTCGCCACCACCACCAATCCCTCGTTCGATCCCCAGGCCGACCAGCTCGATGGCGCGGGGGTGTGCGGCAAGGGCACGCCGCTCAATGGCGTGAACGGCAAGCCGGTCAACGGCCGCTGCGGCCCCGGCACGCGGATTCCCTTCCTGGTGATCTCGCCCTGGGCCAGGAGCAACTATGTCAGCAACACACCGATCAGCCAGGCATCCGTCGTGAAGTTCATCGAGGACAACTGGCTGGGCGGCGAACGTCTGGGCGGCGGCTCGTTCGATGCCGGCGCCGGTTCCATCATGGGCCTGTTCGATTTCAGCAAATCGCAGGGCAGCGCGCCCAAGGTGTTCATCGATCCGGCGCAGGGCACGGTGCTGAGCAAGCCGCCGGCAAACAGCCTGACGCCGCAATTCAACGTCTCGCTGTTCACCAAGCAGAGCTGATCGCGCTGCATTCGACCGCCCAGACCGGGCGGTCTTTTCCCCTGGCGCCCGGCCTGGCATCAGTGGAAAGGACCTAAGGAAGCGCTGATGGGTTCTCCCTCCCCACGGGTGGGGAGGGTTGGGGTGGGGAGAGGCATGATGAATCAGACGCCTCTCTCCCCCTCCCAACCTCCCCCGGCAAGCGGGGGAGGAGAAGACGGTGCTGCGCTATGCAAACAATGCACCTCCGAACCTCCCCACGCCGTGGGGGAGGGTGTTCTCTCCCTCCCCGCTTGTGGGGAGGGTTGGGGTGGGGAGCAGGCTGTGAATCGGCCCCCTCCCAGCCTCCCCCGCTGGCGGGGGAGGGGTTTTTAATGGAACCTGCGGTTTTTAGCGTTTCCCAAATACGACGAAAAAGCAATCATGTCCACCGGCCCTTCCACTCCCGCCGTCGCTTCCCGGCCTGCGCCGCAGGCGCGTCCGCGAACACCTGGCCGTCCCCGCTGGAGGCGGCGCCTGGTTACGGCGCTCGTCATCTTGATCGCGGGCAGCGGCGCCGCGCTGGCCTGGGGCATGCACGAGCAGCCGAGCATCGCGCCCATCGTCTGGCTGCTCCATCCGGTGCAGAGCTTTACCTACGCGCTGGGCGGCAATCCGCATCCGGTACAGTTCGTGCTGCCGCCGCAGCAACCTTTGTCGGCGGTGGCGCTGCTGGGGCGGCAACTGTTTTTCGACAAGGCGTTGTCGGCCTCGGGCAAGATGTCCTGCGCCTCCTGCCACGACCCGGCCTATGGTTACAACCCGCCGCCGGGCAGCGGGCCGGTGATGCATGGCGGCCCCGAGCGCCTATCGCCGGGCTTTCGTCCGCCGCCGTCTCTGGCCTATCTCTACCGGCAGCAGGCGTTTTCCATCGGGCCGGACAACGACGAAAACGAAACCATCACCCTGCAGCAACTCGTCACGCTGTCGAAAAACGCCAAGCGCGCGACCAAGACCGCGCAGAGCACGGCGCAGGCGGGGCAGAACCTGGTGCCCGCGGGCGGGCTGTTCTGGGACGGCCGCGTCGATACCCTGCAGCAGCAGGCGGGTGGCCCGCTGTTCAACCCGGTGGAAATGGACGCCGGCACGCCGCAGCGGGTGGCGGGCATCATCGAACATCAGCCCTATGCCAAGGATTTTTTGCAGCTTTTCGGGCCGAACGTGTTCGAAGACCCGAAACAGACCGTGGCCGAAGCGCTGTTCGCCATCGCCCGCTACCAGATCGAAGACCCGAAGTTCCACGCCTTCAACAGCCAGTTCGACGCCTGGCTGCAGGGCAAGGCGAGACTGACGCCGCAGCAAATGCGCGGTTATCTGGCGTTCAACGACGTGCACAAGGGCGATTGCGCCGCCTGCCATCTCGACCAGCCAACCCAGGATCATCTGCCGCCGCTGTTCACCGACACGCAGTACGAGGCGCTGGGGGTGCCGCGCAATCCGCACATTCCGGCCAACCACAATCCGCACTACTTCGACCTGGGGATTTGCGGGCCCTTCCGCACCGATCTGAAAAACCAGACGCAATACTGCGGCATGTTCCTCACCCCGACGCTGCGCAATGTGGCGCAGCGGCCGGTGTATTTCCACAACGGGGTGTATCACTCGCTCAAGCAGGTGCTCGATTTCTACAACTTTCGCGACGTGCAGCCGGGCAAGATTTACCCCACCGTCGATGGCAAAGTGCAGAAGTACGACGACCTGCCGCCGCAATATCACGCCAATGTGGACGTGACCGACCCGCCGTTGAACCGCCACCTGGGCGAAAAACCGGCGATGAGCGCGCAGGACATGCGCGACATCATCGCCTTTCTGCATACCCTGAACGACGGTTATACGCCGCTCAAACCGGCTTCTTGAACGCGCCTTTTCCCCACCCCAACCCGTCCAGTGGCTGGCTTGCAAGCCAGCCCCGTTCCGGCGGGGCAAAGCCAAGCAGTTGGCTTTGCCTTTTTCGCCTCCACCCCCACGAGTGGGGAGGGGGTTGATTCAGCGTTAGTGCATCCGCGCGCGCGGATCGAGCAGATCGCGCATATAGGCGAACACCCGGCGCAGATCGAGGGCGGCCTTGCCGCGCAGGTGCGAACGCAACACGGCTTCGGGCGAAATCCAGTGCAGCGTGCCCATGCGGCGGATGGCATAGCCGCGTTGCTGTTCGCCCTGCACGATGGCCCAGTCGCTGCCCTCCTGCTCGTGCAGCAGAATGCGGCCCAGCGCCGCCGACAGGGCGTGAAGCTGCTCGGGGGTCAGCGCGGTATCGGGCGACTGCGCGAACAGGGCCTGGAGGATGGGCAAATCCTGCGCCGTGCCGCTGAGTCCGTCGGCATGGCCGCGCGCTTGCGCCAGTTCGTCGGCTTCGTGCAGCCATTGAAACAGTTGATCGGTATCGGACGGTTCGAGGCGGGACAGACGCATGGCGGTCTCCAGGCTGTTTATGTAAGGTCTATCACTTTTACGCCAAAACAAGTGAAAAATCCTGCAAGGCCGAGTGAGTGGCAAGGTTTTTGGCGGATGACAAGATCGACTCGCAGCGCTGGCAAAGGAAAGTGCCGGACAATCTCTGCATGTCTTCCTGCGCCGCCGCCCCACAGATCGAATCGGCCCGCATGCACATCGCCTCCGATTTCGCGGGCATGGAACTGCTGACGGCGCGCTATGTGCATCACCGGTTTACCCCGCATGTGCACGACACCTTCGTCATCGCCTTGATCGAAGAAGGCTGCGAGCGCTTTCGATGTCGCGGGATGGAAGGCGCAGCGAACGCAGGCAGTCTCATCGTGATCCCGCCGGGCGAGGTGCACACGGGGCAGAGCGGCGGAGAGTGGGGCTGGGCCTATCGCGCGCTCTATCCCGCGCCGGAAAAACTGGGCGATCTGATGGCCGAGCTGCGCGACGGCGATGCGCGTGCGCCGACTTTCGATCGCTTGGTGTTCGACGATGCCGCGCTGTTCCGGGCCTTGCAGGGCCTGCACGCCGTCCTGACGGACTCGGACGACGCCTTGCAGCGCGGCAGCGTCTGGCGCGAGGCCATGACGCCGCTGCTGCGCCATGCCGGAGTCAGCGAGCCAGCGACCGGGCGCGAAGATGCCGCGGTGCGCAGGGTGCAGGAACTTTTGCGCGCCGATACGGATGCGGCGCTGACCCTCGATGACCTGGCGCGCGAAACGGGCCTGAGCCCCTGGCACCTCAACCGCGTGTTCTCGCTCAGCGTCGGGCTGCCGCCCCACGCCTGGCGCAACCAGTGGCGGCTGGCGCAGGCCAAACGCCTACTGCGCGATGGGCTGAGTCCGGCGGACGTCGCGGCAAGTCTGGGCTTTGCCGACCAGTCGCATCTGCACCGGCTGTTCAAGCGCGCCTTCGGCATCACGCCTGGGGGGTATGCGCTCAAGGAAACGCCGGTCCGCCCCAAGTTTCCTTGACCCCCTCGGGGCGCAGCCCGGCCCTGGGGGCACTCAGAGCAAGAATGTTCAAGACCGCAAGACACCACGCCGCTAGGGTTGTGGGCATGGATTCGATCCCTTCCCCATCCCCGCCTCACCCGGCAGGGCGTTCCACCGAGTTTTTCCACGGCGCGCGCGACACCCTGCCGCTGCTGCTGGGCGCTGCGCCCTTCGGGCTGATTTTCGGCGCGCTGGCGTCGGCCAGTCCGCTGGGCGTCGCCGGCGCGCTGCCCATGTCGGCGCTGGTGTTTGCCGGGTCGGCGCAGTTCATTGCGCTGAGTCTGCTGGGCAGTGGCGCCAGCGTGCTGGTCGTGGTGTTCACCACCCTGGTCGTCAACCTGCGCCACCTGCTCTACGCCGCCAGCCTGCAGCCGCAGATGGCGCGTCTGCCGCAGCGCTGGCGGGTGCTGCTGGCGTTCTGGCTGACCGACGAAACCTTTGCCACGGTGCATCACCGCTACACCCGCGATGACGACGCGCCGTTCAAGCACTGGTACACGGCGGGTTCGGGAGCGGCCATGTACCTCAACTGGCTGGGGTGGACCGCAGCCGGGGCCTGGCTGGGTGCGGCCAGCCCGGCGCTCACCCATCTCGGACTGGAGTTCGCGCTGGTGGCGACCTTCGTGGGCATCGTCGCGCCGCTGCTGCGCGAGCGTCCGGGCATGGCCGTGGCGCTCACCGCGGCGGCGGTGGCGCTGGCCGGGCGCGATCTGCCGTACAAGCTCGGGCTGATGCTCGCCGCCTGCGCCGGGGTGGCGGTCGGGGTGTGGATGGACGGTCGCCGCCGCCCGGCGCCCGTGGGAGAGACACGATGAACTGGAGTCTGTGGGCGGTGATCGCCGGAATGGCGGCGGTGACTTTCGCCATCCGCTACACCCTGTTCGGGCTGGGCGGGCGGCTGCGATTTGCGCCGCGGGTGCAGCAGGCGCTGCGCCATGTGCCGGTGGCGGTGCTCACCGCCATCGTCGTGCCGATGGTGCTGCTGCCCGACGGCCGGCACTGGGATTTGAGCTGGCGCAACCCCTGGCTGGCCGGTGCGCTGGCCAGCGCCGCGCTGGCGCTGGGTACGCGCAAACTGCTCGCCGCCATCGCGGGCGGCATGGCGGTGTATCTGCTGTGGCGCTTCGGCCTGGGTCTGCGTTGAAGGCTTACTTGACCGCAGCCAGCTTTTTCTCGACTTCTTCCTGCGGCAGGGCGCCTTCCATGCGGCTGCCATCCATGAAAATCAGCGTGGGGGTGGACGCAATGCCCAGTTTCTCCGCCAGTTCCACATTGGCCTTGAGCGGATCGACGCAGCTCGCGGCGGCCTTGGGCGGCTGCACCTGATTGTTCATCCACGCCAGCCAGGCCTTGCTGCGGTCGGGGGTGCACCAGATGTCGCGCGCCTGCTGCATCGACTCGCGGCGGATGATGGGCACGACGAACACATGCAGCGTGACATTGCTCATCTTCTCCAGCGTGGCTTCCATCTTGTGGCAGTACGGGCAGTACGGGTCTTCAAAAATGGCGATCTGGCGCTTGCCGTTGCCGAAAACCAGCTTGAACGAGTCCTTGAAGGGCAGATCCTTCCAGTTCACCCGGCGCAATTCGTCGATGCGGGCCTTGGTGACGTTGGTCTGGGTCTTGGTGTCGAAAATCTCGCCCGCGAACAAAAAAGTGGCCTTGGCATCGGTGTAGAAAATCTTGCTGCCGACGTCCACTTCATACAGCCCGGCATAAGGGGTTTTGATGATCTTGGCGCTGGCGGGCAGGCCGGGCATGACTTTGTCGAGCGCGGCGCGGATTTCCGAAACGTTTTGCGCCATGACCGGCACAGACAAAAAGGCCGCGGACAGTGCAGCCCCGCGCAGCACGCGCAGGACGAAGCGGGAGAGCAGGGAGTTCATGTGGGCTCAGACAAGATAGGGAAGACCCGAAGCATAGCGGGTGAGCCACTGGCGGATCGGCGGCAGGGCATTGGCGGCCTGCAGACCCAGCGCGCGCAGCGGTCCAGGCACGAGGCTTTGCGGCCCGTACAGCCGGGCGAGCGCGTCGGTGGTGGTGGCCAGCGCCAGCACCTGTTCGGCCCGGGCGCGGGCATAACGGCGCAGCAGCCGCGGGTCGTGCACCGCCTGGCCCGCGCCGCGCTGCTGCAGGGTGCGGGCGAGCACCTGCACATCCTGCAGGCCCAGGTTCAGCCCCTGACCGGCCAGCGGATGCACGCGATGCGCCGCGTCGCCGATCAGCACCAGGCCTTCGGCCACGGTGCGACGGGCCAGTTGACGCTGCAGACGCCAGGCTGCCGCGCTGCCGGTGGCCTGCAGCGGCCCGAGGTGTTGCGCGCGCAGCGCGGGCAGATGGGCCTGAACCCGCTGCGCCAGCGCTTCGGGCGAGAGGGCCAGCAGTTCCTGCGCCAGTGACTCGGGGGCCGACCAGACCAGCGACACCATCGCCTGGCCGTGCAGCGGCGCCAGCGGCAGCAGGGCGATGACGCCGCTGTCGGGCAGTTCCCCCTCCCAACCTCCCCCGGCAAGCGGGGGAGGAGAGGACGGCGCTGCGCGAGACGAAGGATGCCCCTCCCAACCTCCCCCAGCAAGTGGGGGAGGAGAGGACGGTCTGCGGCCATCGGCGAAGGTCTGGAAGGCGACGCCCTCGTGCGGCGCGGCGCAGAGGAAATGGGCGACCACGCCGCGCTGCAGGTAGTCGTGCGTATCCAGCGCGATGCCCGAGACCTTGCGCACCAGGCTGTGCTCGCCGTCGGCGCCGATGAGCAGCGGGGTTTGCAGGGTGCGGCCCTCGGAGGTTTGCACCTGCCACCGCGCGGGTTGACCGGCATGTTCGGGAAGATGGCTCAAGCGCGCGGCCTGCGCCGGGTCGATGACCACGCGGCGCTCGAAGCGCAGCGCCAGATCGAGCGCGCCTTCGATGGCGTCGGCTTCGACGATCCAGGCCAGCGCTTCGCTGCGCGCGTCCTGGGCATCGAAGGCGAGCTGGGCGCCGTCGGCGCGGATGTGCATGGCCCGCACCGGCGCGATGCGCTCGGGCGGCATCTGCGGCCAGACGCGCAATTCTTCGAGCAATAGTCTCGATGCCGCATTGAGCGCATACACCCGCTGGGCATAGCCTTGGGCGGGCAGCGCCGCGGCCGGGCGTGCGCCCAGCAGGATGACATCGAGCCCGGCCTGCGCCAGGGCCAGCGCGCAGGCCTTGCCAGCAATGCCGCCGCCGCAGATCAGGAGGTCGGAAGAAGGAGAGGACATGGTGGAATGGCTGCGCTCGATGCGCGGTGTTTCTGAGGACTTCGGGCTGTTAGACAAGCTGCCTAGAATCAGCGGCCATGTTGACCGACAAAACCCGCATTGTGCCTCCGGTGCACCGGCTAAGCGGTGCAATCCCCGCCCATGACTGAGGTCACCGCGCCGCAGCCTGCCGCGCCCGCGCCGCGCAGGCGCTGGCCGATGCGTTTGCTCAAAGGGCTGCTGGCGGCCGTGCTGGCGGCGGTCATCCTGGTCGTGGGTGGCCTGAGCATTCTGCTGCTGACCTTCGATCCGAACCAGTACAAGGCCACGCTGATCCAGGTGGTGCAGGAGCGCGAGCACCGCACACTGACGCTGCCGGGTCGAATCGAGCTCAGGCTGTTTCCGCCCTTGACCCTGCGCACGGGGCCCTTCACCTTGAGCGAGCGCGATTCTCCTGCGCTGTTCGCCCGGGCCGACGACCTGCGGCTGCACCTCGATCTGTTCGCGCTGCTGCGGCGCAAGCTGGTGGTCGATCGGGTGGTGATGGTCAAGCCGCAGATTCATGTAGCCCGCAACGCGCAGGGGCGCTTGAACTTCGCCGATCTGCTGCCCGAAAATCAGCCTGGCCTCCAGCCCGAATCCGCGTCGGCGCGCAGCCCGCTGGGCCTGTCGGTGCACCGTCTGCAGGTGGAGCAGGGCGTGCTCGTTTATGACGACGACAAGGCGAAGATCCACGGCCAGCTCGACGGCCTCGACATCGGCCTTTCCGGGTTGGACGGGGGCAGCGCCGGGGCCTTGCATCTGCAGACCACGGCGCGCTTCGTTCAGCCGGTGCTGGCAACCCGCATCGTCCTGCGCGGCAAGTTGCGGGCCGAACCCGCACAGCACAGTCTGGCATTGACCGATCTGGTGATCTCGGCTCAGGGCGATGTGCCCGGGCTGAGAGCGATGCAGACCCAGATCAGCGCCGATCAGCTCGGTCTGTCCACGGGTTCGACTTGGGCGCTGACGGCGCGGCAATGGCGCATCAAGACCACGGGACGCACCGAGAGCGGCGACACCGCGAGCGCGCAGATGAGCCTGCCGACGCTGGACACCAAGGGCGACGCCGTGCAGATCGGGCCGCTCGAAGCCAGCGCCGAACTCGGCGCGGCGCAGCTGCTGCAGATGCAGTGCAAGACCCAGCAGGCCGCGGGCGCCTGGAGCGCGCTGCGCGTGCCCGTGGCGCAGTGCGATGTGCAGCGCGGGGTGAGTGGCAAACCGGGGGCGATGCGCCTGACTCTGGCCTCGCCGCTGCAACTCGATCTCGCGCACGCGCACTACTCGTTGCCCGCGATCAAGTTGTCGGGCCAGTTCGTCCCCGGAGCCCAGCCGCAGACCCTGGCGCTGCAGGGCAACGCGCAATACGACGGCGGCGAGGGCGTCAAAGGCCCCACCGCGCAGTTTCAGCTTCAGGGCCTGGTGGCGGGCAGCGGGGTGAAGTTCTCAGGCGGATGGGCGCAGCAAGGCATCCTGCGCTTGGACGCGAACGCCGACCGCGTCAACCTCGACGACTGGCTGCCGCCCGGCGCAGCGCAACCGAAGGCTGCCGCGCCCGTGCCCGCGCCTGCTGCCATCGACCTGTCGGCCTTTGAAAAATTCGGGCTCGACGCGCAGTTCAACATCGGCAGCCTGCTCTACAAGGGCATGCAATGGAGCGCGGTGCAGGGCCGGTTGACCAGCGACCGCAAGACCCTGGACTTGCAGCGCTTGAGCGCGCAGGGCTTTGGCGGCAGGGTGGACGCCAGCCTGCGGGTGAATCTGGCGCAGCAGCAGTATGCCCTGCAGCAGAGCGGGCGCGATGTCAGCGTGCAGCCGGTGCTGCAGGCTCTGGCGGGCAAGGATTTTCTGCTCGGCAAGGCCAACTGGAGCATGAACCTGACGGCACAGGGCAAGACCCTGCCCGCGCTCATCGCCAGCCTCTCGGGCCAGGCGCGGCTCGATGTGCGCAACGGCGCCGTCAAGGGCTTCGATCTGGCGCAGATGCTGCGCAACGCCCGCGCCCTGCTGGCGGCGCGCAAGGATGGGCAGTTTGCTGCTGCTGCCGGCGAACAGACCGATTTCACGTCCCTGGGCGCGACCTTTGCATTGCACGACGGGGTGGCGAAAAACAACGATCTGACCGTGCAGAGTCCGCTGTTGCGCGCGGGCGGCGAGGGCTGGTTCGATCTGCCCCGGCAGCGGCTGGACTATCTGCTGCTGCCCAGCGTCGTCGGTTCGTTGCCAGGGCTCGGCGGGTCCGATCTCGCGGCGCTGCGCGGCGTGACCGTGCCGGTCCGCATCTCGGGCAGTTTTGCTCAGCCGGCCTACACCGTGCTGTGGTCGCAGGCGGGGGGCAATTTGTTGAAACAGACGCTGAAAAACACCTTGCGGCACGAACTGCAGAAACAGTTGGCGCCCGACCAGACCGAGCCGCTGCAAAAGGTCGTTCCCGGTCTGTTCAAGGGTTTGTTTCCCTGACCCTTGCCAAGGAAGGCCGCATGGCCGACCCCGGGTGCACTCAAACTACATCCGCAGCACCACCGGCCAGTCGGGCAGTTCGTTGCGTTTTTCGCCGCTGCGCGCGGGCGCATGCAGAGCGAGCAGGCGGCTGACCTCGGCCACGCCGTGCAGCGCGGCGGCCTCGAAGCGGCCCTGGCGCAGCAGCGCTTCCATGCCGCGACACACCTGTTCCCATTGCGCAGCCGATACGCGCTCGCGCAGGCCGCGGTCGGCCACGATTTCCACATCGTGCTCGGCCAGCAGCAGGTAGATCAGCACGCCGTCGTTGTACTCGGTATCCCACACATGCAGGTGCGAGAACACCTCGATGGCGCGCTCGCGGGCGCTCAGGCCGCGCCAAAGCTCGGGCAGGTCGAGCGCGCCTTCCACGGCGAAACGGATTTCACTGCCGTGCGATTGTTCGGCCTCGCGGATGGCCCGGGCGATCGCGCCCAGCGTGCTCTGTGGAAAGGCCCGGCGGGTTTGCCAGGGGGCGAAGCGAAGGTGTCGCCACAGGCGGGATAAGCGCATCTCACCACCGGCCCGAAGCGCCGCCTCCGCCGAATCCGCCGCCGCCACCGCTGAATCCGCCCGAGCCGCGGTGACCGCCGCCGAAGCCGCCACCCAGTCCGCCCGGCCCGCCGCCCAAACGTATGCCGCTGAACACGGCGAGAAAGGCGAGCGCGCCGAATGTCAAACCCAGCCATGCCGAGCCGACCAGCCACCCCCCCACGCCGCCGGCGATCAGGCCGCTGAGCCCGGCGCCGACGGTGCGCCCGAGCGCGCTGCGCAGCACCGAGCCCAGCACGACCGCGCCGATCAGCACCATGAAGCCGATTTCCTGCGCGCTGGTGCGGTCGGCGCCTGGCCTTGCCGCCTGCGGCGGCGGCAACTGCTCGCCGTCGATCAGCTTCATCAGTTGTTGCACGCCGGCCTGCAGTCCGGCGAAATAGTCGCCTTGCTTGAACTTCGGGGTGATGATCTCGGCGATGATGCGCCGGGCGATGGCGTCGGGTATGGCGCCTTCCAGTCCGTAGCCCACTTCGATGCGCATCGCGCGGTCGTCCTTGGCGACGAGCAGCAGCACGCCATCGTCCTGTGCCTTGCGGCCGAGCTTCCACGCATCGACCACGCGAATGCTGTATTGCTCGATGGCCTCGGGCGCGGTGCTGGGCACCATGAGTATGGCGATCTGACTGCCCTTTTGCGCGGCAAAGGCGCGCAATTCCTGGTCCAGCGTGGCGGTCTGCTCCGGGGTCAGCGTGCCGGTGAGGTCGGTGACCGGCGCGGTGAGCGCGGGAATCGGCGCCAGCGCGGCTTGCGCCGTGAGGCCGAAGGCGCACCAGAGCAACGCGGCCAGCCACACCGCCAGCCAGCGTGCCAGCGAACTGCCAGACTGCCTCATGCCGTCCTTACCGGGACGCGGCGGGCGCGGGCGCCATGCCGCCGAAATCCACCTTGGGTGCCACCGAAATGGCCTTCTCGTTCTCCACGGTGAAACTGGGCTTGACCTTCATGCCGATGACCATGGCGGTGAGGTTGCTCGGGAACTGGCGCACCAGATTGTTGTAGTTCTGTACCGCCTCGATATAGCGCATGCGCGCCACGGCGATGCGGTTCTCCGTGCCTTCGAGCTGCGCCTGCAGATCGCGGAACACGCCATCGGCCTTGAGCTGCGGGTAATTTTCGGATACCGCGATCAGCCGCGACAGCGCGCTGGTCATCTGCGCCTGCGCTGCCTGGAACTTGGCGAAGGCGGCCGGATCGTTGATCAGTTCAGGCGTGGCCTGGACCTGGCCGACCTTGGCGCGCGCCTCGGTCACCTGCACGAACACGTCTTTTTCGTGCGCGGCATAACCCTTGACCACGTTCACCAGATTGGGCACCAGATCGGCCCGTCGCTGGTATTGGTTGAGCACTTCGGCCCAACTGGCCTTGACCTGTTCGTCGGACGACTGCAGGGCGTTGTAGCCGCATCCGCTCAGGCTCAGCAGGGCCAGGGAAAGCAGCACGAGGGATATCCAGCGGCGCATGAAAGAGTCTCCGGAAAAGGGGGATTGAACGCGGGAAGAAACACGTTGAAACAAGAGTGCAAGCATAGCGCCGGATGGTTCCGTTCCGGGGCGAGTCGGCGGTATGCTGCATGCCTGCAAAAATTCGTCGCCTCCATGAGTTCATCCACTGCTGCCGAGCTCGATCTCGGCATTCACACGCAACCGCCGCGGCACCTCGATTTCAGCGAGACGCAGCATCCGCTCGAAGTTCTGGCACACGAGGGCGATGCGGCCGCCCAGGAGTGGCTGGGCGCGCACTACCACGACCGCAAGGATTTCGTTCATGCGGCGCACTGGTACCGCAAGGCCGCCGATCAGGGTTCTGCCGGAGCCAGGTACAACCTGGGCTGGCTGTATGTGCATGGGCATGGCGTCGAGCAGGACGATGCGCAGGCGCTGGCCCTGTGGGAACAGGCATCCGAAGCGGGGTTGGCCCGGGCGATGAATGGCCTGGGTTTTTTGTACGAACACGGGCGCGGCGTGCCCCGCAGCGACGAACAGGCACGACACTGGTACCAACGCGCAGCGCAGGCGGGCGACGCCGAAGGTCAATGCAATTTCGGCGTTTTCCTGCTCCAGGGGCGCGGCGGCGCGGCCGATGCCGCAGAAGCCGCCGCCATGTTCTCGAAAGCGGCGAAACAGGGCCACCGCGAAGCCTGTTACCGCTATGGTCATCTCTTGCTCACCGGCCAGGGCGTTGCCGTCGATGAAGCGCAGGCCGCAGCCTGGCTGCGCAAGGCCGCCGAGATGGGCCAATCTGCCGCGCAGCGTGATCTGGCTGCGCTGCTGGCGTTGGGTCGTGGCGTGGCGCAAGACCATGTCCAGGCGGCGGGTTGGTATCAGCGCGCCGCCGAACAGGGCGATGCGCAGGCGCAGTTCAGTCTGGGCGTGCTGTATTACCGCGGACTGGGCAAGCCGCAGGATGCGGACAAGGCGCTGCAATGGTGGGAGCGTGCGGCAGCGCAGGGTGAGGAGCGCGCCATCAAGAATCTGGCGCTGCTCGCCAAGGGCGTGCGGCGTTGAACGGGGCGGCTGATGGCCACGCTGACTGATTTACGCCGCCTGCGGGTGGAACCGGGCGAGTCGCTCGATCTGGCCGATCGCCCCACGCAGATCGACCTGCCGGGTGATCCTTCCAAAGACGAGATCGAAGCCGAGCTCGACGGCCTGCGCGGGAGAATCGGCGAGTTGCAGGATGCGATGTTCACGCGGCGCGCCCAGGCACTGCTGGTGATCCTGCAGGGCATGGACTCCGCAGGCAAGGACAGCACGACCAAGGCGGTGTTCACCGGCGTCAATCCGCTGGGCGTGCGCGCGGCGTCGTTCAGCGTGCCCACGCCACAGGAACGCCGACGCGATTTTCTCTGGCGGGCACACGCGCAGGTGCCGTCTCTGGGCTGCATCGGCGTGTTCAACCGCAGCCATTACGAAGAACCGGTGATCCGCCGGGTGCACGGCGAGTTGAAAAACGGCGAGATGAAGCGCTACCTGCGGCAGATCGCCGACTTCGAGCAGATGCTCGCCGAGTCGGGCACGGCCATCGTCAAGTGTTTCCTGCACCTGAGCTTCGACGAGCAGCGCGAGCGCCTGCAGGAACGCATCGACAACCCGCTGAAGCACTGGAAGTTCGATCCGTCCGATCTGCAGGAGCGGCAGTATTGGAAACCTTATCAGGCCGCCTACGGCGAGGCGCTCGCGCGCACCAGCTTCGATCACGCGCCCTGGTATGTCGTCCCCGCCGATCGCAAGCCGGTGCGCAACCTGATCGTTGCGCGGCTGGTGGTGCAGCATCTGCAGGCGCTGAAGCTGCCGCCGCCCGAGCGCAAGCCCGAACTCGCCGGGCTGAAGGTGGAGTGATCAAGGCATGCGGCGCAGGCTGCCATCGCGCAGAACGAAGGCGGGGTAGAGCGCAGCGACGGGTGAAAGTCCGAAAAAACCCACCCACTCAGCCCGTGCCGCCCACGGTCACGCCGTCGATGCGCAGGGTGGGCTGGCCCACGCCGACGGGCACGCTCTGGCCTTCCTTGCCGCAGGTGCCCACGCCGCTGTCCAGGCGCAGATCGCGTCCGATCATGCTCACGCGGGTGAGGGCGTCGGGGCCGTTGCCGATCAGCGTGGCGCCTTTCACCGGGTAGAGCGGCTTGCCCTTTTCCACCCACCAGGCAACGCTTGCGGAGAACACGAATTTGCCGCTGGTGATGTCCACCTGGCCGCCGCCGAAGTTCACCGCATACAGGCCGCGGTCGATGCTGGCGAGGATTTCCGCCGGATCGCGGTCGCCCGCCAGCATATAGGTGTTGGTCATGCGCGGCATGGGCACATGGGCGTAGCTCTCGCGGCGGCCATTGCCGGTGGGCGCGCGGCCCATCAGCCGGGCGTTGAGCATGTCTTGCATATAGCCGACCAGAATGCCGTCTTCGATCAGCACATTGCGCTGCGTCGGGTTGCCTTCGTCGTCGACATTGAGCGAGCCGCGCCGGTCTGGCAGGGTGCCGTCGTCGAGCACGGTCACGCCGCGGGCGGCCACGCGCTGGCCCATGCGGCCGGAGAAGGCGCTCGATCCCTTGCGGTTGAAGTCGCCTTCCAGACCGTGGCCCACCGCCTCGTGCAGCAGCACGCCGGGCCAGCCGGGGCCGAGCACCACGCTCATCTCGCCAGCGGGCGCGGGGCGCGATTCGAGATTCACCAGCGCGGTGTTCACCGCCTCGTCGACATACTGCTCGATGAGGGCGTCGTCGAAATAGCCCAGGCTGTAGCGCCCGCCGCCGCCCGACGAACCGGATTCGCGCCGCCCGTTCTGCTCGACGATGACGTTCACGCTCAGCCGAACCAGCGGACGCACGTCGGCAGCGAGCAGGCCGTCTGAACGCAGCACCAGCATCACGTCGTGCTCGCCGCCCAGGCTGGCCATGACCTGCACCACGCGCGGATCCTTGGCGCGCGCCAGCCGGTCCACCTTTTGCAGCAGCGCCACCTTGGCGTGGGAATTGAGCGCAGAGATCGGATCGGTCGCCCCGTAGAGCACGCGCGCCGCGCTGCGCCGGGTGTCGGCAGGCACCCTGGCGCTGCCGTGGCCGGCGCGGGCAATGCTGCGTACCGTGTCGGCGGCTTCGAGCAGCGCCATCTCGGAAATCTCGTCGGAATAGGCGAAGGCGGTTTTCTCGCCCTGCACCGCGCGGATGCCGAAGCCCTGCTCGATGTCGAAGCTGCCGGACTTCACCAGGCCCTCTTCCAGACTCCAGCCTTCGGAGCGGGTGTATTGCAGATAGACGTCGGCGTAGTCGAGCTTGTGCTCGAACACCTTGGCGAGCGCACGCTGCAAGGCGGACTCATCGATCTGATAGGGGTCGAGCAAGACGCGGCGCGCCTCGTCCAGGCGCAACAGCGCGGGTTCGGTCATCATGTTCATGGGCGCGATTGTAGGAACAGCGGCATGTCCCTGCGCGCGGGTCGGTTCAGGCGCGCTGCCCGCTCAGGCTAACAGTCACGAAGCGATCCAGTCGCCCGACTTGCCGCCGTGCTTTTCGAGCAGACGCACGCCGTCGATGGTCATGCCGCGGTCCACCGCCTTGCACATGTCGTAGATGGTGAGCAGGCCGATCTGTACGGCGGTGAGCGCTTCCATCTCGACGCCGGTGCGGCCGCGGGTTTCGGCGGTGACGGTGCAGTGGATGCTGCTGTCCTCGGGCTGCAGCCGGAAGTCCACCGCCACGCGGTTGAGGGCGATGGGGTGGCACAGCGGAATGAGGTCGGCGGTGCGCTTGCTCGCCATGATGGCGGCGGTGCGGGCGACGCCGATGACGTCGCCTTTCTTCGCGCTGCCGCCCTGCACCAGGGCGAAGGTGGCGGGCTGCATGCGGATGCAGCCGGTGGCCACGGCAACGCGATGCGTTTCATCCTTCGCGCCGACATCGACCATATGCGCCTGGCCGGTGGCGTCGAAGTGGGTGAGGTTGGGTTCTGGAGTGGAGGAATTCATGGTGCGGAGTGCGCTCGGGCGGCGGCGTGGGCCTCCTGATTGATGGCGTCGCGCAGGCGGCGGGCTTCGCGTCTTGCGGCATCGACAAAATCGCGCCCGCTGCTGGCGTAGAGCACGCTGCGCGAGGCGTTGATGAGGAAATGGCCGCGCGCCGCGCGCACGGTGGCGGCGAGGTCGCCGCCCTGAGCGCCGATGCCGGGAATGAGCAGCGGCGCCTGCGGCGCGACGGCGCGGATGCGTTCGATGTCGGCCGGGTTGGTGGCGCCGGCCACCAGGCCGTTCTGCCCGTGGCGGTTCCAGTCCAGCGCGGCCAGCCGCGCCACGCGCTCGAACAGCAACTCATCTCCGAGGTGGCTTGTCGCCGCGGTGTGAGCGATGGGCAGGGTCTGCAGGTCCGCGCCGCCGGGATTGGAGGTGCGGCACAGCACGAACAGGCCGCGCTCGGGATAGGCGAGATAGGGTTCGATCGAATCCAGGCCCATATAGGGCGAGACGGTCAGCGCGTCGGCATCGAAGCGCTCGAAGGCTTCGCGGGCGTATTGCTGCGCGGTGGCGCCGATGTCGCCGCGCTTGGCGTCGAGGATGACGGGCACCCCTGGCGCCGTCTTGCGGATGTGGGCGACGAGGCGTTCGAGCTGGCCCTCCGCGCCCAGCGCGGCGAAGTAGGCGATCTGCGGTTTGTAGGCGCAGACCAGATCGGCCGTGGCATCGACGATGGCGGCGCAGAAGTCGTATAGCCGCAGCGGGTCGTGGGTCCAGGGCGCGGGAAAGCGCGAGGGCTCCGGATCGAGACCCACGCACAGCGCCGAGTTGTTGCGCTCGGCGGCCTCTTGCCACTGAAAGGTGAAGGGGTTGCGGGACGTCATGATGCGGCGCATTGTAGGCAGGGGATGGGGCATCAGCACGCGCCGGGCCGCCCCAAGCGTGCTGCGCCCCCTCGGGGAGAAGCGAACGCCGTGAGCGTGGGGGCTTTTCCAGCCCCGCCTGACGGCCAGCCTCTACCATTTGCACGTCATTCTCCGCCGTTCAAGCCATGCAATCCAGTCGCCGCCGTTTTCTCGCTTCTTCTTTGGCTCTGGGAGGCGCCCCGCTGCTGGCGCGGGCGCAGCAGATCGGCCTGGGCGCATCGACGGCGCTGCCCGCTGGCGTGGCGCAGGCGCTGGCCACTGCGCGCATTCCGCAGCAGTCCTGCGCCTTTGTGCTGCAGGCGCAGGACAGCGCAACGTCCGAGCTTTTTTTCAACGCCGATGCGCTGATGAATCCGGCCTCGGTGCTCAAGCTGGTGACCACCTATGCCGCGCTGCGCATCCTCGGCCCGGCCCATGTGTGGAAGACGCCGGTGTACGCCACGGGGCCGATCCGCGCCGGGGTGCTGCAGGGCGATCTGGCCTTCGTCGGCAGCGGCGACCCGCATCTGATGGCCGACAACCTGTGGAGCATCGCGGGGCGCCTGCGCGATCTGGGCATCCGCCGAATTCGTGGCGACGTGCTCATCGACCGCCAGGCTTTCGATCTGCCGCCGCACGATCCCGCCGCCTTCGACGGCGACGCCACCGCGCCCTACAACGTCGGCCCCGATGCGTTTCTGGTGAACTTCGGCGTGCTGCGCCTGGGCTTCGTGCCCGACGCGCAGGCTCGTCAGGTGCGCGTCACGGTGGAGCCGCCGCTGGCGGGCTTCGATCTGCGCGAAGCGCCCAGGCTCACCACGGCCGCCTGCGGCAACTGGAAGGACAGGCTGGGCGCCGACTGGAAGCAGCCCTTCGCCCCGCGCTTTTCCGGGGGCTACGCGGCGGCCTGCGGCCCGCAGACCTGGAACATCGCCCCCGAAGTGAGCGACAACGCCTATGTGCAGCGCCTGCTGGGCGCGCTGTTCGCGCAGGTCGGCATCGCCTGGAACGGGCAGGTGCGCACCGCCGATCTGCCCGCAGGCGCCACCGAGCTGACGGTGTGGGACTCGCCCGCGCTGGCGGTGATCGTGCGCGACATCAACAAATACAGCAACAACGTCATGGCGCAGCAGGTCTTCCTCACCCTGGCGCTGCAGGCCGGCGCGCAGCGCGCGACCTGGGAGGGTGCGCAGCAGGCGGTAATGCAATGGCTGTCTGCGCACGACCTGGCCATGCCGGGCCTGGTGCTGGACAACGGCTGCGGTCTGTCGCGCATCGCGCGCATTTCGGCGACTGACCTCAATGCGCTGCTGCGCGCGGCGTGGAACAGCCCGGTGATGCCCGAGTTCGTGTCGTCGCTTCCCCTGGCCGGAGAAGACGGCACGCTGCGCCGCCATTTCCGCGATCCCGACACGGCCGGGCGCATCCACGCCAAGACCGGCAGCCTCGACGGCGTGCTGTCGCTCGCCGGCTATGCGCAGGCCCGCAACGGGAGGCGCTACACCTTCGCCGCGCTGGTCAACGACCCGCGCGCCGGTGGCGCCTGGCCGGCGCTCGAAGCCTTCGTGGGCGGCTTCATGCAGGCGGCTTGATTCCCCCTGTTTTTTTGTTGCGCTGCAGCGAGCGCTTTCAGGGCGATATAGGCAGATCATCGGGCATCAACCCGATCTTCCTTGCATCGTTCCGAAATGAGTGGGTAATTTGGTGAGATTGATGTTTTAATTCTTGTTAAATTGCTTTACAATCTATTCATTGGTTTTTTGAATCGATGAGTCTCCAGAAATCTCTACGCAAGTAGCGAGTTCTGCTTGTGGTGTCTGGCCTGCGTGGGCCGGAGAAAAGAGCTGTCCATCCCATCCCTTGGGCGGCATCGGGGTTCATGCCCCTTGCTTCATGGCATTCGCGCTGAATGCCCACTGGCCGCGTCTGCACGCGCGGCCACCCAGTCGCCACGCTCCGCTTTGCCGGGCGTCCTGCCATCGGACAACTTTTTGGGTTGTCCACGACCTTGGGAGAGTCCATGCAGAACCCTGCTTCATCCTTGATCATGGGTCAACCGACCCGCGTCGCCGTGATCGGCGCCGGCGCTTGGGGCACGGCACTGGCCTGTGCCCTGCGGCGTGGTGGATTGGAGGTGCGCCTGTGGGCGCGCCGTCCCGATCTCACCCAGGCCATCGCGACTCAGGCGCGCAATCCGCGGCATCTGCCGGAACTGGAATTGCCTGCCGGCCTGAAGGCCGGCAGCCGGATGGCCGAGGTGCTCGACGGCGCCGATGCGGTATTCATGGCCGTGCCGTCGGCCGCGCTGCGCGAAGTCGCGCGGACCGCCGCGCCTTGGCTGCAGCGGCGTGCCGTGGTGCTGGCGGCCTGCAAGGGCATCGAGCAGGGCAGCGGCGCGCTGATGACTCAGGTGTTGCAGCGGGAACTGCGGCCCGATGTGCTGATCGGCGCCATTGGCGGGCCGAGCTTCGCGCATGAAGTGGTGCGCGGTCTGCCTGCGGCCTTGACTGTCGGCCTGCCTGCGCCGCGGCTGCGCCACGCCGTGGACGTACAGCGCCATGCGCAGCGCACGACGGGCGGACTGTGCGCGGCGTTCGCGGCGGGCGGCGTGCAAATCGACATGACCGACGACGCCATCGGTGTGCAGGTCGGCGGCGCGCTGAAGAACATGATCGCCATCGCCTGCGGCATGGCCATGAGCTGCGAGCAGGGCGAGAACGCGCGTGCGGCCATCCTCACCCGCGGTCTGCACGACATGCGGCGCCTCACCCTGGCCCTGGGCGGTCGCCCCGAAACCCTGCTGTCGAGCGCGGGCGCGGGCGATCTGTTTCTCACCGCGTCTTCGGCGCAATCGCGCAACACCCGGCTGGGCATGCGGCTGGGCCGCGGCGAATTTCCCAGCGGCGAGGGCGAGCTGGCCGAAGGCGCCCTCAGCAGTCAGTCGGTGCAGGTTCTGGAACGGCGGCTGGGCTTGCGTCTGCATGTCGCGGCTGCGGTGCGCAATGTGCTGGGGCGGCGCCAGACTGCCGAAGCGGCTTTGCAGAGCCTGCTGAACCAGCCGGTGCAGCAGGACGACGCGCTGGGTTTTCCCGTCGCTTCAGCCGTGCATGCACACCGTTTGCTGCGCGACGCGCAGGGTTTGCGCCCCACCCTTTCCCGCGCGCAGTCGCGGCAGTCGCAATGAGGAAGAGGCCGATGCCAAAAACCATCCTGGCCACCGATCTCGATGGCACTTTCCTGGGCGGCAACGAGGCGCAGCGCGCGGCCTTGTATGAATGGATCGCGCAGCGCCGCAGCGAGATCGTGCTGATTTTCGTCAGCGGGCGCGGGCTGGACTTCATGCGCCAGCTCGCGCGCGAGCTGCCGGTGCAGCCCGATCATGTGATCGGCGATGTCGGCACCAGCGTGGGCACGGGCGCGGATTTCGCGCCGATTGCAGCGCTCGAACAATGGCTGGACGCAAGCTGGCCCGCAGACACGGCGCGGCAGATCGATGCCATCGTTCAACGCCATCCGACCTTGCAGCCCCAGCCGCTGCACGGCGGCCGCCGTCGCTCCTACTTTTATGGACACGCCGAACCCGCGTGGGCGGCGGCGAGCGAACTGCGGCGGCTGGGCTTCGACACCCTGATGTCGGACAACCAGTACTTCGACGTGCTGCCGCGCGGGGTGCAGAAGGGCTCGACCCTGCTGCGCACCCTGGCCGCGCTCGGCCTGCCCGCACACCGCACCCTGGTCGCGGGCGACACGCTCAACGATCTGTCGATGTTCCAGACCGGACTGACCGGCGTGGCCGTGAGCAACAGCGAGGCCGCGCTGGAGCAGGCCATCGCGCCGCATACCCATGTGTACCGCAGCGCGCAGCCGGGCGCGGCGGGGGTGCTCGACGCCTTGCAGCGATTTCATCAACAGGGGGATTTCAATGGCTTCATCTCTGGTCATCGTCTATCACAGACAACCGTATGAGGAACACGGCGAGGGCGGCCAGATCGTCCTGAAGGAAAACAGGAGTCCGAACGGCATCGTGCCCGCGCTCAAGGGCTTCATCGGCCAGGTTGACCGGGCCAGTTGGGTGGCGTGGAAAAAATCGCCCGCGGGCAAGCCGGTGAAGTTCGAGCGCCGCATCACGGTGAATGACAGCTACGGCAGCTACGAGGTGGTGCGGCTGCCGCTCACGCCCGAGCAGATCGAGCAGTTCTATCACGTCGTCTCCAAAGAGGCGCTGTGGCCGGTGCTCAACAGCTTTCCCTCGCTTTACTCCACGGAGAACTGCCAGTGGAGCGTGTTCCGTGAGGTCAACCGCCTGTTCGCCGAGGCGGCGTGCGCCGAGGCCGCGCCAGGGGCGGTGATCTGGGTGCACGACTACAACCTGTGGCTGGTGCCGGGTTTCGTGCGGCAGATGCGCCCGGATGTGAAGATCGCCTTCTTCCACCACACGCCGTTTCCCGCGCCCGATGTGTTCAACATCCTGCCGTGGCGCGACGAAATCCTCGACAGCCTGCTCGACTGCGATCTGGTGGGTTTTCACGTGCCGCGCTACGCCCGCAACTTTGCCGCGCTGGTGCAGTCGCTGCGCAAAACCGAGGGCCTGGTCGAGCGCAAGGTCTACCCGGAACTGCAGGCCACCGGCACCGCGCTGTCCGAGCCGGTGACGCCGGTGTCGATCAACGCGGGCGGACGCATGATCCGCATCGACGCCTTTCCCATCGGCACGCATGCCGACCTCATCCGCAGCACGGTGCAAAAGTCGGAGAATCTTGCACGGGTGGCGGACATCCGCCGCGAAATGGCCGGGCAGACCGTCATCGTGTCGATCGGGCGGGTGGACTATGCCAAGGGCACGCGCGAAATGCTGCTGGCCTTCGAGCGGCTGCTGGTGCGCCGCCCCGAGCTGCACGGCAGGGTCCGGCTGCTGGTCACCGCGGTGGCCGCGGCCGACGGCATGCGCGTCTACAAGCGGGCGCAGCAGAACATCGAGCAGCTCGTCGGGCGCATCAACGGCCATCACGGCTCGCTCACCTGGACGCCCATCCTGCTCTCCACCACCCCCATGCCTTTCGAGGAGACGCTGAGCTATTACCGCGCCGCCGACATCTGCTGGATCACGCCGCTGCGCGACGGCCTGAACCTCGTGGCCAAGGAGTTCATCGCCGCGCACGTGAACGAGAGCGGCGTGCTGGTGCTGTCGGAGTTCGCCGGTGCCGCCGTGGAGCTGCGGGACGCCGTGCTGGTCAACCCCTACAGCCTCAGCCAGATGGACGACGCCATCGACCGCGCCCTGGACATGCCGCGCGACGAACAGCGCGAGCGCATGCAGCGCATGGATGCGCTCATCAGCCGTTACGACATCAGCCACTGGACCCGCCACGTGCTCGAACTGTTTGCGCAGTTGCGGGCGCAGTGAACGGGGTAGACCGTCGATGCGCACCGACCTGAACGCAAGCTGGGCGATGCTGTGGGCCTGGGTATCGTCCCATCCGCCCGACTCACTGGCTCTGGCGCTGACCTTGCTGGCGGCGCCGCTGTTCGTGCTGGGCGTGCGGTTGCTGCTCAAGGCCAGCGGGCCTGAGGGCATCTGGCAGTTTCTGTATGCGCACCTGCGCAGCCCGCTGCGGCTGGCATGGCTGCTGCTGGTGTTGCGTGTCGATGCGGGGCTTTTGCAGCAGCGGCTTCAGAGCTGGTCCTGGGTGATCGGGCCTTTGCATCTGAGCCTGATCGCCGCGCTGACCTGGCTGGCCATGCGTCTGGTGCGCGCGGGCGGAGAACTTGTGCTGCTGCGGCGCGGCGGCCTGCAACTGCCCGACGATCCCAATTTGCTCGACGTCAATCTGGAAGTGCGCGGCCTGCTCACCCGGGCCCGGGTACTCACGCGCGTGCTGAGCTTTCTCATACTGATCGTGGGTCTTTCCGTGGCGCTGATGAGCATTCCCGACGTGCGCCAGGTCGGCGCCAGCCTGCTGGCTTCGGCGGGGATCGCGGGAATCGTCGTCGGTCTTGCCGCACGTCCCGTGCTGAGCAATCTGCTCGCCGGCCTGCAGATCGCGCTGACCGAGCCCTTTCGCATCAACGACGTGCTCATCGTCGAGGGCGAGTGGGGGCGGGTGGAAGAGATCACCGGCACCTACGTGGTGTTTCGCGTGTGGGACGACAGGCGGCTGATCCTGCCGCTGCAGTGGTTCATCGAGCACCCGTTTCAGAACTGGACGCGCACCAGCGCCAGCCTGCTGGGCACGGTGTTCTTATGGGTGGACTACGCCACGCCGATCGAAGAACTGCGCCGTGAACTCAAACGCCTGTGCGCCGCCGATCCCGACTGGGACGGCCGCCTGGCCCTGGTGCACGTGACCGACGCCAACGAGACCGCTGTGCAGGTGCGCTTTCTGGTCAGCGCGGCCAATTCGGCGCGCGCCTGGGAGCTGCGCTGCCGCATCCGCGAAGGCATGATCGCCTATTTGCAGCGCGCCCAGCCGCAGCATCTGCCGCGTCATCGTGTCCAATGGCATGAGCAGGCGCCGAACGGCCCTGCGTCGTTTCAATCCTGATCATTCCTTCGGGTTTTCTCCGAGAAAGGCTGCGAGATGAGCGCATGGCTCTCCCTTCCCATTTTGGGCAACCCCCTGCAGAACTGGTTGATCGCGCTGGGCTGGCTGGTGCTGACCGTGGTGCTGGTCTCCGTCGTCAAGCCGGTTCTGGTGTCGTGGATCAGCGCGCTGGCGTCGCGCACCAGCAACCATTGGGACGACGCCTTGGGCAACGCCGTGCAGGGCACCCGCCTGCCGCTGGTCGCGCTCGTCGGCCTGTACCCGGCGGTGCAGAGCCTGACCCTGCCGGCTGCGGTGAGCCAATGGCTGTCGGGATTGGCGGCGGTGGGGCTGTTTGTGCAGATCGGGCTGTGGGTGTCGCGCTTTCTCGATTTCTGGATTCGCGTCTCGCGCGAGCGCGCCATCTCTCACGATCCCGAAACCGCCACCGGCCTGGCCGCGATGAGCTTCATCGCCCGGCTGGTGCTGTGGTCGCTGGTGTTTTTGCTGCTGCTCGACAACCTCGGCTTCAACGTCACCACCCTGCTGGCCGGTCTGGGCGTGGGCGGCATTGCCGTGGGCCTGGCGCTGCAGAACATCCTCGGCGACCTGTTCTCCAGCCTGTCCATCGTGCTGGACAAACCGTTTCAGATCGGGCACTTCGTCGATGTGGACGGGTTTACCGGCACGGTGGAGAACATCGGCCTGAAGACCACCCGCATCCGTTCGCTCAGCGGCGAGATCGTGGTGTTTTCCAACACCGACCTCACCAAGGCCCGGCTGCGCAACTACAAGTTCATGCAGGAGCGGCGCGTGGTGTTCGCCTTCGGCGTGACCTACGACACCCCGCCGGATACCCTGGCAGAAATTCCGTCTTGGGTGAAGGCCGTCGTCGAGCAGCAAGCCGATGTCCGCTTCGACCGCGCGCATTTCAAGGATTTCGGCGACTCCAGCCTGAATTTCGAAGTCGTTTACTGGATGACGACTCCCGACTACACCGCGTATATGGACGCGCAGCAGGCGATCAACCTCGGCCTGATGCGCGCGTTTGCGCCGCACGGCGTGGAATTCGCCTTTCCCACGCGCACCCTTCAAATCCAGCTTGCCGAGGCGCTGCCCGTCACTTTGCGCGAATCAAGTCCGGCAGGCTCCTAGGAGCCTGTCGGACTTGAGGATCGCGGGCTGCAAAAGGGCGGTGCGGCGCCCTGCGGCAGCGGCTTTTTGCCCCATAGCTTCGGCTATGGGGCTGCAAATCCGCCGCCACATGGCATCCACACGGCCCTTTTTCGCCTTCCGCGCCCCAAGTCCGGCAGGCTCCTAGAATCCGCGCCATAACATCCCGGGAACGGTGCCCAGACACCCGGGCGGAGACTTGCATGCGGATTCTGATTGCCGAAGATGACCGGGTCCTGGCCGATGGGCTGGTGCGCTCGCTGCGCGCCCTGGGCTATGCCGTCGATCAGGTGGCCGATGGCAACAGCGCCGACGCCGCGCTGCAGTCCAGCGAATTCGATCTGCTCATTCTCGACCTGGGGCTGCCGCGGCTGTCAGGCTTCGAAGTGCTGCGCAGATTGCGCGCGCGCGGCTCCACCGTGCCCGTGCTCATCCTCACTGCGGCGGACAGTGTGGAAGACAAGGTGCGCGGCCTCGACCTGGGCGCCGACGACTACATGGCCAAGCCCTTCGCCCTGCAGGAGCTCGAAGCGCGGGTGCGCGCCCTGTCGCGCCGGGGCATGGGCGGGGCCAGCGCCATCATCCAGCACGGCCCGCTGCAGTACGACATGACCGGCCGCGTGGTCACGCTAGACGGCCATGTGGTGGAACTCTCCGCGCGCGAGCTCACCCTGCTCGAAGTGCTGCTGCAGCGCGCCGGGCGGCTGGTGAGCAAGGATCAGCTCGTCGAGCATCTGTGCGTCTGGGGCGAGGAGGTGAGCACCAACGCCATCGAGGTCTATGTGCACCGGTTGCGCAAAAAGATCGAAGTCGGCCCGGTGCGCATCGCCACGGTGCGCGGCCTGGGCTACTGCCTGGAGAAAATCGCGCCGACCGTCCCACAGGTGACCAAGGCCTCGCGTCCCGATGCCTGAAATGCAGCAGCGGGGAGAGCCGGCCGAAAGGACGGGAAAGCGCAAACGCCGACACCATCCCCGTTCGCTGTTCGGCGAAATTCTCGACTGGATGCTCGCGCCCATGCTGGTGCTGTGGCCGCTGTCCATCGGCATCACCTATCTGGTGGCGCAGGCGATTGCCGCCAAACCCTACGACGCCGCGCTGCAGCACACGCTGCTGCAACTCGCCGCGCAGGTGCAGACTCAGGGTGTGCACGAAGCGGTGAAGTCGGCCCTGTGGCAGCAGACGCTGCGCCAGCCGCCTGCGGGCGGCCTGCTCGGCTACCAGGTGCGCAGCAGGACGGGTGCGCTGCTGGCCGGTGAGCCGGGGATGCCCGCGCCTGCGAGCCTGCCGCCGGCTCGCGCGACGGCGCACCTCACGGTCATCTGGCGCGACGGCGAGATCGACGCGCACGGTGCGCGACTGGCCGGAGCCTGGGTCTGGCCGCCGGCCCAGGCCGGGGCCAGCCCCACCGGGCCGGTGCTGGTGCAGGTGGCGCAGAGCATGGAGGCGCGCACGCGGCTGGCGCGCGACATCGTGCAGGGCGTCATCCTGCCGCAGTTCGTGGTGGTGCCGATTTTCATTCTGCTGGTGTGGTTCGGCCTCGGGCAGGGCATCGCGCCGCTCAACGAATTGCAGGCACGCATCCGTCGCCGTCGTGCCGACGACTTGAGCCCTATCGAAGAACAGGAAGCGCCAGAGGAGATCGCGCCGCTGGTCGATTCGATCAACAGCCTGTTCGCCCGCTTGCAGCAGTCGCTGCAGACGCAAAAGCGCTTCGTCGCCGACGCGGCGCACCAGATCAAGACGCCGCTGGCCGGTCTGCGCATGCAGGCCGAACTGGCGCAGCGCGAAACCGACCCCGACGAACTGCGCGCCAGCCTGCGGCAGATCGGGCGCAGCGTGGAGCGCACCACCCGGCTGGTCAACCAGTTGCTGGCGCTGACCCGCGCCGAAAACCAGGGCGGCGCGGCCCGCGCGGTATTCGAGACCATCGACCTGCGCCAGCCCGCTGCCGAGGCCATGCAGGAACTGGCCATGCTGGCGCTGGACAAGAAGCTGGAGCTGGAATTCGACAGCCCGCCGCAGCCGCTGCCGGTGCGCGGCAATGCCCTGCTGCTGCAGGAACTCATCAAGAACCTGCTGCACAACGCCATCACCTATACCCCGCCGGGCGGCAGCGTCGCCCTGCGGCTGCGCAGCGCCACAGCCGGTGATCTGCGCGCTGCGCCCTCGGTGCTGCTTCAGGTGGACGACAGCGGACCGGGCATTCCCGAAGCCGAGCGCGCGCTGGTGTTCGAGCCCTTCTACCGCATTCTGGACAACGGCAGCGAGGGCAGCGGTCTTGGGCTGGCCATCGTGCGAGAAATCGCCCGCCAGCATGAGGCCGAGATCACGCTGAGCGATTTGTCGCGGGGAGCATCTCGCCTGGGATTCAGGGTGCAGGTGCAGTTCGCCCGCATCGGCCCGGCTGCACTTGGCTGATCAGTCCTGCGTTTGGCCGCACTGTTTTTTGAGATGGTTGAGCTGGCCGTAGGTGATGGGTTTGCCGCCTGCTGCCAGCGCCTTGATGCCCTCGGCCATGCACGGGCTGTCGTTGGCGAGCTGCAGTTGGGGCGCGTCCACGGCTTGGTTCACCAGGCGCGCGCGCAGCAGGCTGAAAATGCCCACCAGCACCACGATGCCCAGCACGATGCCCAGCAGCCCGCTGAGCTGCACGTTCATGCCCTTTTTCTGCGGCGGGGGCGTCGGATCGCCTGGCGTGTCGGTCATGGATTTCAGCGCAGGGCCGGGTTGAGGGTGTAAGTGCCGGTCAGGCTGGCCTGGGCCAGCACATGTCCGGCGAGGGCGGCGCGCAGTTGAGCGCCGTTGAAAACGCCTTCCACCGGGCAGCGCGCCACGTCCAGCGCGTACAGCGTGAAGATGTAGCGGTGCAGCAGACTGTCGTTCCATGGCGGGCAGGGGCCGTCGTAGCCGAAGTACTGCCCGGCCATGTCCTGATCCCCGGCGAACCAGGCGGTGTAGTCGTTCACGCCCTGGCGCATGCCGTCTGAGCAGTCCGGCCCCGGCTTGCCGCGCGGGGTGATTTCATGGCTGAATTCCTTTTCGTCGATCTTCGTGCGGGTGGCGGGTATGTCCACCAGCAGCCAGTGATAGAAGTCCACGCGGGGCAGGTCCGCCGGGACGGAGTGGCCGTCGAGGTTGACGTCGTCGGCGCGGCTGGGCACATCGGGGTCGTGGCAGATCAGCACCAGGCTCTGCGCCTCCTGCGGCACGCCCGACCAGCTCAGCGGCGGGTTGAGGTTCTGCGACAGGGTGACATGGCCGACCGCCGAAGGTTTGCAAAAAGCGTATTGCGGTGGAATCGGCTGACCATCGGCAAAGGCAGGGCTGGTGAGTTGCATGAGTTTCTCCGGGGCAAAAGCGTGGGAACGAGGGGCGGACGGGTTTCAGTGCGGATGCGGGGCGGCGCCCGTCTGGCAGTCGGTGGTTGCGCTTCGCATCTGCGCATTTTCCTCCTGCAGGCTTTCCTGCGCCGAAGTCAGCATTTCGATGGTCACGGTCATGCCGGGATAGGCCTCGATCAGCGCCTTTTCCACGGCGTAACGGCAGTCGGCGGCGCGCTGCAGCGACCACTGGCCCGGCATGTGCAGGTGCATGGAAGCGAAGCGCCGGGTGCCGGCCACGCGGGTGCGCACATGGTCGAAGCGCATATCCTGCGAACGGAAACGGTCGAGCACGGCCTGCAGGCCGGCGAGATCGGCGGCGTCCATCGATTTGTCCATCAGGCCGTCGACCGAGCGCTTCACGAGCGAAAACGCTTCGCGCAGAATGTGCAGCGCCACCACGATGCCGATCACCGGGTCGAGCCAGAGCCAGCCGGTCAGCGGCACCAGCAGCACGGCGGCGATCACCCCGGCGGAGGTCCAGACATCGGTGAGCAGATGCCGGGCGTCGGCTTCGATGACGATGGAGCGCAGGCGCTTGGCGCCGCGCAGCATCCACAACGCGACAAAGAGGTTGATTGCCGTGGCCGCAGCAGAAATCACCGCACCCAGCGGCACGTCGCTGATGGCCTGCGGGTGGGTGAGTCGCTGGGCGGCTTCGATCAGGATGAGCGCCGCGGCCACGCCGATGAGCAGACCCTCGGCGCCGCTGGAGAAATACTCCGCCTTGGTGTGACCGTAAGGGTGGTCGGCGTCGGGCGGCGCTTCGGCGATGCGCACGATGAACAGCGCGAACGCGGCGGCGGCGACGTTGACGATGGATTCCATCGCGTCCGACAGAAAGCCCACCGAGCCGGTGACCTTCCAGGCCAGCAGCTTGAGGCTGATGACGACGAGCGCCGCAAGCAGCGAGGCGCGGAGGTAGGTTCTGGCTTGCATGCGTCAATTGTGCATGGCCTGCGTGAAGGCCTGCAGGCGCGTGGCTGAAATGCACGGATACTTTTGCGTGAAGTCCATGACGATCACAAGATCGAGATTTCCTGCGCTACTGGTTAGACTTGACGGCTGTTTTCCTGCAATTCCCGTTCCTGCTGGCGTTCGTCTTCATGGCCTTCAACTTTCGTCCTCTGGCGTTGCCTCTGCCCAATCGCCGCGATCTGATCGCGCTGCCGCTGGTCATCGGCATGCTGCTTATCATCGGCCATGCAAGCCGCCAGATGGCTGTGCCATTCCATCTGGGCGAGCGCATCTCGCTCTCGCTCGATCCGGGAAACCTGCCGGAATATGCGCTCTACACCGTGCTGCGCATGCTGGCCGCACTCGCTGCAAGTACCGTGTTCACGCTGATCTACGCCTGGATCGCGGCCAACAACCGCTATGCCGAGAGGATCATGGTGCCGCTGCTCGACGTGCTGCAGTCGGTGCCGATTCTGGGCTATCTGTCGATCACCGTCACCGGCTTCATCGCGCTGTTTCCGGGCAGCCTGCTGGGGCTGCAGTTCGCGGTGATTTTCGCGGTGTGGACTTCGCAGGTCTGGAACATGACCTTCAGCCTGTACCAGTCGCTCAAGACCGTGCCGCGCGACCTCGCCGAGGCCGCCACGCTCTACCGTCTCAACGCCTGGCAGCGCTTCTGGAAGCTCGAACTCCCCTACGCCGCCCCCGGCCTGCTGTGGAACGCGATGATGTCCATGTCGGGCGGCTGGTTCTTCGTCGTCGCCGCCGAGGCGCTGACCGTGGCCGGGCAGCAGGTGTCGGTGCCGGGCATCGGCTCGTACATCGCCGCGGCCATAGCCGCCAAGGATCTGGGCGCCATCGGCTGGGCGATTCTGGCGATGATCGGGGTGATTCTGTCGTATGACTTTCTGCTGTTTCGCCCCATCGTCGCCTGGGCCGACAAGTTCCGTCTTGACGACACCGTCAGCGTGGACGCGCCGCGCTCGGTGGTGCTCGATTTCCTGCGCCGCACCCGCCTGACGCAGCGGTTGACGCGGCTGCCCGCCGCGCTGTGGGAAGCCAGTGTGCGCCTGCTGCCTGCGGTGCCCCTGCACAAGCCGCCGCGGCGCGCGCCTTCCGTGTGGGGCGAACGGGTGTTCGTTGCGAGCATGGTGCTGTTCACCCTCGGCCTGATCGTGGCATTGGTTCTGGTGCTGCCGCGCGATTTCGGCTGGCTGCAGGTCGGTCATGTGATGTTGCTGGGCGCGTTCACCGCGATCAAGGTGTTCGTGCTGGTGGGGCTGTCGGCGCTGATCTGGGTGCCGGTGGGCATCTGGATCGGCCTGCGTCCGCGCTGGGCGGCGGTGGCGCAGCCGGTGGCGCAGTTTCTCGCCGCCTTTCCCGCCAACCTGCTGTTTCCGCTGGTGGTCGTGGCCATCGTGCACTGGCATCTCGATGTGAATGTGTTCACCGCGCCGCTGATGATTCTGGGCAGCCAGTGGTACATCCTGTTCTCGGTCATCGGCGCGGCATCGAGCCTGCCCAGCGATTTGCGCGAGGCCGGGCGCAACCTGGGTTTGCGCGGCTGGCTGCTGTGGCGCCGGCTCTACCTGCCCGCCGTGTTTCCGGGTTTTGTCACCGGCGCGCTCACCGCCTCGGGCGGCGCATGGAACGCCAGCATCGTCGCCGAAGTGGTGAGCTGGGGCAGTCACACCCTGATCGCCACCGGGCTGGGCGCCTACATCACCGAGGCCACGCAGCAGGGGCAGACGCTCAAGGTCGGCCTGGGCGTGGGCGTGATGGCGCTGTACGTCATCGCCATCAACCGTCTGGTCTGGCACCGCCTCTACGACATTGCCGCCACGCGGGTGCGGCTCGATTGAACGCCCATTTTCATGCCTTTGGGAGACTTTCCATGAATGCCGTGATTGCCCAGGACCGGCTCGTTACGTCGGCCGACCCCATCTTTCAACTCAGCGGGGTGCGCAAGTCGTATCGCACCTCCGATGGCAGCGAACTGGTCATTCTCGACGGCGTCGATCTCGAACTGCGCGACGGCGAAATTCTGGTGCTGCTGGGGCGATCCGGTTCGGGCAAGTCGACCCTGCTTCGCATCCTGGCGGGTCTGGTGCCCGCCACCGGCGGCAGCGCACTGCACCGTGGCGAACCGATCGACGGGCCGGTGCCGGGGCTGGCGATGGTGTTCCAGAGCTTTGCGCTGTTTCCCTGGCTGACGGTGCTGCAGAACGTCGAACTCGGCCTGGAAGCGCTCAAGGTGCCGCCCGCAGAGCGCCGCGCGCGCGCGCTCGCCGCCATCGATCTCATCGGTCTGGATGGTTTCGAGTCGGCCTATCCACGCGAGTTGTCGGGCGGCATGCGCCAGCGCGTGGGGTTCGCCCGCGCGCTGGTCATCAACCCCGACGTGTTGCTGATGGACGAGCCGTTCTCGGCGCTCGACGTGCTCACCGCCGAAACCCTGCGCACCGACCTGCTCGACCTCTGGGCCGAGCGCAAGATCCCGACGCGCGGCATCCTGCTGGTGTCGCACAACATCGAGGAGGCGGTGCTGATGGCCGACCGCATCGTCATCCTCGGCTCCAACCCCGGCCGGGTGATCAGCGAGATGCGCATCGACCTGTCGCATCCGCGCGAGCGCGAATCGCAGCAGTTCCGCGACCTGGTGGAAAGCATCTACGGCGCCATGACCGCCAGGCCGACGGGGCGCGACGCCGTGCGCAAGCAGGCGCCGGGCATCGGCCTGCGTCTGCCCACGCTCTCGGTCAACGCCCTGGCCGGTCTGCTCGAAGAACTCGATGCGCTCGAAAAGAGCAGCGCCAACACCCGCATCAGCCTGCCCGAACTGGCCGAGGACATGCACTTCTCGGTCGACGATCTGTTCCCGCTGATCGAAGGCGCGGAACTGCTGGGCTTCGCTCAGGCCGAGGAGGGCGACATCATGCTGCTGCCCGCCGGACGGTTGTTCGTCGACGGCACGCTGCAGGAGCGCAAGGAATTGTTCGCCCGCCACCTGATCGAGCGCGTGCCGCTGGTGGCGCGTATCCGCGCGGTGCTCGACGAACGCTACAACCACCGCGCGCCCGATTCGCGCTTTCTCACCGAACTCGAAGACTACCTCAGCGAAGACGAAGCCCGCCGCGTGCTCGATACCGCGATCGACTGGGGCCGCTACGCCGAGCTCTACGCCTACGACGACAACGCCGAAGTGTTCAGCCTCGACAACCCCGAGGCCGATCTGGAGTGAGGGCTCCGCTCAGGGACAAAACGGCGACGGCGACAGCGACTTTGCTCTGAAGTCATGACGTGGTAATTTATTCATGTGACGTAAATATCTTCGGGTATTCTGCGCAGCATCATGCAAACAAAAAATGTCGATTTGATCTATTTCAACGCGGGCGGAGGCCACCGCGCTTCGGCGCTGGCATTGCAGCAGAGCATCGCGCAGGCGGGCCTGCCGTGGCAGGTGCGGCTGGTCAACCTCACCGAGGTGCTCGATCCGCAGGGCACGCTGCGCAAATACACGTTTTCGCCGGAAGACTATTACAACGCCCGCCTGGCGCGCGGCCTGACCATCGGCCTGCGGCATGAACTCAAGCTGCTGCAAGGGGCGCTGCGACTGCTGCATCCCACGCTGCTGAAAATCCTCAAGCTGCACTGGCTGCGCACCGAGCCCGATCTGGTGGTGTCGCTCATCCCCAATTTCAACCGCTCGCTGTATGAGAGTCTGACGGCCACTCTGCCCGGCGTGCCGTATGTCACGCTGTTGACCGACCTGGCCGACTTTCCGCCGCATTTCTGGATGGAGCAGGGGCAGGATCAGCACCTCATCTGCGGCTCGGAGCATGCCGTGCGCCAGGCCCTGCAGTCTGGGTTCGCCGCCGAGAAAGTGCACGCGACCTCGGGCATGATCATCCGCCCCGATTTCTACGCCGAGCCGGTGGGCTTCGACCGCGCCGCGAGGCTGCAGGCTCTGGGCTTCGATCCACGGCGTCCGGTCGGGGTGGTGATGTTCGGCGGGCACGGCTCGCGCAGCATGCTGGCCATCGCCGAGCGCCTGCCCGATGTGCAGCTCATTTTCATGTGCGGTCACAACGACAGGCTGGCGGCCAGGCTGCGCGCCTTGCCGGCTACAGCGCCGCGCCATGTGATGGGCTTCACCAGCGCGGTGGCCGAGGTGATGCGGCTGGGCGATTTTTTCATCGGCAAGCCCGGTCCGGGTTCGCTCAGCGAGGCGCTGCATCTGGGGCTGCCGGTGATCGTCACGCGCAACGCCTGGACCATGCCACAGGAGCGCTACAACACCGACTGGGTGCGAGAAAACGGCTTCGGCATGGTGTTGCCGAGCTTTCGCGCCATCGAGACGGCGCTGCCCGCGTTTCTCGACGATCTCGCCGCCAGCCGCGCGCGCGTGGCCGCGTATCGCAACCGGGCTGTTTTCGAGGTGCCGCAGATCCTGCAGGACGTTCTGCACGGCGCCGAGCAGGTGCACAGGAACATGGGCAGCCTTGGCCTTGAACGGTTCGGCGCCTCTATTGCGCGTGCCTCTACCCGCCGCCTTTTTGAAAATGGGCGGTGAAGCGTTGCCACCATGCCTGACGCTCGTCAGGGCCGGCCGCGCTGAGCGTCACCTCGACCCGCCAGCGCTCCAGCTCGATCCGTCCCAGGCGGGTGGGTTCGGCAGGGTGCAGGCGGATGTGCCAGTCGCTACCGGCGTCATGCCCTGAGAAGGCCTCGGGGCCTTCGGCGCGCAGCGTGGGAAACGCCATCGCCAACTGCCGCACGAAGGCGCTGCGGGTGATGGCCATGTCGAGCCGGCAATGCGCCGGGGCGTCGAGGCCGTACATGCCTTGGTCAGTTCAGCCGCCGGCCACGGGCGGCCAGATCGCCAGGGTTTCACCGTCCTGCAGCACGCGGGTGCCGCGCTGGTCCGGGGGGATGTAGATGCCATTCACCAGAACCAGGTGCACCAGTTTCCAGGGCAGGCGAAAACGCTCCACCACGTCCTGAATGGTGTCGCCGGGGGCGATGTCAAGCGTGATCTGATGGCCCTGCCGCGGTTGGGGCAGATAGTCCGTCAGCGTGGCCATCAGTTTGAGGGTGATGCGCACGCGGGCCGCAGGCGGAGCCATCCGGGCATCGGGGGAGGAGGTGGGTGCGCCCATGAGCGGATGAATCTCCATCAGTGATAGACCCTATCGGTGCGCCGGTCCTGCGCCTGCGCACTGGCGAGATAGGCTTCCATCAGGCGGGTGGGGTCGGCCAGCAGCCGGTCTTTCCAGGCGCCGAGCCGCACCCGGCCTTCCACCAGGCCGCGCAACACGCCGATGTGTTCGGTCGTGCCGATGCTGTTGCTGCCGACCATCACATCGCCCTCGAACTGCAGGCTGAGGTGTTTGTAGCCGGCACGGTCGGTCAGTTCGACGCCCTGTCCCCCCGGCACGCCCTGCCACTGGCCGAAGCTGCTGGAGATCAGCCCGAGGGTGTCGAGCACGTTGATCTGGGTGACGCCGCGCAGCTTCGTGCGCTTGCCCGCCATATTCATCGCCGCGACATAGGCCTGATCGACCGCGTTGGGCTGGATGGCGCTGACGATGGGCTTGCCGTAGAGCAGGTCGAAGGCCTCGGCGCAATCCCCGGCGGCATAGATGCCGGGTACATTGGTCTGCATGTGCTCGTCGGTGAGCACACCCTGCAGACAATGCACGCCGGAGCCTTCGAGAAAACCGATATTGGGCTTGACGCCTGCCGCCGAAATCACCAGATCGGCGGCCAGTCGCTCGCCGGTGGACAGGCGCACGGCCAGCGGCGCTGCGATGTCGGCTGGGTTCGATTCGATGGATTCGATGCGCGTACCGGTGTGCACCGCCACGCCCTTGCCTTGCACCCAGTCGCGGATCATGCCGCCTGCGGTTTCCCCCATCATGCGCGGCACCATGCGGTCGCCCATTTCCACCACGGTGAGCTGCACCCGGCGGCGCACCAGGCTTTCCATGATGATGCAGCCGATGAAACCGGCGCCGAGCTGGATGACCCGTGCACCGGGCACGGCGAACCGGGCGATGGTGCGGGCGTCTTCCAGCGTCCAGCAGGTATGCACCCGCTGGGCGTGGATGCCGGGAATGCGCGGCAGCACCGGCGCCGAGCCGGTGGCGAGCAGCAGGGTGTCGAAGGGCAGCGCCTCGCCGGATTCGAGGGCGAGGGTTTTGCTCGCGGCGTCGAGCGACTTCACCCGCGCATGGCGCGGGTCGATGCCAAGCTGCCTGAAGTGCTGCGGCTCCTTGCGCAGCCAAGTGCCGCGCTCGGTGATGTCGCCATGCAGCAGGTAGGGAATCGCCATGCGCGAATACGGCGGCCCTTCTTCGTCGCCGATCAGGGTGATGCGGTCTTCGGCGGCGATGTGTTTGCGCAGGGTTTCTGCGGCGACGACGCCTGCAGGGCCATTGCCGATGATGACGTGGTGTTTCATGTTGTTTGCCTCGATTCCGAACCGATCTCACGCCGTCCGACTCCTCCCCCACGGTGTGGGGGAGGTTGGGAGGGGGAGGTGGTGGGTGCGCAACCCTCCCCACCCCAACCCTCCCCACGCGTGGGGAGGGGGCTCAAGTCAAAGCCCGAGCCGCGTGCGGGTTTCGGGCTTGAGCATGCCTTCCGGGGTCCAGCCGCGCAGCTCGTAATACCGCGGCAGCATCTCGGGCAGCTTGTTCACCAGCCCCTTGGCCGGGCCGGTCTTGGCGGGCTCGTGAAGCAGGCGCGGCGGCAAGGTGTCATCCCGGGCGGTGAAGCCTGCGCGGTTGTTGTAGTCGCGCTCCATATTCCAGATGCGTTCGCCGATGGTGGCCAGGTTTTCCATCGTGAAGCCCTCGTCGCAAGCGGCGGCGAGCTGCGGCTGCACGTCGGCCAGCGTCCAGGCGAAACTGGTGAACAGGCAGATGCCGGCGGAATCGAACACTGCTGTGGCGTCTTGGAAGGCCTTGACCAGTTCGGGCTTGCCCTCGCTCACCAGCGGATCGGTCTTGACCGGAATGCCCAGCACCTCGGAGGCGACGGTATAGCCGCGCAGGTGGCAGGCGCCGCGGTTGGACGTGGCGTAGGCCAGCCCCATGCCCTGGATGCCGCGCGAGTCGTAGGCGGGGAACTCCTGCCCCTTGACGCTCATGCTCAGTTCGGGATGGCCGTATTTGGCCGTCAGCCGCTTGCTGCCCAGCGCGATCTCCTTGCCGAAGCCCTCGCCGTGCGCGGTGATTTCGGCGAAATAGGTCAGCGCCCTGGCCGAGCCGAAAGGCGCTTCGATGCCGAGTTGCTCCTTGGTCAGCAGGCCCATGTCGTACAGCTCCATCACCGCGCCGACGGTCGCGCCGAAGGTGATCGGGTCCATGCCGTCTTCGTTGCAGATGAAGTTGGCGTAGGTCAGGGCTTCGAGATCATCGACGCCGCAGGCCGAGCCCAGCGCCCAGGCGGCTTCATACTCCAGGCCGCCCGAGGCGCCCCAGTATTGCGGCTTATTCTCGACGGTGAAGTGATGTTCATCGATCTTGCTGATGCGGCCGCAGGCGATGGTGCAGCCGAAGCAGGCCTGGTTGGTGACCAGATTGGGTTTGCCGTCGGTCTTGCGCGGCTCGTGCATCGCCTCGCCGGAGATGTCTTTCGCGCCCTCGAACTGGACGTCGCGGTGATTGCGCGTGGGCATGGCGCCGATTTCGTTGATCACGTTCATCAGCACCTGGGTGCCGTATTTGGGCAGTCCCTGTCCGGTGACGGCGTTGTCGTGCAGCACCTTTTTCCCCGCATTGACCGCGGCCATGAACGCCTTGGGATCGCGCACATTGCCCACGCCCAGGGTGCCGCGCACGGCGATGGCCTTGAGGTTCTTGCTGCCCATCACCGTGCCCACGCCCGAGCGACCGGCGGCGCGGTGCAGGTCGTTGACGATGGCGGCATACATCACCCCGTTCTCTCCGGCGCGGCCGATGGAGCTGACGCGGATCTGCGGATCCTGGTGGTGGTTCTTGATCCACGGCTCGGTTTCCCACACCGTCTTGCCCCAGATCGGTGCGGCGTCGCGCAACTCGGCCTTGTCGTTTTCGATCGACAGATACACCGGCTTGGGCGACTTGCCCTCGATGATGATCATGTCCCATCCGGCCATTTTCAGCTCGGCGCCGAAGTAGCCGCCCGAATTGGAGCAGGCGATGGCGCCGGTGAGCGCGCCCTTGGTGATGACGGAATAGCGTCCGCCGGTGGAAACCGGCGTGCCGGTCAGCGGCCCGGTGGCGTAGATCAGCTTGTTGTCGGGCGACAGCGGATCGACCTTGGGGTCGACCTCCTCGACGAAGTATTTGGTCGCCAGTCCGCGCTGGCCGATGTAGTCGCGTGCCCACTGCATGTTCAGCGGCTCGCTCTTGAGGGTGCCTTGCGTGAGATTGACGCGCAGGATTTTTCCAGCCCAGGTCATGGTGGTCTCCTTTGGGATGTCTGTGTTTTCAGGCCGCGGCGTTCTGGTTGCCCAGCCGGTCGGCCCATTGCTGCATGCGCGACAGTCCGGTCCAGCTGGCATCGATATAGGTGATGGCGCCGGTGGGGCAGGCTTCGGCGCAGGCGGGTTCGCCGCCGCAGAGGTCGCACTTCTGCACCTTGCCGGTATCGGCGACGTAGTTCACCGTGCCGAAGGGGCAGGCGATGGTGCAGACCTTGCACCCCACGCAGACGTCTTCGAGCACGATCTTGGCACCCGTGGCGGCGTCGAGCTTGATGGCCTCCACCGGGCAGGCGTGCAGGCACCAGGCCTCGTCGCACTGGGTGCAGGTGTAGGGCACCTTGCGCCCGGTTTCGTGGAAATCGAACACCTTGATGCGGCTCTTGGCGGTGTTGAAAATGCCGTAGTTTTCATACGAGCAGGCCATTTCGCATTGCAGGCAACCCGTGCACTTGTCCGGGTCGATGTGCAGGGACTTTTGCATCTTGCGTCTCCTCGACAGTTGTGAATATCGCTACCACGCATCCGCAGCGGATGGGGTCTTGATCATGGCAATATAGGCCGCGGTTCTGAAAGGTGAAAGCGGCGGAAACTCTATGCCCGACCATGGCGCTCGGGTATGAGCTCAAGCGCTATCCACCTGTCGTGCAACGCGAAAAAAGCGACGCTCAGGCCGCCATCACCCGCCGCGCCAAAAGAGTCAAAGGGCGCTCGATCCAATGCTCCATGCGATGCGGCAGCGCCAGCGGCTTGAGCAGCATTTTCACCGCCTGCTCCATCGGCAGCCGCGCGCCCATATGGCGGTACAGGCGTTGAGTGATATGTTCGAACGGTACATCGTCTGCTGCATCGAGGTGGGGCTGGAACATCCAGACGTGGCGCAGCGCGATGTCGGAGTCGCTGGTGCGCAGTTCGGTGAGACGGCGCTTGAGCGCGCCGAGAATGCGCCCGCGCGACAAATTGCGCTCGGTGTTGAGTTCCTTGAAATAGCGGTAAAAGTGTTTGTAATGCTGCACTTCGTCGATGCGGATGTGCTCGGCCAGGTCGGCGAGCACCGGTTCGCCGGTGAGGTCGCGCAGGGTCTGGTAGTAGGTGGCCGTGCCCGTTTCCACCACGCAGCGGGCCACGAGCTCCAGCGGGCGCTCTTCCTCCAGTTCCTCGACGGTGCACAGGCGGGAGTATTCGCTGAAAAAAGAGGCGTAGGCCGCCTCCCAGTCGAACTCGGGCCATACCGTCTGCACATAGGTCTTGAGCGCGCGGCCATGCTGCAGTTCTTCGGGCTCCCACTGGTGTTGCAGCCAGTCGGAGATCGGCGGGTAGGCTTCGAAGTGCTCGACCAGATTGCGGGTATAGGTTTCCGACCCCGACTCGATGAATGAGGCGCTGGTCAGCAGATAGAACAGCTCGACGTTGTCGTGTACCAGCCTCGTGCAAATGCGCGAATAATCAATCCAGTCCAGCGTCCAGTGTGGCTGCAGTCCAGAGGAACGCTGTGCGAGCGCGGGAGATGATGCAATGGCGTGATTCATGGAACGATTCTCCACCGTGTCATGCTTGAAGAATAGACTGAAAATTCAACATCACAGTTCCGCATTGTTGCGTAATCGCTGCCGGAACGGGCCTAAACTTGTCAAAAGATATGACCACTCAGAGGGTGTGAATGAATCCGGCGTGGCCGAGCAGCGCGTCCAAAGTGCTCCAATCAAGGCGCAAAGCACAGCCGTGCCCCTCGGCACGGCGCGCATTTGCAACGCTGCAGGGGGCGCTTTGGGCGCGATGAGCGGGCATGGCGGATTTGTTCACACCCTCTCAATACAAGGAGTCTCTCATGAAGTCGCAAAAAACTCTTGCCATCGTCCTCTCGGCCAGTCTCGTCGCGCTGTCGCTGGGCGGTTGCGCGAACATGAACGAATCACAGAAAAGCACGGCCACGGGAGCCGGGATCGGCGCCGCGACCGGGGCGGTCATTGGTGCACTGACGGCTGGCGGCAATACCGGCAAGAGCGCAACGACGGGCGCCCTGGCCGGTGCGGCGGTGGGCGCGCTGGGCGGTTATCTGTGGAACCAGCATCTGGAGCAGCAAAAGCAGCAATTGCAGGCGCAGGCACAGGCCTCGGGCACGGGCGTGCAGGTGACGCAGACGCAGGACAACCGCCTGAAGATGAACGTGCCGGCCGACGCCGGGTTTGCCACGGGCAGCGCCCAGCTCAATCCGCGCATGTATCCCATTCTGGAAAGCCTGGCCACCGGCCTGAATCAGAACCCCGCTGAAACCGTGCAGGTGTTCGGCTTCACCGACAGCACGGGAACCGACGCGATCAATTACCCGTTGTCCGAAAACCGCGCGCTGACGGTGAAGAATTTTCTCGTGTCGCGCGGTGTGGCGCCGCAGCGCATTGTTACCCAGGGACTGGGGCCGCAAAACCCGGTGGCGAGCAACGCCACGGCTGCGGGCCGCGCCGCCAATCGGCGGGTGGAGATCTACGTGGCCGTGCCGGCGCAGCGCTGAGCAAATCCCCCTCGTCGCCAGCGGGGAAGGAGTTTTGATGAAAACCTAAGGTTTTATTGAAACCTGCGGTTTTCAGCGTTTTTCCTGATCTGTGTCAAACAGCCTGGGTAGTCGGGAATAGGGCATGAAAATGCGTCAGGCGTTGTTGTCATGGGGAAATAGCGGTATCCCTACAATGGCGCTTTATCTCCCCGGTCCGCCTGCCGGACCGCCGCCGCGATGAACGCCCCCGCTTCACAAGCTCCTGATTTGCTTCCTATGCTCAGCCAGGGCGGTACAGATGCCCCGCCCCGCCTGCGAGAAATCCCGTACAACTACACCTCCTTCTCCGACCGCGAAGTGGTGATGCGACTGCTGGGCGAACAGGCCTGGGATTGGCTCAACCAGTTGCGGCAGGAGCGGCGCACCGGGCGTTCGGCGCGCATGCTGTACGAGGTGCTGGGCGACATCTGGGTGGTGCAGCGCAATCCGTTTTTGCAGGACGATCTGCTGCAGAGCCGCAAGCGGCGTGCCGCGCTGATCGAGGCGCTCGAACACCGGCTGCGCGAAATCGACCGCCGCCGCGACGACAGCGCACGCAGCCCAGGCTCGGACGCGCAGCGCGACGCCCTGGTGCGTCAACTGCTCGACCGTGCCCGTGGCGCCGTGGCCGCCTTCGCCGCCTGGTTCGACGAGGCCGCGGCGTTGCGCCAGCGCGCCCGCAAGGTGCTGGGGCGGCACAGCGCGCAGGGCGCGATCCGCTTCGACGGCATGGCGCGGGTGTCGCACGTGACCGACGCCACCGACTGGCGGGTGGAGTATCCCTTTGTCGTGCTCTGTCCCGACAGCGAGGCTGAAATCGCCGGGCTGGTGCAGGGCTGCATCGAATTGGGGCTGACCATCATTCCGCGCGGAGGCGGCACCGGCTATACCGGCGGGGCCATCCCGCTGGTGTGGAAGAGCGCGGTGATCAATACCGAAAAGCTCGACCGCATCGGTCCGGTCGAATACATCGAACTGCCCGGCTTGGCCCATCCCGTGCCCACCATCCAGACGCCGGCCGGCGTGGTGACGCAGCGCGTGGCCGATGCGGCGGAAGCCGCCGGGCTGGTGTTCGCGGTCGATCCGACCTCGGCCGATGCGTCCTGCGTGGGCGGCAATGTGGCCATGAACGCCGGTGGCAAGAAGGCCGTGCTGTGGGGCACGGCGATCGACAATCTGGCCTCCTGGCGCATGGTCGATCCGCAGGGCCGCTGGGTGGAAGTGCAGCGGCTCGACCACAACCTCGGCAAGATTCACGATGTCGAGGTGGCGCGCTTCGACATCCGCACTTTCGCCGCCGACGGCGTGACCCTGCTGGAGCAGCGGCTGCTGGAGATTCCCGGCGCGCGGTTCCGCAAGGCGGGTCTGGGCAAGGACGTGACCGATAAATTCCTCGCCGGTCTGCCGGGCGTGCAAAAGGAAGGGTGCGACGGCATCATCACCAGCGCCCGCTGGGTGTTGCACAAAATGCCGCCGCATGCGCGCACCGTCTGTCTGGAATTTTTCGGCCAGGCGCGCGAGGCCATTCCCAGCATCGTCGAGATCAAGACCTTTCTCGACGCCCGGCCGGGCGGGGCGATTCTGGCAGGCCTCGAACATCTCGATGATCGCTATCTCAAGGCCGTGGGCTATGCGACCAAGAGCGCCCGCGGCACGCTGCCCAAGATGGTGCTGTTCGGCGACATCGTCGGCGAAGACGAAGCAGCCGTGGCCCGCGCCGCCTCCGAGGTGGTGCGCATGGCCAATGCGCGGGTGGGCGAGGGCTTCATCGCGGTGAGCGCCGAAGCGCGCAAGAAATTCTGGCTCGACCGCAAGCGCACCGCGGCCATCGCCCGCCACACCAATGCCTTCAAGATCAATGAAGACGTGGTCATCCCGCTGCCGCGCATGGGGGAGTATGTCGATGGCATCGAGCGCATCAACGTCGAGCTGTCGCTGAAGAACAAGCTGGCGCTGGTGGCCGAAATCGACCGCGCGCTGCGCGGCACGCTGCCGCTGGCGCGCAATGAAGAGCTGGCCGATGGCGAGCCCGCGCTTTCGCCGGAAGACCTCGAAGCCAAGCGCGCGCAGGCGCTGGATCTGCTCGCCGCGGTGCATGCGCGCTGGTCGTTCTATCTCGACCATCTCGATGCGCCGCTGCCTTCGCTGCCCGCCGCACAGCGCGCGCCCATTCCCGCGCTGACTTCGGTGTTCGCCGGGGCCGACGCTGCGCAGAGCACGCTGTTCCATCTGTTGCAGGATCATTCTCTGCGCGCCTCCTGGAAGGCCGAATTGCGCAAGCCGCTGGCTGCGGTGTTCGCTGGCGGCCTGTTCGAACCCTTGCGCCGCGAAATCGACGCCATTCACCAGCGCGTGCTCAAAAGCCGCTGCTGGGTGGCGCTGCACATGCACGCGGGTGATGGCAATGTGCACACCAACATCCCCGTCAACTCCGACGATTACGCCATGTTGCAGCAGGCGCACGACGCGGTGGCCCGCATCATGGCGCTGGCGCGCAGCCTGGGCGGGGTGATTTCGGGCGAGCATGGGATCGGCATCACCAAGCTGGAATTTCTCGGCGAGGATGAGATCGGCGCGTTCCGCGCCTACAAGCGCGAGGTCGATCCCGAGGGCCGTTTCAACAAAGGCAAGCTGCAGGGTGACCCGGCGCTCCCCGCCGATCTGCGCAATGCCTACACCCCCAGCTTCAACCTGATGGGGCATGAGTCGCTCATCATGCAGCAAAGCGACATCGGCGCGATCAGCGCTTCGGTGAAGGACTGCCTGCGCTGCGGCAAGTGCAAGGGTGTGTGCGCCACGCATGTGCCGCGCGCCAATCTGCTGTATTCGCCGCGCGACAAGATTCTCGCCACCTCGGCGCTGATCGAGGCCTTCCTGTACGAGGAGCAGACCCGGCGTGGCGTGAGTATCCGCCACTGGGAAGAGTTCGAGGACGTGGCCGATCATTGCACGGTCTGCCACAAATGCGTGACACCCTGCCCGGTGGACATCGACTTCGGCGATGTCACCATGAATATGCGCAACCTGCTGCGCAAGATGGGCAAGAAGAGCTTCAAGCCGGGCAATGTCGCGGCGATGTTCTTTCTCAATGCCACACAGCCGCAGACCATCAAGCTGGTGCGCACCGCGATGGTCGGCGTGGGCTTCAAGGTGCAGCGTCTGGCCACACGCCTGCTCAGGCCGCTGGCCAGACCGCAGACGGCGCATCCGCCTCTCACCGTGGGCAAGCCGCCGATCCGCGAACAGGTGATCCACTTCATCAACAAGCCCATGCCGGGCGGCCTGCCCAAGAAGACCGCGCGCGCGCTGCTCGACATCGAAGACAAGGATTTCGTGCCGATCATCCGCAATCCGGCCGCGACCTCGGTGGACAGCGAGGCGGTGTTCTATTTTCCCGGCTGCGGCTCGGAGCGGCTGTTCAGCCAGGTCGGGCTGGCGACGCAGGCCATGCTGTGGCATGCCGGGGTGCAGACGGTGCTGCCGCCGGGCTATCTGTGCTGCGGCTATCCGCAGCGCGGTTCGGGCCAGTTCGACAAGGCCGAGAAGATCATCACCGACAACCGGGTGCTGTTCCACCGCGTGGCCAACACCCTCAACTATCTCGACATCAAGACCGTGGTGGTGAGCTGCGGCACCTGCTACGACCAGTTGCAGGGCTATGAATTCGACAAGATTTTCCCCGGCTGCCGCATCATCGACATCCACGAATATCTGCTGGAAAAGGGTTACAGACTGAGCGGCAACGGCGCGGCGGGCGCGGTGAAGTATCTGTATCACGACCCTTGCCACAGCCCGATGAAAACGCAGGAGCCGATGAAGACCGTCAAGGCGCTGCTGGGTGACGGTGTGCTCAAAAGTGATCGTTGCTGCGGCGAAAGCGGCACGTTTGGCATCTCGCGGCCCGACATCGCCACGCAGGTGCGCTTTCGCAAGGAAGAAGAACTGCGCAAGAACGAGCTGGCGCTGCGGGCCGATGGCTTTGCCGGAGACATCAAGATTCTGACTTCCTGCCCGTCGTGCCTGCAGGGCCTGGCCCGTTATGGCAACGATCTGCAGCACGGCCTGCTCGAAGCCGACTACGTCGTGATCGAAATGGCACGTCACCTCATCGGCGAAAATTGGATGGCCGACTACGTCAAGGCGGCGAACAACGGCGGCATCGAGCGCGTATTGCTGTAATCATGAACGCTGCCGCCCCCGCTCTGCTGGTGATCGACGTGCAGAACGGCTTTTGCACCGGCGGCGGCCTGCCGGTGCCCGATGGTGAAGCCGTCGTGCCGGTGATCAACCGGCTGGCGGCAAAGTTTGCGCAGGTGGTGCTGACGCAGGACTGGCACCCGCCGGGCCATGTCTCTTTTGCCAGTTCCCACCCGGGGCGGCAGCCCTTCGAGACCATCAACCTGGACTATGGGCCGCAGGTGCTCTGGCCGGATCATTGCGTCCAGGGCACACGCGACGCCGATTTCCACCCCGAGCTGCACATTCCCCATGCCCAGGCCATCCTCCGCAAAGGCTGGCGGGCGGGCATCGACAGTTATTCAGCCTTTTTCGAGGCCGACCGCAGGACGCCAACCGGTTTGACGGGCTATCTGCGCGAGCAGGGCGTGCGCGAACTGGTGCTGTGCGGATTGGCCACGGATTTCTGTGTGGCCTGGAGCGCTTGGGATGCTCGCGCCGCAGGATTTGGCGTGACGGTGGTGGAAGACGCCTGCCGCGCCATCGACCTGGACGGTTCGCTGGATCAGGCTTGGACGAAAATGCGCGCCGCTGGGGTGCGGCGCGCGATGTCTGACGAGTTCTGATCAGACTTTTTCAGTGACGGCAGCGATTTTTTGCGTCCGTTGCACGGGCGTCGGCTGCGCAGGAGCTGCAGTATCCTCGGGCTCGTCTTCATAGCCGCGGATCATGGCCATGATGTGCGCCGTCGGGGTGTGGCCGGTGGTCGTCAGATAGACGTGGATGATGAAGAAGATCAGCATCATGTAGGCGCCGATGGTGTGCGCCCAGGCTACGAGCTGCAGGCTGATGCCCCACTGCTGCCAGACCGGCCAGGCGCCCCAGTCGGCAAAGAACAGCAGCCAGATGCCGCTGATCCAGATGATGGGGTTGATCATCAGCTTCAACCACAGATACGCCAGACGCTGCAGCGGGTTGTGCTTGCGCGCCGGAGTCGGATGGTAGGGGTGCTCCTCGCCGCGGAACATGCCCCAGGCGTAGTGCCGCGCGACCAGAAAGACTTTGTCGAAGGTCGGGATGTATTGCTTCCATTCGCCGGTGGTGAAGTGCCAGAAAATGGCGAACACCCACAGGATCACCAGTGCCCAGGCGGCGATGGTGTGGATGCGCAGCGCGGTGAGGAAGTCTACGCCCAGGTCGTATAGGCCGTGGATGCGAAAGCCCGAGAGCATGAGCAGGATGATGAGCCCGGCCTGGCTCCAGTGCCAGAAGCGCTCGAACCGCTTGAACAGGATGACGCGATGTGTTGTGGCCATGACGGATTCCTCTGAGGGTTTGCCTTGCGCGGGTGATCAGTGGTTCTTGCTTCCGGGCTTGTTGCGACGGCGCAGCCACAGGAAGCTGCGGATGCCGCCATGCACCATCACCCCGGCCAGGCTCAGCCCGGCCACACCCAGACCGATGGTTTCGATCCAGGTCTGATGGTCTTTGCTGCGTCCGGGGATGTAGATGCCGTCGATTTTCTCCAGCCGCCCGTTGTTGGCATGGCATTGCGCGCAGTTGAGCGCCTTGTCCTTGGGCGCGACCATATGCGTGATCGGCCAGGTGGTGGTGGTCTTGACGAATTCATACTTGCCCGACCACTCCAGCCCCGCCTCCTTCATGCCTGCGGCGATGGATTTTTCCCAGTCCATGGTGTGCCAGTAGGCCGCATCATCGAAACCGGCGTTGTGGATGGCCAGCAGACGGTGCATCTCCGGGTCGTAGGGCTGGGTGCCTTTCATGGTCTTGACCGGCCAGATGCGCGACTTGCCATCGGTGGGGCTGCCACCGTATTGATTGATGGCGATCACGCCGTCCTTGTTCGGCACGGCGTTCTCGCCGATATTCATCCACTTCACCGCTCCGTTGAACCAGGTGTAGTCGGGCACGACGTCCTCGCCCAGCTTGAACTGGCCCTTGATGCCCAGATAGGTCGGGTGGCCGTGCTCGTCATTGATGACCAGGGGTTTGCCGTCGGGGCCGCGCTGACCGGCCTTGGAATAGTCCCACTCCATCTTGGTGGGCACGCCGCCGCGGGCGAACTCGGGGATGTGGCAGGTCTGGCAGGCGATGTTGCGGGTGTGCATGTTCAGCTCCTGCGCCAGATTGCCCTTGTGCGGGGTGTCGCCGTGGCAGGACTGGCAGCTCGCCGCGCTGCCCATATTGTGCTGGCTGCCGCGCACATATTGGCCGCCGAGGTGTTTGGCGTCGAGTTTGTAGTGGCTGCCGCTGACCTCGTGTCCACCGGTGACGTGGCAGGTCTGGCAGGTGAAGTTCAGCCCGTCCTTGGCCATGTGCACGTCGAGTGATTTGGGCGGATTGATGAGCGAGCTGTCGAGATCGCCGTGCTTCACGCCGTCGCCGCCGCCGCCGTTGAAGTGGCAGGTGCCGCAATTGGCGCGTGCGGGTTCGCCCACATGCTGAGCGATCACGGCCAGATCGATCGGTTCGATGAACTTGCCCGAGCCCGGCGGCATCTCGATGGGGGTGGTCGGCGGGTTGCCCGACTGGTAGGGCGCCTTGACGTATTTGCCGGTCTGGTCGTGGCAGACCAGGCAGTCCACATCGGTGTCCGGTCGTTTGCTGAAGGCGACGAACTCACCGCTCTTGGCATCCCCATAGCCGACGTGGCAGCCTGTGCAGTATTGTTGGTTGCTCGGCGTAGACACGCAGAAGTTGTTCATCACCTTGTTCTTGCCGACGATGCGCTTGGAGTCTTGTTCGACGGCTTCCCACTTCCAGTGGAGGGTGCTCTTGATCTGCTTGGCCGCCTCGGTATGGCAGCTCAGGCAGGCCGCGGTGACTTCGGGGCCGCTTTTGAACGGCCCTTGAAGCTCCTTGAACTTGCTGTGGTCGACCGTGGCCTTCGGGCCGGTGGGGATCTTGGGAATCACGGCATAAGGCGCGTTGATATCGACCTCGGCAATGGCCGACTGCGGCGCTGACGAAGCAGGGGAGGCCAGCGCGGGCGGGGCGCTGGCCGCGGCCGCAAGGAGAGCGGCCAGATGGAGCCAGAAGCCGAAGCGGGCAGCAGGCGCGAAGCGGTGGGTAAGCGGCATGACGGACACTCCAGTCGGTGCGCGAAACGGATCGATCAAGGTCAGTATGGTCACAGATACAGTAAGTTGCAATTGTGACAAGACGCAAAAACAACGAACCCGATATGCCGAAATTGCAATCTTTTGATCTGGGATAAATGAATCCATCGAATCAGTCGCGCGGCCCGCCCCCGCTTTGCCCGCGAGCGTGTGATTCGAACAACAGCCGTATCGGGTGCGATGCCGATAACATCTTCTGCGAGCCGGACTGTTTTATGGCCCGTTCTGTCTGAATTGCGGGCGAGCAGCAAAACGCCAACACAGCTGCCTCATGTCAGGCCTGTGAACCATCCCGTGCTCTTGAAATGGACATGCCGAACGGAACGAACTGCCCTCTGTGTGACACCGACGGTGGCCGGGTGATCTGGCGCGGCGCCGAATTTCGCTTGATTCGTGCCGACGACGCCTTGCTGCCCGCGCTGTACCGGATCGTGTGGAACGCGCACTTGACCGAGTTCAGCGACTTGAGCGCACTGCAGCGGCTGAGCTGCATGGACGCCGTGGTGCTGGTCGAGCAGACGCTGCGTGCGACACTCGCTCCCGACAAGATCAACCTCGCCAGTCTGGGCAATGTGGTGCCGCATCTGCACTGGCATGTGATGCCGCGCTGGCGCTGGGACGCTTACTGGCCGCAGTCCGCCTGGTCTGCGGCGCAGCGCACGATGGACGATGCCAGGCTGGCCAGAGTCAACGCCTTGCTGCCCGAGGTGGATGCGGCTTTGTTGCGCGCATTCGCCAGGCGCTTCGGCGGCACATAAACCCAGGAAAGGATGCCGCCCGGGCATGGCGGATTCATTCACACCCTCTGACGCCCGCCCATTCCTCGCCGAGATCGTGGGCGATGGCGAACTGGTCGAGTACCCGCGCCAGGCTGGCGTCGATCATGGCTTCGATGCTGGCGGGGCGCAGATAGAACGCGGGCAGGGGCGGAAAAATGACGCCGCCCATTTCCGTGACGGCGGTCATATTGCGCAGATGCGCCAGGTTGAGCGGCGCTTCGCGCGGCAGCAGCACCAGCTTGCGGCGCTCTTTGAGGCAAACGTCTGCCGCGCGAGTGATGAGGTTGTCGCAAAAACCGTGCGCAATGGCCGCCAGAGAGCGCATGGAGCAGGGAGCCACCACCATGCCCAGGGTGGAAAACGAGCCGCTTGCAATAGCTGCGCCGATGTCGCCGACGGGATGCACCGCATCGGCCAGCGCGTCGACCGCCTTGCGATCCAGATTCATTTCCAACTTGAGGTTGAGCACGCCGGCTGCGGAAATGAGCAGGTGCGTCTCGACGCTGCCGAGCCGCCGCAGGTGTTGCAGCAGACGCACGCCATAGATGACGCCCGTCGCCCCGGTCAGTGCCACGATGAGTCGCGGTCGGGTCATGGACGCGGGGCGGGATTCCAAGGGGTGAGGAAAATGGCGGACGCGGGTATCAGCGTATTTACTATTAAACTACTTCAGGCCGTCGAGCAGGGCTTGCAGTTCGCCGCTTTGTGCCATTTCCGCCATGATGTCCGAGCCGCCGACAAATTCGCCCCTGACGTAAAGCTGGGGAATGGTGGGCCAGTTGGCGTATTCCTTGATGCCCTGACGAATGGCCTCGTCCTGCAGCACGTCCACCGCCTTGATCTGGCTGACGCCGCAAGATTTGAGCAACTGCACGGCACGCCCCGAAAAACCGCACATGGGGAACTGCGGCGAGCCTTTCATGAACAGCACGACGTCGTTGTTCTTGACGATTTGATCGATTTGCTCCTGCACACTGGACATGGCGGGTTTTCCTGGTTGATGTCGATCAAGGCATTTTAGAAGCTGCCCGCCTTGACCGCAGGCCGGGGAGAATGCCCCCGCTCGCACGCTCGATACCGGCCAGATCGCGCGCGCTGAATACGTCCTGATAGTGGTGCATGGTCAGCAAATCGCGCACCACCGCAGCCTGATCATAGCCATGCTCCAGCAGCAGACAGCCGTCGTCGCGCAGAAATCGGTCGGCTTGTGCAATGATCTGGCGCAGATCGTCCATCCCGTCCGCGTTGGGTTGTCGGCCGGTCAGCGCAAGAGAGGGTTCATGGCGCAAGGCGGGCAGGTGCGGATCGTCCACGGCGATGTAAGGCGGGTTGGAAACAATGCAGTCGAAATGCGCCACCCCGGTCAGCGGACGCAGGGCATCCCACCAGTTGGATTGGAGCAAGCGCAGGGCACCCCCCGGGCGCTGCGGATCGAGCAGGCGCTGCGCATTGCATTGCGCCACAGCCAGTGCCGCGGTGCTGGCATCGAGCGCCCAGACCTGAGCCTGAGGGCGGGCGTGCGCGATGGCGATGGCGATGGCGCCACTTCCCGTGCCCATGTCCAGCACCGCTGGCAGGCGACCGGCGGGCAGGGCGTCGAGATGACGCAGGGCGAGTTCCACCAGCAGCTCGGTATCGGGGCGGGGAATGAGCACGTTGGGGGTCACCTTGAAGCTCAGACCGAAAAACTCGCGCTCGCCCAGCACATAGGCCAGGGGCTCGCCTTCGCGCAGGCGGACGGCAAGCGCGTTCAGCTGGGCCAGGTCCGCCGCGCCGAGTTCGCGTTCGGGATGCGCGGCCTGCTGCGCGCGAGTCCAACCCAACACCGATTGAATCAGGGCTTGGGCGTCCAGCCGGGCCAGGCCGCAGGTTCGCGTCCAGGCTGCCAGATCGCAAGGTGCGGCCATCTCAGCTTTCACCCAGTGCGGCGAGTTGCGCGGCCTGATCCTCGGTGCGCAGGGCGGTGAGCAGTTCGTCGAGGTCGCCGTCCATGATGGCGTCGATTTTGTACAGAGTGAGGTTGATGCGGTGCTCGCTGACCCGGCCCTGTGGAAAGTTGTAGGTGCGGATGCGGTCGGAGCGCTCGCCACTGCCCACCAGGCTTTTGCGCGTGGCCGCTTCCTGCGCCTGCTGCGCCTGGCGTTCGCGCTCGGCCAGGCGCGCGGCCAGTACCGACAGGGCGCGGGCCTTGTTGCGGTGCTGCGAGCGTTCGTCCTGGCATTCCACCACCAGCCCGGTGGGCAGGTGGGTGATGCGAATAGCGGAATCGGTTTTGTTGATGTGCTGCCCGCCCGCACCGGAAGCGCGGAAGGTGTCGATGCGCAAGTCGGCCGGATTGATCTGGATCGCCTGCGCCTCATCGATCTCGGGCATCACGGCCACCGTCGCCGCGCTGGTGTGCACGCGCCCCTGCGTCTCGGTCCTGGGCACGCGCTGCACCCGATGGCCGCCCGATTCGTATTTCAGCAGGCCATAGGCCCCCTCGCCCTCGATGCGCAGAACCACCTCCTTGTACCCGCCCAGATCGCTCGGGCTTTCGCTGACCACCTCGGTCGTCCAGCGCTTGCGCTCGGCATAGCGCGCGTACATGCGCAGCAAGTCGGCGGCGAACAGCGCGGATTCCTCGCCTCCCGTGCCCGCGCGGATTTCGACGAACACGTTGCGGCTGTCGGCCGGGTCGCGCGGCAGCAGGGCGACCTGAAGCTGGGCCTGCAGCGCGTCCAGCGCAGCGCGCGCTTGCTGCATTTCCTGCTGCGCCAGTTCTTTCATGTCGGTGTCGCTCAGCAGCGACTCGGCCTGCGACAGTTCGTCTGTTTTTGCTTTGTATTGCGCATACAGCCCGACCACGGGTTGCAGCTCGGCCAGCTCCCGCGTCATGTTGCGAAAGCGTTTTAGGTCCGCGGTGCAATCGGGCGCAGCGAGCAAGGCGTCGAGCTCGCTGGCGCGGCGTTGCATCTGCTCCAGTTTGTCCAGCAGGGAAGGCTTCATGGGGGGATGGGAGCGCACTGGGCCGCACCTTGGTGTGCGGCCTGCAAACCGAAAGGAACGGACGCGCTAGATTTGCGCGTCTGGGGAGGAGACGTCGGAATCGCCTCGGTGCGGGCACAGAAACACCCGCTCGACCGCCTGCGCTACGGCTTGGCGATGGGAGGAATCGCCATGATGCAGCGCGGTGAAGGCGCCGTGCAGGAATTTGTGTGACAGCCCCCGTGCAAGCGCGTCGAGCACGGCCTCTGGCGGCTCGCCACGGGCCAGCAGACGCCGGGCGCGTTCGACCTCATGCGTCTGCCATTGTTCGCTCTGCGACTGCAGTCGCTGAATGAGGGGCACCTGAGAGCGTAGATCCAGCCATTCGAGAAAACCGTGTACGCGGTTCTCGATGATGGCCTCGGCCTGTTCGATTGCGGCCTGGCGTTTTTCGGTATTGCTGCGCACCAGAGCAGACAAATCATCCACCGAATACAGGTAGACATCGCTCAATTGTGCCACCTCGGGCTCGATGTCGCGTGGCACCGCCAGATCGACCATCACCACGGGTTTGTGGCGCCGCTGCCTGATGCTGCGCTCCGCCGCGCCCAAGCCGATGATCGGCAGGCTGCTGGCGGTGCTGGTGACGACCACGTCGAACTCGGCAAGCCGCTGCGGCACGTCGGTCAGGCGGATGGCTTGCGCCCCGAACCGCTGCGCCAGGCGGGCGCCGCGCTCGATGGTGCGATTGGCGATCACCATGCTCCTGGGCTGATGCGCGGCGAAATGCGTGGCCACGAGTTCGATCATGTCGCCGGCGCCGATGAACAGCACGCGACACTCCTGAAGGCTCTCGAACACGGTCTGCGCCAGATGCACGCTGGCCGCGGCCATGCTGACCGAGTGGGCGCCGATTTCGGTATGGGTACGGACCTCTTTGGCGACCGAGAAAGTTCGCTGAAACATCTGGTTCAGCGTGCTGCCCAGAGCGCCGGAATCCGAGGCGACCCGCACGGCCTCCTTCATCTGCCCAAGAATCTGCGGCTCGCCCAGCACCATGGAGTCCAGACCGCTGGCCACGCGAAACGCATGTCGCACGGTGCCGTCTTGTACCAGGCGATAGCTGTGGTCGGTCAGATCGTCGATCTGCACCTGACGCTCGGTGGACAGCCAGTGCAGCAGCGCATCCCGCGGGTCGCTTTCGGCCGCGCAGTAGATCTCGGTACGGTTGCACGTCGATAGAATGGCAGCCTCGATGGGGCCGTTGCGGCGGCCTCCCAGCATGTTCACTTTCAATCGCTGAAGCGCATCCACCAAGGTGTCGGCGGAAAAAGCCAGACGCTCGCGTACCCCGACAGGTGCGGTTTGGTGGTTGAGTCCGACGGTGGCGAGCAACATAATCAAATAGTAATTTTAAGAACTGTCGTGACTTTTGGCGACTGATCTTGATCAAGGCAAGAATGCGCCAAGGGCATCCGAAGAGCACATTGTCTTCAATCGGGCGGTACGGTGCATCGGTGCAAACGGCAGGTTTCATCGAAAACCGGCTTCAGTTGGAAACCTCCCCCTTCAGGGGATCAACTGACACGGCAGAGGCGCAACCTCTTCCGTGTTGTTTCGCCCGGCGCGTCCGGGAGCGGATTGAAACATGGGGTCTATTTTTCTGTCTTGGCTCGTCCAGACGAGCGTCATGCCGTTGTTCGTCGGCGCCGTGACCGGTGGACTGGCGCCTCTGGCGTGGGGGAGGAGTTGCGCGGCGGGCTGGAAAACACGCGCGATCCTGGCTGCGATCGCCGCATTGCTGCCGCATTTCATGTTGGTGGGCAGTGGCCTGCTTCGCGAAGGATCGATTTGGGATTACGCAACTGTGCTGCTCGCAGCTTGCCTGGCCAGCGCTGCCGTCTGCCGGGGTGGGCGCCTCGCCAGGCGCTCCTCCTGAGCACCCCCAAGGCCGGGCTACGCCCAGCCCGCCCCCCGTGGGGGATCAAGGAAACTTGGAGCGGCCCTGCGTTTCCTTGAGAGCGCCCCCAGACCTGCCGCTTTCGCGTTAGGCCCCCGAGGGGGATGAGAAAACTTGGGGCGGCCCGGCGTTTTCTCATGAGCGTTCTTTAGACTCAGACGCTCGAAGTCGAGAAAAAGGAGTTGACACTGGCGTGTCTATCCTGCAGAATTTAATGCTTCGCTCTTTTGCATGCCCTTTTGAGGGGGTGTGCAGATTAGCGTGAAGTCAGTCGATTTGCGTGATGAGATTGTTCAGGGCGCGCAGCGACTGAAAGAAAGCAACAGAGCAACACAGATCAATTCCCGCACCAGGGAGCCAAGACTGGCGCACGTTGTGCGACTAAGTTGGGTGAAGGAAATTAAATGATTCAGACGCAATCCAGGCTGGATGTCGCCGACAACACCGGCGCCAAATCCGTCATGTGCATCAAGGTGCTGGGCGGCTCCAAGCGCCGTTACGCCGGTGTGGGTGACATCATCAAGGTCAGCATCAAGGAGGCAGCGCCTCGCGGCCGCGTGAAAAAAGGCGAGGTTTACAGCGCTGTCGTGGTGCGTACCGCCAAGGGCGTTCGCCGCGCGGACGGTTCGCTCATCAAGTTCGACGGCAATGCGGCGGTGCTGCTCAATGCAAAGCTCGAGCCCATCGGTACGCGCATTTTCGGCCCGGTGACGCGCGAACTGCGTACCGAGCGCTTCATGAAAATCGTGTCTCTGGCGCCTGAAGTGCTCTGAGCCCTGTGCTCTGAGTCGAAAAAAGGATTTGTGATGAACAAGATTCGCAAGGATGACGAAGTGATTGTCATTGCCGGCAGCGACAAGGGTCGCCGCGGCAGGGTAACGGCGCGTGTGGGTGCCGACCACGTCGTGGTCGAGGGTGTGCATACCGTGAGGAAAAACGTGCGCCCCAATCCGATGAAGGGTGAGGCGGGCGGCGTGGTTTCCCGCGACCTGGCCATTCATCAAAGCAATGTGGCCATTTACAACCCGGTGACCGGCAAGGCGGATCGCATCGGCTTCAGGATCCTGGATGGTGGCGCCAAGGTGCGCATTTTCAAATCCAGCGGTGAGCAGATCAAGGGTTGATCGGAGGATTTATGTCGCGCCTGCAAACGATTTACAAAGACAAAGTCGTGCCCGAATTGATGGCCAAGTTTGGCTACAAATCGGTCATGGAAGTGCCGCGCCTGACCAAGGTGACGCTCAATATGGGCGTGTCCGAGGCGGTGGCCGACAAGAAGGTGATGGAGCATGCGGTGAGCGATCTCACCAAAATTGCTGGCCAGAAACCGGTGGTGACCAAGTCGCGCAAGGCGATTGCCGGATTCAAGATTCGGGAAAACCTGCCGATCGGCTGCATGGTGACGCTGCGCGGAGGTCGCATGTATGACTTTCTTGACCGTTTTGTGACCATTGCCCTGCCTCGCGTGCGCGATTTTCGCGGAATTTCCTCTCGCGCTTTCGACGGTCGTGGCAACTACAACATTGGCGTCAAAGAGCAGATCATCTTCCCGGAAATCGAATACGACAAGATCGATGCGCTGCGCGGTTTGAACATCAGCGTGACCACGACGGCCAAGACCGACGAAGAGTGCAAGGCGCTGCTTGCCGCATTTCGTTTCCCCTTCAAGAACTGAGGCCATCATGGCAAAACTGTCCCTGATCAACCGCGAAAAAAAGCGCGAAGACCTGGTTGCAAAATTTGCGGGGAAGCGCGCTCAACTGCAGGCTATCGTTGACGATACCTCCAAATCTTTCGAAGAGCGCTATGAAGCCCGTCTGAAAATTCAGCAACTGCCGCGCAATGCCAATCCGACTCGTCTGCGCAATCGTTGTGCCATCACGGGCCGTCCACGCGGAACCTTCCGCCGGTTCGGCTTGTCACGCAGCAAGATACGCGAGCTGGCTTTCCGCGGGGAAATTCCTGGCGTGACCAAGTCCAGTTGGTAATCGGTTGTTAAATCGGTTGGTAATTACTCATTCAGGCAGTCATCCAGACGAGCTGAATTCGGTTGCTACTTCGGTTGCCACGTTCCAGACACTGCGTTGGTTTGCCGACTAGACGCCAAAAGTTTTTAGGAGAATATTGATGAGCATGAGTGATCCCATCGCCGACATGCTGACGCGCATTCGTAACGCGCAGATGGTCGAGAAGGCGAAGGTAACGATGCCGGCTTCCAAGATCAAGGCTGCAATCGCTCAGGTCCTGCACGAAGAGGGCTATATCGACGGTTTCAATATCCGTCGTGAAAGCGAGGCGAAGGCCGATCTGGAGATTTCGCTGAAGTACTACGCAGGCAAGCCGGTGATCGAGCGACTCGAGCGCGTCAGCCGTCCAGGTCTGCGCGTGTACCGCGGCAAGGAAGAGATTCCCCAGGTGATGAATGGGCTGGGCGTTGCCATCGTTTCGACTTCGCGTGGCCTCATGACCGATCGCAAGGCGCGCCAGGTCGGAGTGGGCGGCGAAGTTCTCTGCTACGTCGCTTAAGGGGAGAGTAGCCATGTCACGTATTGCCAAATATCCGGTTCAGGTGCCTGCCGGCGTCGAAGTCAATCTCAGTGCGGACAAGATCGCCGTCAAAGGCGGGCTGGGCAGACTTGAGCGTGCTCAATTTTCCGGCGTGCGGATTGTCCAGGACAACGGAGCCCTGACTTTCGCTCCGGTTGACGAATCCCGCGAGTCGCATGCCATGTCGGGCACCATGCGTGCCTTGGTAGCGGGTATGGTGCACGGCGTGTCCAAGGGTTTCGAGCGCAAGCTCACCCTCGTGGGCGTGGGCTTCAAGGCTCAGGCTCAGGGCGCCCAGCTCAACCTCTCGCTGGGTTTTTCCCATCCCATCGTCAAAGACATGCCCGAGGGCATCAAGGTGGAAACGCCGACGCCCACAGAAATCGTCATCAAGGGTGTGGACAAACAACTCGTTGGCCAGGTCGCTGCCGAAGTACGCGCATTCCGTCCGCCCGAACCCTATAAGGGCAAGGGGGTGCGGTATGCGGACGAAGTCGTGGTGATCAAGGAAACCAAGAAGAAGTAAGGGACAGGATCATGATCAGCAAAAACATTTCCCGTCTTCGCCGCGCTCAGGCCACTCGCCGCCGCATTGCGCGCTTGCGCGCTGTGCGTCTGTCGGTGCATCGCACGAATCAGCACATCTACGCGACCATCATTTCCGCCGAAGGCGACCGCATTTTGGCTGCCGCCTCGACGGTAGAGGCGCAAGTGCGTGGGCAGCTCAACGGACACGGCGGCAATCTGGCTGCCGCCGCCATCGTCGGAACACGCATCGCCGAAAAGGCCAAGGCGGCTGGTATCGATACCGTCGCGTTCGACCGTTCGGGTTTTCGCTTTCATGGGCGCGTCAAGGCGCTCGCTGAGGCTGCGCGCGAAGCCGGCCTGAAGTTCTGAGAACGAGCACATCATGGCTAAAGTTCAAAACAAGTTCGCCAACGAAGCACGCGACGACGGTCTGCGTGAAAAGATGATCGCGGTCAACCGCGTCACCAAGGTCGTCAAGGGCGGTCGCATTCTCGGCTTCGCCGCCTTGACCGTGGTGGGCGACGGCGATGGGCGCATCGGCATGGGCAAAGGCAAGGCGCGTGAAGTGCCGGTTGCGGTGCAAAAAGCCATGGAACAGGCCCGTCGCAATATGGTGAAGGTGCCGCTCAAGGGTGGCACGCTGCATCACAAGGTCACGGGTCAGCACGGCGCTGCCAACGTCATGATGCTGCCGGCCGTTCAGGGTACCGGCATCATCGCGGGCGGCCCCATGCGTGCCATGTTCGAGGTGCTCGGGATCACCGACATCGTGGCCAAGAGCCACGGGTCGACCAATCCCTACAACATGGTGCGCGCGACCCTGGACGCCCTGAGCCATATGAACTCGGCTCAGGAGATCGCCATGAAGCGTGGCAAAACCGTCGAAGAAATTCTGGGTTGAACATCATGAGTGACAAAAAAACCATCAAGGTCAAGCTGGTGCGCAGCGTGATCGGTACGCGCGATTCCCACCGCGCCACAGTGCGCGGCCTGGGCCTGCGCAAGCTCGGCAGCGTGCGTGAACTCGAAGACACTGCTGCAGTGCGCGGCATGGTCCGCAAGGTCAGTTATCTGGTTGAAATTTGCGAATAAAACAGAGTCGGATCGGGCGCGAGTAAGCGGCTGGTCCAGTTTCGGTTTTCGCGCAACAGCAGAATTTGTGAGATTCGATATGCAACTCAACACCATCAAACCCGCCGCTGGTTCCAAGCATGCCAAGCGTCGCGTTGGACGCGGCATTGGCTCGGGTCTCGGCAAGACCGCAGGCCGCGGTCACAAGGGACAAAAATCGCGTGCGGGTGGTTTTCACAAGGTGGGCTTCGAGGGCGGCCAAATGCCGCTGCAGCGCCGTCTGCCCAAACGAGGCTTCAAATCGCCGATTGCGCGCTACAGCGCGCAGGTCACCCTCGCCGATCTGAATCGTCTGCAGGAAGACGAAATTGACCTGCTCACGCTCAAGGCGCACGGACTGGTGTCCGACCTGTCGCGCAGCGTCAAGGTGATCGCGTCGGGTCAGATCGCTCGTGCCGTCAGGCTGCAGGGCGTTCTGGCGACCAAGGGCGCGCGCAGTGCGATCGAAGCGGCTGGCGGCAGCATCGCTGAAGCCGCGGCGCCCGCAGTGGCCTGATCGGACGACTCGACATGGCCAGCACAGGGGTGACTCAGCAGGGCAAATACGGCGATCTCAGTCGCCGTCTGTTGTTCCTGCTCGGCGCACTGGTGGTGTACCGCATCGGCGCGCATATCCCGGTGCCGGGAATCGATCCGACCCATCTGCAACAACTTTTCCAGAACAATTCAGGCGGCATTCTCGGCCTGTTCAATATGTTCTCGGGCGGTGCGCTGGCGCGCTTCACGGTGTTTGCATTGGGGATCATGCCGTATATCTCGGCTTCGATCATCATGCAATTGCTCACCTATGTCGTTCCATCTCTCGAAGCGCTGAAGAAGGAAGGCGAGGCCGGGCGGCGCAAGACCACGCAGTACACACGTTATTTCACCTTGGTATTGGCCATTTTCCAGTCTTTCGGCATTGCAGTGGCGCTGCAGGCTTCGCCCGGACTGGTGATCCATCCTGGCATCGGTTTTCAGCTCTCCGCCGTGCTGACCTTGACATCAGGCACCATGTTCTTGATGTGGCTGGGTGAGCAAATCACCGAGCGTGGACTGGGGAATGGCATTTCGATCATCATTTTCGCGGGCATCGTGGCTGGCTTGCCCTCCGCCATCGCTGGGCTGATGGAATTGGTCAGCACGGGGGCGATGAGCGTGTTGGTGGCGCTGTTCGTGTTGGCCATCGTGGTGCTGGTGACTTATTTCGTCGTGTTCGTCGAACGCGGCCAGCGCAAGATTCTGGTGAACTATGCGCGTCGTCAGGTAGGTAATAAGGTGTATGGTGGCCAAAGTTCGCATCTGCCGCTGAAGTTGAATATGGCAGGCGTGATTCCCCCTATTTTCGCTTCGTCCATCATTTTGCTTCCGGCAACAGCGGTGAGCTGGTTCGGTTCGGCCAAGGGCATGGGCTGGCTGAAGGATATTGCAGGGGCCTTGTCGCCTGGTCAGCCTCTCTATATTTTGTTGTATGCGGCTGCGATCATTTTCTTCGCCTTTTTCTATACGGCGCTGGTGTTCAACAGCCGGGAGACGGCGGATCAGTTGAAAAAGGGTGGCGCATTCATTCCGGGCATACGGCCGGGAGAGCAGACCGCCAAATTCATCGACAAAGTGTTGATGCGCCTGACCCTGGTGGGGGCTATTTATATCACCCTGGTTTGCCTGCTGCCTGAATTTCTGGTATTGAAGTACAATGTGCCGTTTAGTTTCGGTGGAACCTCACTGCTGATCATCGTTGTGGTCACCATGGATTTCATGGCTCAAGTCCAGGCTTATGCCATGTCGCATCAGTACGATGCCCTGCTGAAAAAAGCAAATTTCAAATCGGGCCTCGGTGGCGTGCGATAACTGGCGCGAGGTAACGGAGTTTTATGGCCAAGGACGATGTCATCCAGATGCAGGGGGAGATTCTAGAAAATCTCCCGAATGCCACTTTCCGTGTCAAGCTGGAAAACGGCCACACGGTGTTGGGGCATATCTCCGGAAAGATGCGCATGCATTACATCCGCATTCTTCCTGGGGACAAGGTCACGGTTGAATTGACGCCCTATGATTTGTCACGTGCGCGGATTGTGTTCCGCGCCAAGTAAGAGAGGATCATCATGAGAGTGAGCGCATCTGTCAAAAAAATGTGCCGTAATTGCAAAATCATTCGGCGTAAAGGGGTTGTGCGGGTGATTTGCACGGACCCGCGCCACAAACAGCGCCAGGGTTGAGCCAAAACATTTTTTGAAGTTCGAGGTATTCAATGGCACGTATTGCTGGTATCAACATTCCGCCACATCAACACTCCGAAATCGGCCTCACGGCGATTTACGGCATCGGTCGCACCACCGCGCGCGCCATCTGCGATGCTTCGGGCGTTCCCTACAACAAGCGGATCAGGGACCTGTCCGACGCGGACCTGGAGAAGATGCGTGAGGCCATCGGCAAGCTCACCATCGAGGGTGACCTGCGTCGAGAGATCTCGGTGAACATCAAGCGCCTGATGGATCTGGGTTGCTACCGCGGTTTTCGGCATCGTCGCGGTCTGCCTGTGCGAGGTCAGCGCACCCGTACCAATGCCCGTACTCGCAAGGGGCCGCGCAAGGGCAGCATCACGCTGAAGAAATGAGCAAGGACATCGCAAATGGCTAAACCATCATCTCAGAGCTCGGCAGCACAGCGCGCGCGCAAAAAGATTCGCAAGAATGTTTCTGACGGCATTGCGCATGTGCACGCCTCGTTCAACAACACCATCATCACCATCACCGACCGGCAGGGCAACGCGCTGTCGGCCTCGTCGTCTGGTGCGCAGGGCTTCAAGGGTTCGCGCAAGTCCACGCCGTTTGCTGCGCAGGTGGCCGCCGAGCAGGCCGGCCGCGTGGCGCTGGAATACGGCATCAAGAATCTGGAGGTCTTCATCAAGGGCCCTGGCCCGGGTCGTGAATCCTCGGTGCGCGCCTTGAACAACCTCGGCATCAAGGTCACGCTGATCGAGGATGTGACGCCGATCCCGCACAACGGCTGCCGCCCGCCGAAGCGCCGCCGCGTTTGAGCGCTGCTGGTTTCGTCGCTGCCGGTTTCGTCGCTGTATCTCGGTATGTCTGCCTGAATGTTTACGTCGGGATGTCTGACGTTGAATTGATGCTCTGTTTTCATTTGCGCTCAAGCGCCGCGCTGCGGCCCTGAGCGCCTTTTTCAAGCCCACTGCCCGAATCGACGGGCTCCCATGCGTCTCATGGCATGGCAGTATTGAAAGGAATTCCAAGTGGCTCGTTTCATTGGCGCCAAAGGCAAACTCACTCGCCGCGAAGGCGCGGATCTCTTCCTCAAAAGCGCACGGCGCGGTATCGATTCCAAGGTCAAGCTGGAAACCAAGCCGGGCCAGCATGGGCGGACATCCGGCGCGCGCACCTCGGACTACGGCAAACAACTGCGCGAGAAACAGAAGGTCAAGCGCATGTACGGTGTGCTCGAACGCCAGTTCCGTCGCTACTACGAGGAGGCGCAGCGCCGCTCGGGCAATACGGGCGCAAACCTGCTGAGTCTGTTGGAATCGCGTCTGGACAATGTGGTCTATCGCATGGGTTATGGTTCCACACGGGCCGAAGCCCGCCAGCTCGTCAGCCATCGCTCGATCACGGTCAATGGCAAGGTGCTGAACATCCCCTCGGCGCAGATCAAGGCGGGCGATGTGGTGGCGGTGCGCGAAAAGTCGCGCAATCAGACGCGGATCCAGGAGGCGGTGAAGCTGGCCGAGTCGAACGGCTTCCCCGCCTGGGTGCAGGTGGACGGCGCCAAGATGGAAGGCATTTTCAAGAAAGCCCCGGACCGCGACGAATTCGCCAACGACATCAATGAATCGTTGATCATCGAATTGTATTCACGTTGATTTTTGTCCATGCCCGGACTCCCGGGCGTGTTCGTGTCTTGCCCGAGCCTTGCCGAAGCTGACCATGGCAGCTCGCCTCAGCCTTATCCGCGTAACGAGCGGAGGGTATTGAACAGGAAGTCCTATGCAAACAGCCCTTCTTCGCCCCAAGTCGATTCAGGTCGAATCCCTCGGACACAACCGTTCCAAAGTCGTGCTTGAACCCTTCGAGCGCGGTTACGGTCATACTCTGGGCAATGCACTGCGCCGCGTCATGCTGTCGTCGCTGGTGGGCTACGCCCCGACCGAGGTCAGCATCAACGGCGTGCTCCACGAGTACTCCGTGGTCGATGGCCTGCAGGAGGACGTGATCGGCGTGCTGCTCAATCTCAAGGGCGTGGTGCTCAAGCTGCACAACCGCGACGAAGTGACTCTGTCGCTGCGCAAGGAAGGCGAGGGCGTGGTCACGGCAGCCGACATCCAGACCCCGCACGACGTCGAGATCATCAATCCCGACCACGTGATCGCGCATCTGTCGCAAGGCGGCAAGCTCGACATGCAGATCAAGGTGGAAAAGGGTCGTGGCTATGTGCCCGGTACGATGCGCCATTTCGGCGAAGAGGGCGGCAAGAGCATCGGTCACATCGTGCTCGATGCTTCGTTTTCTCCGGTGCGCCGTGTCAGTTATGCGGTCGAAAGCGCGCGTGTGGAGCAGCGCACCGATCTGGACAAGCTGGTCATGGAAATCGAGACCAACGGGGCGATCAGCGCGGAAGAAGCCATCCGTTCTTCCGCGCGCATCCTGGTCGAGCAGTTGTCCGTATTCGCCAGCCTCGAAGGCGCCGAAACCACGGAGGCTGCCGAGGCGACTGCCGGTGGACAGACCTATGACCCCATCCTGCTGCGCCCGGTCGACGAACTGGAGCTCACGGTGCGCTCGGCCAACTGCCTGAAGGCAGAGAACATCTATTACATCGGTGATCTGATCCAGCGCAGCGAAACCGAACTGCTCAAGACTCCCAACCTGGGCCGCAAGTCGCTCAACGAAATCAAGGAAGTGCTTGCTGCGCGCGGCCTGACGCTGGGCATGAAGCTGGACAACTGGCCGCCCAGCGGTCTGGAAAAACGCTGATCCACATCAGCGTACTCGATTTGCCGGGTGGAGTACCCGGCAGTGCAGGGCCAGTACCTGATCCGGCTGGCCTGATTCATAAGGAAAGGAAAGCACCATGCGTCACGGAAACGGACTTCGCAAACTCAATCGCACCTCCAGCCATCGCAAGGCCATGTTTCGCAATATGGCCAATTCGCTGATCGAGCACGAGGCCATCAAGACCACGCTTCCCAAGGCCAAGGAATTGCGCGCCGTGGTCGAGCCCCTGATCACCCTGGGCAAGAAGCCCTCGCTGGCCAACCGCCGTCTGGCATTCGACCGCCTGCGCAACCGCGATTCGGTGACCAAGCTGTTCGATGTGCTTGGCCCGCGTTATCAAACCCGTCCGGGCGGCTACACGCGCACGCTGAAGTTCGGCTTCCGCGTCGGTGACAATGCGCCGATGGCGCTGATCGAACTCGTCGACCGCCCCGATGTCGGCGCGGCGCCGGTGGAAGACAAGTCGGAATGAGTCAGGGTGAATCAGCGACGCGTGCATTTGCCGTCCCCGCGAAAACGCCAGCAGTTGCTGGCGTTTTTCGTGACAGAAGCAGTTTTCACAGCTTGCCCGTAGCATGCCGAGCATGCTTGACAGCAAATTCCGCCCGCTCGATACGCCGTCATCCGCCGCAGTGCTCGAACTCGATCAGGTCTACAAACGCTATGGCGATCTGCAGGTTGTCGATGGCTTGAGTCTGCGACTGTCGCGCGGCGAGTGTTTTGGGATCATCGGTCCCAACGGCGCGGGCAAGACCACCACCATTCAGCTTTGCCTCGGTCTTGCCCGACCCGATCGGGGGAAAATTTGGCTGATGGGGCAGCCGGTGCCGCAGGCGGCGCGGCAGGCCCGTTTGCGTGTGGGCGTGGTGACGCAGTTCGACAGCCTCGATCCAGACTTCACGGTGGAAGAAAACCTGCTGGTGTTCGGGCGCTATTTCGGACTGCGCGACGCCGAGTTGCGTCCGCGCCTGCCGCAGTTGCTGGCCTTTGCCGCGCTCGAATCGAAGGCCCGGGCGCGTATCAGCGAGTTGTCGGGCGGCATGCGAAGGCGGCTGAGTCTGGCGCGGGCGCTGGTCAACGATCCCGATCTGATCTTTCTCGACGAGCCGACCACCGGGCTCGATCCGCAGGCGCGTCATCTGATCTGGGAGCGCCTGAAGGTGTTGACCGCGCAGGGCAAATCCCTCCTGCTGACGACCCACTTCATGGACGAAGCCGAACGCCTGTGCCATCGCATTCTGGTGCTCGACCACGGCCGTCGTATCGCCGAAGACACGCCGCGCGGACTGATCGCAGCCCAGGTCGAGGCCGAAGTGATCGAGATGGACGGCGAGGGGCTCGACGCCGCCGAAGCCTTGCTGCGCCCGCATGTGCAACGCCTGGAGCGCAGTGGAGATGGCTTGTTCGCCTATATGACGCATGGAGCCGAGGCCTTGCGCGCGCTGGAGGCGCTGCCCGGCCTGCGGGTCTTGCACCGCCGCGCCAATCTCGAAGACGTGTTCCTCAAACTCACCGGTCGGCAATTGCGCGATTGATGCCACCCGCTTCGAAGCAGCCGATGAACCTGTCTGATCTCGCTTTCAACGAGCGCCGACGGTGGCGCTTTTTCCCCATCTGGCGACGCAATTTTCTGGTGTGGAAAAAGCTCGCCGTTCCCAGCCTGATCGGCAATATTGCGGAACCGTTGATTACGCTTCTGGCGTTCGGTTTTGGCGTGGGCGCGCTGGTGGGGACGGTGGGCGGCGTGCCCTACATCCAGTTTCTCGCCTCCGGCGCGATCTGCATGAGTGTGATGATGGCGGCGAGCTTCGAGGCGCTGTATTCCGCGTTTTCACGCATGCATGTGCAAAAAACCTGGGACGCCATCCTGGTGACGCCGACCTCGCTCGACGATGTGCTGTTGGGCGAGCTGACCTGGGCGGCCACCAAATCGCTGTTCAGCGGCGTGGCCATACTCGCGGTCATCGTCGTTCTGGGCATCAGCCGGGAGTGGGCTCTGCTCGTCGCGCTGCCCCTGCTGCTGCTGACCGGCCTGGTGTTTTCGGCCATCGGTCTCATCGTCAACGCCAGGGCGCGCGGCTACGACTTTTTTACCTATTACTTCACCCTGGTGCTCACGCCGATGACATTTCTCTCCGGTGTGTATTTTCCGCTGAGCGCGCTACCCTTGCCGCTGCAATGGCTGGCGCAGGCGCTGCCGCTGTACGCGGCGGTCGAACTGGTGCGCCCGCTGTTTTTCGGGCGGTTCGACCCCAGGGGCGGTTTGCATCTCGCCGTGCTGATATTCGATCTGCTGCTGGCCTGGTGGCTGGCGCGCACGTTGACGCAGCGTCGTTTTCGCGCCTGAATCCCATGCGAGCGCCGGGTATTTCGGTCGGTGCAGCAGGGCAAGTCCCAAGGTATTCAAATATGACGTTGCGCTTATATTCCAACCCGGCAGGCAACCGCGTCGCCTGTCGCGCTGTCAGAGTTTGGTGCGGCGCGCGACCACATCACAAGACAAGGGAGACCGTTCATGCGTCACGGCATTTCATCCACGTTGCAGGCATCGCGTTTCTGGGCAGGGCTCAGTCGCGCTGTTTTGGGGTTTTTTCTGCTCTGGGCAGGAGTTTTGCTGCCTGTGGCGAACGCGCAGCAGGCGGATTTCCTGCCGCCGGACGAAGCCTTCCAGTTCACCGCCAAGGCACAGGACGCCAAGACCGTGCTGCTGCAGTTCAAGGCGCACGACGGCTACTACCTGTACCAGGAACGGTTCCATTTCGAGCCGCAGACGCCGGGCGTGGAACTCGGCAAGCCAGACTTTCCTCCGGCGCACAAGATTTTCGATAAAAACCTCGGTCACGAGGTGTTCCACTACCGCGGGCTGGTGTCAATTCCCCTGCCCGTGATCAAGGCGCCCGCTTCGTTCAAGGTGCTGGTGACTTATCAAGGCTGTGCCGATGCCGGGCTGTGCTATCCGCCGATCGAAAAGCTCGCCACCGTCAGTCTGACCGGTTTCGGCGGCAACGGCACGGTGAGCCTCTCCGAACCCGACGAAGAGGGCGGCGGCGCGCCCGCGGCAGTCGGCAGCGGGGCCGGCGGCCTGGTGCAGGGACTGATGGGTGCGGCCAGCACGGCGCAGCCGGCGGCCTCTGGTGCGACTGCATCGGCCCAGGCCGAGACGTCGGCCGCGGTCACCGCGCCGGCGGCAACGGCCCAGGTTGCGCAAGGTGGTGATTCGTCGCGCATCGGTGCGGCGCTGGCCTCGGGCAGCCTGCTGACCATCATTCCGATGTTCCTGGTGTTCGGTCTGCTGCTGGCTTTCACGCCCTGCGTGCTGCCCATGATTCCGATTCTGTCGAGCATCATCGTGGGGCAGGGCGAGAAGGTGTCGCGCGGGCGCGGCTTCGCCTTGGCCGTGGCCTATTCGCTGGGCATGGCCATTGTGTACACGGCCTTTGGCGTGGCGGCGGGCCTGCTCGGGCAGGGACTGGCAGCCTCGCTGCAGAACCCGTGGGTGCTGTCGGTATTCGCCTTGCTGCTGGTGGCGCTGTCGCTGTCGATGTTCGGTTTCTACGAGCTGCAAGTGCCCAGCGCGCTGCAAAGCAAGCTCTCGAACACCTCCGACAAGATGCAGGGCGGGCATTTCGCCGGGGTGTTCATCATGGGCGGCATTTCGGCGCTCATCGTCGGACCCTGCGTGGCCGCACCGTTGGCTGGCGCCCTGCTCTACATCAGCCAGACCGGCAATGCGCTGATCGGCGGCGTGGCCCTGTTCTCGCTGGCCGCGGGCATGAGCGTGCCGCTGCTGCTCGTCGGGCTGGGCGCGGGCACTTTGCTGCCCAAGGCGGGCGGCTGGATGGATGGGGTCAAGGCCTTTTTCGGCGTGCTGCTCATCGCCACCGCGCTCTACATGATCGCCCCGGTTCTGCCCACTTGGTTGCTGATGGTGCTGTGGGCGCTGCTGCTGCTCATCAGCGCGAGCTTTCTGCGGGTGTTCGACCGCCTGCCCGACGAGGCTTCCGGCTGGAAGCGGCTGTTCAAGGGATTCGGCGTGGCCCTGGCTGTGGCGGGAGTGATGCTGCTGGTCGGTCTGGCCGCGGGCAACCGCAATCTGCTGCAGCCGCTCGCAGGTCTGGGTAGTGGTGCGGGTACGGTGGCCGCGGTGCCCGCAGTGCAGTTTCAGCGCATCAAGACCGTGGCCGATCTCGACCGCGTGGTCGCCAGCAGCAGCAAACCCGTCATGCTCGACTTCTACGCCGACTGGTGTGTGTCGTGCAAGGAGATGGAGCACTTCACTTTCACCGACCCGGCGGTGGCGCAGCAAATGGCGGGCTTGACGCTGATTCAGGCGGACGTGACGCACAACACCGCAGACGATAAAGCGCTGCTCAAGCGCTTTCAGTTGTTCGGCCCGCCCGGGATCATCTTCTTCAAGGATGGCAAGGAAGTCGGCCGGGTGGTCGGCTTCGAGGATGCCAAGACCTTCCTGACGTCGATGCAGCGCGCCGGGGTTTGACGGCGTTGATGGTTCACGCAGCGGCCACTTCCACCAGGCAGTCGTAGAAGCACGGCCCCTTGCCCAGATCGGTCAGGCGCTGGTGGGTGAGGGCGTTGACATTGTTGCCGTCTGCGGTGAGCTTGCGCCACCACAGCCCCAAGCCGACGATCTGGCCGGGGCGGGTGCGGGTGCTGACTTGCGCGCGGCAGAGGTAGCTGCCGCGGTCGTTGAAGGCACGCACGCTCTGGCCTTCGACGATGTCGCGCGCTGCGGCGTCTTCCGGGTGGATGAGCAGCGCGGGTTCGCCTTCGAGCTTGCGCAGGCTGTCCACATTGACGAAGCTGGAGTTGAGGAAGTTGCGCGCCGGAGGCGAGATCATGGCCAGCGGGTAGCGCGCCGCCAGTTCGGGCGCGGTCTCCAGGCATTCATAGGGCAGCAGCACCTCGGGCAGCGGGTCGCGTCCGGCATCGGCTTCGCGTTGCGACCAGAGCTCGCACTTGCCCGAAGGGGTGGGAAAGCCGCCGTGTGCAAACGGCGCGGCCGCGCCGGGCAGCTTGGCCCAGCCGCTGGCCTGCAATTGCTCCCAGGTGATGTTGCCGTTGCGCGGATCGTCGGCGATGGACTGCGCGGCAATCTGCTCGTCGCTTTCGGCAAAGCAGGGGTCGCTGAAGCCCATGCGGGAGGCCAGCAGACGAAAAATCTCGGTATTCGGCTTGGTCTGACCCAGCGGCGCAATGGCCGGGTTGTTCGCCATCCAGTAACGGTGGCCGTAGGACTTGTGCACGTCAAGGTGTTCGAGCTGGGTGGTGGCGGGCAGCAGGTAGTCGGCGTAGTCGGCGGTGTCGGTCTGGAAATGCTCCAGCACCACGGTGAACAGATCGTCGCGGGCGAAGCCGGCGCGCACCTTGTCTGCCTCGGGCGCAACCGCCAGCGGATTGCTGTTGTAGACGATCACCGCCTCGACTTTCGGGCCGAATTCGCTGGACGAAGGCCGCAGCAGATCGTCGCCGAGGCTCACCATATTCAGGGTGCGCGGGTTGCGCCCGGCGAGCAGATCGGGACGTTTGAGTGCAGCGCTGTTGGCGGAGAAATGGTTGGAGCTCGACAGCAGCAGGCCGCCGGCCTCGTGCCGCCAGGCGCCGACCAGCGCGGGCAGGCAGGCGATGGCGCGCACCGCATTGGCGCCGCCGCGCACCCGCTGCAGGCCGTAGTTCAGGCGGATGGCAGCGGGAGCGAGCGTGCCGTAGTCGCACGCCAGTTGACGGATTTGTTCCGCTGGCACGCCGCAGATCTCGGCGGCGCGCTCGGGTGGCCACTGCAGTGCGCGTTCGCGCAGTGCGGCAAAGCCCACCGTGTATTGCGCGATGTAGTCGTGATCGAGCCAGTCGTTGACGATCAGTTCGTGCATCAGCGCATAGGCCAGCGCGGCGTCGGTGCCGGGGCGCAGTTGCACATGGTCGTGGCATTTCTCGGCGGTGTCGTTGCGCCAGGGGTCGATGCACACCAGCCGCGCGCCGTTGCGCTTGGCGCGCTGCGCGTAAGTCCAGAAATGCAGATTGCTGGTGATGCTGTTGCTGCCCCAGATGAGAATGAGCCGGCTGTGTTCGAACTGCTCCACGTCCAGACCCAGCTTGCCGCCGATCACGGCCTTGAGCCCCGCCTCGCCTGCGGTGGAGCAGATGGTGCGGTCGAGCAGACTGGCGCCGAGGCGGTGAAAAAAGCGCGCGGCCATGCTTTCGCTTTGCACCAAACCCAGGGTGCCGCCATAGGAATAGGGCAGGATGGCCTGCGGATCGCGCGCGGCGATGTCCTTGAGTCGGGCGGCGATGTCGTCCAGCGCCTCGTCCCAGCTCACCGGCGCGAACTGCCCGCTGCCCTTGGGGCCGACGCGCTTCATCGGCTGCAGCAGACGGTTCGGGTGATAGGTACGCTCGGTATAGCGCGAGACCTTGGCGCACAGCGCGCCATGCGTGGGGGGATGGTCGGGGTCGCCGCGCACGCTCACGGCCACGCCGTCGCGCACGTTGACGAGCAGCGCGCAGGTATCGGGGCAGTCGTGCGGGCAGGCGGCGCGCACGACGGTGTCTTGGGCGGAAGCAGCGGAGGAAGACTCGGACATGGCGACGGTATCAGGAATCAGGAATGAGTCGTCGAGTTTAGGCGGCAAACCCCTTCGTTGCAGTTTGCGGTTGACAAAACGGCGAGAATCAGAAATAGTACGACCGTTCGTTTTTTAACACACCTTTTTGCGACTCCATTGGCAATGACTGCCCGCCACTCTCCGATCTCTGCTCGCCGTGCGCCGCATCGAGCGACGAGCGCTCAAACGGCCGCCAAACGCAGCATCGGTGCGAGCCTGCCTGTCGAGCCGGTCAGCACCGGTTCAGCCAAGGGGCGGCAGACGCGACAGGCCATCGTCGAGTGCGCGCTGCAGATGGCAGGGCGCATCGGGCTGGAAGGGCTGTCCATTGGCGTGCTGGCCGATCGGATGGAGATGAGCAAATCGGGCGTGTTCGCGCATTTCGGTTCACGCGAGGAATTGCAGATCGCCGTCATCCGCCACTATCACGACCAGTTCGAGCAAGAGGTGTTCTATCGCGCCATCGAGCAGCCGCGTGGCTTGCCGCGTCTGGCGGCGATGGTGCAGCGCTGGCTGCAGCGGGTGAGCGTGGAAATGGAGACCGGCTGCATCTACATCTCCAGCGCGGTGGAATTCGACGATCGTCCGGGCCCGGTGCGCGACGCGCTGGTGGCCATGATCCAGACCTGGCACGACGCGGTGCGCCGCGCCATCGCGCAGGCCATCGACTGCGGCCACCTCAAGCCCGACACCGATGCGCAGCAACTGATGTTCCAGATTCACGGCTACATCCTGGCGCTGCATCACGACGCGCGGCTGCTCAGGCTGCCCAACAGCCTCGCGCTGGCCTGCCGCAGCCTGGATGCGCTGCTGCGCGACCGCGCCACGCCCACAGGACTGCCGCTGCTTTTGCCCTGCCTGCCCGAGGAGCGCAGCGCGGGCGATTGCACGCAGCGCTGACCGTTTTCGAGACTGATTTCAGGAGACTTCAATGCCCCATTACACCCCGCCGCTGCGCGACATGCAGTTCGTGATGCACGAAGTGCTCGACGCCACAGGCCTGCTCGGCGAACTGCCGCAGTATGCGGAGGTCGACGCCGGCCTCATCGACCAGGTCTGCGAGGAGGCGGGCAGGTTCTGCAGCGAGGTGCTGCAGCCGATCAACGCCAGCGGCGACGCGCAGGGTTGCCGCTACGACCCGCAGACGCATGCGGTGACCACCCCCGAGGGGTTCAAGGCGGCGTGGGATCAATTCGTTCAGGCGGGCTGGATGGGGCTGACCGCCGAGGCGCGGTTCGGCGGTCAGGGGCTGCCGCATATGCTGGGCAGCGCGGTGCACGAAATGCAGAACGCGGCCAACCAGGCCTGGTCGATGTACCCCGGTCTGACGCAGGGGGTGATCGAGCTGCTGGGCGTGCACGGCAGTGAGGAACAGAAGGCGCTGTACCTGCCCCGGCTGGTCGCCGGCGACTGGGCGGGCACCATGTGCCTGACCGAGCCGCACTGCGGCACCGATCTCGGCCTGATCCGCACCAGGGCGGTGCCGCAGCCAGACGGCAGCCACAAACTCACCGGGCAGAAGATTTTCATCTCGGCGGGCGAGCACGATCTGGCGGCAAACATCGTCCACATGGTGCTGGCCAAGCTTCCCGATGCGCCGCAGGGGTCGAAGGGCATTTCGCTGTTCGTCGTGCCCAAGTTCGTCGCCGACGCCGCGGGAAACGTCGGCGCGCGCAACGGCATTTTCTGTTCGGGCATCGAGCACAAGATGGGAATCCACGGCAACGCCACCTGCCAGATGACCCTCGAAGACGCGCAGGGCTGGATGGTCGGCGAGCCCAACAAGGGGCTGGCGGCGATGTTCCTGATGATGAACGGCGCGCGCCTCGGGGTGGGAATGCAGTCGCTCGGTCTGACCGAGGTCGCCTACCAGAACGCTCTGGCCTACGCCCGGGAGCGGCTGCAAATGCGCGCGCTGTCCGGGCCGAAATACCCCGACAAGCCGGCCGACCCCATCCTGGTCCACCCCGACGTGCGGCGCATGCTGCTGACCGCGCGCGCCTGGGCTGAGGGCGGGCGCTTCCTCGCCTACTGGACTTCGCTGCTGCTCGACCGTTCGCTGCACCATCCGGACGCCGCAGTGCGCCAGGATGCCGACGACCTGGTGTCGCTGCTCACCCCCATCGTCAAGGCCTTCATCACCGACAACGGCCTGCAGGCGACCAACGAATGCCTGCAGGTATTCGGCGGCCACGGCTACATCCGCGAATGGGGCATGGAGCAATTCGTGCGCGACGCCCGGATCAACCTGATCTACGAGGGCACCAACACCATCCAGGCGCTCGACCTGCTCGGGCGCAAGGTGTTGATGGATGGCGGCGCGCGGCTGCGCAAGTTCGGCAAGATCCTCACCGACTTCATCGAGGAAGAGGGTGTGAACGAGGCGATGCAGGAGTTCGTCAACCCGCTGGCCGATCTGGCCGACAAGGTGCAGAAGCTCACCCTGGAACTCGGCATGAAGGCCATGGTCGACAAAGACGAAATCGGCGCGGCTGCGGTACCCTATCTGCGGGTCGCGGGGCATGTGGTGTTCTCCTACGCCTTCGCCCGCATGGCGCAGGTGGCGCTGCGCAAAATCGCCGCAGGCGACGACACGCCGTTCTACCGGGCCAAGCTGCAGACTGCGCGCTTCTATTTCGCGCGGCTGTACCCCGAATCGGCTGCTGCGATCCGCATGGCGCGCAGCGGCGCCAAGAACCTGATGGACACCGAGGCGGTGTTCGCCTGAGTCCCCCGAAGGAGCAACCCATATGACGACACAGACCCTCCCTATCCGCAAAGTCGCGGTGCTCGGCGCCGGGGTGATGGGCGCGCAGATCGCCGCCCATTGCATCAACGCCCGGGTGCCGGTGGTACTGTTCGACCTGCCCGCCAAGGAAGGCAACAGGAACGGCATCGTCGACAAGGCCGTGGCCAATCTGAAAAAGCTCAGCCCGGCGCCGCTGGGCGATGCCGCCGAGGCCAGCCTGATCACCCAGGCCAACTACGACACCGACCTCGAACTGCTGCAGGGCTGCGATCTGGTGATCGAGGCCATCGCCGAGCGCATGGACTGGAAGCACGATCTGTACAAAAAGGTCACGCCGCATCTGGGCGCCAACACCCTCTTCGCCTCCAACACCTCGGGGCTGTCGATCACCGCGCTGTCCGAGGGTTTCGACGCCGACCTGCGCCGTCGCTTCTGCGGGGTGCATTTTTTCAACCCGCCGCGCTATATGCATCTGGTCGAGCTCATCCCCACCGCGAACACCGATGCGGCGCTGCTCGACCGGCTCGAAACCTTTCTCACCACCACGCTGGGCAAGGGCGTGGTGCGCGCCAAGGACACGCCCAACTTCGTCGCCAACCGCGTGGGCGTGTTCTCCATCCTGGCGGTCATCGAGGAGGGCGAGAAGTTCGGTCTGGGCATCGATGTGATCGACGACCTCACCGGCACCAGGCTCGGCCGCGCCAAGAGCGCGACCTTCCGCACTTCCGACGTGGTCGGGCTGGACACCATGGCCCACGTCATCCAGACCATGCAGGACACCCTTCCTGCCGACAAGGACCCGTTCGCTGCGCTCTACGCCACTCCGCCGGTGCTGGCCACGCTGGTCGCGCGCGGCGCGCTGGGTCAAAAGACCGGCGCGGGTTTCTACAAGAAGGTGGGCAAGGACATTCTGAAGTTCGACCCGGCCAAGGGCGACTATGTGCCCGGCGGCGGCAAGGCCGACGACATCGTCGCGCGCATGCTCAAAAAACCGCCGGCCGAGCGGTTCAAGCTGCTGCGTGAATCGAGCAATCCGCAGGCGCAGTTCCTGTGGAGCATTTTCCGCGATGTCTGGCATTACGTCGCGCTGCATCTGGCCGAAATCGCCGACAACGCCCGCGACCTCGACTTCGCCATCCGCTGGGGTTTCGGCTGGAACGAAGGCCCGTTCGAGACCTGGCAGGCAGCGGGCTGGAAGCAGATCGCCGGCTGGATTTCCGATGACATCGCCGCCGGCCGGGCGCTGTGCAGCGCGCCGTTGCCCGAATGGGTGGGCAGGGTCGACGGCGTGCACAAACCCGAGGGTTCCTACTCGGCGGCCAAGAACGCCTACGTGGGCCGCTCGACCCTGCCGGTCTACTCCCGCCAGCCTTTCCGTCAGGCGGTGCTGGGCGAGAACGCACCCGACCCGCGCACCGCGGGCAGGACGGTGTTCGAGGATGAATCGATCCGGCTGTGGACCGCTCCCGGCGCCGACGAGGTGCTGGTGGTCAGTTTCAAGACCAAGATGAACACCATCGGCCCCGGAGTCATCGCCGGATTGAACCGCGCGGTGGAACTGGCCGAAGACGGTTACCAGGGTGTGGTGGTGTGGCAGCCGACTTCGCTGTCGGGCGGGCCGTTTTCCGCCGGCGCCGATCTGCAGGCGATGCTGCCGGCGTTCATGGCGGGCGGCGCGAAGGCCATCGAGCCGGAGGAGAAGAAGCTGCAGGACCTGGCGCTGACCCTGCGTTACGCCCAGGTTCCGGTGGTCGCCGCGGTCAGCGGACTTGCACTCGGCGGCGGCACCGAGCTGAGCGTCTACTGCGCCAGGCGGGTCGCGCATTTCGAGAGCTATATGGGTCTGGTCGAAATGGGCGTCGGGCTGATTCCCGGAGGCGGCGGCCTGAGCTATCTGGCCCGACGTGCCGCAGAGCAGGCGCAGGGCGGCGACATCCTGCATTTCCTCAAGACCGGATTCCAGGCCGCGGCGATGGCCACGGTGGGCAAGTCGGCGCAGGAATGCCGCAATCTGGGCTATCTGCAGCCCGGCGACGTGGTGGTGATGCACTCACACGAACTGCTGCATGTGGCCATCGGCCAGGCGCAGGCGATGGCCGACGCCGGCTACCGTCCGCCGCTGCCCGGGCAGACCTTTCCGGTGCTCGGCCGCAACGGCATCGCCACCATCCAGGCGCAACTCGTCAACCTGCGCGACGGCGGCTTCATCTCGGCTTACGACTTCGAGATCGCCACCCGCATCGCCACCGTGCTGTGCGGCGGCGACGTCGAGGAAGGGGCGCAGGCCGACGAGGCCACGCTGATGGCGCTGGAACGCAGGCACTTCTGCGAGTTGCTCGGCCAACCCAAGACCCAGGAACGCATCATGGGCATGTTGCAGACCGGCAAGCCGGTGCGCAATTGAACCGCCGCCAGGAGAACGACATGAGCAAACAAGTGCAAGACGCCTACATCGTCGCCGCCACCCGCACCCCGGTGGGCAAGGCCCCGCGCGGGATGCTGAAAAACTATCGTTCCGACGATCTGCTGGTGCACGTCATCCGCGCCGCGCTGGCGCAGGTGCCGGGCCTCGATCCCAAGCTGATCGAAGATGCCATCGTCGGCTGCGCGATGCCCGAGGGCGACCAGGGCATGAATGTGGCGCGCATCGCCGCGCTGCTGTCGGGCCTGCCAGACAGCGTCGGCGGGGTCACCGTCAACCGTTTCTGCGCTTCGGGATTGACGGCGATCCAGATGGCAGCCGACCGCATTCGCGTCGGCGAGGCCGATGTGATGATCGCCGGCGGCACCGAGAGCATGAGCCGCGTGCCGATGGGCGGATTCCACCCCAGCTTCAACCCGGCGATCTTCGCCAACGACGAGCATGTGGGCATCGCCTACGGCATGGGCATGACCGCCGAGAAGGTCGCGCAGCAGTGGAAGGTGAGCCGCGAGGAGCAGGACGCGTTCGCGCTGGCCTCGCACCAGAAGGCGCTGGCCGGGACTGCGGCAGGCGAGTTCAATGAAGAAATCACCCCGCTGGACATCGTCGAGAAGTTTCCCCGCCTGGGCACGGCCGAGGTGGACATCAAGACCCGCAGGATGACCGTCGACGAAGGCCCGCGCGCCGACACCACGCTCGAAGCGCTGGCCAGGCTCAAGCCGGTGTTCGCCGCCAAGGGCAGCGTGACGGCGGGCAACAGCTCGCAGACTTCCGACGGCGCCGGCGCGCTCATTCTGGTGAGCGAGAAGATTCTGAAGGCATTCAACCTCACGCCGCTGGCGCGTTTCGTCAGTTTCGCGGTCAGGGGCGTGCCGCCCGAGATCATGGGCATCGGCCCGAAGTTCGCCATTCCGGCGGCGCTGGACAAGGCCGGGCTCAAGCTCGACGACATCGGCTGGATCGAACTCAACGAAGCCTTCGCCGCGCAGTCGCTCGCCGTGGTGAAGGATCTGGGCATCAACTCCGAAGTGCTCAATCCGCTGGGCGGCGCCATCGCCTGGGGTCACCCGCTGGGCGCCACCGGCGCCATCCGCGCGGCCACGGCGATCCATGGCATGCGTCGCCGCAAGGTCAAGTACAGCATGGTGACCATGTGCATCGGCACCGGACAGGGGGCGGCGGGGATTTTCGAGAATGTCTGACCCATCGCATGGCCAAGGCCCGGGCTGACGCGCCCGGGTTTTTTAATTCAGGAGACCCCATCATGAGTCAGGTGCAGGTGGAATTGCGCGGCGGAGTGCTGCACATCGTGTTCAATCGCCCCGAAAAAAAGAACGCGCTGACCCTGGCGATGTACGAAGCGGCCAACGCGGCCTTCGAGCGCGCCGCGTCCGATGCGCAAGTCAAAGCGGTGCTGATTGCAGGCGTTGGCGGCAGTTTCACCGCGGGCAACGATCTGCAGGATTTCCTCGCGGCGCCGCCGCAGGGGGAGGAAGCGCCGGTGTTGCAGTTCTTGCGCCACCTCGCCGGGCTGGACAAGCCGCTGGTCGCCGCCGCTCAGGGCTTTGCCGTGGGGGTGGGCACGACCCTGCTGATGCATTGCGATCTGGTGTACGCCGCCGAGGATGCGCAGTTCATTCTGCCTTTCGTGCATCTGGGCCTGTGCCCCGAGGCGGCGTCCAGCCTGCTGCTGCCGCAGATTGCCGGTTACCAGCGAGCCGCGGAAAAGCTCTTGCTGGGTGAACCGTTCGGCGCGGAAGACGCGCGCGAAATGGGCCTGGTCAACCGCGTGCTGCCGGTCGAAAGTCTGCGCGAATTCGCCGTGACGCAGGCCGAAAAATTCTCCCGTCTGCCTGCCCCCTCGGTGCGGGCGACCAAGCGCCTGCTCAAGGGTCTGGGCGATCAGGGGCCGCAGGCCGTACTGTCGCGCATGCGCTCGGAAGAGGCGGTGTTTCAGGCGCTGCTCGGCGCACCGGCTGCGCGCGAGGCGATGACGGCCTTCCTGCAAAAACGCAAGCCCGACTTTTCGTCCATCACCTGAAACGGAGTCATCAAACCGCGCCCGCGTAGCCGTTCTGCCGCCAGGCCTCGAATACCGCCACGGCCACCGCGTTCGACAGATTCAGGCTGCGCTGGCCTTCGCGCATCGGCAGCCGCAGACGCTGCGCGGGGGCGAACTGCTCGCGCACCGCATCGGGCAGGCCGCGGGTTTCGGCGCCAAAGACCAAACCATCGCCCGGCTCGAAGCGCGCGGAGCCGTGCAGCCGACTGCCGAGCGTGGTGAAGGCGAACAGGCGATCGCGACGCGGTTGCAGCGCGTGCAGCAAGGCGTCCCAACTGGCGTGCGTCTGCAGCGTGGCGTATTCGTGATAGTCGAGCCCGGCGCGGCGGAGCTGTTTGTCGTCCAGAGAAAAACCCAGCGGCTCGACCAGATGCAGGGTGCAGCCGGTGTTGGCGCACAGGCGGATGATGTTGCCGGTATTGGGCGGAATTTCGGGTTCGACCAGAATGATGTGGAACATGGGTGGCAAAGCGGGGCATCAGAAATCACGCGGGGTGCGCAGGGCGACGGCGATCCAGACCGCTGCGGCACCCTGGCGCAGCAGCACGCGGGTTGCCTCGTGCAGCGTGGCGCCGGAGGTCATCACATCGTCCACCAGCAGCAGGGTCTGGCCGTCGAAGCGGGCAGAGCAGGCGTAGGCGCCACGGATATTGCGGCTGCGCGCGTCCAGCGGCAGGCTGCTTTGCGCCGTGCCATGCCGCACCCGCTGCAGCGCGTGGGCTTGTGCGGGGCGGTGCAGCGCGGCGGCGATGCGCCGCGCCATTTCCCACGCGGGGTTGAAACCCCGCTCCAACAGGCGCTCGCGCGAGAGCGGTACGGGCACGATGCGGTCGGGCAGCGGCATGCCCGCTTCCGCCCAGCGCGCTCCGAGCAGGTCGCCAAACCAGCGGCCGAGTGCGGGTTCCGCGCCGAACTTCATGCGCAGAATGAACTGGTCGTTGGGAAAGCGATAGTCGCCCAGGGCCATCGCGCCCGCCCACGCCGGGGGATGGAGCAGGCAGTGGCCGCAGACCTGCCCCGCTCGCGCCACCGCGACCCCGCAGCTTGGGCAGCGCGGGCGCAGGGGCAGGTCCTGTTGCAGGCAATCCGGGCACAGGGGCTGGCTGCTGCGCGCGTCGCAATGGGCGCAGCGGCCGGGCCACAATGCGTACCCGCACGAGGCAGGCAAAATAGGGCGCTCGAATACGGGCATTGCCGCACTATATCGCCCGCGCAAGCTGCGTCCACCGTTTCTCGCTGCTCTCTTTTCATCCTGGCCGATGGATAGTTCCGATCAATTCCTTGCCGCACAACGACAGGCCCGCTGGCTGGCGGCCGCAGCCTGCGCGCGTGATCGCCTGGCGCGCTGGCCTGCGCCTTTCATCTGGCAGGAAGCCGCGCGCCGCATGGCCGAGCGCCTGCCGCTGTTGCGGGGGCAGGCGCAGCGTGTGCTCGACGCGGGCTGCGCCTGGGGCGACGGGCTGGAACTGCTGCAAAAACAATACCCCGCGGCCCTGATCCTGGGCTATGAGCCCTCGCCCTTGCTGGCGCAACTGGCCTCCAGACGCTTTGCCCGCGCCGGGCTGGCGCGCTGGCTCGGGCGCCCCAGCCGGGTGCAGGTGCAGGCGGTGGACGCGGCAGATCCCGAATATCCCGCGCAGGCCGATGTGCTGTGGTCCAACCTTTATCTCTACTGGTGGCACGATCGCATGCGGGTGCTCGAAGCCTGGCGGCGGCAGCTCCAACCCGAAGGGGCGCTGTTTTTCACCACCTTCGGGCCCGACACGCTCAAGGAGCTTGGCGCGGTGTGTCGCACCCTAGGCCATGCCTCGCAGCCCATGGCGTTCACCGATATGCACGACCTGGGCGACGAACTGGTGCAGGCCGGTTTTGCCGATCCGGTGATGGACATGGAGATCGTGCGCATCACCTGGCCCTCGGCGCAGGCGGCGCTGCTCGAGTTGCGCGCATTGGGCGCGGTGCCGCATGCGGCGCATGCGCGGGGCCTGCGCACGCCGCGGGCGTGGCAGTCCCTGGTCGATGCACTGGACGCCACGGCGACGGCGGATGGCCGCGTCGCCCTGACTTTCGAACTGGTCTATGGGCACGCTTTCCGTCCGCGCACCGAACGTGCGCGCGAAGGCAAGGCCACTTTCGACGTCGAGCAATTGCGCAACACTGCGCGTCAACCCCGATTGCCGACGCGCACTTCTGGCGGCTAAAACAGCGGCAAATCACTGCGACAAATCGTCGCGGTAGATGGCGGTGACATAGATGGATCAAAATGTAACGAGACCATCTTGATCTGGCGCAAAAACAAATCAACTGATGCCTAGATTTCCGATGCGTCATTCTGTCGCATCTATAATCGCTCTCGCATATGGGCCGATCAAGGCCCGGCAGTGATGATGGATCACAACTCCGACTGATGCAAATGCACAACGCCGATCTTCCGCAAAGCGCATCAAGCCCTGCGGCACAGGATGTCCCTGGGTTGGGAGCCGCAGCGTCGCGTGATCTGTCCAGAGGACAGGCGCCCGAACGTGCGCAGGGCGAAGGCTGGCTGCGCGATTGGGTGTTTCGCCGCAATTGCTCCCTATCGCCGCGGCAGTTGATGGTGTTCTATGCCTCGCTGTGCGTGGTGTCGCTGATCGTGGCGTCGATCGCCTGGGATGTGGGTGGATCGCTGGTGATGCCTTTCACCGGCATCGAGTTGGCTTCGGTCGCTGCGGCGCTGGTCGCATACGGGCGTCACGCCACGGATCGCGAGCATGTGCGGCTGTCGGCGCAGCAGTTGCAGGTGGAATGGGAAAACGCCGGTGTGGTGCAGTCGGTCAGCTTCAATCCGCATTGGGTGCGGGTGTCGGTGCCGGAGAGCGGGCTGATCGAAGTGTCTTCGGCGGGCCGCACGGCCTATATCGGCCGCTATGCGCGCCCCGAAAGGCGCGCCGTGCTGGCAAAAGATTTGAGGGCCGCGTTGCGGTCCCTCTGAGGTGTTTCAGGGAAAAGACCAATTCTTAGAGTGGGGCGACATGAAAGCAATACATCCAATCCGTCTGGCCACCGCAGCCACGCTGCTGGGCGTCATGGGCGCTGCCCGCGCCGCAGTGGAGAGCCTGCCGGGCGGTCCGCAGGTGCTGGGGCTATATTTCCAGAACCCCGTCTCGCCCATTGCCAAGCAGGAAGAATTCCTGATGGACATGATGTTGTGGGTCTGTCTGGGGATCGGCATCGTGGTGTTCGGGGCGATGTTTTATGCCGTGTTCAAGCATCGCAAGTCCAAGGGGGCGGTGGCGGCGAACTTCCACGAAAGCACCAAGGTCGAGATCGCCTGGACCGTCGTGCCCATCCTGATCGTGATAGCCATTCTGGTTCCGGCGACCCGCACCGTGATCGCGCAGGAAAACCACACCGACTCCTTCATGACCATCAAGGTGACGGGGGCGCAGTGGAAGTGGGGCTACGACTACATGGCCGGTCCAGGCAAGGGTATTTCGTTCTGGTCCACGTTGACCACGCCTTACTCCGAAATCTACCAAGGCAAGGATCTGCCGAACAACTTCGTTCTGGCCGTCGATCACGAACTCGTCGTGCCGGTGGACAAGAAGATCAAGATCCTCACCACATCCGATGACGTGCTGCACGGTTTCTACGTCAACTCGCTGGGGGTGCAGATGGATGCGATTCCCGGCTTCATACGCACCACCTGGTTCACCGCCGAAAAGACCGGCACCTATTACGGCCAGTGCGCGCAGATCTGCGGCAAGTATCACGCCTTCATGCCCATCGTGATCAAGGTTGTCACGCTGCCCGAATACGAGCAGTGGGCGGCGCAATGGAAGAAGGCGCACCCCGACAGCAACCCGCCGGCAGACGGTGCGGCGCCGAGCAAAACCTGAGCAGAGCGTGGCGGAGACAAGCCATAACAACGCGGCAAGCACGAAAGCAACGGATCAACATTTTCTGGAATGGCAGGAAAGGAAAACACCATGAGCGCAGTCATCGACCACGCAGCGCCATCGGCCCATGCCGGTGACCATGCCCACGAGCATCCGCACGGCTGGCGCCGCTGGCTGTTCTCGACCAACCACAAGGACATCGGCACGATGTATCTGCTGTTTGCCCTGTGGATGCTGTTCGAGGGCGGCATTCTCGCGCTGGGCATCCGCACCGAGCTGTGGAAGCCGTATGTTTGGCTGCTCAATCCCGAGCTGTTCAACGCCTTCGGCACCATGCACGGCATCATGATGATCTTCGGTTCGGTCATGCCCGCGCTGGTGGGCTTTGCCAACTGGATGATTCCGCTGCAGATCGGCGCGCCCGACATGGCCTTCCCGCGGTTGAACAACCTCAGCTTCTGGCTGCTGATTCCCGCAGGCATTTTGCTGACGGCCTCGTTCTTCGTGCCGGGTGGCGCGCCCGGCGTGGGCTGGACGCTGTATGCCCCGCTCACCCTGCAGCAGGGCATGGGCATGGACCTGGTGATTTTCGCCATCCACCTCATGGGCGCCTCGTCGATCATGGGCTCGATCAACATCATCGTCACCATCCTGAACCTGCGCGCGCCGGGCATGACGCTGATGAAAATGCCGCTGTTCGTCTGGACCTGGCTGATCACCGCCTATCTGCTGCTGGCCATCATGCCGGTGCTCGCCGGCGCGGTCACCATGACCCTGACAGATCGCCACTTCGGCACCAGCTTTTTCAGCGCCACCGGCGGCGGCGACCCGGTGCTGTATCAGCATCTGTTCTGGTTCTTCGGCCACCCCGAGGTGTATGTGATGATCCTGCCGGTGTTCGGCATCGTCAGTTCGGTCATCCCGACTTTCGCCCGCAAGAAGCTGTTCGGCTACAGCTCGATGGTCTATGCCTCGGCCTCGATCGCCATCCTGTCCTTCCTGGTGTGGGCGCACCACATGTTCACCGCGGGCATGCCCACCACCGGCCAGTTATTCTTCATGTACGCCACCATGCTGATCGCCGTGCCCACGGGCGTGAAGGTGTTCAACTGGGTGGCCACCATGTGGCGCGGCTCCATGACGTTTGAAACGCCCATGCTGTTCGCCGTCGGCTTCATTTTCGTGTTCACCCTGGGCGGCTTCACCGGCCTGATGCTGGCGATGGTGCCGATCGACACCCAGGTGCACAACACCTACTTCGTGATCGCGCACTTCCACTATGTGCTGGTGGCGGGCTCGCTGTTCGGCATCTTCATGGGCTTTTACTACTGGTCGCCGAAGTGGACGGGCGTGATGTACAACGAGACCGCCGGCAAGATCCATTTCTGGACCTCGATGATCTCTTTCAACATCGCCTTCTTCCCGCAGCATTTTCTGGGCCTGGCCGGCATGCCGCGTCGTTATGTGGCCTACCCGGTGCAGTTCACCGACTTCAACCAGATCTCCACCATCGGCGCCTGGCTGTTCGGTCTGTCGCAGGCCTACTTCCTGTTTGCCGTGGTGATACCGGTGCTGCGCGGCAAGGGCGAGAAGGCTCCCCAGCGTCCTTGGGAAGGTGCGGAAGGTCTGGAGTGGGAAGTGCCGTCCCCGGCGCCGTTCCATACCTATGAAACCCCGCCCAAGCTGAATGCCGATGCCACCCGCGTGCTGGGTTACAACTGAGATCCGATATGAGTCGTCGCCAGCTTTCTCCGGAAAAGCGCCGTCAGAATTTCAGAACGGCGATGATCATGGTCAGTATTGCCCTGGCGATTTACTTCGGCTATCTGATCAAGGCGCGGGTTCTCGGTCTTTGACGGATCAGAGCGGCGGGCAGTCCGTGCAAGGCCTGCCGCTCTCCTTTATCGAGGAAACAGGTGTCGAGCCCCCCCTCTCAACCGTCTTTTCTGCGCGCATTGCTTGCCGTGCTCTGGTCTTTTGCCGGAATACGCAAATCGAGTGAGCGAAGCAAAGACTTTCAGAATGCAAAACCCGAACACATCATCGCGGCAGGCTTGCTGGCTGCATTGGTCTTTGTGCTCGGGTTGATATGGATTGTCAATTTGGTGGTTTCAAGCGCGACGCGCTCATAACAGGAGGCAATATGGCATCTTCAACCCAGCCCCACGGCTATTTTCTGCCGGGGCCATCGCAATTCCCGGTACTCACGGCAATGGGGTTGCTGGCGATGGCCTTCGGCGCCGGACTTTGGTTCAACGGCGTGCCGCATATGGAATGGCTGCTGCTCGCCGGATTTCTCTGGCTGATCTATGTCGTGTATCACTGGTTCGGTCAGGCGATCGGTGAAAGTGAGGCGGGCAAACACAACCAGCGCGTCGATACCTCCTACCGCTGGAGCATGACCTGGTTCATTTTCTCCGAAGTGATGTTCTTCGCTTCATTCTTCGGGGCGCTGTATTACTCGCGCGAATTTTCCCTGCCGGATCTTTCTGCGCTGCACAGCAAGATTCTGTGGCCGAATTTTGCCGGCACCTGGCCGTCCACCGGCCCGGGCGGTCTGATTCCATCCGTGCATGAGGCGCTGGGGCCCTGGCCGATTCCGACCATCAACACGGCGCTGCTGCTGAGTTCCGGTGTCACGTTGACCATTGCCCACCACGCGCTGCGCGCCGCGCACCGTGGCAAGGCCATTTTCTGGCTGTCGCTGACCATTGCCCTGGGCGTGCTGTTCCTCTTCATGCAGGGCTACGAATATCACCACGCCTACACCGTCGAGGGCATCAAGCTGACTTCCGGTATATACGGGTCGACCTTTTTCATGCTGACGGGCTTCCACGGTTTTCACGTGTTCCTCGGTGCCACCATGTTGTCCGTGGTGCTGGTGCGTTTGATCCGAGGCAATTTCACCGCTGACCATCACTTCGCCTTCGAAGGGGCCGCCTGGTATTGGCACTTCGTCGACGTGGTCTGGCTGCTGCTGTACGTGCTGGTTTACTGGCTTTGAAGCACCCAAGGCAAAAAATGCGTCGCTCGTCGCGACGCTTTTTTCTTGGGGCCGCTATGAGGGCCACTACTGCCCGACATCATGCGGGTGTATCCAACCCATTTTGTAGCTGAAGATCAGAATCAAAAACAGCAGGACGGAGAATCCGACCCGGAAAGTCAGTGCATACACGGCGCGATTGCTTTTGCCTTTATCCTTCATGACAAAAAACAGGCCGGAAAACAGGCTGCCGATGATGAGCAGAAAGGCGATGAGGATCAGGATTTTCATGGTGCGGGCAGGTGCAGATGTCTGAACAGATTACCTCAGATTCCGGGTTGCCGATGTCCGAAAAGGCATTTGGCCCCAAGGAGTTGCTGATCGTCATTTTGGGTCTGCTGGTGATCGGGGTGACGATGTCGCTTGGGTTCTGGCAACTGGGCCGTGCGCATGAAAAAGAGGCCCTCAATTTGCAGATGGATCAGCGCGAAAGGGCGCATCCGCTGCAAATTGGACAGTCGAAAGTCCAACTCAGTGAGGACGTCTGGCGGCGTGCGCAGGCGCGTGGCGTCTATGCCACGCAATGGACGATTTACCTGCAGAACCGCCAGCAGAACGGGCAGACGGGTTTTTGGGTGCTGACGCCGCTGAAACTTGCGGGCAGTGACACCTATTTGATGGTGTTGCGCGGCTGGCTGCCCCGAAACTTCCAGGCGATGGACCTGATCGGGCCTTACCAAACGCCGCGAGGATTGACCGTGGTCGATGGGCTCATTGCCCCGCCGCCATCAAAATGGTTTTCGTTTTTCACGGAGCCGCCGGGCCAGGTCATCCGCCAGAACGTCGACCTGAGGAAATACGCCGATTTTCATCACATCCAGCTCCTGCCCTTCGTGCTGCGACAGTCGGGCGATCTGCATGACGGCCTCGGCAGACAGTGGCCCGCGGCGAACACGGGAGCCGGCACCAACTACGGCTACGCCGCGCAATGGTTCGGCATGAGTGCCACCGGTGCCGTGCTCCTGCTGTATTTCGTCTATCGGCGTCTGCGCCAGGCCAAAGCAGGCCATGATGCCGGCGATGCGGCCGCCACGCGAGCGCTGTGAGTGCCCCGTAGCCCTGCCATCCGCTTGCCATTCTGATTTTGATCGACTCTTTTGATGCCCCGACCGTGAGCTCTCCATTGACTTCCAGCCTGCCTCCCCCTGCCCAGCCGCCGGTGCGCAAACCGCGTTCGATGATGACGCTATGGGTGTTGCTCGCCATGTCGGCGGCGCCCATCGTCGCGGCGTTTTTTCTGTTTTACGTGGTCCATCCTCAGGGCAAACCGCCCTACGGCAGTCTGGTCGAACCGCAGCGCCCGATTCCTTTCGATCTGGGTCTGAAGACCCTGGATGGCAAACCCTACGACCTCAAACGCCTGGAGGGTTACTGGCTGATGGTGATGGCGGCGCCCGCAGCCTGCGACAAGCAGTGCCAGCAATCATTGTTTTACCTGCGGCAGATCCGCATTGCTCAGGGCGACAACCGCGACCAGATCGTGCGCGTCTGGCTGGTGACCGACGATGCACCGATCAATCCGGGCGTGCTCGAACCGGCCGAAGGCACGCTGATTCTGCGCGGCCAGCCCAAACGGCTCGAAGGCTGGCTGCCGCACCAGGGCGGCGGCTTGCAGGGGCCGACGTGGCTGGTCGATCCCTTCGGGCACCTGATGATGCAGTTTCCAGCCCATCCCGATCCCACCAAGATGCGGCGTGTGATCGCCAGGTTGCTCTACAACAACGCCGGGATCAAGTTCAAACATGTGGAGCCTGTGCAATGAGTGTCGCAAGCCAAGCCATCTGGCAATTTTCCCTGCACTGGGTGCAGGCACTGGTATGGGTGCTGGTGCTGGCTGGGGTGTTCTGGATGGGGCTGAAAATGCGCTGGTCCAAGCTCACCGCGGTGCTGGTGTTTCTCACCCTCGATCTGGTGATGTTCGGCTCGTATGTGCGCCTGACCGACTCCGGCCTGGGCTGCCCCGACTGGCCCGGCTGCTACGCCAAGTTCACGCCGCTGCAGGCGCATGCGCAGATCGCGCAGGCGGTGCAGGAGCAGGGCGGCACGCAGGGCTATGTCAGCCCGTTCAAGGCCTGGGTGGAAATGATCCATCGCTACGCCGGCAGCATCATCGGCACCCTCATCATGGTGCTGCTGGCGCGCGCCGTCTGGGCGAGAAAACACGGTGAAGACATCAAGCTCGGCCTGCCCATCGTGCTCTTTTTATGGGTGGTGCTGCAGGGACTGTTCGGCAAGTGGACGGTGACCCTGCGCCTGATTCCCCTCGTCGTCACGCTGCACCTGATGGGCGGCATCATCCTGCTGGTTCTGCTGGCGTGGTTCTGGATGCGCAACCGGGCCGATCTGGTGAGCGTGAATGCCGGAACACTCACGCGCGTCCTGCTGTGGATCGCCCTGATCGCCATCGGTATCCAGATTTTCCTGGGCGGCTGGACCAGCACCAACTACGCCGCGCTGGCCTGCAGCGGCTTCCCCACCTGCAACGGTACTTTCACCCCGGATGCCAACTGGGCGCAGGGCTTCACGCTGTGGCGACATCTGGGCCTGACGGGTGGCGGCCAACCGATCACCGAAGCCGCCTTGGTGGCGATTCAGTGGGGGCACCGCCTGTTCGCCATCGTCGCCACCGCGGCGGTGTTTGCGGCGGTGGCGGCGCTGTGGCGTTTTCCGGCCTTGCGCCGTCTGGCGATGTGGATCGCGTTGGCTGTGGTGCTGCAGGTGATTTTCGGCGTCGTGCTGGTCACCGAAGGCCATCCGCTGATCGTCGCCGTGGCGCACAACGGCGGTTCGGCCGTGCTCATGCTGCTGCTGGCGACCGGCATTTACCGCGTCAGCGCCACGGTGCGTGAAAAGGCGCCTTCGGAGTCGCTCGGCTCGGCCTTCGTCAGAGTGGCGCCGCCGCATCCCCTGCCGAAAACCTGAGAGGAGACCGTCATGGATCAACAAGCGCTCAACCCCACCCCCAGCCCGCTGCGCGTCGCGTCGCAGCTCTACGCGCTGACCAAGCCGCGGGTGGTGCAGCTCATCGTGTTCTGCGCCGTGATCGGCATGTTCTTGGCCGAGCCGACCTTGCCCGCCTGGGAACCGGTGCTGTTCGGCACGCTGGGCATCTGGCTGGTGGCCAGCGCCGCTGCCGCATTCAACTGCCTGGTCGAGCAGAAGATTGATGCCGTGATGCGCCGCACCGCCTGGCGGCCTTCGGCCACGGGCGACCTGGGTGCACCGGTGATCATTGCGTTTTCCGGTGCCCTGTGCGCGGCGGGGATGTGGCTGCTCTACACCCGGGTCAATCCGCTGACCATGTGGCTGACCTTCGCCACGTTCGTCGGCTACGCGGTGGTCTACACCATCTTCCTCAAGCCGGCCACGCCGCAGAACATCGTCATCGGCGGCGCCTCGGGCGCGATGCCGCCGGTGCTGGGCTGGGCGGCCGTGAGCGGTCAGGTCTCGGTCGAGGCTCTGCTGCTGTTCCTCATCATCTTCCTGTGGACGCCGCCGCATTTCTGGGCGCTGGCGCTCTATCGCGTCGATGATTACAAAAAATCCGGGCTGCCCATGCTGCCGGTCACGCATGGCTCAGAATTCACCCGCACGCAAATCCTGCTCTACACCCTGCTGCTCAGCGCCGTGACGCTGCTGCCCTATGCGCTGGGCATGAGCGGTCTGATCTATCTGGTCAGCGCTGCGGTGCTCGACGGCGTATTCATCGCCTATGCTTGGGCGCTCAAGCGTGAATACAGCGATTTGCTCTCGCGCAAGACTTTCCGCTATTCCATCCTGTACCTTTCGCTGCTCTTCGCCGCCCTGCTGGTGGATCATTACCTGCACTTGCATTTCGTCTGACCGCTGTCCGATGACCCCACGTTTTTCCGCCGCACGCCGTACCCTCGTTGTGTCCGCAGCGCTTGCTCCGCTGGCGTTGGCGGCCTGCAGCAAACCCTATGCCTTTCACGGCGTGGACATCACCGGCGTGCCCTATGCCAGCGGCTTCGATCTGACCGATTTCGACGGCAGGCGCCGCACCCTGGCCGATTTCAAGGGCAAGGTGGTGGTGATGTATTTCGGCTATACGCAATGCCCGGACATCTGCCCGGCCTCGATGCAGGTGGTCGCTCAGGCCATGGACGATCTGGGCGACAAGGCCAGAGACGTGCAATTCCTGTTCGTCACCGTCGATCCGCAGCGCGACACGCCGGAAATCCTCAAGGCCTACGTCACCCACTTCAACCCGACTTTCCTCGCACTCACCGGCACGCCCGAGCAGATCGCGCAGACGGCCAAGGACTTCAAGGTGTATTACAAAAAAGTCCCGGGCAAGACGCCGGGCAGCTACACCATGGATCACACGGCGGGGTTCTATGTGTTCGATCCTCAGGGCAAGATCCGGCTGTTCGAGCGCGAAGGCGTCACGGCCACAGACCTGGCGCAGGACATCGACGCCCTGATCGACGGGCATTGATCTTGCGCTGCCAGTGCCAGCTGGCATGACCGATTCCCAGAAGACGTACATCGGCCGCTTTGCGCCTTCGCCCACCGGGCCGCTGCATGCGGGTTCGCTGGTGGCCGCGCTGGCATCCTGGCTGGATGCACGCGCACACGGCGGGCTCTGGCTGGTGCGTGTGGAAGATGTGGACTTCACCCGCAACCAGCCCGGCGCGGCGGAGCGCATCCTGCAGCAACTCACGGCCTGCGGTCTGCAGCCCGATCAGTCGCCGGTGTGGCAGTCGCAGCGCGAAGCGCTTTATCAGCGGGCGCTCGATGCGCTCATTCGATCGAACCATGCCTACCCCTGCGCCTGCTCGCGGGCCGACATTCTGGCCGTACTGAGCGCGCAGGGTCGTCTGCCTGCGCGGGGGCAGGAGGCGATCTATCCCGGAACCTGTCGCAACGGCCTGCAGGGCCGCAGGGCGCGTTCCTGGCGCGTGCGCCTGCCTGAAGATGCCGGGCAGCCGCTGCGATGGAGCGACCGACGGCTGGGCGCGCAGTCGCAGGTGCTCAGCCTGGAGGTGGGCGATTTCGTGCTCAAGCGCGCCGATGGCGCCTGGGCCTATCAACTCGCCGTGGTGGTGGACGATGCGGCGCAGGGCATCACCGACGTGGTGCGGGGAGAGGATCTGGCCGCTTCGACCGCGCGGCAGATACTGCTGCAGCGCCTGCTCGGGCTGCCGACTCCGCGTTATCTGCACACCCCACTGGTGCGCGATGCCAGCGGCGAAAAGCTGTCCAAGCATCTCGGCGCCGGGGCTTTCGAGCCCGGAGCCGACAGCCTGCGCGCGGCGCTGCGCGTGCTCGACATGCCGGCGTCGGCGCCGACCGTCGCCGAACTGCTCGCCGCGGCGGTGCCGGCGTGGCAGGCGCGCTGGGCGATCGCCGGGCTATAGCCGCGCCAGCCGGTCGAGCGCGGCGTCGAGGGTCGCGTCCTGCTTGGCGAAGCAGAACCGCACCACGCCGCGCTGCCTGCAGTCGGGCTCGAACGCCGACAGCGGGATCGCCGCCACCCCGACCTGCTCGGTGAGCCAGCGGCAGAACGACACGTCGTCCCGATCGCCGATCGCGCCGTAGCGCGCGCACTGGAAATAGCTGCCCTCGCAGGGCAGCAGTTCGAAGCGGCTGGCAGCGAGCCCGGCGCGAAAGCGGTCGCGCTTGGCCTGGTAGAACGCCGGCAGTCCGAGGTAGGGCGCGGGATCGGCGAGATAGGCGGCAAGTCCGTGCTGTATCGGCGTGTTCACCGTGAACACATTGAACTGGTGGACCTTGCGGAATTCGGCGGTAAGCGCCGCCGGGGCGGCGACGCTTGCGACCTTCCAGCCGGTGACGTGAAAGGTCTTGCCGAAGCTCGACACCACGAAGGCGCGCGCCGCCAAGCGGGGAAAACGCGACGCGCTCTGGTGCAGCGCGCCGTCGAACACCATGTGCTCGTACACCTCGTCGGCGATGAGCACGATGCCGGTGGGTGCGAGCAGCGCGTCGAGCCGTTGCATGTCGGCCTCGCTCCACACCGTGCCGCTGGGGTTGTGCGGGGTGTTGACCACGATCACGCGGGTGCGCGGGCCGATCGCCGCGGCGATGGCGTCGAAGTCCGGATGGAAGTCAGCGCCCAGCGGCACCGGCCGCGCCACGCCGCCGCACAGCGCGATATTGGGCAGATAGCTGTCGTAGCAGGGAGTCAGGACGATGACTTCGTCGCCCGGATGGACCACCGCGAGCAGCGCGGTGAAAATCGCCTGCGTCGCTCCCGCGGTGATCGTGATCTCGGCGTCGGGGTCGTAGCGCCGGCCGTAGAGCGCGGCGATCTTGTCCGCCACCGCCTGCCGCAGCGCCGGCACTCCGGCCATCGGCGGGTACTGGTTGAACCCGGCGCGCATCGCGGCGTCGACCGCGTCGACCAGCTTCGGATCGCAGGAAAAATCGGGGAATCCCTGGCCGAGATTGATCGCACCACACTGCTGGGCGAGCGCCGACATCACGGTGAAAATGGTCGTCCCCACCTGCGGCAGGCGCGATTCGACCGGGGGCGTGCGGGAGTGGTCGGTCATGGCTCAGATCGAAAACGGTTCCTGCTGATCGAGCTCGCCGCGCAGGGTCTGTTCCACCAGCTTGCGCGGCAGCCGCGGCGAAATCAGCTCGGTGAACAGAAAGACGAAGCTGCGCTGCAGCATCCCGCGCTTGAACGCCACGCGCGTGAGCTGCTGGCCGAACAGATGGCCGGCAGGCACAGCGCGCAGCGCCGAGTCGCGCTCGGGGGAGAAGGCCATTTCGGCGATCAGGCCGACGCCGAGTCCGAGTTCGACATAGGTCTTGAGCACGTCGGAATCGAGCGCCTCGAGCACGATCTGCGGCTTCAGTCCGGCATGGGCGAAGGCGGCATCGATCTGCCGACGCCCGGCGAATGCGGGCTCGTAGGTCACCAGCGGATGCGCGGCCAGATCGGCCAGCGTCAGCTCGCTGCGCTCGGCGAGTGGATGGCCCTGAGGCACGACCGCCAGATGCTGCCAGTTGTAGCAGGGCAGGGTGAGCAGATCGGATGCATCCTGCAGCGACTCGCTGGCCAGGCCCAGGTCGGCGCGCTCTTCGCGCACGGCGCGCGCGATCTGCTCGGGCGTGCCTTGCAGCAATTGCACCTGTACCGCGGGCATGCGGCGGCGGAATTCGGCGATCACCCACGGCAGCTTGTAGCGTGCCTGCGTGTGGGTGGCCGCTACCGTGAGCTGGCCGGCGTCGCGCGCGGCGTAGTTCTGCGCGATGCGCTTGAGGTTGGCGACTTCGCGCAGGATGATGTCGACGCTGCGCAGCACCTCGACCCCAGGCTCGGTGAGCTTGCGGATGCGCTTGCCGTGGCGGCTGAAAATCTCCACCCCCAGCTCGCTCTCGAGTTCGATGATCGCCTTGGACACGCCGGGCTGCGAGGTATGCAGCGCCCGCGCCGCCTCGGTGAGGTTGAGCTTGTGGCGCACGGCTTCCTGCAGAAAGCGAAACTGGTGCAGGTTCATGGCGACGGCAGGCCGACAAAACGCCAGGAGCAGATCATCGGAACCGGACCTGCCAGGCAAACACGATCAGCCCCAGCCCGCCGAACAACAGCATGGGCAAGGCCGCGGTGATGGCGGGCGGCCAGGTGCCCAGCAGGCCCAGGCTGGAAAACAGGGTGTTGAGCAGAATGAAGGCGATGCCCAGCACGATACCCGCCAGTACCTTGCCGCTGATGCCTTTGGAGCGGGTATGCAGATAGGCAAAGGGCAGCGCGAGCAGCAGCATCACCACGGCGCTAAAGGGATAGAACAGTTTTTTCCAGAGCTGGATTTCATAGCGTTCTGCCGCCTGATGATTGGCGCGCAAATGCTGGATGTAGCGCCACAGGTCGAGGGCCGACATCTTGTCGGGAGGCAGCAGCAGCACACCCAGCACACTCGGCGAGAGCGAGGTCTGCCAGCGATAGCTCGGCAACTGGCTCACCTGCAGCGCCGCACCGATCTGCAGCGGAAGCTCGGTGCGAGTGACGTCGTGCAGCAGCCAGGCGCCATCGCCTTCGTATCGGCCGCTGGCGGCATGCAGTTCGGCAGTGATCTGCGCCTGGGCATTGAGCACATAGATGTGGACCTCGGTGAGGTCGCCCTGTGTGTTGATGGCCTTGATGTTGACGGTCTGATTGCCGTTGCGGTCCGAATCGTTGCGCAGCCATACGCCTGAACTCAGTTGCGTGCCCAGACCTGAGCCGGCTGCAGTCTGCAGCCGCGTCGAGAGTTGCGCGGCTGCAGGGGCAAGCCACTCGCCGAGCAAAAACAGGGTGATGACCAGGACCGCGGCCAATTGCAGCAGCAATCCCAGCGCCGTGCGCGGACTCAGGCCCGAAACCCGCAGGATGGTGAACTCGCTGCTCGCGGACAGAGAGGCCAGAGCGAACACGCCGCCCACCAGGATGGCGATGGGCAGAACCTCGTAGGCGCGGCTGGGCATGCTGAGTGCGACATGCAGCAGGGTGCCGCTCAGGCTGAAGCCCGGCTTGCCCAGATTGCTCAGGTCGTTGAGCATGTCGATGAAAAACAGCAGGGCGAGAAAGGCCAGCGTCACCAGTCCCACGGCGCTGAGCACGTGCAGCAGCAGAAAGCGGCGTACCGTGCGCATCAGGCGGGTGCTCCGCGCCGTGTGAGTCCCGCACGCAGGCGGTGCAGCCAGCCCGTGCCGCGCATCAGCAGAACCAGCAGCACCAGCGCCGCGCCGCCATGCACCAGCAGCATGCCCTGCGCAAACCCGACCCGGCCTTGAGCGATCCAGCCTTGCAGCACATTGAGCAGGTTGAAGTAGATCAGGTAGACCAGCACGGCGCCGATGAGGCTGCCCGCACGCCCGGTACGCACCGAACCCGAGGCCAGCGGCAACGCCATCAAGACCAGCACGGCGGCAGACAGCGGCAAGCCCAGCCGCCAGGACAATTCGCCCAGCCAGTTGGGAAGGGCGGGGTTGAACAGATACTCGGTCGGCACATTGCGGTTGGGCTGCGTCAGCCAGTTGACCGGTCCGCTCTTGCGGTCTGCCATATTGCTCAGGCCCGAGGTGGCGTCCAGACGCATGTCGAGCGAATCGAAGGCGGTGATGGTGTAGTTCAACTGCCCCGGCGTGTGCACGTAGCGGTTGCCGTTGCGCAGCACCAGAAAGGGCTGACCGTCGATGCGCTGCACCTGCCCAGAGCGCGCCGTGATCAGCTCCACCTGCCCCGAGGTGTCATCACGGATGAATACATCGTGCGCCACCCCGTCGGCCTGCGCCCCCTTGTCGATGAAGAACACCCGCTTGCCCGAGGCCGATTCGCGGAACTGCCCCGGCGCCACCCGCGAAATGTCGGAGCGCTGTTCGAAGCGTGTGCGCAGCTCGGTCATCTGCTGGTTGGCCCAGGGCCAGGCAAGCAGGGTGAGCGCGGCGATCAGCAGGAGTATGGGCCAGGAAAAGCGCAGCACGCTCGCCATGAGTTGCAGCCCTCCCACTCCGGTGGTGCGCCAGATGGTCATTTCCGAATCCAGCCACATGCGGGTGAAGGTGAGCAGCACCGCCAGAAACAGCGACAGGGTGATGACGATCTGCAGATAGCTCAGGGCGGTCAGCCCGATCAGCAGAAACACATCCTGCGGGCTGGCCTGGCCATCGGACGCCTGACCCAGGATGCGAATGAGCATCAGAGTGACGACCACGGTGAACAACACCGTGAGGGCGCCGCCGAAGTTGCGGCTCATTTCACGGCGCAGGGTCAGGTCGAGGAGCATGGGGAAAAGCGGGCGGCTGAAGCGATGAGGGCGGCGAGCCGCGGCGGGCATCAAACGAAGCGCAATGGAATAATGCGCCACGCACTCACTCAGGAACCCTGAACATGAAATTCAGTATATCTGCCGTCAAAAAGCCTCTTCAGATCAAAACCGATGCCCTGGTGGTCTTCGTGCCCGAGGGCAGGGAAGTCAGCGGGCTGGCCGATGCGGACGCCCTCGACGATCTGATTGCACAACTGGCCGTGGACGGCGATTTCAAGGCCAAGCCCGGCAGTGTGGTGCTGTTGCATCGTCCCGCGGCTGTCGGAGCACAACGCCTGCTTCTGGTCGGGCTGGCCGCCAAACCCGAACTGCGGGATTGGAAAAAATCGCTGCAGGCTGCGGCCAATATGCTCAAGACCCTGCCGGTCAAGCAGGCGCATCTGCTGGCAGTCAACGGACTGGACACCCTGGCCGAACTCACGCCCGGGGTGTTTTCCGAGGTGTTTTACCGCTACGATACCACGCGCAGCGTGGAGGAGACCGATACGCCTGAGCTCGCAGCCCTGCACCTCTGTGCCGTGGGGGGCGATGCCGCGCCGCCTTCGGCCAAGAACGCCCTGCAGCAGGCCGAGGCGGTCGCCATCGGCGTGCGCCTGACGCGCGAACTCGCCAATCTGCCGGCCAATTACTGCACGCCCGCCTACCTTGCGGAAACGGCGAAAAAATTGGCCAAGACCCACGATCTGACCTGCAAGGTGCTCGGGCGCGCGGAAATGGAAAAACTCGGCATGGGGTCGTTTCTGGCCGTGGCGCAGGGCTCGGTGCAGCCGCCGCAGTTCATCGTGTTGGAGTATCGCGGCGCAGGCAAGAAGGACGCGCCGCACGTGCTCGTCGGCAAGGGCGTGACGTTTGACACCGGCGGCATCTCGCTCAAGCCCGGCGCTGAGATGGACGAAATGAAGTTCGACATGTCCGGAGCGGCCTCGGTGCTGGGCGCGTTCGAGGCCATTGCGCGCATCAAGCCCAGGATCAACGTGATCGGCCTGATCGCCGCCACCGAGAACATGCCAGACGGCGGTGCGGTCAAGCCCGGCGACGTGGTCACCAGCCTGTCCGGCCAGACCATCGAAATCCTCAACACCGACGCCGAGGGCCGCCTCATCCTGTGCGACGCGCTGACTTATGCGGCACGCTACAAGCCGCAGTCGGTGGTGGACATCGCCACCCTCACCGGAGCCTGCGTGATTGCGCTGGGCAAGGTCAACAGCGGCCTGTTCACCGCGGACGACGCCCTGGCCGAGGCGCTGCTGCAGGCCGGGCGCGCCACGCTCGATCCCTGCTGGCGCATGCCGCTGGAATCCGATTATGCCGAGGCGCTCAAGAGCAATTTCGCCGACGTGGCCAATATCGGCGGCAGACCCGCTGGCGCCATCACTGCGGCGTGCTTTCTGTGGCGTTTCGCCAAGGACTACCGCTGGGCGCACCTCGACATCGCCGGCACGGCGTGGAACAGCGGCGCCAACAAGGGCGCCACCGGCCGCCCCGTGCCGCTGCTGGTGCGCTATTTGCTGTCGCAGGCGCAATGAGTGTTGTCCGGCAAGCTGTCGTCGAGTGACCCCATGTCCTGTGCGGTTGAGTTTCGCGTGAACCTGCCCGATCCGCTGCGCTATTGCTGCGGGCTGCTGCGCACGGCCACACAGCGCGGCGCGCGCGTGCTGGTGGCCGCGCCCGAGCCCTTGCTCGCGGAACTCGATCGCCTGTTGTGGACTTTTCAGCCGGGCAGCTTCGTGCCGCATGTCTGGCAGGACGACCCGCTCGCCGACAAGACGCCGGTCATCCTGGCGCCTCAGCCCGATCTGCCCCATGCGGGACGGGTGGATGCCCTGGTCAACCTCGGCCCCGATCTGGTGCCGGGCTGGGAAGCGCTGGACCGGGTGATCGAACTCGTCGGCGAAAACGGACCCGACAAGCCTGCTGCCCGCGAGCGTCTGCGGGCCTATCGCGCCGCCGGGTTCGAGCCCACCGTCATTCCGTCCCGCCCATGAAATCCGTCCCACCCAACCCGGCCATCCTGCCCGTGCTCACCGAGCGTCTGCAGCCTGCCGACGCGGCGATGAAGCAAGACCGCGTCGAACCGGTTTTCGAGGTTCAACCCTCGGCCTATGCGCAGGCGGTCTATCGCGGCCCCGAACTCACCCAGCCTGCGGGCATTCCCCTGCTGGAGACGCCGGTCTCTCAAGGAAACGCCGGGCCGCCCCAAGTTTCCTTGACCCCCACGGGGGGCGGGTCGGCGAGCCGACCCTGGGGGCGCTCACAAGGAAACGCCGGGCCGCCCCAAGTTTCCTTGACCCCCACGGGGGGCGGGGAGGCTGGCCGACCCTGGGGGCACTCAGATCTGGAAGAGCTCTGGCTGCGCGTCGCTCCCGAGCTGCAACGGCAGGTGCTGGAGCGGGTCGAATCCGAGCTGCATGCGCTGGCGCCGCAACTGGCGGCCAGACTGTTCGACACCCTCGAACCTGCCTTGCGCGCCGCGCTGGCCGAGGCGCTCAAATAAGCCTCTTTGCCCGTCAACCCGCAGGCCATCAGGCACATTGCTTGCTAGTGTTGGGGAGGGCGATCGATCTGTTCAAAAATCTGTAACTCGGTTAATGTATCGCCCTGTCAGATCGTTCCTGACTTCACAACACGACACACGACTTTCCTTTTGGAGGCTCATTCATGAAACTGAAATACGTCGCTCCGATGCTGGTTCTATCCCTGGCGATCGGCACCGCTTACGCTGAAGATACGGTCACCGTCACCATCGGCAGCGCATCCCCCATGTCCGGCCCGCAAGCCAGCTTCGGCCAGGACAACGCCAACGGCGTGAAAATGGCCATCAAGGAGCTCAATGCCGAGAACATCGTCATCGGCGGCAAGAAGGTCATCTGGAAGGTCGACGCCCAGGACGACCAGGCCGACCCGAAGCAGGCCACCACCGTGGCGCAGAAGTTCGTCGATGAAAAGGTCAACGGCGTGGTCGGTCACCTGAATTCCGGCTGCACCTTCCCCGCTTCACGCATCTACAACAACGCGGGCATCCCCGAAATCACCCCCTCGTCCACCGATCCCAAGATTTCGCAACAAGGCTTCAAGACCTTCTTCCGCATCATCGCCAACGACAATGCGCTGGGCGCAGGTCTGGCCAACTACGCCAAGACCAAGTTGCATGCCAAGAAAATCGCGGTGATCGACGACCGCACCGCCTACGGCCAGGGCGTGGCCGATGTGTTCGCCAAGACCGCGCAGAAAGACGGCTTGAAGCTGGTCGACCGCGAGTACACCAACGACAAGGCTACCGATTTCTCCGCCATTCTGACCAAGATCAAGGCCTCGCAGCCCGACATCATTTTCTACGGTGGCATGTATCCGCAGGCCGGCCCGCTGGTTCGCCAGATGCGCCAACTGGGCATCAAGGCCACGCTGATGGGCGGCGATGGCATCTGCGCACCGGAACTGGGCAAGCTCGCGGGTGAAGCCGTTGCCGGCACCATCTGTGCCGAAGGCGGCTCGCCGCTGAGCAAGATGCCGGGCGGCGAAGCGTGGAAAAAGCGCTACGACGCCGAGTTCGGCGCCAACGCCTTCCAGCTCTACTCGCCCTACTCGTATGACGGCACCATGGTGCTGGCCCATGCGATGATGAAAGCCAAGTCGGTCGATCCGAAGAAGTATCTGCCCTTCATCCAGAACATCGACTACAACGGCGTGACCAAGAAGGACATCCACTTCACCAAGACGGGTGAACTGGTTGACGCGGCCATCACCATCTCCGAGTTCGACAAGGACGGCAAGAAGAGCGTGGTTGCCGTGCAGTAAACGCGGTACGAGCAGACTGCCTGCTGCGGCAGCGGTCCGTCGAACCCAGGCGCCTTTCGGGGCGCTTTTTCATGTTCGGATGGTCAGCAGAGGCGGCGCCCATAAAAAAGCCGAGAGGCCAGACGGCATCTCGGCTTGCTGCGGGCGCAGACCTTCCGATCTGCGCTTTCAAAGCAAAATCAACGCAAAATCGCGTGTTGTCTGTGAATTACTTCTTCAGCGACAGCACCCACTCGGCCAGTTGCTTGGCCTGGGCGGGGGTCACTTGCGGGTTGGCGGGCATGGGCACCGGGCCCCACACGCCCGACACGCCGTGCAGGATGGCCTTGCTCAGGGTGTCAACCGCCCCCGGCTTGCCAGCGTACTTGGCGGCAACTTCCTGGTAGGACGGGCCCACCAGCTTCTTGTCCACTGCGTGGCAAGCCAGGCAGTTCTTCGATTTGGCCAGAGCCAGCATGTCTTCAGCGGCGAAAGCCGACGACATGGTCAGGGTGGCGGCAGCGGCCAGAGCAGCAGCGAAAACAGCTTTTTTCATTCCAGTCCTCCAGTAGGGTCAAACAAAACAGATACAGCCAAGTAACGCATCTTAATCAATTCGGTTGACGTGCTGCGCATGAAGTCGGCGAGAATCGCCAGTGCGTCAATTCAGATTGATTTCACGCAACATGTGCCGTGCAAATCGGTGTTTCCTTTTGTATCTTGTCGCTATTTGCTTTCAAGGATGCAATGTCATGGCGTTCGTCGTTCTCGGTCTGATCTTCATCGTCCTCAAACTCATGGGCATAGCGCCGGTGGCGGCTTGGTCATGGTGGTGGGTGTTGCTGCCCCTGGCTCTGGCGTTCATCTGGTGGGAGGTCATCGACCCCCTGTTCAGCCTCTCGAAAAAGCGGGCCATGAACGACATGGCCGAGCGGCAGCAGGCCAGGCGGCAGAAATACCGCGAGAGTCTGGGGCTGGGAGGTGGGCGCCGGAAAAAATAACCCTGGCATGCGATACACTGCGCCGCGTCAGGAGAGCGCTGCGCTGTCATGCAGCCGCCGAAGGCGTAAGCCCATATCGGGTGTACCGCTCAGGCAAAAGGACTGACCACACCGCAAGGTGTTCCTCACTGGAGAGTGGCGCTGAAACTCAGGCGCTCACCGAAGGGGCAAGTCTGGCAACCTGGGTTCGCCGGATCAATCTCTCAGGTACCCGGGACAGCGAGGGGTTGAGTGCCGTGTCTTGCGCCGAGATGGCAACAGATGCGGCTGAATCGGCGCTTTCAGGCGTCTCATCCCCGCGAGATCGACGTGTCCCACTCCGCAGCTTCCGAACTGATCCCGACTCCTCTGCACCCCCTGCACATGGAACTCGGCGCGCGCATGGTGCCGTTCGCCGGCTATGCCATGCCGGTGCAGTACCCGAAGGGCATTCTGGCCGAACACCTGCACACCCGCCAGAGCGCGGGTCTGTTCGACATCTCCCACATGGGCCAGGTCGCGCTGCGGGGCAGCGGCGCCGCTGCGGCGCTGGAAACGCGGGTGCCCATGGATATTCAAGGGTTGCCCGAGGGCAAGCAGCGCTACGCCTTGTTCACCAATGAGCAGGGCGGCATTCTCGACGACCTGATGGTGATTCCCCGGCAGCGCGCCGATGGAGCCGGGCAGGAGCTGTTCCTCATCGTCAACGCGGCCTGCAAGGCGCAGGATCTAGCCTTGCTGCAGACGCTTTCCGATCGCTGCGACATCGTGCCCATGCCCGAGCACGCCTTGCTGGCGCTGCAAGGGCCGCAAGCGGTGCAGACCTTTGCCCGGCTGGTTCCCCAGGCTGCCGATCTGGTGTTCATGACCGGCGCGTGGCTGGACGTGCCGGTAGAGGGTGGAGCAGGTGGGGCGGGTGGAGCGATTCGCGTTTTTGCCACGCGCAGCGGCTACACCGGCGAAGACGGGCTGGAAATCTCGGTAGCCGCAGCGGATGCCGAGCGGCTTGCTCGCCTCCTGCTTTCCCTGCCCGAGGTGCAGCCCATCGGTCTGGGCGCCCGCGACACCCTGCGCCTCGAAGCCGGGCTCTGCCTCTATGGCCACGACATCGACGCCTCGACCACGCCGGTCGAGGCGGGCCTGACCTGGGCCATCCAGAAGGTGCGGCGCAATGGCGGCGCGCGGGCCGGAGGATTTCCGGGCGCCGATGTCATTCTGGCGCAGATCGACAACCCGGCTCTCGCGCCGCGGCGCCGCATCGGCCTCATCGGTCTGGATCGCACCCCGGTGCGCGAGGGCACGGAACTGCGGGCCGCCGATGGGCGTCACGCCGGCAAGGTGACCAGCGGCAGCTTCGCGCCCAGCGCGGGAGGCCCTGTGGCGATGGCCTATGTCGCCGCCGAATTCGCCGTGCCTTCAGGCACACTCTATGCCCAGGTGCGTGGCCGTGCCGTGCCGATGCAGTTGCAACCCATGCCGTTCGTGCCGCACCGCTATTGGCGCGGATGAAGTCTTGATGCCTTGCCGCGTTTGATTCGACTTTCCTTTTTCGACCTTTGGAGTGTTCCATGAGCCTGAAATTCACCCCCGACCATGAATGGATTCGCGTCGATGCCGATGGCGTCGCCACCGTGGGCATCACCCCCCATGCGCAGGACGCGCTGGGCGACGTGGTGTTCGTCGATCTGCCCGAAGTGGGCAAGACCTACGCCGCGCACGACACCGTGGGCGTGGTCGAGTCGGTCAAGGCCGCGGCCGATGTGTTCAGCCCGGTCTCGGGCGAGGTGACCGAGGTCAACGAGGCCCTGCGCGCCGACCCGTCGCTGGCCAACTCCGACCCGCAGGACAGTGGCTGGTTCTTCCGCATCAGGCTGTCCGACCCGAGCCAGCTCGACGGACTGATGGACGAAGCCGCCTACGCCGAACTGCTCAAGAACGCCTGAACACCGAGGCGCCGCCCACCCTCCCGGAGAACCGCATGTCGATGTCCACCCAACCCGCGCTGCGCGAACTCGAAGACGCGCAGGCCTTCCAGCGCCGCCACATCGGCCCTGACGCCGCGGATCAGCAGCAGATGCTGTCGGCGCTGGGCGCGAATGATCTGGAAAGCCTGATGCAGGCGGTGATTCCCGCTTCCATCCGCCGCCGGCAGGCGTTCGAGCTGCCTGCGGCTATCGACGAAGCGCAGGCGCTTGCCGAGCTGCGCGGCATCGCCAGCGGCAACCGGGTGATGCGCAGCTACATCGGTCAAGGCTATTACAACGCGCTGATGCCGGGCGTCATCCAGCGCAACGTGCTGGAAAATCCGGCCTGGTACACCGCCTACACGCCGTATCAGCCCGAGATCAGCCAGGGGCGGCTGGAAGCGCTGCTCAACTTCCAGACGATGGTCGCCGATCTCACCGGCATGGACGTGGCGGGCGCTTCCATGCTCGACGAGGCCACCGCCGCGGCCGAGGCCATGACCCTGGCGCTGCGTTCGAGCAAGAGCAAATCGCAGCGCTTTTTTGTCGCCGATGATGTGTTGCCGCAAACCCTCGAAGTGCTGCACACCCGCGCCGCGCCGCTGGGCATCGAGGTGGTCTGCGGCGCGGCCGACGAAGCGCTGGAAGGCGAGTATTTCGGCGTGCTGCTGCAATATCCCGGCGTGGACGGCGCGGTGCGCGACGACCGCGAGCGCATCGCCGCGCTCAAGGCCAAAGGCGTTCTCGTGGTGGTGGCGGCCGACCTGCTGGCGCTCACCCTGCTGAAATCGCCGGGCGAGCTCGGCGCCGACATCGCCTGCGGCACGACCCAGCGTTTCGGTCTGCCGCTGGGCTTCGGTGGTCCGCATGCGGGCTATCTGGCGGTGCGCGACGCGCTCAAGCGCTCGCTGCCCGGCCGCCTCGTCGGCGTGAGTCAAGACGCGCATGGGCAGCCCGCCTACCGCCTGGCATTGCAGACCCGCGAACAGCACATCCGCCGCGAAAAGGCCACCAGCAATATCTGCACCGCGCAGGTGCTGCCTGCGGTGCTGGCCAGTATGTACGCGGTCTATCACGGCCCCGAGGGGCTCAGGCGCATCGCGCAGCGGGTGCATGCCTACACCGTGCTGCTGGCGCAGGGGCTGCAGCAGGCCGGTCTGCCGGTGCTCGATGCCGGATTTTTCGACACCCTCACAGTGCATACCGGCGCGCGCACCGCAGACGTGCATGCCGCCGCTCTCTCGCGGGGCATCAACTTCCGCCGCATCGGCGCGCAGCATGTCGCGGTGTCGCTGGACGAAACCGTGACCCGCGCCGATCTGGCCGACATCCTGGCCTGCTTTGGCGTGACGGACTCAGCAATGCTGTTCAACGCCGCGGAAAAAGGCGTGGCGCCGCGCTGGCCGCAGCAACTCGCGCGCAGCAGCGACTATCTCAGCCATCCGGTGTTTCATCGCTATCGCAGCGAAACCGAGATGCTGCGCTACCTGCGCCGCCTGGCCGACAAGGACATCGCGCTCGACCGCGCCATGATTCCGCTGGGCTCGTGCACCATGAAGCTCAACGCCACCAGCGAGATGGTGCCGATCACCTGGCCGGAATTCAGCGCCATCCATCCCTTCGCGCCGGCCGAGCAGACGCGCGGTTATGCCCGGCTCGCGCAACAGCTCGAACAAGGGTTGTGCGCCGCCACGGGCTACGACGCGATGTGCCTGCAGCCCAACGCCGGATCGCAGGGCGAATACGCCGGACTGCTGGTCATTCGCGCTTATCACGCCAGCCGGGGGCAAGCGCACCGCGATGTCTGCCTCATTCCGTCTTCGGCGCACGGTACCAACCCCGCTTCGGCGCACATGGCGGGTATGCGGGTGGTCGTCGTGGCCTGTGACGACCAGGGCAACGTCGATCTGGCCGATCTGCGCGCCAAGGCCGAGCAGCATGCCGGCCAGCTCGCCGCGTGCATGATCACCTATCCGAGCACGCACGGCGTGTTCGAGACCGGGGTGCGCGCCATCTGCGACATCGTCCACCGGCACGGCGGGCAGGTGTATGTCGATGGTGCCAATATGAACGCGCTGGTCGGCCTGGCCAGCCCGCCCGAGTTCGGCGCGGACGTTTCGCACCTGAATCTGCACAAGACCTTCTGCATTCCGCACGGCGGCGGCGGCCCGGGCGTGGGGCCGATCGGCGTGCGCGCCCACCTCGCCCCGTTCCTGCCGGTGCATCGCTCTTCGGGTCTGGAGCGTGATGGCGCCGTTGGTGCAGTCAGCGCTGCGCCGCTGGGCAATGCCAGCGTGCTGCCGATTTCGTGGATGTATATGCGCATGATGGGCGCCGACGGCCTGACGCAGGCCAGCCGCGTGGCCATTCTGTCGGCCAACTACATCGCCGAGAGACTCAAAACCCATTACCCGGTGCTCTATACCGGCGAGAACGGCCGCGTGGCGCACGAGTGCATTCTCGACCTGCGCCCGCTCAAGGACGCCACCGGCATCAGCAACGAAGATGTGGCCAAGCGCCTGATGGACTACGGTTTCCATGCGCCGACCATGAGCTTTCCGGTGCCCGGCACGCTGATGGTCGAGCCGACCGAGAGCGAGTCGCTCGCCGAGCTCGACCGCTTCATCGATGCCATGATCGCCATCCGCACCGAGATCGAGCTGGTGGAAAAAGGGCAATGGCCGCGTGAGGACAACCCGCTCAAGGCCGCGCCGCACACCGCATCCAGCGTACTCGGTGCGCACTGGCCGCATGCCTACAGCCGCGAGCAGGCCGCCTTTCCCCTGCCTGCTCTGAAAAAGAACAAGTACTGGCCGCCGGTGGGCCGGGTGGACAACGCCTGGGGCGACCGCAACCTGCAGTGCGCCTGCCCGCCCGTGGGCGACTACACCGACTGAAACACCGCACCATGCCCTCCCCCGAACCCCGACAACATTTCGCCAGCGACAACTACGCTGGCATCTGCCCCGAAGCGCTGCACTGGCTGCTGCAGGCCAACGCCTCGGGCCATCAACCCGCCTATGGCGACGACGGCTGGACGCAGCGCGTGTCCGACGGGCTGCGCGAGTTGTTCCAGACCGACTGCGATGTCTATTTCGTCTTCAACGGCACCGCGGCCAACTCGCTGGCGCTGGCGGCCCTGTGTCAGAGCTATCACGCGGTGATCTGTACCCCGGTGGCGCACATCGAAACCGATGAGTGCGGCTGCCCGGAGTTCTTCTCCGGCGGCTCCAAGCTGCTGATCACCGAGTCCGATGGCGCGCAGGCGCGGCGCGGCAAGCTCACGCCCGAAGCCATCGACACGCTGGTGACCCAGCGCAGCGACATCCACGCGCCCAAGCCCAAGGTCGTCTCCATCACCCAGGCCACCGAGCTGGGCACGGTCTACAGCGTCGAGGAAGTGCGCGCCATCGCCGCCATGGCCAAGCGCCACCACCTCAGGCTGCACATGGACGGGGCGCGTTTCGCCAACGCCGTGGCCACGCTGGGCTGTCATCCGAGCGACATCACCTGGCGCGCCGGGGTGGACGTGCTGTGCTTCGGCGGCACCAAGAACGGCCTGCCCGTGGGCGAGGCCGTGGTGTTCTTCGACCGCGAACTCTCCGCCGATTTCGCCTGGCGGGTGAAGCAGGCCGGGCAGCTCGCGTCGAAAATGCGCTTCATCTGCGCGCCCTGGCTGGGCATGCTGGAAAACGACAACTGGCTGCGTCACGCCCGCCACGCCAACGCCATGGCGCAACGCCTGTACGCGGCCATTCACGACGTCCCGGGCGTGCGGGTGATGCACCCGCCCGAGGCCAATGCGGTGTTCGCCTATCTGCCCCGCGCCGTCATCGACACCCTGCATGGCCAGGGCTGGCGTTTCTACGACTTCATTGCCGACGGCGGCTGCCGCCTGATGTGCGCCTGGGACACCACGCCGGAATCGGTCGATGCGTTCGCTGCGGATATCGCCGCGGCCTGCGCCGCACACGCCTGAGCTGAAAGCGACGCCATGGCCGTCTCGGTGTTCGATCTGTTCAAGGTCGGCATCGGCCCCAGCAGTTCGCACACCGTGGGGCCGATGCGGGCCGCTTCCCTGTTCGTCGAATTTCTGCGGCAGGCCGGCTCGCTCGACCGCACCGCGCGGGTGATCTGCGCGCTGCATGGCTCGCTCGGCGCCACCGGCAAGGGGCATGGCAGCGATACCGCCGTCATGCTCGGCCTCATGGGCGAGGCGCCCGACACGGTCGACGTCGACGCCGTGCCGCAAAGAATCGCCGCGTTGCGCGCGCAGCACCGCCTGGCGCTGCCCGGCGGGCCGGTGCTCGATTTCGACCCTGCGCGCGACATCACCTTTTATGCCCTGCAACCCCTGCCGCTGCACGCCAACGGTCTGCGCTTCACCGCCTTCGATGCGCAGGGCACCGAGCTCGCGCAGCGGGTGTATTACTCGGTCGGCGGCGGCTTCGTCGTGAGCGCCCCCAGGGTCGGCTCGCCGACCCGCCCCCCGTGGGGGTCAAGGAAACTTGGGGCGGCCCTGCGTTTCCTTGAGAGCGAACAACTTGCGTCCGACGGCAGCCGCCAGCAGGCCATCGCGCCTGACACCACGGTGCTGCCGCTGCCGTTTCACAGCGGCGCCGAGTTGTTGGATTTGGCCCGCGAACACGGCGGCATTGCCACCCTCATGCGCCTCAACGAACGCCATTGGCGCACTGACGCCGAGATCGATGCGGGTCTGCTCGCCATCTGGCGGGTGATGCAGGCCTGCGTGGCGCGCGGCTGCGCCACCGAGGGCGAATTGCCCGGCTGGCTGCACGTGCGCCGCCGCGCCGCCAACTGGTATCGGCGTCTGGGTGGTGCGCTGCCCGTGCCCGCCAGCGGCGTTGAGTTGCCGCCCGGTGCGCGCTGCGACCCGCTGCAACTGCTCGACTGGATCAACCTGTTCGCCTTGGCGGTCAACGAGGAAAACGCCGCCGGCGGCCGCGTGGTCACCGCCCCGACCAATGGCGCGGCGGGCATCATCCCGGCCGTGCTGCATTACTACACCCGCTTCGTGCCGCAGGCCAGCGGTGCCGGCGTCATCGACTTTCTGCTCACCGCCGGCGCCATCGGCCTGCTCTACAAGGAGAATGCGTCGATCAGCGGCGCCGAGGTCGGCTGCCAGGGCGAGGTTGGCGTGGCCTGCTCCATGGCGGCCGGCGCGCTCTGCGCGGTACTCGGCGGCACGCCCGAGCAGGTGGAAAACGCCGCGGAAATCGGCATGGAACACCACCTCGGCCTGACCTGCGACCCCGTCGGCGGTCTGGTGCAAGTGCCCTGCATCGAGCGCAACGCCGTGGCTGCCGTGCAGGCGCTCAACGCCGCGCGCATGGCGCTCGCCGGCGACGGCCGCCACATCGTCTCGCTCGATCAGGTCATCAAGACCATGCGCGACACCGGCGCCGACATGCAGACCCAGTACAAGGAAACCGCCCGCGGCGGACTGGCGGTAAACATTGTGGAGTGCTGAAAGGGGTTGTCGGCGAAGTGCCGATGGCGGCAAACGATAATCGGTCCGTTTTCCCCTCAACGTCCTTCATGCAAACGCCTTCCTCTGCTCCGTCGGCTGAAAACCCCAAGTCCAGGCCGCATCTGCTGCGATATATTCTCATTGGCCTCATGACCGTGGCGCCACTATGGGTGACCTGGCTGGTGTTCGATTTCGTTTTCGGCCTGTTAGCCAAGGCCGGGTCGCCTCTGGTGAACTTGCTCGACGCCTTGTTGCGCCCGGTATTCGGCGGGGCGTTGAACCAGCAACTGCATCCCGCGCTGCATTACGTGCTGGCTACCCTGCTGACGCTGGCGGTGCTGTACGCCGCGGGATGGATGGCGTCGATTGTCATCGGTCGGCGCATCATCAGCGCCTTTGAGTCGCTGCTCGCGCGGCTGCCGGTCGTGCAGACGATTTACGGCGCCACCAAGCGCTTCATCCAGAGCATGCAGACCGCGCCGATGCAGGGCCAGCGGGTGGTGCTCATCGCCTTTCCGTCGTCGGAAATGAAGGCCGTGGGTCTGGTGACGCGCATCATCGAGGAGCAAGGCAGCGGCAGACAGCTTGCGGCGGTTTACGTGCCGACTGCGCCCAATCCAACCTCAGGCTATATCGAAATCGTGCCCGTGGAAGATCTGGTCGCAACCGACTGGACAATGGAAGAGGCCATGACCTTTGTCATGACAGGGGGCGCTACGTCGCCGGATCAGGTGCGCTTTGCCAAACCGCCGCAATCTTCTGCGTCGGATTGACACGCTGCGACAATAAGCGATGCTCTGACATCGTTGTTCCGTTTTTGCGCTATTTCACTTCTTTTTTCATCGACCATGATCTTCATTACTGGCGGCGCCGGTTTCATCGGCGCCAATTTCGTCCACCACTGGCTGGGCCAGTGCGAAGAACCCGTGCTGGTGCTCGACGCCCTCACTTACGCGGGCAATCTGGAGAGCCTCGCCCCCGTGCAGGACGATGCGCGCTATCAGTTCGCGCAGGTCGACATCTGCGACCGTCCCACTGTTGCCGCGCTGCTCACCCAGTACCGCCCGCGCGCAATCCTGCACTTCGCCGCCGAGAGTCATGTCGACCGCTCCATCCACGGCCCCGGCGACTTCATCCGCACCAATGTGCAGGGCACTTTTGAACTGCTCGAAGCCGCCCGCGCCTATTGGAGTGATCTACCCGAGGCGGGAAAAGCCGCATTCCGCTTCCTGCATGTCTCCACCGACGAGGTCTACGGCAGCCTCTCGCCCACCGACCCCGCCTTCACCGAGATCACGCCCTACACGCCCAACAGCCCCTATAGCGCGAGCAAGGCTGCTTCCGACCATCTGGTGCGCGCCTGGCATCACACCTACGGCCTGCCGGTGCTCACCACCAACTGTTCCAACAACTACGGCCCCTATCAGTTCCCCGAGAAACTCATCCCGCTGATGATCCACAATGCCCTGGCCGGCAAGCCGCTGCCGGTCTATGGCGACGGCCAGAACGTGCGCGACTGGCTGTATGTGGAGGATCATTGCCGCGCCCTCGCCCGCGTGCTCGAAGCGGGCAGGGTCGGCGAGACCTACAACGTCGGCGGCCATAATGAGGTGAAGAACCTCGATGTGGTGCACACCCTGTGCGATCTGCTCGACGAACTGCGCCCCAAGACCGACGGCAGCAGCTACCGGGCGCAGATCCGCTTCGTCACCGACCGCCCCGGCCATGACCGGCGCTACGCCATCGACGCGGGCAAGATCGCGCGCGAACTCGGCTGGACGCCGCAGGAAACCTTCGCCACGGGCCTTGCGCGCACCGTGCAGTGGTATCTCGACCATCCCGACTGGGTGGCACATGTCACCAGCGGCGAATACCGCCAGTGGGTCGGCAAGCAGTATGGAGGCGGCCATGCCAACGATTAGCATGTTCTACGGGATTGTTATCTATCTCTATTTTTTCGACGATGAGCGTCACAAGTTGCCGTACATCCATGCCAAGTATCAAGGCCAGGACGCTTCATTTTCGATTCTCGATGGCAGCCTGTTGAGTGGTGCTCTGCCGCAGCCTAAGGTGCGCCTGGTTCAGGCGTGGATCGAAATCCACCATGAGGATTTGATGGCTGATTGGGAGTTGGCGGTGAACGGACAAACACCCTTCCCGATTGATCCATTGCGTTGAGGTGAGGCTATGGAAAGTGTCACTCGTGTATTACCTAGAGACGACTTTACTTTGGAACTGTGGTTTGACAATGGCGATCATCGTCTCTTCGATATGACCCCTTATCTGGATAAAGGGGTTTTTACCCGATTGAAAGACTTGGCGGAATTCAAGCGGGCTTATGTTTGCTTTGATACGGTTTGCTGGCCAGACAATCTGGACATTGCACCGGAAACGCTGTTTGATCGTTCGGTTCCTTTGCAGGCGGTAACCAATGGATAAAAAGGGGGGGGGCAGATCGACGCCGCGCCTGCTGCTGCTGGGCGCCGACGGCCAGGTCGGCTGGGAACTGCGCCGCGCCTTGTTGCCGCTGGGCGAGGTGCGGGACATGAACCGCGCGCAAGCCGATCTCACCGATCTGGACGGCCTGCGTGCCTTGCTGGCGCGAGAACAGCCCCATGTCATCGTCAACGCCGCCGCCTACACCGCCGTGGACAAGGCCGAGAGCGAGCCCGACCTCGCCCGGCGCATCAACGCCGACGCCCCGCAAGTGCTGGCCGACCATGCCGCCGCCCATGATGCCTGGCTGGTGCACTACTCCACCGACTACGTGTTCGACGGCACCAAGCCTGCGCCCTACACCGAGAGCGACGCGCCCCATCCGCAAAGCGTCTACGGCCAAACCAAGCTCGCCGGCGAACGGGCGATTGCCGCCAGCGGCTGCCGCCATCTCATGCTGCGTACCTCCTGGGTGTACGCCGCGCGTGGCGGCAACTTTGCCAAGACCATGCTGAGGCTCGCCGCGGAGCGCGACAGCCTGCGGGTGATTGCCGACCAGTTCGGTGCGCCCACCAGCGCCGAGTTGATCGCCGACGCCACCGCGCTGCTGCTGCACCGCCTGCGCACCGACCCGGCACTCGCCCAGCGCGCCAGCGGCCTCTATCACCTCACCGCGCAGGGCAGCACCTCCTGGCACGGCTATGCGCAATTCGTCATCGCAGCGGCTTTGGCGCGCGGCATGACCTTGCGCTGCGCTCCCAACGCGGTGCAGGCCATCGGCACCGCCGATTACCCGCTGCCCGCCCCGCGCCCGGCCAACTCCCGGCTGGATTGCAGCAAACTGCAAACCACCTTCGACCTGTACCTGCCGCCCTGGCAAACCCAGGTGCAACGCCTGATCGACGAGCTTCCCCTATGACCCCATCCCGCAAAGGCCTCATCCTCGCCGGCGGCTCCGGCACCCGGCTCTACCCCGTCACCCAGGCGGTGAGCAAGCAACTGCTGCCGGTGTACGACAAGCCGATGATCTATTACCCGCTGTCCGCGCTCATGCTCGCGGGCATTCAGGATGTGCTCATCATCTCCACCCCGCAGGACACCCCGCGCTTTGCTCAGTTGCTGGGCGATGGCAGCCAGTGGGGTCTGAATCTCCAGTACGCCGTGCAGCCCTCGCCCGACGGTCTGGCGCAGGCCTTCGTCATCGGCCGCGACTTCATCGGCGATGCGCCCAGCAGTCTGGTGCTGGGCGACAACCTGTTCTGGGGCCACGATCTGCAAGCCTCGCTGAAACAAGCGCATGCCCAGCGTGAGGGTGCCACGGTCTACGCCTACCACGTGCACGACCCCGAACGCTATGGCGTGGTCGAATTCGACGCGACGGGCCGCGCCATCAGCATCGAGGAAAAGCCCGCCCAGCCGAAAAGCAGCTACGCCGTCACCGGTCTGTACTTCTACGACCAGCAGGTATGCGACATCGCCGCCCACCTCAAGCCCTCGCCGCGCGGCGAGCTGGAGATCACCGACGTCAACCGCGTCTATCTGGAACAGGGCCAGTTGCAGGTGCAGACCCTGGGGCGCGGCTACGCCTGGCTGGACACCGGCACGCACGACAGCCTGCTCGAAGCGGGGCAGTTCATCGCCACCATCGAGAAACGTCAGGGGCTGAAGGTGGCCTGCCCGGAAGAAATCGCCTGGCGCAACGGCTGGATCGACGCCGCCCGGCTCGAAGCATTGGCCGCGCCGATGAAAAAGAACGGCTACGGCCAGTACCTGCTGCGTCTGCTGACCGAGGAGAACGCATGAAGGTCATCCCCACCGCGCTGCCCGAAGTGCTCATCCTGGAGCCCAAGGTGTTCGGCGACGCCCGCGGCTTCTTCTTCGAGAGCTACAACCGCAAGACCTTCGCGTTGGATACCGGGGTGGATGTGGAATTCGTGCAGGACAACCATTCCAGATCGGCCCAGGGCGTGCTGCGCGGCCTGCACTATCAACTCGTCAAGCCGCAGGGCAAGCTGGTGCGGGCGGCGACGGGCAAGGTGTGGGACGTGGCGGTCGATCTGCGACGCAGCTCGCCACGCTTCAGGCAGTGGGCGGGCGTGGAACTCTCCGCCGAAAACCAGCGCCTGCTGTGGGTGCCGCCGGGATTCGGGCATGGCTTCGTGGTGCTGAGCGAAACCGCGGACTTTCTCTACAAGACCACCGAATACTGGTACCCGGAATACGACCGCAATATCGCCTGGAACGACCCTGAACTGGCCATCGCCTGGCCGCTGGCTGGACTGAACCTGCCAGACGGTCAACCGAGCCTGGCGGCGAAGGATGCAGCGGCGCCGAAGCTGGCACAGGCCGAGGTTTACGACTGAGCGGCTGCAGCCCAGCCGGTTTCCAGCCAGCCGGCCCAGTCGGCCGCACCGTTGCGCCGCGCTTGCGCCGCGGCGGCCGACCAGTCGTAATCCACGGCGATCAGCGCCACCTGCCAGCGTCCGCGCTCGCTGCGTTCGCACAGGGCGTAGCGCGCGTGCGGGCTGCCGTTGCGGATCCAGTGCAGGCCGCCGTGGTCGTCGTCATAGGCCTGCAGCCCGACGCTGCCCGCGTTGACCACCAGCGGGCCGCCCGGCACCTGCATCACGGCGGGGTGGTGGCTGTGGCCGCACACCAGCAGCTCGGCATCGATCCCGGCACAGCGCGTGCGCACTTCGTCGGGCGTGGCGGCGCGCACCCCGGCGGGTTCGGCCGCGTCGACGGTTTCGAGCAGGTATTCGAGATCGCTGTCCGGCCGTCCATGCACCATCAGCACGCCGGGCAGCGGCTCCAGGCGTGCGGGCAGGGCGGCGAGCCAGTCGCGCTGCGTTTGCGTGGTGTGCTCGAAGGCGTATTGATCGGAGGCGCCGCCGGGGCCCTGGGAGCAGGCGAGCAACTGCCGCTCGTGATTGCCCGCAATCGTCGGCAGGTTCAGCGCCATCAGGCGCTCGGCGGTCTCGTGCGGCCAGAGCGGGCCGCTCAGCAGATCGCCGCAGTTCACGGTGAGTACCCCCAGACCTGCCGCATTCGCGTCAGGCCCCCCGAGGGGGTCAAGAAAACTTGGGGCGGCCCGGCGTTTTCTTGAGAGTTCGGCCCCACGGCGGGCGATGTCGGCCAGCACCGCGTCGAGCGCGGGCAGGTTGCCGTGAATATCGGAGACGATGGCCAGGCGCATGATGCAAACTCGCAGAACGGGGGTTGGAAGACCTCATCTTGCCACAATGGAAACTCCGATTGTTCGACGCAAGATCCGGCGCACTGAAATAATGCGCGCATGCCCGCCCGACATCCCCCGCTTCTCGATCCCGCAACCGCGCTGCTGCTTACTCTTCCCCCTTTGTTCTGGGCCGGCAATGCGGTGGTGGGACGGCTGATGGTGGGGCAGATTCCGCCGCTGGCGCTCAGTTTCTACCGCTGGTTGTTCGCGCTGCTGCTGGCGCTGCTCATCGTCGGGCCCGATCTCTGGCGCCATCGTGATGTGTTGCGCCGCAGGTGGAAGTCGCTTGCCGTCATGGGCATTCTGGGCGTGGGCAGCTATAACTCGCTGCAATACGTGGCGCTGGAAACGACCACGCCGCTCAACGTCTCGCTCATCACGTCGAGCGCGCCGGTGTTCATTCTGCTGATCGGCGGCGCGTTCCACAGGCAGGCCGTGGGGCGGGCGCAATGGATCGGCGCGCTGCTGTCGATCGCCGGGGTGGCGCTGGTCGTGGCCAAGGGCAACCTGGCGCATCTGGCGACGCTGCATTTCGCGCCGGGCGATCTTCTCATGCTGGTGGCCGTGTTTCTCTGGGCGATCTACACCTGGGAACTGCGGCAGCGGCCGCTCGGTCTGGCGCCGATGACTTCGCTGACGGCGCAGATGATGTGGGGCGTGCTGGCCATCCTGCCCTTCATGCTGGCCGAGCGCTGGACATCCGGCCAGACTCCGCATTGGGGCGGCCCGGTGTGGCTGGCGCTGGCCTATGTGGCGGTGCTGCCTTCGCTGCTGGCCTATTGGTGCTGGGGCAGCGCAGTGGGCAAGGTCGGCGCGCAGATTCCGGCTTACTTCGGCAACCTCGCGCCTTTGTTCGCCGCGCTGCTGAGCTGGCTGTTCCTGCACGAAACCATCCACTGGTACCACCTGTGGGCGGCCCTGCTGATCTTCGCCGGGATTCATGTGGCGCTCAACGCGCGCCAGCCGCCGGTGCCGCTGGAACAGGAATTGTGAAGTTTTTCACACCATCCGCGGTTCAAATGCGGCCTCCTGGAATGGGGCGTTGTGGTCTATTGCCTGCGCAGCGTAAAGTGCCCCGCATCGGCAGGGCGGCCGCCTTGCCTTGTGTTGGCCTGTGCGCTGGCCTATCCCGCAACCGTCCCCTGAATGACTTTCGAGCCGACCGTCAACGGCGCTGATCCCGATACCTTGACCTGCGGCACGGACCGGCAGGCCGAGTTGCCGCTGTCGGCGCCTGGCGAGCGCAACCTGGCGCCGACGCCCGTCTTGCAGCGCTGGATACGCCGCACCTACTGGACGCTGTTCATCACCTTCATCGTGCTGGCGCTGATCTATGCGGCCGCCTCCTGGCGGAATCAGCGGGAGATGCTCGATGGCTCGATCGACACCAGCTCCAGCTTTCTGGTGAGCGCCACCCAGTCGTACTTCCAGGGCTTTTCGTCGGTGCTCGAAGCCACCGGCGCCGACCTCCAGGACAAGGCCGACCTGCTGCATCACCCCGAAGTCCTGCAGATCCTGCTCGAACGCCGGCAGGCCCTGCTGCCGGGCTCGCTGTCGATCAACATCGTGTCGCCCGACGGCCGCTTGCTCGGCAGCTCGCTGCGCTCGGACAGACTGCCCGATCTGCGGCACGATCCCGCGGTCATGCAGACCTTGGCGCGGCTGCGCGCGCTGCCGCATGAAAACGGGCTCGTCATCGGCCGCCCGCTGGTCGGGCCGATGACGGGCAAGTGGGTGATTCCGCTGCTGCGCGAAATGCCTGCCGGGCAAACCCATCCGCCGTTCTACGTCGTCGCCGCGGTCAGCACCCAGACCTTTCTGCAGCAGACCCTGGCCAACACCGTGCTGCCCTACAGCGGCATCGCCGCCATCCTCGCGCGCAGCGATGGTTATGTGCTCGCCCGCTGGCCGGCGCCGACGGATGGCTCTTTCTTCTCCAGACCGCAGACGGGGGCCTTTGCCCAGTCCCTGGCCGATCATCCGGCATCTTCCAGTGCGCATTACGACGGCTGGGTCGCGGCGGATGACTCGATGCGCATCGGCAGTTGGCAGCGCCTGCCGGCCTATCCCGATCTGGCCGTCGCCGTCTCGGTGCCGAGCAGCCTGCTGTGGACGCAATACCTGGGTACCGTCTGGCCGCCGATGGTGGGGCTGGGGTTGCTGCTGTTGCTGCTCACCGTGCTGTACCGCTATGCCATGGGGAGAATCGTGCGCGAACAGGCGCTGGCGCAGGCGCAGCAGCAATGGCTGCGCACGCTGGCCATCACCGATCCCCTCACCGCCGTGGGCAACCGCACCCTGCTGCGCGAGCGGCTTCAGCTTGCTCTGGAGAAGGCGTGGTCGCACCAGGGCGAATTCGGCCTGCTGCTGCTCGATCTCGACGGCTTCAAGCAGGTCAACGACGCCTATGGCCATTCGGCGGGCGACGCGCTGCTGCGCGAAACCGCGCAGCGCCTGAAGTCCATCCTGCGCGAAGGCGAGGTCATGGCCCGCATGGGCGGCGATGAATTCGCCGTGCTGCTGACCGAGGATTTCGGCGGCGAGACCGCAGCCGAGGCGGCGGCGCAGCGCATCCTCGCGGCATTGCGCCAGCCCTTCGATCTGGGCGTGGGGCGGCAGGCGTCGATTTCGGTCAGCCTGGGCTGCGCGCTTTACCCGCAGGACGGCGGCGATGCCGAAACCCTGCTGCGCCGCGCCGATCTGGCGCTCTACGCAGCCAAGGCCGCCGGGCGCGATCGCTACCTGCGCTTCAAACCCGATTTTGAGCACGAGGCACAGCGGCAGAAAAGCCTGCTCGAAAGCGTGGAAGCCGCCTTGCAGCAGGGGCGGCTGTCGCTCAACTATCAACCCATCGTCGCCATAGGCGGCGACCCGGCGCGCCCCGCGGTGGTGGGCGTCGAAGCCTTGCTGCGGCTGCAGACCGAGCAGGGCGGGCAGATGCTGGCGGCCGATTTTTCCAGCGTGCTCGATCACGGGCGGCTGGCGCGCGCCATCGGCCGCTTCGTGCTCGACCAGGCGCTCGGCCAGGGCGCGCTGTGGCAGGCCGAGGGCCTGGAGCTGCACATCGCCGTCAACATCAGCGCCGAGCATCTGCTGGCGCCCGAGTTTCTGGGCGATGTGCATCAGGCACTGCGCAATCATCCCGGCTTTCCCGCCAGCGCGCTGATGCTCGAAGTGACTGAATCGGCGCCGCTGCGCAATCTGGAGCAGGCGCGGCAGGTGCTGCAGGCCTGCCAGGATCTCGGCCTGAGCGTGGCGCTCGACGACTTCGGCACCGGTTCGGCCTCGCTCACCTATCTGCAGCAACTGCCCGCGCAGTCGATCAAGATCGACCAGTCTTTCGTGCGCGACATGGTCAACGATCCCAAAGACTTCGCCATCGTCTCCGCCGTGGTCACCGCGGCCAATCTGCTCGGGCTGGAGGTCATCGGCGAAGGCGCCGAGACGCTGGAGCATCTCTCGGTGCTGGCGGCGATGAACTGCACCCTGGCGCAGGGTTACGCCATCGCCCGCCCGCTGCCCGCAGACGCCGTGGCCACCTGGGTGCAGACCTGGGTGCGGCCCAGGGCCGACCTGCACACCACCGAGTTTCCGCGCGAAGTCGAGGTGGCGCAGTTGCGCCGTGTCGAACGGCTGCAGCAGGCGGTGCGCGGCGAGGCGCCGTTTCCCGATCATGTGCTCGATGTCGCTGCGGAAAACCAGTGCCACCTCGGTCTTTGGCTCAATGGTCAGGGGCGCCTGTATTACGGCCGCGACCCACGCTACGCCCTGCTGTTAGAGCAGCACAGCGAAATCCACGAGCTCGCGCGCCAGGCCAAGGCCGCGCTCGACCTGGGCGACCTGAACGCCGCGCGCCGCTTGGGTCAGGACGTGGCCGAACTCAGCGCCATCGTGCTCGCCGGCATCCGTCAGCTCAGCGCCACACCTCAGGATTGAGCGGCAGCGGCGGCGGCCACGATTTCTCCCAGCTCGATCACCGCCAGCGCATAGAAGGCCGACTGGTTGTAGCGGGTGATGACGTAGAAGTTGTCCGTGCCCAGCACATAATCGGGGTCTGCACCGGCATTGGGCAGTTGCACCACGGCCAGCTTGCCCGCATGGGCGCGGGCCTGCGGCAGCAGCGGCAGCCCCAGCGCCACGAGATGGTCGGCGGTGAAGGTCGGTGTGATGTCGGGCGCGAGCAGGGTATCAAGCGTGGCCTGCGGCAGATCGGGTGGCAACTGCAGCGGGAAGTGCGCAGGCTGCCCTCGCACCCAGCCCTTGGCCGCCAGATAGCTGGCCACCGAGCCGATGGCGTCGGCCGGGTCGTTGATCAGATCGATGCCGCCGCCTTGGTCGAAGTCCACCGCGTATTTCAGGATGCTCTCGGGCATGAACTGCGGCATGCCGATGGCCCCGGCGTAGGAGCCGCGCACCTGCAGCGGGTTGCGCGCATCCTGCGCGCACCACTGGAAAAAATCGCCGAGCTGCACGCCGAAGTAGGCGCTGCGGTCGCGCGGCGCCTGCTCGGGGTAACGCAGCGCGAGAGTGGATAGCGCATCGACCACGCGGAAGTCGCCCATATTCCGACCGTAGATCGTCTCCACCCCGAGGATGCCCGCGACGATGTGCGGCGGCACGCCATAGCGCTCCTGCGCCCGCTGGAACCACACGCCGAACTCCTGCATGAAATCGCTGCCCGCATCGATGCGCAGGCTGTCGAGAAAGCGGCTGCGGTAAACCTTCCAGTTCCTTTTGCCCGGCGGACCCGGCAGGATGAGCCGGGCCACCGTCGGGTTGTATTGCGCCCGTGCGATCAACCGCGCCACCAGCGCTTCCGGCAGGCCGTTGCGCTGCACGATGCGCTCGATCAGCGCCTGCACTGCGCTGGCGTTCCAGTCGCCCAAGGTCGCGGCAGGCGGCGGGGCTGAGGCGGCTGCGCTCTGTGCCCGAGCGGCAGCGGGGAGCAGCGCCCCGAGCGCCAGCGCAGCGCCGGTTCGCAGGCAGCGGCGGCGGTGTTCTGTAGCGGGATGGAATGGCGAAGGTTTCGGCATCATCGATGCGGCATGCGAAGCAATGTGGATATGTTCGCACGAAGGCCGTTTCTCCTGGCGCCTGAGTGCAGGAATCGGCGGCCGGCAGGTCGCGGACGGGCGCCTAGGAGCCTGTCGGACTTGGGGCGTCGATAGCGAAAAACGGCCCCGGCGAGGACAGTTTTTGCCGATTTCGCCGGGCAATAGTCGAACTATTGCCCAAGAAAACGGTGAAAAATGGACCGGCGAG
>NZ_JAVERI010000013.1:0-101720 GCF_034007205.1 Thiomonas sp.
CGATGTCGGCCCCCTTCTCAGCGAGCTCGGTCAGTGCGATAGTTGCGTTGGTCATCGTGGTTCCTTCAGACAAGTTGGTTGGTTCGCACCTCAACCTTATCCGGACTTCACGATGGCCACCCCCATCTCCAGGGACGACCGGCGCGCGGTGAGCTGCTCCGGGCTACGCCCTTCGCAGCTCACCGCACCAAAGACTTACACCACGCCCGGGGACATTACCCCGGCAGAACGCAAAACGCTCTCGGCCAGGCTGCCCAAGGCCCAAGCGTGGCGCCAGCGGCCGGGGCGGGATGCGGCGCTGGCCGCCTGGCGAGGCATCCGCCATCGTGAGCAGCGCCACAAGATCGTGATGCACGACAAGGGGGAAAACTATCTGAAAGCCGCGCTGTGGCTGGCCGCGCAGAAGCATGGCAGCAAGGTGGACATACCGGCGGCGCAGGGGGGATTCTGGGGTGTCCAACAAAGAGACGTCTGGGGCAGTCTGTGGGAATCTTGGAGGAGTTGAAGGGGAATGCGCTCTCCCAAACCTCCGTTTCTGACACAAAAAAAGCCCACGTCGTTCGCGTGAGCTTTTCATTAACTCATTGATTTACTGCGAATTTTGTTGGCGGAGTGGACGGGACTCGAACCCGCGACCCCCGGCGTGACAGGCCGGTATTCTAACCAACTGAACTACCACTCCATGCAGATTCGGTTATCGAACCTGGCGTCCCCTACGAGATTCGAACTCGTGTTATCGCCGTGAAAGGGCGGTGTCCTAGGCCTCTAGACGAAGGGGACTGAACCTTCAACTTTGTTGTTTTTCGTTTTTTTTATTTTGCTTGGTGGAGGTAAGCGGGATCGAACCGCTGACCTCTTGCATGCCATGCAAGCGCTCTCCCAGCTGAGCTATACCCCCTTCAAAGCAAGCTAGCATTCTATACTGGATTTTCTTTTTGATGCAAGCACCCCGTTTGTTCACCTTGGCTCTGTCGGTTCAGCCCAGATCGTTCATCAGGACGCGGGTGCTGGGATACGGACACGAAGCGAGGGAGCAACGACGCCTCAAATCGGCCGCCGGCACCCGCATCCCCCCGTATCCGATAGGAGCAAAGCCTCACCTCATGGACGATCTGGGTTCAATGGCGGGCGCGCTCTGAGACAGGCAGGTCGACGGGCGTGACCGATACTTCGACGGCCTGGGTGGGTGCTTCATCTTCCAGCGCGACGGGAACGCGCTCAAGCGCCAAATCCAGCACCTGATCGATCCATTTCACCGGAATGATGTTGAGGTTGGACTTCACGTTCTCCGGCATTTCCTGCAGATCCTTGACATTCTCTTCGGGAATCAGCACGGTCTTGATCCCCCCGCGCAGAGCCGCGAGCAGCTTTTCCTTCAGGCCACCGATCCCAAGCACCTCGCCCCGCAGGGTGATTTCGCCCGTCATGGCGATTTCGGCCTTGACGGGAATTCCCGTCATTGCCGACACGATGGCCGTCGTCATGGCAATGCCGGCACTCGGCCCATCCTTGGGAGTCGCCCCTTCCGGCACGTGGATGTGAAGATCGCGTTTTTCAAACAACTCGTCTTTGATGCCCAGACGACGCGCGCGAACCCGTACCACGGTACGCGCCGCCTCGACCGACTCCTTCATCACATCGCCAAGCGAGCCCGTGCGCAGGATGGCACCTTTTCCGGGCATGGCCGTTGCCTCGATGGTCAGCAAGTCGCCCCCAACTTCGGTCCAGGCCAGGCCAACGACTTGCCCAACCTGATTCTGCTTCTCGGCAATACCAAAATTGAAGCGCCGCACGCCAAGGAAGTCGTGCAGGTTGTCCTCGGTGACGACGACCTGCTCTGTATACGTCTTCAACAGACGGCCCTTGACGGCCTTGCGACAGATCCGGGAGATTTCGCGCTCCAGGGAGCGCACCCCGGCCTCGCGCGTGTAATAGCGAATGATGCCCCTGATGGCGCTTTCCGTGACGTCGAGCTCGTCCTTCTCCACGCCGTTGTTTTTCATTTGCTTGGGCAGCAGATAACGCTGGGCGATGCTGACCTTCTCATCCTCGGTATAGCCGGCCAGACGAATCACTTCCATCCGGTCGAGCAGCGCCGGGGGAATGTTGAGCGAATTCGAGGTGGCGACGAACATCACATCGGAGAGATCGAAATCGACTTCGACGTAGTGATCGCTGAAGGTGTGATTCTGCTCAGGATCGAGCACTTCCAGCAAGGCCGAGGACGGGTCGCCGCGAAAATCCATGCCGAGCTTGTCCACCTCGTCGAGCAGGAACAAGGGATTGCGCACGGCCACTTTGTTCAGGCTCTGCAGGATCTTGCCAGGCATGGCGCCGATGTAGGTACGGCGGTGGCCACGAATCTCGGCCTCGTCGCGCACGCCGCCCAAGGCCATGCGCACGAACTTGCGTCCCGTCGCGCGGGCGATGGATTGGCCGAGCGAGGTCTTACCCACCCCGGGCGGCCCGACCAGGCAAAGGATGGGTGCCTTGACCTTGTCCACACGCTGCTGGACTGCGAGGTATTCGAGGATGCGCTCCTTGACCTTCTCCAGGCCGTAGTGATCTTCATCCAGCACCGCCTCGGCAAACGCCAGGTCATGGCGCACCTTGCTCTTCTTTGCCCAGGGCAGGCTGACCAATACGTCGAGGTAATTTCGCACCACGGTCGCCTCGGCCGACATCGGCGACATCAGCTTGAGTTTTTTCAGTTCGCCCTCGGCTTTCTTCTTGGCCTCCTTGGGCATGCGCGCAGCCTTGATCTTTTTCTCGATTTCCTCGATGTCCGCGCCCTCTTCGCCCTCGCCCAGTTCCTTCTGGATGGCCTTGACCTGCTCGTTCAGGTAGTACTCGCGCTGGCTCTTTTCCATCTGGCGGCGCACCCGTCCACGGATGCGCTTTTCGACCTGCAGAATGCCGACTTCGCGTTCGAGCTGTTCGAGCAGATTCTCCAGGCGGGCTTGCACATCATGCAAGTCCAGCACGGATTGTTTCTGTTCGAGCTTGAGTGGAAGATGCGCAGCGATGGTGTCGGCCAGACGACCCGGATCATCGATGCCGGAAATCGAAGTGAGAATTTCAGGAGGGATTTTTTTGTTCAGTTTGACATACTGGTCGAACTGCGCCACCACGGCGTGCCGCATGGCCTCAGATTCCGCACTCGACTCCGAACTCGATGCGATGGGAACGGCTTCGCAGGCAAAGAACTCTCCGTTATCCTGAATATTCAGTACCTTGGCCCGTTGTGCGCCTTCGACCAGCACCTTCACCGTGCCATCAGGCAGCTTGAGCATCTGCAGAATGCTCGACAGGCAGCCGATTTCGAACAGATCCTCGGGCTTGGGCTCGTCCTTGGCCGCCGCCTTCTGCGCAACCAGCATGATCTGCTTGCCGCTTTCCATGGCCGATTCAAGCGCCCTGATGGACTTCGGACGCCCAACGAACAATGGAATCACCATGTGAGGAAAAACGACCACATCGCGCAAGGGCAGCAAGGGCAGCGCGGTCAGATCGATGTTTTGTTCAAGGGTAGCGGACATAGAGGTCACCCGAAAAGAAGTTGGTGTGCAAATGGGGCCGTGCAGAGGATTTGCAAGCGGGGATCAGAGTGCCATCGAGATTGCCACCACCTGAGCGCCTTACGCTCCCGATGCCTTCGCGGCATCCTCATAGATGAGCAGCGGCTTGGCGCCCATCGTGATGACGTTCTCGTCGACGACGACACTGGCCACGCCCTTGGCATTGGGCAGATCGAACATCAGGTCGAGCAAAGCCTGCTCGACGATGGAGCGCAGCCCGCGCGCGCCCGTCTTGCGCTCAAGCGCCCTGCGAGCAATCGCATCGAGCGCCGCCGGACGAAACTCCAGCTTGATGCCATCCATCTCGAACAGCTTCTGATATTGCTTGACCAGCGAATTCTTCGGCACGGTGAGAATTTCGACCATGGCGGCCTCATCGAGTTCTTCCAGCGCGGCCACCACGGGCAGACGGCCCACCAGCTCGGGAATCAGGCCGAACTTGACGAGATCGTCGGGTTGCACTTGCTGAAAGGTCTCAGACACGCTTTGGTCGGACGGGGTTTTGACCGTGGCCGAAAATCCAATGCCGGACTTTTCGGAACGATTGCGGATGACCTTCTCCAGGCCATCGAACGCTCCACCGCAGATGAACAGGATATTGGTCGTGTCAACCTGAATGAAATCCTGATTCGGATGCTTGCGCCCACCCTGTGGCGGCACAGAGGCCATCGTGCCTTCGATGAGTTTGAGCAAAGCCTGCTGCACGCCTTCGCCCGACACATCGCGGGTAATGCTGGGGTTGTCCGATTTGCGGGAAATCTTGTCGATTTCGTCGATGTAGACAATCCCACGCTGCGCCCGCTCGATTTCATAGTTGCAGTTCTGCAACAGCTTTTGAATGATGTTCTCGACGTCTTCACCCACATAACCCGCCTCGGTCAGCGTGGTCGCGTCGGCGATGACGAAAGGCACGTTGAGCAAGCGCGCGAGCGTCTGCGCCAGCAAGGTCTTGCCCGAGCCGGTGGGCCCGATCAGCAGGATGTTGCTCTTGGCCAGCTCGACGTCGCCGTTCTGCCCGATGTGCTTGAGCCGTTTGTAGTGGTTGTAAACCGCGACGGCCAGAATGCGCTTGGCCGTTTCCTGGCCGATCACATACTGGTCGAGGATGGCCTTGATTTCAGACGGCGTCGGCAAATCGGTGCTGACCAACTTGCCATTGGCATCGGTCGCAGCCACTTCATCACGGATGATTTCGTTGCACAGGTCGATGCACTCGTCACAGATGAACACCGAAGGACCGGCGATGAGCTTCTTGACCTCGTGCTGGCTCTTTCCGCAGAACGAGCAGTACAGGGTCTTTTCACCGGAAGATGATTTTTTCTCAGCCATGGACGTATGTCTACTTTGAGGGTCGGGATCAGGCGCGCTTGGCGATGACTTCGTCGATCAAGCCATAGTCCTTGGCCTCGTCAGCCGACATGAAAAAGTCGCGCTCCGTGTCGATACCAATTTTGTCCAGGCTCTGACCAGTGCGCTCGGCAAGAATGCCATTGAGTCGTTCGCGCAGATAAAGAATTTCGCGGGCCTGGATCTCGATGTCCGTCGCCTGTCCCTGCGCCCCGCCGGAGGGTTGATGGATCATGATGCGCGAATTGGGCAGCGAATAGCGTTTTCCCTTGGCGCCGGCCGCCATCAGGAAAGCGCCCATGCTGGCCGCAATGCCGGTACACAAGGTGGACACATCGGGCTTGATGAACTGCATGGTGTCGAAAATCGCCATGCCGGCAGACACCGAGCCGCCGGGAGAATTGATGTAGAGCGAAATATCCTTGTCTGGATTTTCCGACTCGAGGAACAACAACTGCGCCACGACCAGATTGGCCATCTGATCATTGATGGCGCCAACCAGAAAAATCACCCGCTCACGCAGCAGGCGCGAGTAAATGTCGTAGGCGCGCTCACCGCGGCCGCTTTGCTCGATGACCATGGGCACCAGGCCCAGGTTTTGAATGTCAGTAGCGCTCATGGAAAAAAAAGACGTGAAGGTAGACACAGATTAGCACGCATGCGGCGCTGCCGATGCAAGCACGCAGGATTTCCGCATCGGCTTTGCGCTGGGCACGACAACGCGCCCAAAAACAAAAGCCACTGCACACGCCTGGGCGGACAGCGGCTTTCGAATGTGGATTGACGAGGCAGGTCAGCGATCAGCTTTTACCCATCAGCTCATCGAAACCGAGCGCTTTGTCCGTTGTCTGCGCCTGAGCGAACACGAATTCGGTCACATTGTTCTCCATGACGATGGCCTCGGCCTGCGCCAGGCGTTCCTGATCGGCGTAATACCAGCGCACCAGTTCCTGCGGCTGTTCGTAACTGGCCGCAATCTCCTCCACATAGGCGCGAACCTGCTCGGGTTTGGCCTGCAGATCGTGCTGCTTGACCAACTCGGAAACGATCAGGCCCAGACGGACGCGACGCTCGGCCTGCTCCTTGAACAGATCCACAGGCAGCGGCGCCTTGTCGGCATCTTTCATGCCGCGCTCGGCCAGATCCTGACGGGCGCCGGCCATCAATTCGTTGATTTCGTTCTGTACCAGTGCGCTGGGCAAGTCGACCGGCACGGCTTTTTGCAACAGCTCCATCACGGCCAGTTTGTTGCGCTGCATCAGGCGCGATTTGACTTCGCGGCTCAGGTTGTTGCGGATATCGTCGCGCAGACGCTGCACATCGCCGTCCTCCACGCCGAGCGCCTTGGCAAAATCCGCATCGACTGCGGGCAGCAACGGCCATTCGACCTGGGTGACTTTCAAGGTGAACTGGGCCGTCTTACCGGCAACGGCACGGCCTGGGTAGTCCTCGGGAAAGTGCAGTTCGAAAATCTTGCTCTGCCCGGCCTGCAGCCCTTTGGTGGCCGCTTCGAACTCGGGCAGCATGCGGCCCTCACCTTGAATGAAGGTGAAGTCTTCGGCCTTGCCGCCCTCGAAAGCGGTGCCGTCGATACGGCCTTCGAAGTCCACCGTGACGCGGTCGCCATCCTGGACTTCCAGCCCTTCGGAAGTCTGGCCATCCGGCGCCGATTGGCCGCGCACGAAATATTCGGTGCGCTGCTTGCGCAGCACATCGAGGGTCTTGTCGATGGCGGCCTCGTCCACCTCGGCGGTCACGCGCTCGATGCCGTGGGTCGAGAGGTCGGGAATCTGCACGTCGGGATAGACCTCGAACACGGCATCGAAAGCCATCACATCCGCTTCGACCCCTTCGGTCCTGGGCGTGAACTCGGGCGCACCGGCCACGCGCAGACGGGCGCTGGTGGCGACGTCGTAAAACGCATTGCCGATCTTGTCCTGCAGCACTTCCATCTCGACGGACGGGGCATAGCGCTGCGTCACCATGGACATCGGCACTTTGCCCGGACGGAAACCGGGCAGGCGCAGCGTGCGGCTCAGGCTCTTCAGGCGGGAATTGATTTCGTTCTGCACTATGGCCTTGGGCACGGTCACGGTCACACGGCGCTGCAGTTTGTCCAGGGTTTCGACAGTCATGGGAAAATCCAGTGTTCAAAAAGGGGTCAAAAACCGGCGAGCCTGCGCTTGTCGGCTGGTGCTGTCTGGTGCGAGAGGGGGGACTCGAACCCCCACGCCCGTGAAGGCGTCAGGACCTAAACCTGGTGCGTCTACCCATTTCGCCACCCTCGCCAGGTGATCTGTTGCCAAAAACATGATGCTCGTTTGTCCAGTTTCGTCCCCGTTTCTCTCCACAGGGGGATGAGAACCCGGCGGCATTGATTTTTGGGCAATCGGCTATTCTAGCCGCCTCCGGAGGGTGTGAATGAATCCGGCGTGGCCGAGCAGCGCGCCCAAAGCGCCCCAATCAAGGCGCAAAGCACAGCCGTGCCCGTCGGCACGGCGCGCATTTGCAACGCCGAGTGGGGCGCTTTGGGCGCGATGAGCGGGCATGGCGGATTTGTTCACACCCTCTCCAGCTTGCTTGATGCAGTGCTCAACATGCCCGCGTCTCAAATCCCTGATTCCTGCACCAAGCCGCCACCCGGCTCGTCAGCTTATTACGCGCTGCAACGGTGCCCGCCTGAGCGCCGCGTCGCGCTGACATTGTTGCTGGACGTGCATGTGCGGGTCCGCAGCATCGCCACCACCGTGAGCGATCCGGCCATTGCGCAAGCCAAGCTGGCCTGGTGGCGCGCACAGATCCAGGCGCTCGGCCAGCATCAGCCCGAGCACCCGTCCCTGCGGGCTCTCGCGGGGTATTTGCAGGAGCACGATCTGCGGCCAGAAACTCTGCTCGGCCTGATCGAAAGCGTGGAGATCGATCTGCGACAGAACCGATGGATGGATCGTGCTGCGCTGCTGCACTATTGCCGCGCGGGCAGCGGGCAGACGCTGCGCAATGCGGCGGCGCTGCAGGGTCTGATCACGCCCTCGGCCCTGGCTGCGGCGGAGGAACTGGGCGTGGCCCTGAGATTGGCCAGCAATATCCGGCATCTGGGGCGCGATGCCGCGCAGGGTCGGGTGTATCTGCCGCTCGATGCCCTGCAGCGGCATGTGGTCAAGACGGCGGAGCTGCAACAGCGAATCGTGAACCCGCCGATTCGCGCCCTGCTGCAGGAACAAACCACGCTGGCCCGCACGGCGCTGCGAGCCGCCTGCGATGCCCTCGCGTCCTACCCCAGCGCGCAGACCGCGCCGCTGCTGGCGCTGGGCGCCATGTCGGACGCGCTGCTGCGCGAAATCGAACGGGCCGACTATGCCGTGCTGCACCAGCGCATCAGCCTGACGCCATTGCGCAAGCTCTGGCTCAGCCGGACCTGCACCTGGCGGCGCGGAGAATAACTGCCATCAGGCCCGCTCAAGTTCCGTGCGCAACGCGCGGTATTCATCGAGCGCCTCGGGGTTGGCCAGCGCCGACACATTCTTCACTGGCTCGCCGTGAATCAGATTGCGCACCGCGATTTCCACGATTTTGTTGCTCTTGGTACGCGGAATGTCGTGCACCTGCACGATGCGCGCGGGCACATGGCGCGGCGTGGCGTTGTCGCGGATCTGGCGCTTGATCGTGTCGATCAGCGCCTCGTCGAGCACCACGCCATCGCGCAGGCGCACGAACAGCACCACGCGCACATCGCCGTAAGTCCCCGGCGGCCAGTTCTGCCCGATCACGATCGACTCCAGCACCGCGTCGATGCGCTCGACCTGGCGGTAGATCTCGGCCGTGCCGATGCGCACGCCGCCCGGATTGAGGGTGGCATCGGAGCGGCCGAAAATGATGTAGCCGCCATGCCCGGTGCGCATGATGTAGTCGCCATGCCACCAGACATTCGCAATCTGTGCAAAGTAGGCGTCGTGATACTTCTGCGCGCCTTTTTCCAGGCTGCCGTCGACCAGAAATCCCAATGGCATGGACGGGAACGGTTTGGTGCAGACCAGCTCGCCTTTTTGCCCGTCGGGCAGCGGCCGGCCCTCGTCATCGGCCACGATCACGGCCATGCCCAAAGCGCAGGCCTGAATTTCTCCGCGCCAGACCGGATTGAGCGGCGAGCCGACGATGAAGCAGGCCACCAGATCGGTGCCGCCCGACAGGGAACTGAGGCAGATGTCGGATTTCACCTTGTCGTAGACGGTGTCGAAACCCTCGGGGGCCAAAGGCGAACCGGTGGACATGAGGGTGCGCAGCGAAGTCAGACGATGCGTTTGTTTCGGCGCGATGCCCGACTTGCCCAGCGCCTCGATGAACTTGGCCGACGTGCCCAGATGCGTGAAATCCACGGCATCGGCGTAGTCGAACAGAATGGCGTTGCCGCGCACGCCGGGTGAGCCGTCGTACAGGCAGAGCGTGGCCCCCTGGCTGAGCGCGGACATCAGCCAGTTCCACATCATCCAGCCGCAAGTGGTGAAAAAGAACACGCGGTCATCGGCGTGGACATCGACCTGCAGACGCATCTCGGCCAGATGCTTGAGCAGCACGCCGCCTGCGCGATGCACGATGCATTTGGGCGCGCCGGTGGTGCCGCTGGAATACAGGATGTACACGGGATGGTCGAAGGGCAGCGCGGTGTATTGCACCGCCTGCGACGCGAACGGCGCCAGCGCCTCGTCCCAGACCTGCGCATCGGCAATCGCCGCAATCTTCGGGCTTTCGCCGCGCGTCTGCGCCACGTAGGGCACGATGACGGTCTTGACCAGCGAGGGCAGTTGCGGGGTCAGTTCGGCCAGCTTCTCCAGATTGGAAAAAGTCTTGCCGTTGTAGAAATAGCCGTCACAGGCGATCAGCACCTTGGGCTGCGTCTGGCCGAAGCGGTCGAGCACGCCCTGCACGCCGAAGTCGGGCGAGGCGGAAGTGAAAGTCGCACCGAGGCTGGTGGCCGCCAGCATGGCGATCACCGTCTCGGGCATATTGGGCAGATAGGCCGCGACCCGGTCTCCCGGCTGCACGCCCCACGCGGTCAATGCCTGCTGCAGACGGGAGACTTCGGCGTGCAGTTCGCGCCAGCTCAGGCGGCGTTGCACCCGATCCTCGCCCCAGAAGTGCAGCGCCACGGCATCGTCATCGCGGCGCAGCAGGTTCTGCGCAAAGTTGAGACGGGCGTCCGGGAAGAAACGCGCGCCAGGCATGCGCTCGGCATCGATCAGCACCCGCTCGCCCTTGTGCTCGGCGATCACGCCGGAGGTCTCCCACACCGCGTCCCAGAACCGGGACTGCTCGGCGATCGACCAATCCAGCAAGTCCTGGTAAGTCTGCAACTGCAGGCCGTGGTGCTCATTCACCCAATGACGAAACGCCTCGATATGCGAAGCGGCGATGCGCTGCGGAGATGGCGTCCACAGCGGCTGGTTTGTTTCGGACTCTGGCATGGTCCACTCCCGTTCGATATTCAGTCTCCGTCCACCCTGGCCTGCGCCGACAGCAGCTCACGCAGACTATCGGGCAAAGGGGCGCTCTTGCGCTTGGGAAAATCCACCCACACCACACGCGAGCCGCCGCTGGCGTAGATCGTATCGGGATCGTCGGTGCGGCTGAGCAGGGTGTAGGTATCGAAGCTGGAGCGGCCCACCTCGGTGGTGTAGAGCCGTGCCAGCACCTCGCCCGGATACCTCAATTCGATCTGGAAGTTGCAGAACGCATTGACGATCACCGGCCCCTGGCCTTGCGGGTTGGCAGGGATGCCGGTTTCACGCATCCACTCCAGACGGATGATCTCCATGTAGCGGAAATACAGGGTGTTGTTCACATGGCCCATCACATCCATGTCACCCCAGCGGATGGGCATGGTCATGGTGTGGACCAGACGCTTGTTTTCAGGGATTTCGAATCGCACAGACTTTTCCTTCAAATACCCAAACCATCGTCGGCAGTGAGAATCGCGCCGTTGACCAGGCCGCTTTGAGCGCTGGACAGCATGACCAAAAGGGCGTCGAGGTCTTCGGGCTTGCCCAGGCGCTTGCGCGGCAACGTCTGCAGCAGACGCTGGCCCGCCTCGGTCTGCCAGTGATGGTGATTCATTTCGGTGTCGATGTAACCGGGGCAGAGGGCGTTGACGTTGATGCCATACTTGCCCCACTCCACCGCCATGGCCCGCGTCATGTGGATGACGGCTGCCTTGCTCATGGCATAGACACCCAGTTTGGGCATGACCCGCAGCCCTGCGACGGATGCCACATTGATGATGCGCCCGCCCGCCCAGGTGCCCGGCGTCACGCCCAGGGAACGCGCCACCATGCGGCGCGCCACTTCCTGCGCCACGAAAAAGGCACCGTGCACATTGGTGCGGTAAACCTCGTCGACCTCTTCGGGCGTCGCATCGAGCAGCTTCTGCTGCGACGAAATGCCCGCGTTGTTGACCAGGATGTCGATCGGCCCCATTTCGGTTTCGGCATGCGCCACGGCCGCCTTGATGCTGGCCATGTCGGTGACATCGAGTTCCACCACATGGGCATCGCCCCCCTGACCTTCGATTCTCGCCCGCAGTTCCTTCAGGCGCTCCATGCGGCGGCCGCTGAGCACCACGGCGGCGCCCGCCTGCGCCAGCACTTCGGCAAATCGCCAGCCGAGCCCGCTTGATGCCCCAGTCACCAGGGCGACGCGGCCCGAGAGTTCGATGGTGTATGCCATATTGATCCTTGTGGAGAATGCGACTCGGGAAGCCAGCCTTTTGTGAACCGATCGACCGACCGCCTTGCGCAGATGACACAATGGTAGAGGCAGCAGGCAAGGGGTGGCATTTCCAGCCGCCCTAAGTCTGCAGTGAAACAATACGGCAACGTGCTCCCCGCGCCGCCATCGCCACCCGACTCCTCCACCATGCAACAGCGACAGCCCGGCCTGCTTCAGCGTTATCTGCATTGGGAAGAAGGTTTGACCCTCGCGGCCAATCGTTTGAGCCGCAAGCCCTGGGTTCGCCGCTTTTTTTCCGCCATCAGCCGCCTGGGCAATGGCTGGGGCTGGGGAGTGATTCTGTCTGTGCTGCTCCTGATCGACGGTCGTGCAGCGGTGTTGCCCATCATCTGGATGATGGTGACGACCTTCATCGGCACCGGCCTGTACTGGTCGATCAAGCGCCTGGCCGCCCGCCCCCGGCCGATCGAACAGTGCCAGCGCATCGTGCTCAGCGAGCCGCCGCTCGATCAGTTCAGCTTTCCTTCCGGCCATACGCTGCATGCGGTGAATTTCACCCTGCAGATCCTGTTTTTCGCCCCCATGCTGGGCTGGATCGCCGTACCGTTTGCCCTGCTGATCGCCGCGTCGCGGCTGATCCTGGGGCTGCATTACCTCTCCGATGTGCTCGTCGGCGCCGTGCTCGGCATGCTGCTCGCCACCTTTGCCCTGGCCTTTCGGATTTCATTGATGTGAACATGCCGAGGGGCCTGTCGGTCTTGGGGCGCGGAAAGCGAAAATGGGCGGTGTGGATGCCATGTGGCGGCGGGTTTGCAGCCCCATAGCCGAAGCTATGGGGCAAAAAACCGCTGCCGCAGGGCGCCGCGCCGTCCATTTGCAGCCCGCGATCCTCAAGTCCGACAGGCTCCTCGGAGCCAGGCCAGCGCGGCGCTCCTGTGCTTTGCCGATAATGGCGATATGTCCGAACGCATCATTCCCATCGTCGACCACCAATACGCCGCCAGCGTGCCGACCGTGCCTGCCGACACCGGCCACGGGCAGGGGCAGCCGACCGACCGTTTTCATCGTCCGCTGCACGATTTGCGCATTTCGGTGACCGACCGCTGCAATTTCCGCTGCACTTACTGCATGCCGAAAGAAATTTTCGACAAGCATTACGAATTTCTGCCTCACGCCGACCTGCTGAGCTTCGAGGAAATCACCCGCGCTGCGCGCGTGTTCATGGACCTGGGAGTGCGCAAAATCCGGCTCACCGGCGGCGAACCGCTGCTGCGCAAGAATCTCGAGCGGCTGGTGGAGATGCTGCACGACCTGCGCACCCCCGAAGGCCGGCCGCCCGAGCTGACGCTGACGACCAACGGCTCCATCCTCGCCCGCAAGGCGACCTTGCTCAAGGAGGCCGGGCTCGATCGCGTCACCGTCAGCCTCGACGCGCTGGACGACACCGTGTTCCGTCAGATGAACGATGTGGACTTCCCCGTGGCCGAGGTGCTGCGGGGTATCGACACCGCCCTGGCCGCCGGCCTCGGGCCGGTGAAGGTGAACATGGTGGTCAAGCGCGGCACCAACGAGGCGCAGATTCTGCCGATGGCCAGACATTTTCGCGGCACCGGCGTGGTGCTGCGCTTCATCGAATACATGGATGTGGGCAACACCAACGGCTGGCGCATGGACGAGGTGCTGCCCTCGCAAGAAGTCATCAACCGCATCCACGCCGTGCATCCGCTGCATCCGCTGGAGCCGCACAGCGCGGGAGAAACCGCCCAGCGCTGGGCCTACGACGATGGCGCGGGTGAGATCGGCGTGATTTCCAGCGTGACCCGGGCGTTTTGCGGCGACTGCAACCGCGCCCGGCTGTCGATGGAAGGCAAGCTCTACCTCTGCCTGTTCGCCACCCACGGCCATGACGTGCGCGCGCTGCTGCGCGGCGATCAGCGCACCGGCCTGGCCCCGGTCAGCGACGATCAGTTGCGCGCCGCGCTGGCGCAGGTCTGGACGGCGCGCGATGATCGCTATTCCCTGCTGCGCGGCACGGCGGCAGGCCTGGCCCAGCGCGACGAGCGCCGGGTCGAGATGTCTTACATCGGCGGCTGAGAGCAGCTCATGTGCGGCATCGCCGGACGTTTGAACTGGAACGCTCCCATAGATCCTGAGCAGCTTGCCGCGATGATCGGCCAGTTGCATCACCGCGGGCCCGATCGGCAAGGCTTCTACAACAAGGGGCCGATCGGCCTGGCGCACGCCCGCCTGAGCATCATCGACCTGTCCGGCGGCGTCCAGCCGATGGGCAACGAAGACGGCACGGTGTGGGTAGTGTTCAACGGCGAGATTTTCAATTACATCGAGCTGCGCGCCGAGCTGCAGCGCCGCGGCCATCGCTTCGCCACGCAGTCCGACACCGAAGTGCTGGTGCATCTGTACGAAGACTTGGGTGATGCGCTGGTCGATCGACTCAACGGCCAGTTCGCCTTCGCCTTGTGGGATGTGCCACGCCAGCGCCTGCTGCTGGCGCGCGACCGCACCGGCATCCGGCCGTTGTTCCACACCCGCGTGCCGGGCGGTCTGGCCTTTGCCTCCGAGGTCAAGGCGCTGTTCGCCCTGCCCGAAGTCCCGCGCCGTCTCGATGCGCAGGCGCTGGGCGAAGTCTTCACCTACTGGGCGCCGCTGCCGCCGCACGCGGTGTTCGAAGGCATTGAATCATTGCCGCCCGGCCATGTGATGTCGGTCGACGCACGCGGTACGACACTGCGCCGCTACTGGGACTGGAGCTTTCCCCCGGCGCCCATCGCGGACGACCGCTCGGCCGCCGCCTGCGCCGAAGAACTGCGCGACCTGCTGATCGACGCCGTGCGGCTGCAACTGCGCGCCGATGTGCCCGTGGCCGCCTATCTCAGCGGCGGCCTCGATTCCTCCATCGTCACCACGCTGATCCGCCACTACACCGACACGCCGCTGCGCACTTTCTCGCTCACTTTCGACGACGCCGAATTCGACGAAAGCCCCTGGCAGCAGCAACTGGTGCGGCATCTGGGCACCGACCACACCACGGTGCACTGCACCCGCGCCGACATCGCCGCCGCCTTTCCCCGCGCCATCGCCCACGCCGAAACGCCCATTGTGCGCACCGCGCCCGCCCCCATGATGCTGCTGGCCGCCGGGGTGCGCGCCGCGGGCTACAAGGTGGCGCTCACCGGTGAGGGCGCAGACGAGGTTTTCGGCGGCTACGACCTGTTCAAGGAAGCCCGCGTGCGCCGCTTCATCGCCCGGCAGCCGAATTCGCCGTGGCGCCCCCGACTGCTCGAACGCCTCTACCCCTACCTCAAACACTCGCCCGCAGCAGGCCGGGCGATGACCGAACGCTTTTTCCGTGAAGGCGAGGCGCATTTCCGCGAGCCCTGGTTCGCCCACCTGCCGCGCTGGACCACCACGCGGCGCATCACCGGTTTTCTGTCACCGGACTGGCGCGCCGCAGCCACGGCGGCCGACCCCATCGCCGCCATCGCCGCACAACTCCCCGCCGGCATCTCCCGCTGGGAGCCGCTCTGCCAGGATCAGTACATCGAGGCGCACACCCTGATGTCGGGCTATCTGTTGTGTTCGCAGGGCGACCGCATGGCCATGGCCGCGTCCATCGAGACCCGCTTTCCCTTTCTCGACCACCGGTTGATCGCCTTCGCCAGCCGACTGCCGCCGCGCTACAAGCTCATGGGGCTGACCGAAAAGTATCTGCTCAAACGCAGCATGGACGGCCTGCTGCCCGATGCGCTGCGCCATCGCACCAAGCAACCCTACCGCGCCCCCGACAGCCAGAGCTTCTTTCACGATGGCGAGCCCGTCGATTATGTGGCCGAGCTGTTCAGCGTGGCGCGTCTCAAAGAGGCGGGCTACTTCGACCCGCAGGCGGCGATCCGCCTGTTCGACAAGGCGCGCGCCGGAAAAGTCATCGGATTTGGTGACAATATGGCCTTCGTCGGCATGCTCTCCACCCTGCTGCTGCATGAGCAATTCATCCGGCGCTGAACCTTCACCAGCCTGCTTTCCGTCATGACCGCCGCATCGTCCCGTTACGTCGCGCTGCCCGCCGACCTGCAGACCGATCGCGCCACCATCGTGTCGCTTTGGGCCAGCAACCTCGGCCATCCCGAGCGTCGCCAGGACAAATTCGACTGGTTCTACCTGCGCAACCCGGCCGGCCTGCCGCAGGTGCTGTTGGCCTATGCCCTCGCCGAAAATGGCGTGGCGATAGGCGTCATCGGGCTGGGCGCCCGGCAGATGCTTCTGGCCGGTCAGCCGCTGAACGCCGGGCTTCTGGCCGATTTCGGCGTGGCGGCGGAACATCGCACGCTGTATCCCGCCATGCTGCTGCAGACCACGCTGCGCGACCGCTTTCTGCCGCAGCACGGGCTGATCTACGGGTTTCCCAATCCGAAGTCCGAACCCGTGGTCAAGCGCCTGGGCTACAAGGTGGCGGGGCGGATGGTGCGCTATGTCCGCGTACTGCGCAGCGCCAGCTACCTGCCCGAGCAGATCCCCCATCTGCTGCGCCGCGCTGTCGGGCACACCGCCGACTGGTGGCGGCATGCCCTGCGCAGAACGCGCTATGCGCACGACTTTCACGGCCGGCATGTGCAGTGGATGGAACGGCCCGATGCCCGCTTCGACGCGCTATGGGCGGCGCAGAAAAATCCCGCCGTGCTCATCGGCGTGCGCGATCGCCGCTATCTGGCCTGGCGTTTCGAGCAGAAGCCCTGGAGAAAATTCCGCTTTCTCACGCTCAGCGCCGGACGCGACGGCCTCATCGCCTATGCCGTCTGCGAAGTCGTCGGCAAGGTGCTGCATGTGCGCGATCTGCTCTGCCACCCCGACCACCCCGACAGCCTGAATCTGCTGTTCGACACGCTGTTCCATGACGCCTATGCGGATGGTCGCAGCAGCGTGTCTTTTGAATTCCTGGGACCGAATGACATGCAAGACGCGCTGCGCCGTCTGGGTATGCTGGCCCGGGATGCGCGCAATGTGTTTTGCACCATCGCCCCCGCCCGGACCGAGGCGCTGGAGAAAGCGCAGTGGTATCTCACCAGTGCCGACGAGGATTATTGAGGACGGGCCGAAAATTCCTGCTTGCCTGCCCCGAGGAAAATCCATTCACCAAATCGGTGTCGGGCTGCTGGTGCAATTCTGGCGCGAGGCGCACTCAACCCGTCGCGCTTCATCCCGCTGAATTTGTCAGATTGCCTGCGCCCATGGCCTGAGCCCGGGCGCGCGTCTGCGCGAGTTGTTCCTCGTCCACGGGCACGGTCGTGTCCCAGCCCTGCAGATGCGCGGCCAGCAGACTGCTCAAGCTCTGCGTCCAGTGCGCCTCGGCGTTCAGACAGTCGATGTAATGAAACGTCTTGCCGCCGCTCGACAGGAAGGCCTGCTTGCCTTCCACGGCGATTTCTTCCAGCGTTTCCAGGCAATCGACGCTGAAGCCGGGGCAAATCACGTCCACACGGCCCACGCCCTCCTTGGCCAGTTGACGCAAGGTGGGTTCGGTATAGGGCTGCAGCCACTTCTGCTTGCCGAAGCGCGACTGGAACGTCACCGCGTATTCAGAAGCCGCCAGCCCCAGACGCTGGGCGAGCAGGCGTGCGGTCTTGTGGCATTCGCAGTGATAGGGATCGCCCAGCTTGAGCGTGCGCGCGGGCATGCCGTGAAAGCTCATCACCAATTGGTCCGGCCGGCCGTTGCGCTGCCAGTGCGCCTCGATCTTTCGCGCCAGCGCCTCGATGTAAAGCGGCTCGTCGTGGAAGTGATTGAGCACGCGAAGTTCGGGCAGGCGCCGGCTGCGCCGCATCCAGGCGGTGACCGCATCCAGCGTGGACGCCGTGGTGGCTGCACAGTACTGCGGGTACAGCGGCACCAGCAGCATGCGGGTCACGTTCTGCCGCGCCATTTCTTCGAGCACGCTGGACACGGACGGATTGCCGTAGCGCATCGCATAACGCACCCGGACATGGTGGCCGAGCCGGGACATTTCGTCTGCAATGGCTTGCGTCAGATCGGCCGTGCCCGTCTGCAGGGGTGAGCCCCGCTCGGTCCAGATCGTGGCGTACTTCGCCGCGGATCTGGAAGAGCGAGTCGGCAGGATGATGCCATTGAGGATGAGCCACCACAGCGGTCTGGGAATCTCGACCACCCGCGGATCGCTCAGGAATTCGCCGAGGTAGCGTCGCAGGGCAGGTGCCGTCGGCGCATCGGGCGTGCCCAGATTGACGAGGAGGATGGCGGTTTGCGGTGGGCAGCCGTGCAGGCAAGCCGTGGAATCTGACGAGAGCATGAACGAGACAGGCGTTGATCCGGATCACTGGGGATGAATCTGGAACATCACCGTCGGCGCGGTCGGATCGGAGGGCTTGGCACCGAGGGTGATTTCGCCCTGGCCGTGCAGCACACACTCGTTGCGGCGCAGCGCCAGCGTCGTGTCATTTCCGGTGTAGCGCACCCAGGTGCCGTTGCTGCTGAGGTCGGTCAGCATGAAGTAACTGCCGCGCCAGTCGATGCGCGCATGCTGGCGCGATACCCGCAGATCGTTGACGAGAAAGTCCGCCCCGTTGGTGCGCCCGATGACGATGGGCATCTGATCGGCGGCATAGTCCACGCTGTCGTCGAGCCAGGAGAGGTTGAGCAACTGGCTGCTGTAGTCGATGCGCGAGGGTACTTGCGGCATGGTCTGCCCCAAGTCGACGGAGGCCTCCCAGTCGACCTGATGGACCGGCACCGGCACGTCGTAGCCGCGCAGAAAAATCGCGCCGAGACTGCGCAGACGGGCCAGCAATTCCAGCGGCAGCGCCTCCATGACGGCGTCGCCGATGAGAATCTGCCCGGCCCCGGCCGAGTCGGACAGCCGCGAGGCCGCATTCACCGGATCGCCAAAACAGTCGCCCGGAGCCAGCACGACCACGCCGCGGGCGATGCCGATCTTGAGGGGAAGTTTCTGCCGCGCCCCGGTGGCATCGACCGCGCCCGAGGTGGAACAGGTGCGCTGAATGTCGATGCAGGCATTGAGCGCCGGGGTGTTGTGCTCGAAGGTGGCCAGAATGCCGTCTCCCAGCGTTTTCACCACCTCGCCGCCCGCCGCCCTGAAGCTGCGCGCCATGTTCGACACCACCTGAGTGACCAGCGCCGTGGCCTCGGCATTGCCGAGGGATTGAAACAAGGCCGTGCTGCCGACGACATCGGCAAACACGATGGTGCGGACAGCCGTTTTTCGCGCGTGGGTCATGCCCGGAGTCTAGCGTGAGCGCCTGTGCGTTTCGCGGGCGGACAGGCGCGAGCAGGTCAAAGCGTATCGAGAAAGCTGCGCAGCTTGTCGGAGCGGGTGGGATGCTTGAGCTTGCGCAGCGCCTTGGCCTCGATCTGGCGGATGCGCTCACGCGTCACATCGAACTGCTTGCCGACTTCTTCGAGCGTGTGGTCGTTGGCCATCTCGATGCCGAAGCGCATGCGCAGCACCTTGGCCTCGCGCGGCGTGAGCGAATCGAGAATTTCCTTGACCACATCGCGCAGTCCCGCCTGCATGGCCGCTTCGGTCGGCGCCAGCGTGCCCGAATCCTCGATGAAATCGCCCAGATGCGAATCGTCGTCGTCGCCGATGGGGGTTTCCATGGAGATCGGCTCGCGCGCGATCTTGAGGATCTTGCGCACCTTGTCCTCGGGCATTTCCATTTTCTCTGCGAGCACGGCGGCGTCGGGCTCGGTGCCCGTTTCCTGCAGATGCTGGCGCGAGATGCGGTTGACCTTGTTGATGGTCTCGATCATGTGCACCGGGATGCGGATGGTGCGCGCCTGATCGGCAATCGAGCGGGTGATGGCCTGACGGATCCACCAGGTCGCGTAGGTCGAGAACTTGTAGCCGCGGCGATATTCGAACTTGTCTACCGCCTTCATCAGGCCGACGTTGCCCTCCTGGATCAGGTCGAGGAACTGCAGGCCGCGGTTGGTGTACTTCTTCGCGATCGAGATCACCAGCCGCAGGTTGGCCTCGATCATCTCGCGCTTGGCTTCGCGCGCAGCCTGCTCGCCCAGGCTCATCTGGGTGTTGATCTCCTTCAGGTCTTCCAGCGGCACGACGACGCGGTTCTGGATGTCGATGAGTTTTTGCTGCAGTTCCTTGATCGCCGGCACGTTGCGGCTGAGGATGACGGAATAGGGCTTGTTGGCGGCCACATGCCTGTCCACCCACTTCAGATCGAGCTGATGGCCGGGGAAGGACTTGATGAATTCTTCCTGCGGCATGCCGCAGCGATCCACCGCATAGCGCCGGATTTCACGCTCGTAGCGGCGCACTTCGTCCACCTGCGCGCGCAGCAGATTGCACAGCTTCTCGACGGTGCGCGCGGTGAAGCGCACTTCCATCAGCGCTGCAGAGATGGCCTCCTGCGCCTTGAGATAGCTCGGTGAACGGTAGCCGTCCTTGTCGTAGGCACGGCGCATTTTCATGAAGGCGTCGTGCACGTCGGCAAACGCCTCCAGCGCCTTGCCCTTGAGTTCTTCGAGCTTCATGGAAGTGGCGCCGGCGCCGCCGTCCTCGTCTTCTTCGCCGCTTTCGTCCAGCGAGTAGTCGACATCTTCTTCGGCCACGTAGTCGTCGGATTCGTCATCCGACACCATGCCGTCCACCACTTCATCCACCGGCAATTCGCCGTTGTGGATGCGTGCGGCCATCGCCAGGATTTCGGCGACCGTCGACGGCGAGGCGGAAATGGCCAGCATCATCTGGCGCAGGCCGTCTTCGATGCGCTTGGCGATGACGATTTCGCCTTCGCGCGTGAGCAGTTCGACGGTGCCCATTTCGCGCATATACATGCGCACCGGGTCGGTGGTGCGGCCGAATTCGGAGTCGACGTTGGACAGCGCCGCTTCGGCCTCCTCCTCGGCCTCCTCTTCGCTCGACGCGGTCGGGCCATGCTGGTTGAGCAACAGGGTCTGGGCATCGGGCGTGGTTTCGTACACCGCGATGCCCACGTCGTTGAGCATGGAAACGATGGTTTCCAGCAATTCGGGATCGGCCAGGTTGTCCGGGATGTGGTCGTTGATTTCCCCGTAGGTCAGGAACCCGCGGGTCTTGCCCATCTTGATCAGGCTTTTCAGGCGCGCGCGCCGCCGGCCCAGTTCCTCGTCGGTGATATTGGAGTCGTCATAACCAAACTCCTTGAGCAACTGCTTTTCGCGGGCGCGCGAGGCCTTGCGGGTCTTGGGCAGCGGCGCAGCAACGGCTTCCTCCACCACCTCGACCTCGGCGACCTCGCCAACGACCTCGGCATCGACCGCTTCATCCAGATGATCCGGCAGGTCATCGGCGACCTCTTCCACCTTGACCTTGCGGCCACGGCGCGCGAGGGGCTGTTCAGCCTCGGCCGCTGCTGCACTCGCCTTGGGAGGACGGCCCCGCTTGGGCGCCGGACTGGCGACCGATGCGGCGGCCGCAGCCGAGGCGCTGAGCGCCGGTTGATCGGCTCGCTTGGCCGCTGTCTTGGCCATCTTGGCCTCTGCGTCGACCGCCGCCTCATTGCGGGATGCGCCCCGCGGGGTGGGAGCCTGCGTTTTGGATGATGCTTTTGTCATGGTGGACCTCAACCGACCGTTGGTTCGGAAGGAAATATGGAAGGTGGGATAGCTGCAGTATGTAGGGTGGAACGCCAAAATTCAAAGGCAAAAATGCAAACAACTCTCGCCAGGAAGCCTACCTTGCGTCTCGCATCACTCTGGGGGTCTTGGTGCCGCGGTCCACGCAAGCCTGCACGAGGGTTCGGTTCAGGGTTCCTGCTCGGCGCCTGACATTCCAAGCGTCATACCTGCCTGCCTTTTCAGGCAGCCTTTTTGCCATCCACCATGACAAGCCAGAACCACAGACCAATCGGATAGACCTAACCTTGGTTTAGACCCGGCGCGGCGTTTTCGGTTCTTCCGCGCATCTGGCATCTGTTCTGGCATCTGTCCTGCCCCAGCTCGGTTTTTGGCAGTCAGTTTTTTTTGCAATGTTCACCCGCTGATGCCAACTTCTGCGGATTTTACAAAAAACCAAGTATTGTCTTGCGGCCCAACGTCGCTGTCAACGACGCTGCGCCTGATCGATCTCCCTGAGCCGAAGCGCCAGACTGCGATATTCGGCGCGGTCGGCGTCGGAAACCAGGCCACCGGCGACCAGCTCATCTTGCCGCTTTTGCAGCGCGGCGCGCTCCATGCGCACCAGGATGGCCAGCAAATCCTGCCGTGCCACGGTTTCATCCAGTTCCAGCGGATCCGGGGACTGGGCCAGCACGTCCTCGGGTGAATGCCCGGCCGCGCGCAATGCCTCCCACAACGCCGCAGCGGACAGTTCCGGCTGATTTTCCAGGAGGGACTCGACCGCCAGGATCAGCCCCTGCAGCGGGCCCGCCTCCTGCGAGAGTAGCGCATGCTGCGCCGGGTTGATGTCCCACCACAGCGCGGGCTGCGACAGCAACAAGGGCAACATTTGCCGCAGGGGGTCTTTGGGCGCAGCGGCAAACGCCCGCAGCGCCTCGCGGCCGCCACGTCGGCGCAACACGGCCGATGCCCCGCTGGCGCCGAACGACTCCACCTGCGCCGGCGGCCTGCGTGCCGGGGAAGACAGGCGCAACACCTCGCGTAGCTCGGCGCTGGGCATGTCCAGGCGGCGTGCCAGGTCGGTGAGCAACTGGCCGAGCAATGCAGGCGCGGCGATTTGCGACAACAACGGCCCGGCCTCGTGTATGGCCTGCGCGCGCCCTTCGGCAGTGGCCATCGCCACGCCGTCGAGCAGGCTGGAAAACAGAAATTCCGACAAGGGCTGCGCCTTGGCAATCTCCCGCTCGAACGCTTCGGCGCCTTTTTCGCGCACATAGGAATCCGGGTCATGCTGGGCGGGCAGGAACAGGAACTTCACCACCCGCGTGTCGCTGAGCAGCGGCAGCGCCTGCTCCATCGCCCGGCGCGCGGCGCGACGGCCCGCGGTATCGCCGTCGAAACTGAACACCACTTGGCTGGTATGGCGAAACAGCTTTTGCAATTGCTGCGCGGTGCAGGCGGTGCCCAGCGTGGCCACTGCCTGTTCCACGCCGAATTGGGCGAGCGCCACGACGTCCATATAACCTTCGACCACCAGCGCATGACCCGCGCGCGAAATGGCGGTGCGGGCTTCGAACAGGCCGTAGAGTTCTTCGCCCTTGTGGAACACCGCGGTTTCCGGCGAATTGAGGTATTTGGGTTCGCCCTGGTCGATGATGCGCCCGCCAAAGCCGATGACTTCTCCGCGCAGATTGCGAATCGGGAAGGTGATGCGATCGCGCAGCCGGTCGTAGCGGCGCTGCGCAGTGGCAAAAGACTCGGCAAGCGGGTCGAGCGCATTGCCCGCCGCATCGCGCGCCACCACCAGGCCGGATTGCACCAGGGCGTCGGCGTCGTAGTTGGCGAATGCGCCGGCCAGCGGCTGCCAGTCGTCGGGCGCATAGCCCAGGCCGAAGCGCTTGGCGACCTGGCCCTGCAGGCCCCGGGCAATGAGGTAGTTCTTCGCCCGCTCACTGTGACGCAGGCGATGCTGATAAAAACCGTCCGCAGTCTGCAGGACTTCCACGAGCGTGGCGTGCAGGCTGCGCTGTTGCTGAAGCTGGCGAGCCTGCTGCGGATCGAGGTCGGGCTCGGGCACGGTCATGCCGTAACGCCCGGCAAGCTCTTTCACCGCATCGACAAAACCCATCCCCGCGTGTTCCATCAGGAAGCCGATGGCGGTGCCATGCGCCCCGCAGCCGAAGCAGTGGTAGAACTGCTTGCTCGCACTGACGGTAAATGAAGGCGTCTTCTCGCTGTGAAAGGGGCACAGGCCTTTGTAGTTGCTGCCGGTCTTTTTCAGTTCGACATACTGGCCCACGACCTCGACGATGTCGGCACGGGCGAGCAAGTCCTGAATGAATCCAGACGGAATGCGTTGCTGCATGGATCGGTCGTCGCGGCGGCAATGGCCGCGAAACGGCTGGATCGGACGAGACTATTTGGGCTGCATGCGGATGGCGCCATCGAGCCGGATGACTTCGCCATTGAGCATGCGGTTGGTGAGGATGGCCTCGACCAGCGCCGCATATTCCTCGGGACGGCCCAGACGCTGCGGAAACGGCACCATCTGACCCAGCGCCTTCTGCACCTCGGGGGGCATGCCCATGAGCATCGGCGTCTCGAAAATGCCGGGCGCAATCGTCATGACGCGGATGCCGTCGCGAGACAGATCGCGTGCCAGCGGCAGGGTCATGCCCACGATGCCGGCCTTGGACGCGGCATAGGCCACCTGTCCGATCTGCCCGTCGAACGCCGCCACCGACGCGGTGTTGACGATCACCCCGCGTTCGCCATCTTCCAGCGGCGCCTGCTGCGCCATCGCGGCAGCAGCCAGGCGGGCGAGGTTGAAGCTGCCGACCAGATTGATGTCGATCACACGCTGGAAAAGCTCCAGTGCATGTGGGCCCTGCTTGCCCAGCGTGCGGGCTGCCGGGGCAATGCCGGCGCAGCTCACCACCACCCGCAAGGGTGCCAACGCGCCCGCGGCCTGCACCACGGCCTGCACATCACTTTCTCGCCTCACATCGCAGGGCATGAACTGGCAGCCGATCTCCGCCGCGGTCGCACGACCGGCCTCTTCCTGCAGATCGGCAATCAACACCTGCATGCCGCGCGAGACGAGCAGAGCGGCGGTGGCGCGGCCCAGACCCGATGCGCCGCCGCTGATGATCGCGCTGTGTCCGCAGAGTTGCATGGGGCGCTCCCGTGTTCAGACCTGCAATGCGGCGAAGATGCGCTGCCGCACTTCTTCTACAGGCCCGACGCCTGAGATGGTGACCAGACGCGGGGCGCCGGGCCGCCGCTGCGCCATGCGCTCGGCATAGAACTGCACCAGTGGCCGCGTCTGGGCGTGATAGACCTCCAGGCGTTTGCGCACCGTGTCCTCCTGATCGTCAGGGCGCTGCACCAGCGGCTCGCCGGTGAGATCGTCGACCCCGGCCACTTTGGGTGGGTTGAACGCCAGGTGATAGGTACGACCCGAAGCCGGATGCACCCAGCGGCCGCTCAGTCGCTCGATGATGGCGGCGTCGGGCACATCGAACTCGAGCACCACGTCGATGGCGATTCCCGCCTGTTCCAGGCCCTCGGCCTGGGCGATGGTGCGCGGAAAGCCGTCGAGCAGAAAACCCCGGGTGCAGTCCGGCGCGGACAGGCGCTCGCGCACCACGCCCAGCATGATGTCGTCAGGCACCAAGGCGCCGGCCTCCATGATTTTCTGCGCCTGTTGCCCCAGCGGGGTGCCGGCCTTCACGGCAGCGCGCAGCATGTCTCCGGTGGAAATCTGGGGAATGCCGAAACGCTCGGTGATGAAGGCGGCCTGTGTGCCTTTGCCCGCGCCCGGTGCACCCAAAAGGATCAATCGCATGAAGGTCTCTCAATCATTAAAATTCACGTTTCAGAATAGCAGACCGGTCTGCCGCGACGCTGACTAAGGCCCGAGCCGGAGCATCATCGCCCGCACCCGCTGCAGATCGTCTGGCGTATCGACGCCGGGGCCCGGAACCCGCTCGGTCACATGCACGGCGATGGCATGACCGTGCCAGAGGGCGCGCAATTGTTCCAGCGCTTCAGCCCGTTCCAGAGGGGCAACCTCCAGGCTCGCATAGCCGTGCAGAAAACGATGACGATAGGCGTACAGCCCGATGTGGCGATAGACCGGGTGCGGCGGTGAAGACGCCAGCAGCGTCCAGCCGCCCGCGCCCGGCCTGTAGGCCTCGCGCTGCCAGGGAATCGGCGCGCGGGAAAAATACAGCGCCCTGCCCTGCGCATCGAGAACGACCTTGACCACATTCGGATCGAAGATCTGCGCTGTCTCGCTAATGGGATGCGCGCAGGTCGCCATCGGCACGCGCGCATCGCGCTGCAGCAAGGCGGCGCAGGCAGCGGGCAGCGCCGGGTCGATCAAGGGCTCGTCGCCCTGCACATTGACCACGATGGCCTCTTCGGGCAGACCCAGCAGCGCCGCAGCCTCGGCCAGCCGGTCGGTGCCGCTGGCGTGGTCTTCCCGGGTGAGGACGGCGCGCACGCCGTGCGCCGCGCAGGCATCGGCGATCAACGGGCTGTCGCAGGCCACCACCACCTCCTGCGCGCCGCATTGCGCCACGCGCTGCGCCACGCGCACCACCATGGGCGCTCCGGCCAGGTCCGCCAGAGGCTTGTTGGGCAGACGGGTGGAGGCCAGCCGGGCCGGAATCAGCACCCAGAACGCCGCCGTCGCGCTCACGCCGCCGGTTCGGCAGTCGCGGCCGGGCTCTGCGTGGTCTCGGCTGGCAAGGTCATGTCGCGGGCGAGATCGACCAGCATCAGCGGAATGCCGTCACGGATCGGGTAGGCCAGCCTGTCGCGCGGACAGATCAGTTCCTGCGCAGCAGCGTCGTACTGAAGCGGGCCTTTGCAGATGGGGCAGACGAGCAGGTCAAGCAGTCGGGAGTCCATGGGTTTTCTCCAGTCGTTGTTGCAGCCAGGGCAGAAGGTCGGGGGGCAGTTGCAGCCGAAGGCCGACAACCCAGAGGCGCTCGCGCAAATCAGGCGGCAGATGAGCGGATTTTATGGCGTCCTTTTCGGTCAGCAGAACGGGTCGGCCTGACGGCAGGTCCGCGAAGGCTTCGGCATGCAGCGGCTGATGGTCGCGCAAAGCCCGACCCTGCACCGACAGACCCAGGTCTTGCAGCATCCCAAAAAACTGTCCGGGATGGCCGATTCCGGCGATCACGCCCAACGGTTCCACGCCAAAGCGCTGAACAAACTGCGCGGGGCTGAGCGTTTGCCCGCTCACCAGATGCGTGAAGTCGCCCGGGCTGCGCACCAGTGCGAAATGCAGGCCACCGCCGCGCACCTGCCGCAGCGCGCCTTCCGGCCCCAGCGTGGCGTCGCGCCGCCTGCCGGGCGATTCGCGCAGCGGCCCGGCGGGCAACAGCCAGCCGTTGCCCCAAAGTCGCTGATCGACCACGACCAGCTCGATGTCGCGCGCCAGCGCCAGGTGCTGCAGACCGTCGTCGCTCAGCATCACATCGACCTTGGGCGAAGCGGCGCGCAGGGCGAGTGCGGCCCGAGCACGCCGGCGTCCGACCATGACCGGGCAACCGGTGAGCCGAGCCAGCAGCACGGGCTCATCGCCACACAGCGCCGGATCACTCTGTGCATCGACCCGGATCGGTGCGCCGCCATCCGCAACGCGTCGTCCATAGCCCCGCGACACGATGCCCGGCCGCCATCCCGCCTGCTGCAGACCGCGCGCCAGTTCGGCAATCAGCGGCGTCTTGCCCGCGCCGCCCACGGTGAGGTTGCCCACCACGACCACCGGCACGCCGATGCGTTCAGCCCGCAGCATGCCTGCGCGATACAGGCCACGGCGCAGCGCCGTCAGCAGCGCGAACAGCAGCGACAGCGGCCACAGCAACCCACTCAGCAGACCGCGACGCAGCCACCAGCCGGGCCAGCCGCTGTGCGCAGCAGCTTGCGCCATCAGGCACCGGGCGACTTTTGCGTGGCGAAGGTCAGACGGCTCAGTCCTGCGGCCCGCGCAGCCTCCATCACGTTCACCACCGACTGCTGCGTGGCCTGGGCATCGGCGCTGATCACCACCATGGTGTCGGCCTTGCCTTTGGACGCATCGAGCAGCGACTGGGTCAGCGCACTCACCGTGCGGTTGGGCAGCAACTGCTTGTTGACCGCATACTCGCCGCCGCTGCTGACGGACACGATGACTTCCTGCGGATGGTTCTGCAGCTTTTCGGCATCGGCCGTCGGCAGGGTGATCTTGAGTTCGGTGAACTTCGAATAGGTGGTGCTGATCATCAGAAAAATCAGGATGACCAGCAGCACATCGATCAATGGAATGAGGTTGACCTCGGGGTCTTCCGTGGTCTGGCGTTTGAAATTCATGGCAGTCGGCGCAGGTCGCGGGTATGCGCTTCAGCGGCGCGGCACGTAGCTTTGCAGATGCGTGGCCAGACGCCGCGCAGCCTGTTCCAGTTCGACCGTGTAATCGTCCACACGGCCGCGGAAGTAACGGTAAAAAATCAGCGAAGGCACCGCCACGATCAGACCCAGCGCCGTGTTGTAGAGCGCCACGGAAATGCCGTGCGCCAGCACGGTCGGATCGGTTCCCGCCGTGCTCTGCGAGCCGAAAATCTCGATCATGCCCACGACCGTGCCCAGCAGACCGAGCAAAGGCGCCGCAGAGGCCACTGTGGCCAGCGCATTGAGATATTTCTGCAGTTGATAGACCTGATGCCTTCCGGCATTTTCCAGGTCTTCCTGCAGCCCCGCCAAGCTGGCGTGCGGCCGTGCCACCGAACGAAAGCCGCTGGCCAGCACGGCGCCCAAGGGCGAGTTGGCTTCGAGCTTGTCGATCACATCGGCCGCCGGGAGTTGCTTGGCCGAGACATTCAGCGCCTCATCGAGCAATTTGGCCGGCAGAATGCGGGCGCGGCGCAGCGAGACCAGTCGTTCGAAAATCACCGCGAGAGCCACGATCGAGCACAGAATCAAGGGCCAGATCGGCCAGCCTGCGGCTTCCACCATCTGCAACATGGGTCTTTTTCCTTTACGTCATTGCGCTGCAAAATCAGTCGCCGGGCGCACAGTCCCCCCGCACGCATCAGAGGGTGTGAATGAATCCGGCGTGACCGAGCAGCGCGCCAAAAGTGCCCCAATCAAGGCGCAAAGCACAGCAGTGCCGGGGTCGGCACGGCGCGCATTTGCAACGACGAGCGGGGCGCTTTGGGCGCGATGAGCAGGCATGGCGGATTTGTTCACACCCTCCCAGCTTTCAGCGCCGCATTATGCCGGGTCGGAGAAGTCGCGGACAATCGGCATTCTGTCCGCCCGGCGGCGTGCCCCCATGCGGACGAATAGGGCAAGCCGAGTTATCCCGTCTTTCTGTGGACAACTCTGTGGGAAAGCACTGAACGGCAGCGCCAAATCGCGCAGAATCAAGCCTTCCGCTTAATGTGACGCTTTTTTACTCAACATTTTTTTATTGTTTTTCAATGACTTGCAATGTGAACGCGTTATTTTCCGGCTTGTTCGCATCTTGAAAACTGCAACAGCAAAAATGTGCACATCTTCTTGACCTTTCGCAGCCGCTTACTCGATATCCCCCTTGAAAACTTCAGCTAACGGCGCCTTGGTGTGGACAGTTTCCGCACTGATCCAGGCCTTCTCTGATGCCCTCAACGCCCGCTTCAACAGCCTGAGCGTGCGCGGCGAAATCTCCGGCCTGGTGCGGGCCGCCAGCGGCCACCAATACTTCAACCTCAAGGACGGCGCGGCGCAACTGCGCTGCGTGTGGTTCCGGCAGCGGGCGGGCCATGCCGCGACGACCTTGCGCGACGGCATGAGCGTGCGCCTGCGCGCCACGGTGTCGATTTACGAACCGCGCGGCGACCTGCAACTCATCGTCGAGAGCGTGCAGCCCGACGGCGAAGGCGCGCTGCTCGAAGCGTTCATGCGCCTGAAGGCCAAATTGCAGGGCGAGGGCCTGTTCGATGCCACACGCAAGCGGGCGCTTCCGCCCATGCCGCAGTCCGTGGGCGTGATCACCTCGCTGCAGGCTGCGGCGCTGCGCGACGTGCTCACCACCTTGCGACGGCGCAGCCCGCAGGTGCGCGTCGTGGTCTATCCCGCCGGCGTGCAGGGCGCGGCCGCGCCCGCTGAATTGATCGCCGCGCTGCAAAAAGCCCAGGCGCGCAGGGAAGTCGATCTGCTCCTGCTGGTGCGCGGCGGCGGCAGTCTGGACGACCTCTGGGCCTTCAACGACGAGGCGCTGACCCGGGCGATAGCCGCCAGCACCCTGCCAGTGATCAGCGGCGTCGGCCACGAGACCGACTTCACCCTGGCCGATTTTGCCGCCGACCTGCGCGCACCCACCCCCACGGCTGCGGCCGAACTGGGCGTGCCCGCGCAGGCCGCGCTGCTCGATGCGCTGGCCCATATCGCGCACCGCCTGCGCAGCGCGCTCGGCCGTCATCTGCAGCGCGAGCAGCAGCGCTGCGACCGTCTGGCGCTGCGCTGGCCCCAGCCTGCCGCGCTGCTGGCGGCGCCGCAGCGTCACCTCGCGCAGTTGCAGTGGCGCCTGCAGCAGGCCCTGAGCGACCTGCCCCGTCGGCAGGCGCAGCGGCTGCAACTCCTGCAGCATCGGCTGACCCAGGCGCTGAGCCAGCGCGCACGGCATGAGCACGAGCGTCTGGGCCGATGGGAACAAGACTTGCCGCAAGCGCTGACGCGCCAGCTTGCCAACGCCCGGCTCCGCCTCGACCGGGCCGCGCAGCACCTGCAACTGCTCAGCCCGCGCGCCACGCTGTCCCGCGGCTATCTGCTGGGCATGGATGGGCAGGGCCGGGTGCTGCGCGACCTCTCGCAGCTCCACCCGCAACAGCCGCTGTTGCTGGCCGACGCGCAGCGCGCGGTGCGGCTGGCCATCGGTCGCATCGAAGCCCAGCCCCACCCGCTCGATGCGGACATCCCGCCGAATTGAGCGCCCCCAGGGTCGGCTCGCCGACCCGGTCCACCTCGCGGCTTGCAAGCCGCTCGGATTCGGCAGGCTTGCGTGGGCGAGCAGTCGCCCACGCATGTCCGGCCTCATCCCCCGTGGGGGGTCAAGGAAACTTGGGGCGGCCCTGCGTTTCCTTGAGTGAGCAAAGTCAAACCGCTGTTCCTAGAATGGCTCTGGTTTGATTTCCGCCACCGCCACTCACCCAAGGAGAAACTCATGCAACACGAACTGCCCCCCCTGCCCTTCGCCCCCGATGCACTCGCCCCGCACATGTCGCGCGAAACGCTGGAATATCACCACGGCAAGCACCATCAGGGCTATGTGAACAACACCAACAACCTGATCAAAGGCACCGAATTCGAGGACATGGCGCTGGAAGACATCATCCGCAAGGCGCCGCCCGGCGGCATTTTCAACAACAGTGCGCAGGTGTGGAATCACACCTTCTTCTGGAACTGCCTGAAAGCGGGCGGCGGCGGTGAACCCAAGGGTGCGCTGGCTGCCGCCATCACCGCCAAGTGGGGCAGCCATGCCGCGTTCAAGGAAGCCTTCCACAAGTCCGCCGTGGGCAATTTCGGCTCGGGCTGGACCTGGCTGGTGAAAAAGCCCGACGGCAGCGTGGACATCGTCAACACCTCCAACGGCCAGACCCCGCTGACCACCGACGACAAGGCGCTGCTGACCATCGACGTGTGGGAACACGCCTATTACATCGACTTCCGCAACCGCCGCCCTGACTTCGTCACCACCTTCCTCGACCATCTTGTGAACTGGGACTTCGCCGAAAAGAACTTCGGCTGATCGGCTTGCCTCGTATCGGGATAGGGGCGCTCAGGATACCTGACCGAGCCCCTCCCACACCAACCGGCATGCGGGTCCGCACCGGGCGGTTGAAGTGGTTGAGGTCATCGGGTTTGTGTTGCACCCGGCCCGATGCACAAGGTTGCATGATGCCGATTCGTCGACGCCGGTTCCTCGCTGCCGCGGCTCATCGGGCTTCACCCCATTCTCCAGATCGGCGAGCTTCGCTTGCGCGAACATCCTCCCCATACTCGGTCACCCTCATGCAGTTGCGCTTCGCTTCGCTCGCAGTGGTCAGCTCACGGCGGGACTTGCGCCCACAAGAGTGCGCCCGTGTAGGGTGCACCAAAAAAAGCCCACAGTGTTAGTGTGGGATTATTCTCTAATACCTTGATTTACTGTGATTTTTGGCCTGCCCGACTGGATTCGAACCAGTGGCCTACGGCTTAGAAGGCCGTTGCTCTATCCATCTGAGCTACGGGCAGCATGATGTGAGATTGGATCGATCGGGCTATCCACGATGGACGAGTGAAGATAGCGACGATCTTGCTGCAGCAGGTGCATCAGGACCGGGTTGAAGGTCGCGAATGAAGCGGGGCTGACCGCCTTCCAATGCACTCAAAGCATTCCAATCATTTTTTGGTGCGCCCGGCTGGGATCGAACCAGCGACCCTTGGCTTCGGAGGCCAATACTCTATCCACTGAGCTACGGGCGCAAACGCAGGACATCGGGAGGTTTCATACCGATTCTGTCGTTAAGTGTTGCATCTTAACTTGGTCGGGCAATCCGCGGCGACTGTTCTGTGCAGATTTCCGCACTTGCCACCTTCTCACTTCAATCCCATGCATTCACCCTGAGTGCGCGTCGTCATGTCGCATTACAGAATGTTACCTAACATGATGCAAATCAAATTTTTAACCTCTGAGAGGGGGCCTTGGGATTGACCCTTTCGAAGAATCGTGACCAACGCATATCATGCTGCTTGCCGCTTTTTGGATTCCCATTCTTTTTACTTTCGACCGTCATGAGCGCACCGCACTCGAACTCCCATTCAGCCTCTTCCAGTTCCGGCGACCTTTCCGATCTGCCTTTTGCGCCGACCTTGCGCAAGATTCTGGTCGTGATGGGCATCGGCTTCATTGTTCCTATCATCCTGTTGCTGCTGATTGCGTATTACATCGGCAGCAGCAGTCAGCCGCCTGCGGGTTCTGAGGCGTTGGCGACGGCTGCAGTGAATGCGCGAATTGCTCCTGCGGGTTCTGCTGCGGTTGCGGGCAGCAGTGAGGCTGCGGCGCAGCAGAATGCCGCCTCGATGTCGACGGTTGCTGCAACTCCGGCCGCCTCGGGGTCTGCCACGGCGGCAACACCTGCAGGTTCAGGCAGTGCATCGGCCATGCCGGTTGCCGCTGCCAAGGTGGATGGCAAGAGCGTGTATGAATCGACCTGTATCGCCTGTCATGGTGCGGGCGTGGCGGGCGCTCCCAAAGTGGGCGACAAGGCCGCTTGGGCGCCGATCATTGCCCAGGGCGACGCCGTGCTGTACGACCGCGCGATTCACGGTTACACGGGCAAGCGCGGCGTGATGCCGCCCAAGGGCGGTTCGACAGCGAGTGATGACGAGGTAAAAGCCGCCGTCGATTACATGGTGTCGCAGTCGAAATGAGTCCAATCGTCCGTTGATTTTCAGCGCCTTCAGGAAGTCGAAGAAGAACGCGCGCTGAGTCGAAATGAGTCCAATCGTCCGTTGATTTTCAGCGCTGAGCAAGCGCTGGTTTCACGGACGCGACTGGCATCGCATCCGCACCTGCGCGTTTACCGCTGCCGAGCATTCCGGCACACGGATCGGGCTGTGGCTTGAATCAGGATGACGAACAACTCCGTCCAGCTCCTTCTGTTGGCTCATGGTTCGAGATCAAGCGGGTGGCGAAGCGCTACGCTGGTCGGCGCTTGCCCAGTCCGGCCTGACCCTGGCGATCTATATGGGAGTCAACGAAGCCGCCTCGATCGAAGCAGGGCTGTTGCAAGGCGGACTTCCACCCGAAACCCCCGCGTTGCTCGTCCAGGCCGCAAGTGGCGAAGCCGAACGCCTCATCGCCACTCGCCTGGCCCATCTCTGCAGCACGATTCATGCTGAACAAGTGGCCTCGCCATGCGTGATGCTCATCGGACAAGCCATGCACGAAGCCGTGCCGTTATGGCAGGTACACAGGAATTTGCCGTCATCCGATGAAGCCGAGCATGCCCAACGTCCTGCTCGCCAATATGCGGGGACTTGAATGGCGTGAACAGTCCCTGACTCCGTTTTGCGTGCCCGCCAAGGAACGGCTATGAATCATCCTCACACATGAACGCTCTGGCACCGGCGACCCGGTGCCGCAACGCTGCACCCTACCCTTCCCTTCGCGCCATTGCGTTCACCCACAGCTCCCGATATACCCGCAGTTTTCGCATCGGTCGCAGCCGTCGACGCGGCGCAGGAAGGGGCCGCCGCATTCGGGGCAGATGCGACCGCCGGGCAGCAGGTCGGGCCTGGCTTCGGCGGATTCGAGGTCGATGCGCAGGGCTTCGGGCACAAAGGCGCGCTGCGCCAGCACGGACAGCGGTTGCTCGCGGCCTGCTGCGTCGAGATAGCCGCGGCGGCGCAGCAGTTCCTGCAGGGCGTAGGCGATGGCCGCCACTTCGGACTGGTGAAAGCGGGGCGCACGGCTGCCGTCGGACTTGATGACTTCGCCGCAGCGCACCGGGCCTTTGTCCCACACGACTTCGCGCATGTTCTGCAGGCTCTTGGCGATCGACCCGCCCGAGCGCGCCACCAAGGAGAGCAGCCGCATATTGGAGGCGATCCACTGCTGGCCTTCGTCGCGCTGGCCCGCGGGCATGAAGAACTCGATGGGCCGCTCGATGCGCACCGCCTCGCCGTTCACCCGGCCTTCGACCTCGGCGAAGGACACGGAGAGATAGACGGTCTTCTGTCCTTCCGAAGTCATATAGCTGATCTTGCTGGTCACGGCCTGCAGATCACCCGAGGGGCGGCCTTCGATGCGGCGGGTCAGCGGGTCGATGTCGCTGACGGGCTGGACCGATGCCGCTGCGGGCGCGGGTGCGGCCTGCAGCACCGAGCCGATCACGGTGTTGGGGCGGTAGGTGGCCAGTCCCTTGAGCCCGGCCTTCCAGGCCTGCAGGTAGAGATCCTTGAAGTCGTCGTAGGGGTAGTCTGCGGGGACGTTGACGGTCTTGCTGATGCTGGTGTCGATGTAGGGCTGCACGACCTGCAGCATTTTCATGTGGTCGAGCGCGCTCATTTCCAGCGCGGTGACGAAGTAAGGAGGCAACTGGCTCATGTCGTGACCCATGCTGCGGTACAGGCGCCAGGCGTGGTCGGCGACTTCGTAGTCGCGGGTGGTGTTGTCGGCCATGCGCTTCTTGCGGGTGTAGACCCAGGAGAACGCGGGCTCGATGCCGTTGCTGGCGTTGTCGGCAAAGGCCAGGCTGATGGTGCCGGTGGGCGCCACGGCGAGCAGGTGCGAATTGCGGATGCCGTGCAGGCGAATGGCCGTGCGGATGTCGTCGGGCAGGCGCAGGGCGAAGCCGCTGCTCAAGTATTTTTCTGCGTCGAGAAGCGGGAACGCGCCCTTCTCCTTCGCCAGATCGACCGAGGCGGAATACGCCGTGTCGCGCAGGGTGCGGGCCATGTCGGCGGCGAAGCGCCGGGCGTCGTCGCCGTCGTAGCGCAGGCCGAGCATCACGCAGGCGTCACCCAGGCCGAGGAAGCCCAGGCCGATGCGGCGCTTGTTCTGCGCCTCGTTGTGCTGCTCGATCAGCGGCCAGTAGGTCACGTCGAGCACGTTGTCGAGCATGCGCACCGCCGTGCGGATGACGGCCTGGAAGCCTTCGCTGTCGAAGCGCGCCTGCGGCGTGAAGGGGTCGCGCACGAAGCGGGTGAGGTTGATCGAGCCCAGGCAGCAGCAGCCGTAATCGGGCAGGAACTCTTCGGCGCAGGGGTTGGTCGCCTCGAAGGTCTCGCAGTAATAGAGGTTGTTGTCGGCGTTGGCGGTGTCGAGAAACAGAATGCCCGGTTCGGCGTGGTCGTAAGTCGACTGCATGATCTGGTCCCACAGATCGCGGGCGCGCACGCTGCGATAGACCCACAAGCCATCGGCGCGTGGGTGCGCTCCCGCAGCCAACTGATCGTCGCTCGGTCGGGCCTTGTGCACCAGATCGACCACGGCGTCGTCGCACACCGCCTGCATGAACGCGTCGGTCACCCCGACCGACAGGTTGAAGTTGCTGAACGCGCCGCTGTCCTTGGCGTGGATGAAGGCTTCGATGTCGGGGTGATCGATGCGCAGCACTCCCATCTGCGCGCCGCGGCGGCTGCCGGCGGATTCCACCGTTTCGCAAGAGGCGTCGAACACGCGCATGAACGACAGCGGGCCGCTGGCGCGGCTGTGGGTGCCGCCGACATGCGCGCCCGCCGGGCGGATGCGCGAAAAGTCGTAGCCCACGCCGCCGCCGCGGCGCATGGTTTCCGCAGCCTGCGCCAGCGCCTTGTAGATGCTGGGCTTGCCGTCCTTGTCGTCGGAGACCGAATCGCCCACGGGCTGGACGAAGCAGTTGATCAGCGTCGCCTGAATCTCGGTGCCCGCGGCCGACATGATGCGTCCGGCAGGCACGAAGCCGCCCGCCAGCGCCTGGCGGAACAGCGCCTCGCTGCGGGCCGGGTCGGCCTCTTCGACGGCGAGGGCGCGGGCGACGCGGGCGTGAATGTCTTCGATGCTGCGCTCGTCGCCCTTGGCGTATTTCTCCGCCAGAACGTCGAGGCTGATGTCTTGTGCTTGCATGATGGGAAGTGAGAGGATAAAAGGCCGCACGGCGCGATGCCTGCGGCGTTGAAAATCAAATCTGGCTTTATACCGCGTCTTCCTGCTCGTCGGTGTCGACTTCGCTCAAACCCAGCAGGGTTTGGGTCTGATCGACCGGCAGCGCTTCGACGGTCTTGAGCTGACGCGCCATGGCGCGGGTGCGCACCTCGGCGCTGCCGATGGTGTTGCTCGCTTCGTCGAGTTTCTTGCGCGTTTTGGCAAGAACGTCGCCGAATTTGGTGAATTCCGTCTTGACCGCGCCGAGCACCTTCCACACTTCGGTGGATCGCTGCTCCAGCGCCAGGGTGCGAAAACCCATGTGCAGGCTGTTGAGCAGGGCCAGCAGCGTGGTCGGCCCCGCGAGCATGACGCGGTGCTCGCGCTGCAGTGCTTCCACCAGACCGGGACGACGCAGCGCCTCGGCGTATAGCCCCTCGGTGGGCAGGAACAGAATGCCGAAATCCGCCGTGTGCGGCGCGGCGATGTATTTGGTCTGGATGGTGCGAGCCTCCTCGCGCAGCCGCAGTTCGAGCGCCTTGGAGGCGGCCTCGGCATCGGCCTTGTCGGCACGATCCTGCGCGTCGAGCAGGCGCTCGTAGTCTTCGCGCGGAAACTTGGCGTCGATCGGCAGCCAGACCGGGCCATCGTTTCTGCCCGGCAGGCGGATGGCGTATTCCACCCGGGCGTTGCTGCCGGGCACGGTTTCCACGTTCACGCCGTATTGCTCGGGAGTGAACACCTGCTCGATCAGGCCGGCGAGCTGGATTTCGCCGAACACACCGCGCGATTTCACATTGCTGAACACCCGCTGCAGATCGCCCACGCCCTGCGCCAGGGTCTGCATCTCGCCCAGGCCGCGGTGTACCAGCTCCAGCCGCTCGGCCACCTGCTTGAAGCTCTCGCCCAGGCGCTGCTCCAGCGTGGCGTGGAGCTTTTCGTCCACGGTGGCGCGCATCTGTTCGAGTTTTTTCTCGTTGTCCGCCTGCAACTCGCGCAGCCGCAGCTCGACCGTGGCGCGCATCTCGGCCAGATTCTTGTCGGTGGATTGGCGCAGTTCAGTCAGGCGCAACTCGGTGGACTCGCGCATCGCGGTCTGACCCTGCTCGGCGCTCTGGCGCGCCTCGATCAGGCGCTGGTCGGTGGTGTGGCGCAGGGCTTCGAGGCGCTCGACGAGCTGGGCCTGCAGCGTCTGCAGGCTCTGGGTGTTGGTCTGAGTGAGGTGGCCGACCTGCTGCACCAGGGTGTCGCCCACCGCCTTCTGCAGGCTCTGCAATTGCAGGTTGACGGCGTCGAGCTGGGCGTTTTGCGTGCGCGTGCTCTCGGCCTGCTGGTTGAGCAGCATCTGCTGGAACTGCGCCAGTTGCCCGGCCTGCTCGGTGCGCAGACTCTGGCCGCTGGCCTGCACCGCGCCGCGCACCTCGCGCTCCAGGCGTTCGAGTTGGGGCGCAAGTTCCGCGCCGAATTCGCGGCGCAGCTCGGCCAGGCCGCGCAGCCGCGCCAGCAGCGCCCAGCCCATGCCCAGCATCACGAGCAGCAACAGCGCGACGAGAACCAGCAAAATCCATTCAATCGACATAGCCATTCAAACCACCGGAGTGATCGGCGGCTGGCCCTGCAGCACCGCCAGAAGATTGTCCACCGCGAGCTGCGCCATGGCGCGGCGGGTGGGCAGGCTGCTGCTGGCGATGTGCGGCGTGAGCACCACACGCGGTGCGGCGAGCAGCTCAGGGTTGACGGCCGGCTCGTCCTCGAACACGTCCAGCCCGGCGGCGCCGAGGTGGCCGCTGTGCAGCGCGTGGGCAAGCGCGGCTTCGTCCACCACGCCGCCGCGGGCGATGTTGACCAGCGTAGCGCCGGGCTGCATCTGCGCCAGCTCGGCCGCGCCGATGAAGTGATAAGCGGCGGGACTGTAGGGCAGCGCCAGCAGCACATGCCGGCTCTCGCGCAGCAGCTCGGGCAGATCGCGGTAATTGGCGCGCAGCTCTTCCTCGATGTGCACGGAGAGCCGTTTGCGGTTGTGATAGAGCACTCGCATATTGAAGCCGTGCGCCGCGCGCCTCGCGATGGCCTGGCCGATGCGCCCCATGCCGACTATGCCCAGGGTGGCGCCATGCACATCGGCACCCGCGAACAGATCGACGCTCCACTTTTGCCACTGCCCCGCGCGCAGAAAGCGCTCGGCATCGCTCATCTGCCGGGCTGCGGCGAGCAGCAAGGCAAAGCCGAAATCGGCGGTGGTCTCGGTGAGCACGTCGGGCGCGTGGGTGACGGTCACGCCGCGCTCGGCGCAGGCGGCCAGGTCGATGTGATCGACGCCCACGGTCATGGTGCTCACGACGCGGAGCTGCGGGCAGGCATCGAGCAGCGCCGCGTCGATGCGCTCGCTGCCGGTGATGAAGGCGCCGTGCTTGTCGGCCAGGCGCGCGCGCAGCGCCTCAGGCGTGGAGACGGTGTCATCGGGCGTGGTTTCGACTTCAGCCACCGCGCGCAGCGGCTCGATGAGGTCGGGGAACACGGCGCGCGCCACCAGCACGCGCAGCGGGCCGTCGGATGCAAAGGGGTTCATCGGAAAAAAACCCAGGTGAGAACGAGAAAACACGGCAGCAGGATGGCAAACGACCACCCCATATAGCCGAAGAACGAAGGCATGCGCACACCGCGATGCTCGGCGATGGCCTTGACCATGAAGTTGGGCGCATTGCCGATGTAGGTGACCGCGCCCATGAACACCGCGCCGGCCGAAATGGCCATCAGCGTGGTGACATGCGCCATGAGCTGCGCCGCGTCGCCCCCCGCCAGATTGAAGAACACCAGATAGGTCGGGGCATTGTCGAGAAAGGATGACAGCGCCCCGGTAAGCCAGAAATACGCGGCCGCGATGGGCTGGCCCTGCGCGTCCGACGTGAGCTGTACCAGCGGCGCCAGCGCCCCGCCACTGCCCGCGCGCAGAATGGCGATGACCGGAATGATGGTGAGGAAGATGCCGAGAAAGAGCTTGCCCACCTCGATCATCGGCCCCCAGGCGAACTGGTTTTCATGCCGCGCCTGCCACGGCGTGGTCGCCAGCGACAGCAGCGCCACGAGGATGAGCGTCGCATCGCGCGTGAGGTTCTGCAACTCGAGGTGTTGCCCCAGCACCGGCACGGTCATGCCCGGCTTCCACAGGCCGCTGTGCAGCACCGCGATGACGATGACCGCCAGCCACAGCACATTCCACGCGCCGATGATGCCCAGCGGACTGTCGGGCGTGGGGTCGGTGGCGGGGTGCTCGGCTTCCTGACGCCAGAACCATCGATCCAGCGCATAAAACAGCGCCAGCAGCAGCGCGCAGAGCAAGGCCGTGGGCGCGAGAAGGTGTTCGAGGGTCCAGAAAAAATCCACGCCCTTGAGGAAGCCGAGAAACAGCGGTGGATCGCCCAGCGGCGTGAGCGCGCCGCCGGCATTGGCGACGAGGAAAATGAAGAACACCAGCACATGGGCGTTGTGCCTGCGGGCGTCGTTGGCGCGGATGACCGGGCGCACCATCAGCATGGCCGCCCCGGTCGTGCCCATGATGCTGGCGAGCACCGTGCCGATGGCCAGCAGCAGCGTGTTCTGCGCCGGGCTGCCGTGCAGATTGCCGCGCACGGCAATGCCGCCGCTCACCGTGTAGAGCGCGGTGAGCAGAATGACGAAGGGCAGGTATTCGTGCAGCAGGGTGTGCAGGGCGGCGTCCCAGGTGGCCTGCACGCCGAAGCTGATGGCGAAGGGAATGAGAAACAGCGCGGCCCAGCCCGCGGCGATCTTGCCCTGATGGTGATGCCACACTTGGCCAGCAAACAGCGGCATGAGCGCGATGGACAACAGCATGGCGGCGAACGGCAGCCCCCACCACAGCGAGAGCGTGGCCGGGTCGGGACCGCCGACGCTGGCGGCAAGCGCACGGGCAGGCAGCAGCGTCAACAACGCCAGCAACACCGCCCCGCCCGCCCCTGAACCGCGGCGCGCGTGCTCATTGATCCGGCACGTTGAAGTTAAAGACTGCGCCTCCCCACCCCGGCCCTCCCCACGCGTGGGGAGGGAGCAAAGCGGCCCCTCCCCCGCCTGCGGGGGAGGTTGGGAGGGGGAGATGCCGATGCACAGCATTGCCCATGAACCCTGCATGCTTCTCAATTCCGGATCAATCAGCCGCATCGACGATCACCACATGCACGCGGTACGGGCCATGCGCGCCCAGCACGATGGTCTGCTCGATGTCCCCGGTACGCGACGGCCCGGACACGGTGGACAGCGCCCGCGGCAGTTCCCCCAGCTCGGCCCGCAGCAGCGCGTAGGCGTCTTCCAGCGCGGCAACGATGCGGCGGGCCGGCACGATGGCGATATGCGTTTGCGGCAGCAGATGGGTGGACGCGGGCGTTTCGGGCGAACTCGCCAGCACCAGCGAGCCGGTCTCAGCCACCGCGCAGAAGCAGCCGGTGATGCCCAGTTTGTCTTCGTCACGCGGCGGGCGGTACTGCAGCGCCAGCCCGGCCTGCGTCCACGGCAACTCGGCCAAAGTCTCCCAGGCCACGCCCTGCAGGTCCAGCCCCTGCTCGCGCAGATAGGCGGCCACGGCGGAAGGCACGTCCTGCGCGCTGGCGACCCGGACGACGCTCGTCTGCAGCGCCAGCGCCTGCGTGGTGAACCCCGCAACGCGGTCGGCGATCGTCGGCTGCGGCCCACGCACATGGCGGCCGATATCGACCTCGACATCGGCCGCCTCCAGGTCATGCAGTGCGGCCGGTCGCCCTTGACGGGCTCGAATCTGCGCCAGGATCGCGGCGCGGGCGGTGTCTGTGTTCATCAATGGAGATTCAATCGTTTTGCCTCAGCCCCTGCGCCGTCAGGCGGCGGACGGCTGGAACACACATACCCTGGAAGCAAAGCCGTTGGATGGTCAAGCCCATCGGTCGCGTTAACTCTTCCAACAAGATTCCGCCAGGATGGATTTCTTCCAGAAAGGTTGTCATTTCGATTCTCCGCGTTCAGTATCTGTCAAGAAGACCCCGCAGTCTAGGAGCCTGTCGGACTTGAGGCCGCCCTACCCATCCTCCGCATCGTGCTCCACCAGTTGGCTGGCCGGAATCTGGAAGACTTCGCGCAGGTAGGCCAGATACGCCGGGTCGTCGCACATATTCTTGCCCGGCGCGTCGCTGACCTTGGCCACCGGCTGGCCGTTGCAGCGGGTCATCTTGATCACCATCTGCGGCGCCTCGTAGCCGAGATCGTGCATCAGATTGGTGCCGATGCCAAAGGCCAGGCCCACGCGCGCATGAAACTGCCGGTACAGCGCGATGACCCTGGGAATGGTGAGCATGTCGCTGAACACCAGCGTCTTGGTGCGCGGGTCGACGCGGTTTTTCATGTAGTGCGCAATGATCTGTTCGCCCCATGAAAACGGATCGCCCGAGTCGTGGCGGGCGCCGTCGAACAGCTTGCAAAAATACAGGTCGAAATCGCGCAGAAAGGCCTGCAGACCGTAGACGTCGGCCAACGCGATGCCGAGGTCGCCGCGGTATTCCCTGGCCCACGTCTCGAAGGCGAAAACCTGGGTGTCGCGCAGGCGCGGGCCGAGCGCCTGGCAGGCCTGCAGATATTCATGCGCCATGGTGCCCAACGGCGTGAGGCCCATTTGCCGGGCCAGCAGCACATTGCTGGTACCGGCAAGCTGGGGGCCGAGGCCGCTGCGCAGGCGACCGAGCACCTGCGCCTGCCAATGGCGCGAATAGCGGCGGCGGGTGCCGTAGTCGGCGATGCGGCAGTCCTGCAATCCGGGGGTGTGAAGCAGGGCGATCTTGTCGTCGATGCGCTGCAGGCCGGCCTGCAGATCGACGTCGGCATGGGCATGGCGGGCGTAGATCTCGCTGACGATGGCGAGCACCGGCACTTCGAACAGAATGGTGTGCAGCCAGGGGCCGCGGATGGCGAGGTCGATTTCGCCGCGCGCGCGGGCAGCGGGGTCGGCAACGGGTGTGGCGCTGATGCGCTGGCGGTTGAGGCGGAACAGTTCGAGAAAATCGACGAAATCGCTCTTGATGAAGCGCAGGGTGCGCAGGTAGTCGAGTTCGTCGGGCTTGAACTGCAGGGCGCAGAGCGCGTCGAGTTCGGCGTTGATTTCATCCAGCCGCGACACCAGATTGACCCCGGGCGTGCGGCATTTGAAGCGGTATTCCACCTGCGCACCCGGAAAGTGATGCAGCACCACCTGCATCATGGTGAACTTGTACAGGTCGGTGTCGAGCAGCGATTCGATGATCATGTGTCAGGCGAGTTGCGGTGGCGGCGCTGGCGCGCGAGCGCCTTGGCCCAGAGCAGGCGCAGCGCGGCGCGTTCGCGTTGTTCTTGTGCGGTTGTGCCTTGCGCCCGGCGGGCGCGTTCAAACAGCTCCAAGCTCAGACGCGCCGACTCTTCGAGCGCGCCGTCGCGCACGGTGAGATCGAGCGGTCGGCCTGCGCCGGGAAGATGGTCGAGCCTGCCCTCCTGCACGGCTTGGGCGATGCGGGCTTCGCCGATCCAGGCCAGCACGTTCATGCTTCGTGGAATTGCGCGAACTCGGCGACCGGCGCGCGTTCGGTCACCAGGGTGTTCTCGATGGCGTGCACGTCGGCCCAGCCCAGCGACATGCCGCAGACGATCTGCCGCGTCGCGGCGTCGATCTGCAATTCGTCTTCGATGAGGCGGTGAAACTGGGTGAACGCCGCCTGCGGGCAGGTGTCCAGACCGCGAGCGCGCGCGGCAATCATGATGTTCTGCAGGAACATGCCGTAGTCGAGCCAACTGCCCTGCTGCATCACCCGGGCTATGGTGAAGATCATCCCGACCGGCGCGTCGAAAAACCGGTAGTTGCGGCCATGCTGGGCGTGCATCGCCGCCTTGTCGCCCTTGGCGATGCCCAGCAGTCCGTACAGATCCCAGCCGACCTTGCGGCGGCGGTCGATATAGGGCGAGCGCCATTCACGCGGATAGTAGGCGTATTCCTCGGTGTGCTGTGCGGCCTGCGCCGGATCGTCATACGCGGCCAGGATGCGGGCGGACAGCCGGTCCTTGGCTGCGCCGGTGAGCACATGCACCTGCCAGGGCTGGGTGTTGGTACCCGAAGGGGCGCGCGCGGCCACTTGCAGGATGGCCTCGATGGTTTCGCGCGCAACCGGAGTGGGCAGAAAACGGCGGATGGAGCGGCGCGAAGTGATCGCGGCGTCCACCGCGGCCTGGGCGTCTGGCGCGGGCTGCGAGGATTCAGCCGAAAAGGTGGAATGGCGATGGGTCATGGTCGAAACGAAAGCTGTCACTCTGCATCAGTCTATCCCCCATGATCGAAGTCCAGTGCGACACCGGGTTTGGGGGTGGGCAAGTGGCGTGGGCCGCCCCATCATGCAGATGTGAAAAAACGTAAGCCCTTTGCCCATTTCCATCGATGAAACGCATCGCCCTGTTCGCCGACGGCACTTGGAGCAGGCCCGACCAGAACGACGGCAACACGCCCACGCCGACCAATGTGGTCAAACTCTCCGTGGCCGTGGCGCCGCAGGACAGCCACGGCATCGAACAGATCGTGTTCTACCAAAAAGGTCTGGGCGAACAGGGCGGCCTGTGGGACAGGCTCACCGGGGGCGCGTTCGGCCTGGGTATCTCGGCCAACATCCGCGAACTGTATCTGTTTCTGGTGCAAAACTATCACCCGGGCGACCCGATCTATTTGTTCGGTTACAGCCGCGGCGCGTATACGGTGCGCAGCGTGGGCGGGCTGATCCGCAATTGCGGCATCCTGCGTCCGCAGCACATCGGCCACGTCGGCGACGCCTACGCCCTCTACCGCGACCGCACGCCAGACAGCCACCCCAACGCGCCGCAGTCGATCGCCTTCCGCCAGGCCTACGCCTGGCCGGACGCGCCCATCGAACTCATCGGCGTCTGGGATACGGTGGGCGCCTTGGGCATTCCGGTCACGCCGCTGCGCTTCTGGACCAAGCCCCTCTATGAATTTCACGACGTGGCGCTGAGCAGCCATGTGCGCTATGGCTTCCAGGCGCTGGCGCTGGACGAGCGCCGCAAGCCTTTCGTGCCGACGCTGTGGCAGACGCAAAGCCATGCCACCGATCAGGTGGTGGAGCAGGCCTGGTTTCCGGGCGTGCATGGCGACGTGGGCGGGGGGCAGACGCTCACCGGCCTGTCCGACGGGGCGCTGCTGTGGATGGCCGACCGCGCCCAGCGCTGCGGTCTGGCGCTCGATGCGACCCTGCTTCCCCCGCATGGCGACCCCGCCGCACCCATGGGCGACACCCTGACGCTGTTCTACCGCCTGCTCGGCCAGCGCGAACGCCAGCCGGGGCTGACCAACCCCGCCGGGCGCGAGGGCGTGCATACCTCCACCCTCAGCCGGCATTCCGCCCTGCCCGACTACCGCCCCCCGGCGCTGGAGCGCTTTCTCGCCATGCGGCCGGTCACTTACCTGCCTTGATGGATGGCGGCAGGCGCCAGCTGGCCGCCAGGCGGCGCCCTCGTCACGTCGTTGCCTGCGCCCAGGCCGAGCGTGAGCACCACGCCGCTGTTCTCGCCCTTCTGCGCCGCCTTGCCTTCCGCCTGGATCACAGAACCCACCTGCACCCGCGCAACTGGCAAGGCCTTGGGGCCGGTGGTCAGCGCCGTGACCACGGCCTGGGCCCGCGCCTGCGCCAGCGCGTCCAACGTGGCCTGCGCAATCGTCACCGCCCTGGCCAGTTGCGCCAGCATGGCCTGCAGCAAGGCCTGCTCCTGATCGTCAGTCTTGGGCAGTGATTTTTTCAGCGCATCGAGCGCGCTGGTGGGATGCTGGTCGAGGTAGAGCGCATAGATGGCATTGCGGGTGCGGGCATTGCCCAGATCGAGCGGGCCGGGGTTGGCATCAGGCGGCACGGCTACACCCAGTTTGAGCAATACCTGGCGACGCACGGCAGCGTCCTGCAGCGCAGCGACATCCAGCGCAACATCGAGCGTGGGCGGCACCTGCAATTCCAGCCGCGGCCGCTCGAGCAGCGCCTCGCTGATCTGCAGCAGCTTTGCGCGCTCGGGCGGGGCCAGCACGGCGCTGCCGGGGGCGAAAACCACGTTCTGCGGCGTAGGTTCGCCGCCGCCGCCAAACAAGGCGCCCAAAGCGCGGAACGGCGCGGTGACGATCTTGGTCAGCACGTTGACCATGGCCTGCCAGACGATGCCGCCGTAGCTGAACTCGGGGTTGTTCAGGTCGCCATGCACCGGCAGGTCGATGTCGATCTGGCCGTCGCTGTTTTCCAGCACGGCAACGGCCAGATCGAGCGGCAGGTTCATCGCGCCGGGACTGTCCACGTGGGGGCCGAGCTTCAGGCGCGTGATGGTGAACCGGTTGTCGCCCTGCATCTGGGCCTTGACGATCTTGTATTCCAGCCGGGCATCGAGCCGCCCCGATTCGATGGTGCGACCGGCGAACTTGCCCGAATAGGGCGAAATCGAGGCCATGTTCAGGTTGCGGAAATCCAGCGTGACATCGGTGTTCCGGGTCGAGCGGAAAGGCTGCAACTGCCCGCGCACCTGGGCCGAGCCGTAGTTGTTGACCTGACCGTCGAGCTCGATCTGCGCGCTGCTGTCGGGGGCGTCGGACAGGCCGTTGATCACCCCGGAGAGTTTTTGCATGCGCACGCGGAACTCGGGCTTGATCGACTGGTCGGTGAAGTCCACATCGGCGTTTTCGATGGCGGTGCGGTCGATGCGCAGCGCCAGCGGCAGGGGCTTTTGCGCAGCGCTCGCCTGGGCAGCGGCCGCGGGAGGAAGCTGTGCCGGTTTGCGCGTGAGCAAAATGGCCTGCACATTGAGCGTGCGGTCGGGGTTGATGACGATGCGGCCATAAGGCTCCACCGCCTGCAACGCGGTCATGCGCACCGACAGCGGCGAGCTGTCGACGCTCAGCCCGGTGGCCGCGAGTTTGCGCCAGCCCAGAAACGGCGCGCGCCCTTCGGGTTCGACCAGCGCGAGGTTGTCCACCTGCGCGCTGCCGTCGTAACTCACTTTCGGCATGCTGCCCTGGCCCTTGCCCAGCTTCACCGTGCCGTCTGCCGAGGCCGTTGCGCTGGTCAGCTGCAGACGCACATAGGGCGCGAGCAGGCTGCCGAAGGGCGTGAGCGCGAGCTGTTGCAAGCTCACCTGCAGCGAGCCGGCCAGCGGCTGCGGCGCGATCTGGCCGCGGGCGCTGAATCGGCCGCCCTGCTTGAGCGCAAAGCGCATTTGCACCGCAACGGCCTTGCGCAAATCCAGGCTGAGGTTGCTGGCGCTGGCCTGGCCTTGCATCACGTCCAGACGGATCGGCGTGGGCGCCATGCGATCTTCGACCCGCGCCGAAAAGTCGCGCAGAGCAAGGCTCTTGAGTTGCAGATCGGGCGGCTTTGCAGCCGGGTTTCGTGCGGCAGGCGCTGTGGGCGCGTGCGTTGCGGCTGCGGGCGCAAAGGCCTGCGCCCAGTTCAGGCCGCTCCCGGCCAGAGTGACCTCGGTATGCAGACCGTCCACTTGCAGGGTTCCGGCACGAACATGGGCCACGCCCGAAGACGGCAGGTTGATTTCGCTGGTGCCGAGCTGCAGGCTTTTCCAGCTCGCCAGCGGCTGCCCTGCGCTGGCGAGCTGCAGGGCAGCCGTGTGCAGTTGCAGGCCTTTGGCCTGAACCCGCGCCGGGCTGCCCGCGGGCAGCGTCACCTGGGCCGAGGTATTGAGTTCGACGTCGCTGAGCCGCACCTGCAACGGCACCTCGAAGCCCTGGTCGGTGTAATCCAGCGACTGCACCCGGGTGGCGATGCGCTGCACATCCAGATTCCATGCGGGCTGCGGCTGGGTCGCAAGGGCCGCCGCCGTCGTCGCAGGTTTGACGGTTGCCTTCGACGCCCCTGCGCCGAGCGCCTGAAGCAGATCGATCTGCCCGTTGGCCAGACGCTTGAGCTGAACACGCGCCGCGTCGAGCTGGACGGCACCGAGCTGCACGCGGTGCTGCGCCAGATCGGCCTGCACCGCATCGACTTGGAACAAGGGCAGCGACAACCAGGGCTTGGCCTGCGCACCCTCGGTCTGCAACCGAGTGTCCTGCAAGGCCATCTGCGGCAGTTGCAGGGTGTGCCGGGTCAGGTCGACCGTGCCCGGCTGCGTCTGCAGGCTGCCCGCCTGGATCGCGGCCTGACCGATCTGTCCGCTGAGGTCTTGCACCTGCAGCGGCCCGAAACCTGCGCGCTGCCGACCCCAGTCGAGCTGCGCGCCTTGCAGTTGCGCTGTGGGGAATTTCAGGTGTTCGTTGCCCGATGCCGCGTTCAGCCCGTCGAGCGCCAGCATCTGCATCGACGCAGTGCGCGCCGCGCCGTCGATCCTGGCCCGATCCAGCTTCAGGCTTTGCCACTGCACCGCCGCTGCGGTCGTCCTGGCATCGAAGGATCGAATCTGCGCATCGAGATCGTTGACCGCCCATTGCCAACCTTGTTGGGTCAGCACGGCACTGTAGGCCGCACTGACAGTCGCCGCACCGGATGCGATCTGCAGGCGGCTGGACAGACCCGGCACCGCCCGCGCCACCGCGGCCAGATCGAGCCCGCTGAGTTCCGCCTGCCCGCCCGACACCGGCGGGTTGACGCCCACATAACCCTTCCAGCGCAGCGTGGCCTTCTGCTCGGGCAGCACCAGGCTGAGGGCATATCGCCCGCGCGCCCTGGGCAGGGTGGACAAGTCGTCGACCTGCAGATTCAGCGGCGTCAACTGCGTGGCATAGGGTTGGGTGCGGTTGGCATCGGCATAGCGCAGCATGCCGCCCGTGATCTGCAGGTGCTCGATCACCACGCGCGGGAGGGTGTTCGACGGTTTGGCTGGTTTGGGGCCGCGCTGCAGGGCATGCAGCAGAGCGTCCCAGTTCATCGCGCCGCCCTGCACGATGGCCACATTCACCTGCGGCTGGTCGACGCGGATTTGATGAAACGTCCAGGCCCAGCGAAACAGGCTCACCGGGGCGAAATCGACGAACAGCCTGCCAAACCCCGCCAGCGGCACGCCTTGCGGCGTGCTCAGTTGCAACTTGTCCACGGTGAGATCCAGACGCAGGGGATCGAACGCCACCTTGCCCACCGTGGCCCGGCTGTCGAGCTGCGACTGCGCCAGCCTGGGGATGACATACTCGGCCAGCGGCCCGACCGCGAGATAGCCGAAGGCCACGTAAAACACGAACAGGCCCGCCACAATGAGCACCGGCAGGCTGAGCAATATGCGGCGCAGTTGCCTCCAGACGGACGAAGCAGTGGCAGACATCAAAACCTCGCGAATCATCGGATGCGCTGCATTATGGCTCCACGACGTGCCGCGCCGCCGATTCAGCCGATACCATCAGACCTTGTTTCTTTTAGCCCCCACTCACCCGAACCGATGACCGACTCGATCCCTGCCTACGTGCAATACGTGGGCGCCGCGCTGTTCGCCATTGCGGTGATCCATACTTTTTCCACCAAATTCTTCGAGGGCCTGGCGCATCGGCAGCCCGCGCACGCCGGGCTGTGGCATCTGCTTGGCGAGGTCGAGGTGGTGTTCGGTTTCTGGGCGATGGTGCTGATGGTGTTTCTGTTCGCCGCGCTGGGCCAGCACGACGCGGTGGCGTATATCGACTCGCGCAACTTCACCGAGCCGCTGTTCGTGTTCGCCATCATGGTCATCGCGGGCACCCGGCCCATCCTCCAGGTAGCGGGCGACGGGGTCAACGGTCTGGCTCGCGCCCTTCCCCTGCCGGGCGCGGTGATGTTCTATTTGCTGCTGCTCGTGGTCGTGCCGCTGCTGGGCTCCTTCATCACCGAGCCGGCTGCCATGACCCTGGCCGCGCTGCTGCTGCGTGACCGCATTTTCCGTGCCGATGTGTCGCTGCGCCTCAAATACGTCACCCTGGGCGTGCTGTTCGTCAACGTGTCCATCGGCGGCACGCTCACTCATTTCGCCGCGCCGCCGGTGCTGATGGTGGCCTCGACCTGGCAGTGGGACCTGGGCTTCATGCTCACCCAGTTCGGCTGGAAGGCCGCCATCGCGGTGGCCCTCAACGCCTTGGGCGCCACCCTGCTGTTCCGCCGCGAACTCGCCGGGCTGGAACGACCCGCCAAGCCTGCCGCGGCCGACCCCGCCCAACCGCGCGCGCCGCTGAGCGTCATTGGCATCCACCTGCTGTTTCTCGTGGGCGTGGTGGTGTTCGCCCACCATCCGGCGGTGTTCATTCCGCTGCTGCTGTTTTTCGTCGGCTTTGCCACCGCTTACGCGCGCTATCAGGACACGCTGATGCTCAAGGAAGGCATGCTCGTCGGTTTCTTTCTGGGCGGGCTGGTGGTGCTGGGCGGCCTACAGCAATGGTGGCTGCAACCGCTGCTCACCCGCATGGATGCGACCGCGGTGTTTTTCGGCGCCACGGCGCTGACGGCCATCACCGACAATGCCGCGCTCACCTACCTCGGTTCGCTGGTGCAGGGCCTGAGCCCGGAATTCAAATACGCGCTGGTGGCGGGAGCGGTCAGCGGCGGCGGCCTCACGGTCATTGCCAACGCACCCAATCCGGCCGGCATCGCGCTGCTGCGCAGCAGCTTTGACGACGGCGCCGTGCAGCCGCTGGGACTGCTGGGCGCCGCGTTGCTGCCCACGGCGGTGGCCATGAGCTGCTTCTGGCTGCTGTGATTTTTTTACTCTTCCTGATCGACTTTCACCATGAGCAACCCCACCTCCACCGATACGCCCGCGCAGACCGTCGCCTTTCTCGGACTGGGCGTCATGGGCGACCCGATGGCCGGGCATCTGGCCCGCGCCGGACACCGCGTCACCGTTTACAACCGCACCGCCAGCAAGGCGCACGACTGGGTGCGTCGCAATGGCGGACATTCGGCGGCGACCCCGCGCGAAGCCGCGGCGGGGGCGGATTTCGTGTTCTCCTGCGTCGGCAACGATGACGATCTGCGCAGCGTGACCCTGGGCCCGGACGGCGCCTTTGCCGGCATGCAGCCGGGCGCGGTGTTCATCGACCACACCACGACCTCGGCCGATGTGGCGCGCGAACTCGGCCTGGCGGCGCGCGAACGCGGGCTGTTTTTCCTCGACGCCCCGGTCTCGGGCGGACAGGCCGGAGCGCAGAACGGCCTACTCACCGTGATGTGCGGCGGCGATGTGCAGGCCTTCGAGCGGGCGCAGCCGGTGATCGGCGCCTTCGCCCGCGCCGTCACCCGCCTGGGCGACAACGGCGCTGGGCAACTGTGCAAGATGGTGAACCAGATCGCGCTGGCGGGGCTGATCCAGAGCCTGGCGGAGGCCATCGCCTTCGGCGAGCGTGCCGGGCTCGATCTGCACAAGGTGCTGCAGGTCATCGGCAAGGGCGCGGCGCAGAGCTGGCAGATGGATAACCGCGGCCCGACCATGATCGAAGGCCGCTACGACTTCGGTTTTGCCGTCGATCTGATGCGCAAGGACTTCGGCCTGTGCCTGAACGAAGCGCGCCAAAACGGCGCGCGGCTGCCGGTGCTCGCGCTGGTCGATCAGTTCTATGCCGATGTGCAGGCAGCGGGCGGCGGCCGGCTCGATACCTCGTCGCTGCTGACGCGGTTGCGCGATCAAAACGGCTGAAACCGCAGCGCCACAAACGACAAAGGCCACCCGAGAGTGGCCTTTGTCTTGGGCTTTGTCGTACAGACGACGATTACTTGGCGGTGTAACGCGCGGCGCTGGAGCTGATTTCGGCCCGCGCGGCATCCGCCCCGACCCAGCCCTCGGTCTTCACCCACTTGCCCGCTTCGAGGTCTTTGTAGTGGTTGAAAAAGTGCTCGATCTGCTTGAGCAGTTCGGGCGGCAGGTCTTCGGGCTTCTGGATATGGCGGTATTGCGGCAACAGTTTTTCCACCGGCACGGCGATGAGCTTGGCGTCCACCCCGGCTTCATCGGTCATTTTCAGCATGCCAATGGGGCGGCAGCGCACGACGCAGCCGTGCACCAGAGGAATGGGGGTGACCACGAGCACGTCCACCGGGTCGCCGTCCTCCGACAGGGTCTGCGGAATATAGCCGTAGTTGCAGGGATAGTGCATCGCGGTGGACATGAAGCGGTCGACGAACAATGCGCCGCTGGCCTTGTCCACCTCGTACTTCACCGGCGGCGCATGGGCGGGAATCTCGATCACCACATTGAAATCGTCGGGCAGGCTCTTGCCGGCGGGCACGTCGCGCAAACTCATGGTCGGTCCTTATATTGGGAAGGGAGAAACAGGGTTCAGGGTTCATTGCCGTGCGGCTGGGACGGCGGCGCGTTTTCCTTTTGCGGATTCTGCATTTCCCGCAATTGCTGTTCGGTGATGATGTTGAACATGGTCACGACCTTGGATACGCCGGAGGTATCGCGCGCGATCTGGACGGCCCGGTCGGCCTCGCGCTGGGTGACGATGCCCATGAGATAGACCACGCTGTTGGACGTGGTGACCTTGAAGGCGTTGCCGAAAATGTCGTGCGCGTCGATCAGGCCGGCGCGCACCTTGGTGGTGATGAGGGTGTCGGTGGCGCTGCGGTTCAGGTCGGCCACCGGGCCGATGTCGATTTCGTTGAGCACGGCCTTGACATTGGGCACGCCCTTGACGATCTCTTCGGCCTTTTGCTTGTCGGCCTCGTTGGGCACCTGACCGACCAGCAGCACCTGCTGGTTGTAGCTCACAGCGCGCACATTGCAGTCGGGCCCGAGGGCGGACGAAATGCGGTTGTCGGCCTTGAGCCCAATGGTGTTGTCTTCGAGGATGGAGCCCGCCGTGCGCCGGTCGGATGCCACGTAGGCGGTCGTACCCACCGCGCCCAGCCCCAGCACGAAACAGCCCTGCAACTGCGTGGCCGCGAGCACGACGGCGAGCAGGCCGGCCGCACGCCACAGTCGGCGCCGACTGCGCCCGCCGCCCGCGGCTGCAACGGGCCGGGAAGAAATATGTGCGTTGATCTGTGTCATTCCGAGGACTCCGGTTCACCCATCAGCAGCCAGTCTAAGCCATCGCAAAGACAGTGCAGCGTCAGCAGATGCACCTCTTGAATGCGGGCGGTGCGGTCGTTGGGTACGGCAATGTGCACATCGACCTCGCGCAGCAGACCAGCCACCCGTCCGCCGCTGCGTCCGGTCAGCGCCACCACGCTCATCTCACGTTCCTGTGCGACCCGCACGGCTTCGACGATGCTCGACGAATTGCCGCTGGTGCTGAAAGCCACCAGCACGTCGCCGGGCAGTCCCAGTGCCCTGACCTGCTTGGAAAACACATGGTCGAAGCCGTAGTCGTTCGCCACGGCGGTGAGGATGGAGGTGTCGGTGGTCAGCGCGATGGCGGCCAGTTCGGGGCGCTCGCGCTCGAAACGGCCCACCAGTTCGGCGGCCAGGTGCTGGCTGTCGGCGGCCGAGCCGCCATTGCCGCAGATCAGAATCTTGTGTCCATTGGACACCGCCGTCGCCAGCACATCGACGGCGCGCGCAATCGGCCCGGTCAGCGACTCGGCGGACTGGTATTTCAGATCGGCGCTGTCGAAAAAATGCTGCTGGATGCGCTGCTCTAACATGGTGTGGGGAAGGTGCAAAACAGTGATGTTAGTCGCGGCTGCGGTTGCGCACATTCACTCCTCGACCGCAAACGCGCCGGGCAGCCACTCCAGCCTGTCGCCATCGAGCGTCACCACGTCGAAGCGGCACACCGGCTCCTCGGTCAGACGCGCCAGATAGTGACGCGCCGCCAGCACGATGCGGCGGCGCTTGCGCGCATCGACGCTGCCCGCCGCCCCGCCATACGCTGCCGCGTTGCTGCGGGCGCGCACCTCGACGAAGACCAGCGTGCCGTCGGCCGCGCGCATGATGAGGTCGATCTCGCCGCCGCGCACCCGATAATTGCGCTCGACCAGCCTCAATCCCCTGGCCTGCAGATCGGCGCAGGCCTGCGCTTCGGCCGACTGCCCCAGGCGGCGCGCCGCGCGTCGCTTCCACATTTGCATCATGCCCGCCATGTCCTCTCCCACCCAAGCTGCGCTGGCATTCTGCGCCCAGCAGGATTTTCCCCCCGCGCTCTACATGGTGGCCACGCCCATCGGCAATCTGGCCGACATCAGCCTGCGCGCCTTGGCCGTCTTGCACCAGGCCGACCGCATCGCCGCCGAGGACACCCGCGTGGCGCAACGCCTGCTCGAAGCGTATGGCCTGCGCAAACCTCTGCTGCGCTGCGACCGGCACCGCGAAGCGCAGGCGGCGCAGGCCGTAGTGGCGGCCATCGCCGCCGGCGAGCGCGTGGCCTTCGTCAGCGACGCCGGCACGCCGGGCATCAGCGATCCGGGCAGCCGCCTTGCCGCCGCGGTCCATGCCGCCGGGCTGAGGGTGATGCCCATACCGGGGGCCAGCGCGGTCACGGCGGCGCTCAGCGCCGGCGGGCTGGACCTGCGCGCGGGCTACTGCTTCGCCGGCTTCGCTCCCGAGAAGGCCACGGCGCGGTGCGAGTTCTTGCAGGCCGCGCTGCAAGGCCCGCGAGTGACAGTGTTTTTCGAAGCCCCGCACCGGCTGCGCGACTGCCTGCACACCTTGCTGGAACTCGATGCACAAGCCCAGCTCGTCCTCGCCAAGGAATTGAGCAAGCAGTTCGAAACCCTGCTGCCGTGCACACCGCAAACCGCGCTCGACTGGCTGGAGGCCGATCCCCGGCGGGCGCAGGGCGAATTCGTGCTGCTGCTGCAGCCGCGCGTGGCCGAGGCAGAACTCGATGCCCAGGCCGCCGCCCTGCTGCAACGTCTGGCGCAGGAACTGCCGATCTCACGCGCGGCCGCGGTGGCAGCCGATCTCACCGGGCTCAAGCGCGACGAGCTTTATCGCTGGCTGCTCGATCACAAGCAGCCTTGACCCCCTCCCGGCCTCCCCCACTACGTGGAGGAGGTGAGAACTGCGCTTCGCGCCTCCTTCGGATGCCCCTCCCAACCTCCCCCACGCCGTGGGGGAGGTCAGTTCACTCCCTCCCCACTCGTGGGGAGGGTTGGGGTGGGGAGGTGTGCCCGACGCTCACACCGGCCCCGGGGACTCGCCGCTCCAGATTTCCACCCGGTTGCGCCCGGACTGTTTGGCGCGGTAGAGCGCCTGGTCGGCGCGGTCGAGCAATTCGTCGGCGTCCCTGATCGTCGAAGTGGGCAGAAACTCGGCGATGCCGATACTGGTCGTCAGCGTCAGGCCGACCTGATCCGCCGAAGGCAGACAGCCCGCCTCCTGAATGGCCAGACGCAGGCGCTGCGCGACGTCGAAAGCGACCTGCCGCGTGGTCTGCGGCAGCAGGATGGCAAACTCGTCACCGCCCAGCCGTCCGCAAAGATCGGGGCCGCGCAACTGCTGCATGCAGGTCTGGGCGAAACAGCGGATCACCGCATCGCCCGCCTGATGGCCGAGCCGGTCGTTGATCTGCTTGAAGCGGTCGATGTCCAGCGCCAGCAGTGCGAACGGGCTGCCCTCGCGCTGCGCGCGGCGCAGTTCCAGCGCGGCGCGAGCCAGGAAGTGGCGCCGGTTCGGTATGCCCGTCAGCGTGTCGGTGTAGGCCAGATTGCGCAACTCGTCCTCGCGCGCCTTGACCTCGGTGATGTCCTTGAAGGCGAAGATCAGCGCGTCGTCGTCGCGGTAGCGCCCGCGGGTCACGGACAGCAGCAGCCAGACCCCCGTGCCGTCGAAACGGCGAAACTGCGCCTCCACGCCGCGCACCGTCCCGCCCTCGCGCTGCAGGCGCAGCAGCAATCGATCGCGATCGACTGCATCGCCCCAGAGATGGCGCACCGACTGCCCGGCAAGTTGCGCGTATGAGCCACGGAAAAGCGCTTCGGCCGCCTTGTTGGAGAACAGCAGCGCCGCGTCGCTCGTGCGGGTGATGACCAGCGGCACGGGCGATTCTTCCGCCAGAAAGCGAAAACGCTGCTCGTCCTCGCTGAGCTGCTGCTGAAGCTGCTTGATCGCGGTGATGTCCTGCATGCTCGTCACCACGCCGACGATCTGGCGGCTGACCGCGTCGCGCACCAGCGCCTTGTTCAGAATCCACACCGTGGGCTCGTGATCGGGATGCAGATAGGCCGCCTCGCGCGTGACCTGCAGACGGCCCGAGAGCAGTTCGCCGTCCATCTCTTCCCAGAGGCGGCCCAGCGCGGCGCCGAGGATCTGCGGCCCGGTGCGCCCGTGGATTTCGGGGCTGCTGAGCCCGACCAGCAGATTGAAGGCCACGTTGACCCGGGTGAACCGCCCGTGCGGATCGCTGAACGCCACCGGATTGGGCAGTGCGTTGAGCAGCGACTCCTGAAACCGCAACTGCGCCTGCGTGGTGGCCTGGCTGATCTGCAGCGCTGCGGTGCGGCGGTTGACCTTTTTCTCCAGCGTGGCGTTGATGTCGCGCACCTGCCTGATCGCCAAGGTGCGCTCGTTGGCCAGCAGCCCGGCCAGCAGCATGGCGCTGGCGAAAGCCAGCAGAATGATCTGCATGGACATGAAGCGGTCGCTGCCCAGCATGGCATACATCGGGCCATGCTGCAGCACGGTCGCCGCAACGATCAACAGGCTGACCACGGCCGTGAGCGAAGCGGATACCGCCAGCGGCAGGCGCATCGCCGACCACAGCATCGGCAGCATCACCAGGCTCGCCAGCCCAATGGGCAGCGCGCTCTGGCCCGTCGGCATGAGATAGACCAGCAGGGTGCCGACCACCGCCAGCGCCGGCAGCAGCACCATTTCGCCGTTCGAAGCCGAGCGCAAGGCCTGCGGCGACAGCCGACGCAACAGCTCCGCGGCGGGAGTGAGCACCACGATGCCGGTCATGTCGGTCACCCACCACTGCACGCCCAGGTCAGGCGTCACCGGCGACTGGTCAAAGCCATGGATCGCCGCGGCGATCGCGCCCAGTGCGGCTGAAACCCCGGCCCCCAGCAGGCCCATCGCCCCGATGAACCAGAGTCCGTCTGCCGTCGTCTCGAAACCCTGCCAGTGCACCCGCCGTCGCAGCAGCCACCAGCCGAGCAGCGGACCGAGCGCGTCGCCCGCGGCGATCAAGGCGCTGGCCTCCCATCCCCAACCCAGCAGCAGACGGTTGCTCACCCAGGAAGCGAGCACGATGGCCGGCGCCATCGACGGCCCGCGCGCGATCAGGCCGAACGCCGCGACGGCCGCAGAAGGCCACAGAATCAGCTCGCCCGACCGCACCCCGAGCACCAGCCAGGCCAGCAGGATGTAACACGCAGCCAGGCCCACTGACCAGAGCAGCCAGCGCAATACGGAGCGGGTGGGCACAGAGCGCATCGGGGCGTTGCAGCAGACAGAGTCAGTGAGTCAAATTTTCAGGGCTGAGAAACGGCGTTCGCGTGAAGAGGAAACATCCGAAAAAAACCGGGTGGAGACTGTCAACAAAGAACCAAACTTCTTGACAATCGGAGCGGACTGGCGAAATCAACGATAAATTTCCATTATTCCTGCACCCGATTCACAGGCTGTTCTGGTTTGAGTGAATTCTCCCGAAGCGGCGCCGTCTTGTCCGTGAAATCCGTCACGTTGTCGGCCCGGTGGTCTCGACGAAACGTCAAGAATTGTTCAAAATTGCACACCGTTCCAGGAAATCGGAGCTGCAAGCGAGGCTTGCTTCTGCTGCCTCTCTTGCCGATCCGTTTCCAATGCCCGGCCTGCAGCGCGAATACGGACGTCATGCCCTGCTCAATCCCGGCTTCATCGGCGACATGACCTGCAGTGATGGACGGAGTGCACCGGTTGCCGCCTCACACCCAGATGCTGCTGCACCCGGACGCGCAAGGCAAGGAGCGCATCGCGCAGGCGATCGCACCCACGCTGGACAAACTCATGCATCAGCCCCGGTGAATCGCCGCTGCTCCAGGGTGTGCAGGACGCGGGACGCTGTGGAATACTGCATCACGCACGCGCCCTGCCCATCGCCAAAAAATTTCTGCAGGAGACATCATGAATTGCTTTCGCTTTCGTTTGCCCGCGGCGCTCGGCCTGTGTGCCGTACTGTCCGCCCCCGCCTTCGCGGCCGAACCGCTCAGCGTGACCGTCCACCGCCTCACCCTCGATACCGCCGAGCGCATTGCGCAAGGCGCGATCAAGGCTTGCCGCGCCAAGGGCTTGCAGGTCAGCGCCACCGTGGTCGACCGCAACGGCATCGTGCAGGCCACGCTGCGCGACACCCTGGCCCCGCCCGTGTCGCTGGCCATCAGCCGGCAGAAGGCCTACACCGCAGCCATGTTCGGCATCAAGGGCACGGCCATGGGGCCGCAGGCCGCCTCGCCGCTGGCGCTGCTGGGTGACGGCCTGGCCTTCACCGCGGGCTCGGTGCCGATCGAGGCCGGCGGCCGTATATATGGCGCCGTGGGCGTGAGCGGCGCGCCGGACGGCAGGGTCGACGAGGAATGCGCCCAGGCCGGGCTGGACGCGGTCTTGCCCGATCTGGAAATGCAATAAACCCAGATTGTTCATTAGGACACGGGAAGATGGCGCGGCGGGTTGGGGATGGATTTGGCCCGACGCGACAAGCCCATAGCTCAAGCTATGGGCGCGAAGCGCCAGGACAAAGACGCCCCAAACCGACCACCAGCGCCCGTGTAGGGGCGAAGCCCCGCCTAATGGACAATCTGGGTTAGAGCCCCCTGCCTACAATCCTCCCCCAGACCTGCACAGCCATCGCGCAGTGCGGGTCTGCCTCCCGCATCGGCCTGCCTGTTTTTTGGGCAGCCCGATTCACCCGCATGAATTCAGGGCTTTGCGCCCCTCCGATGTCACATTTTCCCCAGCCGCTGGGGATAACTGGGCATCGGCGGCATCCCTGTGGATAATTTTTTGAACCTTTATGGCCAGTCGTCGACCACTGCCGCAGAGCCGCCTCAAGGCAGAGGCAGCCCCCTCGGGGGGCAGCGAACGTAAGCGAGCGTTGGGGTCAACACCTCCCGTTTATTCCGAATCGTCCATCCGCGTGCTCAAGGGCCTGGAGCCCGTGCGCCAGCGGCCGGGCATGTACACCCGCACCGACAACCCGCTGCACATCGTGCAGGAGGTGATCGACAACAGCGCCGACGAAGCCCTGGGCGGCTATTGCCAGCACATCGCCGTCACGCTGCATCTCGATGGCAGCGTGAGCGTGGAAGACGATGGTCGCGGCATCCCCTTCGGCCCGCACCCGGAGGAAAACGCGCCGGTGGTCGAGCTGGTGTTCACCCGGCTGCACGCCGGCGGCAAGTTCGACAAGCTGCAGGGCGGCGCCTACAGCTTCTCGGGCGGACTGCACGGCGTGGGCGTTTCGGTGACGAACGCGCTATCGAAGCGGCTGGAAGTCACCGTCTGGCGCGACGGCCAGGTGGCGCATCTGGTGTTTGCCGGCGGCGAGGTCATCGAACCGCTGACGGTGCGCAAGGCCACGCGCGATGAGCGCAAAAGCGGTACCCGGGTGCGCGTCTGGCCCGATGCCCGGTATTTCGACAGCCCGCATCTCCCGCTGACCGAGCTCACCCATCTGCTGCGCAGCAAGGCGGTGCTGCTGCCCGGGGTGAAGGTCGATCTGATCCAGGAGAAGACCGGCGACGCCACGCACTGGGAATATGCCCGCGGGCTGCGCGACTATCTGCAGAGCAGCCTGCAGCAGCCACCCTGCATCGACCTTTTCGAGGGCGAGCACTACGCCAGCGCTTCCTCCGATCAAGAAAGCTTCGCCGAAGGCGAAGGCGCTGCCTGGTGCGTGGCCTTCACCGAAGAGGGCGCCCTGCTTCGCGAGTCCTACGTCAACCTCATTCCCACGCCCGCGGGCGGCACGCACGAGGCCGGCTTGCGCGAGGGGCTGTTCCAGGCCGTGAAGGGCTTCATCGAACTGCACAACCTGCAGCCCAAAGGCGTGAAGCTATTGCCCGAAGACCTCTTCGCGCGGGCGTCCTTCGTGCTTTCCGCGCGGGTGCTCGATCCGCAGTTCCAGGGCCAGATCAAGGAAAGGCTCAACAGCCGCGATGCGCTGCGCCTGGTCGGCCAGGCGGTGCGGCCCGTGTTCGAGATCTGGCTGCATGAACGGGTGGATCAGGGCAGGAAGCTCGCCGAACTGGTCATCCGCCAGGCGCAGAGCCGCCTGCGCGCGGCGCAGAAGGTGGAGAAGAAAAAGGGCTCGGGCGTGGCCGTGCTGCCGGGCAAGCTGACCGACTGTGAGAGCCGCGATGTCGCACGCACCGAACTCTTTCTGGTGGAAGGCGATTCCGCCGGGGGCTCGGCCAAGATGGGCCGCGACAAGGAGTTCCAGGCGGTGCTGCCGCTGCGCGGCAAGGTGCTCAATTCCTGGGAGGTGGAGCGCGACCGGCTGTTCGCCAACACCGAGATTCACGACATCGCGGTGGCCATCGGCGTCGACCCGCACGGCAAGGACGACACCCCCGATCTGTCGAACCTGCGCTACGGCAGGATTTGCATTCTGAGCGATGCCGACGTCGACGGCTCGCACATCCAGGTCTTGCTGCTCACGCTGTTCTTCCGTCACTTTCCCAGGCTCATCGAGCGCGGTCATGTCTGCGTGGCACGCCCGCCGCTGTACCGCATCGACGCGCCCGCGCGCGGCAAGAAGCCCGCGCAGAAAATCTACGTGCTCGACGATGCCGAACTGCAGGCCGCGCAGGACAAGCTGCGCAAGGACGGCCTGAAGGACGGCGCCTGGCAGATTTCGCGCTTCAAGGGCCTGGGCGAAATGAGCGCCGAGCAACTCTGGGACACCACGCTGAACCCCGACACCCGGCGTCTGTACCGCGTGCGGCTCGATGAAGCAGAAATACTTTTCTCCCAGCTCATGGGCAAAGGCGAAGCCCAGGCCCGCCGCGCGCTGATGGAGGAATACGGCGACCAGATCGAAGTGGACATCTGATATGAGTGAACAAGCCACCCTCGAATTCGACAACCGGCCCGAAGACGACGCCGATACGCTGGCGCTGGGCGACTATGCCCGCCGCGCCTATCTCGACTATGCCATTTCCGTGGTCAAGGGCCGCGCCCTGCCCGATGTGTGCGACGGTCTGAAGCCGGTGCAGAGGCGCATTCTCTACGCCATGTGGCGCATGGGACTGACGGCGGAAGCCAAGCCGGTCAAGTCGGCGCGCGTGGTCGGCGACGTGCTCGGCCGCTTTCACCCGCACGGCGACCAGGCCGCCTACGACGCGCTGGTGCGGCTGTCGCAGGATTTCGCGCAGCGCTATCCGCTGATCGACGGCCAGGGCAACTTCGGCTCGCGCGACGGCGACGGCGCCGCCGCGATGCGCTACACCGAGGCGCGACTTGCTTCAATAGCCCGGCTGCTGCTGGGCGAAATCGACGCAGGCGCCACCGACTTCATTCCCAACTACGATGGCTCGACCACCGAGCCCCGGCTGCTGCCCGCGCGCCTGCCTTTCGTTCTGCTCAACGGCGCCAGCGGCATCGCCGTGGGCATGGCCACCGAGATTCCCTCGCACAATCTGCACGAGGTCGCCAGCGTCTGCGTCGCCCTGCTCAAGAATCCCCGCCTCGAACTCACCGACGCTCTGGCGCTGATGCCCGGCCCCGACTTCGCCACCGGCGGCCAGATCATCTCCAGCCCGCAGGACATCGCCGCGGCCTATGCCAGCGGCCGCGGCAGCCTGAAGGTGCGCGCGCGCTGGACCATCGAAGAACTCGCCCGCGGCCAATGGCAACTCGTCATCCACGAACTGCCGCACGGCACCAGCACCCAGCAGGTGCTCGAAGAAATCGAGGAACTCAGCAACCCCAAGGTCCGCCCCGGCAGGAAGGCGCTCGCACCCGAGCAGATTGCGCTGAAGACCAGCCTGCTGGGTCTGCTCGACACGGTGCGCGACGAGTCGGGCCGTGAGGCGGCGGTGCGGCTGGTGTTCGAGCCGCGCAGCTCGCGCATCGATGTCGCCGAGTTCGTCAACACCCTGCTCGCCCGCACCAGCCTGGAGACCAGCGTGCCGATCAATCTGGTGATGATCGGCGCCGACGGCAAGCCGCGCCAGAAGGGGCTGATGGACATCCTGCGCGAGTGGCTCGCCTATCGCGGCCAGACCGTGCAGCGCCGCACCCGCCACCGGCTGGAGCAGGTGGACGCGCGCATCCACATCCTGCAAGGGCGGCAGCAGGTACTGCTCAACCTCGACGAGGTGATCGACACCATCCGCAACAGCGACGATCCCAAGCCCGCGCTGATGACGCGCTTCGATCTCACCGAGCTGCAGGCTGACGACATTCTCGACATGCGGCTGCGCCAGCTCGCCCGCCTGGAAGCCATCCGCATCGACAAGGAACTCGCCGCGCAGCGCGCCGAAGCGGCCGACCTGCACAAATTGCTGGCCGATGACAAGGCCATGACGCGGCGCATCATCAGCGAGATCGAAGCCGATGCCAAACAGTTCGGCGACGAGCGCCGCACCCTCATCCAGTTTGATGAGCGCGCAGTGGCCGAGGTCAAGGTGGTGGATGAGGCCGTCACCGTCATCGTGTCGCGCAAAGGCTGGCTGCGCACGCAAAAAGGCCACGGCCTGATGCAGGGCGCCCTCGCCTTCAAACCCGGCGATGCGCTCTACGCCACGTTCGAATGCCGCAGCGTCGATCCCCTGGTGGTGTTCGGCAGCGATGGCCGGGCCTACTCGATCGATGTCGCCGACCTGCCCGGCGGACGCGGCGACGGCCAGCCCGTGACCACCTTCATCGAGCTTGCACCGGGCACGCAGGCCCTGCACTATGTCGCAGGCGAGCGCACCACGGCCATGCTGCTGTGGACGGCGCAGGGTTTCGGCTTTGTCGCGCGGCTGGGCGACGGCCTGAGCCGCCAGCGCGCGGGCAAGACCTTCATCACCCTCGAAGATGGCGACGCGCTGCAGCGCCCGCTGCGGCTCGACACCGACGCTGCAGGCCGCCCGCTCGGGCGTCTGGCCGTCTTGAGCGCGGACGGCCGCCTGCTGCTCTATCCGGCAGCGGAAGTCAAAACCCTGGCGCGCGGCGGCAGGGGCATCACCCTGATGGCGCTCGACGCCCAGGAAACCCTGCAAAGCGTGGCGCAACTGGCAACCGAGCGCGACGCCCTGCTGGTCAGCGGAAAAGGTCGCGGCGGTTTGCTGCGCAGCACCACGCTCGGCGCTGCGCAGCAAGCGCCTTACGTCGGCAAACGCGCCCGGCGCGGACGCAAGATCGAGGTGACGTTCAAGCCAGAGTGGATTGGCCGCGCCTGACAGGGCCAAAACCCAAAGGGTCAAAGCCCAACCTTGCTCACCGCCCCGGCACGCGCAACTCGAACAAGTGCTGTACCTTGACCTCGGTGAAACCCCGGCGCAAGTAAAACTGATGCGTGCGCCGGCGCTCGGCGCGGCTGCGCACCTGCAGCACGGCCAGTCCCTGCGAGCGCGTCCAGTCGATGGCGCATTGCACCAGTTCGGCACCCAGTCCATCGCCGCGGTGCGCCTCATCCACCACCAGCCCGGCGATTTCGGCGCACAGCCCGGATTCCAGATGCAGCACCTTGAGCACATGCACCCAGGCCACCTCCCGGCCCTGCACTTCGGCAACGAATACCGCGTGATCGACTGACGGCAGGATGAGCGCCAGCCGCTCGCGCATCACGGCCGCTGTGGCGGGATAGCCCAACTGCTCCGACAGCCCGGCCAGCGCCTCGGCGTCGTCCAGCCCGGCGCGGCGGATCGTCCTGCTCACACTTCGGCGATCAGCTCGATTTCCACCGCGGCGCCCATGGGCAACTGCGCCACGCCAAAGGCGCTGCGGGCATGCGCGCCGCGTTCGCCGAAGACCTGCGCGATGAGCTCCGATGCACCGTTGATCACCAGATGTTGTTCGGTGTAGCCGGGCGCCGAATTCACCAGGCCCAGCAGTTTCACCACGCGCTTGACCCGCTCCAGATCGCCCACCGCGGCCTGCAGCGTGCCCAGCAGGTCGATGGCGATGGCCCGCGCCGCTTCCTTGGCCACAGCGGTGTCCATGTCGACGCCCAGTTGGCCCACCCAGGGCTTGCCGTCTTTTCGGGCGATATGCCCGGAGAGAAACACCAGATTGCCGCTCTGCACATAGGGCACATAGGCGGCGGCGGGGGTGGAAACCGGGGGCAGGCTGATGCCCAGTTCCTTGAGGGTTTGCGCGATCGACATGAAAATCTCCGACAAAAAAACTCCAGTATAGAACCCGCTCGCGATCCGACCGCCCATAAAAAAGCGGAGCCGGCGGCCCCGCGAAACACTGCTTGGAGGAAAGGAGGAAGCGCTCGATCAGCCGATCTGCACGGGCACGAAGATGCGATTGCTGCCGCGCTGGATCAGCAAGGCCACCGACTTGCCCGCGCTTTTCAGGATATTGCGCACCTGATCGATGTTGTTGACCGATTTGCCGTCGACCGCGATCAGAATGTCGCCGGGCTGGATGCCGGCCTGCTCCGCCGGGCCGCTGACACCCTCGACGAGCAGACCATGCGACACCCCGGCCTGCTGTTCTTCGTTGGCGTTGAGCGGGCGCACCACCAGGCCCAGCCCGCCGTGGTCGCCATGCGCGCCGGGGCTGGCCGAGGCCAGCATCACGTTGTCGCTGAAGTTGCCCAGCACCGCGGTGATGGTCTGCTGCTTGTGGTCGCGCCACACGTCCAGCGTCACCTTGCTGCCGGGCTCGGACAGGCCGATCATCATCGGCAGATCGGCCGAGTCGTTCACCGGCTGCCCGTTCACGCTGAGGATGATGTCGCCCGGCTGCAGACCCGCCTTGGACGCCGGGCTGTCTTTCTCGACCTGCGCCACCAGTGCGCCGCGCGGGGTTTGCAGGCCGAAGGAAGTCGCCAGGCTCTGCGTCACCGTCTGCACCGCAATGCCCAGACGGGCGTGCTGCACCTTGCCATGCTCGATGATCTGCTTGGCCACGCGCTCGGCCACGTTGATCGGGATGGCGAAAGACAGCCCCTCGAACGCCCCGGTCTGGGTGAAGATCTGCGAATTGATGCCCACGACCTCGCCCTTGGTGTTGAACAGCGGCCCGCCGGAGTTTCCGGGGTTCACCGCCACGTCGGTCTGGATGAAGGGCACCATGCTGTCATCGGGCAGCGAGCGGCTCTTGGCGCTCACGATCCCGGCAGTCACCGTGTTGTAGAAGCCATAAGGCGAGCCGATGGCCAGCACCCAGTCGCCCGGCTCCAGATTGGAGGGGTTGCCCAGCCGCACCGTGGGGAGGTTGGTCGCCGCAATCTTGATCACCGCGATGTCGGTCTTGGTGTCGTAGCCCAGCACCTTGGCCTTGTAGGTGCGATGATCGGTGAGCGTCACACGCACCGAGCTGGCGCCCTTGACGACGTGCGCGTTGGTCAGAATCAGCCCGTTCGAGCTGATGATGAAGCCCGAGCCCAGCCCCTCGGTGGGCACTTCCTGCTGCTGGCCATTGAACTGCTGGAAGAAGCGGAAGAACGGGTCGTTGCGGAACTGCTTGGGGATCTGCTGCTGCACAGTCTCCTTGGTTTCGCCTTTCACATTGATGTGCACCACTGCGGGCCCATAGGCCTTGACGACGGCGGCGAAGTTCGGCGCACTCGCGGCGACGTTGGTCATCGGCGCTGCGGGAGGGTTGTTGAACAGAGGCACGACCTTGTGGTTCATCTCCACCTGCGGCGCCACCTCGGCATAGCTGAACTGATAGGCCATGGTGCCGGCCCCGGCGATGATGCCTGCTGCCGCCAGTGCGGCCCAGAGTCTTGATGAAGCCTTCGGCTTTGTGCTTTGCATGACTGCCTCCGAAACGAGTCAAACGAATTGCGATGATGGAATGTTCGCTGCGTTGCCTTAGACTCGGCTTAAAGCCCTCGAAATCTGGGTTCAACGCACCTTTGTCTGCGAGGAAAACCATGTCATCCCGTCCTGTTTCGCCCATTGCCGGTCTGTGGCTCGCCAGCCTTCTGTTCTGCTCTGGCGCGCAGGCGCAGAGCGCTCCACAGTCGAACGTGGTCGCTGGCGTGGTCGATCTCCAGGCCACGGCGCAGGTCGAAGTGACGCCCGACCTCGCGGTGATGCACCTGGCCGCAGAACGCAGCGGGCCCGACCCCGCCAGCCTCACCGCGCAGGTCAGCAAATCGCTGGAAGCCGCATTGCAGCGGGCCCGCGCCGTGTCCGGTGTGGAGGCCAGCAGCGGGGCATTCACCACCCAACCCCGCTGGAAGACGGTGAACAACCAGTCGCAGCGCGACGGCTGGACGGTGCGCGCCGGGCTGGTGCTCAAGTCTCACGACTTCGCCGCCCTGGGCAGAATCGCCGGGCAACTAGCGCAGCAGGGCTTCATGATCGAATCCAGCGGCTTCGAACTCTCCAAGGCGCTGCGCGACCGCGAGGAGACCGCCCTGATCGAATCGGCGATTGCGCGCTTCAAGGCCAAGGCCGCCACTGCGGCGCACGCCCTGGGCTACGGCGGCTACACCCTGCGCACCCTGCAGATCGAACCCACGCAGGGACAGTTGCCGCAACCTCGTCCCATGATGATGCGCGCCGAGTCGATGGTGGCCGCTGAGTCGCCTGCCGTCCCCCTGGCCACGGGGCGAACCCCGCTGCAACTCACGGTGCAAGGGTCTGTGCAACTCACGCGCTGATCGCGCGCGGCCATCTGATGCAAGGCTCCTAAAATCATCGCCTTGCCCCTCATCTCTGCCGCCCGCACGGCCCGGTATGCCTCACTCCAAGCCAGAATTCGTTCTCACCCTCTCCTGTCCGGATGCGCCCGGCATCGTGCACTCGGTCTCCGGCCTGCTGTATCAGGCGGGCTGCAACATCATGGATTCGCAGCAGTACGGCGATGCCGACACCGGGCTGTTTTTCATGCGGGTGCATTTTTCCGCCCCCGAGCATCTGCAGGATGCCGGCCAGCTCGCGCTGCTGTTCGGCGACGTGTGCAAGCGCTTTGACATGCAGGCGCAGTTCCACGATCTGCGCGTTCGCCCCAGGGTGGTCATCGCCGTCAGCCAGTACGGCCACTGCCTCAACGATCTGCTCTATCGCTGGAAGGCCGGGCAACTGGCGATGGACATCGCCGCCGTCGTCTCCAATCACCCCACCTTCGCCGACCTGACGCGCAGCTACGGCGTGGACTTTCATCATCTACCCCTGAAGGCCGGAGAAACCGTCGAGACCAAGCGCGCGCAGGAGCAAGCCATCTTCGCCGTGATGCAACACAGCGGCGCCGAGCTGCTGGTGCTCGCGCGCTATATGCAGATTCTGAGCGCCGAGTTCTGCGCGCAGCTCGAAGGCCGCGCCATCAACATCCACCACTCCTTCCTGCCCAGCTTCAAGGGCGCGCGCCCCTACGCGCAGGCCTATGCGCGAGGGGTCAAGCTCATCGGCGCCACGGCGCACTACGTCACCGCCGATCTGGACGAAGGTCCCATCATCGAGCAGGACGTCGAGCGCGTCGACCACACCATGAGCGCCGCCGACCTCACCGCCGTCGGCCAGGACGTGGAGAGCGTCGTGCTCGCTCGCGCCGTGCGCTGGCAGGTGGAGCACCGCATCCTGCGCAATGGCCACAAGACCGTGGTGTTCCGTTGACGCCGCCCCAAACCGAGACCTGTCATGCCGCGCCGCAAGCTCCCGCCCCAGACCCCCTGGACCAACTCGCCCGAAGATGTCGAAGCCGCTTTTTACGAGGCCCTCTCCAGCGGCAATCTCGACGCGCTCATGGCGCTGTGGTCGGAAGATGACGACATCTGCTGCATCCACCCCGGCGGCCAGCGGCTGGACGGTCAGGCAGCGATCCGCGAAGGGTTTGCGCAGTTGCTGGCCAACGGCGGGCTGCAGATCAATGCCGAGGTGCAACACCGCTGGCACAGCATGACCAGCGCTGCGCACAGCGTGGTCGAGCGCGTGCCCATCGACGTGGACGGTCAGGTGCAATGGGGCTTCGTCCTGACCACCCATCTTTTCGTCCAGACCGCCGTCGGTTGGCGCATGGTGCTGCACCACGCCAGCCCCGGCGTGCCCCAGACGCCGCTGGCCGCCCTGGCGCCGACCGACACCCTGCATTGAATCGGCCGCAGGCAGAATTTCCCTGCCACCTGCACCGCATCATCGCCTGCAGCATTTTCCAGCGAAATCGATGGACGCCGCCGTACTCCAGTCCCTGGCCCATTGGCCCCATGTGCCGCGCTGCACCGGCTGGCTGGCGCTCGACCAGCGCGGGCAGTGGTGGATGCGCCATCAAGCCGGCCCCGCCATCTGGCCGCGCGATGCTCACGGTCGATTGGTCAAGACCGACGCCGGTCCGGTTCTGCATGCAGGCCTTACCGCCTTCATCGGCCGCAATTACACGGTCGATGCCACCGGCGCGTGGTACTTCCAGAACGGCCCGCAACGAGTCGATGTCAGCCTGGAAGTCGCGCCGTGGATCATCCGGCTGCAGTCCCAAGCAAGTCAGGCGTGGAGCACTCACACCGGCCAGACCTGCAAAGTCGAATCCATCTGGCTGGACGGCATGGGGCGGATCTGGCTGCGCACCCACCTTGGCCCCGGTCTGCTGCACAGCGCCGACATGCCTCTCCTGGCCGATCGACTCGATGCGCAAGGCACACAACTGCGCCTGCCCGGCTCCGCGCCCATGAACCTGGGCCACTTCACCGCCCCGCCTGCAACATTCTTCGGTTTCCGGCTCGATCCGCCTTGAAGTAGCGAAAAAATCCCGGATGAAAGATGGCGCCCTCTCTGTTGACAGTCACCGAATACAGACCTAAATTCAGGCTACGCATTCCCGCCCGGAGTCAGCATGCAGTCCCTTACCAACATCAGATCCATTTCCTACCTCAAAAGTCACGCCGCCCAGATTTCCGAAGATCTGGAAAAAAATGGAAATCCTTATGTCATCACCCAGAATGGCGAAGCCAGCATGGTGATTGAACACGTCAGCCAGTTCCAGGAAAAGGAAGCCCTCATCGCTGCGCTGAAAATCATTGCCCTTGGTGAGCAAGACCGTTTACTGGGAAAAGGCATCACTGCAGAGGAATCACGGGCGCAATTACTGGCCACTCGCCTTACCCGCAAATAATGGCCATCATCATCCTGCCCGATGCGCAGGCAGACCTGTTAGCCCTGCAGGACTATATGCTCGAAAAATGGGGCGAAGCGGCTTGGGAAATCGCTGAAAACGAAATTTTTGAGAAACTCGCCAAGATTGAATCCGGCGTCCTCGATGGCACACCCATCCAGCAATTGGCGGCCATTGGCATGACGGATTACCTGGGTGTGCTGACGTCCCACCACAAACTGGTCTACCGCCGTATCGACCGTACAGTTTACGTATACCTCGCCGCAGGCCACCGGCAGGATTTCCCCAACATTCTGGTGAATCGAATGCTGCGCAGATAAAAAGTGGCCCACCTTTCCTTGACTCTGCCTTCCCTGATGCTACAACTAAGCCGCGATTTCCAGATATTCAACAATGCTGGTGGGTGGCGGAACGGTTAGGCCATCTTCAATGAGCCCTTTGATATGGAAGCTAATCGCCTCGCGTATTTCTCGCTCAATTTCCTCAATGGTGTGGCCGGTGGCCACGCAGCCGGGCAAATCCGGCACGTAGGCTGAATAATTATTCTCGGTCTTCTCCACAACAATCGCGTAGCGCATAGAGTTTAGTCCTTTAACTGAGCCTGCTTGAGAATGCTATTCAAGGTGCCGGGTGCAAGATCATCACTGGGTTTTCCTGGCACGGTGACACGACCGCACTTTACAGGATGCTTGAACTGACGATGACTACCGCGAGTTTCTGCGAGATACCAGCCATCCGCTTTCAGCTTCATCAAGACTTCACTGACCTTCATCTAAAAAACATAGCAGATTGCCGAGTTGCTGTGTGCGTCAGGCTATGAAGAATGCGACTCTAGAAATTGGAGGCCGCCATTGATGCGCCAAATGCTACAAAGCTAGACCTGACCCCATTTGTTTGCGCCAGCCGGGTTCCGCCTTTTTTGCTCAGGCTGCCGTCTTTCTTGCGGTTGCCTTTGGTCTTGTTCAGGTAGCGCGCCAGCCGGTCGAGCGCGGCGCGCACTTGCGCATCGTCGAGGGTGATGTTGAGGTCGGTCATGACGCTGGGTTTGCGATTGGATGCAATTTGGCAAGTTTTCGCGTAGGAGCTAGACTTCTACCCGCTGTGGCATGGTGTACGCCGATGGGTAAGGGCAGTCCGCAACGGACGATGATGCTGGTTCGAATCCAGCCCCATGTCACAGTTTTCCATCAAAATGGCGGCACATGGGGTCAGGCGGCACATGGGGTCAAGGCGGCACATGCATGAAAGATTGGGGTCAGGTCTATCTTCGTAGCACCCCGCCCCATACCTTCCACATAGTCTATCCCTCACCCCACCCACCACCCTAGCCACATTTGAACCACCCGCATCAAAAAGTAAAACGCCCCGAATAACGAGGCGTTTTATTGAACCGATGCTTGACGAACGTCAAGCCGCAGCGTCCTCAGCCTCTTTTTTCTTCGGCCTCGGCTCGGGCGGGGTGATGTCGAGTTTGATCTTGTCTTTCTCGGCTGCCGCTTCGTCGATATCCACCGACACCCGCCCACCATCGACCAGACGGCCAAACAGCAGCTCGTCGGCCAGGGCGCGGCGCAGGGTGTCCTGGATGAGACGCTGCATCGGGCGCGCGCCCATCAGTGGGTCGAAACCGGCCTTGGCCAGGTGCTTGCGCAGGGCGTCGGAGAAGGTGATGTCCACCTTCTTTTCGGCCAGTTGGGCTTCGAGCTGGAGCAGGAATTTGTCGACCACGCGCAGGATGACGGCCTCGTCCAGCGGCTTGAAGCTGATGGTCGCGTCGAGCCGGTTGCGGAACTCGGGGGTGAACAGGCGCTTGATGTCGGCCATTTCATCGCCCTGCTCGCGCTTGGTGGTGAAGCCGATGGTGGATTTCTGCATGGCTTCCGCGCCGGCATTCGTCGTCATGATGACAATGATGTTGCGGAAGTCGGCCTTGCGCCCGTTGTTGTCGGTGAGGGTGCCGTTGTCCATGACCTGCAGCAGCACGTTGAACACATCGGGGTGGGCCTTCTCGATTTCGTCGAGCAGCAGCACGGCATGCGGCTTCTTGGTCACGGCCTCGGTGAGCAGGCCGCCCTGGTCGAAGCCGACATAGCCGGGCGGCGCGCCAATCAGCCGCGAGACGGTGTGGCGCTCCATGTATTCCGACATGTCGAAGCGGATCAGCTCGATGCCCAGGGTGAAGGCCAGTTGCCTGGCCACTTCGGTCTTGCCAACGCCCGTGGGTCCGCTGAACAGGAAGGCGCCAATGGGCTTGTCGGGCTTGCCCAGGCCGGAGCGCGCCATTTTGATGGCGGCGGCCAGCGCGTCGATGGCGGCCTCTTGCCCGAACACGACGTTTTTCAGGTCGCGGTCGAGGTTCTTCAGCTTGGATCGATCGTCGGTGGTGACGCTGTGCACCGGCACGCGGGCGATCTTGGAGATGATCTCCTCGATCTCGATCTTGCCGATGGTCTTTTTCTGCTTGCTCTTGGGCAGAATGCGCTGCGCCGCACCGGCCTCGTCGATGACGTCGATGGCTTTGTCCGGCAGGTGACGGTCGTTGATGTACTTGGCCGAGAGTTCGGCCGCGGCCGACAGCGCCCCTGGCGAATACTTCACGCCGTGATGCTCTTCGAACCGCGACTTGAGGCCACGCAGAATTTCGACGGTCTGCTGCACGCTGGGCTCGACCACGTCGATTTTCTGGAAACGGCGCGACAGCGCGGCGTCTTTTTCAAAAATGCCGCGGTACTCGGTGAAGGTAGTGGCGCCGATGCAGCGCAACTGGCCCGAAGACAGCGCGGGCTTGAGCAGATTGCTGGCGTCGAGCGTTCCCCCCGAGGCCGAACCGGCGCCGATCAGGGTGTGGATCTCATCGATGAACAACACCGCATGCGGCTTTTCCTTGAGTTGCTTGAGCACGGCCTTGAGGCGCTGCTCGAAGTCGCCGCGGTACTTGGTGCCCGCCAGCAGCGCGCCCATGTCGAGCGAATAGACCACGGCGTCTTCGAGAATCGTCGGCACCTGTCCTTCGGTGATGCGCCAGGCCAGGCCCTCGGCAATGGCCGTCTTGCCCACGCCGGCTTCGCCCACCAGCAGCGGGTTGTTCTTGCGGCGGCGGCACAGCACCTGAATGACGCGCTCGACTTCCTGCTCGCGCCCGATGAGCGGATCGATTCTGCCCTGCTGCGCCAGCGCGTTGAGGTTGAGGGTGAACTGATCGAGCGGCGACTCCTTGCCGTCCCTGTCTTCCACGCTGTCCTCGTTCGACGACGAAGCCGACTTGGCCGGCTCGACCGGCTCCGACTTGCGGATGCCGTGCGAGAGAAAGTTCACCACATCCAGACGGGTGACGCCCTGCTGGTGCAGGTAATAGACGGCGTGCGAATCCTTCTCGCTGAAGATGGCCACCAGCACATTCGCGCCCGTGACCTCCTTCTTGCCGTTGGAGGTGGACTGCACATGCATGATGGCGCGCTGGATCACCCGCTGGAACCCCAGCGTGGGCTGGGTGTCCACATCGTCCGAACCGGGAACGATGGGGGTGTTTTCCTTGATGAACGCGGTCAGGCTCTTGCGCAGATCGTCCAGATTGGCCGAACACGCGCGCAGCACTTCGGCGGCGGAGGGGTTGTCGAGCAAGGCGAGCAGCAGATGCTCGACGGTTATGAATTCGTGGCGCTGCTGGCGCGCCTCGACAAAAGCCATGTGCAGGCTGACTTCCAGTTCTTGCGCAATCATCATGAGCCTCCTAAATGGCTTCCATCACACACTGCAAAGGGTGACCGGCCTGACGGGCCGCGCCGATCACCTGCTCCACCTTGGTGGCCGCAATATCGCGGGTATAGACCCCGCAAACGCCCCGGCCTTCCTGGTGCACTTTTAACATGATTTGCGTCGCTGTTTCGCGGTCTTTATTGAAATAGTGCTGAATCACGACAACCACGAATTCCATCGGCGTGAAGTTGTCGTTGAGCAGGACGACTTGGTACATCGCCGGCGGCTTGAGCCGCTGCGTCTGACGCTCGACGACGACGGCGCCGCCGTCGGCTGGAGAGGGGGAATGAGAAGCTGCCATGCGCAAAATTGTAGAAAGGTCTGCCGCCGTCTGTTGTCGCCGAGGGTAATTCCGCAGGGCTTGCGAAAGGCAAAAAAGCGACAAACCGTGCCGCTCATCTGCGGGGGGTCAGACAGAAAACAAGAGCGGATGTTCCCTCGCTCGAATCGACAAAAAAGACCGCCCAGGGCGGTCTTTCGGCGGTTGGCAGCACCGCTTACATCTGCTCGATCATCACCTGGCCGAAACCCGAGCAACTCACCTGCGTGGCTCCGGGAAGCAGCCGGGCGAAGTCGTAGGTGACCCGCTTGGACAGGATGGACTTTTCCATGCTGGCGATGATGCGGTCGGCGGCCTCGAACCAGCCGATATGGCGCAGCATCATCTCGGCCGACAGGATTTCCGAACCCGGGTTGACGTAGTCCTTGCCGGCGTACTTCGGCGCGGTGCCGTGGGTGGCCTCGAACATCGCCACGCTGTCCGACAGGTTCGCCCCCGGCGCGATGCCGATTCCGCCGACCTGCGCCGCCAGGGCGTCGGAAATGTAGTCGCCGTTGAGGTTGAGCGTGGCGATGACGTCGTATTCCTCCGGGCGCAGCAGGATCTGCTGCAGAAAGGCGTCGGCGATCATGTCCTTGACCACGATGTCGCGCCCGGTCCTGGGGGTTTTGAACGTCATCCACGGGCCGCCGTCGAGCGGCTGCGCGCCGAACTCGCGCTGCGCCAGGGCGTAGCCCCAGTCGCGGAACGCGCCCTCGGTGTACTTCATGATGTTGCCCTTGTGCACCAGGGTCACCGACTTGCGGTCATTGTCGATGGCGTACTGCATGGCCTTGCGCACCAGACGCTCGGTGCCCTCGCGCGACACCGGCTTGATGCCGATGCCCGAGGTTTCGGGGAATCGGATTTTTTTCACCCCCATGTCGTTGATGAGGAAGTTGACGACCTTCTTCGCGCCCTCCGATTCGGCGGCCCATTCGATGCCGGCGTAAATGTCTTCGGAGTTCTCGCGGAAGATGACCATATCGGTCTTCTCCGGGTGCTTGACTGGCGAGGGCACGCCCTGGAAGTAGCGCACCGGGCGCAGGCAGACATAGAGGTCGAGTTCCTGCCGCAGCGCCACGTTGAGCGAACGGATGCCGCCGCCCACCGGCGTGGTCAGCGGGCCCTTGATGGAGACGACGTAGTCGCGCAGGATTTGCAGCGTGATCTCGGGCAGCCACACGTCGGGGCCGTACACCCGGGTGGCCTTCTCGCCTGCGAAGATTTCCATCCAGGCGATCCTGCGCCTGCCGCCGTAGGCCTTCTCAACCGCCGCATCCACCACCTTGATCATCACCGGGGTGATGTCGAGCCCGGTGCCGTCGCCCTCGATGTAGGGAATGATCGGCTGGTCGGGAACATTGAGTGAAAAGTCCGGGTTGACCGTGATTTTCTCGCCTGCAGGTACGCGGATATGTTGATCCATGAGGGGTCTCCTTCGGTAGTAACCCGGGCATTCTATGCCCCGGCAAAGCTGGAATGGAATAGTCTTGTATATGACATAAGAGTTGCGTTTCGGGCATCAGATCGCCTGCCCTGATGCCGCTTGATGTTGCGCCCAGGCTACGCGCAGCGCCTGCGCCGTATGCCCCGGCGCATCGGCTTCGAGGAAGTCGCGCGTCGGCCCCTGCAACACCAGCCGCCCGCCACCCTTGCCACCTTCGGGGCCGAGGTCGATCAGCCAGTCGGCATTGGCCATCATGTCGAGGTCGTGCTCGATCACCACCACGGTGTGTCCTTCGTCGGTCAGGCGGTGCAGCACACGGATGAGTTTCTCGGTGTCGGTCTTGTGCAGGCCGACGGTCGGTTCGTCGAGCACGTACACCGTGGGTCGGGTTCCCGCGGTGGCCAGCTCGGTGACGAGCTTGATGCGCTGCGCCTCGCCGCCCGACAGGAAGGGGCTGGGCTGGCCGAGTTGCAGATAACCCAGCCCCACGTCCTGCAGCAGTTGCAGGGCATGGTGGATTTTGCGGTGCGCCGCGAAAAACTCGACGGCCTCGTCCACCTCCATCTGCAACACCTCGCCCGCGTTGCGGCCGCGCAGCCGCACCGCGAGCGTTTCGGGGTTGAAGCGCAGGCCGTTGCAATCGGTGCAGGGCACGGTGACGTCGGGCAGGAAGTTCATCGCCACCTTCACCGCGCCCTGCCCTTCGCAGGTCGGGCAGCGGCCCGGGCCGGTGTTGAAGGAGAAGCGGCTGGCGGTATAGCCGCGGATGCGGGCTTCCTCGGTGTCGGCGAACGACTGGCGGATGGCGTCCCAGATGCCCAGATAGGTCGCCGCGCAGGAGCGGGGGGTCTTGCCGATCGGGGCCTGATCGACTTCGAGCACGCGCTCGATGCCTTCCCAGCCCGTCAGATCGGCCGCGTCTTCCAGCTCACCTGGATCGCCCGCGAGCCGCTGGCGCAGCGCGGGCAGCAACACCTCGCGGGCCAGCGTGGATTTGCCCGAACCCGACACGCCGGTCACCACGGTGAGCCGACCGCGCGGAAACTGCGCGCTGACGCCCTGCAGATTGTGCAGATGCGCGCCGTGCAGATGCAAGGCGGGCGATTCGGCCTGGGTGGGCGGGCGTGGCTGCAGCGGCCAGGGCATGGGATCGCGCAGGCTGCGCGCGGTGGCGGTGTCGGCGCTGGCGAGCACTTCGTCCAGCGTGCCGCTGGCGACGACCTGGCCGCCGCGCCGCCCGGCTCCGGGGCCGATGTCGATGAGGTGATCGGCGCGGCGCATGGTGTCTTCATCGTGCTCGACCACCACCAGGGTGTTGCCCTTGGCTTTGAGCAGGGCCAGCGCGTCGAGCAGGATGCGGTTGTCGCGCGGATGCAGGCCGATGGTCGGCTCGTCGAGCACGTAGCACACGCCGCGCAGATTGCTGCCGAGCTGCGCCGCCAGCCGGATGCGCTGCGCCTCGCCGCCGGAGAGCGTGGGCGCGGCGCGGTCCAGGCCCAGATAGCCCAGGCCCACCTGCTGCATGAAGGCCAGGCGCGAGCGGATTTCGCTCAGGGCGTCGCGGACGATCTCGGCTTCGCGCGGCGTGAGTTGCAGCGCGTCGAACCAGACCGCTGCCGCGTCGACATCGCGCGCGGCGAGCTGGGCGATGGATAGTTCGCGAAATCGCACCGCCAGACTGTCGCGGTTCAGCCGCGCGCCGTGACAACTCGGACAGATGCTCGGTGCGCTGGCTTGCGTCACGGGCGCGGCCTTGCGGCCCCGTCCCGGTTTGGCTCGCGGTGCGGATTTCTCGCCGTCCGCCTCGACCCAGGCGGCCTCCTCGCCGGTCTGCTCGGCGTCGAAGCCGGCGATCAGTTCGCCCGTGCCGAAGCAGGTGGGACACCAGCCCGTGGGCGAGTTGTAGGAGAACTGGCGCGGATCGAGTTCGCGGAAGCTGCGCCCACAGCCTGGGCAGGCGCGCTTGGTGGACAGCAGCAGGCTCTTCATCCCGGCAATCGCCTGCCCCGACGCCATCGCCTCCTTCAAACCATCGAGCGGCGCCAGCACCCGCACCACGCCTTTGCCCAGCGCCAGCGCGCGCCGCAGCAGATCGCGCAGCGCCTCCTCGTTGTCGGCCCGCACCACGACGTCGCCCACAGGGAGTTCGATGCTGTGCTCCTTGAAGCGATCGAGCCGCGGCCAGGGCTCGGTCGGCACGAATTCGCCATCCACCCGCAGATGCGTATAGCCCATGCTGCGCGCCCACACCGCCAGATCGGTGTAATAGCCCTTACGCTGCACCACCAGCGGGGCCAGCAGGCCGATGTGCTGGCCGCGCCAGTCGCGCATGAGTTGCGCGAGGATGGCTTCGGGGCTTTGCGGGGCTATGGGGATGTTGCAGTCGGGACAGTATTGCGTGCCGCACTTGGCATAGATCAGACGCAGGAAGTGGTAGGCCTCGGTGAGCGTGCCCACGGTGCTCTTGCGCCCGCCGCGGCTGGTGCGCTGCTCGATGGCCACCGTGGGCGGAATGCCGACGATGGCCTCCACATCGGGCCGCGCCGCGGGCTGCACGAACTGCCGGGCGTAGGCGTTGATCGACTCCAGATAGCGCCGCTGACCCTCGGTGAACAGCACGTCGAAGGCCAGGGTCGATTTGCCCGACCCGGAAACGCCGGTGATGACCGTCATCTCGCCGCGCGGAATGTCCACATCGACCGCGCGCAGATTGTGTTCGCGCGCCTGACGGATGGCGATGAATCCGGCCTTGCCCGCGCGCAGGGCGCTGGCGAGGTGCGGGCCGACGGGTTCGTCGGAGGCATCGGCGACTGCGTAAGTTGCTGCGGGTTCGGCGGCCGACAGGAGAGAAGGGGCGTTCGCCGACTCCCCCTCCCGACCTCCCCCAGCAAGTGGGGGAGGAGCAAACAGCGCTGCGCTATGCAAACGATGCCCCTCCCGGCCTCCTCCACCTGTGGAGGAGGTGAAAACTCCCTCCCCACAGGGTGGGGAGGGTTGGGGTGGGGAGGGGTGCCGCCTCGCACTGCACATTGCCGCGTCCCGCGCCAGCGCCTGTCCGGTGAACGATGCCGCGCAGTCGCTCAGTTCGTCCGGCGGCCCGGCGAACACCAGTCGCCCCCCGGCATCGCCGCCTTCGGGTCCGAGGTCGATGACCCAGTCCGACGAGGCGATGACATCGAGGTTGTGCTCGATCACCAGCACGGTGTGCCCGGCGTCCAGCAGTTTGCGCAGGGCTTTCAGCAGCTTGGCCACGTCGTCGAAATGCAGTCCGGTGGTCGGCTCGTCGAACAGGAACAGCGTGCCCTTGCGGGCGAGGCCTGCCCGGCTCTTGGCGGCCTCGGCCAGAAAACCCGCGAGCTTGAGCCGCTGGGCTTCCCCACCCGAAAGCGTCGGCGTGGGCTGACCCAGGCGCAGATAGTCCAGCCCCACGTCCGCCAGGGCCTGCAGCGCCCGGGTAATGTCGGACTGCCCGCGAAAGCGCTGCAGCGCCTCGGCCACGGTGAGGTCGAGCACGTCGGCCATGTTCAGCGCGGCGAACCCGGCCTGCGCCGGCAGTTGCACTTCGAGCACTTCGGCACGGTAGCGCTTGCCATCGCAGTCGGGGCAGCGCAGGTAAACGTCCGACAGGAACTGCATTTCCACATGCTCGAAGCCCGAGCCGCCGCAGGTGGGGCAGCGGCCGTCGCCACTGTTGAAGCTGAAGGTGCCTGCGGTGTAGCCGCGCTCGCGGGCGGCGGGCTGTGCGGCAAACAGCGCGCGAAGACCGTCGAAAGCGCCGACGAAGCTCACCGGATTGGACCGCGCCGTCTTGCCGATGGGCGACTGATCGACCAGCACCACGTCGCCAACCTGTTCCACGCCGAGCAGTCGGTCGAAGGCGCCGGGCGCGGGCGCGGTCTTGCCCAGCGCGCGCGCCAGCGCCGGATACAGCACGTCGCCAATCAGGGTGGACTTGCCGCAGCCCGACACGCCGGTGAGCGCCGTCATGGCGCCCAGCGGAATCTCGACGCTCAGCGCCTTGAGGTTGTGCTCGCGCGCGCCTTCCAGAATGAGACGCGGCGTCAGCAGACCACCCTGCACATCGCGGCGCGGGGTGCGCCTGCGCGGCAAGGCGTCGCTCACCTGCAGCGCACCGCTGAGATAGCGCCCGGTCAGCGTGTTTGAGCGCTGCGCCTGATCGAGCGTGCCCTGGAACACCAGATGCCCGCCGCGCTCGCCCGGGCCGGGGCCGATTTCCAGCATCCAGTCGGCGATGCGCATGAGCTGGGGATCATGCTCGACGAGCAGCAGCGAATTGCCCGCCTCCTTGAGCCGATGCAGCACCCCGCCCAGGCGGTCGAGGTCGCGCGGGTGCAGGCCGATGGAAGGTTCGTCGAGCACGAACAGGGTCTGCGTCAAGGCGGTGCCCAGCGCGGTGGTCAGATTGATGCGCTGCACCTCTCCGCCCGACAAGGTGCGCGACTGGCGATCGAGGGTGAGATAGCCCAGGCCGACATCATGCAGGTAGCGCAGCCGCGAGCGGATGTTGTCGAGCAGCATGCTGCTGGCGGCCTGCGCCATGTCCGGCAGCGACAGATCGGCGAACAGCCGCTGCAGGCGCTCGATCGGCAGCGAGTTGATGTCGTGCAGACTCAGCCCCGGCAGGCTGGCCAGCACGGCATCGCTCCACTGCGCGCCGATCGGGCGGAAGCGCCGGTAGCCACCTTGCAGCGCGGTGTCGGCCTGGAGCTTCGAACCGATGCGCCACAGCAGGGCTTCGGTCTTGAGCCGCGCGCCGCCGCAGGCCGGGCAGACGGTATAGCTGCGGTATTTGGACAGCAGCACGCGCACATGCATCTTGTAGGCGCGGCTCTCCAGCCAGTCGAAATAGCGCCGCACCCCGTAGAACTGCTTCTGCCAGTTGCCGCGCCAGTCGGGGTCGCCGTCGATGACCCAGGTGCGCTCGCGTTCGGTCAGATCGGCCCAGGGCACATCGAGCCTGATCCCGGCCTGCGCGGCGTAGCGCTCCAGATCGGTCTGGCATTCGGCAAAGCTCTGCGTCTGCCAGGGCTTGACCGCCCCGGCCCGCAGCGTCTTGCGCGCATCGGGAATCACCAGATCGAGATCGACGCCGATCACCCGGCCGAAGCCGCGGCAGGTCTCGCAGGCACCGACCGGCGAGTTGAAGCTGAACAGGCCGGGACTGGCATCGCGGTAATGGAGGTCGCAATCGGGGCAGTGCAGATCCGACGAATAACGCCAGATCGCGCCATTCCCGCCACCTTCGGGCGGCTGTTCGTGCACGGCCATACGGCCCTGGCCGAGCCGCAGCGCCGCCTCGATGGCCTCGCTGAGCCGCGCCGTATCGTCGGCCGGCAGACGCAGCCGGTCCTGCACCACATCGAGCACCCTGCCCTGCGGCGTGTCGCGCTCACCCAGCATGCGGGTGTAGCCCTGCACGGCGAGCTGCTGGGTGATGTGCTCCACGCTCATGCCCTGCGGCACTGCCACCGCGAACACGATGGCGGCGCGCAGCCCCTGGGGCAGCAGACGGGCGCGCCGCTGCACGTCGCAGGCGATGCTCTGCGCCGAATCGCGCCGCACCTGCGCGCCGCAGCCCCGGCAGTGCAGCGTGGCCGCGCGGGCGAACAGCAGCTTGAGATGGTCGGCCAGCTCGGTCATGGTGCCCACGGTGGAGCGCGAGGTGCGCACCGGATTGGTCTGATCGATGGCGATGGCCGGTGGAATGCCTTCGATGCGATCGACCTGCGGACGATCCATGCGGTCGAGAAACTGCCGCGCATAAGGCGAAAACGTCTCGACATAGCGCCGCTGGCCCTCGGCATACACCGTGTCGAACACCAGCGAGCTCTTGCCCGACCCCGAAACCCCGGTGACGACGACGATGCGCCCCAGCGGAATGTCCAGGTCGAGATGCTTGAGATTGTTCTGCCTCGCACCCAAGATGCGGATCGCGCTGTCCTCGTCGGAGAAAGAAGCGCAAGGGCTGGGGAAATCTGCAGACATCCGGTCACTATACCGACAGGACTTGCGCAGCGCCGCGCGCAGGATTTTTCTGGAACGGAGTCATAAAGGGCTTGTAAACTGGCTTTTCATGCGATTTCCCAAGTACTCTGCCCTGTTCACCTCCCTGTTCGGCAAGCCGGCCAGCCCGCGCGCGGCGGCCCATTCGCGGCACCTGGAGATTCTCATCACCCGGCCGGGCCATGCCGCGCATCATCTGCGCATCGATCTCGACGCCCTGCGCCGCGTGGCGCTCTGGCTGCTTGCGGCCGTCGCCCTGTGGCTCGCCGTCACCCTTTTCATGGCCTGGCGCCAGGTCGCCAGCGGCAACCTGCAGCAGCGGGCGAATCGACTGGCCGAGCAGGCGGCCTCCGCGCAGAGCGCCAACGCCCGGCTGCAAGCCGAGAACGGCGCCTTGACCAACAACCTGCTCGCGCTCAAGCAACAGGTGGACAGACTCGCCGGCACCCTGCGCGGATTCGTGCAGAAGCGGGCCGAGCAATTTCCCGTCGAGGCGAAAAACCTGGCTCAAGGCGGCATCGCCCAACCCCTCGATACAGCCAATGCCCAGACGCTGCTGCATGATGAAGTCGATCTGATCGGCGCGCGCCTGAGCCTGCTGCTGCCGCAAGCGCATTACCTCGCCTCGCTGGAGGCGGCGCGGCCGATGGGCGAGCCCGTGCCCGGCGATGCCCCGATCACTTCCGATTACGGTCTGCGCTCCAATCCGATGGGGCCGGGAGTGGAATTCCACAACGGCATCGACTTCGGCGTGAAAGTCGGAACCCCCATCCATGCCACGGCCAACGGCGTGGTCGAAAGCGCCGGGTGGAAGGCGGGCTATGGCAACTGCGTGGTCATCGACCACCCCTTTGGCTACCGCAGCCTCTATGGCCACCTCAGCGCCCTGCGGGTCAAGGCAGGCGACGTCGTCACCCGCGGTCAGGTCATCGCCCTGTCGGGCAATACCGGCCGCTCCACTGGCCCGCATCTGCACTACACCCTGTTCTACGGGGACAAGACGCTCGACCCCGCCACCTACCTGCTTGCCCAACGATAGGAGTGCCCATGTTCAAGCCAAAATCCCAGAAAACCGCCGACGTTTGGTCGAAAGAGGCGGCCTCCGTCCCCACGGCGACTGCCGTCACGCCCTCGGCGCTGACCTATATCGGCGCGGGCAGCGAAGTGCATGGCGATCTGCGCACAGCGGGCAATCTGCGGGTGGACGGCACGATCCGCGGCACGGTGCAGGTCGATGGCGATCTCGAAGTCTCCAGCACCGGCGCGATCGAAGGCAAGCAGGTCAACGCCCGCAGCGTGCTGGTGCACGGGCGCATCAAGGCCAAGGTGCACGCCACCGAGCAACTGCGCATTCACGGCCAGGGCCAGGTCGAAGGCGACGTGACGGCACAGTCGCTCGACATCGAGGCCGGGGCGCATTTCACCGGCTACAGCCGCACCGGCAGGGCCCAGGAGGCCGAGGTGCTGCAGCTCGATCATGCAGTCGAAGCGCCCGAATCCGCGCGCACGCAAGGCGACGACGAGATTCGACCCGCGGTTTGACATCGGCCCGGCAACATCAAAGGTGACATGCTGTAATGCCTGCATGTCCGCCGAATACGCCTCATCCCGCTCCCTTCCCCAAACCGACAAACGCCCGCGCAGCCGCTCGATGCGCAGCTTGAGCGGCCTGCTGCCGTTTCTGCGCCCCTATCGCGGACGCATCGCGCTCGCGCTGCTGTTTCTGCTGCTGGCCGCAGGCAGCACGCTGGCCTTCCCCTTGGCGCTGCGCTGGCTGATCGATGCCGGCATGCTGCACGCCCAGGCCAGCCGGGCCAGCCTGGGTTGGCATTTCGCCGGGCTGTTCGCCCTGGCCGCAGCCCTCGGGGTGTTTTCCGCCGCACGCTTCTACATGGTGAGCTGGCTGGGCGAGCGCGTCACCGCCGATGTGCGCAGCGCCGTGTACGCCCATGTGCTGCGGCAGAGTCCGCAGTTTTTCGAGCACACGCAGACCGGCGAAGTGTTGTCCCGTCTCACCACCGACACCACGCTGGTGCAGACCGTCGTGGGCACCAGTTTTTCCATGGGCCTGCGCAATGGGGTGGTGCTGACGGGCGGCATGACCATGCTGATCATCACCAACCCCGGCCTGATGCTGGGGGTGGGCGTGGTCATCGCGCTGGTGGTGGCGCCTGCCGTGTTCATCGGCCGGCGCGTGCGCCGCCTTTCGCGCGCCAGCCAGGACCGCATCGCCGACGCCAGCGCGCTGGCTTCCGAAGTGCTCGCCGCCATGCCGGTGGTGCAGAGCTATGCGCGAGAAGACGACGAAGCCCGGCGGTTTTCCGCCTCGGCCGAAACCGCCTTTCGCACCGCCATCAGCCGCAACAAGGTGCGCTCGCTGCTCACCGCCTTCATCATCGTCGCCCTGTTCGGCGCCCTGCTCTACGGCCTGTATCTGGGCACGGTGTCGGTCATGGAAGGCCGCATGAGCGCGGGCGTACTGGGACAGACGGTGCTCTACATCGGTCTGGTGGCCGGCTCGGCCGCGGCGCTGGCCGAAGTATTCGGCGACCTGCTGCGCGCTGCGGGCGCCACCGAACGCCTGATGGAGCTGCTGGCCGAGCAATCGCCGGTGCGCAATCCGGCGCATCCGGTCGCGCTGCCCGCCGTGCGGCGCGGCTCGGCCGTGGTGCTTGAGCATGTGCGGTTTTTCTACCCCTCACGGCCCGACAAACCCGCACTCGACGACTTTTCGCTGCAGATCGAACCCGGCGAGACCGTGGCCCTGGTCGGACCCAGCGGCGCGGGCAAGACCACGGTGCTGCAACTGCTGCTGCGCTTCTACGACGCCCAGCAAGGCAGCATCCGCATCGACGGCGTGGACGTGCAGCAGGCCGACTTCAAGGCGCTGCGCCAGCGCATCGGCCTGGTGCCGCAGGATGCGGTGATCTTTTCCGCCAGCGCGGCCGACAACATCCGCTACGGCCGCCCCGAAGCCACGGAGTCCGAAGTACAAGCCGCGGCCCGCGCGGCACAGGCCGATGAATTCCTGCAGGAACTGCCGCAGGGTTACGACACCTATCTGGGCGAACGCGGCGTGCGGCTTTCCGGCGGGCAACGTCAGCGCATCAGCATCGCCCGCGCCATCCTGAAAAATGCCCCGCTGCTGCTGCTCGACGAAGCCACCAGCGCGCTCGACGCCGCCAGCGAGCGCGACGTGCAGACCGCGCTGGAACACGCCATGCAGGGCCGCACCACCCTGGTCATCGCCCACCGCCTCGCCACCGTGCAACGCGCCGACCGCATCGTGGTGATGGACCAGGGCCGCATCATCGACATCGGCACCCACGCCGAGCTGATGCAGCGCGGCGGCCTTTACGCCAGTCTCGCCGCGCTGCAGTTTTTGCAGTGAGGCCGCAATCACAGCCCGAGTTTTGCGGCGACGAAATCCGCGTCCTTGTCGCCGCGGCCCGAGAGGTTGACGAGAATGTCGGCTTCCTTGCCCAGCTTGGCGGCGTTCTGCATCGCCCAGGCCACGGCATGGGCCGATTCGAGCGCGGGAATGAGCCCTTCGGTGCGCGACAGGGTCATGAACGCCTCCAGGCAGGCTGCGTCGTCGACGGCGTAATACTCGGCGCGGCCGATGTCTTTCAGATAGGCATGTTGCGGGCCGACGCCAGGGTAGTCGAGCCCGGAGGCGATGGAATACACCGGGTCGGGCTCGCCCTCCTTCACCTCCTGCAGCAGATAGGAATGGAAGCCATGCAGCGTGCCGGGTTTGCCGTAGGTGAGCGTGGCCGCATGCTGGCCCGTCTCGCGGCCGACGCCCGAAGGCTCCACGCCCACCAGGCGCACGCCCGGATCATTGATGAAGCCGGAGAAAATGCCCATCGCGTTCGACCCGCCGCCGACGCAGGCCGCCACCACATCGGGCAGCTTGCCCGCCTGCTGCGGAAATTGCTCGCGCGCCTCGTGCCCGACGATGGACTGGAACTCGGCCACCATCATCGGGAAGGGGTGCGGGCCGACGACCGAGCCGATGGCATAGAAGAAGTGCTCGGGATCGCGCAGATATTCGTCGAAGGCGCTGTCCACTGCATCCTTGAGCGTTTTGGTGCCGCGATCGACGCTCACCACCTTGGCGCCGAGAATCTTCATCTTGGTGACATTGGGATGCTCCTTGGCGACGTCGATCTCGCCCATGTGGATTTCGCACGGCAGGCCGACCAGCGCGCAGGCCGTGGCCAGCGCCACGCCGTGCTGCCCGGCGCCGGTCTCGGCCAGCACCTTGGTCTTGCCCATGTGCCTGGCCAGCAGCGCCTCGCCCAGACAGTGATTGATCTTGTGCGCGCCGGTATGGTTGAGGTCTTCGCGCTTGAACAAACGCCGCAACTATATGACGTACAAAGAGCATGAGGCAACTCGCTCATCCAGTGTTACTGGATAGGTTACTGGAACCAAGGCGGCGGAAGCGGCGCGTTGACACGCTGCGAATTTAGTGTATAACTCGGCGTGATACGCATTTTTACAACAAATCTGCACGCGCCTATTGACGCAGCGGGGTAATGCGCTATCATATGCCTTGGATTAGTTGTCACCGCCGGGCTTGCATCCGGCGCACAGTTGGGTCAACTTGACAGCAGGTGCTGAAGGGGCAAACCGCTTCCCCGGGCGCACTCTCTTGCGGACACGCAAGGGCGCTGGGCAAAATCTCATCCCGCGAATGGAAAACGCGGGGTGTTGCGACTATCGGGGTCCCGCGCATTTTGGGGCTAGTTGGATGACCAGGGCATCCAGGCGGGTTTGCACAAACTTTGTTTGTGCCAGCCGGAGCTTGGCATGCCCTCGTCCACATCTGGCGCACCCGCGCCCATCGCCCCCCCACCAGCCCCGCAGGGGCTGGCTACCTGCGTCCAGGCGCAGGCATTCCTTTCGATATCAAAAACAACGCTATGGCGAATGGAGCGCGACGGGCTGCTGATGCCCGTTCGATTTGGCTCCAGCCGCATCATTCGCTATCGTTGGACTGATCTTCAGCGCATTGCGGGCGCAGAAGGGGGCGCGCAATGACCCCCGCCCGCCACGACCCCCGCATGGTCGCAGCCCTTGGGCCTGTGGCCCGGTCGTATCTCTCAAAATACATCGACCCCGCCGACGCTTGGCTGGCCGAGCAGGAGGGTCTGTTCCACAAACAGGCCCGCAGCCGCGCCAGGAACGCGGCGCGCTGCCTCGGCGGCAGCTGGCCCGACCGCTTGCCCGCCGGAGCGTTGATCGACCCCGCAGAAGCCGCAGAAACCCAGCATTCATGCGGGTTCCACGCCCTTGCACCTGACCAAATCCTTGAGGCGCTGGAGGCCGGCATCGCCGCGCTCGGCGGCGCTGATGGCGCCCGCATGCTGGCGCAGGCCGATGCGCGCGAGGTGGACACCCGCGCGCTGGCCGATATGTCCGGGCTGACACAGCGGCGGGCGCGGCAGATCAAGTCGCTGCGCGTTGCGCGGGCAGCAGTGCAGATGCCGTTGTTTACCGGCGAGGGTGATGAGGAAGGGGGTGAGCAATGAAGCGCTGCACCTTCTTAGAAGCATCCCAACCCCTCCCCCCCCTTGATTTTGTCCTCCCCGGCTTGCTGGGGGGCACAGCAGGCCTGATCGTTGGACCCGGCGCAGTGGGCAAGACCTACCTGGCCTTGCAACTTGCTGCATCCATCGCCCTGGGCCGGCCCGTGTGCGGGGATGAATGCACCCACCTTTACCCGGTGCAGGCCACTGGGGCAGTGGCTGTAGTGCTTGGGGAAGACCCACCGGAAATCGTGTTGCATCGCTTGCAAAACATCATGCGGGGCATTGGTCTCATCCAGCGGGAAATAGAACTGCTGGATGAAACGCTGGAAATTTGCAGCGCGGTCGATGATGACCTGGCTTTGCTCCGCAAAAACCCGGCATCAGGCGAATATCACAAGCTGAAATTCGCCGAGGAACTAGAGAGGCTCTGCGAGGGGAGAAGGCTGGTCATCCTTGACCCGCTGATCTTTTTTGCCGCAGGGCTGGATGAATCGAGCAATGGCGACATGGGGGCGCTCATGCGCACATTGAACCAGATTGCCCATAAAACAGGCAGCGCAATTCTGGTGCTGCATCACATTGGCAAAACCAGCGAAAAGGGGGGCGACGATTGGGAAAAGGCGCGTGGGGCAAGCGCACTGACAACCTCAGTGCGCTTGCAAATCAACCTCTCGCCACCAAGCGCCCTTGAGTGCGTCGAATTCGGCATTTCGCCGGAAGATCGCGGGTTTTATGTCCGGGTAGCGCAGGTCAAGGCCAACTATGCACCGCCCAGCGACCCCGTTTTTCTGAAACGCGGCATGCACGGCGTGTTGCAGGCGCAGCGGCTTGTGGCCGTACCACAGGCAGAGCCAACGGGGAAGAAGGGGGGGCGCAATGCGCAAGGATTTTGACCCATCAGCGCCCATTGCGCGCCATGAAATGGCCCTGGGCCTGACCTCGCTTTTCCGCGCGCTGCCAGACGGCGCAAGACGGCAGGAAGTCGTGCTGGAACAACGGTTCGGGGGATGGTCAATCAGGGTGATGGGGCCGGAACTCTCAGCTTTTGAGCAAGGCATTTTCTTCGCGTTACTTGAAATAGCGCGGCGCAATGAGGGGAGGCAGATCACGGCGCAGGCCGCCGGGCTTCTACCCCCTCCCGGGCGCAAGGCAGGGGTGAACCTCGCCGCAAACGCGCCCGCGTTGCGCTTCACATGCACGGTCCCTGACTTACTGTCAAGCGCAGGCTATGCAAGCGCGCACGAAACCGGCGGTGGCACCCGCGAAGCGCTCGAAAGGTCGTTGCAGCGGCTTAGCTGCGTGACGGTCGCAGCGACAAACGCACAAGGGGATGGCGGGGTTGTCAACCTCATGCTCGCGCGGTGGAGCGGCGGCGATCTGGAGATTTCACTGAATCCGCGCAGCGCCGCCGCGCTGCTTGCGCTGCGCAGCTACGCAGCAATCAACATGCGAACCTACAACAGTCTCGCCACACCCACAGCCAAAGTTTTTTATGCGTGGCTGTGCTCATGGTTCGGCGGGGCGGGAGGAGAAAGACTGATCTCGCTAGACAAGGCCGAATCGCACATCTTCGGTGGCCTGGCGAAGGCCAGAAGCACCCGCAGCAAGCGGCGAGCGGCAATCCACGATGCGGCGCAGCAGATCACCAAGTCTCGCTCATTTGAGATTCACTGCGGGCACAGGACGATCAGATGCCGCCGAGCGGTGGACATTTTGCCGCCCAGCGGTGAACACCTCTACTCGGAAAAACGCCCCGTATAAGTCTTGCTGCATAAAGCAGCAAGACAAGAGAGGGCACGGAAGAAAAACAAGCCCTACCCATAGCCCGGCCCTGGGGGGGCCGGTCAGGGTAGGGAGAGAGATGAAGGGCACAAGGCAGTAGGGCACGCGGGGGGGGATGAACCCCCCCGAGATTCAACCCCCCCCCGCGTGCCCGCCGAATGCCGTAGAGGACAGATGAAAGGACAGATCATGCACAACAGCCAATTGCCCGAATGGGCGCAGCAGCAGCCCCACGCCAAACGCAGCGCGCTGGCCCTCATGTTCGCCCTGGGCGACCCCTTGCCATGGGCTGCAGAGCCGCGCAGCGGGCTTGAAATAGCGGCCCGCATAAATCCCGGGCAGAGGGATGGGGCATTCAAGCGGATCGCCGCGCTGGGCGAAATGAGCGGCACTGGAGACTGGCTCGATGCGCTCACCAGCGCCGGGGGTATGAACCGCCGCCCCGCCCCCCTAGGGGCGAACATCTACATTCGCCCCCTGCCAGCCGCCGCGCACCCATGGATCCTGCTCGATGACCTCCCCTCGTCGCGGGCCGTCGCCCTCACGCACCGGCACTCAGGCATCGCCGTCCAGACCAGCGAACCCAACCCAGCGAAAGGCGAAAAGGAGGGCAACGCGCAGGCGTGGATTCTTCTTGACCGCCCCCTATACCACCCCGATCGCACCGCGATCGCGCGCGCTCTGGCCTCCCACCTGGACGGCGATCCCGCCGCAGCCAATGGCTCACAACCTGGGCGACTGACCGGCTTTCAGCAGCGCAAGTCCGGCAAATCCGGCTGGACAAACATTCTCTCTGACACCTCGCGCACGCTCCGGCCATGGAGCGCCGACGCGCTCCTAAAGCTCGCTGGCGCAGGCGCAGGGCTTGAATCTCGGGGGGGTTCATCCCCCCCCGCGTGCCCTACCGGTGCCCTTCAATCTCTCTCCCCGTCGCCCCTGCCCCCCAAGGGGCAGGGAGCAGAGGGGCATCGGCCTACCCATACCCTCTCAGCCCCCGGCGGGGACGAGTCCGCCCGCGAGTTCGCCTTTGCTTGCCACCGCCTGCGCGGGGGATGGCCGCGAGAGCGGATCGAGGCAGCGATCGCCGCGCGCGCACGGCAGCGTGACAAGCGCAAGAACGAGGTCGCCGCGCACAAATACGCGGCGGCCACTGTGCGAAAGGCGGAACTTGCTGTGAGGGGGGAACGCCCATGAGCGCGACCGAGGCCCGTGAACAGAAGATCGCGCGGCTGCGCCGCGAGATCGCCGAGCACTATGCCTCCACAATCGCGCAGCAGCCCGCAGCGCCGCCCGCAGCCGCAACCCCTACCCAACCCCTGCCCGAAGCCCTGCAAGCCGACCTGGACGCGCTGCGCGCAGCCGGTCTGCGCTTCACCGTCCTATCCATCTCCCCCGCGCCACCCCCGCAAGCGCCCTCGCGCGAGATCACCGCCGACGAAATCGCTCACCTGGACGCTGCCGACCCCATGCGCACCCTGCACCAGTACCAGCGGTATTACTCCCAGCGCGGGCAGCCCATGCCACAACACCTTATTGCAGCGCTGCGCATCGCCGCTGCTGAGCGCCAGAAGCGTCGCCTCCCCTGATTTCCGCCCCCGCCGAATGCGAGCATGGGCGTCTTGCCCATGCACACGGAGATCAACCCATGCTTCCCATCAACGTCCTTCGCCAAATCCAAACCCTCTTCCCCTCCCAAATCGCCGCCCTTGATGGCTGGCAGCAAAATTTCGTGCGCGACCAGCTGCAGCGCTTCCAAAAGTTCGGAGACGACACCCACATCTCTGAAAAGCAGGCGCAGGCGCTTGAAAAGTGCCTCACCGCCATGCAAAAGCGCGCCAAAGGGGCCGAAGAAGGGGGCGCGTTGTGAACGGCGGACTGATCGCGCTGGCGCTAGCCAGTGTGACCGGCCTGCTGGCTGCCTTTCTCTGGCTCTCTCAAACGCAGACCGTCAACAACACCGCCGACCTCCAGCGCGCTGAGCAGCGCTGCCAGCAGGCGCGGTTTGACCAGCGCTTTGACTCCACCCTATCCACCCCCAACCCCGCAGCCGCCGCCAGCGCTGCAGCCCGCGTGCGCCGCATCTGCGGCGAAGCGCACGACCTGCGCCAGCAGCAGCGCGCCCAGGCCGCTTCGCAGGCTGCGCAGATGCAGCGCCTGCAGAAGTCCTTGTCCAACACCTTCACTCCCGCCGCATCCCAACCCAAGAAGGAGCAGCCGAAATGAAACTGAACCACACCCTCAAACTTCTCCCCCTCGCCATCGGCGCCGCGATGCTGTCCGCCTGCCATCAGGGCGGGGTCGGGGTTGACTCGGGCGCCAGCCAGAAGGCCTCCACGAGCGCTGAGCAGGGCCTGAAAAGCGACCGCAGCATTCAGCAGCGCAGCGCTGCCAGCGCTGCTGTGCAGATGCCCGCGGCGGCGTTCATCATCAACACCTTGTCGGACTGGGGCGAATCAGAGCTTGCAACCGCCCCTAACGCACGGGCGCACTTCTGGAATTTGTTTTGCAGCCTGCCTTTGTCCAAAGTTTCTTTACAAGACCAGGCCAAGATGTTCCAGTCTATGGGCGCCTCGATGCAACAGACCGCCATTGAAATGTCCAAGAAACATCCAGATAAAGCCGCATCCCTCGCCGCCATCGCCCACCTGGGCGAGACCCCTCACCCCACACATCAAGCGGCCGCCCAGTTCATTGCCATGTCTGCGACGCCCCTACAGGGCTGGCCCGTGGGCGGCCTTGGCGCGAAAGGGCAGGCTGAGATGGCAAAATGGGGTCGATGGTCCGCTCAGAACATTGCATTCTCCAATCTTGTTTTGTCCCAGATCGCTGCCACGCCCGCGCTGCGCGACGCGCTGGCCGACCCCGCAGCCGCGAAAAAGGCGATCATCGCCGCGTTTCTGTCCATCCCTGCCTCACAGCTAGAGGCGGCATGGGCGCAGGCTGCGCAGGCTGCGCAGGGCGATTTGTCTCTGGACATGACCGGCAGCGGGCCTGCGCCGATTCATTTCACGATCGGCGCCAACGACTTTCAATGTGGGCCGATCGGCTGGAAGTGGAGCCAGTCGGGCGTGCCCTGGTTTGGTGAAGGGCGCATTAACGGCAAAACGGTAATGCTCGGCCTTGACAGCGCCATCGACAAATCCACCGCGCAGACCTCGACCACCGGCACCACCAGCGGCACCAGCACCGACCAGTCCGCCGGGGGCGCAGCAGGCGTGAAGTAACTCTCCCCCCATCCCCTCACCCACCACCAGCCCGGCCGCCGCCGGGCTTTTTTTCGCGGCGATTTCCGCCCCTGCTGAATGCAGGCATGGGCAATCCGCCCATGACACCGGAGAACACCATGACCTCTAAATTTTTCAAACCTGCACTCGAATGGCTCGGCGCAGGCGCGCTCGCTATCGTGACCGCCTGGCTCCTCATCATCTTCACGATCTTCATTATCTTGCCGCTGTTCACCACAACTGCGCACGCCGATGAGATTGGCGGCACCGTTGTCAGCGCCGCAGGCCCTGCGCAGGACTACGCCTGCACCCCACATAAAACCTTCCTCGGCTTTACATGGGGCTGGGATTGCCATGTACCCCTGTACACCAACACCCTCACCCTCACCACCGCCCCGACCAACATTTGGTGCGATGGTCATGGCGCCGACACCCGCTGTAAGACCGCCGCCGACGGGACTCTGCGCATCAACAAGGATGGGTTGGCTGGCCTCACTCAAGCCCGCCATTTCGACCTCGCCCTGCACTGCACCACCACCCCCGGCAACCCCGAAGCGCAATGCAAGGTCGTCATCAGTGGGAGCGAAAAATGAAAGCTGTTGGTCGCCATATGTGGCGGCTGCTGTTTCCGCAGCGGCTGCCATCCCTGCACAAACCAGTTCGCGTCATCCACCCGTTTTATCCACCCACACAACCGGAGAACCACCATGTCCAACCTGAGCGCCCTACTCAAAAAACGTCAACGTCTGGAAGCGCAAATCGCTGAAGCGCAGCGCACTGAAAAGCGCCGGGGCGAGATCCTCGACCTGCTCCAAAAGCACAACCTGCTGCACCTGACCGATGAGCAAATCATCGCCGCGCTGACCCCTCAACCCGCAGCGGCGCAGCCGTTGCAGCCTACCGCCACCACCACCGGAGCCGATGATGACTACCAATAACCTCCCCCGCATGACCCGCGCCGAAATCGACGCGCGGGCTGCTGCGAAAGAATCGCTTGTCCTGAACTTCCTTGCCTCCGGCGAGGTCTGGACGACGGTGCCCATTCTTCAAATGCTGCTCAACCTCTCCCCCCGGCGCGTGCACCTGTTGATGCAGCGCATGGAGCGCGACGCGTTGATCAAATCCGTCGCCGTCACTGACTTCGGTCACACTAAAGTTGCGTTCGGGATCACGCCGACCGGCCTTGCGTTTTCCCAAAACGCCGACCCCAACTGCCCGCGATTTGAATCGTTGCCATCGCCGCAATTCATGTCTCACCACCTGGACACCCAGCGCGCCCGGCTGCAAGCCGAGCGGGCAGGCTGGACGTGGAAACCGGGCAAGCTGCTCTACAACAGCGGCATGCTTAAGGTCCCTGACGCGCTGGCGACTTCGCCTGCCGGCGAGATCGTCGCCATCGAAATCGAGCGGACGATCAAGACGCCGCTTCGGTACAGCCAGATCATCCCGTCCGCATTGAAGGACATTAAATCGAACCGCTACAGCCGCGTGATTTACATCAGCCCACAGGGCAGGGCCGACGCCGTTCAGCGTGCCCTGCGCCGGGTTGACGTTGTGAAAGTCGGCGGTGAGCCAGTGCGTCTTGTCGCCTCGCACTGGGCGCGGTTCGAGTTCATGAACCTCGCCGATTTCCCGCCGGGAGGCGATCAAAAATGAAAACCTTGCTGCGCTGGCTGGGCCTCGTTTTTACGCTTATCGTCGCCCGGATTTTGCTTGCCGCTGCCGTCCTCGTCGTGATGATTTTTGCGATCACCGCCGGCCTGAACGCGCTTGGTTTGCGCCCGCCGACCGCCGCCGAAATCGAACAGCGCCTTGCCCCGGCCCTGCGCGAAATCGCGCCCATCGTGCAGCGGATTCGCGCAGCGTCCCCACCTGCGAGCGCGGCAAGTCCGGCCACCCCGGAAAGCCCTGTTGAACCCCAACCCCCACAGCAGTCCGCATCAATTCCGCAGGCCGCCGCCGCGCAAAATTGAGCGAGCACCCGCCGAACGATGCGCCACAATGCGCGAAATGCCCCCGCCGCAGCGCATGGGCGCGTGTGCATGTCGTGTCCGTGTGCTTAACTGCACCTGTCCCCCGAGGGGTCGGAAAAGCTCGCCTGCGGCTCGGCCCGGCTGGACGCCGGGCAGACTTTTCCTGATCGCTAGGGCGATCCCCCCTCGTGTGCCAGCGCAAAAGAGGCGCCGACACCCCCGCTGAAAGCGGGTGCGCGCCCGTGATCGCCAGACCGCCTTCGGCGGCCCTTCGGGTTCTCCCTCCCTACGGTCGGTCGAATCTGTCGCCCACGGGCGCGCACCCGCTTTCAGCGGGGCTTCGGGCCTGCGGCCCTCGTTCCTCGACTCCCTTGCGGTCGTCTCGGAATCGGCTCTCGTTCCGCTGTCGCTCCACTCGACCGACCTGCGCTCGCACTCGGCATTCAGTCGCTTCGCTCCCTCATGTCCTCGTGTCTTCGCTTGTGTCGGCGGGGCTCCGCCCCCGCCAGCACCGCCTCGCTGGGGCTCGGCTATCTCGGGCGGTTCGAGGCTCGACTGTCGCTGGCGCTCCGTCAAGCCTCTCTCCGTCCACTCGATTGCTGGCGGCTCCCCCGAAGCAAGACGCCCTGAACGGGCGTCACCAGGCAAGGCGGGCTCGTTGGCCCGCCACCAGGCACCCGCCCGCGTTTGTGTGATTTGCGGGCGGCGTCACCCACGGGCTTTCCTGCTTTGGGACTTGCCGATTTCCGCGCTCGCTGAATGCCAGCACCGGTTCATTTTTTCGTGAAGCTCCCATTCCCATGTTCGATCTGCAATCCCTGCTTGGCGGGCTGCTCGCCAAAATTCTTCTGTCCGTGTCGCATTTTTCATGGCTTGGGCTGTCCTCATGGTGGTTCATTTTTGCGAGCGACGCCCGGCACAAAGGCGATGAAAAGAAAGCGGAGTTGTTTACTCTTTTCGCGCTACCCAGCGTGCTGCCCGCGCTGGCGATGATTGCACTGCCATTCATCGCCCGATTCTTTTTCGCCACCGCATGGATGCCGCCGATCTGGCCGATTGTCGCGTGGATGCTCTGTTTCGCGCTGGGCATTGCTGGTGCGCTGTATTGGCACCGCGTCTGGATTCCGCGCATGAATTTTTTCGCCGCGAAGCTGACAAAGAAGACGCAGTTAGAGCGCAACAGAAAAACGGATGTGCGCGAAATCTCGAAGTTCTTGCCCGCCGAAATCGGCGACTATGACCCGGCGCGATACATCGATGAGCGCAAGGGCCTGTTCATTGGCCTTGATGAGAAAAAGCGGCCGGTCTACATTGACTACGAAGCTAGCCGCATTCAGCACATGCTGCTGACCGGGCGCACCCGCTCTGGTAAAGGCGTTGCAGCGCAGATCATCATTCCACAGCAAATTGCGCGCGGCGAATTCGTCGTTGTGCTCGACCCGAAGGTGGACAACTGGATGCCCCATGCATTCCGTGATGCGTGTGTACGCTCGAATGCCCCCTACCATTTTTTGGACCTGCGCCAGAGCGCGCCTGCGCAGTGCAACCCTTTTTCCGGGTGTGATACCGAAGTTCTCGAAAACATGTTAGTGGGCGGCTTCTCGTTGACTGAGAAGGGCGAGGCCGCCGATTTTTATAGACTCGCCGATCGAAAAGCCGCCCGCCAGTGTGCGGCATGGCTTGCCTCGAATCCCGGCGCGACGGCGCGTGATGCGTTGGCGAAGCTGGGCGGTGAATGGTGCGATGAAGAGGGGTTGAACGCGCCCGCCTTCCACTCGTATATGTCCGAAATGGCGGATCTCGACGCCGTGAATGCGCGCTCGGGAGGCGTGGACATTGCTTCTGGCGAGAAGACCGGCGGATGCCTGTATGTCGTGGGCGACATGATCAATCCGCGCATCATTCGCATGCAGCGCCTGATTCTCCTGCGCTTGTTGTTCCTCGCCAAAAACCGCAAGGTCATCGATACGCAGCCGCGCACGATCAGCGTGTTTGCCGACGAATTTAAGGTGCATATCAGCAGGCCCTTTATGACCAGCCTTGGCGCGAGCGCCGGCTGGGGCCTGCACACCATTCTGGCCTTTCAGTCGCTGCAAGACCTGGCTGACTGTCCTGCCGATCTGGACAAGGACATGGTGCGCGGCGCTGTGATGGAAAACTGTTCCATCCAGCTTTCCTATGCGATCAAAGACCCCGACACCGCATTGTGGCTATCGACCTCGACCGGCACGATTCTTGTGGACGATGAATCTCGCACCGTGCAGAAAAATGTGGCGCTCACCGAGACTATCCACAACGAACGCCGCATCTCGCAAAGCGAACGCGCGTTCATCGATGTGAACATGTACCTCAATCTTCCGAAATCCTGCGGCGTGCTCGCCATGCCCGGGCAGCTGGCCCGCTTCTGTTACACCAGTCCGCCGAAGACGGTGCGCAGCGAAGCCGCCATCACGCCGACGCCTGCCATCCTGACCGACGCCCCAACCAGCGCTGCGGCGGCCATTGACGTGAGCGACCCAACCAGCGCTGCGGCGGCCATCGACGTTTAGCGCCGGAGGCGCCGACGCCGGAGCGCCCGACCTCAAAGGCAGGGCCTGCGGCCCCTGCGCTTCGCGCGTAAGCGCCTTCGGCGCAAAACCAGACGCATCTCGCTTCGCTCGGTAAATCGCCTGCGGCGGGCATCACTGCGCCTTCGGCGCGTAAAGCGCCTGCGGCGCGCATCTCGCTTCGCTCGGTAATGCGCTACGCGCCATCGCGCTGTCGCGCGGTAACGCGCCTGCGGCGCAACACCAGACGCATCTCGCTTCGCTCGGTAACGCGCCTTTGGCGCTTTAAGCGCCTTCGGCGCCTCGCGCTTCGCGCGGTAATGCGCCTTCGGCGCCGGGTGCTCCGGACGCGGCGCCTTCGGCGCCGGGGCGCTCCGTTGTGCGGCGCCTTCGGCGCCGCGTTTCCGCCTGCGCTGAATGAGGGCATGAAGATCCTTGCCCTGCTCCTGCTCTCCGTCCTCCTGCTGGCTGCGCCTGCTGCGCAGGCTGCTGATCTGTCGCTTGATGTCAATGTCGCCGCCTGGCACACCCAGGCGTGGGCGCGGCATGACCTGAACCAGCGCAACCCCGGCCTTGGCCTTGAATACCGCCTGCGCCCGCGATGGAGCGCGCTGACGGGCTTTTACCGCAACAGCTACGACCGCACCAGCGTCTACCTTTTGTCCGCATGGACGCCGCTACGCGGCTCCCTGCTGGGCCTGCGCATGGGCGCAGGTCTGGTGGGCGGACTGTTGACGGGTTATCGCCGCAGCGAAGCGTCCTGCGAGCCGCTGGCCCTTGGCGGGCTGCTCACTCTGCGCAATGCGCAGGGCGCCGGCGTGAACCTGTTCATTGTGCCCCCCGTCGGGAGCGATGGCGGGTTTGTCGGGTTGCAGATTGTGGTGCCGCTATGAAGTCCGCGCGCATTCTGTTGACTGCTGCTGCGCTGCTCGCCTGCGGCGCAGCGAAGGCTGCTGACGTGGCCTGCGGCCCGTCTGCGCGCCCGCAGAGCTACGCCGTGTCGCTGCGCGGCAGCGGCTGGCTTGCTCCCGAGATCGAGTTCGTCAGCGAGGGCCGACAGCCTGACCATATCCCCAATATCAACCGGGTGTTGATGCTCAACGCCGTGGCGACTGCCAACCTTACTGACAGGTTGCAAGGCTTCGTGAAGGCGGGCCTTGCATCCAGCCGCTGGAGCACGAACGGCAGCGGCAATGGATACCGCAGCCCCGGGCGATTCGGGTATGACGTGGGAGCGGGGCTGACCTACTGGCTCACTCCGCGCTGGGGCCTGCGGCTGGAAACCCTGTACATGCACCACCAGCAGAGCGACGTGCCGCAGTTCGAGCACTTCACGCAGACTGTCGTGCAGGTGGTTTGGCGTTGGCGTTGAGGCGATGCTGTGTGCGACTGTCGCACACACTGTGTGTCGCTGAATTCTGCGACTGTCGCACACAACTTAGGGCATTACATGCGTTTGCGTCATTTATTCCGGCTCAATCGTTCGAGATTACCCGCTTCGGACGCGGGTACTGTGTGCGACTGTCGCACACATTGTGTGTCGCACACACTGTGTGTCGCTGAATTCTGCGACTGTCGCACGCAACTCTGCTGTTACCGGGTCACGCAATGGGGTGTCCCTTTGGGCCGGGCTGTCGCGCTGCGCACCGAGCCGCTGCGCGTCTCGTCCCTTCGGGCTTCCATCCCTCACCCAACTGCACCGCACCCGCTTTGCGGGAGCGCGCCACCCCGCGCCCGTGTGCTGCGCACACCAGCGCAAAGGCACCCCGGCTGTGCCGGGAGCGCACGACCAGACAGCGCCCGCTTTGCGGGCGGGGGATACGGCGCTTCGCGCCGCTAACGGGGCTTTGCCCCGTGGGGCGCGGGTGAGCTTTTCTGTCTGCCAGTCCGCCGGGCGGCTCTCATCAGTCAGCAGGGCACACCGACTTCTGCGCCTTTGCTCGCAAGCAAGTCCTGCGCGCCAGCCCCGCTGCGCGGGGACGTGGGAGCCGCTTCGCTGGGCTCCCACTCTGTCACTTGTCCTTGCAACTCGCAATGCCGCTGCGCGGCACCGGCTTGAAGTTCTGTTTGTGAGTGCCCTGCCGACCGATGAGAACCTTAACCACCCCGGAGAACCACCATGCAAACTAAAAACCTCAAAACCCCCCGCACCCCACGGCGCGCCGCCCCGTCCACTCCGGCCCGCCTCCCAATGAGGGGACAAAAGGCCAATAAACAGGCGGAGATCGTCGGGGGCGGCGTGGCTGCGCTGGTGTTGGCCTTCCTGCTGGGAGGCTGGCCCGCCGTGTCTGCGCTGGGCGCATTGATCGTTTTTGTCTTGCTACCCATCAATCGTTGACCACCCCGCCCGGCGCGTTGGCCGGGCTAGACCTAGAAAGGAACCATCATGCCGCACATTCGCCTTGTCACCACCCCCGCGCCGCGCTGGGTTTTGGCTATTGCCGCGGGCACCGACGCGCAGGCTGTCTGGAGTGAACATCGCACGCTTGAAGCCGCGATCAAAGAAGCCTGGCGCTGGCAGCGGGCGGGACTCAGTGACCTGGACGTGATGAAGCGCCTGCCGGACGGCACGCTGACCACCGAATTCTGACCACCACCCCGCCCGGCGCGTTGGCCGGGCTACACCACCACGAAAGGAAACCATCATGCAAACCACCACTGCCACCCCCGCCGACCTGTTCGGCGCACCCATCAGCGCCTACACCCGCGCCCAGGCCATCGAGGACGGGCTGCTGATCGACGTGTCCACCACCGCCCGCGAGGCGGGCACCGTCTGGCCCGTGGCCATGACCGCCGCGGCATGGGCCGATTGCGTGGAATGGACGGATGCCACTGAAGCCCGCAAGGGCTACATCGGCCAGAGCGAGAGCGGCAGGCTGTGGGACGTGTGCTGGATGCTCTCACGGGTTCTGCTGCGCGCTGCGCGCCTGGGCCTGCAAGCCAGCCCGTCGTATCCCATGTACGTCGAACTGCTGCGCACCCCGCGCGAAGGCCGGGGCGTCAAACCCCGCCTGGTGCATCTGAAATTCATCATCGGCCCGGACGATGCCGGGCGGCCTTGCATCACGGTGATGATGCCGGGGGAGGACTGATTTCCGCCTGCGTTGAATAGGAACGCCGGGCCGCGCTAACCCACAGGAGGACACATCATGCAAACCACAAGGCGAACACCGAAAGCGACCGCGTGCCACGAGGCCGCTCACGCGGTGGCTGCACTCCATTTCGGGGCGCGACTGGACAAAATTCAGATCGACACCCGGGGCGGGCAGTGCGACTTCAGCGCGCCGTCGTGGTGGACAGATCGAACTGATGCCGTTGCGTTGCTTGTCGGGCCGCTGGCCAGCGTGCGGGTACTCAAGAAAAACCGCCTCGCGCGCATTCTGCTGAGCCAGGACTACGAGATCGCCTGCGAGTTGTGCCGCGACGATCAAGAGCTTTGGGCCGCGATGGATGATGCGCGAGCGCTGCTGCGGGAGTTCTGGCCGCAAATCCAGCAGATCGCAAGCGCCCTGCTGGAAGCGCCGGGGCAAGAACTTTCAGGTGATGAAGTTATGAGCATTTTTTCCCGTTGTAGATAACAAGAGTTATCAATAACGGGAAGTCAGATAGTCCGCCCACCCTTGAGCTTGTCCAGATAGTCCGCCCAGGCTTGCATCATGGCGCGGCGCTGGGCGACAAACTCCGTGCGGTTGTAGGCGCGGCCCAGCGCATCGGGCACCGAGTGCGCGAGCTGGGCCTCGATGATGCGGTCATCGAAACCCAGGCGCTCGGCCAACATGGTTCGCGCACTGGCGCGGAATCCATGCGCTGTGGCGTTGACCCCCATGCGCTTGAGCGCGGCCAGCACCGCGATTTCCGAGATCGGACGGTGATAGCTGCGCGGCGAGGGGAACACCCACTCGCTGCGCCCCGAGAACGGACGGATCTCGCGCAGCAGATCCACAGCCTGCCGCGCCAACGGTACCAGATGCGGTTGACCGCTGATCTTCTCCTGTTTCGTGCGCTTCATGCGATCGGCGGGAATCGTCCACAGCGCGCCGTCCAGGTCGATTTCAGACCAGCGGGCATGGCGTAACTCACCCGGACGCAGGAACACCAGCGGGGAAAGCTGGAGCGCGGCAATCACGGAGGGATGCCCCTTGTAAACATCTATTGCCCGCAGCAGCCCGCCGAACTCCCCAGGCTCGATGATGGCCGCGTGATGCTCGACCAAGGGCGGGGGCAGTGCATCGCGCAGATCGGCGGATATGTCACGCTCGCAAACGCCTGTGGCGATACCGTACCGGAAAACCTGGCCGCAAGCCCTTTTGACCCTGTGCGCGGTATCCAGCGCACCACGATCTGCGACCCGGCGCAGGCACGCCAGTAACTCAGGCGGGCGGATTGACCCTATCGGGATCCGGCCCAGCCAGGGCAAGACATTTTGCTCAAGCAAAAACCGCGTTTGCTCCGCGTGACCCGCAGTCACCTTGAGCGCATGCACGCGCTGCATCCATTCGCGGGCGACAGTCTCAAAAGCATCGGGCGGCGGCGCAGGCTCGGATGGGTCTGGCGCCTGCGCTGCGGCCTTACGCGCGGCGCTGGGGTCGATGTCGTCCAGTAACTGCTGCCGGATCTCGTCGGCCCGCTGGCGGGCTCTCGCCAGCGTCACGTCAGGATAGACGCCCAGGCTCAGGGTCTTGTCCTTGCCCCCCAGCCGATAATCGAAGCGCCACCAGCGCTTGCCGTCTGGCCGCAGCAGCAAGTAAAGACCGTCGCCATCGCGCAGGCGCTGGAGCTTGTCTGTGGGCTTGGCGCGGCGCAGGGCCGCGTCGGTGAGAAGGTTGGATGCCATGCCAGTAACCGCCTTTCAGGAAATGAGCGTTACCGGCAAGGTTACTGGAAGAGACGTTGAAAACGCAAGAAATGATCTGCAACGTCGGGAAATGCAAGATCAACTTAAGCCGCTGATCTAACTGTGTTTTATCGCCAATTTGGAGCATCCTGAAAACTTGCGAAACGTGCTATTGCCTGAGGTCTTCGCGCTTGAACCAGATGCGCGCGCCGCCGCAATGCGCGCTCAGGCGCTTGGCCAGGTAGATGGGGCTGGGGCGGCCGACGTAGTGGGTGTAGAGATCGTTGAGTTCGCTGCGGTAGGCCTGGGTGTCGCGGATGGACAGATAGGCGCGGCCGATGTCGTCCATGATGGCCTTGAGATGCGGCGGCAGATACTGGCCGCCGTAGGGTCCGTAGTTGCCGTTGACGTCGGGTTGCAGATCGATGGCTGGCTGCATGCAAAATCTCCTTGAAATGGATGGGCCGATAATATCCCTGCCCATTCGTGCCATTTGGCGCGCACTCTGACCGGATTCATGCCTTCCATTCCCACCCCTTACGAAGACCTGATGCGGCACGTCTTCACCCACGGCCAGGACAAGACCGACCGCACCGGCACCGGCACGCGCAGCGTGTTCGGCCACCAGATGCGCTTCGATCTGTCGGCGGGCTTTCCGCTCATCACCACCAAGCGGGTGCATTTCAAGAGCATCGTGTATGAACTGTTGTGGTTTCTGCGCGGCGAGTCGAACGTGCGCTGGCTGCAGCAGCACGGCGTGACGATCTGGGACGAGTGGGCGCGCGAAGACGGCGAGCTGGGCCCGATCTACGGCGTGCAATGGCGCTCCTGGCCGGCGCCGACGGCCGACGACCCGCATCGCAGCATCGACCAGATCAGCGAAGTGCTCAAGCAACTGCGCACCCAGCCGGATTCGCGCCGCATCCTCGTCAGCGCCTGGAACGTCGGCCAGATCGCGGAAATGGCCCTGCCGCCGTGCCATGCCTTGTTCCAGTTCTACGTCGCCCCGCCGCGCCGGCCCGGAGAACCGGGGCGCCTGAGCTGCCAGCTCTATCAGCGCAGCGCCGATATCTTTCTCGGCGTGCCCTTCAACATCGCCAGCTACGCGCTGCTCACCCTGATGATCGCGCAACAGACCGACCTGCTGCCCGGAGATTTCGTCTGGACCGGAGGCGACTGCCACCTCTACAGCAACCATTTCGCCCAAGTGCAGGAGCAACTCGGCCGCGCGCCCTATCCCTACCCCACGCTGGAGTTCGCGCGCAAGCCCGAGAGCCTGTTCGACTACACCTTCGACGACTTCGTGCTGAACAACTACCAGCATCACCCGGCGATCAAGGCGCCCGTCGCGGTATGACCGAGCTTGTTCTCATCGCCGCCGTGGCGCGCAACGGCGTCATCGGCAAGGAGGGCGGCATGCCCTGGCATCTTCCCGCCGATCTGCAGCACTTCAAACGCCTCACCCTGGGCCATCCCATGCTGATGGGGCGCCGCACCTGGGAGTCGCTGGGGCGCCCGCTTCCCGGTCGTCGCCACATCGTCATCAGCCGCCAGCCTGGATGGCAGGCTCCCGGGGCGGAACAGGCGGATTCGCTGCAAGCGGCGCTGCAGCGCGTGGCGGGGGACGCCCTCGCTTTCGTCATCGGCGGCGCACAACTCTATGCCCAGGCGCTGCCCCTGGCCGACCGGCTGGAGCTGACCGAGATCGACCAAGACTTTGAAGGCGACACGCGCTTTCCCGATTGGGATCGCAGCCGCTTCACCGAAACGGCCCGCGAGTCGCACGTCGCACCGCAAGGCTGGACCTATCACTTCGTCACCTACACCGCCATAAACTCCCCCTCGCGCTGAATCATGGCCTTCTGCGCAACCTTGTTTCAGGGCGTCGCCGTCTGGGCCGGACTGCCCGCCACCCTGTTCGCCCTCTTGCTGCTGGGGTATCGCCTGAACACCCGGTTCACCTGGACCCTGCTGCTTCTCGGTCTCGCCGGACTGGCGGCACAAGGGCTGTCCATCGCCTGTGCGGGCTGGGCGAGCGCCAGCGTCTGGCTTCCCGATTGCTGCGGATTGGCCGCGCTCGCGCACGGATTTTCCCCGCAGGCGATCTGGCGGCTCAATCTGATCTGGCTTCTGCTGGGCCTGGCCGTCATCGCAGCCTGCGCTGCGGCCATCTGGCGGCTAGGAGCCTGTCGGACTTGAGGATCGTCGGCTGCAAAACGGCCTCGCCGGTCCATTTTTCACCGTTTTGTGGGCCTCTGGCCCATCCCTCGCTGCGCTCGGGACCGCCACTTCGTGGCGTCC
>NZ_JAVERI010000042.1:0-3769 GCF_034007205.1 Thiomonas sp.
TAAACCCATCGCTTGCGCGCACCCCCGGCGCGTCCACGATCAGCCTGAAACGCCGTCCACGATCAGAATGAAACAGGCGTCCACGATCGCTGAAATGCGCAGTCCGGGTCTGTACCAGAGTGGTGACTTCTCGCAGGCGCGGTTTCACGATCCGCGCGGCATGACGCGCGACGCGCAGGGCAATATCTTCGTCGCCGACTACGTCAACAGCGTGGTGCGCAAGCTGGGCACGGACGGCCGGGTCAGCATCGTCGCCGGGCAGGTGGAGCAGCGCGACGCGCGCAACGGCCCGGCGCTGCAGGCGCATTTCTACTCGCCCGAATGCGTGGCCGTGGCCGCCGATGGCACGCTGTTTGTCAGCGATTCCGGCAGCAATACGGTGCGCCGCATCAGCCGCGATGGCAGGGTGAGCACGCTCGCGGGCAAGCTGGAGGTCGAAGGATTTGCCGACGGACCGGGCCAGCAGGCGCGATTCAATCACCCCGTCGGACTGGGTGTGAACGCACAGGGCGTGGTGTATGTCGCCGATGCCTACAACAGCACGGTGCGCCGCATCGGCGCCGACGGCGTGGTGAGCACGCTGGCCGGTTCGCCCGGTGCCACCGGCTGGCGCGATGGGCATGGCGCGCAGGCCCGGTTCAACACCCCGGTCGGGCTGACGCTGGATGCTCAAGACCAGATTTATGTGAGCGAATACTTCAACAACGTCATTCGCAAAATCACGCCTGACGGCACAGTGACCACCTTCGCAGGCCAGCCCGGCAAAGGCGGATTCGCCGACGGCAAGGCCGACGAAGCGCTGTTTTTGCATCCGCAAATGCTGTCGTTCGCGCCTGATGGCAGCCTGATCGTCGCCGATACCGGCAATAACCGGGTGCGCCGTATATCACCTCAAGGCGAAGTCTCCACTCTGGCCGGAACCGGCGCGGGCGAAACAGTGACCCCGGGCGCCTTGCCCGCAGAACTGCACCTGCCCTATGGCGTGCTCGCTTTGGCCGACGGCTCGGTGCTGGTGACTGGTCTGAACGCCATTTTGCGCATTCAGCCGGCAAAACTGCTCAAAGCCTGATTTAGTCGTTAACCTGCTGTGGTTCGGCGACGTCGAACTGCGCCAGATCGACCCTTGGAGCGGGCTTCCACCCGCGCTTGCGGTGTTCGACCACCACATGGGTATAGATGCCGCCGCGTACATACCAGCGGGCGGTGACGCGCAGAAAGCGCGGCGATAGGGCTTTGACCAGATCGTCGAGGATGGTGTTGGTCACTTTTTCGTGAAACGCGCCTTCATTGCGGTAGCTCCACATATAAAGCTTCAGGCTCTTGAGTTCGACGCATTTTTTGTCGGGGACGATGTCGATGTCGAAACGCGCGAAATCCGGCTGGCCCGTGAGCGGACACAGGCAGGTGAATTCGGGCACTTGCAGGTGAATGTGGTAGTCGCGCTGCGGCGCGGGGTTCGGAAAGGTTTGCAGGGATTTGCTGGGTTTTGTCGTCATTTTCTGAGTTTTGAGTGAAATTCGAGCTTCAAACGGCGCCGTGCTGACGCTGGCGTGCCCGCTCCATCGCCGCCTGCAGCAGGGCGGCCTTGCGGTCGTCGGCGGGCCTGGGCGCTTCGGGCGGCAGGGATTGCGTGGACTCGGCTGCGACGGCCTGTGCCAGTTGGCGGGGATGGCGCTGCAGGTGGCGAGCATGGCGCTGGCGGGCTTCGTCGGCCTGAGCAGGGCTCCAGGCATCCCAGCCGGTGCGGGTTGCCAGTGCCGGATCAGCCAACGCTTCCATGTGGATGCAATCGACCGGGCAGGCTTGAATGCACAGCGTGCAGCCGGTGCACCAGGTTTCGATGACGGTGTGCATGCGCTTGGGGACGCCTGCGATCGCGTCCACCGGGCAGGCTTGAATGCACAGCGTGCAGCCGATGCATTGCGCCGGGTCGATCACGGCGCGTTCACGTGCGGCTTCGGCGCCGCAGGATGGGTCGAGCGCGGGCGCCGGGCGTTGCAGCAGATCAGCGAGTTTTTCAATGCCCTGCGCGCCGCCCGGAGGGCAGCGGTTGATGTCGGCCTGGCCTTCGGCAATGGCCTGCGCGTAGGCCGCACAGTCGGCATAGCCGCAGCGGGTGCACTGTGTTTGCGGCAGCAGGGCGTCGATTTGCGTGGCCAGCGCGCCGGGCACAACGGGCATGGGCAACACCTGCTCAGGCAGAGGCAGGGGTGCGCGTCGATTTTCGTGGCAGATCGCCCGCTGCGCCTTGTGGGTGCGCAGAGATGAAATCGCGCACCACGGGATAAACCTTTTCGCGCCAGCGCCTTCCCGAGAAAATGCCGTAATGCCCCGCGCCTTCGGCGACATAGTGCTGACGGCTGACCGAGGCGATGCCGGCGCACAGATCGTGCGCGGCCTCAGTCTGACCGGCGCCGGAAATGTCGTCGAGCTCGCCTTCGATGGTCAGCAGGGCGGTGCGATGGATGTCCTGCGGGCGCACCAGCTCGCCCGCAACCGTCCAGGTGCCGTTGACCAGTGAGAAATCCTGAAACACGGTCCGGATGGTGTCGAGGTAGTACTCGGCGTCCATGTCGAGCACAGCGTTGTACTCGTCGTAAAAGCGGCGGTGCGCCTGGGCATCGTCGTTGTCGCCGCGGATCAGGTCGAGAAAGTAGTCGTAGTGCGAGGAGAAGTGACGATCCGGGTTCATCGCGACGAAGCCGGTGTGCTGCAAAAAACCAGGATACACACGCCGCCCCGCGCCGGGGTAGTTGGCGGGCACGCGGTAAATCACATTGTTCTCGAACCACTCATAACTCTTGTTCATCGCCAGGTTGTTCACCGCAGTGGGTGATCTGCGCGCGTCGATGGGCCCGCCCATCATGATCATGCTGCGCGGGGCGACTTCGCCTGCGCTGGCCATCAGCGAAATGGCACCGAGCACCGGCACCGTGGGCTGGCAGACCGACATCACATGCACATCGGGGCCGATGGCGGCGATGAACTCGCGGATGTAGGTCACGTAATCGTCCAGATTGAAACAACCCTGTTCGGCGGGCACCATGCGGGCATCTTCCCAGTCGGTGATGAACACCTTGTGGTCCTGCAGCATGGTGCGCACGGTGTCGCGCAGCAGCGTGGCGTGGTGACCGGACAGCGGGGCGACGATGAGGACGGTCGGGTCGTCCTTGAGCTTGCCCAGCAGCGCGGCGTCGTCGGAAAACCGCTTGAAGCGCAGCAGCCGACAGAAGGGTTTTTGCATCACGACCTGCTGTTGCACCGCGACGGTCTTGCCCTCGATCTGAACTGCGTTGATGCCGAACTCGGGCTTTTCGTAGTCCTTGAGCAAGCGGTGCATCAGGTCATAGCCGGCCGAGACGCGCTGGGTCACGGTGTGCGGCACCGCAGGCCATACCGGGTTGGCGTAGAACTTGGCGGCCGCCTCGGCAAAGTCGGCCAACGGGCGCATCAGCGCGCGCTGGGTTTCATACAGGTCATACACCATGACGGACTCCGACTTGTTTTGTTGCGATGCACAAATTTTACCCGGCCTGGGCCATCAGCGCAGCAGGGGATTCGCTACCCCAGCCCCGGGGCAGAAAGTCAAACGACATGTGCTGCGAAACCAAGGCGGGTGCTACGAAGCTAGACCTGACCCCTATGATGCGAGAACGCTTCCCCAAGCTGGGTAGCCTGATGGACGACGCCGAGCACGACGTGCTGGCCTTCATGACCTTCCCCAAGGCGCACTGGCCGCAGATCTACTCCACGAACCCGCTTGAACGCC
>NZ_JAVERI010000026.1:0-24839 GCF_034007205.1 Thiomonas sp.
TTCATCCATTCAATGCCGCCCGGTGGACATGTGGACAAGCCGCTTCGCGCCTTGCCCACATGTCCACCGGCCCCGACCACCATCAACCATTGTGATTGTTGCATTCCACACTAAACGACGAAGGGCCCTTGAGGCTCATGGCAGTGGCGTCTTCGCCATCGACCAGAATTCTGCCGACCGTCGGGTCTTGTAGTCGATTGATGAGGCGAAGCAGGGTAGATTTTCCGCTTCCAGATAATCCCATGATCACGAAAATTTCACCGGGATAAATATCCAGGCTGACATCGTGAACACCCACAACCACCCCAGTTTCCGCTTGGACTTTCGATTTTCCAAGGCCATTTTTCAGAAGATCAATGGCCTTATTGGCGTGCTTGCCAAATATTTTGCTGACGGATTGAATGCTTATTTTTGGATGGGTTTGTGGATTATCTGTCATCTTTATAATTTTTCCCTGTAAAAGGATATCTATTATATATGATTATTTTGCATTAATCAATAAATCATCATCCAAATAATCGGGCATGATCGGGACAATTTACTAAAATGCCCGTGATGCCGTGACGATGTGCCTAAAACGGTCAGTTCGTTCACTGTTCAGCGGCAAAAAACAAAAAAAGCCGCAAAGAATGCGGCTGTTTCGGTTGCGGTTGAGATTCCCGGCGGACTGATCTTGCGCCGGTTCTTGCCCGGGCAGGGGGTCAATGCGACCGGATCATGGTGCCGAAGGCCTGCTCGGTCAGCACTTCGAGCAGGATGGCGTGCGGAATGCGACCATCGACGATGTGCACCGAGTTGACGCCTGATTTCGCCGCCTCCAGCGCCGAGGCGATCTTGGGCAGCATGCCGCCGGAAATGGTGCCGTCGGCGAACATGTCGTCGATTTCGTGCGCGGTGAGATCGGTGAGCAACTCGCCCTTCTTGTTCATCACCCCGGGGGTATTGGTCAGCAGCAGCAGCTTTTCGGCGCGCAGGACTTCGGCCAGTTTGCCCGCCACCACGTCGGCGTTGATATTGAACGAGGCGTTATCCTCGCCGAAGCCGATGGGCGAGATGACGGGGATGAACTGATCGTCCTGCAGTGCCTTGACCACCGCGGGATCGATGGCCGCGACTTCGCCCACCTGGCCGACGTCGATCTCGGTTTCCGGATTCTCCCGGTCGCGCATGCGCAGCTTGCGTGCCCGAATGAGGCCGCCGTCGCGCCCGGTCAGACCCACCGCCTTGCCGCCGGCGTGGTTGATCAGGCCGACGATGTCCTGCTGCACCTGCCCGGCCAGCACCCATTCCACCACTTCCATGGTCTCGTCGTCGGTCACGCGCATACCCTGCACGAAAGCGCCCTTCTTGCCCACGCGGTTCAACGCCTCGTCGATCTGCGGGCCGCCGCCGTGCACGACCACCGGGTTCATGCCCACCAGCTTGAGCAGCACCACGTCCTCGGCAAAGTCTTGTTGCAGGGCCGGGTCGGTCATGGCGTTGCCGCCGTATTTGATGACCAGGGTCTTGCCGTGAAACTTGCGGATATAGGGCAGGGCCTGGGCGAGGATTTCGGCCTGCTCGCGGGGGGCGATATGCGACAGATCGGGGAAATCGGTGGATGTGTCGGCGGTCATGGTGAACCTTGGTCGTGAAAGGGAGATGGGCGGGGGCAATGTTGCGGTGCGCAATTCTAGGAGCCTGTCGGACTTGGGGCGTCGATAGCGAAAAACGGCCCCGGCGAGGACAGTTTTTGCAGCCGACGATCCTCAAGTCCGACAGGCTGCTAGCCGAAATGCCCCGAATCGGCTATGTTTCAAAAAAATCGAACGGGCGTGCTTTTCCCGGTTGTGTTGTATTCAGAACAGAGCAGGAGACAGTTCATGGAGCGGATCTGGCTGGCGAACTATCCCGCAGGCGTGCCTGCGGACATCGATCCGGACGTTTTTTCCAATGTGGGCAAGCTGCTGGAGCGCAGCTTCAAGGCCTACGCCGAACGTCCGGCCTTCGCCTTCATGGGGCGCAAGACCCGCTATGCGCAGTGGGAGGCGCAAAGCACCGCGCTGGCGGCCTATTTCCTGTCGCTCGGCTTGCAAAAAGGCGACCGCGTGGCGCTGATGATGCCCAATGTGCCGCAATACCCTGTGGCCGTCGCCGCCGTGCTGCGCGCGGGGCTGGTGCTGGTCAACGTCAACCCGCTCTACACCCCGCGCGAACTGCAGCACCAGCTCAAGGACAGCGGTGCGGCGGCCATCATCATTCTGGAAAACTTCGCGCACACCCTGCAGCAGGTCATCGACCGCACGGCGGTGCGGCATGTGATCGTGGCGAACATGGGCGAAACGCTGGGCTTTCCACTCGGCGCCATCGTCAACTATGTGGTGCGGCACAAAAAGCGCCTGGTGCCGCGCTGGTCGCTGCCGGGTCATGTGTCATGGAAGGCGGCGCTCGACCAGGGAGCGGCTCTGCCCTTCGATCCGCCGCAGGTGGGGGCGCAAGACGTGGCGCTGCTGCAATACACCGGCGGCACCACCGGCGTGGCCAAGGGCGCCACGCTGACCCACCGCAACATCGTGGCCAATATCCTGCAATCCGCCGCCTGGTACGCCCCGGCGCTCAGGCAATTGCCAGAAGCAAAGCAACTGAACACCATCTGCGCGCTGCCGCTCTATCACATCTTTGCCTTCACCGTCATCATGATGCTCAGCGCCTATGAGGGCGGCATGATGATCCTCATCCCCAACCCGCGCGACCTGGCGGCCACGCTCAAGGAACTGGCGAAGTACGAGGTGCATTCCTTCCCCGCGGTGAACACCCTGTTCAACGGTCTGCTCAATCACCCGGACTTCGACAAGGTGAACTGGCGCACGCTCATGCTCAGCGTAGGCGGCGGCATGGCGGTGCAGGAGGCCGTGGCCCGGCGCTGGCTGGAGCGCACCGGCTGCCCCATCTGCGAGGGCTACGGCCTGTCGGAAACCTCGCCGTCGGCGATCTGCAACCCCACCGACACCGACCGCTACAGCGGCACGATCGGCATGCCGATTCCGTCCACCGAGCTGCAACTGGTGGACGACGACGGCCGTGAAGTGCCGCTGGGCCAGCCGGGTGAAATCGCGCTGCGCGGCCCGCAGGTGATGCGCGGCTACTGGAACCGGCCGGAGGAAACCGCGCGGGCCTTCACTGCCGAGGGCTTCGTGCGCACCGGCGACGTGGGCGTGGTCGACGAGCGCGGCTATGTGACCATCGTCGACCGCAAGAAGGACATGATCCTGGTCTCGGGGTTCAATGTCTATCCCAACGAGATCGAAGGCGTGGCGATGATGCACCCCGGCGTGCTCGAAGCCGCCGCCGTGGGCGTGCCCGACGCCAATTCGGGCGAGGCGGTCAAGCTGTTCATCGTGAAAAAAGACCCGGCGCTGACCGAGGCGCAACTGCGCGACTTTCTGCACGAGCAGCTCACCGGCTACAAGCGGCCGAAACACATCGAATTCCGCACCGAACTGCCCAAGACGCCGGTGGGCAAGATTCTGCGGCGCGAGCTTCGCCCTGCGGAGTGAGCGGGGGGCGGCTTGTTTTGCGGCGGGGTCGAGCCATGCCGTTGGCTTGGCTTTTTTCGCCTTGGCGTGCGAGCCCTCACCCCAACCCTCTCCCGGAGGGAGAGGGAGTCGATCTGCGCCTTCGCGGACTTGTTGGGGAGGTCGGGAGGGGCATCCGAAGGAAGCGCGAAGCGCTGTTTTCTCCTCCCCCACTTGCTGGGGGAGGTCGGGAGGGGCATCCGAAGGAAGCGCGAAGCGCTGTTCTCACCTCCCCCACTTGCTGGGGGAGGTCGGGAGGGGGAGCATCGTGCTCAGCGGTCTTCTTCCCGCAGTTCGCGCAGCAGGTTCAGCGCCTGCTGCACATTGAGTGCGCGCGAAAACACCCAGCCCTGAATCAGCGGGCAGCCCGCGCGTTCCATCCACAGCAGGTCGGCGACCGACTCCACGCCCTCGGCCACCACTTCCAGACCCAGCGTCTTCGCCATGGTGAGGGTGGCGCGGGCGATCGCCGCCTTGAAGCGGTCGGTGCTCACTCCCGCGGCGATGGCGCGGTCGAGCTTGATCTGCGAGACCGGCAGCCGGGGGAGATAGCCCAGATTGGAATAACCCGCGCCGAAATCGTCGAGCGAGAGCTGCACGCCCAGCTTGCGGAACGAGTCGAGCACGGCGAGCAGTTCCGGGTTGTGCTCGATCTCCACGTTCTCGGTGAGTTCGAGCATCAGCCGATCGGCCGGCACCCCATACTCGTTCGCCGCCTCGTACACGCAGGGCACGCAGGCATTGACGTGCAACTGCCGCGGCGACACGTTGTAGGCCATCGTGCCCTCGAAGCCCTGCTCCTTGCGCAGCCGGGCGAAGCCTTCCAGGGCGATGGACATCATCACCGGGCCGAAGCGGTCGAGCAGGCCGCTGTCGGTGAGGATGGAAATGAATTCGTCGGGCTGCACCCGCTCGCCGTTGCCGCGCGTCCAGCGCGCCAGGGCCTCGAAGCTGCTGATCCCATAGGCGCGGCGCAGGGTTTCGAGGCTGGCTGATTCGTCGTGCAGCAGCACGCTCTGCCGGCGCGCCCAGATGGGCTGAAAGTTCACCTCGAAGCGGCGCTGGGCGATGGCCGCACGCAGCTCTTCTTCGAGCTGCGAACGGCGTTCGATGCGCGTTTGCAGCGCCACCGAGAACGACTCCACGCGGTTGCGCCCCCGCACTTTCGATTCGTGCAGCGCCGCGTCGGCGTGACCCATCAGCTCGGCGGTGGTGCGGCCATGCTGCGGAAACACGGCCACGCCGATGCTGGCGCTGAACTGCAGCGAGCGTCCGCCGTGTTCGAAGGGCTCGCCGAGCGCGTCCTGCACCAGCGCGGCCAGGCGCATGGCCTGCGCGGCATCGTGCGCATCGCGCGCCAGAATGAGGAATTCATCGCCGCCGAAGCGCGCCGCGGTGTTGTTGGGGCGGGCGAGCTGCACCAGGCGCTGCGCGGTTTCGATCAGCGCCTGGTCGCCCACGGCGTGCCCCAGCGCGTCGTTGATGAGCTTGAAGCGGTCCAGACCGATGAACAGCACGGCAAAGCACTGCCCCGGCGGGGTGACGTCGATGGCGTCTTCGACATGCTTTTCGAACAGGGTGCGGTTGGCCAGGCCGGTGAGCGCGTCGCGGTAGGCGGCGAGTTCGAGTTTCTCTTCGGCCTGATGCGCCTTGGTGACGTCGCGCACCACACCGCGGTAGCCCTGGAACAGGCCCAGAGGGTCGATGATCGGCGCCGCGTCGATGCGCCACCACAGCAGCGCCTGGTCCGGCCCCAGACGAAACGGGACGACCAGATCGTGCACATCCTGATGCTCCTCCATCAGAAAGCGCAATTGCGCCCATTCCGGCGAAAACTCCTGCCCCGGATACAGCGCGTTCAGGTCATGTCCCACCAGATTCAAGGCCGCCAGAGGCGACTCTTCGGTGCGGCGCGAACTGCGCGAGATATGGGTCAGCGTGCCGTCGGCGTCGGACTCCCAGAACCATTCGTTGGACAGCTCCGCCAGCATGCGGAAGCGGCTTTCGCTGCGATGCAGCCGCGTCTGCGTCTGCCGTAGTTCGGTGATGTCCCAGGTCAGACCGAAGATGCGTGTGGCGCAGCCATCCTCTGCACGTTCGCGCACCATGCCGTGGTTCATCGTCGTCACGGTGCTGCCGTCGGCGCGGATGAAGCGCGTTTCCACCGTCTGCACAAACCCGCCGGGCGCGCCGATGCGGGCGATGGCCTGCTCCAGCGCGGGCAGATCGGCCGGCGCCACATGCCCCATCCATTCGGCAAGGGTGAAGGTCTTGGGCTCGAAGCGGTGCGCTTCGTCGAGCCAGTTCTGCTCGGCGTGCAACTGTCCGGTCAGCAGATCGAGTTCCCACACCGTCAGCCCTGGGCTGGTGCGCAGCAGATCGAGCGAGGTGTCGCTGGCATGCAGCCGGGTGGTGTCCTGCATGAAGCAGAAATAGCCCTGCACCTTGCCCTGCCCGTCGGGCGGGAACGGTGCCAGCCGCACCTGCAGCCAGTTGGCGGCACGGTGGCCATCGAACGGTGACTGGCGCTCATACTGCGTGCTCTGGCCGAGCAGCACCCGCTCGACATGGGGCGTGATCATCTGCAGCGTCGGCCCCGAAACCAGGCTCGCCAAAGGCTGTCCCAGCAGCGCCTGCGGCGTTTTGCCCAGCCAGTTCGCATACGCCGAGTTGCAATACTGCAGGCGGTTCTGCGCATCGAAACACGACGCCATCAACGGCAAGTGCTCCGCCCACCGTGCAAGGTCCTGGCAACAGGATTGCGCCCAAGGCGAAGTTTGGTCTTGCCCCATTCTTTGGAAGATCGATGTGTGAAGACTGCGGGCAGGGTGCGATGCGTTTGGATCATCCGCAGATCAAGTTCATATCGCATCGCGCTGATTTATAAAGTCTAAAGCAAGCGCGGCGCCTGCGGGCGCAAGGTCCGCCGGATCGATACAAAAGTCAATCGGCGGAAATGTAAAAAATCATCAGATCCAGCCCGATCTGAATAATGATCCCTAAAATTTGGCGGACTTTCAGGTGAATACAAGACAGCAGACGAGCTGCATGGCAAATCAATTCAATCCGGGGGACAGATGCGTTTCTTCTCATCACTACTCATCCTTGCAGCTCTCTTCGCCTTTTCCAATGCCGCCTTCGCGGCTGACGCCGATTTGGTGACCAATCAGAACGTCAGTCCGATTCAGGGGCCTGCAGGCGGTACTTTCACTTATACGATCACAACGACCAACGCTGGTCCGGACACGGCGACCGGTGTGGCCTTGACCGACACGCTGCCAAGTGGAGCGCAGTTTGTTAGCGTTTCGACCTCCGCAGGAACCTGTAGCCAAAGTGGCGGGGTGGTGAACTGTGCCTTGCCGGACATAGCAGCAGGAACGACGGGTGTGACGACCACCATTCAGGTCATTTTGCCGACGGATGGTGTTTACACCAACACCATTTCCGGTACGACGACGGCCACCGATCCTAATCCAAGCAACAACACCGATATCGCCAAGAGCACGACGGCCTACGCTGCGGCCGATTTGCAGATGAATGCCAGCGCTTCGTCGACGACGGTTGTGGCGGGCCAGCCCTTCACCTACAACTTGAGCGTGAAAAACAACGGGCCGGACGATGTCAGTTCGGGCGGGTCGATCTCCATCAGTTTCCAGGTTCCCTCGGGTTCGACGATCAATCAAGTTTCGGGGTCCGGATGGGCTTGCACCCCTAGTTCAGGGTATCCGCTGAGTTCTGGAACCATCACTTGTACTGCGGCAGCGCTTGCCAATGGTGCGACCAGTTCGGGGTTGACCGTGCAGGCAGTCGCCAATCAAACGGGCTCGCTCGCTGCGGCGTTTTCAACATCGGCTAAGGATTCCAACGGAAATGCGATGCCGGATGGAAATACAAATAACAATACCGCATCCGTAACGGTTGATGTTTCGACTGGTTCTGACGTTTCGATCACAGGCAGCGCAAGCCCGAATCCCGTGGCGCTCAATGGCACTGCGACCTATACCTTGACACCGCGTTTCAATGGCGGTGTTGCGCCGGGCTCAACGGGCAATCAAACGATCACCGTCATCGCCACGCCGGGTACCGGGTTGACCTATGTTTCAGGGTCGGCCAGTGGAAGTGGATGGACTTGTCAAGATTCGGGGCAAGGCTTCGCGTGTACTCGTCAAGGGCCCTACACCGGCGGCAACTACACCAATATGCCGCAGATCACCTATCAGGCACAGGCCACTCAAGCCGGAACGCTGAGCACTGATGTTTCGATCAGTGCTCCCGAGCCTGATCCTGTTCCCGCCAACAATAGCGCGACCATCAACATTACATCGAGCAATACCGCAGACCTGTCCATCGGAAAATACGCATCTTTGAATCCCGTCGTCGTGGGTCAGGGTTTCGACTATGGTCTGTATGTGGTCAACAACGGGCCTTTGCCCGTCGCATCCGGGCAAACCATTGCCGTCACAGACAATATCCCGACAGGGATTACGTTGACGGGTGCACCATCAGGCAATGGTTGGACATGCTCAGCCCCAGCGACTCCAGCGGCGGGGCCAGTGACGGTGACCTGCACCATGCCTGGGCCTCTGGCCGTGAACGGGACGGCGCCTGGGATTGACCTTCCGGTGATACTGACGGCAGCCGGATCGACAACCAATACGGCAACAGTCGCCTTGTCGGGTACCGGTCCGACGGATGACAACGCCAACAACAATTCCAGCTCAGTCAGCGTGTTGGCGAGCAGTACCAGTGCGGATTTGTCAATCTCCAAAACGGCAAGCGGCAACGTCGACGCGGGGCAACCGCTGACCTACACCATCACGGTGACCAACAATGGGCCGGATGCGTCGACCAACGTCGTCATGAGCGACAAGCTGAGCAACCTGATTGCCAATGGCGGACTGCAGTCGGTAACGACGACGCAAGGCGCCTGCACGCCGGCGGCTCCAGCCAACGGGGACGATCAAAATGTCCAGTGCCAACTGGGTACGCTCAACGTTGGAGCCAGCGCTACGGTCGTCATCACGGTGCTTCCCAGTATTGCAGTGACAGGTACGAGATCGAATACGGCCACCGTTTACTCGTCCGATGTGGGCGATCCAGTTCAGTCCAACAATACGGCGACGGCCAACAGCACGGTGACTGCGGTCGTCGATCTGGCATTGACGAAAACGGCGACTCCGAGTTCCGTGCCCGCTGGTGCGCCCTTGACTTACCAGGTGACCGTCAAGAACAACGGTCCCTCTACGGCGCAGGCGGTCGCGATGACCGATAACCTGCCTGTCGGGGCGACCTTCATCCGGGTTTCCAACGTGTCGAATGGCGGCAGTTGCCCGACTGCCCCTGCAGCGGGAGCCAGTGGAGGTCAGTTGGTTTGCAATTGGACGAGCATTCCCAGCGGTGCCCAATACACGGTCACCTATCAGATTCGTCCGACGACGGCCGGTACAACAGTCACCAACAATGCATCCGTGACGACGACCACCAAGGAATCGAATCTGAATAACAATTCAGCGAGTACATCGACACCGGTCACTCCGGCACAACTGGACTTGAGCATTACCAAAAGCCATACCCCGGACCCTGTGGCGCTCGGTGCAAACACGACCTACACCATCACTGTGCGTAACGCCGGCCCTTCGCAAGACACGAATGTCGTCATGACCGATGTCTTCCCTGACGACACGCAGCAGCAAAGCGCAATATTCAGTTACGCGGGCGGCCTGACCGTGGATCAAGGCGGCACCTGTACAGCACCTGCGGTTGGGGCGACGAGTGGCCAGGTTGTGTGCACATTTCCGACCCTTGATCAAGGACAAACCGCTACTATTACCTATCAGGCCAAAGCAGATGCCATCACCAAATCCGGTGCATTGTCGGGTACGGAAATCAGCCATGCTAGTGTGAAGGGCGATCTCACTGAAACCACGATGGCGAATAACTCGGTGCTGGATTACACCACGGCCTACCGTACCTCATCGAACGCGGATCTGGCCATCACCAAAGCATTGACCTCGCCTGCAAGCGGCTATCTGACTGCCGGAGCAACCGCCGTTTATCAAATCCATGTCACCAACCATGGGCCAGCAGCGAGCCAGGGCGCCGAAGTCGTTGATACTTTGCCCAGTAATCTGCAGTTTGTTTCTGCAACGGGCGGGTGCGTGTATAGCGCGGGCACAGTGACCTGCAATCTTGGATCAATACCGTCTGGAACGTCCCAGGATTTTGAGGTCACTGCTAAAGTGGCCGCCAGTTACAACGGCGCTACTCCCATTGTCAACACCGCCAAAGTGGATGCGCCAGGAGACCCGAATTTGGGTAACAACTCTGCCTCGGTGCAATCCAAGGTTGCCAACTCGAATGCCATACCCACGGTCTCGGAGTGGGGTATGTTGATCATGGGCTTGTTTATGTCGCTGACGGGACTTTGGTATTTTGGCCGCAGGAAGATCTGATTGAGAATTCGGGGATCAAGATCATGGTGCACATGAGGCGAATTTCACCTCGTGTGCGCTACCCCCTGCTATTTTCCCTGTATTTCTGCGTGTTTTTCGCACTCGATTTCACGCCGTACATCCATCGTCATCTTGTTTTACCTTGGACTGACTTTCTTGCCACGATCAGCGGCGGCCTGTTGACCCTTGTTCATCCTCACATCGTGGTGGTCAAGAACATGATCATTAACGATGTGACGCGAGTTGGAGTCACGATTCTTTCGGGCTGCAATGCGGTAGAGGCATGTGGTCTGCTGATTGCCGGCATGTTCAGTTTCCCGACGTATTGGAAAGAGCGACTCTCTGGTGCGGTCGCTGGGACACTTGCGGTGCAGACAGTCAATCTCGTGCGCATCATCAGCCTCTTTTATCTCGCTCAATGGGATCATTGGGCATTTGAATTTGCCCATCGGTATCTTTGGCAGGCGCTGATTATGGTGGATGTGCTTGTCGTCTGGCTGATCTGGATTCGCCGCCTTGCGCAGAAGGGTAAAATTCTTCTGGATTCTCAAGCAAGGTAGTGCCGTGATATGGACGGAATTGGCGTTTTCGCCATCAAGACAATTCTTTGGTTTTTGTTTTGGTTGGCGTGCTGGTATGTCTCGAGTGCCTTGTTCATGGCGCCTGTCTATCTGCTCACCAAGGGGATAGTCGCCGCTCTGTTTCCTGCATGGGCCGAAGAAGTGCGTTGGGTGGGACATAATTTCATTCTGTTCACCTCGCTGCATTATTTCACTGCAACAAACGGACATGCTGCCGATTTGGCGGTCAGGGCAAATTTTGTGACCTACGGCATTGGATGGCCGCTCATCGTGGCTCTGCTCCTTGCTTCTGATGCAGATCGAATTATTCTGAAGACGATCTTGGCAACTTCCTTGCTTTTGATTCCTCAATCCGTAGGAATTTCGATTGAATTTCTCCATGCGGTCTATGTCCAATCTGGGTTATTGATATTGGGTGCCACAAAATTCAATATTATTATTATATTGTTCGAATTTATGATCATGGTTGCGCCACCTTTGAGTGCGGTGATGCTGTGGCTTTGGCTCGAGCAGCGCTTTGTGCGAGATTTGGTTTTTTCAATAATAACAACAGGCAAGTCAGAGAACGACCATATTGAAGAATGATTCTGGCGGCGCTCGCCTTATTGATTGACCGAGCAATCAACTCGTCAGAGCGTGTGCGGCAGTATGCGCAAGGCCGTACACTCGTTTCCCGAAATGACCTCTTCTCTCAACCCTTTCCCCGGTCAGGTTTACGTCGTCGGCGGGGCGGTGCGGGATGCCTTGCTCGGGCGGGACCATGGGGATCGCGACTGGGTGGTGGTGGGGGCGACGCCGCAGCAGATGATCGATGCCGGTTTTCTGCCGGTGGGACGCGACTTCCCGGTGTTTTTGCATCCCCAAACGCACGAGGAATACGCCCTGGCGCGCACCGAGCGCAAGACGGCGCCGGGTTACCTTGGCTTTGTGGTGCATGCGGCGCCCGAGGTCACGCTGGAGGAGGATCTGCTGCGCCGCGATCTGACCATCAACGCCATGGCGCAGGCGGCCGATGGCACGCTCATCGATCCCTACGGTGGCCAGCGTGATCTGCAGGCCCGGGTGTTGCGCCATGTGTCGGATGCCTTCGTCGAAGATCCGGTGCGCATCCTGCGGCTGGCGCGGTTCGCCGCGCGGTTCGGCGATTTTTCCGTCGCGCCTGAAACGATGGCGCTGATGCGCAGCATGGTGCAAGCGGGCGAAGTGGATGCGCTGGTGCCCGAGCGCGTGTGGCAGGAACTGGCGCGCGGGCTGATGGAGCCGCAGCCGCAGCGCCTGTTCGCCGTGCTGCGCGACTGCGGCGCGCTCTCACGCCTGATACCGGAGCTGGACCGTCTGTGGGGCGTGCCGCAGCGCGCCGACTATCACCCCGAGATCGACACCGGCGTGCACGTCATGCTGGTGCTGCAGGCCGCCGTTGCCCTCGATGCGCCGCTGGCGGTGCGCTGGGCCTGTCTGATGCACGATCTGGGCAAGGGCACGACCTCCGAGGATGTCTTGCCGCGCCACATCGGCCACGAACAGCGCAGCGTGGCGCTGGCGGCGGCGGTGGCGCGAAGGCTGCGGGTGCCGACCGATTGCGCCGAGCTGGCGGCGGTGGTCGCCGCCGAGCACGGCAATATCCACCGCTGTCTGGGCTTGGGCGCGCAGGCCACGCTGCGTCTGCTGCAGCGCTGCGACGCGCTGCGCCGCCCTGAACGCTTCGCGCAGGTGCTTCTGGCCTGCGAAGCCGATCATCGCGGGCGCGGCGGCGACTTCCCGCAGCGGCCCTATCCGCAACGCGCGCGGCTCCTGGCTGCATTGGAGGCGGCGCAGCGCGTTGATGCGGGAGCGATTGCGCAGCGGGTCACGCAATCGGGCGGCAAGCCCGCAGCCATCGCGCAGGCGGTGCAGGCTGCGCGCGAGCAGGCGGTGGCGCGCGTGCTGACGTCAACAGCGCAAAGCTGATGCGTGCGCTGCAACGACTCGGTGCGCTGCTGCTTTGCGCCGCCGCCTGGGGCGTGTTGGGGGCTGGCGGGGCTGCGGCTCAGTCGATGTCCACGAACCGGCTCGCCGCCTCGCACGATCCCTACCTGCTGGAACACGCCCACGATCCGGTGAACTGGTATCCGTGGGGGCAGCAGGCGCTGGACAAGGCGCGGCGCGAGAACAAGCCCATCTTTCTGTCCATCGGCTACTCCGCCTGTTACTGGTGCCATGTGGCGCAGCGCGAGCTTTACCGCAACCCGCAGATCGCTGCGCTGATGAACCGCTGGTTCGTCAATGTGCTGGTCGACCGCGAACAGCGGCCCGACATCGACCACATCTACATGCTGGCACGGCAGATCATGGCGCACGACAGTGGCTGGCCGAACAACGTCTTTCTCACCCCCGGGTTGCAACCGTTCTACATCGGCAGCTATTTCCCGCCCAAGACGACGGCGCAGCAGGAGGGCTTTCCCACCTTGCTGGCGACCTTGCACAAAAACTGGACGCAGCGCCAAGCGGAGGTCAAGCGCATCGCCGGGCAGATCGCGCGGGCGATGCAGGCCGCAGCCGTCGCGGGGGAGGCGTCGGCACCCATCGAGCCCGAGCGCTGGATGCAGAGCGCGCAGACCGAGGCGCTGCAGCGTTTCGACCCCCTCGACGGCGGCTTTGCCTCGACCACCGCCGCGGCGCGTTTCCCGCAGCCGCCGCTGCTGAACTGGCTGCTGTCACGCCGCGCGGCAGGGCGCCCGGACGCGGCGCATGCCGCCGTGTTCACCCTGCAGGCGATGGCGCAGGGCGGCATCATGGATCAGCTCGGCGGCGGGTTTCGCCGCTATGCGGCAGATCCCGGCTGGTCGCTGCCGCATTTCGAGATGATGCTGTCGGACAACGCCCAGTTGCTCGCGGTCTATGCCCGGGCCTACGCGCAGACCGGTCTGCCCGATCTGCGCTGGACCGCGCAGCGTACCGCCGACTTCCTGTTGCGCGAGCTGCGCCTGGGGCAGGGCGTGTTCGCCACCGCCATCGCCGCCGAAACCGGCGGGGTGGAAGGCGCGACCGATCTGTGGACCCAGGCGCAGATCGATGCCGTGCTGGGCCAGCCGCGGGCGCAGGCGTGGTTTGGGCTCTACGCGCTCACACCCTTGCGCCCCGGCGTCGAAGCGGGTGTGCTGCGCCAGCAGCGCGACGTGGCAGAGCGGCTGCTGCGCGCAGGCGAGTTGACCGAGCGGCTGGAGCAACTCGCGCCAGAGCGCCGCGCGCTGCTGGCTGCGCGCCACCGTCGCCCACAGCCCCGGCGCGACGACAAGATCGTCACCGCCGACAACGCCCTGGCCATCCGCGCGCTGGCGCAGGCCGGCATGATGCTGGACGACGCCCGCCTGCTCGATGCCGCGGTGCGTGCTGCCGACTGGCTGTGGCAGCACGCCTGGAACCCGCAGCAGCACCTGTTGGTGCACCAATGGGCGGGCGGGCGCGCGGGCAATCCGGGTTTTCTCGATGATTACGCCGAACTCGCCCGCGCCTATCTCGCGCTGGCCAGCGTGCAGCACGACGCCCGCTGGAACCGGCGCGCCAGCGAGCTGGCCACGGCGATGCTGCAGCGGTTTGCTGCGCCGGATGGCAGCCTGCGCTCTTCTCCCGAGGCGCACGCCCTGCCTTTTCCCGTCCCGCTGCAGGGCGATGTGCAGCGTCCCTCCGGGCAGAGTGCGGCGATTGCGGTGCTGGTCGATCTGGCGCAGCGCAGCGGCGAGGCCGAATGGGCCGAGGCGGCGCGGCGCGCGCTGCGGGGGCTGGCGCTGCAGGTTGCCGCCCGCCCGCTGGACTGGCCCGATCTGCTGCAAACCCTGGGCGGCGCCGCGGGGCGCGCGGTCTGGGCCGCTTCGACGCCGCCCGAGCAGCAGCGACCTGCGGACTGCGCCGGTCTGCCTCTGGGGGCGTGCTCGTCAGATCGGGTCAAGGTGCTGTGGCAGCACGGCGCGGGCGGCCATGCGCTGCAGTTGCACATCGCGCCGGGGTTCCACATCAACGCGCATCCGGCTTCCGCGCCGAATCTGATCGCCACCACGGTGTTGCTCGACGGGCAGACGCTTGCCGGGGTGCGTTATCCGCCGCCGCAAATCTTTCGACCGGCGTTCGCGCCGCAGGGCATCGCCGTATGGGAGGGGTGGGCGACACTGCAACTGCCGACATTGACCGACGCCCAGCGCAAGCGGCTGGCGCTGCGGGTGCAGGCCTGCAACGCAAGTGCATGCCTGGCGCCAAGCCTGTTGCCCATCGCTGCGCCTGCGCCATCCCCACCCCAACCCTCCCCACGAGTGGGGAGGGAGTGATCTCACCTCCCCCACGCCGTGGGGGAGGTCGGGAGGGGGATGCCCACCCCAACCCGTCCAGTGACTGGCTTGCAAGCCAGTCCCGTTCCGGCGGGGCAAAGCCAAGCAGTTGGCTTTGCCTTTTCCGCCTCCACCCCCACGAGTGGGGAGGGAGTGATCTCACCTCCCCCACGCCGTGGGGGAGGCGGGAGGGGGGTCAGTTCGGCGGCCACGGTGCCCCAACGCGCTGCAGCCGATCGTCGATCTCGCCCAGCGTGGCGTTCAGTCCGTTGGCATTGGCCTCGATGGCGCTGCGCAGTTCGCGGTCGAGTTGATCGACGCGCGCAAGCAGCCTGTCCAGATCGTTGCTGTGCAACTGGCGCAGTTCCTCGAAGCGCGAGGCTTCGGCCTTGTCGGCCAGTTCGCGCTGTGCCTTGAGCTCCTTGGCGACGCGGCGCGATTCGCTCATCATGGCCGCCTGCAGCACCACGATGTAGATCAGGAACACGGCGGCCAGCACCACGATGAGGCCGAGCATGATCAGACCCAGCGGCGCCTTCGCCGTGGTGAAGCCCAGCGACAGATCGGTGGGTGCCATCAGCACGCTCCAGTTCAGTGCGGAAAAAATGGCGATGAGCACCAGAACGACGATGACCAGCCCGCTGCGAAAATTCATGTCCGCTCCCTTGTTGTCGAATGGGTTCGCTACAGTTTAGGTGCATCCATTCGACGGCACGCGCTTTGCTAGCGAGAGCCTTGGACTACCACTGGAGACTTCCCCATGAGCAAAAGCATTCCCGCCACCCTGATCGCCGGTGACGGCATCGGCCCCGAAATCATGGACGCCACGCTGGCCGCGCTCGACGCGCTGGAAGCGCCGTTCGAGTGGGACTCGCAGGTGGCGGGTCTGGGCGGGGTGAAGACGGCGGGCGACCCGCTGCCCGCGGCCACGCTGGCGAGCATCCGCACCACGCGGTTGGCGCTCAAGGGGCCGCTGGAAACGCCTTCTGGCGGCGGCTATCGCTCCAGCAATGTGCGCCTGCGCGAGGCCTTCAAGCTCTACGCCAATATGCGTCCGACCAAGACGCTGATTCCCGGCGGGCGCTACGACAACATCGACCTGCTGGTGTTTCGGGAGAATGTGGAAGGGCTGTACATGGGTTACGAGCACTACATCCCGATCGACGGCGACCCGCACGCGGTGGCCATCGCCACCGGGGTGAACACGCGGCAGGGTGCACGCAACATCCTCGACTACACCTTCCGCACCGCCATCGCGCTGGGGCGCAAGAAGGTCACGGTGGTGCACAAGGCCAACATCATGAAGGCGCTCACCGGCATCTTTCTGGAAACCGCCTACCTGCTGCACAAGGAAAAGTATGCCGACCAGATCGAACTGGGTGACGTGATCGTCGATGCCTGCTGCATGAAGCTGGTCATCAACCCCTGGCAGTTCGACACCCTGGTGACGACCAATCTGTTCGGCGACATTCTGTCCGACCTGGCCGCCGGACTGGTGGGCGGGCTGGGCATGGCGCCCGGCGCCAACATCGGGCACGACGCCGCCATCTTCGAGGCGGTGCACGGCTCTGCGCCCGACATCGCGGGCAAGGGCATCGCCAACCCCATCGCGCTGATGCTGGCCGCGGCCCTGATGCTCGATCATGTCGATCTGCACGACAAGGCCAACCGGCTGCGTCAGGCCATTGCCGATACGCTGAATGTCGACCACATCCGTACCGGCGATCTGGGCGGCAAGGCCAATACCCAGACTTTCACCGACGCCATCGTCAGCCGCATCAAGAACGGCTGACGCTGCGTCATGCTGTCACTCCTTGCGGGTGTCTGGCGTGTAGTGCGTCTGCAGATAGGTGATGATCTCCTTGGCCGTCGCCTCCTGGATGGGAGCGCCGAAGGTGTTGATCATCTTGTGCACCTCGGCTTCCCAGGTGGCCGCAGGCAGCGGGGGCTGCATGGTGATGTAGGTCACGCTGTGGCACATGCTGCAGTTGCCCAGCACGGTGTCGCGCCCGGGGCCGGCGGCCAGCTCGGCGGTGTAGGTGGGCCATTTGCCGACCTGATACACCGTGCCGTTGCCCGGCTGCGCGCGCGCGGGCTGCAGCTCCGAGCCCAGCGGGCCTGCGGCATAGTCGCCCGAGCTCAACAGCCCGGGGCGCGGGGTTTCGGCCAGCGCCGAGGGCAGTGCCAGCCCCGCAGCGGTGATGAGGGTGAGGAGGGTGAAGGTCTTGTGCATGATGAGTCCTCCCGTTCAGGCGCCGAGCACGAGCACCTGCTGGCGCTCGATCTTGTTCCACAGATAGCCGCCGGGGTTCCACACCCCGCTGTCGGGCTGCACATGGCCGCCGGTGTCGCTGGCGCGCACGGCGAGGGTTTGCAGGCCGGGCAGCTCGGGCTTCCACACCAGTTCAAACTCGCGGAAAGAATGGCGACCGAGGTCGCGTCCGAGCCTGGCCGCTTTCCAGGTCTGGCCGCCGTCGGTGGACACCTCGACCTTGCGGATGCCGCCCATGCCGCTGAAGGCAATGCCGCGGATCACCGTGGGCATGCCCTGCACCACGGGCGCGCTGTCGTCCGGGTCGATGATGAACGAGCGCACCGGCATGTTCACATGGCCGATGGGCACCATTTTCACCTTCCCCGCCTTGAGGTCTTCCGGGGTGGTGTTGCCACCCGGCGTATCGGGGATCTGGTAGGCAGGCTTCATCCAGAAGTTGGTGTCCGGCTCGGTGAGCGCGCGGATGTGGGTGAGGTGCTTGGTCCAGTAGGTGGCGAACTTGCCCGGCATCACCAGCCGCACCGGAAAGCCGTTGAGCATGGGCAGCGGCTCGCCGTTCATGGCGTAGGCGATGATGGCTTCGTCGAGGACGGGCTCGTGCACGTCCCACGACTTGATGAAGCGGTGCGACCCTTTTCCAGCCGGGCCTGGGCCGTGGTCGAGGCCCTCGAACTGAATCTGCACCGTGCCTTTCTCGATGCCGGCGCGGGCGAGCACGTCGCGCAGCCGCACGCCCGTCCACATCGCATTGCCCATCGCGCCGTTGCCCCACTGCCCGCCGGGCACGCGCGGCTGGAAGCGGCTGCGCGAATTGCCCGAGCATTGGTTCACCGCGGCGAGGTCCACACTGCGGAACTCGCGCAGGAGCTGATCGAAACTGAACTGCAGCGGCCGCTTGAAATTTCCGGTGAGTTCCAGCCGCCAGGTCTTGAGATCGACCGCGTTGGGAATGTCGGGCAGGTGATAGCGTACGTAGAACGCCTCGTTGGGCGTGATGGCGCTGCGGAAATAGGCGCGCGGCGTTTCGAGCTGAATCGGGCGGTCGGTCAGACGCAGCAGCGGCGATTTCTGCGGATAGGTCACATACGGCCCCACGCTGTTCCAGTACGGATTGGCGCCCGGCCCGGTGAAGCTCTGCAGCGGGGTTTCGGCCTGCGCGGCGACCACGGCCCAGGCCGGGCGCGCAACCAGCGCTGCGGCGCTCGCGGCAGCCAGCGTCAGCCATTCGCGACGATGCAGGGTTCGATCCATCAAGTTCTCCTCGGGTTGGGGCCATCGCTTTGCGGGCGCGGCCGTTGCGTTGTGCAACAAACTTAACCAAACCTGAACACCTGGGCATTGGGGGTTTCATACAACAGGGAGCATCGCTCGGAAAGGTCACGCTGCCCGCTTTGAAGCCGGACCCGGTGATGACCGCATGAATGAACAGCACCTGGCGGCGTAGTCCGGGTGCAGGGCGACTCAATCGACCTTGTCCGGACCCAGCGGCGGCGGTCCTTCGTTTTCGCCGGGCCGCACGATCGCTGCGCTGCGCTGGCGCCCGGTGATGGCGTCGAACAACGAGGTCCTGTCGCTGGCACCTTCCTTCAGGCCGAGCGCCTCGGCATATACTGAGCGCTCGCGCAGCAGGCTGCCGATCACCGAGGCCACCACGCAGGCGGGCATGGCCGCGAGCACCACGTTGTAGTTGCGCGTGATCTCGAACACCATGATGGCCGACATGGCCGGGGCGTGCGTGGTGGCCGCCAGCAGACTGCCCATGCCCACCAGCACCCACAGCGCCTGCGCATGCGTGGCATCGCCCAGCAGCAGGGTGTGCTGCACGATCAGGCCGATGGCGCCGCCGAGCATCAGCGTGGGCGTGAGCACGCCGCCGGGAATGCCCGCGGCGCTCGCCGCCGTCACAGCCATGATGCGCAGCACGAACACCAGCATCAGCGTGGACAGCGCCCAATGGTCGACCAGCATCGACTGCACCACGCTGTAGCCATTGCCCCAGACCTCGGGGCGGATCATCGACAGCACACCGATGAGCAGGCCCATCAGACCCATGCGCAGCGGCAGAAAATTGATCAGCGGCTGGTAGCGCTTGCGTGCGGTGTCGAGCAGCCAGAGGAAGGCCGGGCCGAGCAGCCCGGCGATCACGCCGATGAACACCGCGTCGACCAGATCGGGAAAGCCCACCAGCGGAATGGCGTGCGCCAGATACAGCGGCCCGGTGGCGAACAGCGCCTGCGTGGTGAGTTCGCCCATCACCGCCGCCACCAGCACGGCGGCGATCTCGCGCAGCGCCAGACCGCCCAGAATGATCTCGGCGACGAACAGCGTGCCCGCAATCGGCGCGTGATACGCCCCGGCAAAACCCGCCGCCGCGCCACAGGCCACGATGAGCCGGCGGTGCGCCGCATCCGTCCTGCCGATGCGCCCCAGCAGCGACGACACCAGCGCCGCGAACTGGATCATGGTGCCTTCGCGGCCGATGGTGATGCCGCTGCTCACGCCCAGCAGCGACGACAGCGTGCGCGTGAGGTTGGGGCCGAGCGGCAGCACGCCGTCGCCCACCCGCACCGCCTCCATGTATTCCGGCCCGCGCGGGCGCTTGATCCAGCGGTGCCCCGCCCACATGATCAGCCCGCCCAGCGTGGCGCCTGCCGTGGGGATGAGCACCCGCGCCCAGAGCGGCAGCCCCGCGGCGGCGGCCACCAGATGTTCCTGTTCGGAATACAGCCGCATGATCGCGTACATCGCCTGGCGGAATCCCTCGACGGCGATTGCGGCGATGAAACCCACCGCGGCGCCGACCAGGGTCATGGGCACCATCGGATCGATGTTCTGCCAGAACAGACGCAGGCGGCCGAGCAATGCGGAGGTCACGGCGACAGACTCACTTTCTCGATGCTCTGGACATGCAGGGCAATCGATGAATTAAAGCATTTGAATTGATCAAAATCATATCGGCTTGCGATAGGCTCAGGCGTGAACAAAGGTGAACACGGTCGCAGGTCGCCTCCCTGCATGCAGCCGCTAAGCTCTGCCCATGCATTTTCTCGACAAAATCGTGTCTTCAGAGCAACTCGCCGCCAGGCTGGCCGACCTGCCTCGGCCGCTGGTGTTCACCAACGGCGTGTTCGACATCCTGCACCGCGGCCATGTGGTTTACCTCGCCGCCGCCCGCGCGCTGGGCGCCAGTCTGGTGGTGGGGCTGAATTCCGACGCCTCGGTGCGGCTGCTGGGCAAGGGGCCGGAGCGCCCGCTCAACCCGCAGGACGATCGTGCCGCCGTGCTCGCCGCGCTGGAAAGCGTCAGTCTGGTCACGCTGTTCGAGGAGCGCACGCCGCTGAACCTGATCGAGCGCGTGCGTCCCGATGTGTATGTCAAAGGCGGCGATTACGACATGGCGACTCTGGCCGAAACCGCGCTGGTGCAGACCTGGGGCGGCCGCGCGGTGGCCATTGCCTTCGTCGAGGGCCGTTCCACCACCGCGCTGGTGCAGCGCATCCGGGAGTCGAGCGCAGCGAGGAGGGTAGTCCAGTGAGCGGAATCAACGCCGCGCCGCCCGGCCTGTCTGTCGCCATTCCCGGCGCCAGCAGACTCAGCCTGCGCCACCTGCTGCTCGATTTCAACGGCACCCTCGCCTGCAACGGCGCGCTGATCGACGGCGTGGCCGAGCGTCTGCGGGCGCTGAGCCAGGTGCTGGAGGTCGAGGTGCTGACCGGCGATACTTACGGCACCGTGGCACAAACGCTGGCCGGCCTGCCGGTGCGCTACAGCATCGTGCTCACCGGGGCGGACAAAACCGCCCGCGTTCTCGCCTTGCAGGGCGCGGGCGGAGTGGCCGCCGTGGGCAACGGACGCAACGATGTGGACATGTTGCGCGCCGCCACCCTGGGCATCGCCGTGCTCGGGCCGGAATGCACGCATGCGCTGACGCTGACTGCGGCGCAACTCGTCGCCCCCGGCATCCTCGCTGCGCTCGATCTGTTCTTGCAGCCGCAGCGCCTGATCGCCGCCTTGCGGCCTTGATCGGCGCATTTGCAGCGGATCAACTGTAACCCCGCGTTGCAGGCTACCATGTCTCATAGCGATTCAAGTTTCCCCCTCCTGGAGTCTGCCATGACCAAGTCTGTCCAAGAAATCAAATCCGATGTCGCACTCGTCATCGACCACGCCGAAGAATTGCTCAAGCAGGCTGCCGCCAGCAGTGGTGAACAAGCTGCAGAGCTGCAGCGCCGAGGCATGAAACTCCTGCGCCAGGCTGCCGAGAAGGCTCAAGACCTGCAGGACGCCGTGGTCGAGCGCAGCAAGGCCGCGGCACAGGCCACCGACGACTATGTGCACGACCATCCCTGGAAGGCCATCGGCATGGCCGCCGCACTGGGTCTGGCCATCGGCCTGCTGATCAACCGCAGCCGCTGAGTCGTCACGGCATGGCCAGCGACGACGCGCAACCCGGGCAGTCCGAAGGCTTGGGCGCCGCCGGGCAGCGTTTGCTCGGCAGCGCTGCCGCGCTGCTGCAAAGCCGCATCGAGCTCGCCGGCATCGAACTGGCCGAAGAACGTCAGCGCTTGGTGGGTCTGCTCGTGCTCGGCACGGTGGTCGTGCTGTTCGGCCTGCTCGCCTTGGGCAGCCTGACGGCGCTGCTCGTCATCCTGTTCTGGGATCGCAGCCACTGGCTGGCGCTGGCCTTGCTCTGCCTGCTCGACATCGCCGTGGTCGCCTATTGCATCTACCGGATACGAGCCGCCATCAGGCAGGCCCCTGCGCCGTTCGCCACCTCCCGCGCCGAACTGGCCAAGGACGCCGCGATATGGCGCTCACGCACCTGAACCGCGCCTTCTGTCACTGACAGCCGTCATGGCCATGACCCAGCCTTCAGCCGATTTCACCAAGCAGTTGCCCGCCTCGGTGCGCAAGCAATTGCTGGTCGCACGCATCGCCGTCGAGCGGGTGGAGTTCATTCAGGCGGCGGAGCAGTTCCGCGAACGGGCTCAACCCGGTCGGCTCGTCAGACGGGCCTTGTCCAGTTCGTTGCGCGGTGCACTCAATCCGGCCAGCTCGCTGCTGGGTCTGCTCGATTTCACGCGCAGTCATCCCTACGTCGGCTCCATCCTGGGCTCTGTCGTATCGATGCTGCTGCGCAGGCGTCTGCTCGGCTTATTGTTCGGACGCTTTGCCAAACTGGGCCTGGCCGCTGGCGCGGTGTACGGCATGGCGCAGCTTCTGCGCCGAGAGCGGTCGCATTGAATGCGTCGCGCACGCTACCCGGTACGATGAGTCGACGAACTGTGCCGAGATCGTTCAGGGTCGCCACGCCGTGGGCCGGCTCGAGGATGGCGCAGAGCGCATCGAGCGTCGCCTCGAACTGATCTGAACGATTCCCTTCAAACGCAAGGCGCGTTTGGCCAACCGTTGAACGGTTCATCCCCGCGCGAGCGGGGGAACACACTATCGCCAAATGAAGCGGCCAAACGGGCCGACGGTTCATCCCCGCGCGAGCGGGGAACACCTGGGCGCTCGACGCCATGACCCTGTACCAGACGGTTCATCCCCGCGCGAGCGGGGAACACATAAACACCAGCAACAAGAGCAATCAGCGCGACGGTTCATCCCCGCGCGAGCGGGGAACACGCCTGCTCTTCGCTGAGCGCAGGCGTGCCGGGCGGTTCATCCCCGCGCGAGCGGGGAACACGCGGGCCGCTGCCTGCATGGCGCCGGGCAGCGCGGTTCATCCCCGCGCGAGCGGGGAACACCATGTTGCGGTGCGTCGCAAACCATGTTGCGCCGGTTCATCCCCGCGCGAGCGGGGAACACGCCGATGCCGGGGATTTTGATGGGCGATCCTTCGGTTCATCCCCGCGCGAGCGGGGAACACTCCAGTCGGTGAGCCGCATTCCAGCGGCTCGGCGGTTCATCCCCGCGCGAGCGGGGAACACGAGCAGCGCGAGCAGATCGCGCCCGGCGTCGTCGGTTCATCCCCGCGCGAGCGGGGAACACCCCCGGTCAATGCTGACCATCATCTCAACTGCCGGTTCATCCCCGCGCGAGCGGGGAACACTTCAGGCAGGGAGGAGAGGTGGTATTCATAACCGGTTCATCCCCGCGCGAGCGGGGAACACGGCCGCGCCGAGCTTGATCGCCTGATCGGTGGCGGTTCATCCCCGCGCGAGCGGGGAACACACGTTACGCCGGAATAGCTCAGCGTGGCTGATGCGGTTCATCCCCGCGCGAGCGGGGAACACGTTGTCCGCGTAACCCGCGAAGCGGCGGCTGTCGGTTCATCCCCGCGCGAGCGGGGAACACTACATCGTGTTATCCCACTGGTACTCCCTCACCGGTTCATCCCCGCGCGAGCGGGGAACACTCTGCCTTTCCTTCTGCTGAAAGCGCGTTGATCGGTTCATCCCCGCGCGAGCGGGGAACACGTTCAACTCGGCGAACAGATGCGCGTCGCGCTCGGTTCATCCCCGCGCGAGCGGGGAACACGGCGGCGAGCTGGTCGGCTGCGGTGGCGGTGGCGGTTCATCCCCGCGTGAGCGGGGAACACGTTGAAGGCCGGCGCGAGAAGGTGAGAGTAGCCGGTTCATCCCCGCGCGAGCGGGGAACACGCGGACACCACCCGAACCACTGGCTCTAAATACGGTTCATCCCCGCGCGAGCGGGGAACACTGACTCAGGCGGCAGCCTGGAGTCATTCACCGCGGTTCATCCCCGCGCGAGCGGGGAACACTTATTTAGGTTCGCTCGCTGTCGGTGCTGCTGCGGTTCATCCCCGCGCGAGCGGGGAACACGTGCGTGGTAGCGCTGAGCGGATCGCCCATGCCGGTTCATCCCCGCGCGAGCGGGGAACACGGTTTGACCGAGTTGCACTTCGCGCTCCACGGCGGTTCATCCCCGCGCGAGCGGGGAACACCCGCGCTATGTCGTCGATCTGCAGGCCCGAGCCGGTTCATCCCCGCGCGAGCGGGGAACACATCTGCGGCGTGGGTGTGCGCAATAACCGTGGCGGTTCATCCCCGCGCGAGCGGGGAACACGTGAGCCTGAGCGACCTGCCCAAGGGATTCGACGGTTCATCCCCGCGCGAGCGGGGAACACCATCGGGCAGATTCGCGGCGTCAGCCGCCTGGCGGTTCATCCCCGCGCGAGCGGGGAACACCATCCTCGCCACGGGTAGGAATTCTGCGCCCGCGGTTCATCCCCGCGCGAGCGGGGAACACGAAGCTGTGAATGAGCGACAGGCTGATGGCGTCGGTTCATCCCCGCGCGAGCGGGGAACACGTACACCAGGCAATCGAGCGCTTCGTTGCGGGCGGTTCATCCCCGCGCGAGCGGGGAACACGTGGTAGGCGTGGACTGTGAATGAAATCAAATAGGTTCATCCCCGCGCGAGCGGGGAACACGTGCGCAACACCGGCCAGGACGTGGCCACACAACGGTTCATCCCCGCGCGAGCGGGGAACACGGGCATGGCGTAATTCCTGAGCGTGGGTTTCGGGGTTCATCCCCGCGCGAGCGGGGAACACTTGCATGCGTTTGGCGTAGGCGCGCTCGACCACGGTTCATCCCCGCGCGAGCGGGGAACACGGGCATGGCGTAATTCCTGAGCGTGGGTTTCGGGGTTCATCCCCGCGCGAGCGGGGAACACTTGCATGCGTTTGGCGTAGGCGCGCTCGACCACGGT
>NZ_JAVERI010000043.1:0-3660 GCF_034007205.1 Thiomonas sp.
GTCCGGGCGGTCAAAGACCGCGGATGCAAGCTCAGCATGGATGGCCGGGGCGCCTGGCGGGACAACGTGTTTGTGGAACGATTGTGGAAGTCAGTCAAGTACGAAGAAGTGTATCTCCATGCCTATGGCTCAGTCGTCGAGGCCCGCAGATCGATCATACGTTATCTCGACTGGTACAACCGCTGTCGACCACACTCCAAAATAAAGAGAAAAACGCCTAACGAGGCGTATACCGCGATGCTGCCGGCGGTCCAACAGGCAGCGTAACTATGGACAGAGATTTCACTTAAAAATTAGAAGATCTTGTTCAGACAAGTGGAGCCACCTCTTACCGACCGGTACCAGGCATCGGCTCGCCTGTTGCAGAGACCATATTCTGTACAGTCAACCTGTATTCCGGAAGAGCTCTGATCCGATTTTTCAGGTGGATGTCAACTCAGGCCATTGTTTTCCTGCTGCTTTACTGCGGAAAAGTGTGTGAAAAACTATGATGGATACTGCAGCATTTATAGGTTAAATAAGTGCAGTTTTCTTTATTTTTAAGAAAACTGCATTGACAAATAATCATCAACATTTTCCACATTTATTAAAAAATTTTTCCTCCGCCTTTTGGGCCTCTACCAATCAGCAAACCATTAAACGATTATACGCGATGTTATCGCCAGAGAAACTATGCCTTATCTTCTGAACAAATATTATCCGGCTCGTAAGTTGATTTTTTTCTTAGGCGAAGGGTTTCTTATTTTTTCAAGTGTACTCGGTGTCCTTCTTCTCATTTCAGGATGGAAGCTGTTTTTCGCTGTCCCATCTGAATTTCTACCGAGAGCTCTTATTGTAACGATCGTCTTTCAACTGACTTTGTACTTTTTTGATCTGTATGACTTCAGAAAAACCGGGCCGACCGGCGAAACCTTTATGCGTATGATGCAGGCTTTCGGGGCTGGTTGTATAGTCTTAGCTTTTCTCTACTTTGTATTTCCATTCATTATTATCTCTACATCTACATTCTTTGGTTGTTATATTCTTATCTGCATAACTCTTTTATTGTGGAGATCACTCTATTATTTTATTCTTCAGAAAAAATTGTTAGCACAAGACATTATCATTATCGGCACCGGAGAAATGGCTGCCAGAATTGTCCTTGAAATTCTTGAGAACAAGGAGTCCGGCTTCATCATTGCAGCAATTATCGGCAACAACCCTCCAGTTTTTGATCATCAGAATATTCCTGTCTTTCATACCTTCAGTGACCTGAACAGTAACCCGGTCCTTTCAGAAATCGATCATATTGTTGTCGCTCTTGATGACCGCCGGGGAGTCATGCCGACCACCGATCTCCTCGAAAAAAAATTACAGGGGAAACTCATTGAAGATGGGATATCCTTTTACGAGACCATCACCGGTAAAATTCTCATTGAAAAAGTAAATCCTGCCTGGCTCATTTTCTCCGAAGGATTTGACTACGGCCGCCTGGCCTATCTTTCCAAACGCATCTTAGATCTTTTTCTTGCATTCATCGGGCTTGTGTTGAGCCTGCCGATATCTATAGTGACAGCCATTCTCATCCGACTTGAATCACCAGGCCCTGTTCTCTACAGGCAGGAACGGGTAGGAGAACGTGGCAAATCATTTTACATCTTAAAGTTCCGGTCAATGCGCCAAGATGCTGAAAAAAATGGTGCTGTCTGGGCAGCAACAAACGATAGCCGTGTCACTCGCGTCGGCCGCTTCATCCGGAAAGTTCGCATTGATGAAATCCCACAGATGTGGAATGTTGTTCTCGGCCAGATGAGCTTTGTCGGTCCCCGACCTGAACGACCTGTCTTTGTCAATCAATTGGTCCAGAAACTGCCGTATTACTCATTACGTCACGCCACTAAACCAGGCATCACCGGGTGGGCGCAGGTATGTTATCCTTATGGAGCATCTGAAGAAGACGCCCTGCGCAAGCTCGAATATGATCTGTATTATATTAAACATCAGTCTTTTTTTATTGATCTTTTGATTGTCTTCCGCACCGTTAAAACGGTTCTTTTTCAAAAAGGCGCTCGATGACCCCCACTCTACCATGACTTTCTCATCTCCTTCCTCTGCCACCGATCGCCACAGCCTGCTCCTGGACTTCTCTGTCCGTTTGTATACGGCCCTCAGAACAATGCGGCTTTATCCAAGCACCAACCCGCAGGTCCAGCGGAGCAATGACTTTTTCTTTAAGACATTCAGTGCACTCCTGACGCATCAGACAACAGAAAGATCAGTCACCATTGCCTGTTCAGACGGCAGGCTGCTTATCTGCGGAGAACATCTCACAGACAAAGACCACGCTCGCCCGCAGATCCAGGGTCTGATCACCCTTTTTAACCGGTTGCAGATTCATTCACTCACCTTCCATGAAGCGTTCACCACCAGAGAATGCAGCTTCTTTGTTGAACTTCTTTCTTCATTCTTAGCGGAAAAAGAGGCGAGCAGATCTATAGCCTCATTGTTATCCGAAGCGGATATTGCCTCTGTCACCGTTGATACCATGAAGTATGTTGTCCTCCGTGAAGGCGAACAGGTCGTTAACGAGGAACTGATCGGATCCGGACTTGATATCAGCGACGAAGAGTTGACCAATTTTATCCTTGAGCATGGTGCTCAGGAAATGATCCCGGGTGTTTCGTCGACATTGGTTGATCAACTCATCGGTCAACTGTCGGCTACAGGGACTATTTCAGACGAACAGTCCGAAGATATCAACAAAACAGTCATCGATCTTTTACAACAACTGAGTCAGGAACCCGGAGCTGCTGCACATGACCAGAAAATAGCCGGTATCGCAAACCACCTGGCAGGCCTCGATCCTTCAGTGCTCGCACAACTTGTTGCTCATCTGCCAATCACAGCGGATACCGACAGTGTTTTAAGTACGATCTTCAACCGCATTCCACCTGAACATCTTCATTCCTTACTTTCAAATATCACCCTGCAGCACATCTTGTCACCCCAGGGAGATGTGCGGCAGCATCCCATGACTGCTGACAATGCACTCTCCTGGATTACACACCTGGAACAGACAGGTCCGCCTAATGTCAGCAAGGCCATTGCCCAGAACATCGATGCACGACAACTGCTGCTTAACCCGGACACACCGATCAGTCAGCTGCCCGAACACCTGCTCCAACGCCTCAGACAGCCGGAGTGGTCGGCACCGGTTATCACGGCCGCAGCCAGACAGGTCAGTGATCCGCAGGCCCACACAGAAGGCCAGACTGATTTTGCCGCCTTTAACCGCATGCTTGCCCACTACGAACAGCTGCTGAGCAAGGAGCAGCAGACCCGGGTTGCCCGGCAGGCCGGAGCTGAACTGGCCTCCATGGAAGGCATTGCACTGGGCAATATCCTGGCCCAGCGGTTCAAGGGACTCTTTGGCGAGCAGCTCTACTCCCAGGTCCTCAACCAGGTGTCAGACCAGCTGCTGGACGAGACCATTGAACACCTCACCCCCAAGCAGCTCAACCGCATGGTTGCCACCCTGATCAGCGACATCCCGCTGCAGATCGGTAAAGACAAGGATCCCGGCTTCAAGCCTGTTGATGATATCCTGTTCAAGCGGCTGGCACAGACCAGACGGGGACCGGAGCTCAGCAAGGCCATTGCCCAGAACATCGATGCACGACA
>NZ_JAVERI010000014.1:0-93219 GCF_034007205.1 Thiomonas sp.
TGCGCTGGCGCTGCAACGGGCTGGGCCGTCTGCGGAGCTGAACTCTCTGGCGGTTCGGCTGAGCGCGCAACGGCGTCCTGCGTTCAGCGCCCCGTCGGACGCGGGGGGTCTTTGTCCGGCTGAACTCGGCTCCGGCGGGCGGCCTCCCTCCGTCGGACACAGGGGCCACAGGCGCGCTCGCGTCTGCGGCAGTCCTCTTCCCGCCGGGCGGCGCGGCCCGCAGGTCTCCCACCAGGGAGAGGCTCCTGCAGCACGTCGCGGCCCGCGCCGCTGCCTCGTTTGGACAGACGGCGCTGCGGGTCGAGCTGGGCTCGGTTCTCAATGTAGGGCGCTTCGGTGAGAGATGCGGATGGCGCAAGTTTGCAGCCTCTCGTTAGCGGCGACCCATGTCAGTGATCGTTGTGGACAGGAATCGGCTGGTAGCGCCGTCACGTCCGCGAAATGGCGTTGGGGAATGCCTCCCGGGGCGAATCGGCATCAATGCTGGAACAGTTCGGCGTGTGTGCCCGCCCGCACAAAAATGAGGGTGTCGCCCTCGATCCGGTAGATCAGCAGGAAGTCGCCGCCGACATGACATTCGCGATGGTCGGCCCAATCTCCCATGAGCGCATGGTCCAGCCACTCGGGGCCCAGCGCGGCATCGTTGCCAATGAGCAGCAGCATCTCCTTCAGCCGCCTGAGGTCGAAGCGGCCTGAGCGCGCAAGACGTTCAGTGTTGAGGAAGCGTTTGGTGTAGTCGCATGCCCTGGGCGGCATGACCCGCTTACTGCTGGCGGGCTTTGTCGAGGTCATCGATCAGGGCGGCGACCGTGTCAAAGCGGGCGGCGCGCGCCTGGGTCATGGCGCGTGCCTCTTCCATCGCCGCACGTGTCTGGGCATTGGGCGCTTTCAACTCCAGCGGGAAAGCCTGATCGTTCACCACGCGCTTGAGCAGAATGCGCACGGCGTCAGACACCGTCAGCCCCATGGCGGCCAGTGTTTCGCTGGCTTGCGTCTTGATTTCGTCGTCCACCCGGACGTGCAACATCGTGGAATGGGCCATGCTTCGATCTCCCGTTTTTGCCATTATGTATCTCGTATGCGATACGGTCAATGCGATTTCGCACATCGCCCTTCACGCCCGCCCGCGCCCTCGGCCCAGAAGCCGGTGGCCGCCCAGAACGAGCATCAACCCCACAATCGCCGCGGGCAGATCGGTGAGCAGGCGGTTGTTGGCGCCCTGCATCTCGCTCTGGGCGTTGGCCTTGGCGATCTCCACCACTTCGGGTGACATGAAGGCGCTGGAGAACTGGGTGAAAGGGTTGTCGCTGTGCGCGGCTTCCTGCTTGGCCTGGGCGATTTTGTCGGGGGTGAGCCGGCTCATTTCCTGAAGCTGTGCTCGGGCCTGCTGCCAGGTGTCGATGTCTTGGTAGCTGCGCCAGGCGCCCCAGCCGCCCAGCCCCAGGCCGAGCACGAGCAGCACCACGCCCCAGACGACGGCTTGCGCGCCGCTCAGACGGGCCGGTTGCGCCCAGGCCACAGGTGCGGGCGCAGCGGGCGTTGCCGCTGCTGTCGGTTGCGATGCCGCCGCAGCGAGGGCGGGCTGGGGGCTTTCCACCCCGCGCGTCGGTATCGGCCTTTGGCCGTTGATGCGCCGGAACTCGCGCCGCTTGTACAGGTAGTAGGGAAAAGCGGGAAACCACAGCAGCAGGCAGGCGATGAACCATCCCGCCGGGCTGAGATTGCCCAGGCCGCGCACCTGCCCCTTGCGGATGCCGATGGCCCGGGCGTCGGCGAGCACCCAGAGGCTGGAGACGATGACGATGATCCAGGTGATCTGCTGGACGAGGTGTTGGGTGTGCGCTTGCATGTCGTGGTCTGCCTTGTGTGGTCATGAAGAGGAAAGGTCTTCATGTTTTCACGCGGCGGGCGGCATGCGGCCCACGGCAAGTTTGCAGGGGCGTCGGGCGGTTCAGCCCGCGCCTTTGATGAGCCGCTGGATGACGAAGCGATTGCCCATGCCCTTGACTTCGACTGTCACGCCCTTGAGTTCGCCCTTTTTGTCCAGCCTCTGCCCCTGCTCGGGGGGCAGTGCGGCGATGAGTTTTTTGGCGGTGTCTCGTGTTTCCTGCGCTCTTTTTCCATCGGGCGCCACGGCTTCCAGGGTTTGGCTGCCCTTGTTCCAAGTGAGACGGGCGTTGTTCCACACCGTTTTCTGCTCGGACACGGCGGACGGTTCGGGTGACTTGGGATTGCCAGGCGAAGCGGCAGCTGCCGCACCCGGCCGGGAACATTCGGCGTGCGCCTTTCCCTGCGTTGGACGCCAGTCGCCCGCATTCTGCGCACCGGTGGCGACGGCGTAGTCGGCCAGCACATGTTGCGCCTGCTTGGCGACCTGAAACTCGTTGATTCTTTGTTTGGCTTCGAGCTTCATGTGGCGCAGTTCCATGCCCCTGGGCAGTTGCTTCGCCGCGCCGGGGTCGGCCATCGCCAGCAGATTGAGCATTTGCGGGCTGCGCTCCCAGTCGGGCACGGCGGCGTTCATCTGCTGGCCGAATTGCCGCAGCAGTTGCGCCCGGCGTTCATCGCTGAGCGGGGTCTCGGGCTGCGCCGGGTCGTTGGGAATGAGGCGGCAGCGCGCGGCGTTCAGCTCGACGTGCGCCTGACCGAAGCCGAAGGGCTTGCCCATGCCCAGGCTGTGGCGCTTGGCAGAGTCATCGCCCCAGGTCAGCGCCCAGAGCAGCGCGCCGAGTTCTTCGGGCTTGAGGTTGTGGAACACGATGCGCCCGTCGAACCGGGTTTGCGGCGGCAGGGTGTGCAGCACGATCTGCACTTTTTTGTTATCGCTCTGTTCGTCGGTGAGGGGCTGCACCTTGGCATCTGGTCGAACCGGGTAACGCTTGAAGCCGCGCAGCGTCGGGGCTTTGGAACTGCCGGTCTGGATGTAGGTGGCGTAGGGCTGACCATTCCTGAGCCGCCAGGTATTCGGGTCGGCGCCGGGCTGGGTGATGTAGTTGGGGAAGTAGCTCGGCTTAGGGCCGTTGAGGATGGTGGGGCCGTGCTTCGTGGGCTGCGGCTTGCCCTGCGCCACGGCAGTCTCGAAGCTCACGCGCCCGCGCAGCGCGTCGGCCTGGTTTTCGCCGTTGATGGCGCCGAACAGCAGGTCGGCGAGGTCGTAGCCGTGCGCGGCGCCGGGGGCGTGGAGATGGCCGGGGTTGGCGTGGCAAATCATGTCGTAAGTGGAGAAGTCGCCCGCCAGCTTGGGCATATAGGCCAGACCGATGCGCAGCAGGCCGCCGTCTTGCAGGTAGAACACCGGCACCTCCCGCCCGGCGCGGTATTGCGCCTTCCAGTAGCCGGGCCAGGACATGTCGGCCTTGCCGTCCTCGTCGCCGTGAATGCGCAGGAAGTCGCGCCAGGCGGAAGGCGGCACGGCGATGGCCTGCTGCGGTCTGGGCGAATAGAAGATGAAATCGCGTTGCTTGCCCTTGTCCTTGGTGCTGTCGGAAATCTGGCCGGTGAACACCGGGGTGCCGACGAGGCTGCCCTGGAACAGGCGGGCGGCATCGGGCTGACCGAGCTCGAAGCGGATCTGGGCGGGGTCGATCTGGCGCTCTGCGCACAGGCGCTGCCACGTTTCGTATTTTTTCCCGACGCTCTGCCGTGCGGCAAAGATCGGCGCGGGCACGCCGAGCGCGGTTTCGAGGCTGCGGTGATGCAGCCGCACCATCAGGCAGGGGACGATTTCATGGCTGCCGTCGTCACGTCGGCGCAGGAAACCGGTATGCACCTTGTCGCGCACACGCTGGGCGTACACGGTGTTGGCCTTGGAAATGTCGCGCAGCCCCGGCCTGACCTCATCGACCTTGCCCATGCGCCCGAACCCGGCGATCTCGACCACGCTGCGCAGTAGGCCCTTGAGACTGGAGCCGGGCAGGGCATAGCGGCCGTCGGGCAACTGAAAGGGCTTGACCTCGCCGGGTCGCTCCTTGTCGGCCTTGGCCTGCCTGCCGCCGACGAGCAGAGGGGTGTGGGCGACGAGGGTGTAGTGCAGTTCGCCGCTGAAACCGTCCTGAAACGGGATGTCGTGCGAGACGTCCTGCCCCCAAGAGGGAATGAAAATCCGCTCGGACAGGGGGACGAAGTTGTAGGGGGCGGAGATGTAGGCCATGGTGGACTGTCCTTCGCTCTTATGATGGCCTTGCCCGCCCGGTCTGCCATGCCCGTGCGGAGCAGAGCGCGAGTTGTTTCGATGATTCTGGGATGCGTGGGGTGTGGGCATGGTCAGGCTCCCTGATCGTGAATGGACTTGAAGCCGATGAAACAGGCGGCGGTCTGCACGGCGCCGAGTTCGGCGTCGAGCCGCCAGTAGCGGCGGTAGGCCAGGGTGTCGGCGGCAGCGTGCACGAGATGGCGCACTTGGTCGCAGAGCAGATCGCCCGCCTGGAGGTGCCGGGATTCGGTCAACACCCACCCGCCCTGCGGTCTGCGGTGCACCGACAGGCTCAGGCCGCCTTCGGCCACGGCCTCGGCCTGCAATAGCGCGCCCCATTCGGCTGCCGGGGCTGGCAGATCGTCGCGGAAGGTGAGTTGGTGCGATTGAAACTGCAGCCAGCCCTGCTGCGGAGCATGGGCGGCGAAGGCGGCCCAGAGCGCGTCGGGCTGGTCGAAAGTCTGGCGCTGCTGCTGCAGACCGGCGGGCTGCATTTCCGGAAGATCGCTGTCTTTGTCTTTGTCTTTGTCTTCGCGCTTTTTGCGCTGATCACCGGCGCGCAGCGCCTGGTAATCGGCCAGAAGTTGGGACAGGTCGGCAGGGTTCATGCGGCCTCCGCTTGGGTTGCGCTGAATTGTTCCGGCCAGGGGCGGGTGAAGGCTTCGGGCAGGCTGGCGCGGAAAAAGCCATTGCCCGAGGTGGAGCGGGCGCCCAGCGCCAGACGGCCTTCGCAAAGGTCTTTCAATGCGGCTTCGAAGGCACGTTGCACTGCGGCGACGGAGGTCGAGAATTCAGCGGCCATGAGGTGCAGACGGCGAAGATCGAGCGCCAGATGCACCTGCGCCTGACCGCCGAAGACGTTCTGCTCTTCGAACAGCATGTGCTCGCGCACCCCGCCGGTGAACCGGTCGATGCTGTTGTGCATCAGCCGCGCAGACTCCCGGATGGGCAGGTAGGCGTCGTCGATGAACAGGCAGCCGGCCCAGCCCTGCTCGCCCTGCCCTGCCCTGGCCTTGTCCTTGATCTCGCCGAACAGGGCGCGCACTTCGGCGGGCGCGACGGGCTGGCCGTCCTTGTCGCGGTCGCACGCCTGGCCCGCCCAGGCGCCGGAAAACCGGCGGGCGTGAAACGCCATGCGGTGCGCCAGCACGCCCTTGAGCGATGAGGCGGGCAGCAGCAGTTCGCGCTGCGGGCTGATCTGCCCTGCTGCGCCCGACCAGCGCACCCGGCGCTCGGTGACGGGCAGCAGATCGGGAACCTTGTCGGCAGCTTCTTTACTGGGGAGCGCCACGTCGCCCTGGCCGATGCGCCACAGGTCGCGGGCGTCGAGGGTGAGGGCGGCGGCGAGCCATTCGGCGGCGGGCGCCTGGGATACAGGCTGGGCGGTGAGCCCTTGCGTGAACGAAGGGTCTGCGCCCAGCCTGCCCAGCGCCTGCGCCTGCGCGGGCTGACGCAGGTCGAAATGCGCGGTGTGCAGGCCGATGCAGCGCATCCGCCCCAGCCCGGCGCGGGTGCCGCCGCCGAGGCGAAAACCAGGATGGGCGAACAGCGCGAGCAGATCGCCCCAGGTGGGGCCCGCGTCGTCTGCGGCGGCGTGCAGCCGCAGCTCAAGCGCGAAGCGATGGCCCGCGGGCAGCACGCTGCGGTCGAATTTGCCGGTGTCGGCGGCGGCGCCGCGATGGGTGAGGCGTACGCGGTTACGGTGCACGGGGGCGTCCCGCTGCGCGAGCACGTCGGCCCACAGCGGGTCGTTTTGCAGACGTGCGGCATCAGTGCCGAGCAGCAGGCCGACGGCGGCGCGGCCCTGACTGTCGAGCAGATGGCCCCAGCCGATGTGCAGGCGCGAGGCCCGGCCCTGGTCTTGTTTCTGGAAACCGAACAGTTCGTCTGCCGATTCGCTGCCGTATTGCTGCGTCCACAGGCTGCGCAGCACCCCGGCGGTGCTGGTGGCGGGCAGCGCGGGAAGGCCGTTGGCGTCTCGCACCAGTGCGCTGTCGAACACACCGTCGGGGCTGCCGGTGCTGATCGACAGCGGGGTGAGGGCTTCGAGCACCAGCCGGGCGACCTGCACCTGGGAATGGGGGCGGAGAAAAGGTTCGCTCATGATTCAGACCTTGCGTTTTGCGGGTTGATCCATCAGACGTCGGGCGAGCTTCTGCACGAAGATCGCCTTGCAGGTCTGGCCGCCTTCCTCGGACAAATGGGGTTTGAGCCAGTCGGCCAGCTTGAGCCAGCCGGTCTGCCCGGCAGCGGGCGGAATTTCCAGATCCCAGCCCTTGCCGCTGGAGCGAATGACGCCGCGATCTTTGTCGAACAGCGTGGTGTAAAGCTCGGCGCCGCGCTTGCTGCGCGCGACTTCGAGCACCCCGCCCCATTGCGAGCGCGAGGGGTAGAAGTCGGTGGCGAAGTCAGGATAGCCCTTGGCGCGCCGGGCGGATTCGATGGCGGCGGCGTAGGCACTGGCGGCTTTGTTGACTCGGTCCTCGACCGAGTCGCCAGTGGTGTCGGTCTGCTGCTTGAGCCAGCGGATCAGCGGATGATCTGGCTCGGCGCCAGCGCCGGCAGCCACCGCGCCCTGCGGCGCTGCGGCGAATGCCGGGTGTTCGCCCGCCAGCAGCGGCGGATTGACCCACACCTGCCCGAGACCGGCCTCGCGGTGCAGACCGATGCCCTGGCCGAGAGTCGCGGCGACGGCCTGCGCATCCGCTCCGTCGGGCAGTTCGATCTGCATCACCCCGCCAGCTTTCAGCACCTGACGCTCGGCGTCGAAGCCGTGGCGTCTGGCGTTCCACGGGCTGTAACGGCGTGGGCGGGTGAAGGTCTTGTCCCACTTGATCCGGGCGCCGTCGGGCAGGCCGAGCGACTGCGGTTGGAGCATCAGGGTGGGCTGACCGTGCGCATCGCAGGGGGCGAAATCGGACAGCAGCCAGAGGGTCAGTGTCTGGCCCTGGGCGGGGCCGTGCTGCGGGTTGCGCTGCGGCACTTCGGTTTTGTCGATGCGCACCCGGCCATATTCCGCCGAGCGCGAGCGGCCCAGCACCGCCTTCCCTTGCAGCGCTTCGATCACCCGGGCGAAAAGCGCGGGGTCGAAATCGGCGTCGGCTTCGATTTGCGCCACGAAGCGCTGGCCGCGCGCCAGGGCGCTGTAGCCGAACAGTTGCGCCTCGGCGGCGCGCCCGGTCTCGGCGCTGATGGCGGTTTTCATGCGGTAGTTGCGCGCGGGTTTGACCCACAGGCCCGAGGCGGTGACATAGCCTTCGCGCAGCGGCTTGGCCTGCTGCTCGCCCTGCTGGCCCTTCCCTTCGGCAGACTCGATCTTGTCGACGTGCAGGAAGTTGTGGAGGCGGTCCGCGTCAAGCCGCTCCCTGGATTTGGGTTTGTCGTTCTTGGGGTGATGCCAAGGCAGGGGCATGGGCCACGCGATCTCGCCTTCGGCTTCGGGCAGGCCGTCGCCAAAGCGCAGTCGCCCACTGTGGAAGGCGGCGTAGGCGTCTTCGGGCGAGAGCGCGGCATAGAGCTGCGCCGCCGCGGCGCCGAGCAGCGCCGAGCCGGGAACGCGGTCGAGGGTGTCGTGAGCGCCTTCGGTCGCGGCGCTTTCGCTGAACACGCAATCGTCCAGCAGGGTGATCGACAGGGCTTGATACAGGGCGTTCATGCGGACTCCAGCGTCAGCAGGGCGCGGCCGAGGCCGCGGGTGCGATGTCCGCCGATGGCAGGCACGAGAGGCAGGACTTCGCGCAAGCGCTCGGCCCAGTCGGCAGGCGGCTGTGCGCCGGGCAGCGGCTCGATGTGGGCCTGCAGATCGAGCGGCACGACCACCTCGATGCCGCGCAGACTGCGGTCTTCGGCGCTGCCGGTGCGCTCATTCACCGCTGTGGACTGCAGCACGCAAAACAGCGCGGCGCGCTGCGACCGGCGGTCTTCATGGCGCAGCCAGTCGCACAGCGCCTGCGGCAGACGGGCATCGCTGACGCGGATCAGCCCTGAGCCGGGAGGAACGCCCGCCCTGTCCTCCTCGGTGCGCTCGCCGAACAGGGTGCGCAGCAGGCTGCCGTCGGCATGGCCGCTCCAGCCCCAGTCGCGCGCCTGTTCCAGCGCGTCGCGCAGCAGGCCCTTGAGGTGGCGGCCCGGCACGGCGGGCAGATCGTCGCCGTCGCGCCAGGCCGCAGCATCGATTGCGGCGCCAAGGCCGCGACCGGTGCCGCAATGCCAGTAGCCTTGCAGATGAATGTGCAAAATGTGAGCGCTCACGCCGCGTCCTCCTGTGCCGGGTTCTTGATCTGGTCAATCGATTTGTGATGCACCGCGAGCAGGTCCAGCGCATCGCCCAGCGGGCTGACGAATGCATCGTCGCCGTTTTTCGCGTAGGGAAGCGGGGCTTGCTGCGCGTCGTAGCCTGGGATCAGCGCGCGCAGGCAATCGTCGAACTCTGCGAGGCGGTGCGGCTGCGTGTCACGCATGCGCTGCCGCCATCGCCGCCAGCCCGTGCGGGCCTGCGCCGGGTCGAGTTGCAGCAGGTTGAGCAGGCCGCGTACCGGCCCGCGCGCCATGTCCGGCGCCTGCAGCAAGGAAACCAGTCTCTCCAGGTCGAATAGCCTGGGCAGACCGCCCTGCCCCTCGTCGAGCACGGCGTAAGTCCCCAGGGTGTGGACGTAGCGCTGTTTGCCCTCGCGGTGCGTCATCTCGCGTTCGACCAAGGCGTCGTAATCGTCGAACAAAGCCGAGGTGATGCGGTAAAACGCCACCGAGGACGGGGCCAGTCCGCCCTCCTTCGCCACGTTTTTGGCCTGCTTCTTGGCCTGATCCATGATGGATTCGGATAGGCTGACCGCCATCGAAAACGGCTGATTCGCGCCGATGATGGCCAGGCCGAAACCGATGGTGAGTTTTTCGGGCAACCCTTCGACGCCCAACTTCGCCAAACCTTCGAGCGAGGTTCGGCTTTGTTCTTCGAACGCCCGGGCGAAGGCCTGCACATAGGCCAGCGCGAGATCGGCGCGCACCAGCACGATGACATCGTCTCCGCCGAGCAGGATGGGGCGCGCTGCGAGCAACTCTCCCTTCTGTCGTGCAGGCAGCAACACCTCGCGCACGGCTTTCTGGGCACCCGCCTGCGTGCTGGCGTCGATGGCCTTGGAGAGCGTCTGGTAGATGTTCAGGAACTCCTCCGGCTGGTTTCTCACTGCCTCGGCGATGCGGATCAGCACCTGCCCCATGCCGTTGCCGTCGGCATGGATGAGCGCCAGGTCGCGCGCACCGGAGGCAAACGGAAAAGCACCCTCCTCTTGCGCGTCCGATTCCAGGTTGCGCGGCCAGTCGCGCCAGGTGAGCTGCGCCTCCTCGGGCGAGTTGCGGTCGATGAAACCGGCGTGGCTGAGATCGGCGAATGTTTTGTTGCGTTTCGTGGCCGCGTCGATCGCGCCGTCCTTCCCGTCGCGGCTCACCGCCACACGCCCCGTGCGTCGCGCCCGCTCGGCCACCGGGGCTGGCAAGGGATGTTGCGCACGCTCCCGGTGGGTTTGGCTGCGCGCATCATTGCGTGCTTTTCCGAACGCTTCGGGCAGGTCTTTGCCTTCGCCCCTGCCGAAGACGAACCCCAGTCCGGGCGCCTCGTGTTGCAGGACCAGGCTCCAGAGCGCAGCAAACCGGTCGAGCGCCGTACCGTCCTTGGCAAAGGCGTAGAACGCCCCGCCTGCGCGCCGGGAGAACTCGATCTGACCTTTCGTCTGCGAAGCCGTCAGCACCGCGTCGAGCAGGTTGTCATTCGGCTGCTCCGCGTTGGTCAGCAGATCGATGAGCTCGCTGCCGCCGATGGCATCCCTCAACCGCCCCGAGGCGAAGATGAACGACTGAATCGACTTCACTTCAAAAACGAGGCAGTGCATAAAGCTCCCCTGAATTGATATATTTTGTCATATCTGACGGTTACCGGAGACGACAGCCACGCATCGCGCAGGTTTTGTCTAGCGCGATAGTAACCCGTTCCAATCCACAGAAATTCACTTTGCAAGTTTGCAGACCCAGCGGGGATCTACCGCCCCATCGCCGCGCCGAACGCCGATGGCAAGCGGTTTGCGTAAGATGAGCACCGGCTTGCCCGCGGCGCCCGGTTCGCCGCCAGCACAACCCAACCTTCGACTGATAGCGCCCATGTCCGTCTCCGCCATCACCCTCCAGCCCCCTGTCTGCGGCAAGCCGCTGAGCAAACCGCAAAAGACGTTCAACACCCTGGTCGGCAAGATCGACCGCGCCCGCAAGCGTCTGGAGCAATGGCACGCCGCGATGCAGCGTGCGGCGCAGGCGCAGGCCGCGCAGATCGACCCGAAGATGCGCGACCTCAACGCGATGCGCAAGGTACTCTTGCTCGCGCTCGACGCCATGCAGTCCGATTCGCGCTCCACTTCAACTTTCCAGGGCGTTCCAAGGACATACATGGAGTGTTGCAAGTCATTGTCACGGTTCGGCTTTTCCAGAAAATCCGTTCCAGTGACGTCCAGCGAGATCCACTGACAGCCGGTCAAAACTGGTACAAAAAGTGGCCCAAACAATGCGCGAGCTTTCGCTATTGGTGGTTTGGCAAGCGTGAGCGCATCACCCTCGGCAACTATCCGGCGCTTTCCCTAAAGGGCGCCCGTGCGCTCCAGGATCAGGGCGGAACAAGCACTGTGTTTTCACCGGATCGGGCCGTTTCAACCGGCGCTGAAAGCGCAGCAGGCCCTGAAACCCCTGCGCCCGAAGGCATCGCTTGTCGAGAATGAAGTAAGGAAGTAATATTTCCTTTGAAACTTACGGAGGCCTCCCATGCTTGCCAAGCTCACTTCGAAAAATCAGATCACGCTGCCCAAGGCGGCCGTGTCCGGCGTGGATGCGGCGGAGTACTTCGACGTGACCGTCGAGAGTGGCCGGATCGTCCTGACCCCCGTGCGCGTCCAGAAGGCCCAGGCCGTGCGCGAGAAGCTGGAGCAACTCGGGATCACCGAGCAGGACGTCGAGGATGCCGTGGCCTGGGCGCGGCGCTGATGCGCAGGGTCGTGCTCGACACCAACATCGTGCTGTCGGCGCTGACCTTCAGCGCCGGACGCCTGGCCTGGATACGCCACGCCTGGCAACACCAGCAGTTGCAGCCGCTGGTCTGCCGGGAGACGGCCAGTGAACTCCTGCGCGTCCTGGCCTATCCCAAGTTCAAGCTGTCGACCTTGGAACAGCAGGAGTTGCTGGCGGACTTCCTGCCCTACGCCGATGTGGTGGAACTGCCTGCGCCATGGCCAGACCTGCCGGTCTGCCGCGACGAGAAGGACCAGGTGTTCCTGGTGCTCGCGCATGTCGGCAAGGCGGATGCGTTGATCACGGGGGATGCGGACATTCTCGCCATGCGAGAGGACTTTCCCGGCTTGATCATGACCGCCGAAGCATTCGCGGCGCGGCAGGCATGAAGGAAACCGGCACGGCCTTGCCCAACGACCGTGGAACGACCATGAGGTAGCCAACCATGAAGCACACCGCACGCATGACCACCGCAGCGCGACTCGGCCGCTGGCTGGGCGGTGTATGGGGCGGTTGCCTGCGCGCGGAGCGTCGGGTGCATCAATGGCTGATGGCGCAAGGAGTGCCGGCGGGCGGTGCAGCGGTGCTGATCTGGGGGGTCAAGCTGGCGACCCTTGGGGTGTTGCTGTACATCGCGGTCTGGACGGCGCTGTTGCTGGTCGCTCTCTTTGTGGCAGCCAGGATGGCGGAGCAAGCGCCGCAAGGCGACGATGATTTCCTCGGACGCAAGGCCGAGGAGTTGGATCATCGCGAAAGCCTTGCCTACGACACCATCAACTACAGCGATGACCCAGATCCACGATTCGAAGACGATTGAACCGGCGGTTGGAACTATTTCTGCTTGGCCGCACCGATCATCAAGCCGCCCCCCTGCCACCTGTTCACGCCATTTCTGCAGCCGCGTCGGGGGTCTGGGCGGAGGCAATGCGAGGCGCAGGCAGCAACCGTTCGCGCTGGCTGGCCTTGCCGGTGCGCTCCAGCACGTCGTCAATCAGCGAGCGCGGACAGACGCTTGCCAAAACGCCAGTGCTGATCAGATGCGCAACGTCAACCTTCTCAGGCAGTGCCTTACGCGTTCTCGCCATCGTGTGCGCTCATCGTGGTCTTGATGGGCGAATCGTGACATAACCGAAAATATCTCAACAGTATTGCCCCCAGACGGGACTCTAACCCATTGGATTTACTGCTGTTACTGGCTACTGCGAACAGCCGGTTCTTTCTTTTCATCGGGTGGGTTTTTCCGATTGAATTTTCATAGCGTCGGATAGGATGCCGACAGGCGGCTCCGCGGACGCCGCTGCTTGGATGCTTGCCGCGATCAATTCAGCCAGTTCAAGCGGACGGCCGTTTCCTGCGGCCATCGCGAGGGTGTGCGCCTCCTGCGTGGCCTGGCGGCACAGGTCGAGCGCCGAACGCGCGAGGGCCGCGCGTGCCTCGAAGCGGTCGATGGCGTCGGCTTCTTGAAGCAACACGTAGCTCGCAACGAGGGTTTCTCCGTAGCGCCGCGCGACATCGGCGAGAGGAGCCGGGTAGCCCGCGAGCGCGGCCCCCGTGGCGCCGGCCGCCTCGCCCAGCGGCGCCGCCAAGCGTTGACGGGTCCGCAACCATCGCGCTGGATCGTCGCCAGTGAACCGTGCATGGTTCAGGTTGGCAGCCTCCAGCTCGGCCGCCCGGTTGACCGCATCGGCAACCAGGGCCAGGACTTGCTGGTCGGCGCAGCGCACCAGCAAGCGGAAGGCGCCCGTGGTCAGATAGTCCCCCGCCAGCACGGTGGCCGCGTTGCCGAGCAGCGCGGATGCGCCGCTCGTCGCATCGACGTGGACATGCAATTGCTGCAGGCTGAGGTGGATCAGATCAAGCGCGGTACCGGCGCTGATGCCCGGCTGCCCGGAATGGAAGGCGCAGGTCACCAGCGCCCGGATCGGCATCTGCCGGCCCGACAGCAACAGGCGCAAGGCAAGCTGGACGGGCGCGGCCTCGCAGGTCAGTGCGTCCGCCACGGCAGCGCGGACGCCGGTCATTACACTCTCGGTAAAGTTCATGGGATGCCTGTCAGTCATGGGTTGGCCTTGCTGCCCTGCGGGCCAGTTGCTCGGCCGTGCTGCGCTGGCGATTTCGACGCCATCGTGTTCGATGGTGCGCAACATACCTGCGCCAGACGGCGCAGAACCGCAGCCCGAGGCCAGACCGACCCGATGCGCGAGCGGGTTCGAAACGGTTTCGAGCGCGGGCTGGGCCATATTCTCAGCCTTTGTCGCCGCGCCAGATGGACAACAACACCCAGAGGCCGCCGATGACGGCGGCGATGAAGCCGAGCAGCCCGAAGGAGGGCAGGCCCGGCAAGGCGGGCTCGCGCTCGACGGTCATGACGATGGCCGAGCCGATGATCAGCGCCGCGGTGACGATGCTGATCGCCAGGCGGCTGGCGGCGCGGTCGAGACGTTCGCCGAATTGTTTGAGCGGCAGAACATCGACCTCCACGTGCAGTTTGCCGCGCCGGGCGGCGCGGAGCAGTTGGCGAAGGTCCTGCGGCAGTCCGGTGAGGAGGGCGAGCGCGCTGCCCAGGCTGCGCCAGCCGCGCCGAACCAGGGCATCGGGCGCGGCGTGGGCGAGCAATACCTGTTCGAGAAAGGACGCGGCCTCGCCCGCCATGTCGAAGTCGGGGTCGAGCTGGCGCCCCATGCCTTCCAGCGCGATGAAGGCCCTGATCAGCAGCGCCAGGTCGGGCGGCAGGGCGAGGCCATGTTCGCGCAGGATGGCGACGAGATCGGAGAGCATGGCGCCCAGATCGAGGTTCTTGAGCGGCACGCCGTGATACTGGTCGACGAAGGCGTCGATCTCGGGCTGCAAGGTCTCGCTGTCGACCTCGGCGCCGCCGCTCCAGTCCAGCAGCACCTCGGCCACCTTCCCGGCATCATGGCTGACGAGACCGTGCAGCAGCGCGGCCAACTGATACCGGCGCTCCTCGGAGAGGCGCCCGGTCATGCCGAAGTCGATGAAGGCGATGCGGTTGTCCGGCAGGTAGAAGACGTTGCCGGGGTGCGGGTCGGCATGGAAGAAACCGTCCTCGAGCATCATCTTGAGCACGGCCTGCGCGCCGCGACGGGCCAACAGCCTGCGGTCGAGGCCGGCCGCTTCCACCGCGGCCAGGTCGCGGCCGGGAATGCCCTCGATGTAGTCCTGCACATTGAGGCGCTCGCCGGTCCATGGCCAGTGGATGCGCGGCACGACGATCTCGGGGTGGGCGGCGAAGTTGGCGGCGATGCGCTCGGCGCTGCGGCCCTCGGCGGAAAAATCCAGCTCGCGGCGCAGCGACAGGGTGAACTGGCGCACCACCTCCCGCGGCCGGTAGCGGCGCAACTCGGGCGCTTGCGCCTCGACGATCTCGGCCAGCCGCGCCAGCAGGCGCAGGTCGGCCTCGACGACCGGCCGGATGCCGGGGCGCCGCACCTTGAGGATGACCGCCGTGCCGTCCGCCAGCCGGGCGCGATGCACCTGGGCGAGCGAGGCCGCCGCCAGCGCCTGCGGTTCCAGGTGCGCAAAGACGGCCTCGGGCGGCTCGCCCAGGTCCTCCGTCAACTGCGGCAGCAGCTCGGCGAAGGGGACGGCGGGCGCGCCGTCCTGCAGCTTGCCGAACTCGGCGATCCATTCCGCCGGAAACAGATCGACGCGGGTGGCGAGGATCTGGCCCAGCTTGACGAAGCTCGGCCCGAGCTCCTCCAGCGCCCGGCGCACGCGCGCCGGCGGCTCCAGCCGCGCCAACTCCTCCGGCTCGTGCCAGTGCAGGGCACGGCCGGCACGTTCCAGCGCGCCCGCCATGCCGATCCGCCGCACCACATCGCCGAAGCCATAACGGATCAGGACGGAGGCGATGTCATGCAAGCGCCCCAGGTCGCGGACGGTGCCGATCGCTTGCCACAGCATCAAGCGTCCTTGTCGGTATCCTTCGATTTCAGGCGGGCAGCGATGCCCTCGAGCACGCCGGCGGCCAGACCGGCAAGCAGCGCGACTTCATGGCGCACGACTTCCGCCCCTTTCTGGGCCTGTTCGCGCGCACCCGAAGTGACGGCCTGGGTCAGTTGATCGAGCGCGATCCGGGTACGTTGGCCGACGGCCGAGCCGCTGCTGCGGGCATGTTCGGCCAGCTCGGTGAAGGTGGTCTGGACGGTACCCTTGGCGCTCTGCGCGGCATCCTGCAGCGTTTCGACGAACAGCGTCTGCAGCGTGGCGAGATCGTCCGCCGCCCGCTTCAGCCCCTGCCGGGAGAACTCGCCGGTGCGCCCCGCGGCTTCCTGAATGGCCAGTTGGGCGGCCTCCGCCGCCCCGGCCAGCGCCTCGTCCAGACCGCGCATCGCCTCTTTCAGCGCTTGCCCGCCCTGTTCCCCGAGCGGCGCGGCGCCTTCACGGGCGCCTTTGACCACGGCCGCCGTTACGCGTTTGAGTGCGTCGGTGTCGAGGTGACCGCGCGTGAGCGCATCGAGCGTGATGGCGCGCACCTGGGCGGCGATCACCGCCGGATCGGCGGCGAGAGCGCCTTGTACGCGTTGCTCGATTTCCTCTGGCGTCATCGCGGGCAGGCGCCCTTGTTCCCGGAGCATCCGGTCGATCCCGGCCTCGGCCTCAAGCCAGTCCTCAGCCAGGTCGCCGCCCGTGAAGCCGCGCTTTTCCGCGCGGAAATAGGCGGCCTCGGCGATCATTCGATAGCGTTCCTCTGCGGTGACGGGCGGGTTCTTCTGGGCAATGGATTCCGGCGTCGCAGTCCGGGCGGAGGTGGATTTGGCCATGGTCACTGTTCCTTTTCAAGGTAAGGGTGTAAAAAATCCAGCATATACGGGACCGGGTATCGGTATGAGACTGTCCGGGATCCCCATCGTCCGCGGCCAGCCCCCGTCGCAGCAGTTCGCCTATGTGGCCTGCCAATACTTCGCTTCAGGAGCATCCTGATTATATTGATATTCTAGTGTAATGCATCATAAATAATAAATCTTATACGGTATACTGACGTTCAGCTATTCAGGAGTTCGGTGCCATGCGAGTTGCCAAATCAGTCGAGTTGAGTGCTGAGGAGGATCGACGCCTGCAGATTCTTTCCAAGCGCAAGCGGGTTGAAGCGCGAGCGCAGATGCGCGCTCGCATCGTGCTGCTGGCGGCCGACGGCATGTCGGACAAGGACATCGCCCAGAAGCTGGGCACGGACCGCCGCGTTGCCGCACGCTGGCGAGCCCGTTTTCTCAGCGCTGGCGTAGACGGTCTGCTGCAAGATGCCACGCGCCCTGGGCGCCCGCGCACGGCGCGCAAAAACCGCCAACGTGGAACAGGTGGTGCGCTTCACGATCGAGGAGACGCCCGAAGGAGCGACGCACTGGAGTACGCGCTCCTTGGCCGCCCGCCTGGGGATCAGCGCCTCTACCGTTGCCCGCATCCGGCGCGCCCAGGGGCTCAAGCCGCATCGGGTCGAGTCCTTCAAGCTGTCCAACGACCCGCGCTTCATCGAGAAACTCGAGGACATCGTCGGTCTGTACCTCGATCCGCCCGAGCACGCGACGCGCTGGTGCTGTGCTGCGATGAGAAGACGCAGATTCAGGCGCTCGACCGCACGCAGCCCGGTGTGCCGCTCAAGCGCGGGCGCAGCACAACGATGACTCACGACGACAAACGCAACGGCGTAACGACCCTGTTCGCGGCACTGAACCTGCTCACCGGCGAAGTGCTGTCGATGACCGATCCACTCCATCGCCACCAGGAGTGGCTGCGGTTTCTGAAGACCATCGATCGCAAAACACCCAGGAACAAGGCCCTGCACCTGATCGTGGATAACTACGCCAACCCGAGCTCGCCCCACATTGAATAAGAACAAGAACACTTCTAATTGACGCACCATACTAGCATCATGGTCGCCATCGACAGGGCAGATGGCCGGTCCCCAACATCGTAGGTTGCGCGCCGAGGCGCGTAGAGCTACATGCTGTGGCATAGGCCAGAACCAGTCCAGAGGCTGGTTATGGGTCTTTTCTTTCGCCATGGATTGCCTGCGCGCACAGGCCGAACTCCCGCAGGGCGAGAGGGAAGTTGCGGTTCTTGTGCCCGGGCCGGGTCAGTTTGAACAGGGTGAAGCGTTGCAGCGCGTCGAGTTCCGACCAGGCACGCGGGCCGTCAAGCCGCAGACCCCTGTCCAGCGCGTTTTGGCGCACGCGGTCAGGCATGCGCAAACGATTCCATTCCACGTCTTCCTGGTTTGCAGGCATTCTCACCAGCCGGGACTTGGCCTGGTGGACGATGGCCTGCGCGAGCAGGTGCCGATAGCGTCTCGTCCCTCCGATCGGATCGACGCCCTCGGCAATGAGCCTTTTGCGCGTGGCCTGATCGAGGCTTTGCCAGTCTTGCAGCGAGAGTTTGATGCGGCACGCATCGAGCTTGTAGCGCACGATCATGGGCATGCAGCACAAGGTCTTTGCATAGTCCGACTCGAACTTGAACAGCAGCGAACCAACGTCTGCTGCTGGCGGCAAGTTGCCGAGTTGCGCCGGAACGGACAGGCGCACCGCGTCTTCGATATCTGCGGCATTCATGTGGCGTAAAAAGCGCTCCGCTGGCCATCATCGGCGGGGGCGTCGGCATAGGGGCCCGTCCCGCTATGGGCCGATTCGGTGGACGGGATGAAGCGTCCGCTGAGCACATCGAACACATGCACCTGCCCCTCTTCGATCACATAGTGCCAACCATGCAGGCTGAGGCTGTGTTGCTCGACACGCCGACGCACCATCGGGTAGTCCATCAGGCGTTCGAGTTGTAAAACGACCGCGCGCTGTTCTGTGCGGCGCAGGACCTCAGGCCCAGGGTCGGCGACAGGCAGCATGGCCTCCTTTCCCAGCCCCAGCCAGGATTTCAGGTTGTGGGCCTCGGCCGGGGATTCACCGTAGAGCGCACGGATGGCGCCGCAGTGACTGTGACCACAGACCACGATGCGCTGCACGCTCAGACTGAGGACGGCAAATTCGATGGCCGCCGCCGTGCCGTGGTAGCCGGCACTGCCATCGAATGGCGGCACAAAGCCCCCGACATTGCGCACAAGGAATAGTTCACCCGGCCCCGCACCGGTGAGCAGGTAGGGCACCACGCGCGAATCCGAGCAACCGATGAACAGCGTGGTGGGGTGCTGTCCCTGAACCACGAGCGATTGAAAGGTCGCCCGATAGGCGGGAAAGGCATCGGTGTGAAAGCGCCGCAGGCGGGAAAGCAGTTCATCGGGCATGGGCGTTCTCGGGGTTCAGCTCGGAGACGAACAGCGCCGGATCGGGCCGTGGGCGGATGGGCTTGCGCCGATCTGCGGTACCGATGGCGACGAAGCACACGGCCTGTTCGTCGTGCGCCAAGGAAAACAGCCGTCGCATGCCTTGGGTCTGCAGGGCCTGACCGCTGACCAGGCCGGAACCGAAGCCGTCGGCATGGGCGCAAAGCAGCAGGTTCTGAATTGCGCAACCCAGGGAAACCAGCCTTTCGGGCAAGGGAATTTCGGGGTGATCGTCCGTGGCATCCCGCACCACCGCCAAGGCGACGAATGGCGCGCGATGCGCCTTGTCGCGCGCCTCGGCCAGTTCCCTGTCACTGGCGCCGGCGTCGCGCTCGCGCAGGGCCTGAGCGAAAACCTCGCCCAGCGCGGCGCGGCTTGCTGCCGGCACGACGATGAAGCGCCAGGGAAGAATCTGCCCATGATCCGGCGCTGCGGCTGCGGCCTGGAAATAGGCGTGAATCTGCTGTGCATCCGGGCCCGGTGCGAACAGGCGCTTGGGCGCGAGCTGCTGCCGGGTGTGGATCAGCGTTGCGGTGAGCTCGGCATAAACCGTGCGCGCAACCGCGCCCGACGCTGGCGAGGAGTGCATCGAAACTGCAGACATGGCGTGACTCCGACTGCTTTCGCGCCGTTCAGTGTTGCGGGCTGGGGCAGGCCACGGCTGGCACGGAGCCTTCTGCCGGCGCAACATGCTGTCCCAGGTCTTCGGCATAGAGCTGCAACGCCCTGACCAGCGATTGCTGCCTGAGCGTCTGCGCGATCTGCGCCTGCACGGCCTCGAACGGCGGCAACTGCCCCTTTGCGATGCGGGCGATGCGCACGATGTGCAGGCCGAAACGGCTGCGCACCAGACGCGGCAGCAGGCCCGGCTCGCCGTGCTCCATCAGCGCCTGCCAGAACTCGGGCACGCATTGCTCGGCGGTGAGCTGGCCCAGATTGCCGCCCACCTGCGCCGACGGGCAGTTGGACAGGCCACGCGCCATCTCGGCAAATCCGCTGGCGTCGGCCATCAGGGCGTAGAGCGTGTCCTCGGCCTTGGTGCGCAGTGCGTCGATGGGCGTGGTCGGCGTGACGGCGAACAGAATGTGGTCGGCCTCGACCATATCCCCCTGGCGCAGGGCGTCGGCATGCTGGGCGTAATACCGCTGGCATTCCGCCAAGCCCGGTTCCGGAATCTGCACATCGTGCTGCAGCACGGCTTCGAGCAGGGCTTCATCGTCATCGGCCTGAATGCCGAGTTCGGCGGCGCGCTGGCGCAGGCGGTCCAGCACCGCCTCGACTTGCAATTCTGGTGCGGAAATGGGGGTGTTCATTCGAGTCTCCGTGCTCAGTTCTCAGCGCTTGCTGCGAACCAGTTGCCAGGGGCGAACCAGATAGGCCACGGAAGCGAAGCCGCTCCAGATGTGCACCAGGCGAGTGAAGGGGAAGATCAGGAACAGGGTGAGGCCGAAGAAGATGTGCACTTTGAAAATCCAGGAAGCCTGTTCGATATATCCCGCAGCAGTGACACCCTGGAAGGTGACGATGTGCTTGGCCCAGGACATGAGCGCGAGCATCTCCACCCCGTCGGTATGCTGCGCCGACTCGATGATGGTCGACAGACCCAGCAGCAGGGTGGCGAGCAGCCACAGCAGCGTCACCCAGTCCATCGGCTTGGTATTGGCGGCGATGCGCGGGTCGCTGATGCGGCGCCAGATGAGCAGCACCAGGCCGATGAAAATCAGCACACCCAGCGCGCCGCCGGTGACCATGGCGATGATCTGCTTGGCATGCGGCTCCAGCCCCAACGCCTCAAAAAACGCCAGGGGCGTGAGCAGGCCGAAGAGGTGGCCGAAGAACAGGCCGATGATGCCGACGTGAAACAGGTTCGATCCCCAGCGCAGCGTGCCGGTGCGCAGCATCTGGCTCGATTCGCTGCGCCACAGGTATTGATCGCGGTCGAAGCGCACCAGGCTGACCCCCAGAAAGATGGTGCCGGCGATGTACGGATAGACGCCGAAGAAAAAGTCGTTCCAGTTCATGATGTCAGACTCCTGTGGATTGGGGTTGCGCAGCGCGCGGAATGAACTGCACGGTCTGCACGGAAGGCTTTGCTTGCGGATTGCAGGCGCCGAGAAAGTCCACCGGCTCGTCGGCCCAGACCGCATCGAGTCCGGCGGGGGTCCAGTCGGCGGGCAGACCTTCCTTGTGGATATCGCGTGGCCCGGGGGTGGGCGGACCCGCCTGCTGACCCGACTGCTGTTCCACCAAGTCCCGCCAGTCGTTCGCACCCGAGAGGCGGCAGACTGCGGCCGTCACGGCCACCCAGGGCGATTCCCGACGGTCGAGCGCGGCAGTGAGATGCGCCACCAGGAGCGCGACCTCTTCCAGCGCTTCACGCGCCGCGCTCGGGTCGAGAACCGAGCAATATTCGAGATAGACCGGCAGGTAATCGGGCAGCTCCTTGGCCTGCAGATCGAGGCCGACTTCCTGGTATTGCGCCAGCAGGTCGACCATGGCCTGGCCGCGATCGCGCGAGTCACCATGCACTTGCTCGAACAGATTGAGCGAGGTGCTGCGGCCACGGTCGAAGGTGTCGACGAACTCGGCCTGCAGGTCCATCAGATCGGCGGCGGCCATGTGGTCGATCAGGCCTTGCAGCGATTCGCGCGCGGCCGAATGGCCGGGTTCCAGCGGGCCGAGAACGTCGCCAATTTCAGCCAGATGCGCCTGCATCGCCTCGCCCGGGTAGTCGAGCAGCAGCGCCAGTGCGCGTAATTGTCGGGATAGGTCGTGCATGATTACATCTCCGCTTTGATGGCAAAGGTGCGACGCTTCTTGCCGCTGAACAGCGAGGGCGCGGATTCGCCGTCCGAGCAGCCGTTGCCGAAGGTGAAGCCGCAGGAGCCCTTGAGGTCGAAGGCGTTCTCGGCGTATTCGCGGTGGGCGGTCGGGATGACGAAGCGGTCTTCGTAATTGGCGATGCCCAGGATGCGGTACATGTCCTCCACCTTGTCTGCGGGCATGCCGACCTGTTCGATGGCGGCGACGTTGGCCGCTCCGTCCACATGTTTGCCGCGCATATAGGCGCGCATCGCCAGCATGCGTTCGAGCGCGCGCTGCACCGGGGCGATGTCGCCGGCAGTCAGCAGATTGGCGAGGTATTGCAGCGGAATGCGCAGTTGCGACACATCGGGCAGCGCGCCGTTGTCGCTCACCATGCCGCTCTGCACCGCGGTCTGGATGGGCGAGAGCGGCGGCACATACCAGACCATCGGCAGGGTGCGATATTCCGGGTGCAGCGGCAGCGCGATCTTCCACTCCATCGCCATCTTGTAGACCGGCGAACGCTTGGCCGCATCGAGCCAGGCGTCGGGCACGCCGTCGCGCCGCGCCTGATTGATGACCTGCGGGTCGTGCGGATCGAGGAAGATGCCGAGCTGCGCTTCGTACAGATCCTTTTCATCGGCCACGCTGGCGGCTTGTTCGATGCCGTCGGCGTCGTACAGCAGCACGCCCAGATAGCGGATGCGGCCCACGCAGGTCTCCGAGCACACGGTCGGCTGGCCGGCTTCGATGCGCGGATAGCAGAAGATGCACTTCTCCGACTTGCCGCTTTCCCAGTTGTAGTAGATCTTCTTGTACGGGCAGGCCGAGATGCACATGCGCCAGCCGCGGCACTTGTCCTGGTCGATCAGCACGATGCCGTCTTCCTCGCGCTTGTAGATCGCCCCCGAAGGGCAGGAGGCGACGCAGGCCGGGTTCAGGCAGTGCTCGCACAGCCGCGGCAGATACATCATGAAGGTCTTTTCGAACTCGCCGTAAATGTCCTTTTGCATGCCGTCGAAATTGGCATCGCGGCTGCGTTTGGCGAACTCGCCGCCGAGAATCTCTTCCCAGTTCGGCCCCCATTCGATTTTTTCCATGCGCATCCCGCTGATCAGGCTGCGCGGGCGCGCGGTGGGCGCGGCCTTGAGCTCGGGCGCCTTGTGCAGATGCTCGTAGTCGAAGGTGAAGGGCTCGTAATAGGCGTCGATTTCGGGCAGGTTGGGGTTGGCAAAGATTTTCATCAGGATGGACAGGCGCGAGCCCTGGCGCGGCTGCAGCTTGCCGCCCGTGGTGCGGGTCCAGCCGCCTTTCCATTTGTCCTGGTTTTCCCATTCCTTGGGGTAGCCGATGCCGGGCTTGGATTCGACGTTGTTGAACCAGGCGTATTCCATGCCGGGGCGTGTGGTCCAGACCTGTTTGCAGGTCACGGAGCAGGTGTGGCAGCCGATGCATTTGTCGAGGTTGAGCACCATGCCGATCTGGGCGCGAACTTTCATGAGATTTCTCCTGTTGGCGTGGGGTCAGAGGGTGTGAATGAATCCGGCGTGACCGAGCAGCGCGTCCAAACGCCCCCAGTCAAGACGCAAAGCACAGCCGTGCCCGTCGGCACGGCGCGCATTTGCAACGCCGAATGGGGGTGTTTGGACGTGATGAGCGGTCATGGCGGATTGTTCACACCCTCTCAGGCTTGCGGTTCGATGTGGTGCGGGCGCTCGTGGCTGTAGGCCGGTCCCGCGGGTTCGTCCATCCACTCCACCTTGTCCATCTTGCGCACGATGCAGAACTCGTCGCGATTGGCGCCAACCGTGCCGTAGTAGTTGAAGCCGTAGGCGAGCTGGGCGTAGCCGCCGATCATGTGCGTGGGTTTGGTGACGATGCGAGTGACCGCGTTGTGGATGCCGCCGCGCGCCTTGGTGACCTCGGAAGCCGGGGTGTTCACGATGCGCTCCTGTGCGTGGTACATCATCGCCATGCCGGGCTTGACCCGCTGGCTGACCACGGCGCGCGCCGCAATGGCGCCGTTGGCGTTGAACACCTCGATCCAGTCGTTGTCGACGATGCCTGCCTCCTTGGCGTCATCCTCCGAAATCCACACGCAGGGCCCGCCACGGCTGAGGGTGAGCATGACGAGGTTTTCGGTGTAGGTCGTGTGAAAGCCCCATTTCTGGTGCGGGGTGATCCAGTTCAGCACGATTTCCTTGTTGCCGTTGCCGAACTTGCCCAGCACCGGCTGCACGGCCTTGAGGTTGACCGGAGGACGGTAGCCGGCAAAACCCTCGCCAAAGGCCCGCATCCACGCATGATCCTGGTAGAACTGCTGGCGGCCGCTCAAGGTGCGCCACGGAATGTATTCGTGGACGTTGGTGTAGCTTCCGTTGTAGCAAATCTTCTCATCGATGATGCCCGACCAGGTCGGCGAGGTGATGACCTTGCGCGGCTGCGCCTGGATGTCGCGGAAACGGATCTTTTCATGCTCTCTTGGCAGCGCCAGATGGGTATGGTCGCGCCCGGTGATCTTCGACAGCGCCGCCCACGCCTTGACCGCCACATGGCCGTTGGTCTCGGGGGCCAGCATCATCACCGTTTCGCAGGCGTCGATGTCGGTCATGATTCGCGGGCGGTCTTTGGTGGCCCCTTCCTCGACCACCGTACCGTTGAGCTCTGCCAAGGCCTGCACCTCCTCACGCGCATCCCAAGAAATGCCATGCCCGTGACCGCCGTTGGGTTTGTCCATCAACGGCCCCAGCGAGGTGTAGCGCTTGAAGGTGTTGGGATAGTCGTGTTCGACCACGGTGATCTGCGGCGCCGTCTTGCCGGGGATCAGTTCGCATTCGCCCTTCTTCCACTCATGCACGGCGGTGGCCTGGCCAAGCTCGGCTGGCGTGTCGTGCATCATCGGGGTGAGCACCACGTCCTGCTCGACCCCCAGATGGCCGACGCAGACCTCGGAGAATCTGTGCGCGAAACCCTTGAAAATCTCCCAGTCCGAACGCGCCTCCCAAGAGGGATCGACCGCAGCCGACAGCGGGTGAATGAAGATGTGCATGTCGGTGGTATTGAGGTCGTTCTTCTCATACCAGGTCGCAGCCGGCAGGGTGATGTCGGAAAACAGGCAGGTGGTGCTCATGCGGAAGTCCAGCGTCACCAACAGGTCGAGCTTGCCTTCGGGCGCCTGCTCGTGCCACTTGACCTCGTGCGGGCGGTCATCGGCGGCGCTGAGTTCGGTTTCGAGCACGCCGTTCTGCGCGCCCAGCAGGTGCTTGAGAAAGTATTCCGACCCCTTGCCCGAAGAGCCCAGCAGGTTGGAGCGCCAGACGAACATATTGCGCGGCCAGTTCACCGGGTTATCCGGGTCTTCGCAGCTCATGCGCAGGCTGCCGTCCTTCAGACCCTTGACCACATAGTCCTTCGCGTCCATCCCGGCGCTGCGCGCCTCGCGCGCCAGGTGCAGCGGGTTGCTCTCCAACTGCGGCGCCGACGGCAGCCAGCCCATGCGCTCGGCGCGCACGTTGTAGTCGATCATGCTGCCGCCGAATTCCTTGGGATCGGCCAGAGGCGAGAGAATTTCATCGACGCCCAGCTTTTCGTAGCGCCACTGGTCGGTATGCGCGTAGAAGAAGCTGGTGGAATTCATCTGGCGCGGCGGTTTGGCCCAATCGAGCGCAAATGTCAGCACGGTCCAGCCCGGTTGCGGGCGTAGCGCCTCCTGCCCGACGTAATGCGCCCAGCCGCCGCCCGGCACGCCGATGCAGCCGCACATCATCAGCATGTTCATGATGGCGCGGTAATGCATGTCCATGTGGTACCAGTGGTTCAGCCCAGCGCCCAGGATGACCATCGAGGTTCCATGGGTCTTGTGCGCATTGGTCGCAAACTCGCGGGCGATGCGCTCCACCACATCGGCGGGCACTCCCGTGATGGGCTGCTGCCACGCCGGGGTGTAGGGCACGTTGTCGGCATAGCTTTTCGCGCAGGGGTTGGGTTCGTCGCCCAGGCCGCGGTCGATGCCGTAATGCGCGGCCATCAGGTCATAGACCGACGCCACCTTCACGCTCTGCGCCCGGCCTTCGGCATCGACGAGTTCAAGCACGCGATACGGCACCTTGCGCACCAGCACGTCGTCCTGCACATTGCCGGGGTGATGCTCCGCAGGCACACCGCCGAAGTAGGGAAAACCGACCTCGGCGACGCCGTCCTTCATGTCGATCAGGCTGAGTGCGAGCTGCAGGTCGGCGCCATCGCGGGCGTCGCGCGCTTCCAGGTTCCACTTGCCGACCATCTCGCCCTGTTCACCCCAGCGATAGCCGACCGAGCCATGCGGCAGCGCGATCTGGCCGTCGGCCTTGAGCGCCACGGTCTTCCATTCCGGGTTGTTGGCCTGGCCGAGCCGGTCGGCGAAGTCGCTGGCGCGCACATAGCGGTCCGCCGCCAGCACTCTGCGGCCCCCGGCGATCTCGCGCTCCTCCAGCCGCACCAGCAGCGGCATGTCGGTGTACTTGCGGCAATAGTCGATGAAGTAGTCCGACTTGTGCTCGCCGAAGTGGAATTCGCGCAGCATCACATGGCCCATGGCCATTCCCAAGGCGGAATCGGTGCCCTGCTTGGGGTGCACCCATTCGTCGCTGAGCTTGGCGACCTCGGAGTAGTCGGGCGAGACCGCCACCGTCTTGGCGCCACGGTAGCGTGCCTCGGTGTAGAAGTGCGCATCTGGGGTGCGGGTCTGCGGCACATTCGACCCCCAGGCCATGATGTAGTTGGCGTTGAACCATTCGGCCGATTCGAGCACGTCGGTCTGCTCGCCCCATACCTGCGGCGAGGCAGGCGGCAGGTCGCAGTACCAGTCGTAGAAGCTGCCCGGCACCGCGCCGATGAGGTTGAGGTAGCGCGCGCCTGCGGCATACGACACCATGGACATGGCCGGAATCGGCGAGAAGCCGTAGATGCGGTCCGGCCCATACGTCTTGATGGTGTAGACGTTGGCGGCGGCGATCATCTCGTTCACGTCATCCCAGTGCGCGCGCACGAAGCCGCCCATGCCGCGCAGTTTCTGGTACTGGCTGCGCTTGGCCTTGTCCTGCACGATGCTGGCCCAGGCGTCCACCGGGTCGAGAGTCTTGCGCGCCTCGCGCCACATTTTCATCAGCCGGCCGCGCACCATCGGATACTTCACCCGGTTGGCAGAATACAGATACCAGCTTGCCGAAGCGCCGCGCTGACAGCCGCGCGGCTCGTGGTTGGGCATGTCGGGGCGGGTGCGCGGGTAGTCGGTCTGCTGCGTCTCCCAGGTGACGATGCCGCCCTTCACATAGATCTTCCACGAGCACGATCCGGTGCAGTTGGCGCCGTGCGTCGAGCGCACGATCTTGTCGTGTTGCCAGCGGCCGCGGTAGGCGTCTTCCCAGGTACGGTCTTCGGTGGTGACTTCGCCATGTCCATCGGCAAATTTGGGCCGGGATTGGGTGAAGTGGGTCAGGCGGTCGAGAAAGTGGCTCATTGTGGTCTCCGTTGGTTCAGGGGGGTCAGCAGGGCATCGGGGCGTTCTTGCGGCTGTAGTTCCACCAGGTCACCAGCACGCACAGCACATAAAAGGCGATGAATCCGTACAGCGCGGCCTGCGGCCCGCCGGTCATGGAGATTGACGTGCCATAGCTCTTGGGGATGAAAAAGGCGCCGTAGGCAGCAACCGCCGAGGTGAAGCCGATCACGGCCGCTGCCTCCTTGTTGGCGTCTTTCACCGCCTGCTCCTGCGCTGCGGCGCCCTGCCCGGCAGCGGCGCGCTTGCGATCGGTGAGGAAGATCACCGGAATCATGCGGAAGGTCGAGCCGTTGCCGACGCCCGTGGTGGCGAACAGCAGCATGAACGCGGCGAGAAAGCCGGTGAAGTTGCCGCCCACACCGCCTTGCGGCAGGAAATACAGCACGGCCACGACACCCAGCGCCATGAGGATGAAATTCCAGAAGGTCACGCGGGCGCCGCCGACCTTGTCGGCCAGCCAGCCGCCCACCGGGCGAATGAGCGCGCCGACGAAAGGCCCGAGCCAGGCGTAGTCGAGCGGGTCGATTCCCGGAAACTGCGACTTGATCAGCAGCGGAAATCCCGCCGAATAGCCGATGAACGAGCCGAAGGTGCCGGTGTAGAGCAGGCTCATCAGCCAGGTATGCGAGCGCTTGAAAATCACGGCCTGATCGGCAAAGGACGCCTTGGCCTCAGCCAGATCGTTCATGCCGAACCAGGCCGCCAGGGTGGAGGCGATGATGAACGGCACCCAGACGAATCCGGCGTTCTGCAGCCAGAGCTGGGTGGTCTTGTCGCCGACCACGGCCGTTTGCGGATCTCCGCTGAGCACGCCGTACACCGCAGCAGTGATGACCAGTGGCACGATGAACTGCACGATGGACACGCCCAGATTGCCCAGCCCGGCGTTCAGCCCCAGTGCCAGTCCTTTCTGCGCCTTAGGGAAGAAGAAGTTGATGTTGGCCATCGACGAGGCGAAGTTGCCGCCGCCGAAGCCGCTGAGCAGCGCCAGGATGACGAAGATCTCATACGGGGTCGAAGGGTTCTGCACCGCGTAGTAGATGCCCAGTGCGGGCAGCAGCAGCGAAGCGGTGGAGATCGCCGTCCAGCGCCTGCCGCCGAAGATCGGCACCATGAAGGAATAGAAAATGCGCAGCGTGGCGCCGAACAGCCCGGGCAGCGCCGCCAGCCAGAACAACTGATTGGTCGAGAACTTGAACCCCACCTGCGGCAGCTTGACCACCACCACCGACCACACCATCCACACCGCGAAGGCGAGGGTCAGGGCCGGAATGGAAATCCAGAGATTGCGCTGCGCAATCATCTGTCCTTCGCTTTTCCAGAACGCCGGGTCTTCCGGGTTCCAATGTTGGATGACATGACTGGACATATCGTTTCTCCTGGGGTGTCAATGACGATCGGCAGCGGCGGGCTGGCCTTGCGACAGGCCGCCTCCAGATGCTTTGGGGTTGGGCGATAGCGAAGCCGACTTGAACACGTCGGTGCGGCGAACCTCGGTGAAGAACATCCACACCAGCGACACCGAGACCACGCCATACATCAACATGAAGGCCGAAGAGCGAATTCCGGTGAGGTCGAGCAGCGCGCCGAACAGGATGGGAAGCAGAAAGCCGCCCATGCCACCTGCCAGCCCGACGATGCCCGAGACCGTGCCGATATTGGCCGGATAGTCGTCGGCGATGTACTTGAACACGCTCGCCTTGCCGAAGGCGAAGGCGATGCCGAGGATGAACATCAGCGTGGTGAAGGCGTAGACGTTCAGACCGATGTGGAAGGTCGCCGGGCCGCCCGTGGTCTGCACCGTGAACTGTGTCTGCGGGTAGGACAGCAGGAACAGCGCCACCCAGCTCACCCACAGCACCCACCAGGTCACGCTGTGCGCGCCGAATTTGTCGGACAGCCAGCCGCCGACCGCGCGCAGCACGCCGCCGGGCAGCGAGAACGCGGCGGCCAGCAGCGCGGCGACGGGCAGGCTGAGCTTGTATTCGCCGACGTAGTACTGCACCATCCACAGCGACAGCGCGACATAGCCGCCGAACACGATGCTGTAGTACTGGCTGTACTTGAGCACACCGGGGTCGCGCAGCGCCTTCAACTGCTCGATGAAGCTCGTCTGGCCCTGCACCACGTGGCTGGGGTCGTGGCGGCTGAACACCCAGAACAGGATCACCGTGCCCAGCATGACCGCGGCATACACATGCGGCACCATGGTCCAGCCGAAAGCCACGACCAGGGCCGGGGCGACGAATTTGTTGACCGCGGCGCCGGAGTTGCCCGCGCCGAAAATGCCCATCGCCAGACCCTGGCGTTCCTTCGGGAACCAGCGCGCCACATACGGCGTGCCGACCGAGAACGAGCCGCCTGCCAGTCCGATGAACAGGCCGATGGTCAGGTACTGCCAGTACTGCGTGGCATAAGACAGCATCCAGATGGGGATGACGGTGGCCGCCATGATGGCGGCAAACACGATGCGCCCGCCGTAGCGGTCGGTCCAGATGCCCAGCGGCACGCGGATCAGCGAACCGCTGAGCACCGGCATGGCGGTGAGCAGGCCGAATTCGGTGGCACTCAGGCCGAGGGTTTTCTTGATGGGGATGCCGATGACGGCAAACATCATCCACACCATGAAACACACCGTGAACGCCCAGGTGCTGACGATCAGCACCGACCAGGCGTCGCGCTTGTGTTGCTGCTCAGTCGCGCTCATGATGAATCTCCTTGATTGACAAGCAAGACTCTAGGAGCCGTCGACCTTTTGCGGTATCGACTCGAAGACGGAGCCAGGCGTCGGACGCCCTGTTCTGTCGAACTACTCCGAAAGAACGAGGGATACCCGGTGCAGCGGATTCAGATCAGGCGCACCATACGTCCGACTTTGTCGAAAGTCAAAAAATGGTCGATCTGACCCAGGCGAATGCTCTCGATCAATTCGGTCAGGGTCTGCTCCACCTGAGCGTCGTCGGGCAGCTTATCGTTCGGTAATGTCTGTGTGGTGACAAACACCATGTCCCAGGGCGTGCCGGTGTATCTGGACTCTTCGGCCAGGGTCTCGAAGTCCGGCAGATCGTGCGGCGATTTGTCCACGGCCATGACGGGAACGAGCGCGCCGCCACCGCCCGCCGCATGGCGGGTGCGCTGCGCCGGACTGGCGTCTTCCGGCAGTTCGATGGTGGCAAAGACAAAGTACAGGCGTTGCGGCTGCGGCTGTTGCTTGGCAGCTTGCAGGAAATCCGCGAAATCGGCGATTTGCATGGTGTAGCCCTGAAGAGGGAGATCAGCCCGACAGTCCATGTTCGCTGGCATAGACCGCAATCTGCACCCGCGAAGCGAGGTCGAGCTTGCGCAAGATACTCTGCACATGCACCTTCACCGTGGTTTCGGCGATGTCGAGTTCGCGTGCGATGACCTTGTTGCTTGCGCCGCGGGCGATGGCGGCAGCGATCTGGCGCTCGCGCGGGCTGAGCGGCGATTTCTCCGTCTCCGCGCCCACCGGAGGTTGTTCTTTCGCGAGACCAACCGCCAACTCCGGAACGATGAAGGCTTGCGCCAGTTTCGCGGCCATGTCGGGGCCGATGACGACTTCGCCGCGCCGCGCGCGCCGGATGCTTCCAATCAATTCGTCAGCCTCGCAGGTCTTGAGCAGATAACCGCTCGCTCCGGCGCGCAGCGCCGCGCCCAGGTCGGCCGCCTCCTCGCTGACAGTCAGCATCAGCACGCGGCTTGCCGGGGATGCCTGCCGCAGGCTTTCCACGGCGTCGACGCCGCGCACGCCCGGCAGGTGGTTGTCGAGCAGAACAATGTCGGGCTGCAACTGCGCGGCCAGCCGGATGGCTTCGCCCGCATCGCCCGCCTGGCCGACAACCTGCATGGCAGGCTCTTCGCCGAGCAAGGCCACCAGGCCGCGGCGAAACAGGGCATGGTCGTCGACCAGCAGAATGCGGATGTCAGGTGGCATGCGGGGCGGTCTCGGTGATCGGTGTGGCGCGCCCGGACGCTGCCGGGAATTCCGGCAGTTCCAGGGTGACGCGCACGCCGTAGTCCGGACGGGCGTCGATGCTCAGTTGACCGCCGATGGCGGCGGCGCGTTCTCGCATGATCTGCTGACCCACATGAGCCTGTCCATCCTGGGCCATTACCGAAGCATCATAGCCACGACCATCGTCCGAGACGACAAAGCGCCAGCGCGGCAGGCTGTCCACCACCAGGCGAGCCTGCGTGGCCCTGGCATGTTTGCGGATGTTGGACAGCGCCTCCTGCACGATGTGCAGCACCTGGATCTGCACGTCGGGGTCGAGCGGCTGTCCATGCCCGTGAAACACCAGATCGACGGGCAGCCCGCTCTGCAGCTCGAACTTCTGCACCGTGCTGCGCAGCGCGGGCTCGATGTCCTGCTCCTGCGTGCGGGTACGGAAATGCAGCAGCAGCTCGCGCACATCGGCCAGGCTTTCCTTCATGCCCACATCGAGCTCACCCACGATCTGTTCGATTTTCTCGACCTTGCCCGCCTGCAGCGCAGTGCGCAACAGTTGGAGCTGGATTTTCATGAAGGCCAGCGATTGCGCGATGGAATCGTGCAGCTCGCGGGCGAGAAAGGCCCGCTCCCGCGATACCGCGGCCTCACGCTCCAGCGCGGCGCTGCGCAGGCTTTCCATCGCCGCGGCCAGATGACCGGCGAGGGTGTCGAGCAGGGCATGCTGCGCGTCATCGGGGGTTTGCTCGGTGTGGAAGAACAGATCGATCTCGCCGAGCAGCCGCTGCTGCACCCGCACGGGTATGCTCAACAGCGTGGCATAGCCCAGACGCTCGCAAGCCGCATGACCTGCCGGCGTCAGACCCTCGGGCTGACGCCGGTGAAGCTGCACGACCTTCGGGCCGTCGTGATGCTGCGCCTGCCCGCAGAAGCAGGTGTCGGACATCAGACACTGTTCCTCCTCGGCCAGCGCCGCGGGCAGACCATCGGAGGCCAGCAGCAGGTAGCGGCGCGCCGATTCGTCGGTCCAGCGCAGGGCCGCGGCATCCGCTCCGGCGATGCGCCGCACGACCTGCACGAAAGACTGCGACAGCTCGTCCAGGCTCTGCGCCTTCGACACCAGCGCACTGACCTCATACAGCGCCGCGAGTCGCTGTTGTTCGGCGCTCAGCGCCGCCGTCTTTTGCCGCACGCGCTGCTCCAGCTCGGCATGCACGCCCCCGAGTTGCGCCGCCATGCCATTGAAGGCCTGGGCCAGGTCGCCGAATTCGTCGTTGGTCGCAATATCGACGCGCGCGCTGTAGTTCCCGGCCTCGATCGCCTCGACCCCAAGCGAGAGCCGCCGCACCGGATCGAGCACGAACAGGTAGGCCGCGTAGAACAGCAGCAGCGCGCCCAGCACCATCATCGCGGCCATGGCGAACTGCAGGGTGTACAGCAGCGAGGTCCAGAAATCCAGCCGCTTTTCGATCGAGGTGACGAATGCGTCGATGGTGGCGACGAAGTGCGCGGCAACCGGCGGCGAAACCCGTTGGTCCGCCGCCGCATGCAGCCAGCGCGGTTGCAATGCGCGCCATTGCGCCAGCACGGCGTCGTAGCGCTGCTTGACCGCGTCATTCCAGGGCACGAACAGCGGGCGCGACGGGTCGCCGCGGCGCAGCAGATCGAGGCTGGCCTGCATCTGCGCCGCACTCTGCGCCACGGCGGCGATATCGCCGCGCTCGGCCATCAGGGTCATGCGGTAAGTCAGCATCCGCAGACGACCCGCCTCGTTGACCGCAGCGGCGCCGCCCTGCAGATTCCACGACGCCCAAAGCGTGACGCCGATGGCCCCCAGCGAAAGCAGCAGCACCACGGCGGCGTAAAGACCGATCCGGTTGGTCAGCGTCCAGCGTCGATGGGACATGGCGGTTTGCAGATCACAGTGTCCGAAGATTATCCGACCCATGGCCGATACCCTTTGAAAGAGTGGCTGCCGCAGCCAGGTGACATGACCTCCGCGCGTGCTCAGCGACAACCCTGTGGCCGGAAATGACCGCAGTAGACTTTCGGCCTCGCCGATCTGGCAGGCTGCTGGATCGCAGTATTCGTCTTTCCATTTGATGACGCCTTTTCCCGCCTCTGCCCTTTTTTTCGTTTACGCCGGTTTTCGTCATGACGCCCGACCACGCTTGTGAAACCGACGCCGACGACGCGCCCCGGCGCCGCGGCATCCGCAGCTTCGTGCTGCGCGCCGGGCGCACCACGCAGGCGCAGACTCGCGCGCTGGCGGAACTGGGGCCACGCTGGATCGTGCCTTATGCCGACGCCCTCACCGACTGGTCAGCCGTGTTCGGCCGCGTCGCGCCGCGGGTGCTGGAGATCGGCTTCGGCATGGGCGACGCCACGGCGCAGATCGCCGCATCACGCCCCGAGACCGACTTCATCGGCGTGGAAGTGCACCCGCCCGGTGTGGGCGCGCTGCTGCAACGCATCGACGCCGCGAAGCTGACCAATCTGCGCATCGTGCAGCATGACGCGGTGCAGGTGCTGCGGTACATGATCGCGCCGCACAGCCTCGACGGAATGCACATCTACTTTCCCGATCCGTGGCCGAAAAAGCGGCACCACAAGCGCCGCCTGATCCAGCCTGAATTCGTCCGCCTGGCCGTCAGCCGACTGCACCCCGGCGGCTATCTGCACTGCGCGACCGACTGGCAGCCCTACGCCGAGCACATGCTCGAAGTCCTGCGCGCCGAGCCCGGGCTGACGAACACGGCCACCGACTACGCCCCGCGCCCCGTCTGGCGCCCGGCGAGCAAGTTCGAGCGCCGCGGCCTCAAGCTCGGCCACGGCGTGTGGGATCTGATGTTCACCGCAAAGTAAGTCGTGCTCAGCCCGACCAGTTCACCCAGCCGCCCCAGGCCGTGACCAGCACCAGCGCGCCGAACACCAGCCGATACCAGGCGAAGGGCACGAAGCTGTGCCCGCCAACATAGCGCAGCAGCCAGCGCACCACGATCAGCGCAGAGACGAACGCCACCGCCATGCCCAGGCCGAAGGTGGGTACGTCGCTCAGGCTGAGCAGCGCGCGGTGTTTGTAGAGGTCGTACACGGTGGCAGCCAGCAGGGTGGGAATGGCGAGGAAAAAGGAGAACTCGGTGGCGGCAGCCCGGCTGAGGCCGAACAGCATGCCGCCGATGATCGAGGCGCCCGAACGGCTGGTGCCGGGAATGAGCGCAAACGCCTGCGCGATGCCGACCTTCAGCGCATCGACCGCGCGCATGTCGTCCACATGGTGGACGCGCACATGTTGAGAGGATCGCTTCTGCCAGGCTTCCGCCCAGAAAATCACCAGCGCGCCCGCAATGAAGGCCAGCGCCACCGGCACGGGGGCGAACAACCAGCGCTTGATGCCGCTGGCAAACAGCAAGCCCAGAATCGCCGCCGGAACGAAGCCGATGAGCACGTTGATGGCAAAGCGCCAGGCCATGTCGCGCCGCGCGGGCTCGGCGGCGGCCAGCCCGGTGAGCACTTGGCCGATGCGCACGCGGTAATGCCACATCACCGCCAGTATGGCGCCGCTTTGAATCGCGATCTCGAACACCTTGGCCTTGTCGCTCACCCAGCCGAGCAGGCTCGCGGCGAGAATGAGGTGGCCGGTGGAGGAAATCGGCAGAAATTCGGTGATGCCCTCGACCAGGCCGAGAATCACCACGACGAAGGCGGAATGCGCGTCCATGCTGAGCCTTGTGACAAAAGCTTGCGATTATCCGCAAACTTTGCGTCAACCCAGGCTGCTCAAGCCCCCATACACCCCTAAACCGGCGGTCAGCACGACCACGCCAAGGACCACCCAGAAATAAGCCCCACGCAGCCGATGCGCGTTCGGCAGCGCCTTGGTGGCCAGCGCCACCAGAAAACCCAGCACCAGCGGCAGCATCAAGGCGTTCATCACCTCCACCCCGATGGACAGCGCCACCAGATCGGGGACGAAAGCCACCACCAGCGCCCCGCCGATCACCCCCGCGCTGAACACGGTGTAGAACCACGGCGCCTGCGTCGGATGCAGTTCCAGCGAATGTTTGTAGCCGGTGACTTCGCCAAACCCCCAGGCGGCAGCCAGCGCCACGACGATGGCCGCCACCATGGCCGCGCCCAGGATGCCCAGGCCGAATACGGTGCGCCCCAGCGTTTCGCCCAGGGTCGGGATGAGTGCCTGCGCGATCTGCCCCACGGTATCGAGCGGCGCGTTGCGATGTCCGGCCCACAGCACGGCCGCCGTGACCATCAACACCGCCGCCATGATGAGCTGGGTAAGCACCGCGCCCACGGCCGTATCCCAGCGGGCGGCGGCATACTGCTGCGGCCTGATCCCCTTGTCGGCCACGACGGATTGTTGATAGAACACCATCCACGGCATGATGACCGCGCCGATATTGGCCGCCACCAGATACCAGTACGCCGGATGCTGCACCGGCACCTGGCCCAGTCCCTGCAACACCTGAGCGCCGTCGATCGGGGCGCGAAACGCCACCCAGACGAACACCAGTTCGAACAACCCCAGCGCAATCGCCACGCGCTCCACCCGGCGGTAAGACCCCGTCCACACCACCGCCAGCAGAAAGACCGCAGCGAGACCGAGACTCCAGCCGCGCGGCACGCCGAACAGCGCGCCGACTCCCGCCACCCCGGAAAACTCGGTGATGATGGCCCCGACCGAAGCCACCGCCAGGCCCGCCACCGACACCCAGGCCCAGCGCGCGCCGAAGGTTTCGCGGATGAGCTCGCCATGCCCCTTGCCGGTGAAAATGCCCAGCCTCACCGTGAGCTCCTGCACCACATACAGAATGGGAATGAGCACGAGCTGCAGGCTGAGCAGTTGATAGCCCCACTGCGCCCCGCTCTGCGCCGCGGTGATCACGCTGCCGACGTCGGTGTCGGCGAGCATGACCACCAGCCCCGGGCCAAGCACGGCCAGAAAAATGCCCAGCCGGGACAGCGCGGGCGGCCCGGCTGGCGGCAGGGTGGAACTTGCGGACATGGCACCGGCCTTTCATCTGCCCGCGCGGTAGCGAAGGCTCATGCCGCAAATGCTATATATTTTTATTTGTAATTCAATCGTATTTACATCCGCTCACACTCTCGCTGATCCGGTGTCGGCGTCAAACCAGCTTCCACAACAGCAAGGCATTGAGCGCAATGATCAGCGCCGTCACCGCCCAGCCGACCCAGCGCACGGCCGGCCGATTGACCAGTTCGCCCATCAAGCCCCGGTTGGAAGTGAAAAGCAGCAAGGGCACCAGAGCGAAGGGAATGCCGAACGACAGCACCACCTGCGAAAACACCAGCGTGCTCGTCGGATCGACACCGAGCATCACCACGATCACCGCCGGCAGGCTGGTGACGAGGCGGCGCACCCACAGCGGCACGGTGAAACCCACCAGTCCCTGCATCACCACCTGCCCCGCCATCGTGCCCACCACACTGCTGGAAATACCGCTGGCCAGCAGCGCCAGGGCGAACGCCGTGGCCGCCCCCGCGCCCAGCATCGGCATGAGGGTGCGATAGGCCTCGCTCAGATCGCCGGCCGCACGGCCCTGCTGGTGAAAGGTGGCGGCGGCCACCGCCAGCATGGCCATATTGATCAGGCCGGCCAGCCCCATCGCCAACACCACGTCCTTCCAGGCAAAGCGCATCAGCAGCGCCCGGCGCTCGGGCGGCACCTGAATGCGCCGCTGCGTCAGGCTGGAATGCAGATAGATGACATGCGGCATCACGGTCGCCCCCAGTATGCCCACGGCCAGATACACCGCATCGGCACTGCCGCCGAAACCCGGCGTGAGCATGCCCTCGAAGATGGGCAGCAAGGCGGGCCGGCTCAACACGAGCTGCAAGCCATAGCCCAGCGCTATGACGCCGACCAACGCCGCCACCACCAGTTCCAGCGGACGAAACCCCCTGCGCTCCAGCGTCAGAATGCCCATGACCACGACAAACGCCGCCAGCACCGCCACCCCCATCGGCAGACCGAACAGCAGATGCAAGGCCAGCGCCGCGCCGAGAAACTCGGCCAAATCGGTCATCATCGCCACGATCTCCGCCTGCACCCAGTAAAACCACACCAGCTTGCGCGGAAAACGCTCGCGAATCAGCTCGGGCAGATTGCGCCCGGTGGCAATGCCGAGCTTGGCCGAAAGCCCCTGCACCAGAATAGCCGCCAGATTGGCCCAAAGCACCACCCACAACAGCGTGTAGCCGTGCTGGGCGCCAGCCTGGATATTGGTGGCGAAGTTGCCCGGATCGACATACGCGACCGAAGCCACCACGGCCGGGCCGATGAAGGGCAATGTACGCCACAGCCCGCGTCCGCCCCGTGCGCCGCTCAGGGCGATGTGAGCGGCCTGCGCGGTGCGCTGATCGAGGGTGGAGGCATACGACATGTCTATATCCGGGCTGAACGTCTTATCAATAATTTATACCAATTGCAATATATTGTTAATTGTATTTGTATATGGCGCCATTAGCCCATGACAATGAGGCGGCGGAGGCGAAATTTGCTCGAACGAGATGCCACGCGCGCCTCGGCTTTGCATGACAAATTAAACTCTTTGCTCCTTGACCCTGCAGCGGAGAAACGATGAACCTCGAGCAAGCCCGTTTCAACATGATCGAGCAGCAAATCCGTCCCTGGAATGTGCTGGATGCCGGCATTCTCGAACTACTGGGCAGCGTGCGCCGCGAAGACTTCGTCCCCGCGGCCTATCGCGGCCTGGCCTTCATGGATCTGGAAATTCCCCTGCCCTGCGGGCAAAACATGCTGGCGCCCAAGGTCGAGGCGCGCATCCTGCAGGAACTCGCCGTGCGCAAGGATGAGTGGGTGCTCGAAGTGGGCGCGGGCAGCGGCTTCATGGCCGCCCTGCTCGGCCACCGCGCCGCCGCGGTGCAAACCCTGGACATTCACGAAGAACTGGTGGCGATGGCGCGCGCCAATCTGCAGCGCGCGGGCATGAGCAACGTCACCGTCGAACAGGCCGATGGCGCGCACTACACCAAAAGCGCTGAATTCGACGTGATCGTGCTCTCCGGCTCGGTGGCGCAGATTCCGCAAGACCTGCTGCAGCGCCTCAAGCCGGGCGGACGTCTGGCGGCCATCGTCGGCGACGAGCCGGTGATGCGGGCGCAGATCGTCACCCGCGCCACGGCCGCTGACTTCCTCACCCGCGATCTGTTCGACACCGTGGCCGCGCGGCTGGAGCACTTCCCCGAGCCCTCGCGCTTCCAATTCTGAATCCGAAAAAGGACTCCCTGATGATCAAGCAACTCAGCGTGCGCGAACTGGCCGACAAGATCGAGGCCGCCACCGCGCCGATCACCGAATGGCAATTCCTCGATGTGCGCGAGCCCTGGGAATTCCAGATGGCGGCGATCAAGCATCCGCATTGCCCCGTCATACACATCCCCATGAGCATCGTGCCCCTGCGGCAGAACGAGCTCGACCCAGGCAAACCGCTGGTGGTGATCTGCCGCAGCGGCAACCGCAGCATGATGATCGCCCGCTTTCTGGAGCAGAACGGCTTTGGCGAGCTGTACAACCTCAACGGCGGCATGACCGCCTGGTCGCGCGAGATCGACCCGTCGGTACCGATTTACTGACCCGCGGATTTACTGACCCGCGTCCGGGCGCTGCCGAAGCGCATCCCCCGCGATCTCCACGATCCAATCCGCCTGCCGCTGCGCCGAACCCTGATGCGCCGCTGCGAAAGCGAAGGCGTTTTGCCCCGCGCGTTGACGCGCAGCCGAATCGTCGAGCCAACGGGCAAAAGCCGCCCACACCTCAGACGCATCGGTAGCCTGGACCGCAGCGCCTGCTTCGAGCGCCGCCTGCGCCGCTGACGCGAAGTTGAACTGCGATGGCCCCAGCACCACCGGACAGCCGCAGGCGCAGGCTTCGATCAGATTCTGCCCGCCCAAGGGCAGCAGGCTGCCGCCGATGAACGCCGCGTCAGACATGGCGTAGTAAGCCGCCATCTCACCCAGCGAGTCGCCCAGCCAGACGGCGGTATTCTGCGTCGGCGCTGTGGCGCTGCGGCGCTGCACCGCATACCCCCGATCCGCCAGGAGTTGCGCGACCGCATCGAAGCGCTGCGGATGACGCGGCACCCACACCAGCAGCGCGCGCTGCGCCAGCTTGGCTGGCAGCGCAGCCAGCAGCAGCGCCTCCTCGCTTTTCCCGCCCTGCTCGCGTGTGGACGCCAGCAACAGCACCGGGCGCGCAGCAGCCGACTTCCACTGCGCGCCGCGCTGCAGCAGCGCAGGGTCGGGGCGCATGTCGAACTTCAGATTGCCCAGACTCTGCACCTGCGCCGCACCCAACGCCTGAATGCGCTGCGCGTCTTCAGGCGTTTGCGCCGCGGCGAACAAGCCTCCCCAGGCCACGCGCGCCAAAGACGGCCAACGCTGCCAGCGGCTCGCGCTGCGCGCGCTCAGTCGCGCGTTGGCCAGCAGCACCGGCACCCCGGCGCGGCGGCATTGCTCGGCCAGATTCGGCCACACTTCGGTTTCCATCAACACCGCTGCACGCGGCTGAAACCGGCGCAGAAAACGGCGCATCGGCCCCGGCAGGTCATACGGCAGCCAGACTTGCACATCGCCGGACTGCAGCAGACCCGCTCCGGCGGCGCGGCCTGTCGCCGTCATGTGCGTGAGCAGAAGTCGCATGTGCGGAATGCGCTCGCGCAGCGCCTCGATCAGCGCCGCCGCCGCGCGGGTTTCGCCCAGCGAGACCGCATGCACCCAGATCAGAGGCCCATTTGCCGCCACCGCGTCCGCGACCGACGTGCGTCCAAACCAGCCCAGCCGCTCCCCCCAATGCTGGCGGTACAGCGGCTCGGCGCGGCCTCGCCACCACAGCCGCAGCAGCGCGAAGGGCAGGGCCAGCCGCCAGAGCAGGCCGTATACCGGCAAGGCCAGTTTCATGCCGAGGAAGGGCTATCCGCAGCCGTTGCCAGCACCTCGCGCATCGCCTGCAAGACCTCGGCCACCGCAGGCTGCTGGCCGGAGTCGCCCAGGCTGCGCCACGGCCCGGCCGACTCGAAGTCCACGCTGTGCGGCGACGAGCCGGTGTAGAGGGCCACCGCGGGGGTTCCCACGGCAGCGGCGAGGTAGAGCAGCCCGGTATCGACACCGACCACCGCCTGGGCCGCGCGCAACACGCGCATCCACTGTGCCAGATCGAACGCGGCGGGGGCCACACAGGCGCGCGTCATGTCGCTGGTCGACAAAGCGGAATTGACCGCATCGGCCAGCCGCACGGCGCGCGCGCGCTCGGCCTCATTGCCCCAGGCGAACACGCCGATCAAGCCCTGCGCGGCAAGGGCTCGCCCAAGGGCGATCCAGCGCGCCTCTTCCCACAGCTTGCGCTCCTTGGCCGTGGCGCTCAGCAGCAGGGCATACGGCAAATCGCCCTTCAGCCAGGCGGGACGCGGAGCCTGAAGGCTCAGACCATACTGCGGCTTGCCCTGCGGCTCGTGGCCCAGCGCCCAAGCGACCAGCGCCCGGTAGCGCGGCACGGCGGCTTCGGTGCGATGCAGCGCGGTCTTCTGTCGATGGGTGTAGAACAAAGGTGCGAATGCCTCACGCGCACTGCCCCACGACAGCCCATAGAGCTGCCCGCGTGCAAGCCGGGCGATGAGGGCGCTTTTCACCAGCCCCTGCAGATCGATCACGGCGTCATAAGTCTCGGCGCGCAGATCGGCCTTCCACTCGATCCACTCCTGCCGGATGTCGGCACGCCAGAACTGCCTGCGCCAGCGCCTCAGCGACAGCGGAATGACGCGCCGCACGCCGGGATGGGCGCGCACGATGTCGGCGTAGGCCTCTTCGACCAGCCAGTCGATCTGCGCCCCGGGATGCGCGGTCAGAATGTCGTGCACCACCGGCAGGGCATGCACCACATCGCCCATCGAGCTGGTCTTGACGATCAGGACGCGCAAGATGCGAAAGGCCCGATCAGAACGGCAGCTTCAGCGCCGGGTCCAGCGCCAGCAGGGCCGCGCGGAACTCGGCCTGCACCCGCTCCAGCGCGGCGGCATCAACCCCCTCGAAGCGCAGCACCACGCAGGGCGTGGTGTTGGAGGGTCGCGCCAGGCCGAAGCCGTCGGCATAGTCGGCACGCACGCCGTCGATGGTGCTGATCTGCGAAGCGCCCGGGAATCGGCCTTCGCGCTGCAGACGCTCGCACAGCGTGAAGTTGACGCCCTCGGGCATGTCGAGCTTGAGTTCGGGCGTGGACACCGAATCGGGCAGCGCTTCGAGCACGGCGCCGGGGTCATCCGCGCGCGACAGGATTTCGAGCAGCCGCGCGGCGCCGTACTGGGCGTCGTCGAAGCCGTACCAGCGATCCTTGAAAAAGATGTGGCCGCTCATCTCGCCGGCCAGCGGGGCGTCGATCTCTTTCATCCTGGCCTTGACCAGCGAATGCCCGGTGCGCCCCATCACCGGCTCGCCGCCATGCCGACGCACCCAGGCCGGCAGTTGCGCGGTGCATTTGACGTCGAACAGAATGGGCGCGCCGGGGTTGCGCTCCAGCACCTCGGCGGCATAGAGCATGAGCTGCCGGTCGGGCCAGATGATGGCGCCGCTGGGCGTGACCACGCCGAGGCGGTCGCCGTCGCCATCGAAAGCCAGACCGAGTTCGGCGCCGGTCTCGCGCACGGTGCGAATGAGGTCTTCGAGATTGTGCGGATCGGCCGGGTCGGGGTGATGACTGGGGAAGGTGCCATCCACCTCGCAGAACAGTTCCACCACAGTGCAGCCCAGGCTGCGCAGAAGTTGCGGAGCAAATGCGCCCGACACGCCGTTGCCGCCATCGACCACGACCTTCATCGGCCGCTCCAGCTTGATGTCGCCCTTGATGCGGCCGATGTAGTCGTCCACGATGCTGACCTGGCGCACCGTGCCCGTGCCCGTGGCGAAGTCTTCGCTCAGCGTCAACTCGCGCAGCGCCTGGATCTGCTCGCCGAACAGGGCATTGCCGCCGAGCACCATCTTCAGGCCGTTGTACTCGGGGGGATTGTGGCTGCCGGTGATCTGGATGCCGCTGACCACCGGCGTGGTGGCGCAGGCGTAATACAGCATGGGCGTCGCGTTCATGCCCAGGTCGATCACGTCCACGCCCCCGGCGCGCAGGCCCTCGATCAGCGCCTGCGCCAGCGCCGGGCCGGACAGACGTCCATCTCGGCTGAGGTTCACCGCCGTCTCGCCATTGCGCCGCGCCAGCGTGGCGAAAGCCTGGCCGATGAGACGGCAGGCGTCTTCGGTCAGCGTGTTGCCGACAATGCCGCGGATGTCGTAGGCCTTGAAAATCGTGGGATCGAGCTGCGCCATGCAGGGCTCCGGTAGGGGTTGACACGCAAGCATCCACTTGCCTCGTTACGATGATGTGTTGGGTAACTCACGCATTCTAGGGAGAGGCCTTGGCAACCTACCTGATCGGCGATGTGCAAGGCTGCGCCGACGCTCTCGAAGCCCTGCTCGACGCGCTGCGCTTCGATCCGGCGCACGACCGTCTCATCGTGCTGGGCGATCTGGTCAACCGCGGCGCGCAGTCGCTGGCCAGCATCGAGCGGCTGATGGCGCTGGGCGACAGCGCGCAATGCCTGCTGGGCAACCATGACCTGCACCTGCTCGCAGTGGCGCATGGCGTGCGCAAGGCGCACCGCAGCGACACGCTCGACGACATCCTCCAGTCGCCGCGGCGTCAAGCGCTGATCGACTGGGTGCGCCACCGACCGCTCGCGCTGATGGAGCAAGGATGGCTGCTGGTGCACGCCGGGGTGCTGCCGCAGTGGACCGCGGACAAAACCCTGCAACTCGCTGCCGAGGTGGAGCGTCGCCTGCGCGCGCCCGATTACGTCGATTTCCTGCGCGTCATGTTCGGCAACCTGCCCGACGAGTGGAGCGAGAGCCTGACCGGATTCGACCGTCTGCGCATCGTGATCAACACCCTCACCCGCGCCCGCTTTCTCCAGGCCGCAGGCCCGCACGCGGGGCGGCTGGACTTTCACAACAAGCAGGCCAGCGCCAATGGCGCGAGCGCCGAACTCCTGCCCTGGTTCGCCCTGCCGCAGCGCCAGACGGCGCAGACCCCGATCGCCTTCGGCCACTGGTCCACCCTGGGCCTGCACTGGGAGCACAACGCGCTGTGCCTGGACAGCGGCTGCCTGTGGGGCGGCGCGCTCAGCGGCGCGAAGCTGCCGCCCGCGGGACAGCGCTGGCTGGACATCACCCAGATTCCCTGCGCGCGCAGCCTGGAGCCCATGCCGGACTGAGAGCCGGGCGCGGCGTCGGCGCCCGGCCCGTGGATCGGGACTTACTGCCCGATCGCCTGGTTCGCCGCGTAGAAGAACGTCTGCGGCGAGACCAGGCCGAAGTCGTTGTCGGTGGTCAGCACGAAGTGGCTGGCGTCGAGGAAGGCCAGTCCCTCGACCTTGCCTGGGCTGGTCGCCGCGGGGTTGTCCGTTGCGGTGTTGTAGACCAGGGTCTTGCTCAGCGGGACGACGCCCGCCGCGGCCAGATCGGTCTGCTGCTCCAGCGAAGGCTGGGTGGCGCGGTCGTCCCACTTCGAGCCGAGCAGATTGGTCGCCCGGCTCCAGTCCACCTGATAGAGCTTGGTGTCCTTGCTGATGCGTTCGAGCTGGATGAGCTTGCCGGCGGGGGTCACGCTCATCTCGGAGAGCTTGACATCGTTCTGCTTGGTCGAGACGTCCGGGGCAAAAGTGTCGGGCGTATCGAGCACGTAGACATATTCGCCGGTCACCTTGCCGAAGCTGCCGTCCGGGTTGAGCGAGACGGTGGCCATGCGCACATTGCGCGAAATCTTGTAGGCGTCCTTCGAGGGGTTGGCCAGCGGGCTCTGCAGCGCGAAATACAGCGTCCTGCCATCCGGCGACACGGCGATGTTCTCGATGCCGCGATTCAGGCTGCGCAGGTCGAGAATGGCCGGCAATGCACAGTTCACGGAATAGCTTGCTGCGGCGGCGTTGGCCGTGCCGTTTTTCAGCGCATCACACACGCTCATGCTCTGGCCGGTGATGGGGTTGATCACGCCGCTATCGGCAGGCACTACACGTTCGAGCACCTGCCCGGAGGCGGAAACGTGCACCAGGCTGGGTGCATACTCCTCGCCGAACCAAAAGCTGCCATCGGGCAGCCGCGCCATCGCCTCGGTATCGAGACCGTTCTGGTTGAACGGCAGCGGCTGCAGGTCGCTGGTGTAGGCGTTCTCGGTATTGGCCACCGAGTTGTCGGTCGCCGCGACCCTGGTCAGATCCTTCGGGCGATCGGGCAGGTCGTTGGACAGACCGGTGATCGGCTTGCCATTCTTGTCGGTGAGCGCAATGGTGCCCAGCAGCGTGGCGACATTCTGCCCGCCAGACTGCCCCAACTGAAACTTGTAGATCGACGGGTCGAAGCCGGGATCGGGAAAAATCTTGCCTGCGAGATTGCCGCAAAAATCCTTGTTGTCGATCGGATAATCACCCACATCCTCACAGTCGATGTTCGGCCCTCGATCGGAAGCGGTGAACAGCACGTTGGCGGCGTCCTTCGGATCGTGAAAGGCGGCGCTGCCATAACCGATGGTCATCTGAAAGGGCTGCGATTGAAAGCCCGTATTGTTTTTGAACACCACCGGCTGCCCGAGGTGGGTGGCGATGCTGTAAGTGCCAGCGGACGGCGGCGGGACGCCGTCGCTGCCGCCACACGCCGTCAGGGACAGCGCCGCAGCAGCCGAGAGCGCGAGCAAGCGTAGGGAACCGGACATGAAACGCATGGATGAACTCCTCAGTCTGTCAAAAACGTAACAATCTAGAGCTTATTTGTTACAGATCCATGTCCAGGCATGTCGGCTCATTTTTCCGAGAAAACGGCGCGTGGCGCGAAAGAGCCGCATGGAACTGACACCGCCCTGACGGTTGATCTCTGTGCTTTCCCGCTGGCCTGACCGAATGGCACGGGCTAAAGTTGTCGCACAACGACATCAACATCAGGAGACTTCCATGCAAACCGCTCATCCCGGTTTTGTGCAGGCGCGCGACCTGCTGCTGCGCCTTCGCACCGACTACGACCGCGCCTACGCTGAATTCCGCTGGCCGGCGCTCGATCAATTCAACTGGGCGCTCGACTATTTCGACCCGATGGCCCAGGACAACGAGGCGCTTGCGCTGTGGGTCGTCGAAGAAGACGGCAGCGAGTGCCGCCACAGCTTTGCCGACATGGCGCGGCGCTCGGCGCGCATGGCCAACTTCCTGCGCGCAAGTGGCGTGGCCCGGGGCGACCGCGTGCTGCTGATGCTGCCCAACTGCGTTGAACTGTGGGACGCCATGCTCGCCTGCATCAAGCTCGGCGCGGTGATGATTCCCGCCACCACCCTGCTCACGCCAACCGACCTGCAAGACCGCATCGGCCGCGGCGGCGTGCGGCATGTCGTCTGCCTGCCCGCCGACGCCGCCAAGTTCGCCGCACTGCCCGCTGCGGTGTGGGCGCAGGTCGCGGGGCGTTTCACCGCGGGCGACGCGCCTGCGGGCTGGACCGCGCTGTCGGGGGCCGACTCGGCATCCGCCGACTTCCAGCCCGACGCGTCGACCCGCGCCGCCGACCCGCTGCTGCTGTACTTCACCTCGGGAACGACCTCCAAGCCGAAGCTGGTGCTGCACACCCACCAGAGCTATCCGGTCGGAACCCTCGCCACGATGTACTGGATCGGGCTGCAGCCGGGCGATGTGCACTGGAACATCAGTTCGCCAGGCTGGGCCAAGCATGCGTGGAGCAGCTTCTTCGCACCGTGGAACGCCGGCGCGACCATCTTTGCCTTCAACCAGAGCCGTTTCAATGCGGCTGCCACGCTGCAGACCCTGGCGCGCTGCGGCGTGACCACGCTGTGCGCTCCGCCGACGGTGTGGCGCATGCTCATCCAGGAAGATCTGAAGAGCTACCCGGTGAAGCTGCGCGAACTCGTCGGCGCGGGAGAGCCGCTCAACCCCGAGGTCATCGAGCGGGTGCGCGCCGCCTGGGGAATCACCATCCGCGACGGCTACGGCCAGACCGAAACCTGCGCGCTGATCGGCAACTCGCCGGGGCAGCCGGTCAAGCCCGGAGCCATGGGCCGGCCGACGCCAGGCTACCGCATCCGCCTGGTCGACATCGACGGCAACCCAGCGCAAGGAAACGCCGGGCCGGGCGAAGCACGGCCCTGGGGGCCCCCGGCAGAAGGCGAGGTCTGCGTCGAAACCGATCCGCGTCCTACCGGACTGTTGGTCGAATACGCCGGCGACTTTGAAAAGACCGCGCAGGCGCTGCACGACGGTCTCTACCACACCGGCGACGTCGCGCAGCGCGACGCCGACGGCTACTACACCTTCGTCGGCCGCACCGACGATGTGTTCAAGTCATCCGACTACCGCATCAGCCCGTTCGAACTGGAGAGCCTGCTGATCGAGCATCCGGCCGTGGCCGAGGCCGCCGTCGTTCCCTGCCCCGACCCGCTGCGCCTGACCATCCCCAAGGCCTTCGTCTCCTGCCGCGTCGGCTACACCCCGAGCGCCGAACTCGCCCGCGACATCCTCGCCTTCGTGCGCGAGCGCGCCGCGCCGTTCAAACGCATCCGCCGCATCGAGTTCTTCGACCTGCCCAAGACCATTTCGGGCAAGATCCGCCGGGTGGATCTGCGCAAGCTCGAATCGGCGCGCACTCAAGGGACGCGCGGCGAGTTGGAGTTCTACGAAGAAGATTTCACCGCCTGAGTGCGCCGACGCCTCCTTCAGAAATCACATCTCGTCCCTAAAATCCCGCCTTCCAAAGAACAGGGCGAAGCCATGATCCACAACGAACTCGACGTCCTGGCCGAACTGGTCCCGCTTGGCAACGGCCTGAAGATCATCGAACTGGGCTGCGGCAGCGCCCGCTTGCTCACCGAGCTGCTGGAGCGCTGCCCGGGCTGCGAAGCGCTGGCGCTGGAGGTCGATGCGGTCCAGCATGCCAAAAACCTGGCGCGGCTTCCAGAGTCTCTTAAGCCACGGCTGCGCTTCATGCAGGAGAGTGCCACGGCCATTCCGTCAGAGGCTGGCCAATTCGATCTGGCGCTCATGCTCAAGTCGCTGCACCACATCCCGCTGGATGCCATGCAAACCGCGCTGGCGGAAACCTGGCGCGTGCTGCGGCCGGGCGGCTGGCTCTACGTCTCGGAGCCGGTGTATGCCGGCGCGCTCAACGACATCGTCAAGCTCTACAACGACGAAGGTCCGGCACGCGCCGCGGCGCAGGCGGCGCTCGACCAGGCCCTGCTCACCGGGCAATGGCAGCAGACCGCCGAGCGGCGTTTCGACATGCCCGCACACTTCGCCGACTGGGAATCCTTCGAGCAGCGCATGCTCTACCCCAGCTTCGCCGATCATCAGATCACCGACGATTTGCGGCTGCGCGTCAAGGCTGCCTTCGATCCATATTGCGGCGCCGACGGTGCATCCTTCACTCGCCCGATACACGTGCGCCTGCTGCAAAAGCAAGCGGTTTGATCAACCCGCCACTTCCGGATCCATCCCGGCCACCGGCACGCGCAGGAAGTGCTCGCGGTAGTGAAGCAGTTCGTCGATGGATTCCTGGATGTCGGCCAGCGCGGTGTGCGCCTGCTGCTTCTTGAACGCGCTCACCAGTTCGGGACGCCAGCGCCGCGCCAGTTCCTTGAGGGTGCTGACGTCGAGATTGCGGTAGTGAAAATAGGCCTCCAGCTCGGGCATGCCGCGGGCCATGAAGCGGCGGTCCTGGCAGATGGTGTTGCCGCACATGGGCGACTTGCCAGCGGGCACGTATTGCTTGAGGAAGGCGATGATCTCACGGCTGGCCTGCGCTTCGTCCACCGTGCTGGCGCGCACCCGCTCGGTCAGGCCGGATTTGCCGTGGGTGTTCTGGTTCCAGGCGTCCATGCCGGCCAGCACCGCATCGCTCTGATGGATGGCCAGCACCGGGCCTTCCACGCGCACGCTGAGCTGCGGGTCGGTGACGACCACGGCGACTTCGATGATGCGATCGGTGTCGGGATTCAGCCCGGTCATTTCCATGTCGACCCAGATGAGGTTGTCGTCGTGACGGGCGAGGATGGAAGCGGCAGGCGTGGCGGAATCGGACATGGAAGGCATTCAAGTAGGGAAATGGCGGCGGCTGATCGCAGGAACAGGCCGGGTGGGATAATCTCGGCAAATTCAAGGTTGACAAGGATTTTCGCATGAGCCCGCAACATTTCTCCCTCGCCTGGAGCGCGCTGTTCGCCGCCGCGCTGATCGGCGGCACGGCGCTCAAGCTCTGGCTGGCCCAGCGCCAGCAGCGCCATGTGCTGGCGCACCGCGATGCCGTGCCCGCGCCATTCCGCAACAGCATTTCGCTGCAAGCCCACCAGAAGGCCGCCGATTACACCGTGGCCAAGCTGCGCTTCGGTTTGTGGACCACCTTGTTCTCGGCCCTGATCGTGCTGGTGTGGACGCTCGAAGGCGGGCTGCAAGGGCTCAATGGCTGGGTCAGCGCCACTTTCGGCACCGCTTTGGGCGGGCAACTGGCGCTGCTGATCGCCTTCGCCGTGATCGGATCGCTGCTCGATCTGCCCTGGGATGTCGCGCGCACCTTCGGCCTGGAAGCGCGCTTCGGCTTCAACCGCCAGACGCCGCGCTCCTATGCGCTGGACCTGCTGAAGAACACCCTGGTCGGCGCCGTGCTGATGTTGCCGCTGGCCTTGCTCGTGCTCTGGATCATGCAGGTCGCCGGCGGTTGGTGGTGGCTGTGGGCCTGGGCCGGGCTCACGGCGTTCAGCCTGCTGATGATGGGGGTGTATCCGCTGGTCATCGCCCCGCTGTTCAACAAGTTCCAGCCGCTGCCCGACGGCGAGGTGAAAACCCGCGCGCAGGCGCTCATGCAGCGCTGTGACTTTGCGCTGTCCGGCCTGTACGTCATGGATGGCTCGCGCCGCAGCGCGCATGCCAACGCCTACTTCACCGGCATGGGCGCGGCACGGCGCGTGGTGTTGTTCGATACCCTGCTGAACCAGCTCACCCCGGCGCAGATCGAAGGCGTGCTCGCGCACGAGGTCGGGCACTACAAGCGCCGTCACATTCTCAAGCGCATGGGGATGATGTTCGGCGTCAGTCTGGCGGGCTTTGCGCTGCTGGGCTGGCTGTCGAACCAGGTGTGGTTCTATGTCGGCCTGGGGGTCATGCCCAATCTGTTCGCCCCCAACCATGCGCTCGCGCTGATTCTGTTCAGCCTGGCGCTACCGGTGTTCGGCGTGTTTTTCAGCCCTCTGGGTGCGGCCATCTCGCGCAAGCACGAGTTCGAGGCCGACGCCTACGCGGCACAGCACAGCGACGCCCGCGCCCTGGGCGAAGCCCTCGTCACCCTGTACCGCGACAATGCCAGCACGCTGACTCCCGACCCGGTCTATGTGCGCTTCTACTACAGCCACCCGCCGGCGCTGCAGCGGCTTGAACGGCTCGGCGCCTTGCCGCCTGTCCAGGCAGCGCAACCCACCGCCACGGCGACCGCATGAAGGAAACAGCCATGACTCTCAACGACTTGCTGGGCGATCACTGCCAGGAACTCGGCCCCTCGCACCGGCTCGACGCTGCCGCGATGGCGCCCTATCTCGCGCTGCTGAGCGGCTGGACTTTTGACAACGGCAGCATCCGCAAGACCTACACCTTCGGCAACTACTACCAGACCCTGGCCTTCGTCAATGCGCTGGCCTGGGTGGTGCACCGCGAAGATCATCACCCCGATCTGCTGGTGCAATACAACCGCTGCAGCGTGGCGTTCAATACTCATTCGGCGGGCGGCGTCACGCGCAACGACTTCATCTGCGCCGCCAAGGCCGACGCGGTCCATGCCCAGGGCGCTGCGCGCTGAAAACCGCCTGCATGGACGCGCCGGAACAACCCAATCCCCAACGTCCCAAGGGCAAGCGCAGCACGAAGCCCTCCTCGTCCGCAGCCTCGGTCGCTGCGCCTGGTCTTGCGGCGCGCATCGTCGGCGCTTTTGGACGGCAATATCTGGCGCAACTCGACAACGGCGACGTGCTCGCCTGCGTGCCGCGCGGCAAACGCGCTGAGGTGGTCTGCGGCGATCGGGTCGTGCTCGCGCCGGGACATCCTCCGCTGGCCATCGAGCAGGTGCTGCCGCGGCGCAATGCGCTGTGGCGCGAAGATCAGTGGCGCAGCAAGATGTTCGCCGCCAACCTCGACCGCGTGCTGCTGGTCACCGCCACCTATCCCGGCATCCAGCACGGTCTCATCGGCCGCGCGCTCATCGCCGCCGATGCCGCCGACATCCCGGTCACGCTGCTGCTGAACAAATGCGATCTGCCGCAGGCCGAAGCCGCACGCGCCGAGATGGTGCTGTACCGCGATCTGGGCTACGAGGTGCTCGAACTCTCGGTGCGCACCGCGCCGCAAGCCGCTCTCGCCGCGCTCACCCCCTTGCTCAGTGGCCAGACCACGCTGCTGCTGGGCGCCTCGGGCGTGGGCAAGTCCAGCCTGACGAATCTGCTGGCGCCGCAGGCGCAGGCGTCCACGCGGGAAATCTCGCAAGCCCTGTCCGCAGGCAGACACACGACGACGGCAACCAGGCTCTACGACCTGCCCGGTTTGCCTGAAGGCAGCGCCTTGATGGATTCGCCGGGCTTCCAGTCCTTCGGCCTGCACCATCTCTCGGTATCGCAGTTGCAGCACGGCTTCCCGGAAATCCGCGCGCGCAACGGTCAGTGCCGGTTTCAGAACTGCACCCACCGTGACGAGCCGGGCTGCGTGTTCACCACCGACCCGCAAGCCATCACCCCGGCGCGGCTTGCGCTGTATCGCACGCTCTATGCCGAACTCACCTCGGCCGTCATGCGATGAAGCGGGTGGACATTGCGCCCAACCTGGTCATCGCCACACTCTGGGCCGATGCGCTCAACACCGCCGGGATGCGCGCCGAAGTGTTCTCGCGCCATCTCACCAGCATCGCCGGGGAGATTCCGCCCGATCAATGCAATCCGGCGGTCTGGGTGCTGGACGACGGCGATCTGCCGCGCGCCAGACAGTTGCTGCAGGAATTGCGCACGCCGATTCGCGGAGCGCTCTGGACCTGTCCGGACTGCGGCGAACGCCACGGCCCGCAATTCGCCCAATGCTGGAAATGCGGCCACAGCCGCCCGGATTCCTCATCTTTCTGACAGGAGGGATTTGTTGGGTGAGCGCCATGCCTGAACTCCCGAACGGCGCATCGCCAGACGACGATGCCCGCAGCAAGATTATGCTCAGGCGGGCTTTAAAGGCGACTTAGGACGGCGTTACTGCCACCCAGCCTCGGTCAGGTGGGACGTGTCAATCCAGGCGGCCGAGCAGCAGGAATTCCATCAGCGCCTTCTGGCCGTGCAGGCGGTTCTCCGCCTCGTCCCACACCACGCTCTGCGGCCCGTCGATGACTTCGGCGGACACTTCCTCGCCGCGGTGTGCAGGCAGGCAGTGCATGAACAGCGCATCGGGCTGGGCGCGGGCCATCATCCCGGCATCGACCATGAAGCCCTTGAACGCCTGCTCGCGCGCCAGCTTTTCCGCCTCATAGCCCATGCTCGTCCAAACGTCTGTGGTGATGAGATGCGCGCCCTCACAGGCCTGCCGCGGATCGTCGAACTCGCGCAGATGTGCGATCTGCGCCGCGCTCAGAGGGTAGCCAGGCCGATTTTTCTCGACGCCGTAGCCCTTGGGCCCGGCGAAATGCAGGGTGAAATCCAGCACTTCAGCCGCCTGTAGCCAGGTGTAGAACATATTGTTGGCGTCGCCGATCCAGGCCACCGTCTTGCCTTGAATGGCGCCGCGATGCTCGATGAAGGTCATCACATCCGCCAGGATCTGGCAGGGATGGAACTCGTTGGTCAGGCCGTTGATCACCGGCACGCGCGAATACGCGGCGAAACGCTCGACGATCTCCTGACCATACGTGCGGATCATCACCAGATCGACCATGCGCGAGAACACCTGCGCCGCATCTTCGATGGGTTCGCCACGGCCGAGCTGACTGTCGCGGGTGTTGATGTAGATGGCTGCGCCGCCGAGCTGGTGCATGCCGGCCTCGAAGCTCAGGCGGGTGCGAGTGGAGTGCTTCTCGAAAATCATCGCCAGGGTGCGATCGACCAGGGGCTGATGCGGCTCGTAGCGCTTGAACCTGGCCTTGATCAGCGCGGCGCGGGCGAAGACATAGTCGTACTCCTCGCGGCTGAGGTCGGAGAATTGCAGATAGTGCCGCAGCGTCGTTTTCATGGGGGCCTCCTGGAATGTCTTAGGGCGCGGGTGCATCCTGCAGAAATTCGAGCACCGCGGGTACGAGGGCCTGCACCAGCATCTCGGCCTGCTCCTGAGTGAAGATCAGCGGCGGCAACACACGGATGACCCGTTCCTGCGTGACGTTGAGCAACACCCCGCGCTCCAGCATCCGCCCCACCAGCGCACCTGCCGGGCGGTCGAGTTCGATGCCGATCATCAACCCCTGACCGCGCACTTCCACCACCCCTTCGTGGCCGGCAAACGCATGATGCAGGGCATGTTGAATCTGCTCGCCGCGCGCGTGCGCATTGGCCAGCAGGCCATCGTCCTCGATCACGGCCAGCGTCTCCAGCGCGGCACGGCAGGCCAGCGGATTGCCGCCGAACGTGGTGCCATGCTGGCCGGGGCCGAATGTGGTGGCCGCCGCACCGTGCGCCAGAATGGCGCCGATCGGCACGCCCGAAGCCAGCCCCTTGGCCATGGCGATCACATCGGGCTTGACCTCGGCCCAGTGATGCGCAAACCATTTACCGGTTCGCCCCATGCCGCACTGCACTTCGTCGATCATCAGCAGCCAGCCGTGGCGGTCGCACAGCGCGCGCGCCGCACGCAGAAAATCGGCATGCGCCGGTTGAATGCCGCCCTCGCCCTGAATCGCCTCGATGAACACGGCCACGACATCCGGATGCGTATCGGCCACGGCCTGCAGCGCCGAAGCATCGTTCAGCGGCACGCGCACAAAACCTTCGACCAGCGGCTCGAATCCCTTTTGCACCTTGGGATTGCCCGTCGCCGAGAGCGTGGCCAGCGAGCGCCCGTGGAAAGCCCGCTCGAACACCACGATCTCCGGGCGGGCTATGCCTTTGTTGTGGCCGTGCAAGCGCGCCAGCTTGATCGCCGCCTCGTTGGCTTCCAGCCCCGAGTTGCAGAAAAACGCGCTGTCCATGCCGCCCAGAGCGCACAAACGGTCTGCCAGCTGCTCCTGCAAGGGAATCTGATAAAGGTTGGATGTGTGGATCAGCTTGCCCACCTGGTCGGTGAGCGCCGCGACCAGCCTCGGATGGGCGTGACCCAGGGTGTTGACCGCAATGCCCGACAGCGCATCCAGATAGCGCCTGCCCTGCGTATCCCAGACCCACGCGCCCTCGCCGCGCTCCAGGGCGATGGGTTGCCGCGCATACGTGTTCATCACATGAGAGGGCATGGTCATTTCTCCTTTGCAAAAAAAGCAAACCCGGTGGGCACTGTTAAAAAGCGCTGCACCACCGGGGGCGAATTGAAATTATAGAGAGCGCAGGATGACAAACGACGGCACATACAGGGCGGGGTATTTGTTGCAACTGCAACACAGAATCACCGTTCGGGTTTACCCGGAAATACCGCGTTGCAGCATAATTGCGGCACCGCAGCAAAACTGCCTCTTCAAGGATTCAGCCATGAGCGCCCTTCCCAACTCCCTGCAACTGGTCAAACCCAGACAAATTTTCATCCGCGGCATCACCCGCGAAGGCCGCACCTTTCGTCCCAGCGACTGGGCAGAGCGTCTGGCCGGCCTGATGGCCCGCTTTCGCCCCGCCGGTCTGTGCCACAAGGAAGCCCACCTCGGTTACTCGCCCTATTGCGTGCCCACCCTGGTGGACGGCGTGCGCTGCCTGGTGGTGAGCGAGTCGCTGCGCGATATCGAGCCGATGGCGTTTGATTTCCTGCTCAACTTCGCCCGCGACAACCAGCTCGACGTGGTCGAAGCCTGCCTGACGCAAGCCGCCGAAGAAGACGCCGCTGTGGAAGATCTGCAACCGGCGCGCGAAGCGCTGGCCCGCGTGTTTCAAACTGCTTGACGATGTTTTTCGCCCCGCATTGCCCTGACTTGCAGAAAGAGGCGCAATAAAAGACCACAAAAAAGCCCGCAGACGCGGGCTTTTTTGTGGTCGGTGTGGGGCCGACCCGAGCAGGCAAGGGCAATCAGGCCGGTGCGCTGGAAGAAGTGCTGACAGAAGTGCTGGAAGTAGCGGAAACAGCCAGCGCCTTGATCGCCGCGTTCAGGCGGCTCTTGTGGCGCGCAGCGGTGTTCTTGTGAAAAATCCTCTTGTCGGCAATCGAGTCCAGCACCGGGGCGTTGGCCTTGAACACTTCCATGGCCTTGGCGTGGTCGCCCGCGGCGATGGCCTTGCGAACCGACTTCACAGCCGTGCGAAAACGCGAACGCAGCGCGGTGTTGGCGGCGTTGGCCTTGACGGATTGACGTGCACGCTTGCGACCCGACGGGGTGCGAACGCTCTTCTTTTTGGCTGCGGCTTTGGTTGCCATGATATGAAATCCTTCTGTATTGCCTGCTCGGAAAACCGGCCATTATAAACAAAAACTGCCGAGACGCCAGCGTCGCCTCGGGCGGTCGCCAGCGCATTCCTATAATCCTGCCCGGTGAATCTGCTCAAGGCCGCCTCGACCATCTCCCTGCTCACCCTCACCTCGCGCATCACCGGCCTGGTGCGGGAAATCATGGTGGCAACCTATTTCGGCGCCAGCGCCTGGACGGATGCATTCAACGTCGCTTTCCGCCTGCCCAACCTGCTGCGCCGCATGTTTGCCGAGGGCGCGTTTTCGCAGGCCTTCGTGCCCCTGTTGTCGCAGACGCGGCAGACCCAGTCGGAAGAACAGACACAGGAACTCATCGATCAGGTGTCCACCGCGCTGCTGTGGATCCTCGCGGGCATCAGCCTGGCCGGGGTGCTGCTCGCTCCCGTGCTGGTCTGGCTCACCGCTTCGGGCCTGCACCCGCAGGCTTTCGACGCCGCGGTGTGGATGACGCGGCTGATGTTTCCCTATGCGGGGCTGATTTCCCTGGTCGCGCTCAGTGCGGGCATTCTCAATACCTGGAAGCACTTCGCCGTCCCTGCGGTGACTCCGGCGCTGCTCAATCTGGCCATCATCGGCGCTGCGGTGGCGTTTCACAGACTGGTGCACCCGCCCATCTTCGCCCTGGCCATCGGGGTGATGATCGGCGGGGTGGCGCAATTGGCCGTGCAATGGCCGGCGCTGCGCAAATACGCCGTGGTGCCGCGATTTCGGCTGAGCTTTCTCAAGGCCTGGCGGTCTGAAGGCGTGCACCGCGTGGTCAAGCAGATGTTGCCGGCGAGCCTGTCGGTGTCGGTGGCGCAGGTGTCCATCGTCATCAACACGCAGATCGCCTCGCATCTGCATGCGGGCAGCGTGTCCTGGCTGGCGTATGCCGACCGGCTGATGGAATTCCCCACCGCCATTCTCGGCGTCGCGCTCGGCTCGGTGCTTCTGCCCAGCCTGTCGCGCGCCAGCGCCACGCAAGACGTGACCAAATACAGCAAGCTGCTCGACTGGGGGCTGCGCCTGACGCTGGTGCTGGCGCTGCCCAGCGCCATCGCGCTGCTGATCTTCGCCCAGCCGCTGGTGTCCATGCTCTACAACTATGGCCGCTTCGACCAGGCCGACGTGCTGGCCACCACCAGCGCGCTGCGGGCCTACGGCATCGGTCTGATGGCGCTGATCGGCATCAAGATCCTGGCCCCCGGCTTTTACGCCCGGCAGGACTTGCGCACCCCGGTGAAGATCGCCCTGGTGGTACTGGTTTTCACCCAGTTGATGAACCTGCTGTTCGTGCCCTGGCTGGGGCATGCCGGGCTGGCGCTGGCCATCTCCATCGGCGCGCTGCTCAACGCCAGCCTGCTGTTTCGCGGTCTGCGCCGCCGCGGCCTGTTTCAGCCGCAGCCCGGTTGGGGGCGATATGCGCTCAAGGTGGCGCTGGCGCAGTTGCCGCTGGGCGGGGTGATGCTGTGGGGCGCCATCGCGCTGCCGTGGGATCGGGCGCACGGCGACCTGCTGCGTCTGGGCATGGGGCTGGGGCTGCTCGCCGCGGCTGCCGCGCTGTATTTCGCCACGCTGCGACTGCTCGGTTTCCGTCTGCGACAATTCATGCGCGATGAGTGATGGGCTGTGCCAGAACAGGCGACCATGAGCGCATCATTCATCGAAACGCACCCAAAAAGGAGAACGACATGAGCCTGAGCGCCGAACTGCGCAACACCCTGCGCGAAAAACTGCAGCAGCGCCGCGCCCAGATGGTGGCCGATCTGCGCGATGAGTCGATCAGCGACGAGGGCACGCTGGCCGTGCGCAGCCACCGCGAGGAAACCGACGACGAGGCCGTGGTCGAAGCCATGGACGCGGTGGAAATCGCCTCTACTGCGCGCGACGCCAGCGAGCTGGCCGCCATCGACAGCGCGCTGCAGCGCCTGGACACGCCCGACTTCGGCATCTGCATCGACTGCGGCGCCGACATCGAACCCGCCCGTCTGCTGGCCGAGCCCACCGTACTGCGCTGCGCCGCCTGTCAGCAGCGCTTCGAGCATCAGCATCACACGCCCGGCGGCGCGCGGCTGTAGCATCGGCGGCATGTGTGCAAGCCCCGTCATCCCTCCCCGCACCCCGCTCGGCGCCCCCGGCTTGGAGAGAGCACTCACCCGCTGGCTGATTCCGGCCTACTTCATCGGCGTGGGGCTGCCCTGGATCGTCGGCGCGTGGATCAAGACCGGCTATCAACCCGGTCTGGTCGATGGCGACCCGCAGCCCATCCGCGATCTGATCGATATTTTCTGCATCGGCATCAGCCTGTTCGACGCCACCCTGGTGTTCACCGTGGGCATCGGCTGTCTGGTGGTGTCCATCATGAAAGGCCCGGTGCGCTGGTCAGACGCATCCCACGCCACGCGGCAGATGCGCGAACCGGGCGAGCGCGAGAGGTTTTGACATGTCGCACGCCATCGCCGCCGCCGACATCACCGGCCTGATTCTCGCGGGGGGCCGTGGCAGCCGCATGGGCGGTGTGGACAAAGGCCTGCAGCCCTGGCGCGGCCAGCCGCTGGCGCGGCAGGTGCTGCGGCGACTCGAACCCCAGGTCGGCGCGGTACTGCTCAACGCCAACCGCCATGTCGAGGTCTATCGCGGCTGGGGCCTGCCGGTGGTGACCGATGCCGCGCCACACGACTATTCGGGGCCGCTGGCCGGCTTTCTCGCAGGGCTCAAGGCGTGCGTCACACCGTATCTGCTCACCGCGCCCTGCGACTCGCCGCTGTTGCCCCTCGATCTGGCCGCACGGCTGAGCGCGGCGCTGCTGGATGCTTGCGCGCGCATCGCCCTGCCCCGCGCGGCAGGGCGGCTGCAGCCGGTGTTCTGCCTGATGCAATCCAGCCTGCGCGATGACCTGAGCGCCTATCTTCAGTCCGGCGGCCGCAAGATCGAGCTTTGGACGGCGCAGCATCCCACGGCCATCGTCGACTTCGATGATGCGCACGCTTTTGAGAACATCAACACCCTGGACGACCTGCAGCGTCTCGATGCGGAAGTTCCGACATGACCTCGTCGTTCGACCTGCAGCACATCATCTCCTGCGTCAGCGGCTATGACCCCAATGCCCTGCGGGTGGACGCGGCGCTGGCCGTCATTCACGCCAGCGTGCAGCCGGTGCAGGCTGCCGAACGCCTGGCCGTGCGCGCGGCCCTCGGACGGGTGCTGGCGCAGGACATCATCTCGCCGATCGACGTGCCCGCGCACGACAACTCGGCCATGGACGGCTACGCCCTGCGCGGTTCCGACCTTGCCGCGCAGGGCGACACGGTGCTGTCCATCGCCGGACGCGGGCTGGCCGGACATGCCTTCAGCGGCGAAGTCCCCGCGGGCAGCGCCGTGCGCATCATGACCGGCGCGGTCATGCCCGCAGGATGCGATACCGTGGCGCCGCAGGAGTTTTGCCGCGTCGAGGGCGACCGGGTCGTTCTTCCGCCCGGACTGGTGCGACCCGGCGACAACCGCCGCCTGCGCGGCGAAGACCTGGCACGCGGCAAGGCCGCCCTGCCCGCAGGCAAGGTGCTGCGCCCGGCCGACCTGGGGCTCATCGCCTCGCTCGGCATGGCCGAAGTCACGGTGCGGCGCAGGCTGCGCGTGGCCTTTTTTTCCAGCGGGGATGAGCTGCGCTCGGTCGGCGAGCCGCTCGATCCGGGCTGCGTCTACGACAGCAACCGTTACACCCTGTGGGGCATGCTGGAGCGACTGGGTTGCGAGGTCATCGACCTCGGCGTGGTGGCCGACAGCCCGCAGGCGGTGCAGGCTGCACTGCGCACGGCGACCGAATGCGCCGACGTGGTCGTCACCTCGGGCGGGGTCAGCGTAGGCGAGGCCGACTACCTGCGCAGCACCCTGAAAACTTTAGGCGAAGTGGTGTTCTGGCGCATCGCCATGCGGCCGGGCCGCCCGCTGGCCTTCGGCAGGCTGCGCGCGGGAGCGCACAGCGCCTGGCTGTTCGGCCTGCCGGGCAATCCGGTGGCGGTGATGGTGACTTTCTACGCCTTCGTCCGCCCTGCCCTGTTGCACCTCATGGGCGCCAGCCCGCAGCCGCAGCCGATGCTGCGCGCCGTCAGCGCGCAGACCCTGCGCAAAAAACCCGGCCGCACCGAATATCAGCGCGGCCTGCTCACCGCCCTGCCCGACGGCCGCTGGCAGGTCGGCGCCATCGGCAATCAGGGATCGGGCGTGCTCAGTTCCATGTCGCAGGCGCACGGGCTGATCGTGCTGCACCATGAGCAAACCACCGTGCAGGCGGGTGATCTGGTGGACGTGCTGCTGTTCGAGGGGCTGGTTTGACGCTGCTTTGAGCTGGCCTCTGAAGAAAACGCCGGGCCGCCCCAAGTTTTCTTGGCGCGCCACAGTGCGCAGGCATTGTCGCTGGTCAGATCGCTCAGGAGGCACGGTGCAAGCATGCGCCGTGGCCCTTCGCCGCGCGCGCGACAGTGCGCAGACACTGTCGCTGGTCGCGGCTCAGCAATGCGCCACGTAGGCTGAGTACTGGCTCAGCGGTACGGCGGCGGCCTGCGTCGGCGCAGTGGCCTGGAAATGCGCCGCGCCATAGGTGCGGATGAGTTGCAGGCGGTAGAGCTTGAAAAAGTGCTCGAACATCGGATGGCCGATCATGCCGGTGGCCGTCAGGGTGTCGGCCTGGCTGTCGTGCTTCAGGATGATGGCCGCCAGGGGATGCGGCGCCGGGCCGCTCATCACCTTGGCGCCCTCGGAAGGATCGTACACGCTCTGATGGGCGCAGCAGACGATCATCCCGGGCTTGTCCGAAACCTGGGTGGCCTTGGGATCGTAGGAAATCACGCTGCTGTCTTTCTCCGGATACGACAGTTGGTGGGCGCAGATGGCGGTGTAGGCCACGATGGCCTTGTCAGGCCCGACGCCGCCCGGCCAGTCGTAGCTCTGGCCGTCAGCGGTGAGCTTGGCGGAGTGAGCAGCGACTTGCAAGCGGATGAGGAAGGCCGGGGTGCTGGCATAGGGATAGCTGAAGACATAGGCCTCGCTGGTGCCAAGTTGGGAAGCCTTGATCGGTGCGCCTTGCGCATCGGTCAGCAACACCGGCGGCTGCGGTACATCGGGCACGCCGGCGGCCCAGGCTGGCAGCGTGAGGGTGGACAAGTCGAGCGCCGCACAACCGGCCGCGGCGGTGGAACAGATTTGAATGAAGCGTCGGCGTTGCATCGGCGCAAACTCCCTGGAATGAAAAAGAGCGGGGGTGAGGAGGAACCCCCTGAGAAAGGCAAGCGGCGCTTTGGAGAAGACTCCCCGCATGCACTACAACAGACCAACAGACGGCAGGCCAAGGTCAGCCGCGAACCTGTCTGCAACAAGTTCAGGTGAACATGTCGGCGTAGAGCCCCTTGCCCCAGGCCAGATAGGCCGCGGCGTTGGCCACGCTGCGGGTATCGTCCTCCTTCACATTGGCGAAGCCGAAGGTCTTGGGGTTGTAATGCGCGTCCACGTAGATGGCCTTGTTGGGCTGCAGGTCCACCATGGAATAGCACAGGGTCTCGGGGCTTTCCCAGGGAATTCTGGCGTCCTTGTCCTTGGCGCGCGAGGCGATCACCTTGGCGACGTAGTGCGCCTCGGTGTTGGCGGTGTTGGCGCTCTTGGAGTAGCCCATCGGACGCGCATCGCCGCTGACGTACACATACGGGTCGCCCTTGATGTTGTAGTGGAAGGGATCGATGTTCGCCTCGCGCTGCGTGCTGTCGGGGCTGACCAGTCCCATCTGCTGGATGATGTACGCTCCCTGCACGCCGGGATAGAGTGTGGCGTCGTCGAAGGCGTAATCGTCGATCTCGCCGTGGATCACCTTCTTGAACGGGTCGACCCCCTTGATGGTGGTCGACGGCTGGTAAACGACGTAGTCCTTGTACAGCTCGTCGAACGCAGCGTGGAAGCCCTTGGCCTTGATGACGATGTCGGGGTTGGGGTCGAGCAGCAGCACCTTGCCCTTAATACGGTTCTTTTTCATCCATCCGGCGATCACACAGGTGCGCTCGTACGGCGACGGCAGGCAGCGGTAGTTGCCCGTCGGCACGGTGACCACGAAGGTGCCGCCGGCGAAACCCTGGATCTTGTTGCGCACCGCGACCTGCTCGGTCGGCTGGATCCAGCCTCCGGGAAACCGTTGGCGGCAGGCGAACTGGGTGTCGAGGTCGTCGGCCGGGATACCGAAGCGGGTGAAGTCGTAGTCGATGCCCGGGCAGATGGCGAGAAAGTCATACATCACCTGGCCCATATTGGTGTAGAGCCGCTTGGCGTCGCGGTCCACACCGGTGACGGTACAGTTGTAGTAGATGTAGCCGTTGTTCTGCGCCGCGTCGATATAGCTGTGGTTGGCCAGATACTCCATGTTGACCACGTCGGGATACCAAAGGTTACTGCAAAAGCAGCTCTGATACTGGCTGCGCTTTTCCAGCAGCAGCACGTCGAACCCCGGGTTCTCCTTCTTCAGATACTTGGCCAGGGTCAGTCCGGCGGTGCCGCCGCCGACAACCACCACCCGTGGCCCTTTGGCCTTGGGCACCGGCAGCCAGCCGCCGCCGCCGCCGATCATCGGCGCGGCCTGGGTCGTCTGGGGCAGAACGGCGCCCAGCCCTGCGGCACCTGCTGCAGCGGCGGCAGTCGCCAGCGTGGTATCGCGCATGAAACGCCGCCGCGCGGGGTTGGCTGCAGGTTTGTTCGGTGAATCCGAGTACATGTCATCCTCCATAGGTGTTTTGGCAGGCCACGTCAAGCGTGGCAAGCCTTTTCAGCAAAATCCGCACCAATACCTAACCCGTTGATTTCATTTGATAGGTAATATTTAGTTACGACTTTGGCAGCCCGGTTCTGCCAAAGCGTCCTGACACGTCACACAATTGGCATATCACAGACCGCCGAACACGGCGGCAGAGGAGACAAAGCCATGGATTACGACGCCCAGTCGCTGATCGATGCGCGCGAGCATCCCTTCGTGTTGATCGACCGCAACTACACCATCATCGCTGCCAACCACGCCTACCGCGTGGCCTATGGCTTGCAAACGGACGACATCACCGGCCGCAAATGCCACGAGCTCTCGCACCATTCGGCCACGCCCTGCCATATGCAGGGCGAGCATTGCCCTCATCTGCACGTGATGCGCAGCGGGGAGCCCGACGAGACGGTGCATGTCCACTTTGACGCGCAGGGCCAGCCCGAGCATGTACGTCTCAAGGGCTATCCCATCCACGATGGCCAGGGCAATCGGCTGCTCGGTAAGGAAATCCATCGCATGCCCGCCCCAGTGCAGCCTGCGGCGGGGCACGCGCTGCTGCAGGGACTCTCACCGCGCATGCTGCAGGTGCGACACGATCTCGACATCGCCGCGCAGACCGATGAGCCGGTGCTGATCGAAGGCGAAAGCGGCACGGGCAAGGAACTGGCGGCGCAGGCGCTGCATCAGGCATCGGCCCGCGCGGAACGGGACTTCATCGTGTTGGACTGCACGACCATTCCAGAAGCCTTGTTCGAGTCGGAATTCTTCGGCCACGAAGGTGGCGCGTTCACCGGCGCTTCCGCCCGCAAGACCGGCCTGTTCGAGCTGGCCGACGGCGGCACCCTGTTTCTCGATGAAATCGGTGAACTCACCCTGCCGCAGCAATGCAAGCTGCTGCGCGCACTGGAAAGCGGCGAGTTCCGCCGCGTCGGCAGCAATACCCTGCGACGCGCCGATGTGCGTGTGGTCGCCGCCACGAACCGGTCGCTGGCAAGAATGGTTCAGGAGGGGAGCTTTCGCAGCGATCTGTACTTCCGGCTGTCGGTGTTCAGCATCACCCTGCCCCCATTGCGCGACCGACCGGAAGACATCCCCATCCTGGCCCGATATCTGCTTGCCCGCATGGCGCTGCGACCGCATCACACCGCATCCGTCGGGCTGCTGGACGGCAAGACCGAAACCCTGAGGCCGCTCTGCGGCTGCGGCGCGACCCGATGGGAGCTGACGCCAGAAGCCCTGCGCCAGCTCGTGGCCTATCCTTTCCCGGGCAATGTGCGCGAGCTGCGCAACATCCTGGCGCGCGCGGCCGCAACCGCGGTGAATGGCCGGATCGACGCTTGCGATCTGCTGCTGCCCGCAGCGATCGATGATGCACCGGTACAGGGCATCCGCTCAAAACCCGTGGCGGACGGTGCTTCGCGGATCGGTACGCTCAGCGCGGAACAATTGCATGCCGTTCTCAGCGCGCATCACGGCCACCGCGGCCGCGCGGCGCAGGCGCTGGGCATCAGCGAACGCACGCTCTACCGCAAACTGCGCGACGCACAGTCATCGGGGCGCCCGCAGCGCAGCGAGTGAGCACCCGCATCCGTATGGGATGTGCCGTGCTGTGAGGGTCAATGCCCTTGCATGCCCCGAGGCGTGTTCTGTCCCAGCAAGGCCCGGCGCGACAGCAACAGCGCGCAAGCCAGCGGCTGCTTGAGCCGATCGACCAGGGCCGAGCGCCCCGGCGACTGGGGTGAGGCGGAAAACCGCCCGCGCAAAAATGCATTGAGCAGATGCGCGCGGGCGCGACGTACCGTTGCCTTGGTGAAGTAGGTCATCGCCACGCTGACCGACACCCGGTAGTCAGGCCGCGCCCAGTCGCCCTCCTCCGTGGTGACATAGTGGCCCGCGGTACTCGGGATGTATACGCCCTCGCCCGGGCCGATGTCGAAGTCGAGCGCCCGAGCATCGAGTTCGTCGTGGTAGCGCAACGACCGCAGCGTGTCGTGAACAAAGTAGTCCTCGATCGCGGCATCGGGCACGGCAACACGGTCATGCGCCTGCCAGACGCGCAGATGCTTGCGCCCCATGATCTGCACATTGAAATTGTTCTCGCGGTCGATGTGAAACGGCGTGACCGTCGGCGGCGAGGCGATGAACATGAACAGACTGTAGCCGTGCATGCCCGGATCGCGCGCTTCGACCAGGGGCTTCATGCCGTCGAGCGTCTCGCGCAGCAAGGCGCCGTACTCGGGATCGTCCTCGAGAAAGTAAAGCGCCACCCAGTTGCCCGCCTGTTCGATGTGATCGAAGGTCGAGGCAATGCTCTTCTTCGCCTCGACCTCAGACAGGGTGTGGAAAGCCGAGCCCGGCTTCCGGTTGGGCAAGGCGTATTTCACATGCGGCGTTCCGGCCAGAGATAAGGCCAGTCGGCACAGGCGCGGCAACTGCAGCAACGGATGCGCGCAGAGCCCATGCTGCATTTTCGCCACCTGCAGCGGATCGAAAGGCTGACCATCGGCCCGCCAGATTGCCACGTTGCCGCTCGGGGGCGCCTGCTCTCCCCCTCTGAGATCGGACAGGGACTGTGCGGTCACATTCATGCACGTCTCCTCGCATTGACCCGAAGCACGCATTGCCACGCTGCGCCGAGTGATTGGGGATGCCTTGCTTGCAGTCTGCGACCGATACCAGCACACATCTGCAAGCGCTTGAATATTAGTAACCGAAGTTGTCAGGAAACCCCGCCTGAATGGGTGGTCAACATCCAGGATCGGCGGCGAATTCAGGCGTCGCGTGGCTGCTTACCTGGTGCCGAAGATGGGGTCGCACGCGTCGACCCGAGCCGGCACGATATAGCGGTGGTCGCTGAGCCGCTTGCCGATGGCAGCCACACGCAGGCAATACCGGCAACACGCAGAGCAACAGCCATGGATAAAAAACGCCTAAGCTAATCAATCACTTAGGCATGTGTTCTGGCGGAGACGAAGGGATTCGAACCCTTGATGCGCTTTTGGCGCATACTCCCTTAGCAGGGGAGCACCTTCGGCCTCTCGGTCACGTCTCCAGTTGCTTGCGGCAAACGGCTTGTAGGCCCATGCGCTAAGCAAAGTCGGCAATTATTACACGCATTCACCCGCCATCGCCACCTTGCTGAAAATCCTGGCCTGTCAGGCGTTTTGGTCCAGGTCGAAAGCCTTGTGCAGGGAGCGCACGGCCAGCTCCATATACTTTTCATCGATCACCACCGACACCTTGATTTCCGAGGTGGAGATCATCTGGATGTTGATGCCTTCTTCCGACAGGGTGCGGAACATCTTGCTGGCCACGCCGGCGTGCGAGCGCATGCCCATGCCGACGATGGAGACCTTGCACACTTTGGGATCGCCGAGGATTTCCTTGGCGCCGATGTGCGCCTGCACGGTGGATTTGAGGATGTCGAGCGCGCGGGCATAGTCGCCGCGGCCCACGGTGAAGGTGAAGTCGGTGAAGCCCGCCACGCTCTGGTTCTGCAGAATCATGTCGACTTCGATGTTGGCTTCGCCCACGGCGCTGAGAATCTGATAGGCGATGCCTGGGCGATCGGGCACGCCGACCACGATGATCTTGGCTTCGTCGCGGGCAAAGGCGATGCCCGACACCACGGCTTGTTCCATGTTTTCGTCTTCCTCGAAGGTGATGAGTGTGCCGCTGCGCGACTCTTGCTCCAGCGGCAGGTCCCACGGGGTCAGGCTGGAGAGTACGCGCAGGCGAACCTTGTACTTGCCGGCGAATTCCACCGAGCGGATCTGCAGCACCTTGGAGCCCAGACTGGCCATCTCCAGCATTTCCTCGAAGGTGATGGTGTCGAGCCTGCGGGCTTCGGGGACGATGCGCGGGTCGGTGGTGTAGACGCCATCGACATCGGTGTAGATCTGGCATTCGTCGGCTTGCAGGGCCGCGGCAAGCGCCACGCCCGAGGTGTCCGATCCGCCCCGGCCCAGGGTGGTGATGTTGCCGGGGGCATCCACGCCCTGGAACCCGGCGACGACGGGAATGACACCCTGCGCGAGATCGGCCTTGAGTCTGTCGGCGTCGATGGATTCGATGCGGGCCTTGGTGAACGCGCTGTTGGTGCGGATGGCGACCTGCGCGCCGGTGTAGCTGCGAGCCTTGTGCCCCAGTGCCAGCAGCGCCATCGACAGCAGGCCGATGGTGACTTGCTCGCCGGTGGAAGCCACGACGTCGAGTTCGCGGGGGTCGGGCAGGGGCTGGATTTCCTTGGCCAGAGCGATCAGGCGATTGGTCTCGCCCGACATCGCGGAGACCACCACCACGACCTGATGTCCTGCTTCGTGCCACTTGGCTACGCGCCGGGCGACGTTTTTGATCCGTTCGGCAGACCCCACCGAGGTGCCGCCATATTTCTGGACGATGAGTGCCATGAGAGTGCGTTCGAGAGCGGCGAAAGCCGTCTGGCCCGATGCATGATGCGCCAGACCGGCAGGCCGCAATGCAGAAAACCTTGCATTCTAGGCCGGGTCTGCGGCGGCCTCTGTCCATTTGAGGCGCAGACAGGCCCCTTGACGCTGAAGAATGCAGCCCGGCAGACGCAGTTCGAGGCGATGCGCCCCACGTTCCGTGCGCAAAATCTGTCGCACCAGCTCGTCGGTGCGCGCACGGTCCAGGCGCTGCCCGTTTTGCCGCAGCCAAAGCCGCAAGACTTCGCTGGCGGTCGCCGCGCCCAGAGCGCGCAAGGCGGCCAGATTCAGTCCCTGGGGTTGCAGGCAAAGGCGCAAGTGCTGTGCGGCCGTCGATTGAATCTGCGCGTCAGCGGCTGCGCACAAAGCGGCACTACGCCCAAGCGTCTGCCGATAGCCGGGTTCGAGCCGGGCAATGGCCGGCACGAGTTCATGCCGAATGCGGCTGCGGCGATACGCCGGATCGGCGTTCATCGGATCGTCGAGATAGCTCACCCCTTGCGCTTTGAGCCAGTCGCGCAGTTCTGCAGCACCGCAGTCCAGCAAGGGTCGAACGAAGTGGCAGCCGTGGCGCTGCATCTGCGCGGGCATCGCCGCCAGTCCGCGCGGCCCTGCCCCGCGCAACAAGGCGAGCAGGAGCGTTTCGACCTGATCGTCACCATGCTGCGCCAGCAACACCACGTTGCAGCGCTGCTCGCGCGCCAGCGCGGCCAATGCCCTATAACGCGCCTCGCGAGCGATTTCTTCCACACTCTCCCCAGGCGCCACTTCCAGTTGCAAAGTGGTCTGGGCATAGGCCACACCGAAGTCGTCGCAGACTTGGGCGCAATGTCGGGCGAACGACCCGGCTGCAGTCTGCAGACCGTGATTGACGTGCAAGGCACAAAGCCGTTCGCCCCCCCAGAAATCGCGGGCTGCCAGCAGCAAGGCCGTGGAATCGGCCCCGCCGCTGAAGGCGATGCCGATGCGCTCGGCCTGGGCGAAGCCGGGGTGTTGCGCCGCGAAACGCCGCAGCGCGGCCAGCGCGGGGTTGTTCGGCAAAGACGGCGCGGATTGTGATGCCGACAAGGTCAACCGACCGGGACGGTCAACGCCCCGCCGTCTTGGTGTCTTCGAACTTGCCGAAGCCCTGCAAGCGCTCCAGCCGCTGCTTGACCAGATCGGCGGGCTTGGTGTGCTGGAAGTGCCGCAAGGATTCGCCCAAGGCGCGCTTGAGCGAAGCGGCCATGGCCACGGGGTCGCGGTGCGCCCCGCCCACCGGCTCGTTGACGATCTTATCCACCAGCCCGAGCGCCTTGAGGCGGTGCGCGGTCAGGCCCAGCGCTTCGGCGGCCTCGGGCGCTTTCTCTGCGCTCTTCCACAGAATGGAGGCGCAGCCCTCGGGAGAAATCACCGAATAAATCGCGTACTGCAGCATGAGCAACTGGTCGCACACCGCAATGGCCAGCGCCCCGCCCGAGCCGCCCTCGCCGATGATGGTCGAAATGATGGGCACTTCGAGCTGCGCCATCTCGTAGATGTTGCGGCCGATGGCCTCGGACTGGCTGCGCTCCTCGGCATCGATCCCGGGGTAGGCGCCGGGGGTATCCACGAAGGTGAAGATGGGCAGGCGGAATTTTTCGGCCAGCTTCATCAGCCGCAGCGCCTTGCGATAGCCCTCGGGCTTGGGCATGCCGAAGTTGCGCATCGCGCGCTCCTTGGTGTCGCGCCCTTTCTGGTGGCCGATCACCATGCAGGCCTGCCCGCCCAGCCGGGCCAGACCGCCGACGATGGACTGATCGTCGGCGAAGGCGCGGTCGCCGTGCAGTTCGTGAAAGTCGGTGAAGATCTGGCTGGCGTAGTCGAGGGTGTAGGGTCGCTGCGGATGGCGGGCGATCTGCGTGGTCTGCCAGGGGGTGAGCTTGGCGTACAGATCCTTGGTGAGCTGCTGGCTTTTTTTCTGCAGACGCCCGATCTCTTCGGAAATATCGACGGCCGATTCGTCCTGCACAAAGCGCAGTTCGTCGATTTTGTTTTCCAGTTCGGCCACTGGTTGCTCAAAATCGAGAAAGACTTTTTTACTCATAGATACCTCGAAAGAAATCCCCCCAGGAGCACTCGGGCGGCGGGCGTGCAACTCGTTGCGCAGATGTTCAATACTCGACCGGCAACGGGTCCAGGCTGCGCCAAATATACCAAGTCCCCACCGAGCGCCAAGGGGCCCAGGCTGCGGCCACTTCGCGCACTTCGCTCTGGGTCACGGGTTCGCCGGCGAAATAGGTCTGACTCACGCCCTTGATCAAACCCAGATCGCCCAGCGGCAGCACATCGGGCCGCATGAGGTGGAAAATGAGGAACATATCGGCCGTCCACCGTCCGATGCCGCGTATGCCGAGCAACTCGGCGGCGATGGCCTCGTCGGGCATGTCGTGCCACAGGTGCGGGTGCACTTCTCCGGCGTGAAACTTGGTGGCGAGGTCGCGCACATAGCCCGCCTTGCGCCCAGACAGCCCGCAGGCGCGCAGGGCGTCGTCGCTCAAACCGAGAAGCTGCTCCGGTGTGACTTCTGGAACCGACGCGCAGAACCGATCCCAGACGGTTTGGGCGGCCTTGACGGAAATCTGCTGGCCGATGATGGAGCGCGCCAGGGTCTGGAACGGGTCGCCCCGGCTTTGCAGCCGGCTGCCCGCATGCGTCTTGATGAGCTTGCGCATCACGCGATCGGTGCGCTGCAGATGCGCGCAAGCTTTCTCCCAATCGAGCTGGACCGGCCGTTTGGCGGGCACAACCGTATCTGACCAGGCCGGCGCGCGCGCCATCAAGCCGCCCTCCACACCGTCACCCCGCCCGGCTTGTCTTCGAGCACGATGCCCTTGGCCGTGAGTTCGGCGCGAATGCGGTCGGCTTCGGCGAAGTTGCGCGCCTGCTTGGCGGCGATGCGCGCCTGCACCTGTTGTTCCACCCAGTCAGCATCGACCGCCACTGCCTTGCTTTGCAGGAATTCGCGCGGGCGCTGCTGCAACAGGCCCAGCACCCCGCCCAGCCCCTTGAGCAGCGCAGCCAGCTCGGCGTCGCCCGTCTTGTTGACCTCGGTGGCCAGCTCGAACAACACCGCCATGGCTTCGGGGGTATTGAGGTCGTCGTTCATCGCCGCGGCGAAGGCCTGCGCGCGCGGGTGGTTCCAGTCGATGCGCGCGGGCAGATCGGCGAACGGGTCGAGCGCGGTGTAGAGCCGGGTGAGCGCCGCGTGGGCGTCCTGCAGGTGCTCGTCGCTGTAGTTCAGCGGGCTGCGGTAATGCGCGCGGACGATGAACAGCCGCACGGTTTCGGCCTCGACATGCTGGAGGATGTCGCGGATGGTGAAAAAATTACCCAGCGATTTGGACATCTTCTCGCCATCGACCCGCACGAAGCCGTTGTGCAGCCAGAACCGCGCCATCGGCTTGCCGCTCGCCCCCTCGCTCTGCGCGATTTCGTTTTCGTGATGGGGAAACTGCAGATCGGCGCCGCCGCCGTGGATGTCGAAAGTCTCGCCCAGCAGCGCACGGCTCATGGCCGAGCATTCGATGTGCCAGCCGGGTCGGCCCGGGCCGTCGTCAGAGGGCCATTTCACCTCGTCTGGTTCGGAGGGTTTGGCCGCTTTCCACAACACAAAATCCAGCGGATCTTGTTTGGCGGCATCGACCTGAACGCGCTCGCCGGCGCGCAGTTCGTCGAGCGATTTGCCCGACAGCTTGCCGTAGCCGGGAAACGCGCGCACATGAAAGTCCACATCGCCCGCACTATCGCGGTAAGCGAGGCCACGCGCCTTGAGCTTGCCGATCAGATCGAGCATCTGCGGCACGTATTCGGTGGCGCGCGGCTCGTGCGTGGGCCGCTCCACACCCAGCGCGTCGGCATCTTCGTGCATGGCGGCGATGAAGCGGTCGGTCAGCGCGCGGATGGTTTCGCCGTTTTCCTGCGCGCGGCGGATGATCTTGTCGTCAATATCGGTGATGTTGCGCACATAGGTCACGCGCAGGCCCTGCGCCTTGAGCCAGCGCTGCAGCACATCGAACACCACCATCACCCGCGCGTGCCCGATGTGACAGTAGTCGTACACCGTCATGCCGCAGACATACATGCGGACATGGCCGGGCTCGATGGGCTCGAAGCGCTCTTTTTTGCGGGTGAGGGTGTTATAGAGGTGCAGCGCAGTCATGGGGCTTGGCGGGGAGATCGGATCCGGGCTCCCGGATAAAATCAAAAACTTAGCACAAGCCGATGGTCCCAGGCCTGATGCGAATCGGGGCACTGCGCCCATTGCGTGCCCATACCGTCGTCGCATTCCGAGACGCCGCCCAAGCAGCGCCCAAGCAGCATCCACCCCTTTTTCTCCTCTCCATCATGCGAAATCGCCTTCTCGCCACTCTGATCGCCCTCGCTGTTCTGAGTGCGCCCGCCGCCTGGGCGGCAGACGCAGCCAGTGTCAGCCAGAGCCTGCAAAAGGGCGATCTGAACAGTGCGCTCGCTCAGGTGGACACGCTGCTGGCGCAAAAACCCCAAGACCCACAGTACCAGTTTCTCAAGGGGGTCATTCTGACCGAGCAGAAAAAGGACGCGCAGGCCATCCAGATCTTCCAGTCGCTCACCGAGCAATACCCCGAACTGCCCGAGCCCTACAACAATCTGGCCGTGCTCTATGCCCAGCAAGGGCATTATGAAAAGGCCCGCGCCGCGCTGGAGATGGCCCTGCGCACCAACCCGAGCTACGCCACGGCGCTGGCCAATCTGGGCGATATTTACGTCAAACTCGCCAGCCAGGCCTACCAGAAGGCGCTGCAACTCGCCCCGGACGAAAACGCCAGCGCCCGAGTCAAGCTCAATCTGATCCGCGAATTGTTCGAGCAGGGCAAGAATCCGGCTGGAACGCCCAAGAAGGGGACCCCGGCGCAGCCCGTCACGGAAGCTCAACCTGCGGTCAAACCCGAGTCCAAACCCGCTGCTGCGCCCGCGCCCTAGTGCAGTGAACACTGCACTAGCCGGTGGCGGTCGCCGCAGAAAAACCCGCCACCCAGCCGGGCCCGCGCCGAATGCCGCGCAGACGCCTGCGCGCAACCCCTCCATCGCCCCCGGCGCTGGCCTTCCTGCAATACCCGGGGAAAAGAATGGCTGCAGTACAGTGCAGCTGGCGCGCCTCCGGCCCGCTCTACCATCAGTACCGGGCACAGTCCGGTGCCGGCGCGCGCCATGGCAACTCATTTTTCAAGGAAGCCTCTCATAATGCATTTCAACCTCGCTCAAACCGCCCCTCTCGATCCCTCCCGCTTACTGCGCATGGTCCGGCAGCGTCTGGTACGTCTGACAGCCCCCCTGCTGGCCGCGTTCGGCCTGGCTGTGGCAGCCGCACTGCCCGCGGCCCATGCCGCCGAGACGCCTGCCGCACCACCCAAGGTGGAATTCGTCACCACCATGGGCCGTTTCGTGGTGCAGCTCGACCCGGTCCGCGCGCCCAAGACCGTGGCCAACTTTCTCGACTATGTGAAAAGCGGCTTCTACAAGGGCACCATTTTTCACCGCGTGATTCCCGGCTTCATGGTGCAGGGCGGCGGCTTCACCGCCGATATGCAGCAAAAACCCACCCGCGCGCCCATTCCGCTTGAGAGCCAGAACGGCCTGCGCAACCTCAAGGGCACCATCGCCATGGCGCGCACGTCCGACCCCAACTCGGCCACCTCGCAGTTCTTCATCAACGTGGTGGACAATCCCAGCCTCGACTATCCCAAGCCCGACGGCTATGGCTACGCCGTGTTCGGCAAGGTGATTTCGGGCATGAGCGTGATCGACAAAATCGTCGCCGTGCCAACCAAGACTGAAGGCATGTTCCAGAATGTGCCCGTCAAGCCCATCGTCATCGAAGACGCCAGACTCCTCAACTGAACCTGAAAACAGAAAGCCCATCATGGTCGAACTCCAAACCAACCACGGCAACATCCGCATCGAACTCGATACCGAGCACGCCCCCAAGTCGAGCGAAAACTTCCTGGCCTATGTGCGCTCGGGCCATTTCGACGGCACCGTGTTTCACCGCGTGATCGACGGCTTCATGATTCAGGGCGGCGGCTTCGGGCCCGGCATGAAGCAAAAACCCACCCTCGCGCCGATTCAGAACGAAGCCAACAACGGCCTGAAAAACGAGCGCTACACCCTGGCGATGGCGCGCACCTCCGATCCGCATTCGGCTACCGCGCAATTCTTCATCAACGTCGCCGACAACGCCTTCCTCAACCACACCGCCCCGACGGCGCAGGGCTGGGGCTATGCCGTGTTCGGCAAAGTGGTCGAAGGGCAGGACGTGGTCGACAAAATCAAGGGCGTGAAAACCGGCCGCAAAGGTTTCCACGACGACGTGCCGCAGGAAGACGTGGTCATCCTCAAGGCAGTCGAGGTTTGAGAAGACGGTCACAAAATCGTTTTGAACCCTCCGTAACGCCTGCGCAAACGCGCAAAGACTCCCTCGCTCGCGGAAGAGGTTGGGAGGGATGTCTATTGCATCACGCCGCGCTGTTTTCTCCTCCCCCACTTGCTGGGGGAGGTTGGGAGGGGCATCCTTTGTCTTGCGCAGCGTCGTTTGCTCCTCCCCCACTTGCTGGGGGAGGTTGGGAGGGGGAGAGGCCCGCCCCAACCCATCGAATGGCTGGCTTGTCAGCCAGCCCCGCCTCAAGCCGTGGGCAGAGAGATAGATGTCGCACTTCCCCAGCCTGAACGCCCCGCCCGCCTGGCGGCGCATCGCCCTCGTCTCCGACCTGCACCTGGGCGCACAGGCCCCGCGCACCACGCAGACCTTCATCGACTGGCTGGCCGACGTGGCGCGAGAGGCCGACGCCCTGTTCATACTCGGCGACCTGTTCGAAGCCTGGATCGGCGACGATCTGCTCGACCCTGCCGCGCTCGGCGTGGCGCCGGATGAGGCCGCCTGCGCCCAGGACATCGCCGCCGCGCTGCGCGACTTTGCCGATTCCGGCCACGCCCTGTTCGTCCAGCACGGCAACCGCGACTTCCTGCTGGGCGGCCAGTTCGCTCAAGCCACCGGCGCGCACCTCCTGCCCGACCCCGTGGTGCTCACCTTCCAAGGCCAGCGCATCGTGCTCACCCACGGCGACCTGCTGTGCACCGCCGACACCGCCTACCAGCAATTCCGCGCCACCGTCCGCAACGCCGCATGGCAGCGGCAAGTGCTGGCCCGGCCGCTGGCCGCACGCGCGCAGCAGGCGCTGGCCCTGCGCACGGCCAGCAGCGCCGCGCAAGCCCGCCCCGAAAACTGGGCCGACGCCGATCCCGCCGAGGCCCGCCGCTGGCTCACCGCAGCAGGCAGCGCCTGGATGATCCACGGCCACACCCACCGCCCGCGCAACCACTGGGGCAGCGGCCTGCTGCGGCAAGTGCTCGCCGACTGGGACTGTGACGCCGCCCACGGCGCCCAAGCTCGCGCCCAGGCGCTTTGGCTGATCGCCCAGGGGCGAGGCGTCGAAGTCAGCCCCCGCTGTTGCGTCTGATCAACGAATCAAACGTTTCGTTACCGTTCGTCGGCTGAAAACGACCGTTCGTCGGCTGGAACGCCGCGAGCGCTCGAAGCCCTTCCATACTGGCATCAAACCCTGAACGGCCCATCCCATGTCCACCCCAGAACAAGGTCTGACGCTCATCGAACTGCTCGTGGTCATCGCGCTCGTTGCCGTGATCACGGCCATTGGCTTGCCCTCCTACCAGTCCATCCTGCGCTCCAACCGCACCGCGGCGGAAGCCAATGCCCTGGTTGGCGACCTCGCCTTCGCCCGCAGCGAAGCGATCAAGCGCGGCGTCAACGTCACCCTCTGCCCGGCACAGCAGCAAGGGGCGAACTATCAATGCCTGAACAGCGGCTCCGACTGGCAAGGCGGCTGGGCAGTGCTCATCGGCAAGCCCACAGACCCAGCCAGCACGCCGCTGCGCATCCAGAAAAGCTTTCAGGAAGCATTCGGCAGCGCTGACGCACTGACGAGCAATAAACCGCCTACTGTCGTCACTTTCGACCGCTACGGCTTTACTGCCAACTTCCAAACCATAGCGCTGCGCAACACTGGCGGCGCCGAAGCGCCCTGCATCGTGATTTCGCAAACCGGCAAGGTGCGAAGCGACATGATGGCCGAAAGCGCGGCGATCGACGACACCAACTGCAAACAACCATGAATCTCCCGCGTTTGAAAAAACAAGGCGGTTTCAGCCTCATCGAGGCCCTGGTCGCGCTCGTGGTCATTTCCATCGGACTGCTGGGCATCGCCGGCATGCAGGCCTTGGGCGTGATGCAAAGCAACCAATCACGGCTGCGGGGTCTGGCCGCATTCCAGGCGGCCAGCATGGTCAGCCTCATGCGCGCCAACCCGGCTTACTGGCAGGCGGCAGGAAATTTTTCCATCGACCCTGGCAACCCGACCGAACTCACCGTCGATGCCCAGGGCAGCCTGACCGGCCTCACCGCCGGCGACTGTGAGGCCAACACCTGCTCCCCGGCGCAAATGGCCGGCTGGCAGATGCAGCAGTGGGGGCGCTCGCTCAGCGTGCTGCCCGGCGGTCACGGCACGGTGCAATGCGCCGCCCCGGTTGGCGGCAGCGTCGCCTGCAGCGTCACGGTGAATTGGAGCGAGAACCGCGCCGCAGCCCCCGGCTCGACCGCCAGTACAGCCGCCACCGAACCCCAGAATTACGTCCTGACCGTCACGCCATGAACGCACGTCCCTTCAAACAACGCGGCCTCGGCCTGGTCGAAGTCCTGGTCGGGCTGGCCATCGCGCTTTTTCTGCTCTCTGGGCTGGCGGCGATTTTCGCCGCCATGCTGCAATCTTCGCAGACGCGCAATGCCCTGTCCGACCTGCAGCAGCGCCAATTGCTGGCCGCCACGATTCTGAGCAAAACCCTCCAGCAGTCCGGTTATTACCCCAATCCGACAGCCAGCACCGCCGCCGATATGCTGCCGGCTTCGACTACTTCCGCACCTTCTCCATTTGGCAGCGCGGCGCAAGGTCTTGTCGCCACGGCGAGTTCGGTCACCAACCGCTTTGTCGCCCCGGCAAACGACGTCACAGACAGCGTGATCAACTGCCAGGGAGGAAGCAATACGACAAACGCTCCCGTGACCTACACCAACGCCTTTTCTGTCGATACAGACCAAGATGAACTGCAATGCTCCCTTGATGGCGCCGCAGCGCAGCCCATTGTGGACGGTGTCACCAGCATGCACCTGCTTTACGGCGTCGATACCTTGCTCGGCGCGGCCAGCGACGCGAAGTCCGTCAATCGCTACGTCCCCGCCGACAACGTCGCAGCCAACGGCGGCTGGAACGCGGTGAAGAACCTGCGCATCACCCTGTGCTTCGCCAATCCCCTCAAGAAGAACCAGCCCGCGCCGGCCGTGGCGCCCTGCGCGGCCGATGAACTGCCCTTCACCTTTTTTGTCAACCTCATCGGGCAGGGGCAGACATGAAATTCCCCTTTCAATTCCCCATGCGCTCCTTGACCGCACCCCATCGGCAAAGCGGCTTTGTGCTCATCGCCAGCCTGATCCTCATGGTCGTGCTCACCCTGATCGCCGTGGCCATGTTTCGCGGCGGTGGCGAGCAGGAAAAAATCGCCGGCAATCTGCGCGAAAAACAGCGCGCCTTCGACATTGCGCAAAACACGCTGACGTTTGGACAAAACTGGCTCAGCGTCAATACACCCGCGCCGATAGACTGCACCGACGCGGCGGCCACCCGAGGCGCCAACAATACCCCGGTGGTCTGCACGCAGACGAGCGTCTATCCAATCGACGCGAACGCCCTGATGACCGATCTGCAGGCCCAAGCCGCCGGAACCCCCTACACCCCCAGCGGCAAGGCGGCGTTGACGGTCAGCACGACCGGAGGCAACGACACGGTTTACGCCCTGCCGCGCCTGTTCATTCAATCCATCGGCAATCAAGCCGGCACGGGCAACCCGCTCTACCGCCTCACCGCCATCGGCTGGGGAGGCAATGACAGTGCCGTGGCCATCGTGCAAAGCATTTATGCACTCGGGGCTAATCCCACCGCCAGGGATTTGACCAGTGTTTATTGAAATCAGGGAGCTTCATCATGAAACGCCTTTTATCAAAACCTGCGGTTTGGGCCTCATCGCGGTTGACATCCAGTCTGCTCGCCCTGTCCTGCCTGGCATTTTCCGCTGGTGCCGCGCTCGCTGCGACCCCGCTCGACCTGCTGCAGGCCCCGCCGACCAGTTCTTTCAAGAGCATCGCGCCCAATCTCACCTTCATGCTCGACGACTCGGGGTCGATGCAATGGGAATATCTGGGAACGAACGGGTCGATCGAATCCTTCAACTACGGGTTCCCCATTGGATTTTCCGTGGTGTATGGAATCCAGAATTATCAAGACGTCATTCCAGGTTTTGAATCAGACAATATCTATGCCGCGCAGTTTCGTGCAGCCGCAGTCAATCCCAATTATTACAACCCGGCAGTCACCTACCTCCCCTGGGCCTGCGCGGCCTATCCTGAAGACCCCAGTCATCCGCCAAGCGGCACCAACGGCATGCCCCCCAGCGATCTCGGCTCCTGCCAATGGAACGACGAAGAAAAACTATGGCTTTTCCCCAATGCCGATCCCAACAAGGCCTATCTGAATCCATACGACACCGGCAAAGGCTGGCGCTCATTGATTCACTGGAATGATTCCGATAATGCCAACGACAACACCGCTGACAATGGCTATATCGGCGCCAGTTACGCCAGTACACAGTGGCTTGTTCGCACCGGCTCTGGCTATAGCTGGTGGCCTGGCCGCTACCCGAACACCATCGCTTCGACTAGGCGGAAAACATATGCACAGACCACAGGTTTCTGGCCCGCGACTTATTTCAATTATTTCGGCTCCCAGCCCGTCACCAGTCCCAGCGACAGCAATCTGAGCGAAATCGACAATTACCAGCGCATCCAGATCTGCCCCGCCGCTTCCTATTCGGCCACCACCCCGACCTATGATTCATCGGGCAATCCAACCGGCAACACAACCCTGACCGCCTGCACCCAGCCCCCCGCGCTGCCCGCCAGCCCTGCTCCCTATCGCACCTATATCGCCACCAGCGGCACTTATACCAACCCCGAAGGGCAGAGCATCACCTGCGGCGCCGATGCCGCGGCCTGCTATGTGCATGTCAACGGCGACGGTAGCATGGTCGTGCGCACTTATGCGCAGGAAATCCAGAATTTCGCCAACTGGTATCAATATGACCGCTCGCATATTCTGCTCGCCCGCGCCGGGGTCAGCCAGGCTTTCATGAAACTGCCGGAGAATTTCCGTGTCAATTTCGCCCTGCTCAACGACATGGCGGACGGACCCGATAAGGTTCAATATTCAACCGTCCATGAGTTCAACCTCGACGTCAGGCAGAATTTTCTTCAGCGCCTGTTTCAAACCCCTATTCCTACTCAGGGCACGCCGTCGCGGATTGCGGTGTACAACATTGGCGAGTGGCTATCTCAAGCGCCCAATCAATCCGCTCCCTGGGGAGCGCGGGATGCCGAACGCACTGCGCTCAATGCTGCGGGCGTGACCAGCGAAGCCGAGATGCTGCAAAACCTGAGCTGCCGCCAGAACTATCTGCTTTTCGCCACCGATGGCGACTGGAATGGCGACGGCAGCGGCACAGGCAACCAGGACGGCACGGCGGGATCGACGATTACCGGCCCGGGCGGGCAGAGCTATACCTATGCCGCAGTGGCACCCTATACCGATACGTATTCCGACACCCTGGCCGATAATGCCATGAAATTCTGGAAAAACGACATCCAGACCGGCTTGCCCAATGACGTGCCGACCAACAGCCAGGACCCGGCCTTCTGGCAGCATATGGTGATGTTCGGCGTGGGCCTGGGGGTGAACGGCACCAGCGATCTGCCGCAGATGCTCGCTGGCACGACCGCCTGGCCCAACCCGAGCAGTGGCTCCTTGTATCGCATCGACGATCTGGCCCACGCCGGTCTGGACACCCGCGGCGGCTATCTCAGCGCCGCAGACCCCAGTGCGTTTGCCAGCGCGCTGACCACCACCCTGTCCGACATCGCCAACCGCGTGGCGTCGAGCACTTCGGCGGCGGTCAGCGCCCAGCCGGCGGGCGAATACAAGACCACGACCCAGGCCTTCGCCGCGCTCTATCACCCCAACGGCTGGTGGGGCGAGCTGCTGGCCTACCCCATCGTGCGCACCACCAACGGCGGGCTGGCGCAGGGGCAGTATGCCAACTGGAACGCCTCGTGCGTGCTCACCGGCGGCGCCTGCCCGTCGATGCAGAACAGCCCACAGGTCACGCCCCAGACCAGCCGCGTGCTGCTGACCTGGCACAACAACGCCGGCGCGGTGTTCGACGCCAGCTCCACCGGGCTGGACAGCAACCTTGCGGCCTATTTGGCGGGCTCCCGCACCCTGGAAGGCAGCACGTATCGCAAGCGCACCGGCGTGCTGGGCGACATCGTCGATTCCAGCCCCTTGTGGGTCGGCGCGCCCAGCTATGGTTACGGCACGAACATCAAAGACTTGCTCAGTGGAACCACTGGCCCGGAAACGTCTTATGCCAGCTTCCAGACCGCCCAAGCGCAGCGCGAACATATCGTTTACGTCGGCGCGAATGACGGTTTGGTGCACGGTTTTCGCGCCGGGAGTAATGATGCGAACGGCGATTTCGATGCGGCAAACAATGACGGCCATGAAGTGCTGGCCTACTTCCCCTCGGTGCTCGCCAGCACCATAGGCAACTACGCCTCGCCCAATTACGTGCACCAGTATTACGTCAATGCCACGCCGGGCACGGGCGACCTGTTCTTTGACAATGCCTGGCACACCTGGCTGGTCGGCGGACTGGGCGCGGGTGGGCGCGGCTTTTACGCGCTGGACATCACCGATCCATCGCAGTTTTCTTCCTCCAACCCCACGTCGCTGGTCAAGGCCGAGGTCAACCCCGGCAATATCGACGCATTGTGTGGCGTCTCCGACGGTTCGTGCAGCAACGATCTGGGCGACACCTTCGGCACGCCGATCATTCGTCGCATGCACGACGGCAAATGGGCCGTCATCGCAGGCAACGGCTACAACAGCCCTTCGGGCAATGCCTCGATTTTCATCGCCCTGATCGATCCGAGCACAGGCGATTGGCAAATCAAGAAAATCCAACTCGCCGGACCGGTCGATGCAGTGGACGCCAACGGCAACACCTATCAAAAAGCCAACGGCGTCGCCTACGTCAGCGCAGCAGATCTCGACGGCGACAGGATTGCCGACTATCTGTATGCCGCCGATCTTTACGGCCATGTGTGGCGCGTCGATGTCACCGGATCCAGCTCGTCGGCTTGGACTGCGCCTGCGCAGCCGCTCTACAGCGCCAAGGACGCCAGCGGCACTGCGCAGCCCATCACCACCCAGCTCGCCGTGGCCTCGGTGCCGCAATCTTCGGGAGACCCCCGCGTGATGGTGATGTTCGGCACCGGCTCTTCGCTGACCCAGACCGACCTCGATGGTCGGCAGACGCAGACGGTCTATGGCATCTGGGACGGCGATATGGCCAATTGGAATAGCAAGTCGTCGGTCAAGTATGCGGCCTGGGCCTCCACGCCCGCCTCGCTGGGCCGGAGCAATCTGCAGCAGCAGACGATCATCGATCTGGGCACGCAGGATGGCCTGTCTTACCGCAGCCTGAGCAATAACGAGGTCAGCAGTTCACAATACGGCTGGTATGTCGATCTGCCTGCGTCGGGTGAGCGCGTGATTTACAACCCCGTCCTGCTCAACGGCGCCTTGCAACTCAACACGAGCATTCCCTCCGCAGGGATTGGGTTGATGTGCAATATCACGCCCGCCTCGGGCTTCACCATGGCGTTCAACCCGGCAAGTGGGGGACTCTTCACCGTCAACAACACAGGCATCAACTTTTTCGCCGATAAAAACAACAAGCTTGACTATGAAGGCCAGCCCATCATGGGCATCGGCCTGGGCGCCACAGGCAGCGTAGGCATCATCCGCGATCAAGGCAAAACTTTCGCCATCCTCAATCAACAAAGCGGCGGCATCGTTTTCAACCAGCAAAGAACCCTGGGCGGCACCGGCCCCGGCGGGCGAATCTCCTGGATACAACTGAGATAACACCATGAACAAACCGATGACCCCGCAACTGAGGCATTTTGGCTTCACCTTGATCGAGCTGATGATCGTGGTGGCCATTGCGGCCATCATTGCCGCGGTTGCCATTCCGTCTTACCGGCAATATGTCATGAAATCACACCGCAGCGTCGCCAAATCGACCTTGATGGAAATGGCCAGCCGGGAGGAGCGCTATTACACGATGAACAACGCGTATCCATCCGTCGCGACCTCTCTGGGTTATTCGGCTGCCACGGTCACTGTACCCAGCGGTTCTGATCCTTATTACCAGGTCAGCGTGGTCAGTGGCGGCAACGCCTATTCCCTGCAAGCCGTCCCCACTGGCTCACAAACCGGCGACGCTTGCGGCACCTACACCCTGAACAATCTGGGTGTGCAAGGCAATTCGGGAAACACCACTTCGACTGCCGACTGCTGGAAATAATGCCCACTCACGCCCGCCTGGGAGCCTGTCGGGCTTGGGGCGCGGAAAGCGAAAATGGGCGGTGTGGATGCCATGTGGCGGCGGATTTGCAGCCCCATGGCCGAAGCTATGGGGCGAAGCCGCTGCCGCGGGGCGCCGCAACGTCCCAACGTCCATTTGCAGCCCGCGATCCTCAAGTCCGACAGGCTCCCAGGAGTCGAACCAGAAAAATTCCCCCCGCTTGCGGGCGAGGTTAGGATGGTGAGATAACTATTTGATTCACCTCGATCCTTCCCTCCCCATCCCTCCCCCCGTGCAGAGGATGTTTTTTTAGATGCTTCCTCTCGAAACCCTCCTTCCCTGGGCCGCCGCGCTCGGCGTCGGTCTGCTGATCGGCATCGAGCGCGAGCGCAGCCAGCCGCCCGAATCGCCCGCAGGGCTGCGCAGCTTTGTGCTGGCGGCGCTTGCCGGAGCGGTCGCGGGAGCGATCGGCGCCGCCGCGGTCGCGGTGAGCATCGGCGCGTTCGCCCTGCTGACCCTGGCCGGTTATCTGCACACCCGGCAGAGCGACCCCGGGTTGACCACCGAATTCGCCCTGCTGCTCACCGTGCTGATCGGCGCACTCGCTCAGCAATCCCCCGGCTGGGCTGCTGGCTTGGGCGTGGTCGTTGCCGGTATTTTGGCGGCCAAAACCATGCTGCACGAATTCGCGCGCCATGTGTTGAGCGCGAAGGAGATGGAATCGGGCCTGCTGCTGGCCACGGCGGCGCTGGTCGTGCTGCCTTTGCTGCCCGATCAGCCCATCGACTGGCTGGCGGGGCTCAATCTCCACACCCTGTGGCTGCTCGCCGTGCTGGTCATGGCGATTGAGTCGATGGGGCATATCGCCGTGCGCGCCTTCGGCAGCCAGCGGGGCCTGGCGCTTTCCGGGCTGGCTGGCGGATTTGTCTCCAGCACGGCCACCATTGCCAGCATGGCGCAGCGCGCACGCCTGAATGTCGCCATGCAGGGCGATTGCCTGCGGGCGGCCTTGCTGTCGAATGTCGCCACCGTGGTGGAGTTGAGCCTGCTCGTCGCATTGCTCGAACCGGCTTTGCTTCCCGGCCTGCTGCCGGCAGTCGGCCTGTACGGGGCGGGGGCGTTGCTGGCTGTAGGGGCGACCTGGCGCCGGAGGCTTGGCGCTACGGGAGATTCGACTTCGTCTGAGCTGGCGGCACACCGTCCGTTTCAACCGCTGCAGGCTTTGTTGTTTGCCGCCGTTCTGGCGGGCGTGCTGCTGGCCGCCGAATGGGCGCGACGTATGCTGGGCAGCGATGCCGCGCTGGCGGCGACGGGCATGGCGGGGTTTGCCGATGCACATGCAGCCGCTGCTTCTGCCGCGCAAATGGCGGCCAACGGCGCTTTTTCGCCCTGGCAGGCCTTGCTCGCCATCGGCTTGGCCCTGACGACCAACGCGGTGAGCAAGATCGTCGCCGGATTTGCCGGAGCGCAGTGGGCGTTTGGCTGGGCCAATGTGGCGGCTCAATTCGTTCTGATCGGCCTGTTCTGGCTCGGCTTGTGGCTCGGAACCGGCAACGCCTGGGGCGGTGGCTAGAATCGGTCGGTTTGGCGTGGAAAGCGTGATGCGGCGCGTGAGCCGCCTGCGCTGTCCGCCCTCCTTCGACATCGTGGCCAGCCCCGAGCCCCATCCCGCATGAATACCGACGCCCCTCACCCGCCCGTCACCGACGATAGCCACCTCATCGCCGAGCGCCGCGCCAAGCTCGCTGCGCTACGCGGTACGGCGCCCGCCTATCCCAACGATTTCAAACCTGCGCATCAGGCCATGAGCCTGCAGGCGCAACACGGAGGTGACGAGCCCGAAGCGCTCGAAGCGGCGGGAGTGCGCGTGCGGGTGGCGGGCCGCATGATGCTCAAGCGCATCATGGGCAAGGCCAGCTTCGCCACCTTGCAGGACGCAACGGGGCGCATTCAGATCCACGTCTCCAACGACATCACCGGCGAAGCAGCGCACGCGGCTTTCAAGCACTGGGATCTGGGCGACTGGATCGGCTGCGAAGGCGTGCTGTTCAAGACGCGCACCGGCGAGCTGACCATCCGCGCCGAGCAGGTGCGGCTGCTGGTCAAGTCGCTGCGTCCCCTGCCCGACAAGTTTCATGGCCTGGAAGACGTGGAAATGCGCTACCGCCAGCGCTATGTCGATCTGATCGTCACCCCCGAATCGCGCGAGCGTTTCGCGCTGCGCAGCAAGGCGATTGCGACGCTGCGCAGCGAAATGCTGGCCGCCGGCTTCATGGAGGTGGAAACGCCGATGCTCCACCCCATTCCAGGCGGCGCCGCGGCCAAGCCCTTCGTCACCCATCACAACGCGCTCGATCAGCAGATGTATCTGCGCATCGCCCCCGAGTTGTACCTCAAGCGCCTGTTGGTCGGCGGCTTCGAGCGCGTGTTCGAGATCAACCGCAATTTCCGCAACGAGGGTCTGAGCCCGCGGCACAACCCCGAGTTCACCATGATGGAGTTTTACGCCGCCTGGTGGACCTACCGCGACCAGATGGATTTCACCGAGGCGCTGATCCGCAATACCGCGCAAATCACCTGCGGCACGACCACGCTCACGCACCAGGGCCGCACGCTGGATCTGAGCGCGCCGTTTGCGCGGCTCACCCTGACGCAGGCCATCCAGAAACACGCCCCCGATTACTCCGACGAACAACTGGCCGACGACGGTTTCTTGCGCGGCGAGTTGCGCCGCCTGGGCACCGAGCTGCCGACGCACAAGCTCAAGGGCATGGGGCTGGGCGCCTTGCAGTTGGCGCTGTTCGAGGAGGTGGCCGAGCATCTGCTGTGGGAGCCGACCTTCATCGTCGATTACCCGTTGGAAGTGTCGCCGCTGGCGCGCGCCTGCGATGCCGATGCGAACACGACCGAGCGCTTCGAGCTGTTCATCACCGGACGTGAAATCGCCAACGGCTTCTCCGAACTCAACGACCCCGAAGACCAGGCCGCCCGTTTTCAGTCACAGGTGCAGGCCAAGGAAGCCGGCGACGACGAAGCCATGTATTTCGACGCCGACTACATCCGCGCGCTCGAATACGGCATGCCGCCTGCGGGCGGCTGCGGCATCGGCATCGACCGGCTGGTCATGCTGCTGACCGACGCGCCCAGCATCCGCGACGTCATTCTCTTCCCCGCGCTGCGCTTCGAAGGCTGAACCTCATGTCCACCCTGATCTGCGGTTCGCTCGCGTTCGACACCATCACCACCTTCGACGGCCGCTTTGCCGAGCACATCCTGCCCGACAAGGTGCACATTCTCAACATCAGTTTTCTGGTGCCGACGATGCGGCGCGAGTTCGGCGGCTGCGCGGGCAACATCGCCTACAGCCTGGCGCTGCTGGGGGGGAAGCCGCTGATTCTCGGCGCGCTGGGGGCGGACGGTCAGAGCTATCTCGACCGTCTCGACGCGCTGCACATTCCGCGCACTTACGTCGGCCAACTGGCCGACAGTTTCACCGCGCAGGCGCACATCATCACCGACCGCGACAACAACCAGATCACCTCCTTCCATCCCGGGGCGATGGGCCGGGCGCACGAGCTGCCGGTGCCGCTGGACGCCGGGGTCGATCTGGCCATCGTCGCACCGGACGGCCGCGCCGCCATGATCGACCATGCGGCGCAGATTGCCGCGGCGGGCATTCCCTTCGTCTTCGATCCGGGCCAGGGCATGCCGCTGTTCGACGGCGCCGAACTGCGCGATTTCATCGTCAAGGCGAGCTGGGTGGCCGTCAACGACTACGAGGCCGAACTGCTGGTGGAGCGCACCGGCTGGAGCCTGGAGCACATCGCCTCCCAGGTGCGCGGGGTGGTCGTCACCCGCGGCGAGCACGGCTGCCGCATCTGGAAGGGGGGCGGCAGCGTCATCGACATTCCCGGCGTACCCGCCCACCAAGTGCTCGACCCCACGGGTTGCGGCGACGCCTTCCGCGCCGGTTTGCTGTTCGGTCTATCCAAAGGCTGGAGTCTGACCGACAGCGCGCGCCTGGGCAATGTGCTCGGAGCGGAAAAAATCGCCGTCCACGGCCCGCAGAATCACCAAATCACCCTGGCGAGCGCGCTCGAACGCCTGCAAACCGCCTACGGCAGCACGCCGCAACCGGTCTGACGGCCTGACGGCCTGAACCTGGGCTTAAACCGCACTCACATGACTTGCAAATTCATGCGTGGGGGATTGAAATGCACGTGGTGGAACGTATTTGGCCTGTGTTAGTCTGAACAACAGCGTCCACTTCCAGGAACGGAGTTTTGCCATGAATGAACAACGCGATTACACCCTCTATGCCCAACCCGGCGGCGCGGTTTCAGTGCGCAACAAGGTGCTGCGCCAGACGTATTCGCTGCTGGCCCTGTCGCTCATCCCGACGGTTTTTGGCGCCTGGCTGGGCATGGCCACCGGCCTGAACCTGGCGATGATGCAAAGCCCCGGGCTGACCATGATCGTGTTTCTGGTCGGCGCCTTCGGCCTGATGTTCGCCATCGAGCGCACCAAGAATTCCAGCACCGGTGTCGGCCTGCTGCTGCTGTTCACCTTCTTCATGGGCGTGATGCTGTCGCAGATGCTCGGCTTCGTGCTGGGCATGGGCAACGGCCCGCAGCTCATCATGCTGGCCTTCGGCGGTACGGCAGTGATTTTCGGCGCCATGGCCACGCTGGCCAATGTGGTCAAGCGTGATCTGTCGGGACTGGCGAAAATGCTGTTCGTCGGCGTCATCCTGCTCATCCTCGCGGGCATCGCCAACATCTGGCTGCAACTGCCCGCGCTGATGCTGACCTTCTCGGTCGTGGCCATCGTGATTTTTTCGGCCTTCATGCTGATCGATGTGCAGCGCGTCATCAACGGCGGTGAAACCAACTACATCACCGCCACGCTGGCGATCTACCTCGACATCTACAACGTGTTCGTCAACCTGCTGTCCATTCTGAGCTTTTTCAGCGGCGGCGGGCGTCGGTAAGCGAAGCTGGCCCCTTGCAAAACGCCCGCGAATGCGGGCTTTTTTATGGGTGGGTTTTGTTATGGGCAGGTTTTGTTCATGGGCGCGTCAAACTCAATCGCGCTCGAACACCGCCATCGATTCCACATGCGCGGTGTGAGGAAACATATTCATCACCCCGGCGGCGCGCAGGGTGTATCCGGCCTGATGCACCAGCAGACCGGCATCGCGCGCCAGGGTGGCCGGATTGCAGGACACATAAACGATGCGGCGCGGGGGCCTGAACGGTTCGGGCAGCGTGGCGTGCTCGGGCATCGCCTGTGAATTCTCCACAGCCTGTTTCTCATCAGCGTGCAACGGCCCATTCACCGCCTCGGCCAGCGCCTTGCACAGCGCCAGCGCGCCGTCGCGCGGCGGGTCCACCAACCACAGGTCGGCCTCGCCGTAGGCGCGCAGATCGTCCGCATTCATCTCGAACAGGTTGCGGGCGGTGAAACTGACCCTGTCCTGCAGGCCGTTGTACAGGGCATTGTCCAGCGCTCTGGCCACCAGCGTGGCGCTGCCCTCCACGCCCAGCACCTGCCGGGCCTGCGTGGCGATCGGCAGGGTGAAATTGCCCAGACCGCAAAACCAGTCGATCACCCGGTCGGTGCGCCGGGCACCGAGCAGACGCAAGGCCCGCGCCACCATCACGCGGTTGATCTGCGGGTTCACCTGAGTGAAATCGGTGGGGCGAAACGGCATGACGACGCCGAATTCCGGCAGGACATAGCTCAGAGGTTCGACATCGTCGTCGAGCGGCACCACCGAATCGGGCCCCTTGGGCTGGAGCCACCATTGCACGCCGTGCTTGCGGCCAAAGTCGCGCAGTCGCTGCCGATCGGCATCGGTCAAGGGCTCCAGGTGTCGCAGCACCAGCGCAGTCACCCGATCGCCCATCGCCAGTTCGATCTGCGGCGCGCGTTCAGGTCGGGACAGGCCCGCAATCAGCTCGCGCAAAGGCAGCAACAAATCGGAAACCGCCTTGGGCAAGATGTCGCAACTGCGCATGTCCGCCACATAGCTGGAGCCCTTTTCATGAAAGCCGACCAGCACTCCACCCTTTTTCGGCACCAGCCGCACGGTCAACCGCGCGCGGGCGCGATAGCCCCAGTTCGGCCCGGCAATGGGCCGCAGCAGGGTTTGCGGCCTCAGGCGACTCAAGTGCCAGAAATCGTCTTCGAGAATGCGCTGCTTGAACGCCAACTGCGCCGCGGGATCGACATGCTGCATGCTGCAGCCCCCACAGACGCCAAAATGCGGGCAGCGCGGCGTCACCCGGCTGCTGGCCGTGTTGGCCCAGGCCACGGCCTCACCCGATTCCCAGTTGCGCTTGCTGCGCGTGATGCGCGTCTGCACCCGCTCTGTGGGCAGCGCATAGTCGACGAACACCACTTTGCCGTTCTCGCTGCGCCCGACGCCGCGGGCCTGCAGATCCAGGCTGTCGATCTGCAACCATTCGAGTCGTTGTTCCATCCGCCTATTGGAACAGATGCGCAACAGATGAAAGCCGCGTGATGACAACCTTGAAGGCTCTTTCAAAGAGGTTGGTCAGGCCAGGCAGCGAGGTATTCCTGCCAATGTGATTCCTGCGCCGCGAGGGTGCCCAGGGTATGCCGCACCAGGTCGATCTCGTCGGCATACTCATTCGCGGACAGGGCCCCACGCATGAGCTGATAGCGGCAATACAGCAGGTAGGTGTTCATGACATCGGTTTCGCAATAGCGGCGGATGTCACCCGTCTGCCCGGCCCTCCACGCCTCATAGACCTTGCTGCCGTCCATGCCCAGCTTGCCGGGAAAGCCGCACAGTTTGGCCAGCACATCCATCGGCGCGTTGGCGCGCGGCTGGTAGAGCGCGAGCAGGTCCATCAGGTCGAGATGGCGGGTGTGATAGCGGGAGATGTAGTTGTTCCACTTCATCTCGCGATCCTCTTCGCCCATGTCCCAGTATTTGGGTGCGGTCACGCCATGCACCAGACCGCGGTAGTGCAGCACCGGCAGGTCGAAGCCGCCGCCGTTCCACGACACGAGCTGGGGCGCATGTTTTTCGATGATGTTGAAAAAACCCTGCACCACCCTGCCCTCCTGCCCGCCGCGATCGACGAAGGAGTGGATTTTCAGCCCTTCGTGATGGCGAAAGGTGCACGAAATCACCAGCACGCGCTGACAATGGATCGGGAGAAAATCGCTGCCCGTCTTTTCCAGGCGCTGCGCCTGCGCCTGCAGCACAGCGGCGTGGTCATCGAGATCGGCATCGGCCAGACCTGCGGCGCGCAAGGCGGCAGGGTCGGGGATGGTTTCGATATCGAAGGTGACGATGGGGGTGCGGATCATGGCCTGTGGCAGGTCTCTAAAGCACTGAACCCCGGTCCACGCCATTGCGAGCGAGACGTCCCTTGAGCTTGAGCAAGGCCTCCTGCTGGATCTGGCGCACGCGCTCGCGCGTGAGGCCCAAGCGCTGCGCCAGCGATTCCAGCGTCTCCAGCTCGCGTCCGTGCAAGCCAAAGCGCGCTTCGATTACTTCGCGCTCCCGTTCGGACAGCGCGCCCACCCAGGATTCAACCAGGGCCTCGATTTCGCGCATCTGCGTCTGCTCTTCCATGCTCAGCGCATCCTGGTCTGCGAACTGGTCAGCGTAGCTCTCCCCGTTTTGCGTCTCGCGCAAGGCATCGAGCGAAATCGGCTGCTCGGCAAGGGCAAGCAGATCGGCGACTTCCTCTGGACTGCGCCCCAGAAGCGCGGCCACATCCTCGTCGGAGGATTGCCCGCGGTAGTCAGCCGCCTGTTCCAGGTGCTTGCGCGCCCGCAACACCTGATTGAGCTCACGAATGACATGCACCGGCAGGCGGATGGTGCGCACCTGCAGCATCAGCGCACGTTCGATGCTCTGGCGAATCCACCAGCTCGCATAGGTGGAGAAACGAAATCCGCGTTCGGGCTCGAATTTCTCGATGGCATGAATCAGCCCGAGGTTACCCTCTTCGATCAAGTCGCCCAGAGCCGCGCCGCGGCCGACATAAGCCTTGGCGATGCTCACCACCAGCCGCAGGTTGTGCTCCACCATCGCCTGACGCGCCTCGAAATCCCCGGCTTTGGCGCGGGTCGCCGTATTGAATTCCTCTTCGGGAGTCAACAGCGGCTTGGCCCGGATATGGTTGAGATAGGACTGCAGGGCGCTGACGCCCGACTCGTCGTCGATGGCGCCGATCGACGCGGGCGGACAGGGCAGGCCTGTCGGCGCCGGCGCAGCTTGCGCGGGGGGCGCAGCGGGGCTGTCTTGTGCGATGGCTTGCCCGGTTTGTGCGTCGACCTGTCGAGTGGGGCGAACTGCGCGATCCGCCTGCGCTGAGGCAGACGCCCCCTGTTCGGCGGGCGTAGCGGAAACCTGCTTGGAATGGCGCGGCATGCAGGCGTTCAGGCTTATTGCTTGGGCAGCAGCCCGATCGGATCGACGGACTTGCCGCGCAGCCGGATTTCGAAGTGGAGTTCGACGCGCGGCGCATCAGTCGAACCCATTTCGGCGATTTTCTGACCACGCTTCACCGCCTCGTTTTCCTTTACCAGCATGACATTGTTGTGCGCGTATACGCTGATGTAATCCGCGTTGTGCTTGATGATGATGAGCTTGCCGAAGCCGCGCAACTCCGAGCCGGCATACACCACCCGCCCCGCCGCCGCCGCGTAGACCGGGTCGCCCAGATTGCCGGCGATGTCGATGCCCTTGCTCGTCGTGCCATTGAAGCCCTGAATGATCTTGCCACTGGCCGGCCACGACCAGGTGATGCCATCATGCGTCGCTGTGGCCAGATTGCCGGCCATGACCGCAGGACCCGCGGGCGCCGGGCTTGCCGAGGCGACGGGCGCCGGGGGTGCAGCAGTGGCCGAGGCCACAGGCGCCTGTGGTGTGACGGCAAAGCTCTGCGCAGCACCCGCGACCGGCGGCGCCGAGGCGGCAGGCGTCGTCGCACCGGCCGCCTGTGTTGCGCCCTGCGGCGGCACGACACGCAGCACCTGACCGACCTCGATCACATTGGGATCACTCAGATCGTTCCATTGCGCCAGGTTCTGCCAGGTCGTGCCGTACTGCAGGGCGATGCGCCGCAAGGTATCACCGGGCTGCACCGTGTAATACCCCGGCTGCCCAGCCAGGGACGACGACGCGGCTGTCGCGATGCCTGCGGGCGCCGCGGCCACCGTGGCAGGTGCGGGCGGCGCATAGACCGGGCCGACATCCTGGAAGGTCTTGGACTCGACCGGCACGGGAGCCAGCGGCACCGAAGAGCAGGCGCCCAGCACGGCAGCGGCAGAAAGAATGAGAGCGAGCAGGGCAATCCGCATGGTGACAATGTCAATGGGCGATGTCGATTCAGAGGGTGTGAATGAATCCGGCGTGGTCGAGCAGTGCGTCCAAAGGGTTTCCATCAAGGCGCAAAGCACAGCCGTGCCCGTCGGCACGGCGCGCATTTGCAACGCTGCAGGGAACGCTTTGGGCGAGATGAGCGGTCATGGCGGATTGGTTCGCACCCTCTCAGGTCAAACCGGATTTTAAGGGGACGAATCTGGCGCCTTCGAGCGGCAGCACATCCAACTTGGTGGCGGAGCGTTTGCGGTACAGCAGGAGTTGCTGCGGATCGCCGATGGGCGCAATGAGCACCCCGCCCACCGCCAACTGATCGAGCCAGGCCTGCGGCAAGGTCAGCGCCGCAGCACCCGACACAATCGCATCGAACGGGGCGCCCTGCGGGCATCCCAGCATGCCGTCGCCCAGAATCAAACGCAGGTTTGGCACCCGCAGCGCGCGCAGATTGTTGCGCGCCAGATCGTGCAAGGCACGAATGCGCTCGACGCTGTAGACCTCTGTGGCAATCCGCGCCGTCACAGCCGCGGCGTAACCACAGCCTGTGCCGATGTCGAGCACCTTGCCCAGATTGGCACGCGGCGCCAGGGCCCTGAGCGCTGCATCCAGACCGCGAGCCACGACCGAGGGCTTGGAGATGGTTTGCTCATAGCCTATGGGCAGTGCGTTGTCGAGATAGGCCTGGGCGGCCAGACCCGGATCGACGAAATGATGGCGCGGCACCTCCTGCAAGGCCTGCAGCACCCGCTCGTCAAAGCCGCCAAACTGCCGCAGTTTGTCGACCATGCCGCGGCGCACCGCGTCCGAGTCGAGCCCGGCCTGACGCGGCAGGCAGCGCGATGGCCCCTGCGCTGCGCTGCGCGCTTGGACTGCGCGAGAGATGGGCATTGAAGCGGGCATTGAAGCAGTTCGCGCCCGCCCCTGCTCACCCCTAAGCGGCGGTGAGGTTGAAGGCGCCTGATTCGGCGCGGCATCCACCGTCTGACGTGCAGGCCAGTGCACAAAGCGCTGCGGTGACTTGCTGCCCGCACTCATGCATCGCCTCGCTTCTCGAACCGGGCGGCACAGGTCTGAATCTGCGCATGGTGCGTCAAATCCAGTTGCAGCGGTGTGAGCGAAGCGCACCCTTGTGCGATGGCGTCGAAGTCGGTGCCCGCCTGCTGGTCCAGCGCCGCGCCGGCTCCGCCGATCCAATAGATCGTGTCGCCGTAAGGATTCTTCTGCACCACCACGGGCTGGCTCGGATGCCGCTTGCCCAGGCGCGTCACATACACACCGCCGAGTTCACTCAAAGGGCGGCTGGGGACGTTCAGGTTCAGCAACTGCGCCTGTTGCGGCAGGTCTTCGGCCAGCTTGGCCACCACTTCGACCGCCACCGCGACCGCCGTGTCCAGATGCCTCCAGCCTTTTTCGGTCAGCGAGACGGCCAAGGCGGAAATGCCGAACAAATAGCCCTCGGTCGCGGCGGCCACGGTGCCTGAATAAATGGTGTCATCGCCGAGATTGGCCCCATTGTTCACCCCGCTCACCACCAGATCCGGGCGGTAATCGAGCAGGCCCGTCAGCGCGATATGCACGCAATCCGACGGCGTACCGTTGACATACCGAAAACCATTGCTGGCGGTATAGACCGACAGCGGCCGGTTCAGGGTGAGCGCATTCGATGCCGCGCTCGCGTTCTGCTCGGGCGCGATGACCGTCACATCCCAGTGCGCCCGCAGCCCCTCGTAGAGCGCGGCAAGACCGGGGGCCAGATACCCGTCATCGTTGGCTAGGAGAATTCGCATGACCGCATCTTATCGGGTCATTGCGACTAGGGCCTGTTCACCCCATTTCTGCACCCGCGCCGGGGGTCTGGGCGGAGGCAATGCGAGGCGCAGGCTGCGCCCCGTGGTGGTCTCCACCACAAGCGGACTGCAACGTGGCAGTGCGCCGCCCAGACCCCCGGCCCGCAGGGTTGCCTCCAGACGCCCCGTCTGGGGGCAACGCGGGTGCAGAAATGGGGTGAACAGGCCCTAAAGCATGCCCATCGGTTGACGAGCCTTGTTTTTCATCAGCAGGGCCGCATAGCACCGTGGTGCCCGGAGCGGGGGTCGAACCCGCACGCCCCTTTTCAGGAAAGCGGCGGATTTTAAGTCCGCTGCGTCTACCCATTTCGCCATCCGGGCTGGCAGTTGCGCATGCTGAACTTGGAGGCGGGGGTCGGAATCGAACCGGCATAGACGGCTTTGCAGGCCGCTGCATAACCACTCTGCCACCCCGCCGGGTGATTTGGCTTTTGCGCGAAGACTGGGGTGATCGTACGCAAAACTGCTAGGCGCCGCAGCGCTCGCCCCGGCGTAGCCTGCCTGGGGTTAGGCCCTGCTTTGCCTTGTTTGCCCTTGTTTGCTATTGGGTCAATGGACTATTGGACCACGCATGGCTGGGCGCATGACGATGCACACCGGGCACAAAAAAGGGAAGCGTGGCTTCCCTTTTTTGCGGGGTATTTGGAGCGGGAAACGAGACGTTTACTAAGCGCGTAAGTCGTTGTTTCCCGAACACTTTCTTCGCCGAGGTGGCCAGCGAAGACCTCAATTGTAGCCTTGTTTTTCGTCCCCGGCAACAAGTTCGTCCAAAGAAATCCATCGACGTCCAGAGACGCACACTCCGCGCACCAGACCCGCACCCCGCACATCGCCATCCGCGTGGACTCGAACTAGCCACCCATATCCCGTTCTCTGCTTCTGCGTCTTCACCGCGATGCCGACTAGGCAGCAGGCTTCCGATGTCGGGGCAGTTCGGATGCCACGGTGGAAAGGCGCGCACCGCACATCGCGGCGCCCATCTGCGCAAGCCACGCCGGAAGAACGCACACCCTAGCCATGGTGCGTCGGCGCGCGATTCTTTATGGATATATCAGGATGCCGGGATGAGCATGACGGGAGCGCATTCGCTGCGTCCGGCTGGACGTTGGATGACGATTGCCATCCCCTTCGCACCCCTTGAGACCGTTGGCATATCAGGCCATACCCAGACGGTTTTGCAGGGGCCGCAACTTCTTACGACCCTGATAGCGTGAGCGTCACTGTCGAGCCTGCGTCCTGATGCTCGACCTTCTAATCGATGAATTTTTACACATCGAGCACACGACGGCTACCAGTAGCGCCGACTGGTAAGAGGTACTCAAGCCCAATGACGAAGCCGCCCTTGGGGCTCGCTTCCTGCACAGACAACAACACGCCGGCCATGAGGTCGGCGGCAAAGGAGTCGGCCATGTAGTTCTTCTCCTGGAAGGAGACGGAGCATGCAAGAGAACAAGAATGATGCACCCACATCAAAGGTGTTCTATCGCCCGATCGAAGCGTCCATCCGCTGGACCGGGCTGCTGCGGTACGAGCAGGTGATCCTGGCCTCGATTTCGTCGCCCCGGAACCTGCCACTTTCGCTGGACTGCCCACGCTGGGGCGAACTGCGGCTGTACACCGAACGCATCTATGACGGCATCCTCAATGGGGAGCTGCCCTTCGGGCGGG
>NZ_JAVERI010000027.1:0-21053 GCF_034007205.1 Thiomonas sp.
CCACGATGACGCTGAAACAGCGTCCACGATCAGACTGAAACGCCGTCCACGATCACGCTGAAATCCCGTCCACGATCAGCCTGAAATGCCGTCCACGATGGGCTGAAATACGCATTTCGCCTCTGCAAATTTGCAAAACCCTGCGCCTTTGCAGGTCGCTGAAAACATGGCGACAGGCCTGATCGACATCGGCGGCCAGCAGCCTGAACCCAACACGCTGTATCCCTGAATTCAAACCACAAGGAACACCACCATGAAAACCCTTCTGAACACCCGTCGCACCGCTTTCGCCGCCTCCCTGCTGGGCGTCGCCCTGCTGGGCGGTTGCGCCAGCGCCGGCAACGAGGCCCTGTCCCGGCAAACCTCCACGACCCTGCGGCAACACATCGAAAAAGACGTGACCACCAAGGCGCAGGTACAGGCCACGCTCGGCCAGCCGCAAAGCGTCAGTTTCAACAATGGCGACGAACAATGGACCTATAACTTCGCCCACGCCACCCCCACCGCGGTGGATTTCGTGCCCATCGTCAACCTGTTCGTGCACCATGCCAATGTCGATCACAAGATGCTGGTCATCCTGTTCAACAAGGATGGTGTGGTGGAAAACTACTCCTATACCCACGGCCAGAGCGTGTACAAATCGGGAGTCGGGCAGTAAGCGCCACCGGGTCGGCCTCGCGCCGGCCCAGCATCCACCCAACCGAGGACGATCGTGGGGAACCCAGTCCTTCGTCCGCCTCGACCTTCAGCTGCGGTGCTGGCCAGCCGCTCTTCGGCCGAAGCCGCCGCGCTCGGCTGCGCCACACCGCCCCTCATCACCTGACCACCTGACCGGACTGCCATGACCCTCGAAACCCTCACCCGCTCCCTGCCCGTGCGCTACTTCGCCCCCTTCGACGCCAGCGGGCGCATCGACCTCATGCTGTACGTCCGCTACGCTCATGTCTTTCTGCGGCGCAATCTGGCCGTCATCGCGGCGATCGAGCTGCTGCAGTGGCCGCTGACCGGCATCCCCTGCTTTTCCGACCAGCCCTTGCCCCTGTGGTGGCAGATCGTCTCCAACGTCGCCGTCATACCCTTTGGCCTCATGGCCACGCTGTCCGCCTGCGTGCTGCTCGACGGCTGGAAGAACCGGCTCTGATCTCGGCGCGGCGCAGGCCGCTGGACCCGATCCTCACGACAACAGCAAAACGCCCCTGACATGCCTTCCCGTTCCCGGCGCAAGCGATGGAAATTCAGACGCCTGGGCGCCTGGCTGATGACCTTTACCGGCACCCTGGTCATGGCAATCGGCTCCAACTGGGCATCCAACGGCATCACCTGGGAGTCGGGCGGCTTGCGTCTGGCACCGCCCATCACGCTCCTGGGTATCGCCAGCTTCATGGCAGGCGCCGCGCTGGTGTACCGCTTCGGGCGCCAACTGCTTCCGATCACCTCGCTCAGGCAGCGCAACACGCCCAATCCCCGCAAGGTGCTGATCATTTTCCTGTCCGAAAAACGCCATTACGACCTGCTGCGCGGCCCCCGAGGCTGGCAAATCAGCTCCATGCGCAACGGATCGCCCGGTGAAGCGCCACAGGTCATCGATCTGCCCGACCGTCTGGAAGAAACGACCCGACTGACTGCGCCCCACTGGTCATGGCAGCAGATGCTGCGCGCCATCGAGGCGCACCCCCACGTGGAACGCATCTACCTGATTGGTTCACAAGGTGGTTCACAAAGTGACAGCGCCGCATCGTCCTGCGAACACGCGGCCCTTGCGGGCGAGCTCATTCGCACTTACCGGCCCGGCGTGTCCATCGACATCCGCCCGCGCCCAGGCCAGGGCGTGGACTTCGAAGACATGAGCGCCCTGCTCGACGAAATCGACTCCATCCTCGATCACGCCGGCCAACAGGGGTATGAGGAAAGCGACGTCATGATCGACATCACCGGCGGCCAGAAAACCGCCAGCATCGCCGGCGCGCTCGCCACCCTGCACCGCAGCGCGCTCGAATTTCAGTACGTCTCCACCCATGCCCCCTACCGGATCATCCGTTTCAACGCCAGTACCGAGCGGGGCGGGGATTTTTGAGGGGAAGCTGAAGAAACGGGCAAGCGTACCGCAGCGCGAGTCTCGCTGCGACCAGGCAGCCTGATGCTGCAAGCATCTTCCAATATCCCACAGCCACAGGCCGCGCGTTTCAAGCTATCATCCACGCTTCACTACATTCAGTGGCCGCTTTTGCCTGCGGGCAAAGCGCTTTCTTCATGGCGAACACGATCAAGGGGATCGTGCGCTCATTGCAAGGAAGCATCATGCCCACTGAACAAACCCTTCACGCCACCCTCGAAATACTGCAATCAGGCGGCTGGATCGAGCAAACGCAAGACTGCCCCATCCAATACAGCCTTCGCCTTGGCAGCGAGGCCATCGCCTTACCCGGGCACATCGTGCAGCGCCTGCTGGTCAGCCGCAGCATCAAGCCGACCTGCAAGGTGTCGGGCCGGATGCGCTACGTTCTGACAGCGACGTAGAACTTCGTCGAAGTCTTGCCGTGATCGCCCTTATGCCGCGATCGCGGCATATCGCTCATAAAACGATCGTTATCTGAGCGGCCTGAGCCTCGTCTCGCCGACACACCCCACTTTTTTCATCTCCCTCGGTGAACCTGGCGCGAATCCGGCAACTCTGGGGGCGCTCTCAAACTCGATATGAGTGTGCTGCGCGGCGCCACTCGACAAATGACGGCCAGTCAAAAAAACGCGGGCCTGGCAGCCCGCGCGTTGCTGAGATGACGGGAATCAGTGGATGGTCAGCGTGCCCGAGACGGCGCCAAGGGACGTCGCCGTATCCAAGGAAAAAGTTTGCGGAAAGGCGCCATTGGCCGCCGCGGCATTCGGCATCCAGTCGGAAGCTGCCGAGTAACCGAGACCATCGGCTGTGGTGATCGGGTCTTCGTTATTCGAGCCCGGAGCGAAGGGGAAAACGTAGCCATACAGCGCCGTCGTCTGCCCATTGACCGTACAACTGCCGCTGATCATGGCGACCTGTATGGTGCCCGTCAGTGAGCCGTTTGCGACAGTCGTCGGCGTCGAGGCGACCGTCCCGGTGCAGGTTTCCTGATATTGCGGGGCACTGGTTACAGAACCTGTTCCCAATACCGTCTGGCTGATGGTCACCGATTTACCGAGATAGGCCTGACAGTAGGTTCCGGGCGCGCAACTCGCGATTCCTGTTGCGCTGGCAGATCCCGCAGAGCCTGCTGTACCCGGTGCCCCCGCCGATCCCGCTGCCGTTCCGCCCAGGGTGGATGGCGCCGACGAAGAGCCGCTGAAAATCACCGAAAGGATCGGATTGGCGCTGCCGAGCTGCAGGTTGTTGCTGCCCGTGACGCTTTCCGGATAGTCGTCGAAAAACTTGTCGATGCCCTGCCCATTCGGCGTGAAAGGTGCCGTCACCGGGTCGAAACCCGAGGCGACCGATACGCCGTAGTTGGAGAGCGTCAGTGACAGCGCGCCCAACACCCGGCTGGCCGAATTCTGGTAGGCCTGACTGATCGCGGCAAAGGCGGCGCTGGAGCCGTAGAGCTGATAAGCCGTGGTTTCGAGCGTCGGCACGAAGCCCACGGCCTGGCTGAAGCTGTTGGGGCTGTTCACGCCGCTGAGCACGGTTTGCGTGCCGAGAAAGTCATACACGATCATCGTGGTCAGCGGCGTGATGTTGACGACCCCGCTCACGACCGCATTGGCGTTGGCGGGCACGGCGACCGTCATCAGCGGAAGGTTGTTCGGAGCTCCCGAGAGCACCGCAAACTCCACCGGCCCGGGCGCGCACATCGTGTTCATGCTGTACGTGCCGTCGCTGGCCGTCGTCGCCGAGCCGCACTTGTTGCCGTTGACATCGACGGCCACGACCAATCCACCCGATACCGGGCGCCCATAGGCCACCGTGCCCTGCACACTCGACGCCGCCGCGTTCGAACTGGTGGTGGTTCCGGCAGCCCCCGGCGTGGTGGACGTGGTCCCCGGCGGCCCGCTGACTCCGCTGCTGCTGCCGCCCCCGCAGGCGCAGAGGGTCAGCGCCAGGGCGGACATGAATGACAAGAGAGTGGCATTTTTCCAAGACATGATTGTGGTTCCCCGTTTCAGATTGAGCCAAGAAATATTTACTGGCCCGGCATCGTTCTGGCTGCCAGGTTCGGGTATTGTGGGGCGCCTTGCGACGGACGGGAGCCGCTGCAAGTTTGCAGCCTGACCCCGCCCCCTGCACGCGCTCACCCTCGGTCGATCCAGGTGATGTCCAGATCGGCGGGCAGGCGGTAGCGGCTCTTGCCCCGGCTGCCGGAGTTGATGATCATCACCCGCTGCGCCAGAGAGTTGCCGAGGGTTCCTTTCAGCACGCCGTTCACGGCACGGCTCATCAGCGGCTGGAAATACCCGGCCAGGGCATCGCCGTCGGCCAGCCGGATCGATCGGGCCAGCGTTTCGTCGATGCGCTCGAAATCCGCGCTCATCTCCGACAGCAGCTCGCGCGCGCAGGCGAGGAAATCGCGCGCATCATCCACCGACCGAAAGTCCGCCTCGGGCTCATCCGCTGCGGCCCGCCGGGCCAGCCAGACGAACAGCGACAGCGCCGAGCCGTTGAACGGTATGTGCACTTCATTGACCCACACCTGCCGCGACTGCAGCTTGATGACCACCCGCGCGGGCTCCAGCGCGTGGCTGGCCGCCGCCACGGTTTCCGAGAAACTGCTGCGACCTTCGCGCAGACGGTCGGGCAGACCGTCGCGCAGCCGCACGAAAGGCACCTGCGCCAGTTGCACCACCGCATCGGCGCAGTTCATCGCCTGCGGCGGCAACGGCGCGCGGCTGTGAATCACCCGCTCCTGCGGCGTGGGGTAATAGAAATCGGGATGCGCCTCGAACGGCTCGCTCACCAGCACATGCGAGAGCCGGTCCTGCGGGCGGCCGAACAGCGACAGCACATAGCCAAGGTAATAGCTCATGGTCTTGCGCCCCCCGGCCAGCGAGGCATGCAGCGCACTGTTCTCCTCGGCGGTGAAGCCGCGCACCAGTTCGGAAATCAGATCGGCCGCAGCCTCGTTGTCCGCAGGCGTGCGGATGTCGTCGAGCGCCCTGCCCTGCGCATCGCGGATGATGTGGATGTTCTCCGGCTCGAACCCCATCTCCGGCAGCCCGTAGTCCTCGCACAACTGGTGAAACCAGCCGGGATTGCCCGACAGCAGATTGAGCTTGGCGTTGTCGGCGCCGCGCGCCGTGGTCACCACATGCACCTCCGTCGGAATCCAGGGCTCGAGCCCCGCTTCGGGCTTGACCGCCAGCGCATACAGCGTTTCGGTCACGATCTGGGGCGACATGCCGATGGCGCACAGCAGCACGCGCCGGGTGGTCTGAGAGGGGGCGGCGCTCGCCGCATTGGAAAGCGAAGTGGACATGACTGTGGCCTGCAAAGGGAAGAAGAGGATCGACGGCGGCGGCAGCCGCCACGCCGACAGGCCGTCAATTTAGCGCGCCGCGAGGCCCACGCCCGTCCTGCAAACTTGCCGCGGCGTCATGGCGAGGGCTGCGCAACACCCGGCTCTGATGTCGCGCCTCCCGTGCATTTGCGGCGAAACCGCCAGCGCCGCCTTGTCGCATCCATGCTCCCGGTCGACCGCGGCGAGCAGATTGGCCAGAGGCTGATCGGAAATCAGGCAAAGGTGGATTTTCATTGGCAGTCCCGCAAGATTCGTAGGGCCGAAAGGAGGAAATCAGGCCACGAAGCCAGACCCCGTTGTTTCTCCATCGGTCAGATGGAGATGGCGCTTCTTTAGGGCCACTGCCTGCGGGCGTGGACCACGTTCACAATCTCCACCCGCTCAGGCGACTCACGGTAGAGCACGATGCAATTGCTTCGCACGATCAGCTCGCGCAAGCCCGTGACGCGAGCCGATGGCTTGTAGAGCCTGGGGTGATCAGGCAGTTGGTCGCCCTTGGCCTCGATCTCATCTTTCAGCGCTTGGGCAGCATCGGGGTCATCGTCCGCGATATAGGCCACGATTTCCAGCAGATCGGCGCTGGCCTGCGGACGCCACTCAAGACGCGGCCTTGCCTGCATGCAGTTTCCGCCTGGAGTCGATCAGGGCTTGCACCTCGTCCATGACCTGGCGGTGCGCAATGTTGGGCCGTGGATCGGCCAGCGATTCAGCCACCTTCTCGCGCACCCAATCGGTGTGTGCCTTGGCCTCGAAGGCGCTGCGCATCCGTTCGGAGGCATCGGGCCTCGCGCGGCTTGTCTTGATCGCCCGGGGGTCGAAATCGGCGGCGTTGACGTTGTATTGGGAAATCCCCATCTCTTTAAGATAGGAGACAAGGGTCTCAAACTTTCGGAACGTCCGAACGCCCCCCCGCCTGGCGGCGAGTGAGCGTTCGGTCATACCGTACTTGACGACGACGCCCCAGCCGCCACCGTGGCCAATGACATCGGCGCCGCGCACGACCCCCGTCTCCACGAGACGGGCAAGGGTCGTATGGTCGATCGTGTCTGCTGTGAGGGCCATGACTACACCTTTTGTCGCAGGAATCATGCGAGACATTTTGACCGATTACTTATAAATTGGCAACAGACTGTCAGACTCAGACAGTCAGACAGACCCTCGTTAACCGTGCTCGACGAATGAGAGGGTGTGAACATCACCCCCGTTGCACCTCACTCAAAGATCGTGACCACCTTGGCCAAGACCTCATCCATGAGCACAGCCGGCAGACTTTCCACCTTGCGGCCATTGCGCGCGTTGAGATCGAGAACGCGCGGCTGATCGCAGCGGACAACGCCGGTTGTCTTGGTCCCGGCCAAAGGCACAGCAAAACCCATGCGACGGGCAAATTCGCCGCCATTCGTGATCGGCAAGATCACCGGCAGGCCGGTTGCCCGGTTGAACTCATCCGGCGAGACCACGACCACCGGGCGGTGCCCGCGCTGTTCGCGGTCCAGATCGACCAGATCGACCAGGTAGACCTCACCACGCCTCATGGAAGCTCTCGGCCTACGGCGGGGGCATCAACCCATTCGCGTTCCTCGGGCGGCTGGGGCTGCGAATAATCCGAAGCGGCCAGAAGTTCGGCCATCGTGTAGCGTGGCCGTGCCGTCGGCTCGACAACGAGCCGCCCGTTATCGACCAAAAGTCCGACCTTGGCCCCGGCTGAAAGATGCAGAACATCGAGCAGCGCCGGAGGGACGGCGAGCATGACGGAGCCGCCAACCTTGCGCAGATTTGTGGTGTGCATAGGATCCCCCATAAGTTATCTAAAAATATAACATATCTGCCCCCCCCTTTAAAGAAAGCCCTACTCCCGCGTCAGCGGATCGATCTGCAAATTGAGTTTTCCAGCACCTCCGCCCGCGTGACTCGGCGGCGGATGCTCACTCCCTCCCCACGAGTGGGGAGGGTTGGGGTGGGGAGGATTTGCCCTGCGCGCAGACTGGCCAAGTCTGTTCAGAAATCAGGCAAAGATGGATTTTCATCAGCAGTTCCGCAAAGTTCGTAGGACTGAAGGGGGGCATGCAACGAAGCTAGACCTGACCCCCGTCCGTTCGCACCTCCGCCCGCGTGACTCGGCGGCGGATGCTCACTCCCTCCCCACGAGTGGGGAGGGTTGGGGTGGGGAGGATTTGCCCTGCGCGCAGACTGGCCAAGTCTGTTCAGAAATCAGGCAAAGATGGATTTTCATCAGCAGTTCCGCAAAGTTCGTAGGACTGAAAGGGGGGGCATGCTACGAAGCTAGACCTGACCCCCGTCCGTTTACGAACCGGGCATGGGCAAACCGGATAAGCCGGAGATGACCCACATCTTGCGTGGTCTTAATCCCGTTTACGAACCGGGCATGGGCAAACAAAAAGAAGATCAGACGCTGGAGGTCGAGTATCTCGTCTTAATCCCGTTTACGAACCGGGCATGGGCAAACTTTTGGGCTCTCGCGTCATCTGTGTGCGGTCCGTCTTAATCCCGTTTACGAACCGGGCATGGGCAAACGCCTGTATTCCGGCCTGGTCCGCCCCGTGCTTGCGTCTTAATCCCGTTTACGAACCGGGCATGGGCAAACTCGAGTCCGCCACCGTGAAGGTGCTCGGGATGAAGTCTTAATCCCGTTTACGAACCGGGCATGGGCAAACACCACCGAGGGCATCCTGGACCTCGCAAAGAAGGGTCTTAATCCCGTTTACGAACCGGGCATGGGCAAACGCGGAGATCAGGCGCCTCCGCCAAGAGGAAGTGTCTTAATCCCGTTTACGAACCGGGCATGGGCAAACACGTCAAGGTTTCGCCATCCGGAGTCACGCCGTCTTAATCCCGTTTACGAACCGGGCATGGGCAAACACAACGGCGACCCGTACGGTTCGGGCTTCACGTCTTAATCCCGTTTACGAACCGGGCATGGGCAAACACCATGGCCATGGTGATCACGGCCTGCACCCTCGGGGTCTTAATCCCGTTTACGAACCGGGCATGGGCAAACGGCGTGCACGGACGGAAAAACCGTGCACATCGACGTCTTAATCCCGTTTACGAACCGGGCATGGGCAAACGTCGCAGAAGTCTGCGACAAACTGGGGATGAAAGTCTTAATCCCGTTTACGAACCGGGCATGGGCAAACGCCATCGCGGACAGGCAAAAAAAGGGCTATGTCGTCTTAATCCCGTTTACGAACCGGGCATGGGCAAACGAGAGAAGCATGGACAAGATGTTCCTGCTCAAGTCTTAATCCCGTTTACGAACCGGGCATGGGCAAACGGCGACACGCTTCAAGAAATGACCCCGGGAGGGGTGTCTTAATCCCGTTTACGAACCGGGCATGGGCAAACCCATTGATCTGGAAAATAAGATCAAGCGCTGGAGGGTCTTAATCCCGTTTACGAACCGGGCATGGGCAAACCATTTTTTATAGGCTTCCTGGCGTTCTTGGCGGTGTCTTAATCCCGTTTACGAACCGGGCATGGGCAAACCAAAATGAAGTCGGCCTCCGGGCTTGAATTCAGTCTTAATCCCGTTTACGAACCGGGCATGGGCAAACGTAATCTGCGCGCACGAGGCGACGTCGTTAGCGTCTTAATCCCGTTTACGAACCGGGCATGGGCAAACGAGAGAGCATGGAACCAAAATTCCTGCTTAATGTCTTAATCCCGTTTACGAACCGGGCATGGGCAAACCGCAGAGGATCACAATACCCTAGTGCGATTCTGGTCTTAATCCCGTTTACGAACCGGGCATGGGCAAACTTCGACGTGCTTTCATCTCGGATTGCTGGTCCTGTCTTAATCCCGTTTACGAACCGGGCATGGGCAAACATCATCATGCTTATCAAAAGCTCCATCCTTGCCGCGTCTTAATCCCGTTTACGAACCGGGCATGGGCAAACTCTACCCCTGCAACCCATTGATTGTCAACAGCTTTTTCGCCCCTTTGCTGCGCCCACCGTTTCCAAATGTATCGACCGCCTGTTTTTTCATCACTCCACCCCACTTTTCTCAATAAAATCAACGCGCTGCGCTCACCGACGGTTTTTGCCCCATTTTCACGACGCGCAGCACCCACCGGCCTGTGCGCTGGCGCTGCAACGGGCTGGGCCGTCTGCGGAGCTGAACTCTCTGGCGGTTCGGCTGAGCGCGCAACGGCGTCCTGCGTTCAGCGCCCCGTCGGACGCGGGGGGTCTTTGTCCGGCTGGACTCGGCTCCGGCGGGCGGCCTCCCTCCGTCGGACGCAGGGGCAACAGGCGCGCTCGCGTCTGCGGCAGTCCTCTTCCCGCCGGGCGGCGCGGCCCGCAGGTCTCGCACCAGGGCGAGGCTCCTGCAGCACGTCGCGGCCCGCGCCGCTGCCTCGTTTGGACAGACGGCGCTGCGGGTCGAGCTGGGCTCGGTGAACAATGTAGGGGGCTTCGGCGGAATGGGCGCACGGTGCAAGCTTGCAACCATTGACCGTCAAATCAGGTGATAGTCCGGATTGGGTGCAGGGTATGCGCAACCCAGGGTGCGCAAGCGGGCGCTCTCATCAGGGGTAAGGACGTAGCAGACCAGCCGGTCTTGCTCGGGGTGAAGAATGGCCTCGGCCTTGCGCAGCAGAACAGCCTGTTGCTGATCGGTGAGCCAGGCTTCGAACACGCTTTCCTGCACGCGCAGGCCGTAGCCTTCGAGCAGGCGGGTGAGGCGGTAGCGGCGGCGGTCGCTGGCGAGGTCGAAGGCGATGAGGTGGAGCTGTTCGATGCTTTGCGGTGTGGCGGCTGTGGTCATGGAGTTCAGACGAGGTAGTAGTCGGGGTCGGGCACGGCTTGGGGCATTTTCCCGAGCACGCGGCGGCGGGCGAAGTCGCGCAGCGCCAGGGTGTAGGTGCGGACCTGGTCGGCCCTGGGGTCGATCTCGTCTTGCAGGCTGGCGAGGATGCGGCGCAGTTCGGCGGGGGTGAGCCAGGCTTCGAACACGCTTTCCTGCACGCGCAGCATGCGCTGTTCGCACAGGCGGGCGGCACGACGGCGGCGGCGGTCGTCGGCGATGTCGTAGGCGAGAACGATCAGGCTGCTCATGGGGCGCGGACTGCTGTTGCTCAGCGCGCCTGCCACGGCGCATAGGCCTGCGGCTGGCCCTGGACGGCGGCGGCCCAACCGTTCACGTCGCGCTCGATGATGCGGCGCCAGTCGGGGGCGTCGCCCGCGCTGCCGTCGCGGCCCACCGGGCTGGCGAGCTTTTGTTCCAGCGCCTGGATGAAGCGGCGCTTGACACCCACGGGCAGGCGGCCCGGTTCTTCCTGCGCGAAGTCTTCGGGGTCCACCCCGCCCTGGGTGAGAAAGCGCAGCACGGTGGCATCGACGATGAGGCTGCGGTAGGGCTCCATGAGGTCGGAGGCCAGCGCGGCGTGGCCGTCGCGCGGGGCGTGCAGCGCGCCGACAAAGGGGTCGAGCCCACGGCGCAGGATGAAGGTGTGCACGGTGTGAAACAGAAGGGTGTAGCCGTAGGACAGTAGCGCATTGACCGGGTCCTTGGGTGGCTGGCGGTTGCGGTGGTCGAAGCCCCACTGCGGGCCGAGCAGGGTGGCGAAGGCGTCGAAGTGCACGCGCGCGGCCGAGCCTTCGAAACCACGCACGGCGTCGAGCGTGGTCGCCTGGGTGCATTGGGCGTAAAGCCGCTGCAATTTGGCATCTTCGTTGCGGTCGCCTTCGGGTCGAAAGCGCCGGTAGCGGCGCAGCAGCACGCGCGAGTTGGCGATCTTGGCCTGCACGATGCGCTGCGCCACGGCGATGCGAAAGCCGCCGTCGCTCAGCCGGGCGAACTGCGCGGCGCGCAGTTGCACCTGCCGCCCGTTCATCGGCACGAGCAGCCCGGCGGGCTCGCCGCTGGCGCCGGGGGTGAGCAGCAGCGTGGCGTCGTGGCGCAGCAGCAGGCGCAGCGCGCCGAAGCTGACCGCGCCTTCGGTGTCGGCCACGACCTGATCGACCTTTTCGGCGGGAATACTGGCGAGCTCGTCCTGCCCCTTGCCGACGAGCAGGCGTTCGCCGTCGATGTGCAGATAGGCGCCGGGCTCGGTGAGGTAGAGGGTGCGCAGACGGGGTGCGGCGGAATGCGTGGGCGGGGCGACGGCGGCGGCCTGTGCGGCCACAACCTGCGCGGCGGCTTGTGGTGTGGCTGCGGGCTTGGGTGCGCGTGGCGACGGCGCCTCGGTTCGGTTCGACTGTGCACCTTCGTTGGCGGATGTGCTGGTGCGGTCCGAAACGGGCGCTTTCCCCTCGGCGGACCGTTTGTTTTTCTTGTTCGGCAGGGCGTGTTTCGGCGCCTGGTTCGGCGCCTGATGCGCCGCCTTGGGGCCGGGCCTGGCCTTGTCAGGGCGGGGCAGCACCCAAGGCTCGGCCCCCGGCTGCACGGCGCTGACCTGCCTGCCGAGAAATTGCACGCCGAGAAAGGTGAAACCCTGATCGACGTGGACGACGCGGGTCTTGTCGAGGTTGAGGCGCAGTTCGGCCGACTTCAGCCACGCTGCGGCGCGCTTGAGCCCTTGCTGCGCGTCTTCGCGCCGGGCGGCGGCGAGCACGAAGTCGTCGGCATAGCGCACGGCCCGCCACGGGCCGCCTGCCAGCGCCTTGTCCAGCCCGTCGAGAAACACATTGGACAGCAGCGGCGACAGGGGCGAGCCTTGCGGCACGCCCATCGCGCGTGGCTTCTGGCGGCCATTGCCCCACTGCAGAGGCAGGCCCAGCCAATGGCGGATGAAGGGGAGCAGCGACGGGTCGGGCAGGGTGTCGCTCAGGCGCTGCATCAGGGCGGCCCAGGGAATGCCGTCGAAGCAGCTCTGGATGTCGGCCTCGGCGATCCACACCAGCCCGGCGTCGCGTGCATCGCACAGACGTTGCACGGCTCGGGGCACGTTGCGCCCGGGGCGGTAGCCGAAGCTGAAATCTTCAAACCCCGGATCGAGCAAGGGGCTCAGGGTAAGCGCCACGGCGCTTTGCACCACCCGGTCGGCCACGCAGGGCACTGCGAGCACGCGCGGCGACTTGCCTGGGCGGGTCAGCTCGATACGGCGCAGGGGTTGCGCCGCGTAGGAGCCACTGGTCACGCGCTGGCGCAGCGCGGGCAGCCGGGTGAGGATGTCGCGCCCGAATTGGGTAATGGTGACGCCGTCCACCCCCGGCCCGCCCGCGTTGTCGCGCACCCGCTCCCAGCCTGCGAGCAGGCTGTCGTCGAGCAGGGCGCGATCAAGCAGGGGAAGCGGGGTGGCGAGGTCCATGCCGCCAATGTAGAGGCGGCTATGGCGCTGCGGCGGTCTGGCAAGATTGCGGCGGGGTTGTCGGCTGCGATGGAGCCCCAAATGTCGGCACGGTCTTGTTCCGCCTCCGGCGTCCAGATGACGATCACGCCTGGCCTGCGGCGACCCGTTCGCGCCTCGCAGCGAACTCGGCTTCAACCTCCTCATTCGACCGGCCGCCACCGGCATGCATCGAGGCTCGCGCCGTATCGACCTTGCGCCGCAGGTAGCCGTCATCGTCGCGGGCACGGCGGCGTTGCTCGATGTAGCCGCGCATCAACTCGCGCATGACCTGGGACGCGGGCCGGTCTTCTGCTGCCGCCTCGGCCATGAACTCGGCGCGCAGCTCCGGTTCCAGCTTCATCGTGAAAACGGCTTCCTTCGACATGGAACGCTCCCTTGTATGGATACTAATGAAATATATACGGTATCACTACCCTGCGCGCTGAAGTACCGTAATGACTTGCATCGGTGCCTGCCGCGTTCGACCTCAACCCTCGCGGGCCGGGGATTTCTGCGGTTTCAGCGATTCGAGTTTGGCTAGGTTGGTGTCGCTCAGTGCGCCGCGCGCCGCGCCTTTTTTCGCCGGGGCCGATGAGTCCTTGAAGGCATTTTTCTCTTTTTTCTTCCAATCGGACGACACCTTCAGCGGGGTGAAAGTCTGCCCCGGCTGCACCGGCGATACGGCGCGGGCCTTCCCGATCCACTCATGCAGCGCCTCGGTGAAGGGTTTGATCGCCGCGCGGGCAGGCGCCTCTTTGCCCTGCGGCGCAAACACCTTGATGCGCTTGTCCTTGGCGCGCACGACATCGACCGTGCTGAGCGCGCGCGCCGAGACCAGCCAGTTGTCGTTGAAGTTGCGCGCCAGATCGTGGCCGATGGAGTCGAGCTTGTAGATCGCGTCCTGCCCCTTGCTGGACTTCTCGCCACCGTCCCCAACCGAATCACGGGCGAGATTGGCGGTCTTGACTTCCACCAGCAGGGTGCGGTTACCGCAGGTGACGATGGCGTCGATCTCGTTGTTCCTGCCATGCTCCTGACCGATCTGCACGCCGCAGGCCCAGTCGTCTGGCCCGGCCGCGGCGATGATGGAAGCCAGATGCGCCTCCAGCCAGCCGCCCTTGAGGTAGTCGATTTCAGCGGAATGAGGGAGCTTCAGGCTGAGCAGGCCGTCCTGCAGCGTGGGCTTGTCCGACAACACCCCCTGTTCATGCAACAGTGCGCCGAGCTTGCCCGCGAGCGCCTTGCGCAGGGAATCCAGACGGAAGTCGGCTTTGTCCTGGACGGGTCTGACCAAGGTGAATGCCCCTGCTTTCGGCTTGCTTCGCTTGCCATCCAGCCAGGCGCTGTGGCGATCGGGGTTGGCGCACAGCGCTTCCATGTCCATCGCCAGTTGATTGAGCGAGCCGATCATCGTCACGCTGGCATCGATCAGATGGTCGTGCAGCGCCTTGCGCTTCATTTGCTGCGCGAACCGCACCGAGGCGCTGGCGCAACCGGCATCGGCCTTGCCCGAGGCCAGCACGGCTTCGCGCACCCCCACTCGCGCAGGCAGCGGCAGCCGGGTGGAGCGGCTGCCCTGAATCTGCTCGATCACGCCATTGGCCGTATCGATATATTGCAGGTTCACGGCGTCGCCCATGCGCTGCGCGGCCTGCCCGGCTTGGGCGAAGGCCATCGCCATGAGCTTGGTACCGCCGGTGAGGTTGAAGCTCACCTCTTGCGCGCCGTCGCCATGCAGCTTGTCGAGCAGGGCCTCGGCCTGCTTGAGCAGATCGGCGTAGCCCTGAGATTCATCGAGATGCAGGCGCTTGATTCTCTCGGGCGGCTGCGGCGCCGCCTGCAGCAGCGCGTCGAGCGCCTCGGCTCGCGCGCTCATGCTTTTCGTCACCGCCAGAATCACCTGCGGCGTGGGCGCCTGCGCGAAGCCCAGATACTGCGGCATGAGCTCCTGGCTGACCAGCATCACGGTGACAGCGGGGCTGGTCTTGACGGCCCGCGGCTTCTTGTTCACCGGGTGCATTTCCACCGTCTCCTTGACCGTCAGTCGGTAGCTGGTGAGCGTGGCGCCGCATGCGGCCATCTGCGTGGCGGTGAGCTCCTGCCCGCGCCAATGCGGCGGCACCTGCAGATCGAGCGAAAAGAACTCCGCCCCGCGCTGGCGGACGGCTGCCGCCTCGCGCAAGGGCAAGGTGCCGATCACCACATCCCCCTTTTTCAGCGCCGACACATCGAGATGATCGACGTAGGCATCGACCGGATGCGGCCAGTTGCCCTGCTTTTGCAGAATCTGCGCCCAGCGCCGTGCGCCATCGTGTCTGGAAACGAAATAAACGGTCATGCTTGCCCCCAATCTGCTCGTCAAGGTTCGGAAATGTCCAAGGTTTCAAGCATACTGCGCGGGCGCCGGGCGCCGGAATCGGCAAGTTTGCGCAACCGACCGCACGCCCTCATGCCGCACTATCCGCACACGCGCTGCGGCAGCAAACGGTAGGCGCCCAGGCCAAACGTGGTCTTGGTTCCCAGGTGCAGCCATTCACCCACGGCGAACCAGGCCAGCGCGGCGTCCAGCGGGCCTGCGCCGCTGTAGCGCAGCCAGCCCGTCAAGCCGCCCAGGGGCAATTCAGCCTGTTGCCGCGCGGAGTAGCGCGACAGGTCGTCCCAGTGCAGATCCTGCTGCGTGATGAGCAGGGTATGCGCCTGCTCCAGCGCCTGCTGCGCCAGCGGCAGATCGACCATGCGCACCCCCGAGAGCATGGCCGCGCGCGCCAGCAGGCGGCGCACGAACAGCGCGGCGGCAGGCGCCTGCTGCACCAGCCCCTGCTCGCCCTTCAGCCGCAAGGGCGTGAGCAACTGCACCCCGATGTGCCTCGCGCCCTCCTCCATGAAGCGCGCCGAAGCCAGCATGCGGCCGAGTTCGATGGGTGCGGCAGGCAGCGGCGCCCGCTCGCCCTGCCCTTCGTTGCACGCCCAGGGCACGGGCTCGTGCCGCAGCAGCGCAAACCGCCCGCGCGACTTGCCCACACCCGCCTCGCCCAGCGCTTCGAGCGCCTGCGCGCAGACGTCCGCCCAGTCGCCTTGCGGGTTGGCGAAAAACAGGTCCAGTTGCAGATCGTCGCCCGGCGCAAACGCCATGCGGACATCGAGCGGCGGCAGCATCCACCACGGGCGGGGGCGTGACGCCTCGCCTGCCCGCGCATCCTCGCCGCCGATCAGCACCTCGAACACCGCGGGCGACACCCGCGCCAGCATCATCCCCAGCCCGCTGTGCAGCAACGCGCCCGGAAAGCCCGACCAATGCAGCCCCTTGCTGCGCAGGGTGTAGCGCTGGCGGCTCAAGGCCAGACCGCCCACGGAAGAGGAAGCTGCGATCGGTTCGTTCATATCGTTCGGGACATGCAATGGGGATGCGGGTAGGGCAGCACTCTCCGCCAGCCGCATAGCGCGCCGTCAACACACACTTTGCCGCAGCGAGACGGCTGCGAGCCATCCCTGGGGAAAGCCATGCTATAGAGAAGCTGAACCTCCGTCATCCCTCGCGGGCGGCAAGCGCCTTGGCGATTTTCTTGTCCGTCTTGTATTGGCTGAGCGAATACACCGCCCAGATGGTCGCGGGAATCCAGCCGATCAGCGTGATCTGGAGGATCAGGCAGATGATGCCCGAGATGGGCTTGCCGATGGTGAAGAACGTCAGCCAGGGCAGGAGCAGGGCAATGAGCAGTCGCATGGTGGTCTCCTTGTGGTTCGGTTGGATGATCGATGATCAAAGGCCCGCGGGCACGCCGCTTCGAGCAACGGCCACGCTGCCCGGCGCGATGATACTCATCGGGAGGTTCGCAATGTAGGGTGCTTCGATCAGGGAAGCGGGCGGCGCAAGTTTGCGGGTCGCGCGCCCTGAACGGTGGGTTGCGCTTCCTGCTGGCGCGTTTTGGCGCTTGCGCCAAAACGCGCGCCCACCGCCCAGACTACGACTTCAGGACGGCGCCCGTCGCTGCCTGCGACGCCGCCTGCGATTTGGGCGACGACGGCGTGGCAGCGCTCTTCACGGCGACTCTTGCCGCATCCCGGGCAGCCGCCTTCGATGCGGCGGCGATTTTGTACAACTCACTGGCGGTGATCTGAATGAAAAGCTGCTGCCTGACCAGCACGATATCGCCGTCTTCATAGACCTCGATCTGCACGCCGTTTTCCAGGTCGATGATGTCAACGGGTTTGATGCTCATTTTGGGCTCCTTGAAGAGATGGTGACCGACGGTCGGTGATTCGCCATACGCTGACGCATTCGCGCAGAGGCGCGACGGTTTTGCTCAGCGCTCGTGGATTTCGCCGCAGCGCATGCACATCCATGATCTGGACCACTTTGCATGGCGTTGCTGGTAATCAGGCAAGAGCAGATTCTGGTAACGCGGTGCATAGCTTGCGTAGCGCAGCGACTGCATGACATATTTCGGCAGAAACGACATAGGTAGCAACATATACAGGACAAACGCCACCAAACGATCCCCAGTAGATGCGTTCGTCATTCCAATTCCGGTAATCGGGGAAGTGGCCATAGCCAACGAAATCAGCGAAAAAATGGGAAACCGTGGCTTGACCGGAGCTTCGGGCGGCACAGGCGGCGCGATCCGCCCGCCCATCAGATTCTGCAGCCCGCCGGACCCGGCGGTGTAGGCCGCGCCGCCCTGGTCGTTCATCGACAGCGCGCGGTAGTTCAGGTTGCTCGTGGCCTGCTCGTACATGAGCGAGACCTTGCGCACGTCGTCCGATCGGCAATGCGGACACAGAAAGCGCGTGGTGCCCTCGACGTGTTGGGTAATGGCAGGAAGTGCAGACATGGCTCGATCCCTTCGCTCAGAAATCCCGCCGGACCAGCGGGTACCACTGCGCCGTTTCCTGGGCGCGCACCGCGCCCGCCATCGCCCAGAACGAGGCGATGGGCCACAGGATGAGGGTCAGCTGCATCAGCAGCGCCGCCAAGCCCGCACCACGGCGCCCAGAGCGCCAGAAGTAGAGAAACGGCAACCACTTGGCAACGAAGATTTCCATCGCAGACTCGCTTTCGACGTTCACAACTCACACAACCCCGTCTCGGTGTAGGCCACGAATCGCCGCGCAGACGACCACGGAGAGAGGATGTCTGCATTGTTCCACACTGTGAGCGACAGGAGGCCTGCTGCAAGTTTGCAGGCGCCTGCGCCGCGCCCGAGAGACGCGAACGCCATCTGCGCGGATCAGCCCGCCCTCAGACTCAGGATGACGAAGCGATTTCCCTTGCGCCCGATGTCCGCCGTGACACCCTTGAGTTCGCCGTTTTTTCAGTTTTCCGCCCAGTTCGGGCAGTACAGGGCGGTAGCGCGGCAATGAGATTTTCGGCGACTTCCCGCCGCAATTGCTGCGCCCTGCCCTCGGGCGCTACGGCTTCCACAGGGTTTGGTTGCCCTTGTTCCAGCCCGGTCTGGCGTGCCCCAGGTCGTGGTCTGCGCGGTCACGTCGGGCAGGCAGGATGCGCTGCAACCGCGCGGCCGAGGAAAGCACACGCTCCCACTCAGGCAGTGCGTCCGCGTCCATGGACATATTGCGCCCAGAAGTGATGCCGCTGCGCATAGCGCTCCCCAGCGTAAGGCCGGCACACGCGCAGGACCTTTTCCGCCACATGCGGGTCATCGATGACGGCGACGCGCAGGTCTTCCCAATCTCCCATCTTGCCGCGGGAGATCACGTCATCGATGGCGGCCAGGGTGAAATCCAGGTGGTTCAAGTGGCGATGGAGCATGGCGGCGATTTGAGGGCCTTCACCTCGCATCCACACCCAGCCTTTCCTCCCCCCACAAGTGGAGCGCACGATCAACTCAGGACGGCTGCCCTGATGCTACGAAGCTAGACCTGACCCCGCCCCCACGAGCGAGAGTTCGGTGTGAACCGGTTTGGCGCTTGAGTTGCCAGCCCATCTGCAGAAGAGCAGCGTAGACACGCTTGGCCTTGGACGAAGGCCACTGGCTCATGCAGCAGCAGGCAAAGAGAGAATGATTTCTGTGGGTTTGGCTTCGCCGTGCTCAAGCCGCTCAGCCATGACACGAAGGGCCAGCACCTCAGCCCGCGCCATGGCCTCGCTCGACGAAGCGCCATACGCCAGCACACCTGGCAACTGAGGAACCTCAGCTAACCAACGACCGTCTTCTTCCCGTTCGCATTCAAGTATGTAATGCATGTCGGTCTCCTGGTTGGCCACAGTCTACCCACCCGTAGTGCCGCGGATCGCTCGAACTCGGTGATGAAGGCGTGGCCGATCTCGGCGTTGGCTGCTCTTCAGGAGAGGGCCTCAGTGCCTCGGCTTCCGGTGTGGCGAACTGCGTAGACACGATGCCCTCCGAATGAAGGACGGCTATGTTACCGCCGCCGCGCAACCGAGGCCCAACGAAACTCCATGCGTTCGTATTCGTTCATGACGGATCGCGTGAAGCACGGCACTCATGCCGTGTTTCATGCTTGATGGAACCCCTAAAAAGGATGGATTTATCGCAGTCAGGGCAAGGCGCCACCTACAGCGATACCCGAAGGTATCTCGCGGATTGGCCGGCGCGGTGTTCTCCCGACAAGGCGCGGGATACCCGCCCCCCCTGCGGTCGCCTTGCCATCGTGCTACGAAGCCAGACCTGACGCCCGGTTTCGCCGTGCTCCCTCCCCACTCGTGGGGAGGGTTGGGGTGGGGAGGATTTGCCCTGCGCACAGATTGGCCGGTGGCCGTTCCGAAATCAGGCAAAGACGGATTTTCATCAGATGCCCATCAACGGTTCAAAGTGCCGGGCGGGGAAATTCATGCTACGAAGCTAGACCTGACCCCCGGTTTCCCTCCGAAGCCAGACCTAACGCCCGGTTTCGCCGTGCTCCCTCCCCACTCGTGGGGAGGGTTGGGGTGGGGAGGATTTGCAGGGCTGACCATTCCTGAGCCGCCAGGTTTTCGGCCACTCGTGGGGAGGGTTGGGGTGGGGAGGATTTGCCCTGCGCACAGATTGGCCGGTGGCCGTTCCGAAATCAGGCAAAGACGGATTTTCATCAGATGCTCATCAACGGTTCAAAGTGCCGGGCGGGGAAATTCATGCTACGAAGCTAGACCTGACCCCCGGTTTCCCGGGGCATGGGCAAACTGAGGCGAACATCGTGGGGGCCACGCTCACGCCGTCTTAATCCCGTTTACGAACCGGGCATGGGCAAACTGCGGCCACGATGGTCGCACTCCTCAACCGCGAGTCTTAATCCCGTTTACGAACCGGGCATGGGCAAACAAAGCGCGAGGCCCTATACAAGGAAGCCCTCGATGTCTTAATCCCGTTTACGAACCGGGCATGGGCAAACGACTTCACGGTTGATGCGGTCCGTGAACGCATCCGTCTTAATCCCGTTTACGAACCGGGCATGGGCAAACTTTTCCCCAACGACAAGAAAACCACGGAGACCCAGTCTTAATCCCGTTTACGAACCGGGCATGGGCAAACGTACGAAGAGGCGATTGCGATCGCCGTCTCTGGCGTCTTAATCCCGTTTACGAACCGGGCATGGGCAAACCAAACCTTGGTCGGGCCATTGATCAAGGAGAATCACCATGTCTTAATCCCGTTTACGAACCGGGCATGGGCAAACGGGTTCTGACTCACCCACTCCCTGCGCAGCCGCGTCTTAATCCCGTTTACGAACCGGGCATGGGCAAACTTTTGGTAGCAACGAAGTTCGAGTTGAACTGTTTGTCTTAATCCCGTTTACGAACCGGGCATGGGCAAACGCCGCTTGCAGGCCCTCCTAGATGAAGGCCTATTAGTCTTAATCCCGTTTACGAACCGGGCATGGGCAAACATCGGAAAAAAGGCTGGTCGAAAGACCGGCAAAAGAGTCTTAATCCCGTTTACGAACCGGGCATGGGCAAACCAGTCGTTAGCCCATCACGGAAATGGGCGAGCATGTCTTAATCCCGTTTACGAACCGGGCATGGGCAAACCCGACGACGCCCCAGTCATCATTTCAGCCTCCGTCTTAATCCCGTTTACGAACCGGGCATGGGCAAACTTAGCGATTTGCATTTTGCGGCGGGCAACCTGGCGTCTTAATCCCGTTTACGAACCGGGCATGGGCAAACCGCCCTGGGAGCCGAGATGGTTCAAATCCGCGTCTTAATCCCGTTTACGAACCGGGCATGGGCAAACTCTACCCCTGCAACCCATTGATTGTCAACAGCTTTTTCGCCCCTTTGCTGCGCCCACCGTTTCCAAATGTATCGACCGCCTGTTTTT
>NZ_JAVERI010000044.1:0-2869 GCF_034007205.1 Thiomonas sp.
AAGGTGTGCATCGACACGCGCTTGTCGATCTGCGCGGCCTCGGCTGCGGCGTGAATGGCGCGGTTGAGTTGGCGGGTGCTCAGCGGATCCGTCGGATCGAGACCGGGAAACAGCCAGCCGCCGGGCAGGATCTTGCCCTGGGCGTGCCCCACACGCCACCACGCACGCAGTCTCTCCAGCAGCACCGGCGAGAGCATCGCATAGCGATCCTTGCGTCCCTTGCCCTGCTCGACGCGCAAGGTCATGCGCTGGCTGTCGACGTCGCCGACCTTCAGCGCGCAGACCTCGCTGACGCGAAGTCCCGCACCGTAGGCCACCGACAGGGCCGTGCGGTGCTTCAGGTTCGGTGCGCAGGCGATCAGCCTGGAGACTTCCTCGGGGCTGAGCACCACCGGCAGCTTGGTGGGCATGCGCACGGGTTGCATCTTGGCCATCAGTTCGGCGCGGCCGAGCGTGACGTCGAAGAAAAACTTGAGCGCCGTGTGCGTCGCGTTGATCGTCATCGGCGAGGCGCCCTGATCGACCAGATCCAACTGAAACCGCCGCAGGTCCTCGACGGTCGCGGTGTCGGGCGAGCGCCCGAGATAGGCTGCGAGCCTGCGCACGCCGCGCACGTAGTCCGTCTGCGTCTTGGCCTCGAGCTTGCGGATGCGCATGTCGTCGAGCATGCGCTGACGCAGCGGCGAAACAACGGGATCGGTTGAGTTTGACCTTGCCCGCGGAAAACGTATCCCTTGCTGAGTGATTTAATCCAAGCAAGGAGAACGGAAATGACAAAGACGACAACGCGGGCGCGCTACACGCTGGAGTTCAAGCAGGAGGCGGTGCGCCTAGTCGAGGGCGGCCAGAGTATTGCGGCGGCGGCACGGACGCTAGGCGTGGTGGATCAGACGCTGTTCAACTGGGTCAAGGCGGCTCGACTGGGCAAGCTCAGTGGCGCTGACAGCAAGGTTGTGAGCGCCGAGCAGATGGAGATCAGCCGACTGCGGGCCGAGCTGGCGCGGGTGAAGATGGAGCGCGATATTCTGGGAAAAGCGACGGCGTACTTCGCAAAGGCAGCGAAGTGAAGTACGCCTTCATTGAACGCCACCGCCGTGTGTGGCCGATCTCGGTGCAGTGCCGGGTGCTCGAGGTCAGCGTGGCCGGCTACCACGCGCACTTCGTTCGCCGCGCCAGTGGTGCGCAGCGCCGCCACCTGAGCGATGACGCGCTGCTTGTGCACATCAAGGCAATCCACGCCGAGACGCGCGGCGGCTACGGCTGGCCACGCACCTGGAAGGAATTGCTGGCTCGTGGCATCCGTGTGGGCAAGGAGCGGGTGCAAAAGCTCATGCAACGGCACGGCATCCGGGCCCGTGGCAAGAGGCGCTTCAAGGTCACCACCGACAGCAATCACGATCTGCCGATCGCACCCAACCTGCTTGAGCGCAAGTTCGCGGTGGCCGAGCCCGACAAGGTCTGGGCGGGCGACATCACGTACATCGCCACCGACGAAGGGTGGCTGTTCCTGGCCGTGGTCATCGACCTGTTCAGTCGCCAAGTCATCGGCTGGAGCCTGCGCCAGGACATGACGCGCGACATCGTCATCGACGCATTGCGCATGGCGTGGTTCAAACGCCATCCGAGCAAGCAGGCCGGGCTGATCTTCCACAGCGACCGCGGCAGCCAGTACGCTGCCAAGGACTTCCGCGACGTACTGACCGAGTACGGCATCACCGCGTCGATGAGCCGTCGCGGCAACTGTTGGGACAACGCCTGCAGCGAGACGCTGTTCGGCTCGTTGAAGGTGGAGCGGTTGCATGGGCAGCGCTTCAAGACCCGGCGCCAGGCCATGGACGAAACCGTCGCCTGGATCCTCTGGTACAACCGCACCCGACTGCACTCGACGCTGGCCTATGTCAGCCCGATGCGCTTCGAAGAAAACTGGCTCGCCAACCAACCCCGGCACGCCAGTGCATGAGTCGGCTATGGGATACGCATTCCAGGGGCAAGGTCACGCGGTAGAGGGTACGGGCCATCGACTCCAGAATCTTGATGCGCCGCTGGTTGTTCTCGATGAGTTCGTCGTAGGCCGACAGGATGCCCGCGATGCGTTGCTGGACGGGGAGCGGAGGAAGGGCAAACTTGTAGTCGAGAATTTGCTTCCCGCTGATGTGCGGGACATTCACGCCGGTCGTAATGGGAATTACGTATGACTCGAAGCCCGGCCCACCAATAACGAAACGGAGAAAGCTTTGGTCAAGCCCAGGCGTGTTGCTTCTGAGACGAGAGCACCGTTGGACAAGTAATGCTTTGGGGTCGTCGCTGCGGATGTAAGCCCATTTCAGACCAGCAGGAACCCACGGCCGATCCATTGCCACAACAACGTCGCCCGGCCGAAGTTGGAATTTTTCCAAGTTCGGCCAATCGGCGGTGGACCAGCGCTTTGAAATCTCCCAAAGGATGCAGCCTTGGCTGACGTTCTCACCCTTCACTAGCGGGATGTCATCGGATCTGTTGGTGAAATGCTGGCTTTTGAACGCGAAGCCCGCGAGAAGATCAACGCAGTCAGCGAGCTTCACCATCTGGAACGCAGTTTCCATCACGCCTCCAGAATCCCTGCCACATTCGCGGCAATGGTCTGCTCCAGTTCCCGCGCCTGGGCGTTCAGTGATTCCAGTTCCTCATTCAGGGTTTCAAGTTGCTCTTTGAAATCTTCGTCGCTGACGTCCTCACCCGGCGCGACACCGACATAACGGCCGGGATTGAGCGACCAGCCCTGGGCCTCGATCTCGGCCACAGTCGCCACCTTGCACAGGCCGGGCACGTCAGCGTAGGCGGGCGTGTCGCCGAAAACGTCCTTAAGCTTGGCTGCCGTCTCGCCGCTGCC
>NZ_JAVERI010000003.1:0-252682 GCF_034007205.1 Thiomonas sp.
GCGCCATGTCCGTACTGTGACAACGGCTGCGCCCTCGCAGGCACAATGCCTCAGCCCATGTGTTTTCAGGAGCCGTTTGCCTCATGCCGCATCAAGCCTCTCCACAGTCTTATCGCTTCGCGCTCAAGCATTTCTATTCGCTCGCCAAACCCTATCTGGTGTCGGAAGAAAAGAAAAAGGGCTGGGGCCTGCTGCTGCTGGTGCTGGCGATGAATCTGGCGCTGGTGTGGGTGAATGTGAAGCTCACGCAGTGGAACGGCGAGTTTTTCAACGCCCTGCAAGCGAAGAATTTCGCCGCCTTCAAGCAGTTGCTGCTGATCTTCACCGGCTACGCCTTTCTCTACATCGCCCTGGCGGTGTATTCGCAGTATTTTTTGCAGATGCTGCAGATCAACTGGCGGCGCTGGATGACCGAGGTGTTTCTCAAGGACTGGCTCTCCGGCGGCACGCATTACCGTATGTCGCTGCGGCAGGGCAACACCGACAACCCCGATCAGCGCATCGCCGACGACATTGGCGGGTTCATCAACGGCAGCCTGAATCTGTTTTTCGGCTTCGTCTCCTCGCTGGTCACGCTGTTCTCCTTTCTGGTCATGCTGTGGATGCTGTCGGGCGCGGTCACGCTGCTGGGCGTCACCATCCCCGGCTATATGGTGTGGGTGGCGATTCTGTATGCCGGGGTGGGCAGCGTGCTGGCGCACTGGGTGGGCAGGCCGCTGATCCGGCTCAACTTCTACCAGCAGCGCTACGAGGCGGATTTCCGCTTCGGCCTGGCGCGCACGCGCGAGCATGACGAAGGCATCGCGCTGTACAACGGCGAGCAGCGCGAACTCGCCGGGCACCGCGACCGTTTCTCCAATGTGTGGAGCAACTGGTGGGGCATCATGAGGCGGCAGAAGCTGTTCACCTGGTACAGCGCGTTCTACGGCCAACTGGCCATCATCTTCCCCATTCTGGTGGCCGCACCGCGCTATTTCGCCGGGCAGATTCAACTGGGTGGGCTGACGCAGACGGCGCAGGCCTTCGGCCAGGTGCAGGGGGCGCTGTCGTGGTTCATCGGCGCGTACACCAGCATCGCCGACTGGCGCGCCACGGTCGAGCGTTTGCAGACTTTTGTCGAGGCCATGAACGAAGCCAGGCAACACCCGCCCAGCCCGACGCCGCCAGTTCCCGCAGGTCCAGGCATCGACTCGGCGGGCGTGGTGCCGCTGCGCAGCGCGCGCGAGTCGGTGGCGCTGGGCGATCTGCTGCTGCTGACACCCGATGGGCGGCCGCTGCTGCAATGCGCGGGCGAACACATCAGCCGCGGCCAGCACACCCTGTTCACCGGGCCGTCGGGCAGCGGCAAGAGCACGCTGGTGCGCTGGCTGGCGGGCATCTGGCCGTATGCGCTCAATACGGCGCATGCGCATGCACCCTCGGGCCGCACCCTGTTCCTGCCGCAAAAACCGTATCTGCCGCTGGGCACGCTCAAGCAGGCGCTGACCTATCCGCAAAACCCGGACGACTTCGGCGCCGCGCGGATCAGCGAGGCGCTGCAGCTTGCGCGCGTGCCCTATCTGGAGGCCGCGCTGGAGCAGACCGACACCTGGATGCAGCGGCTCTCCCCCGGCGAGCAGCAGCGTCTGGCGGTGGCCCGCGCGCTGCTCATCGCCCCGGACTGGCTGTTCATGGACGAGGCCACCAGCGCGCTCGATGCGCCGACCGAGCGCGCCATGTACGCGCTTTTGCAGCAGCGCTTGCCCGACACTACGCTGGTGAGCGTGGCGCACCGCGTGGGGGTGATCGAGTTCCATCGGCAGATCTATGCGGTCGAGGCCGATCCTGCCGGTCTAGGCCCGGCGCGCATGGCAAGACGCGACGCCGAGAGTGCGCGCCAGGCCGCGCTGGGCGACGAGGCGGCGTCGGGCTCGCCGGCCTTTGCATCGTGATGAGACGATGATGCTGCTCTCTGACGATCTGAGCGCCGCCGGGTTCGACCAGCCCTTCGAACTGCTGCGCGGCTGCCATGCCCGCATCACCCGCATGGACGCCCTGCTGTTGCGGCTGATCGATCACGTCAGGCAGCAAGGCGCGGACGCGCAGGCGCAGCAGGCGGCCGACAAAGTGTTGCGCTACTTCGAGGTGGCGGCGCCGCTGCACCATGAGGACGAGGAATTGCACGTGTTTCCCGTGCTGCGCGCTGAGGCGTCGGGGCCGAAGTGGGAAGGAAATGACGCGGTATTGGAGAAGTTGGAGAGCGATCACCGCGCGCTGGCCGGGCTCTGGGCCGAACTGCGCGTCTGGCTGCTGCAGGTCAAAGCCGCGCAGGCGCTGCCCGCACAGGCGTCCGTCACCGAGGCGGCGCAACGCTTCGACGCCCTGCACGCCGCGCATATCGACATCGAAAACACGCAGATCTTTCCCGCGGCTCAAGCGCGCATGAGCGCCGCGCAAATCTCGGCCATGGGCCAGGACATGGCGGCCCGCCGTGGGGTGCGCTGGCCCTTGGAATAGGCCATCAATCGGGCCATCGAACCCGTGCGAAAAATGGCCGCACCGCTGGGAACGGCGCCCAGCCCCATCCGGGGTCGGCCGAACAGCCGTGTGAATCAGGCTTTGACCGACTTCACCCACCAGTCATGCAGATTACAGGTGCTGGTCACTGTGACTGCACCTTGATAGCCCTCGGGCAGCGTGTGTTCGGATACGGGCTTGTCTTTCCAGTTGAACGTCTTGCGGCCGAGGAATTTGCCGCCCTCGAGCACGACCGTGTGGCTGACGATGTAGTGCGCTTCGCTCATCGGATGCGGCGTGGTGACGGTCATCTTGCTGCCCTCTATTTTCACCAGCGGCACATGGAGCTGTACGACCTCTTTCCAATGGCCGGGGTCGTCTTCGGTGAACACCACATTGGTCCACTCTTCGCCCGGCGCGGCCTGCGCCATCGAGGGCAGGGTCAGCGCGGCGGCGGCGCCGACCAGCGTGGTCGAAACAAAGGTTCTGCGTTGCATGGCGTACTCCAACAGGGAACGAATAGCCTAGGAGCCTGTCGGACTTGAGGATCGTCGGCTGCAAAACGGCCTCGCCGGTCCATTTTTCACCGTTTTGTGGGCCTCTGGCCCATCCCTCGCTGCGCTCGGGACCGCCACTTCGTGGCGTCCTGCGCCCTGCGGGCTGGTCTTGGGCAATAGTTCGACTATTGCCCGGCGAAATCGGCAAAAACTGTCCTCGCCGGGGCCGTTTTTCGCTATCGACGCCCCAAGTCCGACAGGCTCCTAGAAAATAAACCGCTGGCAAGCGTGCCACGTAACCCGTCGTAACAACCCTGTTCTGTCCAAGGCGATTGTGCAGTCCGCTCAATCCAGGCCCCGCACCACGTCCAGCGCCTCGTCGATGCGCGAGACCGGGTGCAGCGCCAGGCCTTCGAACTGTCTGCTGGCCCCCTTGGGGGCATTGGCGGCGGGGATGATGGCGGCGGAAAATCCCAGCTTGGCGGCTTCGCGCAGGCGCTCCTGCCCGCGCGGGGCAGGGCGGATTTCGCCGGCCAGACCCACTTCGCCAAATGCCAGCAGGCCGCGCGGCAGCGGGCGGTTGCGCAAGGAGCTTTGGATGGCCAGCAGCACGGCCAGGTCGGCCGCGGGCTCGGTGATGCGCACGCCGCCCACGGCGTTGACGAACACGTCCTGATCGCCGCTGGCCACGCCCGCATGGCGGTGCAGCACGGCCAGCAGCATGGCCAGCCGGGCCGCGTCCAGGCCCACCGACAGGCGACGGGGACTCGGGGCGGCGGCGCTGTCCACCAGCGCCTGCACTTCCACCAGCAGCGGGCGGGTGCCCTCCAGCGTGGCGAGCACGCAGGCGCCGGGCACCGGCTCGGCATGGGTGGAGAGGAAAATGGCCGAAGGGTTGGATACGCCCTTGAGTCCGTGCTCGGTCATGGCGAACACGCCCAGTTCATTCACCGCGCCGAAGCGGTTCTTGATGGCGCGGATCAGCCGAAAGCGCGACTGGGTGTCGCCCTCGAAATAGAGCACGGTATCGACCATGTGCTCGAGCACTCGCGGGCCGGCAAGCGCCCCCTCCTTGGTCACGTGGCCGACGAGCACCAGGGTGAATCCCCCCGCCTTGGCGGCGCGGGTGAGCTGCGCCGCGCATTCGCGCACCTGCGACACCGACCCGGGCGCCGACGACAGGGCTTCGGTGTAAACGGTCTGGATGGAGTCGATCACGGCGATGGCGTAGGGCGGGGCGCCTGGAACCGCCTCCCCAGCCCGGCCCGTTACCCTCACCCCAACCCTCTCCCGGGGGGAGAGGGGGGCGATCCGCGTCTTCGCATCCCCTCCCCCGCTTGGGGGTTGGGTGGGGGGATGCCCGCCTTGGGGCGGCCCGGTTGCCAGTTCGTCGAGCATGACTTCCAACTGCGTTTCGGCCATGAGCCGCACCGGGGCGTCTTTCAGGCCGAGGCGCTGGGCACGCAGCGCGACCTGCGCGGCGGACTCCTCGCCGCTGATATAGAGCACCGGCAGCTCCGCCGACAGATGGGCCAGCACCTGCAGCAGCAGGGTGGACTTGCCGATGCCCGGATCGCCGCCGAGCAGCAACACGCCGCCGGGCACGAGGCCGCCGCCGAGCACGCGGTCGAGTTCGTCGATGCCGCTGCTGCGGTGCGCGTGGCGCTCGGCCTGCACCTCGGTGAGCAGCACCGGGCCGCTGGCCGCAGTGAGACCGCCGCGCCCGGCGAACTGCGCTGCCGCGGCGCCGTGACGTGCGCCGGGGCGGGCGGCATCGACGCTGCGCTCGACGGTCTCGACCAGGGTGTTCCAAGCCTGACAGTGCGGGCATTGGCCCTGCCACTTGGCGGACTTGCCGCCGCATTCGGAGCAGACGTAGACGGTTTGGGGTTTGGCCATGTTCACTCTACCCGGACGGGCACGCGCGCGGCCAGGGCGCACATCAGCTCGTAGCCGAGTGTGCCCGCCGCAGCCGCGACTTCGTCGATCGAGAGTTCGGCCTGCGCGTCCTGTCCCCACAGCAGCACGGGGCTGCCGATCATGGGCTGGCCGCCTGCGGCGAAAACGGGTTCGAGATCGACGGTGATCATGTCCATCGACACGCGGCCGACCAACTGCGTGCGAACCCCGTCGACCACGATGGGCGTGCCGTTCGGAGCGACGCGCGGATAGCCGTCGGCGTAGCCGCAGGCGACCACGCCGATGCGCATGGGCCGCGATGCGGTGAAGCGCCCGCCGTAGCCCACCGATTCGCCCGCGGCGATGTGCTGGATGTCGATCAGCTCGCTGCGCAGACTCATCGCCGCCTGCAGCCCCCAGTGTGCCGCATCGGGCGCGAGGCCCGTGGGCGAGCTGCCGTAGAGCGCGATACCGGGGCGCACCCAGTCGGCGGCCACGCGCGGGTCGGCACCGTGCATCAGCACCGCAGCGGAATTGGCCAGGGTGCGCTCACCCGGCAGATCGCCCACGCCGCGGGCGAAGCGCGCCAGGGCTGGGTTCACGCCGCCCGCTTCGTCGGCGCAGGCGAAGTGCGTCATATGGGTGATTTCGCCGACCTGCGGCAGCGCATTCAGCCGCGCCCAGGCGGAGGCATAGGCCTCGGGCGCGAAGCCCACGCGGTTCATGCCCGTATTCATCTTGAGGAACACGCGGTGCGTGCGGCTGCCGCGGTGCACCGCCAGCCAGTCGATCTGTTCGCGGCAATGCACCACATGCCAGAGGTTGAGGCGCTCGCACAGCGCGAGGTCCTCCGGGGCGAAACAGCCTTCGAGCAGCAGAATGGGGCCGACCCAGCCCAGCGCGCGCACCTTCTCGGCCTCGGCCAGATCGAGCAGGGCGAAGCCGTCGGCGGTGCGCAGCGCGCCATAGGCGCGGTCGATGCCGTGGCCATAGGCGTTGGCCTTGACCACGGCCCAGACCTTGCTGCGGGGCGTGGCCCGGCGGATGCGGGCGAGGTTGCGGGAGAGCGCGGCCGTGTGGATCACGGCGGAAATCGGGCGGGGCATGGCGGCTCGTGTGGAGGAGTTTGACGCCCATTGTCGCAAATGACTCCGTGGCCCCTGTGCTATAAACCGCCGCAGCCTGCGGGCCGGCGCCGAAGCAGCCCGCCGCGCCGCCGCGTGCCAGTACGCCTCATTCATCGTAGAATTGACTTCGGTTTGAAACCCCGCCCTTCAGGGCGGTGGCAGCCGCAGACCTCGGCCTGAAGGCCGAGGTTTCGGTGACCGTTTTGGGAGGGGATGCAAACCCCTTCCAAAACACATTGGACCGACAGGCCTGAAGGCCTGTCGCTAATTTCTTGCTCGCTCCTTCCGACCTTGTTTGCGCCCCACGACATGACACAGCCCCCCGCATCGCGGGCAGCCAAGCGATGAAAAAAGGCTTTTACTGGATCATGGCGGCGCAGTTTTTTTCTTCGCTGGCCGACAACGCGCTGCTCATCGCCGCCATCGCCCTGCTGGTGCAGATGCAGTCGCCCGACTGGATGACGCCGCTGCTCAAGTTCTTTTTCACCATTTCTTATGTGGTGCTCGCGCCCTTCGTGGGCGCGTTTGCCGACGCCATCCTGAAATGGAAGGTGATGTTCATCACCAATCTGGTGAAGGTGGCGGGGCTGGTGCTGATGTTGTTGACGGTGCATCCGCTGCTGGCGTATGGCGTGGTCGGCCTGGGGGCGGCGGCCTATTCGCCCGCCAAGTACGGCATCCTCACCGAGCTGCTGCCGCCGCAGCAACTGGTCGCGGCCAATGGCTGGATCGAGGGCACGACGGTCGGCTCGATCATTCTCGGCACGGTGCTGGGGGGCTTTCTGGTCAGCCAGGCGGCCTCGAATTTTCTGCTGGGGCTGCCCGGGCTGACGACTGCCGGCATCGACACCACGCCCGAGGCGGCGATTCTGATCATCATCCTGGTGTATCTGGCGGCGGCTCTGTGCAATCTGCGCATACCCGACACCGGCGCGCGTTACGACAAGCAGAAAGCCCGGCTGTTCGCGCTGCTGGTGGATTTTGCGCATTGCACCCGGGTGCTGTGGACCGACAGGCTGGGGCAGATCTCGATGGCGGTCACCACCCTGTTCTGGGGCGCGGGGGCGACGCTGCAGTTCATCGTGCTCAAGTGGGCGGAACACGCGCTGGGGCTCGATCTCACCCAGGCTGCCGTGATGCAGGCGGCCGTGGCGCTGGGCGTGGCCGCCGGGGCGATCGGCGCCGCGGTGCGCGTGCCGCTGAAAAAAAGCCTGAGCGTGCTGCCGCTGGGCGTGGGCATGGGGCTGACCACGGTGGCGCTGGCATTTTTCAACCGCGATCTGCTGCCCGACGTGCATCTGCATTTCTGGGCCTTGCAACTGCCGCTCTACATGGTCATCGCCTATGGCTTCATGGTGTTCATGGGCATGTTGGCGGGCTATTTCGTCGTGCCGATGAATGCGCTGCTGCAACACCGCGGCTATGTGCTGCTGTCGGCCGGGCATTCCATCGCGGTGCAGAACTTCAACGAGAACGTCAGCGTGCTGCTCATGCTGCTGTTCTATGCCCTGCTGATCCGGCTGAATCTGCCGGTGCCGTGGGTGATCGCGCTGTTCGGCCTGTTCGTTGCCGTCAGCATGTTCCTGGTCATTCTCTGGCACCGCCGCAACCAGCGCGAGCGCGACTGGACGCAGTTGATCGGCGAGCCGCGCCACGGCGGCGCCGCGCACTGATGCGTTAGAGCGATGGACGCCTTGCGCCTCGGCCCCATCGTCCTGCCCTGGGCGCCGCTGCTGCTGGTGCTGGGCTATGCCGTGGCGGTGTGGGTGGCCGGGGCAGCGCGGAAGGCCGGGCGCGGCAATGCCGAGCCCGCGCTGCTGCCGCTGCTCATTTTTGCGCTGGCCGTGGCGCGCGCCGTGTTCGTGGCGCGGCACCGTGCAGACTATGCCAGCGTGCTGACGATGATCGACATCCGCGACCGCGGCTTCGACTCCTGGGCGGGCTGGGCCGCGGCGGCGGCCGGGGTGGGGTTGTGGGCCTGGCGGCGCCCGGCGCTGCGGCTGAGCCTGCCGTTGAGCGCCAGCGCCGGAGCCGCCATCGTGCTGGCCGGCATGGGCGCTCTGGCGCTGTTGCAGCCCGCGCGCCCGCCTTTGCCCGATCTGACGCTGCAAACGCTGCAGGGCCGTCCGGTGGCTCTGGCCAGCCTGCGCGGTCGGCCGCTGGTGGTCAATCTCTGGGCCACCTGGTGCCCGCCTTGCCGCCGCGAGTTGCCCTTGCTGATCCGGGCGGCGCAGCAGCAGACCGGGGCGCGCATCGTGCTGGTCAACGAGGGCGAGACCGCGCAGCGCGTGGCGGCGTATCTGCAACGTGAACGGCTGGGCGATCCCGGCGTGCTGCTCGATCCGGGCAGCCGCCTGCTGGCGGCGTATCAGTCTCCCGGCCTGCCGACCACGCTGTTCATCGCCGCCGACGGCCGGGTGCAGCGCGTGCACATCGGTGAACTCTCGGCTGCGACTCTGCAGCAGGGCATCGCGGCACTGAACAAGTCAAGCGGAGACTGACACTGCGGGCGGCTCTCTCCCTTCCAACCTCCCTCGCAAGCGGGGGAGGCGCTGTGGTTTTGCTCCCTCCCCACTTGTGGTGAGGGCTGGGATGGGGATAGGGCTCGAGGGTCGTGGGCTGCCAGCCATCAGGTGCGGGCGTTCAGCGCCTGGCGTCGCGCGCTGCGCAGCAACTGGCGCGCCGATTCGTCGGCGAGCCGGCTGCCGTGCTGCGCCATCCACTCTTGCGCCATGCGCCCCAGGCGGGTGATGGGCTGGCGCAGATCGACCGGGCAGCGGAAGTCTCGCACCCAGTGGGCCACATCGGCTGCGGGCATGGGCCGTGCCAGCGCATAGCCCTGACCGGCATCGGCGCCCAGCAGGGTGGCGGCCTCGACCAGATCGGGCGTTTCCAGCCCTTCGACCACCACCCACAGCCCCAGGCTTTGCGCCAGTTGCACCAGCGCGCCGATGAAGCCGATGGCCTGTTCGGGATCGCGCCCGGCTTCGCGCACCAGACCCTGATCGATCTTGACGGTGTGGAAGGGCAGGGTGCGCAGGCGCAGCAGGCTGGAATAGCCGCTGCCCAGATCGTCCATCACCAGCTGCACCCCGGTGGCGGCCAGGTCGCGCACCGCATCGTCGCGTCGCTGCGGGTCGTCGAACTCGGCGCTTTCCAGCATTTCGAGCGACAGGCGCTCGGCGGCGACACCGGCCTGGCGCAGCGCCGATTCGACGCGGTGGCGGCAGCTTTCCTGCAGCAGCACGTCGAGCGGCAGGTTCAGGCTCAGGTTCAATCGCAGGTCCGCCGTATCCCAGCGCGCCAGATGCGCCAGGGTTTGCTGCAGCCCGCCGTAAAACAGTCTTGAGAGTTCGGCGTGGCCGAACCAGGGCAGGAACTGCCCCGGCATGGCGAGGCTGCCGTCATCCATGCGCAGACGCGCCAGCGCCTCGACGGCATAGGGCTGGCCGGTCTGCAGATCGACCACCGGCTGCAGGTGCATCTCCAGGCCGTGGTCGAACAGGCTGCTGCGCCAGCGCTGGCGCAGCGCTACCGGCACGGGCTGCTGCCGCGTGGGCGCATGCAGGCGTTGCCAGGCGCGGTTCAGGGTCTGGCCGAGGTTGTCGAGAAAACTGCGCGCCGCGCTGCGCTCGAACATGGCCGGGTAGCCGCCGTACAGATTGAGCACGACCACCACGCGGCCATTGCGATCGGTCAGAGGAACCGACGCGACGCTGCGGATGCCGGCCTCGAGCGCCGCCTCGCGCCAGGGCACGCCTGCCGGGTCGAGGCCGAAATTCGCCACGGTGCAGATCTGCTCGGTCTGCCAGGCGCGCGCCGTGGGGCCGATGCTCTCGGCGCGGGCGCTCTGCAGTTTGGGCGTTTTCAGGCTGCCGTAGTGCTTGCGCATCGCGCGGGCGTAGGGCGCGAAGCCGGAGGAGATCTCGATGACGAATTCGCCGTTGGCGTCGGGCGCGCCGATGAAGGCCGCCCGCATGCCGGGCAGCGCGGCGAGCCGGTCGAGCGCCTGCTGCATGAACTCGCTCCAGGCCGCACCGTCCAGAGCGGCGTTTTCCAGATCGATGACGCATTGCTGGAAGCGCTCGCGCAGCGCCTGCGCCGCTTCGATCTCGGCCTGCAGTTCCAGGCGCAGGCGCGCGCTCAGCAGATACGTCAGACGGCGGCGGTCATGCGCACGCAGGGGGAATTCCTGACTCAGGTCGGTCAGCGTTTGCAGGTATTGCCCGGTGGCCTGCACCAGCAGCCGGGCGGGGACGCCGACCAGCGCGTGGATTGCGCCGATGCGGTTGGCTTTTTCCAGGTGCTCGGCCTCGCTCAGTCGGGGATCGAGCAGGCGTTGGAAATGCTCGGCCTGCCGCGACTTGAGGTGGGCGAATTCGTCCCCGGTGAGGTGGTCGAGCAGCGAGCGCGCCTGCGTATCGTGCCTCAGTTGCGCATAGAAGGCATCGGTGAAATCTTCCGCCGCAGTCTGGGCGTGGGCGGCGATCTGGCGCAGCAGCGCTTGGGCCTGCGGGCCGTAAGGGGACATGGCGGCGGTGTCGAAGTCGTCGTCGGCCTCGGTCTCCTGCCCCCAGCGCAGCCACCAGCGCGCGCGGGTGCGCTTGAGACGCTTGACACGGAGCAGCGCGGCGTCGGCATGGCGCAGCAGGGTGTCGGGGTCGAGCCCGTCGGCCGGATACAGCGCCAGCCCCAGGCTCAGTCCCAGATCGGCGCTGCTGCCGTCGGCCAGCGGCACGGCCAGCGGCAGCAGCGCGTCCAGCGCCTGCAGCCAGCGTTCCAGATCCGCCGGGTCGGACAGGCCGCACAGCACCAGCACGAACTCATCGCCGCCGGTGCGCACCAGCAGATCGTCGCCGCCGAGCGCATCGCCGAGCTGCGCGGCGACGTTCCTGAGCGCGTCGTCGCCCGCGGCATGGCCGAGTTGGTCGTTGAGGGCCTTGAAGTCGTCCAGATCGAGCAGGCCCACGGCCACCGCTTCGCCGCGCTGCTGCGCCTGCGCCAGCCGCTGCGGCAGCCATTCGTCGAGCGCGTAGCGGTTGGGCAGGCCGGTGAGCGCGTCGTGCCGCGCCTGCCATTGCAGCCGCTCCTGCGCGGCGCGGCGCTCGCGCTGCAACTGTTCCATGCGCAACAGGGTGCCGACCAGCGAGGCGACGAATTCGAGCAGTCTGAGCGCCTCGGCGTCGGGCGCGCCGGGCGCCGGGCCGGTGAGGGCGAAGCTGCCGATCACCTGCTCGCCATCGCGCACCGGCCACGACCAGCACGAGCGCAGCTTCCATTGCTCGGCCACCGCGCGCAGATCGTCCCAGCGCGGGTCTGCGGCAATGTCTTCGACGAAAGTCGGCGCGTCGAGCAGCACCGCATTGCCGCATGAGCCAGCGTGCGGCCCGGGCTTGAGTCCGTCAAGGGCGCTCGACAGTTCCGGCGCAGCGCTGGGGATGGCCAGCGGATGCAGCGTCCCGTCTTCGCCCAGCCGCAGAATGCTGGCGATGCGCCCCGGTGCGACTTGCTCGGTCAGGCGGCACAGCAGGGCCGCCAGCTCGGCGATGGGGCGGCCTTCGGCCAGTCCCTGCAGCATTTTGCCTGGCAGGTCGAGCAGCCAGAGTGGCGAGGCCTGATCTTGCATGGTGGTGAATTTGGGGTGGGGCGGCAATGTCCCGCCGATTGGGATAGGCGCAACTTTACGATGACGCCGCCCGATGCGGGCGTGAATAAGGCATGAATGGGGCTGAATGGGGTGCGGAAAATCCGCGGTGGCGGGCGCAGGGCGCGCACCCCGAACGCATCGCGCGGCGGCCAGGCCCGCTATTCTGCGCACCTTGATCTGCGCAGGTCGGCGTTTGGCAAGAGCAGAACCTGTCGATCCGACCCCGCGGCCTCTCGATTTTCCATGCCTGTATCCCGAATGAAATTGACCGCCATCGGCGGCCTGATGCTCAATGCCTTCGTCTGGGGCGTCTCGTGGTGGCCGTTCCGCCATCTCAACGGCCTGGGCCTGAACCCGCTGTGGGCGACCGCGGCGATGTACGCGGTGAGCACTCTCCTCATCGTGGCGGCGCGGCCGTCGGCGCTGGAGGCGCTGTGGCGAAATCCGCCGCTGTGGGGCATTCTCATCGCCTCGGGGGCGACGAACGCGGCGTTCAACTGGGGCGTGACCGAGGGCGACGTGGTGCGGGTGGTGCTGCTGTTCTACCTCATGCCCATCTGGGCCGCGCTGCTGGCGCGCTGGTTGCTGCACGAGAGGCTGACGCGGCGGGTCGGCCTGCGTCTGGCGCTGGCCCTGGCCGGGGCGATGGCGGTGTTGTGGCCGAAAGAGGGCGGCCTGCCGCTGCCGCAACATCCGGCGGACTGGCTGGGGGTGATCGGCGGCGTGTTTTTCGCGCTCAACAATGTGCTGCTGCGCAAATACGGGCACACGCCGCCGGAGGCGCGCGGGCTGGCGATGTTCGCCGGCGGGACGATCGTGGCGGGTGGGGTGGCCGCGCTGCTGACGGCCAGCGGGGGCATCCCGCCGATGCCCGCGCCGGCACCGGGGTGGATGGCGGGCGTGGTGCTGATGGCGCTGGCTTTTCTGCTCGCCAATCTGGGGCTGCAGTACGGCGCCGAGCGGCTGCCTTCCTCCTTGACGGCGGTGGTGATGACGGTGGAAATCGTGTTCGCCAGCGGCAGCGCCATGCTACTCGGCGCCGAACATCCGAGCGCGCAGGTGTTATCGGGGGGAGGGCTGATCCTGCTGGCGATCCTGCTGGCCGCCCGTCCTGCCGGGAAGCACGCCGGATCGTAGCCGGCGCGGCGCGGGCGTCAGTGACGGAAGCCGCCGCTGGCGGTGATGCTGGTGGTGTCCACGTAATCCGAGCCGGAGTGGTTGTCGGGCGAGAAGCGCACGATGAAGCCGCCGAGGTTGTCGTTGCCCATGCCGTTGAGCGCGTCGATCAGGCTGGCGCGGGTGAGCGTCTTGCCCGCCTTGTGCAGCGCCTGCACCAGCACCCTGGCGTCGATATAGCCTTCCAGACTGGTGAAGTCGTAATCGTCCCTGTGCCCTGCGGCGGTCATCGCGGCCTGGTACTCGCGCACCAGCGGGGTCACGGTGGAGAAGGGGAAGGGCACGACCTGGGTGATGATGACGCCGTTGCCCTGCGGGCCGAGCGCCCTGGCCAGCGCCTCGGAGCCGACGAAGCTCACGTTGGCGAACTGGCCGCCGTAGCCCTGGGCGATGGCCTGCCGATTGAACGCGGCGACTTCGGTATAGGTGCCCACTTCGACGATGAGGTCGGGCTTGGCCGGCAGGATGGAGGCGAGCGCCGCGGCAACGTCCACGGTGTTGCGCTTGACCGTGCCGGTGGCCACGGGCTTGAGGCCATGCGCGGCCAGGGCTTTTTGCACGCCCGTCAGGCCCGCCATGCCGTAGGCGTCGTCCTGGTAGAACACGGCGATCTTTTTCAGGCCGAGAAACAGGAACTGATCGACGATCTTGCGGGTTTCGTCGTCGTAGCTGGCGCGGATGTTGAAGATGTACGGATCGACCGGGTTGCGCAGGCCCATGGCGCCGGTGAACGGGCCGATGAGGGGGATGCCGGCCTGATCGATCAGCGGCTTGGCCGCCAGGGTGGTGGGCGTGCCGACGTAGCCCAGCAGCGCGAACACCTCGCCGCCGTCGATGAAGGTCCTGGTATTGGCGACGGTGCGCGGCGGCTCGTAGCCGTCGTCGAGGCTGACCAGCTTGAGGCTGCGCCCGGCCACGCCGCCGTCGGCATTGACCTGCCTGAAATACGCTTCGATGCCCATGCGCAGGCGGATGCCCAGCTGCGCCGCCGGCCCGGTGAGCGGAGCCGACTGGCCGATGACGATTTGCGAGTCGGTCACGCCCGGCGTGGCCGCAAACGCGGGGGCCACCAGACTCAGGCACACAAGCAGGGTTGCGAGAAATTTCATCGTGGTCTCGAAAAAGAAAAGGCAAGCTCGGCAAACGCCTGTCGTCGCGGCCGGTTGCAGCCTGGACGGCGGGAAGATCGGACATCAGGGGATGGTGCGGCTGACGCACGGCAGGTCTGTGCAATCCAGCGCCCGCTTTGTGCAGGCAGGGCCCCCCGACCCTGCGTTTGAATCAGAACTTTTGCATTGTCCACAACAAGGCGGAAGCTGACAACCGAGGGAGAGGCGGAAATCCAACGGCGTTCAGGGCTTGCCGTGCAGCGCCTCGTCGAGCAGTTCCACCCAATGCTGCACCGGAATGGTGGTGCCGGTCTGCAGGTGCCCGATGCAGCCGATATTGCTGCTGACGATGCGCTGCGGCGCGGTTTCGGCCAGATGTTGCAGCTTGCGGTTGCGCAGCGCTTTCGACAGCTCGGGCTGCAGCACCGAGTAAGTGCCGGCCGAGCCGCAGCACAGATGGCTTTCCAGCGGCAGCTTGACCGTAAAGCCCAATTCGCGCAGCAGGGCCTCGGCCTCGCCGCGCACCTGTTGCGCGTGCTGCAGGGTGCAGGGCGGGTGGTAGGCGAGGTGGTCCACAGGCCTGTTCTTCAGCAAGGTTTTGAGTGATGCGGCGAACTGCGGCAGGTACTCGCTGATGTCCTGGCACAGCGCGCTGATGCGCTGGGCACGCTCGGCGTAGGCGGGGTCGTGCAGCAGGTGGTGGCCGTACTCCTTGACCATCGCGCCGCAGCCCGAGGCGTCCATCACGATGGCCTCGATCGCGCCGCTTTGCACCAGCGGCCACCAGGCATCGACATTGCGCTTCATGTCGGCCAGCGCGCCGTCGTGGTCATTCAAATGTTGGCGGATGGCGCCGCAGCAGCCTGCGCCATCGGCCAGCAGCGGCTGCACGCCCACGGCGTCGAGCACGCGGGCGGTGGCCGCGCCGATATTGGGCATCAGCGCGGGTTGCACGCAACCGTCCAGCATCAGCACCTTGCGGGCGTGGTCGCGCTGCGGGCGCTTGCCCGAACGCTGCCGCGGCGGCACCTTGTCGCGCAGCGCGGCGGGCACCAGCGGGCGCAGCACTTGGCCGAGTTTGAGGGCCGGGGCGAACAGGCTGGAGGTCAGGCCTTCGCGCAGTGCCCAGCGGGCGAGTTTTTCGCTCGTGGGGCGTTCCACCCTGGCATCGACCACGGCGCGGCCGATGTCCACCAGGCGGCCGTATTCCACCCCGGACGGGCAGGTGGTTTCGCAGTTGCGGCAGGTGAGGCAGCGGTCGAGATGGAGCTGGGTGTTGCGCGTGGGCGCGGCGCCTTCGAGCACCTGTTTGATCTGGTAGATGCGGCCGCGCGGGCCGTCGAGCTCGTCGCCCAGCAATTGATACGTGGGGCAGGTGGCGGTGCAAAAGCCGCAGTGCACGCAGTTGCGCAGAATGACTTCGGCCTGCCGGCCCTCGGGCGTGCTGGCGAATTCGGGGCTGAGATGGGTTTCCATCGCGTTCAGAAAAGAGTGGGGAACACGCCGTGCGGATCGAAGGCGGCCTTGATGTTGCGCTGGATGCGCAGCAGCGTGGCCTGCGCCGCGGCCAACACCGGCGCGCCGGCATCGCCGCCGCGAAAGCGCGTGGCATGGCCGCCAGCCTGCCGCGCGGCCTCGAGAATGATGGGCGCGGGCGCGGCGCTGATGAGCCAGCGCAGGCCGCCGAACCATTCGACCAACTGCGTGCCGGAAAGATCGAGCGCGGGCGCGGTGGAGGGCAGCGACAGCCGCCACAGCGCGGCCTGCGAATCGCCCGGCCAGGTGGGGGCGAACCAGGGCAGGGTCTGCTCGCGCAGACCCGTCCAGAACGCGCTGGCTTCGATCTCGGCCAGGCGTTCGCCGCCCAGCCGGGCCTGCGCGGCCTGCACCGCCGCCTGTGCGCCGCGCAGCCGCACCGTCAGCATGCCCTTGCCCGCGCCGCCGCTGCGATCGGGCAGCCAGGCGCTGGCGTTGAGCGGCAGGGGTTGCGCGGCCCAGGTGTTGCAGCGGGTGATGGCTTGGTCCTGCGTCATGGAAAAACGCAGGGTGGCCTCCGCCGGGGGCAGGGGCATGATTTTGAGCGACACATCGAGAATGACCCCGAGCGAGCCGAGCGAACCGCACAGCAGCCGCGACACATCGAACCCGGCGACGTTTTTCATCACCTCGCCGCCGAAGTGCAGCGACTCGCCCTTGCCATTGAGCAGACTCGCGCCCAGCACATAGTCGCGCACCCCGCCTGCGCTGATGCGCGCCGGGCCGCTCATCGCGCTGGCGACCATGCCGCCCAGCGTGGCCCGGCCGCTGCGGGCGAAATGCGGCGGCTCGAAGGGCAGGTATTGACGATGCTCGGCCAGCGCCGCTTCGATGTCTGTCAGCGGCGTGCCCGCGCGTGCGGTGATGACCAGCTCGGTCGGCTCGAAGTGGGTGATGCCGGCCAGCAGCGTGGTGTCGAGGGTGTGCTCGGCGGCGTCCACCCCGCTGTGCTGCGCGGCGGCCCACCACGGCGCCTTGCTGCCGCCGCCGTGAATGCGAATGCGCTCGCCGCGCGAGGCGGCTTCGCGCACCAGGTCTTGCCAGAGGGGGATCAGTTCGTCTGCTTGCATGTACGGGACGCTGCGGCGCAACGCCACAGCCAAGATCGGAATGACACTCGGTCAAAACCGCGGCAGGTTGGGAAAGGGCAGCAGCCCGCCGCGCACATGCATCTTGCCGTACTCGGCGCAGCGGGCGTGGGTGGGAATCTGCTTGCCGGGGTTGAGCGTCTCGCCCGGATCGAAGGCACGGCGCAAGGCGAAGAACTGCTCGCGCTCCTCGGGGCTGAACTGCACGCACATGGCGTTGATTTTCTCGAAGCCCACGCCGTGCTCGCCGGTGATGGTGCCGCCCATGGCCACGCTGGTTTCCAGAATCTCGGCGCCAAACGCTTCGGCGCGGTGCAGCTCGCCCGGCTGGTTGGCGTCGAACAGGATGAGCGGGTGCAGATTGCCATCGCCCGCATGGAACACGTTGACGCAGCGCAGCCCGTACTTGGCCTCCATGCCCTGAATGGCTTCGAGCATGTCGGCTACGCGCCTGCGCGGAATGGTGCCGTCCATGCAGTAATAGTCGGGCGAAATGCGGCCGGTGGCGGGAAAGGCGTTCTTGCGTCCGCTCCAGAAGCGCAGGCGCTCGGCCTCGCTGTCGCTGCACTTCAGCGCGGTTGCGCCGCAGCGCGACAGTACCTCGGTCATGCGGCCGATCTCTTCTTCCACCTCTTCGGGCGTGCCGTCGCTCTCGCACAGCAGAATGGCGCGGGCATCGAGGTCGTAGCCCGCGTGCACGAACGATTCGGCCGCCACGGTCATGGGCTGATCCATCATTTCCAGCCCGGCCGGAATGATGCCCGCTGCGATGATGGCCGCCACCGCGTCGCCCGCCTTGCGCAGATCGTCGAAGCTGGCCATGATGCAGCGCGCCAGCACCGGCTTGGGCAGCAGCTTGACCGTCACTTCGGTGACGACCATGAGCATGCCTTCGCTGCCGATCACCGCGGCCAGCAGATCGGGGCCGGGACAGTCGCAGGCCAGCCCGCCGAGGGTCAGCGGCTGGCCCTCCACCGTGTAGCCGCGCACCTGCAGCACGTTGTGCACGGTGAGGCCGTATTTGAGGCAATGCACGCCGCCTGAGTTTTCGGCGATGTTGCCGCCGATGGTGCAGGCGATCTGGCTGCTCGGATCGGGCGCGTAGAACAGGCCGTGCGGCGCCGCGGCCTCCGAAATCGCCAGATTGCGCACCCCGCATTCCACCGTGGCGGTGCGGGCGATGGGGTCGATGCGCTTGATGCGGTTGAACCGCGCCAGCGCCAGCAGCACCCCGTCTTCGTTGGGCAGCGCGCCCCCCGACAGGCCGGTGCCCGCGCCCCGCGCCACCACCGGCACGTTCAGCCTGTGACACGCCTTGAGCACCGCCGCGACCTGCGCCTCGGTTTCCGGCAGCACCACGACCAGCGGCTTGCGCCGATAGGCCGAAAGGCCGTCGCACTCGTAGGGCGTGACCTCTTCGGGCTGCCACAGCAGGATGTGCGGCGGCGCCACCGCGCCGAGCGCGGCAACGACTTCGGCCTGCCGTGCCGCGCGCGCGGCCAGGTCGGGTTGGAGGGGGGCGTTCATCGCGAGTCGTCTGGAATAAAGAATGGTGCGCAGGGCTTTCAAACCCTGTTCTTGGGTGGCAAATTATCCCGTTTGCTGCGCTGCAGCGGGGCAGGAGTAACCCGACTTTTTGCGTTTTGTCGAAGGCAAAGCTGTGTTGCGCAAAAGTCAGGGCGAAGGGCGGGCTTCAGCCTCGCTTCAGGAACTCGGAGCGTCAGGAAAGAACGAAGCAAGCGCGCTGCCCGACGGCGAAAAGTCGTGCGGCGCGGTGTAGTTGTTTCAATCAAGGAGTTCAACGATGCGTATGCAACCCAAAACCCTGATTGCGGCATTGGCGCTGGCGCTTCCCGCCGCAGCGTTTGCCGCGCAGCCGCTGGCCGTGCGCTTCGACGGGCGCGACATGCCCATGCACGAAACCGTCGAGGTCGTTCATACCGCAGCAGGCCCGATGCAGGTCAAAACCTGGACCTGGCAGAGCCCGCAAGGTCATGCCAGCGTGGTGATCCAGCAAAGCCAGGGCGGCGCGATGCCGGCCTGGGCCGTGCAGCAGATGCAGGCCCTGCAGGCGCAGTTCGCGCAGGCACAGCAAATCATGGCGCGGATGAACGCGCAGATGCAGTCGGCGTTCGGGCCGCTGTACACCGTGCCGGTGCTGCTGCCGCAGGCGCCCTGCATCGTGCAGCAAGTCACGCCTGTGCGGGTGAGGGTCGCGCCGGCGCGGACCATCGAGGCGCACCAGCAAACCCCTCGGCCTTCGACGCCTGCCATTCCCCCCGCGCCGCGACTGCAGGTGTGAGCGAGCAAAGCGGGGTCTGGCTGTGAAGCCTGGATGGGAGCGCCATTGGGCGATCTGACCCCGCTCCCATCGTTCTCGACACAGAGGGCATCCTGTTGAGCCCGTGTGCCACGAGGCGGGGTAGGGCCTGATCATGGCCTGTTCGCGCTATTTTCGACGCGCAATCTGATGTCCGTTTTCGGCCAGACGGCAGTGCGCCGGGAGATTAAAGTGGGCGCATGTTTCTCGATGCCGACAACTGTTACCGCGCGCTGCTCACCCGCGACCGCCGCTTCGATGGCTGGTTTTACGTCGGCGTGTCGTCCACTGGAATCTATTGCCGTCCGGTGTGCGCCGTGCGCACGCCGCTCAAACGCAACTGCAGCTTCTATCCCAGCGCGGCGGCGGCGGAGCAGGCGGGTTATCGGCCCTGCCTGCGCTGCCGCCCCGAGTTGGCGCCGGGTCACGGCGTGCTCGATCTCTCCGGCCAGCTCGCCCGCGCCGCGGCCGAGCTGATCGATCAGGGGTTGACCGATCCCGCCGGATTGAGCGCCGTGGCTCGGCGCGTGGGTGTCACGCCACGGCACCTGCGACGCATCTTCGAGGCGGAATTCGGCGTCTCGCCCGTGGCGTATGCGCAGACGCAGCGGCTGTTGCTGGCCAAGGGCCTGCTGACCGACACAGCGCTGCCCATGACCGCGGTGGCTGGCGCGGCGGGCTTTGGCAGCGTGCGGCGATTCAACCATCTGTTTCGCACCCGCTATGGCCTGACGCCCCAGCAATTGCGGCGGACGGGCGGTGGCGGCGGACGGGACGATCTGATCTCCGTGTCGCTCGCCTACCGGCCGCCCTATGCCTGGAGCCAGATCATCGACTTTCTGGCGCGTCGCGCGGTGGACGGTGTGGAGCGCGTCACCGCCGACCGCTACAGCCGCGCCGTCGCGTTCACCAGCGAGCCGGGCGCGACGCCGGTCACGGGCTGGATCACGGTGACCCACGAGCCTGAGCGCCACAGCCTGCGCCTGACCCTGCCGCCGCGGCTGTCGCCGCACATCGGCCGCATTCTGGCGGGCGTGAGGCGGCTGTTCGATCTCGGTGCGCGTCCCGATCTGATCGATGCCCATCTGCCCGAATTTGCCGCCGAAGTGCCCGGCCTGCGCGTGCCCGGCGCACTCGATGGCTTCGAGATCGCCTTGCGCGCCGTGGTCGGCCAGCAGATCGGGCTGACGCAGGCGCGCAGCATTCTGGCACGCCTGGCGCAGCGCCACGGCGCCTCCGTGCCCGATGCGCCCGAGGGTCTGTGCCGCACCTTGCCCGACGCGCCCACGCTCGCCGCCAGCACGCCCGAGGCGTTGCGCGCCTGCGGACTGACCGGTGCGCGCGCCCTCGGCCTGCGCGCGCTGGCCGACGCCGTGGCCAGCGGGCGCGTGGCGCTGCAGCCGCTCGCTCCGGTCGAGTCCACGCTGGCGGCGCTGCAGGCCCTGCCCGGCATCGGCGACTGGACGGCGCAGGTCATTGCGCTGCGCGGTCTGGGCTGGCCGAATGCCTTTCCCGCCGGCGACCGGGTGTTGTGCAAACAACTCGGCCTGGCCCGACCGGCCGATGTGCTGGCGCATGCCGAGCGCTGGGCACCGTGGCGGGGCTATGCCGCGGTGCATCTGTGGCGTCGCGCCATTGAAAAAGGAGATGAACTGTGAAAGCCGTCCTGGTCATGGACAGCCCGCTGGGGGCGCTGCAGCTCACCGCAGAAGACGATGCGCTGGTCGCGCTGCGCTTCCTCGACGCGGCATCGCCTCCAGCGGTGACCGACACCGCCACGCCTGCGCTGCAGCGCGCCCGCGCGCAACTGCAGGCCTATTTCCGCGGCGAACAAATCGCCTTCAACCTGCCCTTGCGGCCCCAGGGCACGCCGTTCCAGCAGGCGGTCTGGCGGGCGCTGCAGAGCGTGCCTTATGGACAGACCCTCAGCTATTTGATGCTGGCGCAACGCCTGGGACTGCCCGCCGGCCATGCGCGCGCCGTGGGGGCGGCAGTGGGGCGCAATCCGCTGCTCATCGTCGTGCCCTGTCACCGCATCGTCGGGCATGACGGCGCGCTGACCGGCTACGCCGCCGGCCTGCCGCGCAAGAAGGCGCTGCTCGACCTCGAACGCGTCCGCCGCTGACTGACACGGCTCTCCATCACAGACTGAGCCTGGCAGTCTCGCGCTGGCGAGCGGACAGTGGAAGCGACTGGCGGGGTTGTGGGCGTAGAACGAGTCCGCAGCTTGGCCGACATTGCGTTGTGGCCGTCGCTGTGAAATACTGAACATAAAAACAGTATTCGAGCGTGCCCCCATCGGCACGACGTGCCATGACGCTGCGTTGCCTGCTGGTCGATTTCAACTCCTACTTCGCCTCGGTGGAGCAGCAGCTCCGCCCCGAGCTGCGCGGGCGGCCCGTCGGCGTGGTGCCGATGATGGCCGACACCACCTGCTGCATCGCTGCCAGCTACGAGGCCAAGGCCTTCGGCGTGAAAACCGGCACGCAGGTAGCGCAGGCGCGCAGGCTCTGCCCGGGCATCGTGTTCGTGGTGGCGCGGCATGCCGAGTATGTGCAGATCCATCATCGCGCCGTGGCGGTGGTGGACACCATCGCGCCGGTGGAGCAGGTGCTGTCCATCGACGAAATGGCCTGCAGCCTGCCCATGGGCTGGACCAGCCGCGAGCGCGCCACGCAACTGGCGCTGCGCATCAAGGCGGCGCTGCGCGAGGCGCTGGGCGATTTTCTGCGGGTGTCGGTGGGCATCGCGCCCAATGTGTTTCTCGCCAAGCAGGCGTCCAATCTGCAAAAGCCCGACGGCCTGGTGGTGATCGATGCGGGCGATCTGCCCGGCCCGCTGCTGCGCATGCAGCTCACCGATCTCACCGGCATCAACGTGCGCATGCTCGCGCGGCTGCAGGCGCAGGGCATCGACAGCGTGGAGCAGCTCTGGCGGGCGCGGCGCGAGCAATTGCGCGTGGTGTGGGGCGGCATCGCGGGCGAGGCGTTTTACGACCGGCTGCACGGGCTGGCAACGGGCGTGCAAGCTGCGAATCCGCGGCGCTCGCTCGGCCATTCGCATGTGCTGCCGCCCGAGATGCGCAGCGCCGAGGGCGCGCTGTCCGTGCTCGACCGCCTCACGCAAAAGGCCGCGATGCGCCTGCGCCGCGAACACCTGCTGGCGGGTGCCATGACCGTGATGCTCAAGCTCACCCGCCGGCACGGCGAGCGCCTGCGCCCCGAGCGCGGCGCCCGCTTCGCGCCGACTGCCGACACCCGCGTGCTGCTGCATACCCTGCGCGGGCTGTGGCCCGACATGGTGCCTGCGGGCTGGGCACCCATGAAAGTCGCCATGCTGCTGCATGACCTGCGCCAGCCCGGGCAGACCAGCGCCAGCCTGTTTGCCGACGACGCCCCCGGCACCGAGGCCGAGCAGGCCGCGCTGTGGAGCACGGTCGATGCCCTCAACGTGCGCTACGGCCGCCACACCATCTATTGCGGCAGCGGCCACCAGGGACGGGAGGAAGCCCCCATGCGCATCGCGTTCAACCACATCCCCGATCTGGAAACGGAAGGGTGAGCGCCGCCACCTGGCTGTAGCTTGACAAGCATTCGGCCGTTTGTACGATGTAGAAACATGAAAGGATATCCATCATGGATCTGCAAGTTGCGAAATGGGGCAACAGTCTTGCGCTGCGCATCCCTTGCGAAATCGTGCGTCGGCTTGGTTTGCGCGAGGGGGCGACCGTGCAGGCCCAGCTCACCGTTGACGGTGGCCTTTCCATTCGTCCGTCGGCGTGGAATCGCAAAGCCTTCGCGCACGAACTTGCCGAGGCCGCCGACGCGATGCCCATGAGCGAATCGGTCATGGAACAAGCCCGCAGCCAGGCGCGGTATTGACATGGTGTATGTCGATACCAGTGTGCTCGTGCCCTTGTTTCTCCACGAGGCGCACAGCGCAGCGGCCATCGCCTGGTACGCACGCGAGAAAGGCGAACTCGTCGCAGCGGCCTGGTGCGTGACCGAATTCGCCAGCGTAGTTGTCATCAAGCTGCGAACCGGCGCCATCGATGCGCAGCAGGCGCAGAACGCCTGGATGCGCTTCGAGCGCATGACGGCCGCCGACCTTCGATTGCTTCCCGTCGAACCCGCCCATTTCCACCGCGCGGCCGAGCTGATGCTCGATGCCGCAAGTGCGCTGCGCACCGGTGATGCGCTGCATCTGGCCTGTGCCGAAGCAGCAGGCGCCAAGCACATGGCCGTCCTGGACGAGATCTTGGCCCGCAATGCGCAGCGCATGAAGATCAAACCGATCATGCTGCCAAGCCGCCCTGAATGAAATAAACCGATAGGCTTCCGCATCCATGCTAGACCTGACCTTGAGCACGCCACGCTGAGCACACCACCAAGCGCCGGGCGGAGCCAGCGCCCATCTACCTGGCCCGGTTCAGTTCTTGGGCGGGGGACTGATCGCGGTCGCGCTCTGGCTGGTGCTTTCGCAGCCCACGCCCGCTCCGGCTGCAGCCCCGATTCCTCGCCCAGATTAAAGCTTCTTCTTATTGGAGCGACTTGGCGCTCCCTTTTACCTTTTAGCCACAGCATCTATTCCCGGAGCGCCATTGCGCCCGCCATCCATGCACAAAGCGGCTGGCCTCGGGCGATTCTTGACCCGGCGTTCTCGCTGACGCCTCTGGCGCTGCTTGCTGCTGTTGTCTTGGTTGGTCATGGCCAGCGTCGGATGTCAGAGCGATGTTGACGGTAGCGCTTGGCTGCTTCCGAGCGTCGAGGGCCCCGGAGGGGCTGGCCACTGACGATTCAGTGGTAGTCCTCTTCGCGCTGATGACGCACCGCCAGTACCGCGACTGTCGAAGGACTGACGATCTCGTACAGCGCGACGTACCCGGTGCCTCCAAACGGGATGATCAGCTCGCGCTGGGCGGGACTCTGGGCTGCCTTGCGAAAGCTGTAGGGGGTGAGTGCAAGTTGCCGCTGCATCACTGCCCTGATCGCATCGATCGCCGCTTGTGCGCGGTCGAGATCTTCGGGGGTCTGCGCCCGCTCGAGCAGGTAATCGAAGAGACGTTCCAGGTCCGTTTCGGCTGTCGGCGTCAACCGAACATCAAAGTTCATCGACCGAGCTTCGTCCGCTTCGCATCGAGCTTGCCTTGCAGCCGCTCGAGGACTGCCTCGACCGGCGCCGCGGCGCCAGAGCGGTGGTATTCCTCCGAAGCAGCCTGAGCTCGCTCATGGAAGGCGTTTTGAACGCGCCTGAACGCGATTGCACTTCGCACTGTCGCTTCAACGAAGTCGGTCAGCGTCTCGCCTTGTTTGAGCACGGACTCGAGTTCGGCCCGGAGCTCGGGCTCAACACGGATCTGGGGGATAACGGCGGACTTCATATTCGCAATGTATTGCGTTTGCGTTGCGAGTGCAAGACTGAGTCTTTTCCAACATGGTATGAGTCTGAACTTGGGGGTCCATCTGGGGTCAGGTCTAGCTTCGTAGCATTACCGCGCCGCTGGCAAAGGCCCGATGGCGGGGATGTCGGCGGTACCCCAGCCGCCGCCCAGGGCCTGGATCAAGCCGACGCTGGCGGCCAGCAGGGTGAGCAGGGCGGTGGCGGACATGACGCGAGGGTAGGGCGGGCGGGGCCCGGCCTGCACGAGCAGGGGCGCCCAGGTAGTCAGACCGAGGCGTCGTCGCGGTCGGGCGTCACGCTCGCGGCCATGGATTCGGCGCGCGGTGGTCGGTGCAGCCGCACGATGCGCAGCGCCTCGGGCTGATCGACCAATACGCAGGTCTTGCCGGTGCGCTTGCAGTGGTCTTGCACCCGCCAGTACGCGCCGTGGCTGATGCAGCCGGTCTGGCAGATTACCAGTTCGGCGGCGGACAGGCTGGCTTCGAGTTCGGGTGCATCGTCCCGGCTGGCGTCGAACGTGCAGTCTATGGGCGTCGCGGCGGGTTGCAAGAGCGGCTCTGCGTGCCTGGGCAGCGGGGCGGCGCGCCATTGTTCGCGCAGCCGTTCGCGCATCAGATCCTGCACGCGCGTGGTCAGGGTTTCGACCAGGCGGGAAAGGTTGATTCGCCTGGGCAGGTCCGGCGTGCAGGCCTTGAGTTCGGCCATGTCTTGCTGCGCCCAGGCCAGGGCGGTGGTGCGCAGCACGACCTCGGCCTGCAGCCGCAGGCACCGGCTTTCCAGCGCAGCGATCCGCTGGTGCTGCTCGCGGATCAGCAGGCTGCAGCGACGTTGGGCGGCGCCGTGCGCCCTGCAGAGCGCGTGGTATTCCTGAAGCAACTGGCGGTAGGAATGGTGCGTGGCGTTCATGCAGAGCCTCCTGCCGAAAGCGAAAGGCAATCGTGGTTCAATGGCTGGCGGCCCCCGGCGGGGCCGCAGTGACGAAGGCCACACCCGGCACCCCTGCGCGCTGTGCGGCGGCGAGCAGATCGGCCACGAAGGCGTAGGGTGTGGTGCGGTCGGCGTAGAGCCGGATCTGCGGCGGCGGATTCTGCTGCGCGACCTGCCGCAGCCGGGCCTGCAGCGCATCGGCGCTCACGGCCGCGCCGTTCCAGCGCGTCGTGCCGTCGGCCGCGATCAGCACGTCGACATGCGGCAGGGTGTGCGGCAATGGCGTGCTGCGGGCATGCGGCAGGCGCACCTGGGCGGCGTCGTACAGCGCAGGCAGGGTGACCATGAAGACGATGAGCAGCACCAGCATGACATCGACCAGCGGCGTCATGTTGATCTCGCCCATCAATGGCGCGTCGATGGGCGCGTCGAGCGCGGTAGCGTCGAGCGCGTTCATCAGGCGCTCCGGGGCGCGACGGCCTGCAGGCGCGGCGCGGGCTTGAGCGCGGCGGGGTTGGCCCCGGTGAGCAGCAGGGCGTGAAGACCGTTGGCAAAACGGGTGAGCTTGGCCACCTGGCTGCGCGCGGCGCGAGTGAGCGCGTTGTAGCCGAGCACGGCGGGAATGGCGACGAACAGGCCCAGCGCCGTCATCATCAGCGCTTCGCCGATGGGGCCGGCCACCTGGTTCAGTCCGGCCTGGCCGCTGGCACTGATGGCCATGAGGGCGTGATAAATCCCCCACACCGTGCCGAACAGACCGATGAACGGGGCGGTGCTGCCGATGGAGGCCAGCACGGCCAGCCCGCCCTGCATCCTCGCGGCGGCCTCCTCCAGCGCCATCTTCAGGCCGCGCGCCAGCCAGTCGCCCAGGTCGAGGCGGGTGTGCAGATGCTGGGGATGGGCGGTGTGGTGCGCCATGGCCTGGGTTGCGGCCAGATACAGGGTGTGGAAGGGACTGCCCGGCTGGCCCAGAATGGGCGCGCCCGATTCGAGATCGTGCGATTCCCAGAAATGGGTTTCCACCCGAGCGGCCTGGCGCGAGAAGCGCAGCAGGTCGAGGCTCTTGATCAGGATGATCGTCCACGACAGGCAGGACATGCCCAACAGAATCAGCAGCGTGGTGCGACTCACCGCATCGCCCTGCTGCCATAGAACGCCAAGACCGAATGTCTGCATGGGGAAGTCTCCTTCAAGGGTCAAGCAGGAAGTGGAAGGGCACTGTGGCCAGACGCGCGTCAGCGCCAGGGGTGCAATGTCCGGCACGCGCCGAGGACAGCGCGACGGCGTCGAGTGCGGCAGAGCCGCTGCTGCGTTTCACCACGGCGGTGGCGATCTGGCCGCTGGCGGCCAGCGTCAGGTGAATCACGGCGGTTCCGCTCTCGCCTCTCAGCCGGGCCAGGCGCGGGTAGGGCGGGCGTGGGAAGTCGCATCCGAATTGGCGGGCGTCGACAGGTCGGACGAATGCAGCGGGCGGCGCGAGGTCTGAGGCCGCAGTGAGGTGGGCCGGTGACGGCGCGTCGCCAGGGGGCGCGCCGTCGGTGGCGCGGGCCGTTGGTGCCGCAGGCGGTGTGGCGGGCGTGGCCGGGTTGTCCTTGACCGTCGTGGGCGCGGTCGCCTGCGGCGAGGTCGGTGCGGTTGGCGGCTCGGCGGTGGGGGTGTCGTTGCGCGGCAGGGGGGCGGGCAGAGGCGCCGGGTCGGGAGTGCGTTGGGGCGCGCGTGAGGGTGGCGCGGTCGTGGGGTGCGGAGGGTATTGGCGCGGTGGCGGGGTCTGCAGCCGAGGTTGCAACGTCCGCGTGCCATCGACCTGCGGCACAGCCTGCAGTTTGGGCGCGGGCAGCACGGCGGCCTGCAGCCAGCGCACCTGCGGGCTCTGCAACGGTGCGGCGGCGGTGCCGGGCGGCGGGTTGAGCGACCGCGCCCAGACCAGCAGCCAGAGATGCAGCCCGGCCACGACCAGCAGCACCACGGGCCAGGACGGCCGCGACAGATGCGATCCGATGGCGTGCGGACAGAATTCGTTGCGCATCATGCAACGGCCCCGGCGTCCGCCTCGGGCCGCACCACCGTGGCCCATTGGCCCTCACCCAGTTCCACGGCCTGCAGCCGCACGCCGTAAAGCGCTTGCAGCTCGGGCAGGGCCGCGCGGTCGGCGGGCAGGATGGCCATCTGCTGCGCGGCGCGAACCAGCAACAGACGATCGAAGCCGGTCAGCGCGTGGTTGATGTCGTGCAGCACGGCGACCAGCGCATGGCGGCGCGCTCGGGCGAAGTCGATCAGACCGTGCATCAGCTCGAACTGCAGGCCGGGATCGAGCGCGGCGATGGGTTCGTCCACCAGCATCAGACCGCCCTGCACATCCCACAGTTGCGCGAACACGCGGGCCAGTTGCACCCGTGCCTGCTCGCCGCCCGACAAGGTGTGAAAGCGCCGGTTGCGCACCTGCGGCACGCGTGCGAGTTCGAGCGCGGCCTGCACGATGGCGTCGCGCTGCGGATCGTGTCTGCGCCCGACCCGGCCCAGCGCGACCACCAGATCTGCCGCGAGACCGAAGGCCACGTCGAAGCCCTGCGGCAGCACAGCGCGGCGGTGGCTGAGGTCGAGCGCGCTCCACTGTCGCAGCGGCTGGCCATCGAAGTACACCGTGCCCGCGGCGGGGGGTAGCTCGCGTGCGAGCAGTCGCAACAGGGTGGATTTGCCCGCGCCGCTGGGGCCGAGGATGGCCAGGGTCTGTCCGGCTTGCAGCTGCAGATCGAATGGCCCGACGACATGGCGCCCGAGGCGTGCCGTCGCGCCCTCAACATGCAGCAGGTCGGCGGATGGGGTTTGCGGTAGTGCGGCCATGGGAAGTCAAGCTCCCCGGCCCAGGCCGGGCCGCAGCATCAGCAGGAAGAACGGCCCTCCGAGCAGGGCGGTGAAGATGCCCACGGGAATCTCGGCGGGAATGGCCACGGTGCGGGCCAGGGTGTCGGAAAGAAGCAGCACGATGGCGCCGGTCAGCGCGGAGAGTGGGGCGACCTGGCGCTGGTCCGGCCCGATGAGCAGCCGAACCAGATTGGGCGCCATCAGGCCGATGAAGCCGATCACTCCGGTCCACGCCACGGCAAAACCCGACAGCAGCGCCACCGCTACGATCACCCGGCCGCGCAGCGCGTTGACGTCGATGCCCAGATGCGCCGCCACCGCTTCGCCCAGCGCCAGGGCATTCATGGCCTGCAGCAGGCGGCGCACCCACCACAGCCCGAGCACCAGCAGACCAGCGAGCAGGAGTACCAGCGTCCAGTTGGCGCCAGCCAGCGATCCCAGGGTCCAGAACGAGAGGCTGCGCAACTGCTCGTCACTGGCCGCGTAGGTGGCCAGGCCGATGACCGATCCGGCCAGGGCGTTGAGCGCCACGCCGGTCAGCAACAGCCCGGCGATGGAGCCCGGCGTGAGCCAGCGCGCGGCGCGGTCGAGCACAAAGACCACGAGCAAGGCCCCGGTGAAGGCCGCAGTCGGCAGCAGCCAGAGCCGCAGGTGCGGCGGCAGCGCGAGGCCGATTCCGGAGAAGAACACGATAGCCAGTGCCGCGAACATGGCTCCGCCGGTGGTCACGCCCAGCAGCCCGGGGTCGGCCAGCGGGTTGCGGAACAGTCCCTGCGTGAGCGCGCCCGACAGCCCCAGTGCCGCACCCACCAGCGCAGCGAACAGGGCGCGCGGCAGGCGGATCTCCCACAGCACATAACTGCCCGGGGTGGCGGCGTGGGTATGCGTCCAGTCGGCCCAGCGCACCTCCACCGCGCCGACCTGCACCGCCAGCAACAGACAGGCGGCAAGCGCCACGCTGAGTGCGAGGGCCGGGCGGCGCAGCAGGCGTTGCGCCAGACGCAGCGGCCCGGAGGGAGCGGCGGGTGGAATGGGTTCGGTGTAGTCGGTCATGGGGACTGGGTTTGCACGATCAGGACGACAGGCTGGCCAGGAGATCGCGGTGCAGGGTCTGCACGGCCAGGGGCAGGCGCGGACCGAAACCGAGCAGGAACATGGTGTCGAGCGTGACCACGCGCTGCGCCTTGCCCGCGGGGGTCTGTGCCATGCCGGGCTGGCGCAGCAGACCTGCGACGCCGCCCGCCTCAAGCGCCTGACGGGTGGTCAGCAGCACCTCGGGGCGCGCGGCGATCAGTGATTCGGGTGTGAGAGGCCTGTAGCCGCTGTAGCCCCGCACGGCGTTGTGCGCACCGGCATAGTCGAGCATGGCCTGCGCCGCCGTACCCTGTCCGGCCACCATCATGCGGGCGGTGTCGAAGCCCATGAGAAACAGCACGCGCGGGTGCTGCTCGGCAGCGGCGACTTCGCGCTGCACCTGGTTCCATTCGCATGTGGTCTTCGCAGCAAGGGACTGCGCGGCGTCCAGGTGGCCGATGGCTTTGCCGACGGCCTGGATATTGGTGATCAGTCCTTCGAAATTGTGATCGGCGTTGAGGATCTGCAGGGCGATGCCGCTGCCGCGCAACTGCTGCAGCACGGCGGGCGGCCCGGCCTCTGCCGTGGCCAGCACCAGCGAGGGCGTGAGTGCGAGGATGCCCTCGGCGGATAACAGCCGGGCGTAGCCGACGCTGGGCAGCCGGGACACGGCGGCGGGAAAGGTGGAGGTGGTATCGACGCCGACGAGCAGGTTCTGAGCGCCAAGTGCGTAAACGATTTCGGTGATGCCGCCTCCGATGCTGACGACCCGCAGGCCTGGGTCGGCCTGCGCGAGCGAGCCGCCGAACAGGGCCGCAGCGCCGCCCAGCAGCACATGGCGGCGCGACAAGTGCGCATGGCTGCTGCGGCGCGTGGTCTGTCTGGATGCGGGCGTGATCAAGCGGCGCATAGTGCTTTTTCCTTGGCGACGTGGTCCATCAGGTTCTTCCAGGGCTCTATTTCCGGTATGCCGGGCCTGCGTTCGCCGAACAGCATGGCGATGGTCTGCCCCGCGGCATCGAACAGCTCCAGCGAGGTGACGATTCCATCTCTCGTGGGCTTGCGCACCACCCAGGCGCGGGCCACATGGTCCTGTCGCAGATGCAGGTTGAAGTCAGGATCGAGCACATTGATCCACGGCCCCATCGGCACGATCTTCCGCACCGCGCCCGAGTGGATCTGGATGATGCCGGGATTGCCGACGAACACCATGATGGGCACGGCATCGCGCGCGGCATCCTGCAGCATGCGGGGCAACACGTCGCGCTCGACTTCGATGGCATAGCGTGGATCGGCCAGCCGCAGCGCCTGAGTGCGGGTGAGGCCGTGGCGTTTGAGCAGACCGAAGAACTCGTGGGTGTCACGCAGTCCGGCCCATTCCTCGCGCAGTTGCGCGACGTCGATGTCGCCGTCATCGCGTTCGACTTCTGCGGGAGGCGCCGGCTCGGGCTGCATGCCCGCTTGCTGCTGCGGATCGCGGAACTGCTCGATCAGTCCCTGCCAGGCCTTCAGGTCGGTGGCGGGCCTGGCGTGGATCTTGTGCAGCGCCTGGCCCTGGGCGTCGTAGAACTGCAGGCTCTGGCGCGGCCCGCCGCTGCCGTTCTCGTTCACGGCGAAGCCATGCGTCCAGCGGCTGAAGAACAGTCGCAGGTCGATCTGCCGGTCGAGCACCAGCCCGCGGCGGTCGGTACACGTGACGTTGCGGTAGGTGCCGGTCTTTTCGTGCACGCACGAGGTGTTGCGGGTCAGCGCCATGACGTCGCCGAGCGACTCGAAGGCGTGGAACAGCTCGCGCCAGCGCGGCTGCAGGCGCAACGCCGACAGCGCTCCGCCTTCGGGCTCGCCCACGTGCGCGGCGACGATCTCGCCTTCGGAGCAGCCGAGTTGCGCGGCGATGTCGCGCTGGCGCAGCGTTGGCGTGCCGCTGCGCGCCTGGGCATAGGCGTCGCGCAAGGCCTCGGTGGTGTGGACGGGGTCGGCGGGACGGTCGGTTGGGGGCGTGGTCATCTCAATGGACATGGCAGTCTCCTACAGGTTGGGGGTCAGAAGTCGTAGCGCAGCGCAATCTGCACATTGCGTCCGGGTTCGGTGTAGGCGTCGAGCACCTTGCTGCTGGCCGACAGGCCGCGCACGTCGTCCCAGACCCAGTACTTTTCATCGAACAGGTTGTTGAGGTTGCCCGACACTGTGACGCGCGGCGTGGGCTTGCACCACAGGCCGACATTGACCACGGTGTAGGCCTTGGGCGTGAAGGGGCTGCCGTTATAGTCGGCGGTGTCGATGCGGCCGAGCGCCTTGCCCTGGGTGTGCTGCACGTCGAGCTTGCCGCCAAGCCAGCCGGTGTCGTACTGCGCGCCTGCGAGCAGGCGCAACGGCTGCACCGAGTTCAGCGGCGCGCTCACGCCGTTGTGTTCGTAGTCACCGCGGCTGTACGCCACCCCGGCGTTGAACGACCATTGCGATGTGGTCTGCCAGCGTGCGCGGGCTTCCAGGCCGCGGATGGTGGCCTTGCTCAGGTTGACGTACTGGAAGATCAGCGGATTGCTGGGCGTGAACGTGCCGCCGATCACGGTCTGTTCGATGAAGTTGCGGTAGCGGTTGTGGTAGGCGGCCAGTGAGTAGCTCAGGCTACCCGAGCGGCCGCGCAGCCCCAGTTCGATGCTGTTGGCGCGCTCGGCCTGCAGATCGGGATTGCCCACGCTGATGACGCGACGCATCGGGCCGACGAAGTCGTTATTGACTTGATCGGGCGCGGGGGCGCGAAAGCCCAGCGCCCACTGCACATAGGGTTGAGCTTGAGGCGCCAGCCGCCAGACGGCGCCCAGACGCGGCGAGACGGCATGATCGCTCAGTGAGACGACCTTGCCGCTGTAGCCGCTGGTTCTCGGGTCGAGCTGGTAGCCGTCGAGCCGCAGGCCGGGGATGAAGGTGAATCGCTCGGAGTCGATCTCGTCCTGCACGAACAGGCCCATCAGTCGGTAGTCGGTGTCGGGGAAGGGCTTGGTCGGAAAGGTCTCGCCTTCCGGGGGCACGGTGCCGTCGCGCACGGCGCCGATGCGCGAGGTACTCAGATCCACGCCCCAGCTCAGACGGTGCAGCCAGACCGCGGTGGCGATACGGCTTTGCAGTTGGGTGGACAGACCGAGGATGCGCTGGCGGTAGTTGTTGTCGCGGGTGCGGTCGGCGGCGGTGTTGCGGTCTTCCCAGGTGCGCTGCCGCACTTCGGCGTCCTGCCAGTACACCTCGGTGCGGGCCGCGCGCAGCCAGCCGTCGCCAGACCAGTCATGCCGCAGCGACAGGCGGTTGCGGGAGATGGTGTCGTTTGCAGTGAGGCCGCGGGTGCTGGTTGCGGCGTAGGGCGGCACCGCAATGGCCGACAGCAGGTCGGTGTCTTGCTTGCGCCGCAGGGCTTCGGCGGTCAGCCCCAGACTCTGCCGGGGGGTGATGGCGAGGATGGCCTTGCCCAGTACGTACTGGCTGTGCCAGTCCATCGGGTTGGGTGTGGTGCGGGTGACGTTGGCGGCGTCGTTGCTGCCCATATTGTCCTGGTCATGGCCGCGATAGAAACTGCCCAGCAGCAGCCCCTGCCACGGACCCTTCCGGCCTGCGCCGGCCACCGCTGTGTTCCAGGAACGATCCACGCTGGAATGGGACTGCCGGGCGAAGCCATTGGCGCTGGAGCCGGGTTTGAGCAGATCCGAAGGATCGAGGGTGAGAAATTGCACGGCGCCGGCCAGACCGTCGCTGCCGTATTGGGTGGAGGCCGGGCCGCGCAGCACATCCACGGTCTTGTAGGCGTTGAGATCCACGAAGTCGCCGCGGCCGGTGCTGAAGGAATGGCCGAAGTCGAATGCGAAGGGCAGGCGGATGCCGTCGGTCATCATCAACACCTGATTGCCTTCGAGGCCGCGGATGTTGATGCCGGCATTGCCGGCCCGCCCGGTCGACGAACTCGCCGCTGTGAATAGCACCGGATCGTGGTTGACGGTGACGTCGAGCTCGTCGCGGAAGAGCTCTTCGATATTGCGCGTGCCCGACAACTCGATCTGCCGCGCCGTGTGCACGGTGACGGTGTCGGGCACGTCGTCCACAGACCGCGCGGTGCGGGTGGAGGTGATGGTCACGCCGGGCAGTACGGCCGACTGGGCCGCGCTGGTCACTGGCGCCGGGCCGGGCTGCGGCTTGTTGCTGTCGTCAGCGAAGGCCGATGCGGCCGAGCCGCCCCACGCCATGCACATCCAAACCCACAAAATCTTGTGACGCCACACGTTTGCTGCTCCTGTATGTGAACCTCCAGGGCTGGGTGACACCCAGTCCGCCCCCCGCGGGGTCAAGACATCCGGGAACGGCCCGGCGTTGTCTTGGGAGTTACAGGCACGGCTTGCGTTGAGGCTGACGTATGCCTTGGCGATTGCGCGTGACGCTCAGCGCCACGGCGCGGACGCCGATGAAGATGCAACAAATCCTACATGAGAAATAATCGTATTTGCAAGAGGATTGCAAATAGGGCTATCGACCAGGGTCGCCAGGGTTCAGGCGCGCTGAAGCGCGAGGCCGTGCTCCCCACCCCGACCCTCCCCACAAGTGGAGAGGGAGCAAACACGCCTCCCCCACATGACGGTGGAGCTTGGCGGGGGCTTACGCAGATCGCGCGCAGCGCAGTTCTCTCCTCCCCCATGGCATGGGGGAGGTTGGGAGGGGGCGCTGGCTTGCCCATGGCCGCTGCAACCTGCGCCATTCCCGATCCATCAGGCATCGGGTGTGTCGATGCCCAGGGGCGAAGGCGCGCTACCGGCTCTGCGAGGCAGCCGAAGCGGTGGGCAAGGGGCCGATGGCAGGGGCGCCGTCCGCCCCCCAGCCGCCGCCCAGGGCCTGGATCAAGCCGACGCTGGCGGCGTAGCGGCGGTTGAGCAGGGTGAGCTGCGCATTGCGCGCGCTGGTGGCGGTGGTCTGCGCGGTGAGCACGTTGAGGTAGGGCGCGGTGCCGGCCTTGTACTGGTTTTCGGCCAGGCGCAACGAGACCTCGGCGGCCTGGACCACCTCGGCCTGTTGCTGCGCCTCCTGCGCCAGGATGCGTTGCGCGGCGAGGTTGTCTTCCACCTGTTGCAGCGCGGTCAGCACGCTCTGGCGGTAGTTGGCCACGGTCTGGCGATAGGCCGCCTCGCTGCTTTGCACCTGCGCGCGGCGCAGTCCGCCGTCGAACAGCGTGGCCGCGAGCTGCGGCCCCAGCGACCAGAACAGCGACGGGGCCGTGAACAGGTCGGCCAGGCGCGACGCCTGGCTGCCGCCTTGTGTCGACAGGGTGAGGTTGGGGAACCACGCGGTCTGCGCCACGCCGATCTGCGCATTGGCCGCGGCCACCTGGGCCTGCGCCGCGGCCAGATCGGGCCGACGCTGCAGCAACTGCGCGGGGATGCCTGCGGGAATCGCCGGGATTTCAGGCAGGGCAGGGGACGCGGGCAGGGAGAACTCTGCCGGCGGTTGGCCCACGAGCACGGCGATGGCGTTCTGCAGTTGCACGCGCGTCACGCCCAGATCGGTCAGGCTGGTCTGCGCCTGCAGCAGTTGGGTGCGCGCCTGGGCGACGTCGGCGGCGGTGTCCACTCCGGCCTTGTAGCGGTTTTCGGTGAGCTGCAGCGCGCGCTGGTAGGCATCCACAGTGTCCTTCGCCAGCGCGATCTGCGCGTCCACGGTGCGCAGTTGCAGATAGCTGGTGGCCAGGGTGGATTGCAGGCTGAGCTGGGTGTTTGCCAGGGTGGCGGCGCTGGCGGCGGCGGTGGCCTGTCCGGCCTGCACCTGCAGCCGCACCTTGCCCCACAGGTCGGGCTCCCAGCTTGCCGTGGCGCTGGCACTGAGGCTGTTGCGAATCACTCCGGGGACGGCCACGCTGGTGCTGCTGCTGGCGAACTTGGAGCGTGTGCCCGAAACGTTTGCGCTCAGGCTGGGGTAGTAGGCCGCCTGGGCCTGCGACACCGCAGCCTGCGCCTGGTCATAAGCGGCGAGCTGGGCGGCGAGGCTCTGGTTGTGCTGCGCCACCTGGGTTTCGAGACCGGCCAGCACCGGGTCGTCAAACACGCTCCACCACGCGCCGCGCGGCGCCGCGGCCAGCGCCTGCGCGGGCACCCAGCCGCTCTGGGCCTGGGCATAGCTTGCGGGCAGGGCGATTTTCACCGGGGCTTCAGGCGGGGTGGCGGCGCAGGCGCCGAGCAGCAGCACCAGCGGCGCGACGAACGACAGACGGTGGTAAGCAGATGAATTCATGGCGTTCAGGCCGGTGAGTTGGAATCGCCCCCTGACCTGTCGCTGCGCGTCAGGCCCCCCGAGGGGGTGAGGAACACTTGGGGCGGCCCGGCGTGTTCCTCAGAGGGTTCCGGGCGTGCGCCGCGGCTGAACCGGCGCAGCGTCCAGCGTCGCAGGCGGTCGAGTTCGAGGTAGATCACCGGGGTGGTATAGAGGGTGAGCGCCTGGCTGACGATCAGCCCCCCGGCGATGGAGATGCCCAGCGGCTGGCGCAGCTCCGCGCCGTTGCCGGTGATGAAGGCCAGCGGCAAGGCCGTGCCCAGCGCGGCCAGCGTGGTCATCAGAATGGGGCGCAGCCGCAGCGTGGCCGCCTGATAGATGGCGTCGCGCGGGGTCATGCCGTGCTCGCGTTCGGCGCCGAGGGCGAAATCGACCATGAGAATGGCATTCTTTTTCACGATGCCGATGAGCAGGAACACGCCGATGAGCGCGATGATGGAAAATTCGGTATGCGTGAGCTGCAAGGCCAGCAGCGCGCCCAGCCCGGCCGGGGGCAGGGTGGACAGAATGGTGAGCGGATGCAGCGTGCTCTCATAGAGCATGCCCAGCACGATGTAGATGGCGAAGATGGCCGCCATGATGAACAGCGGCTCGTTTTTCAGCGTGTCCGAGAACAGTTGCGCCGTGCCCTGGAAACCGCCGTGAATCTCCGACGGCAGGCCGATGGCGGCCGTCGCCTCGTCAATCTTGGGCTGGATTTGGCTCAGCGTCACGCCTTTGTCGAGATTGAATGAAATGGTGGACGAGACGAACAAGCCCTGGTGGTTGACCGCCAGCGGGGTGTTGGTCAGTTCCTGATGCGCCAGCGCCGAGAGCGGCACGCGCTGGCCGTTGCTGCCGACGAGGTAAATATCGTTCAGCGCCTGGGCGTTGTTCTGGTAGCGCTGCGCGGCTTGCATCACCACGCGGTACTGGTTGAGCGGCCTGTAGATGGTGGAGATGAGCCGCTGGCCGAAGGCGTCGTTGAGGGTCTGGTCGATGGTCGAGACGGGAATGCCGTAGCGCGCCGCGGCGGCGCGGTCGATCACCAGCGAGAGCTGCAGGCCGCTTGCCTGCTGATCGCTGTTGACGTCGTTCAGGCCCGGAATGCGCTTGAACGCGGCCAGCACCTTGGGCTCCCATTCGCGCAGGGTGTTCAGGTCGGAGGCCTGCAGGGTGTATTCGTACAGCGCCGCCGAAGGCCGCCCGCCGGCGCGGATGTCCTGCACCGGGAACATGAAGGTCTGCGTGCCCGGCACGCTGGAGAGCGCGCGGCGCAGTTCGACGATGATGCTCTGCACGCCTTGTCGCTGATCGATGGGCTTGAGCTGCATGAACATGAAGGCGCTGTTGGCCGCGCCGCCGCCGGTGAACGCCACCACGTTTTGCATGCCCGGGTTCTTGCGCACGATGGCGACGATGCGCTCGAGCTTTTTGCTCATTTCCTGGAACGAGATCGACTGATCGGCCTGCACCGAGCCGATCAGCAGCCCGGTGTCCTGCATGGGGAAGAAGCCCTTGGGCACGACCTTGAACAGATACACCGTCAGCAAGGTGGTGGAGAAAAACAGCACCAGCATCAGCACCGGGTGGAGCAGCGCCCAGCGCAGGCTGCGGCCGTAGCTATGATGAATGTGGTTCCAGCCGCGTTCCAGCCGGGAAACCCGCGCTGCGGCCACAGGCGCGCTGTGCGCCTGTGGCCGCAGCCAGCGCGAGGCCAGCATGGGCGTGACGGTGAGCGAGACCAGCAGCGAAATGACTATGGCCACCGAGAGGGTCATGGCGAATTCGTGGAACAGCCGCCCGACGATGCCGCCCATGAACAGCACCGGGATGAACACCGCCACCAGCGAAATGCTCATCGACAGCACGGTGAAGCCCACTTCGCGCGCGCCCTTGAAAGCGGCGGCCAGCGGCGACAGCCCTTCCTCCACGTGGCGCATGATGTTTTCGAGCACCACGATGGCGTCGTCCACCACAAAGCCGGTGGCGACGATCAGCGCCATCAGCGAGAGGTTGTCCAGAGAATAATCGAGCAGCCACATGGCGGCGAAAGTGCCCACCAGCGACAGCGGCACGGCAATGGCCGGAATGAGGGTGGCGCGCCAGTCGCGCAGGAACAGCCAGACCACGCCGATCACCAGCAGCACCGAGAGGATCAGGGTGTTCTCCACTTCCTTCAGCGATGCGCGGATGGTGGTGGTGCGGTCGGTCATGATGGTGATGTCAATGGCCGCGGGAATAGAGGCCTTGAGCTGCGGCAGCGCCGCCTTCACCCCTTCGACCGCATCGATGATGTTCGCCCCAGGCTGGCGGTAGATGATGAGCTGCACCGAGGGCTGGCCGTTGGCCAGACCCATATTGCGGTCGTTCTGCAGGCCTTCGCTGACCTGCGCAATCTGGTCCAGCCGGATCGGCGCGCCGTCACGATAACCCACCACGATGTGCTGGTATTGCTGCGGCGTGCTGAGCTGGTCATTCGCGCCCACCTGCCAGCGGTGCGTGGCGCTGTCGATGGCGCCCTTCGGTCTATCCACATTGGCGTTGGCGATGGCCTGGCGCACCTGCTCCAGGCCCAGCCCCATGCCGTTGACGCGGGGCAGGTCGAGTTCCACCCGCACCGCAGGCAGCGCGGCGCCGCCCACGGTGACCGAGCCGATGCCCGCGATCTGAGAAATTTTCTGCGCCAGGATGGTCGAGCCCGCATCGAACATCTGCCCGCGCGACAGGCTCTTGGAGGTGAGCGACAGAATCATGATCGGCGCGTCTGCCGGGTTCATCTTCCTGTACGTGGGTCGGCCTGTCAGCCCGGACGGCAGCAGCGGAATGGCGGCATTGATCGCCGCCTGCACTTCGCGCGCGGCGTCGTCGATGTTTTTCGACAGATCGAACTGCAGGATGACGCGGCTCGACCCGAGCGAGCTGCTGGAAGTCATCTGCGAAATCCCGGCGATCGTGCCCAGGCTGCGCTCCAGCGGCGTGGCCACCGTGGCGGCCATGACCTCCGGGCTGGCCCCGGCCATATTGGCGTTGACCACGATGGTGGGAAAGTCCACCTGCGGCAGCGGCGACACCGGCAGCAGCCGGAAGGCGATCAGCCCCGCCAGCAGCACCGCCAGCGCCAGCAGCGTGGTGGCGATGGGGCGGCGGATGAACAGGGCGGAGGGGTTCATCGTTCACCTCCCCCACGAGTGGGGGAGGCCGGGAGGGGGAAGTGCCGCCGCCTCCATGCTGCCATCCGACTGCTCAGCCGGTCGAACGCCAGATAGATCACCGGCGTGGTGAACAGGGTGAGCACCTGCGATACCAGCAGGCCGCCGACGATGGCAATACCCAGCGGCTGGCGCAGCTCCGAGCCCATGCCTGTGCCCAGCGCCAGCGGCACCGCGCCGAACAGTGCGGCAAAGGTGGTCATCAGAATGGGGCGCAGCCGCAAGTGCGCGGCCTGCAGCATGGCTTCCTCCGGCGGCAGGCCCTGGTTGCGCTGCGCGTCCAGCGCGAAGTCCACCATCAGAATGGCGTTTTTCTGCACGATGCCAATCAGCAGAATAATGCCGATGATGGCGATCACCGTGAGGTTGTGGCCCGTGCCCATCAGCGCCAGCAGCGCGCCGATGCCGGCCGAGGGCAGGGTGGACAGAATGGTGATCGGGTGGATGTAGCTCTCATACAGCACGCCCAGCACGATATACATGGTGGCCACCGCGGCGAGCAGCAGCCAGAGTTGGTTGCTCAGCGCCGACTGAAAGGCGCTGGCCGAGCCCTGAAACGCAATGGTCACCGAGGCGGGCAGCGCCGACTGCCTGGCGGCCTGGTTGATCGCGTCGACCGCTTCGCCCAGCGACACGCCGGGTGCGAGCTGGAAGGAAATCAGCGCTGCCGGAAACTGGCCCAGATGGTCGATGGCCAGCGGCGTGGCGCGCGGCTCGATGGTGGCAAAGCTCGACAGCGGCACGGCCTGACCGTTACTGCCGGTGATGTACACATTGTTGAACGCGGTCAGACCTTGGTCGGGCTGTTTTTCCACGCCCAGCACCACACGGTACTGCGCCGACTGGGTGAAGATGGTCGAGATCAGCCGCTGGCCGAAGGCGTTGTACAGCGCGCTGTCGATCGCGCTCATGGTGATGCCCAGACGCGAGGCGGCGCTGCGGTCCACGTCCACATAGGCCTGCAAGCCCTGATCCTGCAGGTCGCTGGTCACGCCAGAGAGTTGCGGCAGCGCCTTCAAGCGGTCCATCAACGCGGTGTTGGCGCTGGAGAGCTGCGCGGCGCTGGTGGCCGACAGGCTGAATTGATAGGGATAGCGGGCGGCGATGTCGTTGATGGTCAGGTCTTGCACCGGCTGCAGAAAGGTTTCGATGCCCTCGACCTGCGCGGCGCGCGCGTTCAGCCGGTGGATGAGGGCCTGCACCCGCGGGCGCTGCTCCAGCGGCTTGAGGTCGATGAGCAGCCGCCCGGTGTTCATGGTGGTGTTCACCCCGTCGATGCCGATGACCGAGGACACCGAGGCCACCGCCGGATCTTCGAGCAGGGCATCGACCAGCGCCTGCTGGCGCGCGGCCATCGACAGGAACGACACGTCCTGCGGCGCCACCGTGGTGGCCTGGATCAGGCCGGTGTCCTGCACCGGAAAGAAGCCCTTGGGGATGAGCACATACAGCAGCACCGTGAGCGCCAGTGTGCCTGCAGCGAACAGCAGCACCAGCGGCTGATGCCCCAGCACCCAGCGCAGCGCGCGGGTGTAGCTTGCCGACAGCCGGTCGAAAAACGCGCCGGTGGCGCGGAACAGTCGGCCCTGTTTTTCCTCCGGCGTGTGCCGCAGCAGGCGGGCCGAGAGCATGGGCGTGAAGGTCAGCGACACCGCCGCCGAAATGACGATGGCCACCGCCAGGGTGATGGCGAACTCGCGGAACAGCCGCCCGACCACATCACCCATGAACAGCAGCGGAATGAGCACGGCGATGAGCGAAAAGGTCAGGGTGATGATGGTGAAGCCGATCTGCCCCGCGCCCTTGAGCGCGGCGGTGAGCGGGCGCTCGCCGGCCTCGATGTAGCGGGCGATGTTCTCGATCATCACAATGGCGTCGTCCACCACGAAGCCGGTGGCGATGGTCAGCGCCATGAGGGTGAGGGTGTTGATCGAAAAGCCGAACAGATACATCGCGCCGAAAGTGCCGACCAGCGCCAGCGGCACCGCGGTGGCCGGAATGAAGGTGGCGCGCACGCTGCGCAGGAAGATGAAGATCACCCCCACCACCAGCAGCACGGAGAGCAGCAGCTCGAACTGCACGTCGGCGATGGCCGCGCGGATGGTCACGGTGCGGTCCGACAGCACCGAGAGCTGCGCGGCGGCGGGCAGTTGCGTCTGCAGGCTGGGCAGCAGCTTGTGGATCGCATCGACCACGGCGATGACATTCGCCCCCGGCTGGCGCTGCACATTGATGACGATGCCCGGCTTGCCGTTGACCCGCGCGGCCTGCCAGGCGTTTTCGGCGCCGGTGCGGATGGTGGCGACGTCGCCCAGCCGCACCGGCGCGCCGCCGGAGTAGGCGACGATCATGTCGCGGTATTGCTGCGGCGACTGCAACTGGTCGTTGGCGTCGATGCTGAACGATTGCTGGCTGCCGCTGATGCTGCCCTTGGGGCTGTTGACGTTGGCCCCGGCAATCGCGGTGCGGATGCTGTCGAGCGTCAGCCCCAGCGCGGCCAGCGCCGGGCCGTTGACCGTCACGCGAATCGCCGGTTTGTGCCCGCCCGAGAGCGTGACCAGTCCCACGCCCGACACCTGCGACAGCTTCTGGCTCAGGCGCGTGTCGGCCAGGTCGTAGAGGGTGGTGAGCGGCAGCGTGGCCGAGGTCAGGCCGAGGGTGATGACGGGCGCGTCGGCCGGGTTGACCTTGGCGTAGATCGGCGGCTGCGGCAGGTCGGAGGGCAGCAGGTTGGTCGCGGCGTTGATGGCGGCCTGCACTTCCTGCTCGGCCACGCTGAGCGACAGCGACAGATCGAAGCGCAGGGTGATGACCGAGGCGCCGCCGGAACTCACCGACCACATCTGCGCCAGCCCGGGCATCTGGCCGAACTGCTGTTCCAGCGGGCCGGTGACAGACGAGGCCATCACATCCGGGCTGGCGCCGGGGTAGAGCGTGGTGACCTGGATGGTGGGGTAATCGACCTCCGGCAGCGCGGCCTGCGGCAGCAGCTTGTAGCCCACGAATCCGGCCACCAGCACCGCGATCATCAGCAGCGTGGTGGCGATGGGGCGCAGGATGAACGGCTGCGAGGGGCTGGGACGGTTTTCGGGCGACTTCCCCTCCCGACCTCCCCCGGCAAGTGGGGGAGGAGAAGACGGCGCTTCGCTATGCAAAGGACGCCCCTCCCGACCTCCCCCACTCGTGGGGGAGGGGTTTGCTCCCTCCCCACTTGCTGGGGAGGGTTGGGGTGGGGAGGGTTTGTCGTCGTGCGGCGCACTCATGCTCAGCGCGCTCCGCTGGCGGCTGCGGGCTTGCCCGCGCGCCCTGCGCCGGGGTGCGCAGCTTTCGCTTCGCCCTGCACAGACAGGGGCTGCACCACTTTCACTTCACGCCCGTCGCGCAGCCGGTCCAGGCCGTCGGTGACAACGCGCTCACCCGCCTTCAGGCCGCTGACGATCTGCGTGAGGTTGTCAAACGCCACCCCGGTTTTCACCGCCCGCATCTTCACCTTGTTGTCCGGCCCGATGACATACACATAAGTGCCGGGCGCGCCCACGGCCACGGCCGTCGTCGGCACGACCATCGCATCGGCAAGGGTGCGCACCAGCAGCCGCACGTTGACGAACTGATTGGGGAACAGCGCCAGCTTCCTGTTGGCGAACTCGGCGCGCAGATCGAGCGTGCCCGTCGTGCTGTTGATCTGGTTGTCGGCAGCGACCAGCTTGCCGGTTTCGAGCAACTGGGTGTTGCGCGCATCCCAGGCCTGCGTTTCGAGCTGCTTGCCCGCCATGAGTTGGCTGACCACTTCGCCGATCTGCTGCTGCGGCAGCGCGAAGGTCACGTCCACCGGCTGCACCTGCGCGATGGTGGCGATGGGCGTGGGCGAGCTGGCGCTGCTGCTGGTGTTGCTGCCGACGGCGCCCGAAGTCGTCACCATATTGCCGGCATCCACCGGGCGCAGGCCGGCGAGTCCGCTCACCGGTGCGGTGATGCGCGTCCAGCTCAGTTGCAGCCGGGCGTTGTCGAGCGCGGCCTTGTTGGCATCGAGCGTGGCCTTGAGCTGGGCCACGGTGGCGCGCTGGTCGCTGACCTGCTGCGCCGAAATCGAATCCTGTTGGAGCAGGGTTTCATAGCGCAGTAAATCGCTTTGCGCGCCGGCGAGCTGCGCCTGCGTCTGCTCCACCTGCGCCTGCGCCTGTTCCACCGCGATGCGAAACGGGCGCGGGTCGATCTGCGCGAGCAACTGCCCCGCCTTCACCCTCTGCCCCTGCTTGTAGTCCACGCTCTGCAGCAGCCCGGCCACGCGCGGCATCACGTTCACATAGCTGCGCGGCGTGACCGTGCCTAAAGCGGTGAGCCACACCGGCACCGCTTGCGTTTTGACGGTGGACGCGGTGACTGGCTGCGGCGGCATCTGCCCGCGTTCCATGCCGCCCTTGCCGCGCATCTGCGCCTGCGCCGGGTGCTCGCCACCCACCAAGGCCAGGCCGCCCGCGGCCAGCAGGGCCACGCCAGCCCCTGCCCACAGCCAGCGGCGAGCGGCGGAAGCAGGGCGGTTCGTTTTGTTGGAGGGGGAAGGCGTATTCATGGGAGGGAAACCGGAATGAACGGCGCAGACGAGGCGGTCGCGCAGGCGAGGACGAACGCGGCGATGAAAGCGAACGGTCCCACATCCTGCCAGCGCGACATGAAAGCCGTGTGCAGGCGATGTGAAGAAGTATGTCGCTGCTTCAATCCTTGGGCAGGCGCTGGTGATTCCAGTACACCTCGGTGCTGGCGGCGTCACCCGCGCGGTTGAGCGTGCGCGCCAGCACGAACAGCAGGTCGGACAGGCGGTTGAGATACTGCAGCAACTCGGGGCGCAGCAGCGTGGCCGCTTGCGCCTCGCCCGCCTGCGCGACCTCGCATGACACCGCCACCACCGAGCGCTCGGCGCGCCGCGCCACCGTGCGGCACACATGAGCCTGCGAAGCGGTTTGCGAGCCTCCGGGCAGTATGAATTCGGCCAGCGGTGGCAGCCTGGCGTTGTAGTCTTTCAGCGCCTCGTCGAGCGCGGCCACCTGCTCGGTCTTGAACAGCGCCATGCCCGGCACCGACAGCTCGCCGCCGAGATCGAACAGATCGTGCTGCACCTTTGACAGCAGCGTGTCGATGGCCTGCGGCAGTCCCAGACTGCGCAGCAGCCCGAGATGCGAGTTCAGCTCATCGACATCGCCCAGCGCCTGAATGCGAGCGGCCGATTTCAGACAGCGCGAGCCGTCCCCCAGCCCGGTGGTGCCCGCGTCGCCGGTGCGGGTGGATATGGCGGTGAGGCGGTAGCCCATTGGTTTTCTCCTTTTCTTTGCCAACGGCGTATTCTTGCCGAATCGATATAGGCTGCGCTGCCACACGGTCTGTCCCATGAACGCCCCGACCATCCCGCAAATTCTCTCCCGCCCGGCGCCCGAGGCGCTGTTGCATGCCCTGGCCGCACGCTTCGGCGCGCAGCTCTCGACCGCGCTGGCCGTGCGCGAGCAGCACGGGCGCGATGAATCGCCCTTCGACGTGCCGCCGCCCGCGGCCGTGGTGTTCTGCGAAAGTACGCAGGACGTGGCCGATGCGGTGAAGCTGGCCGCCGCGCACGACTATCCGGTCATCGCCTTCGGCGCGGGCTCCTCGCTCGAAGGCCAGTTGCTCGCGGTGCAGGGCGGCATCAGCCTCGACCTCACCCGCATGAACCGCGTGCTCGACGTGGCCGCCGCCGACATGCTCGTCACCGTGCAGGCCGGGGTCACGCGGCTGCAGTTGAACGACGAACTGCGCCACACCGGCCTGTTCTTCCCCATCGATCCCGGCGCCGACGCCACCATCGGCGGCATGGCCGCCACGCGCGCCTCGGGCACCAACGCCGTGCGTTACGGCACCATGCGCGAGAACGTGCTGGCGCTCACCGTGGTGCTGGCCGACGGCCGCATCATTCGCACCGGCACGCAGGCGCGCAAGAGCAGCGCGGGCTACGACCTCACCCGCCTGATGGTGGGCAGCGAGGGCACGCTGGGCATCATCACCGAAATCATCCTGCGCCTGTATCCGCAGCCCGAGGCCGTCGCGGCGGCGGTGTGTTTCTTCCCCGATGTGGCGCACGCGGTGGACTGCACCATCGCCATCATCCAGGCGGGCATCCCCATTGCGCGGGTGGAACTGATGGACGCGGGCGCGGTGCGCGCCGTCAACGCCCACGACCACCTCGGCCTGCCCGAGCAGCCGCTGCTGCTGATGGAATTTCACGGCTCGCCCGCCGGGGTGCGCGAGCAGGCCGAAACCGTGCAGGCCATCGCCGCAGACTATGCCGGCTCCGATTTCGCCTGGGCCGACACCCCCGAAGAGCGCAGCAAGCTGTGGAAGGCGCGACATCACGCCTACCTTTCCGCGCTGCAAATGAAACCCGGCGCCCGCTGCGTCACCACCGACACCTGTGTGCCCATTTCGCGTCTGGCCGAGAGCATCAACGACACCCTCAAAGAGGCCGACCAAGCCGGTCTGCCCTATTTCGTCGTCGGCCATGTGGGCGATGGCAACTATCACATCGGCTACCTCATCGACCCGGCCAAACCTGAAGAACGCGAACTCGCCGAGCGCCTCAACGCCCAACTCGTGCGCCGCGCACTCAAGCTCGGCGGCACCTGCAGCGGCGAGCATGGCATCGGCCTGCACAAGCAGGATTTTCTGCGCGAGGAAGCCGGCGACGACGCGCTCGACGTCATGCGCGCCATCAAGCAGGCGCTCGACCCGAAGGGCATCCTCAATCCGGGGAAGATTTTTTCGTGAGGGCATAGCGATCCGCCATGTTCACCTACCTCATGCTCGGCAGCAACGATCTCATTCGGGCGGCAGCGTTCTACGACCCGGTGCTGGCCACGCTCGGCCATGCGCGATGCGTGACGGAAGACGACGATCCCAGCCATGAAATCGGCTGGGGCCGCTATGCAGACGAAGGGCGGGTGGAACTGGCGCTGTGGCTGTGCAAGCCCTTCGACGGTCGGCCCGCCACCGTGGGCAACGGCAGCATGATCGCGCTGGCCGCCAGCAGTCGGGCGCAAGTCGATGCCTTTCACGCTGCAGCCCTCGCGCACGGCGGCAGCAGCGAGGGGGCGCCGGGGTTGCGCCCGCACTACGGCCCCGACTTCTACGCCGCCTACGTGCGCGACCCCGACGGCAACAAGCTCGCCGCCGTGTGCCGCGCAGTGTCGTAGGGAGGAAAATAGGGGTCAGGTCTAGCTTCGTAGCATTTGATGCATCGATGCTAGGAGCCTGTCGGACTTGGGGCGTCGATAGCGAAAAACAGCTCCGGCGAGGACAGTTTTTGCAGATTTCGCCGGGCAATAGTCCAACTATTGCCCAAGACCAGCCCGCAGGGCGCCACGAAGTGGCGGTCCCGAGCGCAGCGAGGGATGGGCCAGAGGCCCACAAAGCGGTGAAAAATGGACCGGCGAGGCCGTTTTGCAGCCGACGATCCTCAAGTCCGGCAGGCTCCTAGACCTGCCCCAGGTCCCGACCTCGGCTGGGACGTCCAACACGTGTTTACTGCGCGTACAAATCGAAGAAAGTCCGCGCGGCCACGGTGCAGAACGGGCGTTCGTCGGTGTGGTAGTTCTCCATCGCGTAGGCAGCGGCCTGCGCCGCCGTGTAGCCCTGCGCTTCTGCGGCCTGCACCACGCCTTGCTGATAGGCGATGAAGCCGGCTTGCACCGTGCTCGCCACAGCCTGCAGGGTCTGCTGTTGCGCGGCGTTCAGGCCAAAGCGGGTCAGGCCGTTGCTGTAGGTGCCGGGGCTGCCCTGGTTGTCCAGATCGAGGGTGGCGAAGCGCAGGCCGGGGTCGGTGGTCTGGGCCTTGTTCATCAGCGTGGCGGTCATGGCGCCGGCGTCCTGGTTCCAGAACACCTCGGGGTCTTGATCGCCGCCGCACATCAGCAGCGGCATGCTCGGGGTGTAGTCGCGCAGATCGTTGGCCAGCAGGATTTGGCGCAGAGGGTCTTGCGGATTGCTCGCCGGAGTCGGTGCGGTGGTGGTGAAGTTGGGGGCGGAACCATCGACCGGGGCGGCGCCGTCGGGATGGGCGAGCACGTCGGCCACGTATTGCGCGCGGTAGGCGGTGCTGATGAGGTAGTGGGTCGGATCGAAGCCCAGCGGGCCGAGCGGCCAGCCTTCGCCCAGATCGTTGAGCGTGGCGTTGCCGGTGGGCGGCGACTGGAACACCGCGGTGTAGGGAATCTTCCCGGCCTGCACCAGTTGGCCGAACTGGGCAAAACCATAGGGGCCGGGGAACAGCGTCGGCGCGTCTTTGTACAGCGGGTTGAACAAGGCGGCAAGATCGATCTGCGGCGAACCGGTGGGCAGGTGCGCGTAGGAGTTGATCACCAGCGGCAGGTAGGCGGTGCCGCCGACGTTGGGGTGGCCGAGCAAGATTTCATCGCTGATGGCGAGCATGCCGTAAGGCCCCGACATCGGCGCCCCCGCCGTGGCCGGACGACCCTGCGCGTCGAGCCTGGCCAGGGTAGCCATCGCCACGAAACCGCCCTGCGAATAGCCGGTGACGAAAAGCTTGCCGTTGTCGCTGACGGGCAGGCCCAGTTGCATCAACGCCTGCCGCGCGGCGGTGAGGCTGTCGATCATGTCCTGCGATTGCTGCTGTTTGTTGAGGTAGGGCGCGTAGGGCAGGGGCGAGGTGTCATAGCCGGCGTAGTTGGGCGCCACGACGATGTCGCCCTGCGCGGCGAAGATCATCGCAATGCGCGACGCCGTGCCGAAGGCCGGATTGTTCGGGTCGCCGAGTGCGGCGAGGTCGCGGTTCTTGCTCAGCGCGGTGCCGTGGGCATAGAGCACGATGGGCCTGGCGCCCTGGCACTGCGCGGTGTTTCCGCTGGGAATCATCAGCGCGCCGGTGGCGGTGGTCGGTTCGTTTTCGCCGCCGACGGTGGCATAGGTGTATTTGTAGACCGTGACGCCGCACGCTGGCGCGCCGATGAGTTGCTGCACGCCGCTGGGGTAGCGCCCCATCCAGGCGCTCGACGTGGCCATGGTGCCGGTCGAGATCGCTGCCGTGGGGGTGGCGCTGGCCGACACCAGGGTATCGGCCGTGCCGGTGGTGGGGACTGGCGCTCCGCCGTCGCCGCCGCAGGCGGCCAGGATCAAGGCGCCGGAGCTGATGGCAAGCGCCGTCTTCAATGAAAAGCTGTGCATGTCTGTCTCCTGATCTTGCCGGGTTGCGGCCTTTTCGGGCGAGAATCGAACGCCCGTGCTTTTCTAAGAATTCACGGATTGCCGAGCGCGCGTCAATCTGGATTACAAAAGGTTTCAAAACGGTTTGAATCAACGGGCCGACAGACCCTTTGGCTCTGACAATTCACAAATCCCATACAGAGAGATCGGGCCTATGCTTGCCCTTTGGTTTTCACACATACAAGACTGCACACCATGTCGCATCATTTCGTTGTACTGGGCGCGGGGTTTGCCGCGCTCACCGCAGCGCGCACGCTGCGCGCCAAGTCGCCGCAGGCGCGCATCACCCTGGTGGCGCCCAAGGCCGAGTTCGTCTATCTGCCCAGCCTGATCTGGGTGCCCACGGGGGTGCGCAAGAGCAGCGATCTGGTCATCGACCTCGGGCCGTTCCTGCAGAAAAGCAAGATCGACTTCATCGCCGCCGAAGTCACCGGCCTGCAGGACGGCGGGCGCACCGTGCTGACCACCGCCGGGCCGGTGGAGAACGACGGGCTGATCATCGCCACCGGCGGGCGCTTCATCAAGAAGCTGCCGGGCATCGAACATGCCATTGCACTGTGCGAGGGCGTGGCGGCGGCGGAAAAAATCCGCGAGCGCCTGCTGGCGCTGGACAGTGGGCGCATCGCCTGCGGTTTTGGCGGCAACCCGCAGGAACCTTCGGCGGCGCGCGGCGGGCCGATGTTCGAGCTGCTGTTCGGCATCGACACCTGGCTGCGCCGCCAGCGCAAGCGCGACAAGGTGGAACTGGTGTTTTTCAACGCCTCAGAAACGCCGGGCCAGCGCCTGGGCGAGCGCGCGGTGACGGGCCTGCTCTCGCACATGGCCAAGCGCCGCATCGACACCCATCTGGGCCACAAGCCGCTGCGCATGTCGCCCGAGGGGGTGGAGACCGAGGGCGGGATGGTCAGGGCCGATCTCATCCTGTTCATGCCGGGCATGACCGGGCCGGGGTGGACGCACAACTCGGAGCTGCCGCGCTCACCCGGCGGCTTCATCCAGGCAGATGAACACTGCGCCGTGCCGGGGTTCGAGCGCGTGTTCGTCGCCGGAGATGCGGGCAGCTATCCCGGCCCGGACTGGCTGCCCAAGCAGGCGCACATGGCCGATCTGCAGGCCAAGGCCGCCGCCGAGAATCTGCTGCTGGCGATGCAGGGCCAGCCCGCGCAGCATGTGCCCAAGGCTGAGCTGGTGTGCATCGTCGATACGGTGGACAGCGGCATTCTGGTGTTCCGCGACCACAAAAAGACCTTCGTGCTGCCGCCCTCGCGCGCCTTCACCTGGGCCAAGCGCTGGTTCGAGGGCAAATATCTCAAGGATTACCGCGCGGCTTGAGCGGCGCTACCGGAGTGACCCCACCCCAACCCGTCCAAGGGCTGGCTGGCAGGCCAGCCCCGTTTCGGCGGGGCAAAGCCAAGCAGTTGGCTTTGCCTGACCGCCTCCACCCCCAGCAAGTGGAGAGGGAGCTAAAAACTCCTCCCCCACTTGCTGGGGGAGGTTGGGAGGGGCGCATCCTTGAGGCGGCTGGGCGGCGAGGGGTGTTGCCTTGGCGTGCGAACCCTCACCCCAACCCTCTCCCGGAGGGAGAGGGGGCGATCTCACCTCCCCCACTTGCTGGGGGAGGTTGGGAGGGGGAGTGGGTTTGCGCCAACCGCGCCGCCTCACTCCACTTTCTGGTCGATCAGCACCTGGCCCAGCGCATCCCTGAGCTGCACTTCATTCACCCGCAGGTGCAGCGTCTGCGTCTTGGCGTCGGCGCCGAGCACGGTGGCGAAAATGCTCATGTGAAAGTGCTGGTAGTTGGCGATGGCGTCGTTGAGCGTTTTCATCACGGCGGCATCGGTGCAGGCCAGATGGCGGAAGGCCTCGGGGTGGTCGTAGGTGTAGTGGTAGGGCGAGTTGTCGAAGTAGTAGCCTGCGCCGTGGATGAACAGGCGGTTGTCGATGGGGTAATACTTGCCCTGCGGCGCGTAGGCGTCGAGCGCGATGTCATCGACGTCGATGCGCAGCCTGGGGTGCGCCTTGTCGAAGGCGATCATGGCATCGACCTGCTGCTTTTCCTTCGCTGTGGCCTGCACCGGCGCGGGCGGCTGGATCATTTCGGTATTCGGCGTGAGGATGCCGGTGTAGTTCACTGCCTGCCTGGAATACGCATAGACATAGGTCTTGAGCAGCTCGGCGTTGTCGAGCACCACGTAGCCGTCACGCTGCTTGATGGCGTGCACGCCCAGCGCCTGGTCGATGCGCACCCGCGAGGGCGAGCCGGGCAGGTCGGTGAGCGAGGCGCTTTCCAGATTGAGTTGCACCGCCGGGGTGGAGGCGGCTTGGGCTGCTGTCTTGGCCGCAGGTTCGGAGGCCTGCGCGCGGGAACCCATGCTCAGGCCCGGCGTGCAAAGCGCGACCGCCAGCACGGTGAAGGGCGTCAGACGGCGGGAGCGAGACAGTCGGGTATCAGCCATGATGAGGCTCCGGTTGAACGGCGCTGGATGAGGGAACAGGCGCGGCGGGTTCTTCTTCATCTTCCCAGCCGGTGATCATGGCCTTGATGTAAGCCGTGGGCGGGTGCGCGGTGGTGGCCAGATAGACGTGCAGAATGAAGAACAGCAGCATCATGTAAGCGGCCGCAGTGTGGGTGAGCGCCACCCAGTCGAGCTGCAGGCCCAGGGGGGAGAGGCGAATCCAGTCGTAGCTGAAAAACAGCAACAGCAGGCCGCTGGCCCAGATCAGCGGGTTGATCATCAGCTTGAGCCACAGATAGGCGAGGCGCTGCAGCGGGTTGTGTTTGCGAAACGGCACTTTGTGATAGGGGTGGTGTTCGCCGACGAACATGCCATAGGCGTAATAGCGCGCCACCGCCCACAGGCTTTTCGGGCGCAGGTCGGGGATGTAGTTCTTCCACGCGCCGGTGGTGAAGTGCCAGAACACGGCGAAAGTCCACAAGGTCATCAGCAGCCAGGCGGCGTATTCGTGGATGAGCAGGGCGTGCTGGAAGTTGAAGCCGCCGAGGTAGCCGTGAATCTCGAAGCCGGTGAACAGCATGGTGATGATGAGCGCGGCCTGGCTCCAGTGCCAGAAACGCTCGAAGCGGGTGAACAGGTAAACGCGTTGGGTCGTCATGATGTTGTCCTTTCAATGACCGCGGCGGCGCAGCCACAGACCGAAGCGGATGAGGCCGTGCAGCGTCACGCCAGCCAGCGCCAGCGCGGCGGCGGCCAGGCCGATGAGTTCCAGCCAGGAGTTATGGTCTTTGGGGCGATGCGGCATGTACACGCCGTCGATGTTCTGCAGGCGGCCATCGCTGGCGTGGCACTGCATGCACGAGAGCGCCTGCGTCTTGGGCGCGACCATGTGCTCGATCGGCCAGTACATATCGGTCTTGACAAAGCCAAAGTGACCTGAATACGGCAGATGCGCAGCCTTCATGCCGGCGGCGATCGACGTCTGCCAGTCGTAGTTCATGGTGTAGGAATCTTTGTCGAAGCCGAAGGAATGGAACACCGCAAGGATGCCCGTCTTGGTGTCATACGGCTGGTTGTTGCGCATGATCTTGAACGGGAAGATCTTGGACTTGCCGTCGGTCGGGCTGCCTTCGATGGCGTTGAGTTGCACCACGCCGTTGGCGTTCTTGAAGTCCTGCACCTTGTCGCCGACGTTCATCCAGCGTTCCACGCCGTTGAACCAGCGGTACTGCGGCACCACGTTTTCCGCCCACTTGAAGCTGCCTTTCACGCCCCAGTAAGTGTTCCAGCCGTGGCTGTCGTTGATGACCAGCGGCGAACCGTTGGGCGCGAGCTTGCCGGCGGTGGCGTAGTTCCACTGCATCTTGGTCGGCAGGCCGCCGCGGGCGAACTCGGGGATGTGGCAGGTCTCGCAGGCGATGTCGCGGGTGTGCATGTTCAGCGTCGCGGCCTGGATGCGGCTGTTCAGATCGCTGCCCTTGTGCGGCGTCTGCCCGTGGCACGACACGCAGCTTGCCGCCTGCCCGTTGTGCGGGCTGCCGCGCATGAACTGCTGCTGGCCGATCATCATGTCGGTGATGTAGCGCGAGCCGCTGACGTTGTGGTTCTCGGTCTTGTGGCACTCCTGGCAGGTGAAGTTCAGCCCCTGCGGCGACATGTGCACGTCTTCCGCACGCGAGGGGCTGACCAACGAGCTGTCCATGTCGCCATGCTTCACGCCGTCGCCGCCGCCGCCGTAGAAGTGGCACTGGCCGCAGGTGTAGCGCGTGGGCGCGCCCACATGCTGCGCGATATTGGCGAGGTTTTCCGGCTCGACGAAGGGCTTGTCGGTGCCGTACACCTCGCCGCAGCCGGGGCGCACCGCGATTTTTTCCATCGCCGGGTTGCCGCCGATGAACGGAATCTTGTGATAGGTCTTGGTCTGGTCGTGGCACACCAGGCAGTCCACATGATCCTGGCTGCGATGGTCGAAGGGCACGAACTTGTTCGGGTCGGTGCTGCCGTAGCCCACATGGCACACGGTGCAGAACTGCTCGTTGCTGATCGGGCTGACGCAGAAGTTGTTGTAGACGTGGTTCTTGCCTACCAGCGTCTTGGTCTTGGGGTCGTAGGCCTTCCACGTCCAGTGAATCGTGGACATGACCTGCTTGGCCGCATCGGTGTGGCAGCTCAGGCAGGCCTGGGTGACCTGTTCGGGCGAGGTGAACGGCCCCTTGAGCTGCGGAAACTGGCTGTGATCCTGCGGCATCTCCTTGCCGACGCCGCCGTGCTGCACCGTGGGAACCACATGCCAGTCCTGCGCGGCATCGGCGGATTGAACTTTCACCCCGTCCTGCGCCACGAACGTTGCAGCGTCTTGCGCGGCGGCAAACGGGCTGAGCGCCAGCAGGCTGGCGGCAAAGAGAACGGTTTGCGCGGTTCGTGCTGCGCGCACGAATCGGTTTTCTCCGGTATGTCGATGGAAATCCATGGCCCACTCTCGTCTTGTTGGAAGAATGGGCGAGATGCTGCGCCTGTCGTTGCGCCCGGAAATTGACGGGCCGCAAGGCAATCGGGGCGCGATTTTTCTGTATGAATATCGTTTGATCTATACCCACAAAAGAAAAATGGGGATACATCGAACAACAACTGGTTACATGACGGCGAGCCTTCACGTCTGGTGATACTGCTTCCCGCTTTTGCGGGGGGAAGGCAGTTCGAGCCGTGCCGAAGCGTGGTGCCGATGGGGTGTGCGGGGGTATCCTTGAGCGACTGTGGAGACCGCCATGCCCCTGCTCGAACGCGCTCACACCCTGATCGACCGCTTCGCCGATGTGCCGCCACTGGGGCAACTCCGCCGCCAGCGCGCGGAGGCGGCTTTTGCCAACAACACCGACGCCAATCTGTTTCGCGGTCTCTACCCCAGCTTCGACGCCGCGCAGGCCAGCGCGCCGAATACGCGCCCGCTGGGTTACGACAACGCTGATGCGGCCGGCATGTATCTGGAGCGCATCAAGCGCATCTATCCCAGCGACTATCCGGTGATCTTCTGGCTGCAAAAGCTGTTTGCCCAGGGGCAAAGCACGGTGTTCGATCTGGGCGGACACATCGGCATCGGCTACTACGGCTATCAGCGCTACCTCGACTATCCGCCGGGCCTGCGATGGACGGTGAGCGATGTGCCCGCCGTGATGGCGCGCGGCGCCGAGATCGCACGCGAACGCGACTCCACCGGGCGGCTGCACTTCAATGGCGACTTCAGCGGCGCCGACGGCGTGGACGTGCTGCTTGCTCTGGGCGTGCTGCAATACCTTCCCGACACCCTGGCGCAGCGGCTTGCCGCGCTGTCACATCCGCCACGCCACCTCATTCTCAACCTCACCCCGCTGCATGTGCTGGACAACGGCGGGCAGGATTACTTCACCCTGCAGAGCATCGGCACGGCGTTCTGTCCCTACCGCATCGCCGCCTACGCGCCTTTCCTGGAAGGCTTCACGCGGCTGGGCTACCAGATCGTCGACCGCTGGCAAAACCCCGACAAGCACTGCCACATCGCCTTCGAGCCCGAGCATTCACTCGATGGGTATCACGGGTTCTATCTGCGGCGCACATAGATCACCGCAGATGGGTGCGATCCATCAATACTGCCGCCACGAAATGGGGCGGCTCAGGTCGGTCAGGCCGAACTGAACATAGCCATTTCCTGTCCCGCCAGGCCCCCCGCCATGCTGACTCTGCAGGTAGCCTATGTCACCGGACTTCGTCTGCGCGTCGGTGGTAGGCAGAGGTTTGCCCTGACCGACGTACATGTCGAAATTGGTAATGACATTGCCGTTCTGGTCCTTGATGGGCTCGATGGGTTTGCCGCCGGATAGAAAGTCGTAAAAGTCGCTGTAGGCGGCGCCGACCCCGCACTGCGCATCGGCGGGCGGCACATAGACGTGCACTTCCAGCAGCAACTCGCCCTTGGCGGTGTGAAATTGCGGCGCAATGGTGATCTGGCCCTGCGCGTGCAGGGGCATGACGCTGCTGGAGGCTTGTGGGCCGTTGGTCGATGGCAGATAGCCGCTGGTGTTGCTCGCTGCCCAGACCAGCGTGCCCTGCGCCCCGGAGAGCTCATACACGAAGATTTCGGTGCTCGATGTCGCCCACAGATAAGGCACGCCGCCGACTTCGGTGTAGCCGACGAACTGCACCGGAGCAGCGGGCGAATTCGTCGCTGACAGATAGGCGTTGCTCGCGTCGAAGCTGGCCGTGCCGCTGACGTTCAGGCTCCAGATATTGCCCTTTGTGTCGCCGATCCACAGCGTGCCGGTGGAAGGTTCATAGTCCAGCGCGCTGCTGGCGACGAAGGGCAGGACGCCCGAGACCGCAGTGCCGCTGGACGGCTGTCCGGTCGCCACATTGACTTCATAGAGGGTGCTGGTCGTCGTGGTTTGGCCCTGGGCATTGGTGCTGGTGGTGTTGACGACGAACACGGCGTATTGCATGCCGCCGGTCGTGACGATCATCGGCGCCTGCATCTGCGGCGAACTGCCGTCCGGGGTGGCGACGCCCCAGGCCTGCGCGGCGGGCGCAAGCGTGCCAGAGCCGTTCAATCCGAGTTTGAGCGCATAGTGATAGGCCCCGCCCTGGGCTGTGCCGACCACGTAAGTGGCCCAGTTGGACGCGCCGGGGTTGCTGGCGGTGTTCACTGCGTCTGTGGTGGTGAACTGCCCGTCGAAATACTGGCCGGACTGGAAGTTGCTGTAGTTCTTCAGGTATTGCAGGAAGGGCCGCGGCATCCAGCCCCAGTCCATCACGCCGCTCGTGGCGTTGATGCCATACAGGATGCCGTCGTTGCTGGTGAACAGCACCTGCGAACCCCGGTTGTGCTGCGCCTTCATGAAATCGAAATATCCTGGCATGTCGGTGAGGGTGGGATCGTCGGGCGGTGCGAGGTACTGCACGCCGTCATTCGGGCTGAGGCTGCCCACCATCCAGTTGGAAGCCCAGCCGCCCATTTGCCCGTAGTTGCACGTCGTTCCGCTCGGCGGGGTATAGGTGTAGGTGGGATCAATGGTGTAGGCCGCCACCGTGGCATCGTTGGGCAGGCAGGGGTCTGATGCGGGATTGGGCAGGGCGAATGCCGCCACGTCGGCCGCGGCCGTGCTTTGTCCCAGGTCGTACAGGGTGGTGATCGGCCCCGACCCCTGTGTTGCAGCGCTTGGTGTCTGCGCCGTCGAATACAGGGTGTTCTTGCGCAGGGCGCCGGTCATGGGCGGATTGATCGCCGTGCTCGACGGATCGCCCGCGTCCCAGACGGCGTTGCCGCTGATCGTGCCCACCGGGGCGCTGGCCGCGGAGGTGGGTGCGGCCACGGTTTTGAAGGCCTGCAGATGCCCCGCATAGGCGCCGTAATTGGAATTGCTGGTGACCTGGTAAATGAGCGAGCCGCCCGAAACATAACTCGGCGCCACCGGCGCGGCGATATTCATCGAGGCCTGAATCTGTGCGCCGATGGCCTGAATAGCATCATTCAACGCGGCCTGATCGTTGGCCGGGTAGAACTTCTGCGTGTCGCCTGCCAGCGCCAGCGCCTGCAGGAATTTGGCTGCAGTCGGATTGATTCCCGGGTCCACGCCGGCGCCGACGCCGATGACATAGGTTTTGATGCCGTTGGCCTGGAGATTGAGGACCTGCTCGATGGCATCGGTGGCAGCCTGGTCGTTGGATGTGGCGCTGTCATAGGTGCCATCGGCGTTGTAATTCACCGTCACACCAAAGCCATTCGCCACGGGGGTGCCCATCGGCGGCCAGTAATTCCCACTCAAATCTTCGGTTGGCAGGCCATCGGTAATGAGAATGACGTATTTGCCCGCGCAGGAAGATGTGCCGGTTCCGACTTGATCCAGCTTCTGTCCGGAAAATTTCAAGAGCCCGGCGATCGGCGACTGGCCGGCGAGGGATTTCATTTCCGAACCGTAACCGTTGGACGATTCCGGCTGCAATGCGGGTCCAAAGGCGTCGATCACGGCCTGCGTGCTTTGCGGCGTGGGATTCGCGCCCGCGCTGATGAAATTCACCATGGTCGCGCCGATATCCGGAGAGACGCCACTGTAAAAACCCATGCCGCGCTGCACATACCACAGGCTTCCGGCCGAGGGCAGGTAGCCGGAATTGGTCGGGGAAAGATATTTGGCTCCCCCGGTGAATTTACAGGCGTATTGGGAGCAATTATTGGGGTAATTACTCATTTGCCCGTTCGAGGGCACGACGTTCTTGAACGCCACCGAGATATTTCCCTGGTTGTAATCGTTCAGGCTGAAAACGTTCCAGTAGGGGTTGGAGTCACTGATGGGCTGGCCGCCTGCCGTTTCGCCACCGTAAGACATGAAGGTCACAGGCAATTGATACTGTGTGGCCTGTTGGCTGTACAGAATGTCGTTGATGTTGTAATCATCGCCTTCCTGGCCGACGACCAGATATTTGTAATTCGAGATCGTCCATGTTTTTGTTTTTTTGTAGTAATTTGCGATCGGCGTGCAGGCCTGAATCAGGTTCTGATCTCCAGTGGCCGTGTAGTTATAACAAGGGTTGTTGATGGTGTGGTCGGCGCCGACCACGGTGGGCGCCATCCAGTCGTTGGTGAACCAATAAGCCCCCGAACTGGGCGGAAGGTAATAGGCGTAGGTGGTATAGACATTGCCCGTGGTTTCCGAGTAGGTCGTCAGAGCGAAGTTGAATTTGCTGGCGTATTGGGTGACCAAGCTGTGTATGGCCGACTTGACCATATTCATGCGCGAGGGGCCGTTGTCGGCCAGATTGCCGTTGGCGTTGGGCAAGGTGTAGGGTGCCATGCCCGCCGGGGCGCTGCCCGTGCCCATAGGCGGCACGAATCCCCCGGTGATGGGGTAATACTGCGGCGAAGCAGGCGCGCTGCCGGTGGTGAGTGGGGCAACGAGTTGGTTGCCACCATTGAAGGTGTCGTACACCGAGGGGTAGCCGGAGCCGGTCATGATGGCGCCGGAAGTCGTGCCGTCCATGGATTGCGAATTGCCCACGGCAATCACCAGCGAGGCGTCGCTGGCCGTGATGACCGGCGAGACGCAGTGGTTGACCCATTGGCTGCCATTCCACACATAGGAGCCGGTATCGCCCGATGGACAGTTGGGCTGGGGGGGATAGGAAACGCCGCCTCCGCCGCCCCCACCGCCTCCGCCTCCAGAGCCATCTCCGCCGCTACCGCCCGCTGCCAGAGCAATGCCCACAGCAAGGGTGGCGAGTAAAACGCCGCTGAGCAGTTTTTTCCACAGCGGCAGTGTCGTCAAATGGTGCATGGTGCGCATTTCGATCTCCCCCGATTTCGAGCCGTTTCAGACGCAGAGCCTGAACACGGTCTGCGTATTCGCCGAAGTTTTGCCGTTCGGCTCGACGGTATGCAGAAAAATGGCGTAATACTTGGCGGTCAGACTGGGGTTGCCACCGCAGGCAGACAGTCCGCCCGTGGGCTGGTTGGTGGGTACGACCACGGCCTTGACGCTGTAACCCGCGGGCATATTCGGCAGTGCCCAGCAAAACTGGGTGCTGCTGGTGGGGCTGCAACTCGCCCAGTACGCGGGATCGGGCTCGCACCAGCGGGTGTTGCCGCCGCAGGTCAGCGCACTGGCGGGCGGAACAAAAAACCACGGGGCCGTATTGGCGCTCAGGGAGGCGCTTTCGAGCGACTGCGTGCCCTGATTGCTGGCGGTCATGATGTTCTGCTGCATCAGACGCAGCGCAAGATCGCCCATTTGCACGTCCTTCTGGCGCTGCGCCGTGTTGCCGGTCATCACGGTTTGCAGCAGCGTGCCGCGCATCGTGAAGAGCACGCCGAACAGCAGCACCACCAGGGTGATGAGGGTGAGCAGCAGCACATAGCCGCGCTGCGTCTGGGGTGCTGTGCGGCGATGGAGCGGTAAGGTCAGTGCGTCCATAGATGGTTGCGCATGGCGACTTCGGATTCGATGACGGAGAAATGGTTGTGGCTGTATGGCGCGGGCACGGTGTAGGCGGTGAACTGTCCCGGCCCCTGGGCGGGGTTGGGCAGGGCGATCGTCGCCGGCGCGCTATAGGACGGGTCGGATTGAAGCGATTTGGTCACCAGTGCAAACAGCACGCTGCGCACATGGGAGGTGAACCCACCGCTGACCACGGCGGGCCAGGTGAGGTAGTTGGTCACGTTGCCCGTATTGGTTTCGTCCACGCCGAACAGCGCCTGCAGGCTGACCACGCCTGCGGCAACCGGTTCGGGCGGGGCAAGCAGGGCGTCGCTTTGGGCATCGAGCATGGCGCGCATGAGCATCGGGTAGCTGCCACCGCCTGCATTGGCGTAAGGGGCGATGTAGTACACCACCGTCTGCAGGGTGCTGCTGCCCGAAGCGCCGAGATCGGTCAGACGGGACTGGATGAAATCTGCATTGGTCAACGACCCTCCCGCCGGGAGCAGCCCGGCTTGGATCAGCGGGTCGTTGAACGCGGCGTAGGCCGTGTTGGGAAACAGCGCAGAGGTCTTGCTGCCGATATAGGTCGAGGGTGGCGCCGTGCTGGGGCCGATGTTGGCGATGGGCACGCGAAAACAGGCCTGGTGACCGTTCAGATTCATGCGCAGCATCGCCGTGTCGCCGACATGGAGCCCTGAGGTCGAGCCCAGCGGCAGCACGCCGCTGTTCAGCGCGCCCTGGCCGTTTGCAGCCTGAGTCGTGGAGTTTTGCACCACATAGGCCGAGAGGTTGTTGCCGCCCGGAGCCTGCAGCGCGCTGGTCGCGCTGGTGATGAACACCATGTCGGTGAACTGCTGCGCGCTGCCGTAGGCGTTGGGCGAGGGGTTGTTGGTCGGGTAATTGGCGCTGCCCTGCGCCGTGCTCGTGGGCAGGGCCAGCGGCTGCGAGGCGGCGGAAACGGGATATTGCGCGAAGGGGGCGTTGCCGACCGTGCTGTCATAGGCCAGCAGGATGGCGCAGGGCGTCTGTACGCCGTCGAGCATGTAGCCGGCGTTGGACAGATCGGCGCCGATGAGATCGAGCGCGGCGCGGGTCTGGGTATCGCGCTGCATCACGTCGCTCATCTGCACGTTCTGCCTGGTGAGGGAGGACTGCACCGTCAATACGGCCAGCGAGAAGATCAGGCCGATGACCAGCGCCACCATCAGCTCGATGAGGCTCAGGCCCCTCTGATGGTGAGGCACGGTAGGCGGGGAAAGACGGGTGACTGGTGGTTTCATCTCAAAATCCCACCTGATAGTGATAGGTCTGGCTGCGATTGCCATTCCAGGCGAAGCTCAGCGTGACGCCGCACAGTGGGGCATTGGGGTTGCTCACATCGCAGGGGTTGCCCTCGGCGCCGGGGCCGGTGGTGATGGTCACCTTGGCGCCGGGAAGCCACATCGACGGACTGTCGTAGATATTGGCCAGCCAGGGCTGCAGGGCGGCGGGCGCGTTGTTGCTCGCACTGGTGTAAGTGGCGGTGGCGTTTGCGCCGATCTGCGACACCACCTGCGGGCTGGCCTGCAGGATGGCCCAGAACTGGTTGCCGAAGGCTGCGGTGTCCAGCGTTTCCTGATTGGCCGTCTGCGCCGGCACGGCCAGGCTATAAAGCGACGCAATCGACAGCATCCCAAGGCCGAAGATGACGATGGCGACCAGCACACTGATGAGCGACAGGCCGGACTGGGGTGCTGCCGTGCGGGCGCGTGGCGGGAGTTGAAGCATCATGATGCGGTGTTGGCGTTGAGAATCACGCTGCCCGAGGCCAGCACTTGCAGCGTCCAGGTCTGCCCTTTCGCCGCAGTGACCGTGATGGTGGGGGCTGCATCGATGAAGCCCTGACTGTTGAAGGTCAGCGTTTGCGAGTTGCCGCCGGTTGTGGTGCAGCTCACGTTTGGATAAGTAGCGGCGAGTTGGGCGGGCGTCATCGAATGCTCAGCGCTTATCGCGCCGCCCACGCTGGTGCTCCAAGTGCAGGTGTTTCCTCCAAGAGTGATGGTCACGGGTTGCTGCGTCGTCACCGCCTGATTGCGCGCCCAGGCCAAGTCTTGCGGAAACTTGTTGACGAGTACCGAGGTCTTGCCGGAATCGACCATGCTCACCAGATTGGGCACGACCAGCAGGCCGAGCAGGGCGGCGATGGCGATGGTCACCATCATTTCGATGAGGGTGAAGCCGCGAATGCAACGGTCTGCGCGGCGCATGTCAGCAGTCTCCAGACTGGTCTCTGGCCCAGCATGTATCTGGGTTAGGTTTTGACCATCCTGTTGGCGTATTCGTTGTCGACTTCGCTCCGCTTTGATCGATGGTGTAGGTCATGGCCCCGCCGGAGGTCAATGAGGGGTCGGTCGCTGTGGCTGTCAGCGTGAAAAGAGTTGGCGTGCTCGTTGAAACGGTGCACGTGAAGCTGAAATATTTGCCCGTGGGTAGATTGGCCGTCGCGCATGGCCAAGGGTCTGGGGAACTGGCACTGGTCACATCGGCATAGGTCCGGTTGTCCTGGTAATACTGCTGCATGGCCACGCTCATGCTGGAGAGGTTCGAGAACGCCTCGGTCAGCTTGCTGCGCGTGACATATTGGTTGTAGGCCGGAATGGCGATGGCCGACAGAATGGCGATGACGGCGACGACGATCATCAGCTCGATCAGGGTGAAACCGCGGTTGCGCTGCATGGATGGACTCTCCTTGAGCGCATTGTGGTTTTGGCCCGTGCAAACCGCAGGTGTGAGCCGACGAACGGTGTGTTTTGGGCGACGAACGGTCGAATTTTTCCAACTTTTACCGCTTGTACATTTCGAAACCAAGTTCATGCCCGGTCGAGGGATGGAAGTTTTCCAGGCGCTTGACATGCGGGGCGGCCGTCGTCGGGTTCTGTCGGTCGACCCTTGAAACCCGAAAGTCCGTCCCTATAATTAGCACTCGTTGAAGGTGAGTGCTAACAGAGACATCATCGCTCTGTCATGTGAGCGCCTTCAAAATGGGATTCAGGCCGCAGGAGCCGGGCTTCGTCCGGTGGGCGGTTTGTCATCGGGCTTCGCGCAGGGGCCTGGTTTTCAACCTTCGGTTTTCAACACACCTCAGGAGATTTGCATGAAATTGCGTCCTCTGCATGACCGTGTCGTGGTCAAGCGTATTGAGCAAGAAACCACTACCGCTTCGGGCATCGTGATCCCCGGCAGCGCGGCAGAGAAGCCGGATCAGGGCGAAGTGCTGGCCGTCGGTCCGGGTAAGTATGACGACCAGGGCAAGCTGGTGGCCATGGCGGTGAAAGTGGGCGACCGCGTGCTGTTCGGCAAGTACGCCGGCCAGACCGTCAAGGTCGATGGCGACGAGTTGATGGTCATGCGCGAAGACGACCTGATGGCCGTCATCGAAAAGTAATTCGCGTGACCTGAATCCATTTCGCTTCAACTGATATTTACGGAGAAATTCAATGGCTGCAAAAGACGTGATTTTCGGCGCGGACGCCCGCGCCCGCATGGTCGAGGGCGTGAACATCCTGGCCAACGCGGTCAAGACGACGCTGGGCCCGAAGGGCCGCAACGTGGTGCTCGAACGCTCCTTCGGCGCCCCCACCGTGACCAAGGACGGCGTGTCCGTGGCCAAGGAAATCGAGCTCAAGGACAAGCTGCAGAACATGGGCGCGCAGATGGTCAAGGAAGTCGCTTCCAAGACCAGCGACAACGCCGGTGACGGCACCACCACCGCGACCGTGCTGGCCCAGGCCATCGTGCGCGAAGGCATGAAGTATGTGGCCGCCGGCATGAACCCGATGGATCTCAAGCGCGGCATCGACAAATCGGTCACCGCGCTGGTCGAGGAACTGAAGAAGGCCTCCAAGCCCTGCTCCAACAGCAAGGAAATTGCCCAGGTCGGCTCGATCTCGGCCAACAGCGACGAGCAGGTCGGTCAGATCATCGCCGAAGCGATGGACAAGGTTGGCAAGGAAGGCGTGATCACCGTCGAAGACGGCAAGAGCCTGCAAAACGAGCTCGAGGTCGTCGAAGGCATGCAGTTCGACCGCGGCTATCTGTCGCCCTACTTCATCAACAATCAGGACAAGCAAGTCGCCGTTCTGGAGAATCCTTACGTGCTGCTGCACGACAAGAAGATCTCCAACATCCGCGACCTGCTGCCCGCGCTGGAGCAGGTGGCCAAGTCCAGCCGTCCGCTGCTGATCATTGCTGAAGACGTGGAAGGCGAGGCGCTGGCCACGCTGGTGGTCAACAGCATCCGCGGCATCCTCAAGACCGTGGCCGTCAAGGCGCCGGGCTTTGGCGACCGTCGCAAGGCCATGCTGGAGGACATCGCCATCCTGACCGGCGGCAAGGTCATCGCCGAGGAAGTCGGGCTGACGCTGGAGAAGGTTGCGCTGGGCGATCTGGGCCAGGCCAAGCGCATCGAAGTGGGCAAGGAAAACACCATCATCATCGATGGCGCTGGCGCTGCCGCCGACATCGAGGCCCGCGTCAAGCAGATTCGCATCCAGATCGAGGAAGCCACCTCCGACTACGACCGCGAAAAGCTGCAGGAGCGCGTGGCCAAGCTGGCTGGCGGCGTGGCCGTCATCAAGGTGGGCGCAGCCACTGAAGTGGAAATGAAGGAGAAGAAGGCCCGCGTCGAAGACGCCCTGCACGCCACCCGTGCCGCAGTGGAAGAAGGCATCGTGGCCGGTGGCGGCGTGGCGCTGCTGCGCGCCAAGCAGTCCGTGGCGGGCAGCGTCAAGGGCGCCAACCCCGACCAGGAAGCCGGCATCAAGCTGGTGATGCGCGCCGTCGAAGAGCCGCTGCGCCAGATCGTCGCCAATGCCGGTGACGAGCCCAGCGTGGTCGTGGCCAAGGTGCTCGAAGGCAAGGGCAACTTCGGCTTCAACGCCGCCAATGGCGAGTACGGCGACATGATCGAGATGGGCATTCTCGACCCGACCAAGGTCACCCGCACGGCGCTGCAGAACGCCGCCTCCGTGGCCGGCCTGATGCTGACCACCGAGTGCATGGTGGCCGAGGCGCCGAAGGAAGAAGCCGCACCCGCCATGCCCGGCGGCGGCATGGGCGGCATGGGCATGGACATGTAAGTCCGGGCCTGTCGTCTGCTTCACATCCGGCCCGATGCGCACATGCATCGGGCTTTTGCAAGGCCTGCCCTCCGCAAGGAAGGCAGGCTTTTTGTTTTTGTGTTGTCATCGAAAACGCAGGAAACCGCCAGCGTCCTCGCTCGTGAAGTGTTTCATGCTTGATGGAACAAATAAAAACAAAAACGATGGATTTGGGGTTGGGGCAAGGCGCAATCCCCAGCGATACCCGCAGGTATCGCGCGGATTTGCAACGCCGCCCCGGCGCCAAAGACGCGTTTTTATGTTCCAGATAGCGTGAAACACTGCACTAAGATCAGGGCCATTTCGATCTGGGGGGGACCATGCCACGTTTTTGTACCCAATGCGGCGCGCAGAACCAGGACGACGCCAGGTTTTGCCGACAGTGCGGCGCGCCACTGCCGACAATGCCCCAGCCGGCGCCGCCTCCGGATGCGGCGGCTGCCGATCATCGAGACGAGGCGCAGCAGCAAACCGAGGAAGCGGCGCAACTTCAGGCGCAGCAGGAGCGCTTGCAGCGCGAGAGCGAGCGCCTTGCCGCCACAGCCAGGTTGGAAGAAGAAATCCGTGCCCGTGCGCAGGCGGCGCGCGCAGCTCCACCGCAACGCAGCGCCTGGCCCGATAAATCGCCTCGCTCCGGGCACGACCAGGGCGCCCAGCAGCCGGTGAAGGGCAGCAACGCCTTTCTCATCGGCGGCATCGCCACCGGGGTGATCGCGCTGCTGCTGATCGGCGGCGGCGGGCTGTGGTGGTCGGTGCAACATCCCCCATCAGACAACACGGGAACTTCTGCGGGGGCGAGCGCTGCGGCATTCGCTGCGTCGGCTCCGGTTCAGCCATCTGCTGCGAGTGCAGCGCACGCTGCGCAGACCACGCCTGCGTCGGCCCCGTTGTCTTCGTCCGCGCAGCAGGCCGAGCCCGTCACGCCGCCTGCTGCGGTTGCGCCCAAGCCCGAGCCTGTCGTGCGCAAGCCAAGTGCGGCGACGCCCCTTCCGGCGGCGCCGCAACGTCAGGCGCAGCCGGAGACCTTTGCTCCCGTGGCCGTGCCCGCGCGTCCTGTCGCGCCCAAGTCTTCGACAGCACCGCCCCAGCCGACTCAAGCCCCCGCGCCCGCCGCGGAGCCTGCGCCTCATGCTGAGCCGCCCAAGCCGATAGGACGGGTCCAAGCCCTGCGCGCCGCGCTCGCGGCCTGTCAGACCAAGGGCAACTTTTTCACCCAGCAGATCTGCATCCAGGAAGCGCGCTGGAAGTACTGCGGCGCGCCGCTGTCGCCCGATCCGCTGTGGGGCAAGATTCCCGAGTGCCCCAATTCGTCGTCAGAGCAAAACAATCCATAGTCACAATGGATGGCTGTCGGCGCCTGTCGCGCATCTCGCATCTCGCATCTCATATCCATCCCGGGAGGACCTCATGACCGTGAAAACCACCAACAACCTCGGCGTGCTGCTGCGCAGCTACGAGGCGCTGTACAACTGGCGCGCGCTGGCCATGCTGGCCGGCAGCTTCGTGCTCGGCGGGCTGGCCATCAGCGGCGGCGCGGCTGCCGGAATGAGTTCGGGCAGTGCTGCAGTGTCCCTGCTGATGGGTCTGCTGGGCGCGATCATTATCGTTGTGGGCATGAATGCCAGCGGGCTGATGCTGGTCGATCAGGCGTATGACCAGCCGATTCGCGGTTTCGCCCCGGCGTTTCTGGGCGGGGTGCAGGCCGCGCTCTACGTCATCGGGCTGCTGATTCTGCTCGGACTGGGGTTTGCCGTGATTCTGCTGGCGGCTTACCTGCTGTCCTTGTTCGGTCGCATTCCGGGCGTGGGCGGTCTGTTCGGCTTTGTTCTCGGCGGGCCCTTGGTCGTGGTGGTGGCGCTGGCCTACGCCGTGCTGCTGCTCGCCGGGCCGCTGATGATCGCGGCGGTCTGGCATGGCGAGGGCTTCATCGCCAGCCTGACCCGCGCCGTGGGCATCGTCACGCAAAGGCCGCTGGAGGTGTTCATGCACTTTCTCGTCCTGGGGCTGCTGGTGTTCCCGGCCGTGGCCTTCATCTTTGCCGTGGTGTTCGTCGGCAGCATGTTCGTGAGCGGTTTTTTTGCCGCGGGCGGCTTTGGCGGCATGGGCATGGGCGGCTTCGGCGGGTATGGCGGATTCGGCGGCATGCGCGGCATGGAGGGCTTGGCGCTGGGCGGTGCGGGCATGGGCGGCGCGGGCCTGTCGATCGGCCTGGTGTGGTTTCTTGCCTGGTCGGTGGTGAGCCTGATTTATGTGCTGGGCATGATTTTCGTGTACCGCGCCGTGGGTGAAGGCGTGGAGTCGGCAGGTTCCGATCTGGTCGGGCAGAAGCTGGCCCAGTTCAAACAGAAGCTCGACGACTACAAGCCGCGCCCGGCGCCGGCTGCGCCGCCCGCGGCCAAACCTTCGCCGCCCCCGCAGGAGACGCCGCAAGAGACGCCGCAAGAGACGCCTTCTGCTCCGCCTCAAGCGGCGCAGATGCATTGCCCGGCCTGCGGCGCCGCTGTGCAGCCTGACGATGCGTTTTGCGGCAGTTGCGGCCACAAGCTGAGGTAAGCGATCGTGGCGCGCTTTTGTACTCGATGCGGCACGAAAAACGAGGACGACGCCCGGTTTTGCGGGAACTGCGGCGCACCGCTGGAAAGGCCCGCAGCGCCGACGACCCCGCCCGCTCAGGCCGTAGCGCCTGTGCCTGCAGCGGTCACGGCGGGGCCGACGGGCAGGAGTCAACGGCACATCGGGCTCCTCGTACTGAGCGGCATGACGGTGCTGCTCATGGCCGTTGCCGCTCTGGCCTGGATGGTGTTTGCCCGCAGCAGCGGCCCCACCGATGCTCAGCTTCGACGGGCTGCGAACGGCTGGCTGCAGCAGCACCAGGCCGATCTGCTGAACGCCGACGCCTGCGTGCGCGACTTCAATTACGCCGCCAATCCGGTGTTCGTCAACGGATTCGACCAAGCCACGCGCAACTGGCTCGATGCGCTCGTGAAAGTGGGAATCTACGCCGCGCCGCAGCAGGTGCAAAACGGGTTCATGCCGCAGTGGAAATACGCCTACGGTCCGCAGGCCGCGACTTATATCCGCGACGGCGCGCTTTGTGCGGCCAGCGGAATGAGCGTGGAAAAAGTGGCTCTGCTCCAGCCGGGAAGCGCCGCCTGGTCGCAGCAGTTCGCCTCCGGTGTGAAGCTGCCCGAAGACTGGGCGGCGGCGCAGGTTCGACTGCAGTGGACGGGTCTTGCGCCCTGGGTCGGCCAGCAGCCGGTGTCGGAGCAGTTTCCCAATCTGTCGGCTGCGCTGCATCAGACCTTGTTGCTGCACAAAACCGCACAGGGCTGGGTGCTGCCTGCTCCAGCCGATGAACTCGCCATGCGTGCCCAGCTCGGTGCGCAGACGGTGGGCGGCGAAATCACCCAGGCCGCGCAGCAGTTCGCCAACGGGCTTGCCGCCGCGGCCTCGCCGGGCGCGGGCAGCCCGAATGCACAGGCCGCAACGCAGACATCGTCCGGGTCAGGCTGGCTCGACTGGCTGAAAAACCTGTTCGGCCTTGGCGATCCGGCGCAGCGTGTGCCCGAGTGGTTTTACCGCGATGTGGCGCAGGGTCATTTCGATCGGGCCTACGGGTTGCTCGGGCCGCAGTTTCAGATTTTCGGCCCGGACAAAATGAAGGCGTATCTGGCGCATGAACAGAAAAAGATCGAATCCGAAGGCGGATTGCGCAGCATCACCGCGGGGAGTGCGACCGATGCGGGCGATCAGAAGCAGGTGCGCTACACCTTGCATTTCGGCAACGGCAGCCAGAGAACCGAGACCATGACCCTGGGCAAGGTGGATGGAAAGTGGCGCATCCTCGAAGTCAAGGGGTGATCGACCGACCCGTCGGCGCGGGTGTCGGCGCATTGCCGCGCCGCGGCTTTCTGCGGTATGGCGCTGCTGTGGGGGCTGCTCTGGCCGCGACCGCGGCAGGGTTGTCGGCAGGCCATGTCTGCGCTGCGCCACGCTGGCGTGTGATCGATGCGGCGCTGCGTGCGGGCGATTTGTTGTTTCGCCGCACCGTCAGTCTGGAGGGGGTGGCCGTGAGTGCGCTGGATGCGGCCGGGCGTTTCAGCCATGTCGGACTCGTCGCCGGGCACGATGCGCAGGGACTGGCTCGGGTGGTGCATGCCTGTCCGCCGGAATATCCGGGCGAAACGGGGGTGCGCGAGGCCACGGCGCAAGACTTCGTCGGCGCTGCCGATGTGCGCGACGCCGCAGCCGCCCGCTTGCCTGTCGATGCGGCACAGGCGCGGGCTGTCGCGCAGTGGGCGCTGCGTCATGTCGGTTGGGATTTCAATGACCGGTTTGCCCTGCAGTCGCCGCATGCCCTGTACTGCACCGAACTGGTCTGGGCCGCGCTGCGCGCGCAGCACTTGCCGCAGCCGGCGCTCGCCCGTTGGAACACGCCTCTGGGCGTGCTCGATGTGGTCACCCTGTCGGCCCTGCTGGCGCTGCCGGGCTTGCGTTTTTTGCCGCAGGCGGTGCAGCGTGAAGCGTGATGCCGTGGATCGGCGTGCGGCTTTGCAGCGCGGCATCGCTTCCGAAATCGCATGACCCAGGTTCTGCACTGCAAGTCGATTCGCAGCCTGGCGATGGCGTGTCTGGCCGGGGCGGTGCTTGCTGTCGCCACGGGGTCGCTGCCTGCCGATGCGTCGCAACAGCCTGCCACGGCCGCATCCATACCCACCGCCGCACCCGGCAAGACCTGCCTCGTGCTCTCGGGCGGCGGGGCGCGCGGGCTGGCGCATATCGGCGCGCTCGAAGCCTTGCAGCAATTGCATGTGCCGATCGACTGCATCGCCGGCACCAGCATGGGGGCGATCATCGGCGGGCTGTATGCGGAGGGCGTGTCGGTCAGCGTGCTGCGCAGCCAGGTCTCGGGGATGGACTGGGCCAGCGTGCTCTCCAGCCGCCCGGCGCGGGCCGGGCTGAATTTCAGCCGCAAACAGGACGACGAGCGCATGCCCGGCGGCATCGTGTTCGGGCTGAGCGATCACGCGCAGGTGCAGTTTCCCAACGCCGCGGTGAACACCACCCAGCTCGAGCAGGTGCTGACCAACCTCACCCTGCCCGCGATTCCCGTGCGCGATTTCAACGACCTGCCGATTCCCTTCCGCGCCGTGGCGACGAATATGGTCACGGGGCAGAAGGTCATCCTGCAGCAGGGGGTGCTGGCGACGGCGCTGCGCGCGAGCATGTCGGTGCCGGGGGTGTTTCCGCCGACCGAGGTCGGCGGCGACTTGCTGGGCGACGGCGGGCTGGTGGACAACCTGCCGGTGGACGTGGCGCGCGACATGGGGGCGCAGCATGTGGTGGCGATCAATATCGGCACGCCGCTGGCTTCGCGCGAGTCGCTGGCCAACATCGTCGGGCTGACCTCGCAGATGATCAACATCCTGATCGAGCAGAACATCCGCGCGCAGATCGCCACCCTCAAGCCCGGCGACGTGCTGATTTCGCCCGATCTGGGCGACCTGTCCGCCATCGATTTTCTGGCGGGCGACCGCGCCATCCAGATCGGCTATGAAGCGGTGATGGCCGCCCGCGCGCAACTCGCGCCGCTGGCCCTGCCGCCGGCGCAATATGCGCAGTGGCGCGACGCTTACGCGCTCCGGGCGCAGTCGCTGGTGGCGCAATTGCAGTTCAACGCGCCGCTGGCCGGGGTGAAGGTCAGCGGGATGTCGCCGGGCATCGATCGGACGCTGCAGGCGCGGCTGGAACAAAAGCCCGGCGAGCCGCTGCATTTCGACAAGGTGCGCAACGATGTCGATCGATTGTTCGGCAGCGGCGATTTTTCGCGGGTCGATTACCGCCTGGTCTCCGGGCGGCGCGGGCAGGTGCTCGAATACCGCGTGCAGGACAAGCCCTGGGGTCCCAACTACCTGCGCTTTGGCCTCGGGCTCTATACCGATCTGCGCAATCAGTCGCGGTTCTCGCTGCAGCTCTCGCAGCGGCGGCCCTGGCTCAACAGCCTCGGCGGGGAGTGGCGCAACGATCTGCAGATCGGCTGGCGCAACCGCTGGATGTCCGAGCTGTACCAGCCGCTCACGCGCCGCGGCTGGCCGTTCGTCGCGCCGTATCTCGATCTGGACTCGCGGCCGGTCGATGTCTATTCCGGCAACGATCCCATCCTGCGCTACCGCCTCACCACCGAGCGTGTGGGCCTCGATCTGGGCGTGCCGCTGGGCGATTACGGCGAATTGCGCGCTGGTTTGAGCCGGGCAAACATTTACGGCACATACCTGCTCGGCACGCCACCGCTGAAGGACAGCGCCGTGCTGCGCGAAGGCGGCATGCGGCTGCTGGTGCTGGCCGACCGGCTCGACCATGCCTACTTTCCCCGCAGCGGCTGGCGCGGACGGGCCGAGGCGTTTTTCGCCCGCACGACGCTGGGCAGCGACGCGAATTACGACCGCATCGACGTCTCCGGGCAGGATGTGGTCAGTTTCGGCCGACATACCGTGGAGGTCGCCGCCCGCGCAGCGAGCTTTCGCGACCGCGCCGGGCTGAACCTCGACTATTTCTCGCTCGGCGGCTTCGACGCCCTGGGCGGCTACCGCGAGGGACAGCTCATCGGCAACTACCTGATCTACGGCCGCATCGGCTATCGCTACGAACTGGTCACGCCGGGACTGTTCGGCGGCGCTTCCTACCTCGGTCTGGCCTACGAGCGGGGCAACACCTGGACGCTGCGCTCGCAGGTCAACCTGAGCGATCTGCGCTCGAGCACCAGCGTGTATCTCGGCACCGATACGCCGCTGGGCCCAGTGTATTTCGGCCTGGGCAAGGCGCCGGGGCAGAAGGTCAACTTCTACCTCACTCTGGGGCGTCCGTGAGGTCGTTTGTCGGCTCGGACTCCGGGCCGGATGCCGAGCCCACCGCGGGCCCCGCGGCGTCCTCCAGCCAGCTTTCGATGAGCTGCGAGGCCGATTCGATTCCCGACAGCCTGGTGGCCGAAAACAGTTGCAGCGAAATCGGCGCCGTCATGCCCACCGCCTGCGCCTGCTGCGCGAGTTGGTCGCGTGCCGCCTGCGCCGCCCGCTGCCCTTCCTGGCGGTTGAGCTTGTCGGCCTTGGTCAGCAGCACATGCAGCGGCACGCTGGCCGGGGCCATGAAAGCGAGCAGGCTCAGGTCGGTTTCGGTCAGCCCCAGGCGCGAATCCGCCAGCAGGATCAGCCCGACCAGCGGCCCGCGTTCGGCCAGATACTGCGCCAGAAACATCTGCCAGCGCTTTTTATCCGTCTTGGCCACCGCGGCGTAGCCATAGCCCGGCAGATCGACCAGCAGGCCGCTGGGCTGGTCTTTCGGGCCGACGGCGAAAAAATTGATGTGCTGGGTACGGCCGGGCGTCTTGGAGGCAAAGGCGAGCTGCCGCTGCTGGCACAGGGTGTTGATCGCGGTGGATTTGCCGGCGTTCGACCGTCCGACAAAGGCGATTTCCGGCAGCCCGGTGACGGGCAGGTTGTCCATCGCGGAACTCGTCACCAGAAAACGCGCGCTGTGCAGCAGGGGGCTGAACCGCACCTGCGGGGGGGTCGATCTGCTGGAATTCCCTATATTCGCCATGACTTATGTATCGGTAGGATGCGCCATCTCGTGCAAACGGGTTGGCCGGGTGCAGCAAAGGGCTGCGCTCGCGCCACAGTCCGAGCCGCGCGGCGCAGTGCATTGTCGCTGTTTGCCATGGTTTGTCGGTCCCGGGCGAATATTTCTGATGGATCGCTTTCATGCCCACCCCTTTGGTTGCAGTGCGCGTTGCCCTGACTCTCGCCGGCCTGACGCTGGCTTGTGCCCCATCATGGAGCGCTCAAAGCCCGGCGGCTGCGGCGTCCAGCGTCAGCGAAACCTCCTTTGCTGTGCCGATCGCGGCGCAGCTTCAGGCCGGGGCCAAGGTGGCGCAGACCTGCGCGGCCTGCCACGGACTCGACGGCAACGCGACATCGACCGAATTCCCCAAACTGGCCGGGCAGCACGTCGACTATCTGATCAAGCAATTGCACGACTATCGCATCGCCAAGGGAGCCAGCCACCCGGCTCGGGTCAACGCCATCATGAATGGCATGGCCGCGACGCTGACCGATGCACAAATCCGCGATGTCGCGCTGTATTACAGTCGCCAGACCTTCAGGCCGGGGGTGGCGTTCGCCGACAAGAAGGAGATCAAACTCGGCCAGTCGATCTGGATGGCCGGCATCCCCGATCGCGCCGTGCCGGCCTGCGCCGCCTGCCACGGACCGAGCGGCGAAGGCATGCCCTCGCGCTATCCCCGCATCGGTGGGCAATGGCAGGGCTATCTCGAAACCGAGTTGCAGATGTTCCGCAACGACCGCCGCACCAACAGCCCGGAAATGCACGATATCGCCTCACGCATGACCGACAGGCAGATCAGCGCCGTGGCGGACTTTGCGGCCGGACTGCGCGCCTGGTCCGAACGGTCGCGCTGAATCTTGTGCGCGGCCAATCGAATGGCGGCCGATACGCTTTGTTACCGGAACTTTCGACCGCCCGGCACGCTCTGTCCTACGACGAGAACAAGGGTGAGAGCCTGGGATTGATGACTTGGATCAAAGGCGACCTGACAAAAACGGTTGCTTGATCAGTGGAAAACTGCACCGCTTCCGGCGCAGCGAATGACGCATCTGGCCTGTGACTTGTCAATTTTGAGGTTTTTCGGTTTTGTTATATTGATTCGCTGATCTTTTCAAGCTTTTGCATCGGTCTTTGATTGTGTCCGACCCTCTTTTTGCGGCGTGCTGCCGGGCGGACTGATTCATCGAAGTCTGGCCTACCGATTTCCCATCGTTCGCTGCGCCCAGTTTCCCTCACCGTATGTCCGCCACCCCTTCGCCAGTTCCCAATACGTCTCTGAGCACTTCCGGCTGGGAACTGCAGCATGGCTCGCGTGTCTGGCGCGCCTTTGTCGAGCTGCTGTCGTCGATGCGCTTTGCCATTGCCCTGCTGGTGATCGTGGCCATCGCCAGCATCATCGGCACCGTGCTCACCCAGGGGCAGCCGTACAACAACTACATCAACCAGTTCGGGCCGTTCTGGGCGGAGGTGTTCCGCAAGTTCGATCTGTACAACGTCTATTCGTCCTGGTGGTTTCTGCTCATTCTGACCTTTCTGGTCGTCTCCACCAGCCTGTGCCTGATCCGCAATACGCCCAAGATCATCACCGATCTGAAGACCTACAAGGAAGGCATGCGCGAGCAGAGCATGCGCCATTTCCACGAGCGCGGCGAGACGGTTTTCACCGAGGGCCGCGCGGCCACGGTAGCGCATTTGACCGGCGTCATGCGCAGCCACGGCTACAAATTCAAGGTGCAGGAACGCCCGGCCGTGCAGGAGGGCGGGGCGGGCGCCACCATGATCGCGGCAAAGACCGGGGGCATCAATCGCATCGGCTATGTGCTGACGCACGCAGCGATTGTGCTGATCTGCGTGGGCGCGCTGTTCGACGGCGACATGATGATCAAGGCGCAGATGTGGCTGTTCGGCAAGGAGCCGCTCAAGGCCAATATGCTGGTGTCGCAGGTGCCCGAGATCAACAGGCTGTCGGTGCACAACCCGACCTACCGCGGCAATCTGCAGATTCCCGATGGCGGCACATCGAATATGGCCGTGCTGAGTCTGGGCGATGGCGTGCTGCTGCAGCCGCTGCCGTTCGAGATTCACCTGAAAAAATTCAATATCGACTTCTATTCCACCGGCATGCCGCGGCTGTATTCCAGCGATGTGGTCATCACCGACCCCAAGACGGGCAAGAGCATGCCGGCGAAGATCGAGGTCAACCACCCGCTCACTTTTGACGGCGTCACCATCTTCCAGTCAGGCTTCGCCGATGGCGGCTCCGAACTGTTCCTCAAGGCCTGGCCGATGCATGGCCCAAGCGACAAGACCTTCGACCTCACCGGCACCGTGGGTTCCGAAAGCCAGCTCAGCAACGGGGCGCAGAGTCTGCAGGTCGAGTTCACCGAACTGCGCGTGTTCAACGTGCAGGACATGAGTCCGGCGCAGACCACGGGTGTCAAGCCGAAGGAACAATCGTTGCTCTCGGGCTTCGATCAACATCTGGGCGCTCCCGTCGCGGCGCCGGGCGAGCGGCATCTGCAGAACATCGGCCCCGCCGTGATCTACAAGATTCGTGATGCCTCGGGTCAGGCGCATGAATATTTCAACTACATGCTGCCGGTCGAGCTCAACGGCGAAAAGGTATTCCTCGCCGGTGAACGCGGTTCGCTCGATGCGGGCTATAAATATCTGCGCATTCCGGCCGACGGCAACGATTCCATCGATGGCTGGATGCGTTTTCGCGCGGCCTTGTTCAACCCCAGGGATCGCCAGCAGGCCGCGGCCCAGTATGTCGCCGCCTCCTTGCCGCCCGATGCCACGGCCGAGCTGAAAAATCAGCTCCTGGTCACCGCCGCGCGCACGCTGGATATCTTTGCCGGTGAAATTCCCAACGATCCCAAGACCGGCAAGCCGGTGGTGCAGGCGCCCGGCGGCCTGCCCGCGCTGGCGCAGTATCTCGAAGCCGCCGTGCCGCAGGACAAGCTGCAGCAGGCCTCCGACGTGTTCGTGCGCATTCTGAACGGCACGCTGTGGCAGCTCTGGCAGGTCAGCCGAGAACAGCATGGCGAAAAGCCGGTGACACAAGATCCGGCGCATGAAAAATTCTTCGACTCGGCCGTGCTCGCGCTGTCCGACACCTTTTTCTATCCGTCGCCGCTGTATCTGCAGATGACCAACTACAAGCAGATTCAGGCCAGCATCTTCCAGGTCGCCCGTGCCCCTGGCAAGGTTGTGGTCTATACCGGTGCAGTCTTGCTCATTCTGGGCGTGTTTGCCATGCTTTACATCCGCGAACGCCGGGTGTGGTTTTTGGTGAAGGATCGCGCCGATGGCGGCAGCGACACGCTCATGGCCATGAGCACCAACCGTCGCACCCTGGAGTACAGGAAGGAATTTGAAACACTGCGCGCAGCCAGTCTGGGCGTAGCATCACCCGACCCGACGCACAATCCCGCGCCGGACAATGCCTCGACCTGAATAGGGACCCGCCATGGAACTTGCCAGCAAATCCCATAGCTTGCCGCTGAACTCGAAGAGTTCGGAACCTCCGCGCCAGAACGGCATCGGCGCCTACCTGCGCCGGCGTACCGTGTACGACTGGATTTTTCTGCTGCTCATCGTCGGCGGAGATGCCTTTGTGCTGAGCCAGTACGGGCAGAACATGAATTACTACGTCAAGCTCATTTTTCTCGGGGCGACGACGAGTCTGTTGTTCCTGGGCTGGGGATGGACGGCGCTGAAAAATCTGGCGATCGTGGTCGCCGGGCTGTCGCTCTTCGGCATCTGGCTGTATCAGGCGCCCGACGGGCACGCTGTGCTGGCCCGCAGTCAACAGGTGTTCTTCCTCAAATACTTCCTGGCCAGCCAGTCTGCCATTCTCTGGATGGCCTTCCTGCTTTTCCTGAGCACGGCGGCCTACTGGGTCGGCATGTTCACCGGCCCGGTGCAGAATACTGCGGGCGGCATGGCTTTGGCCACCGGCGGAGGTGCCATCGCAGGCGGCGGTGACGGCGTGGTGCGCGACGCCAGGGGCTGGCAGTCCAATTTCGCGCAGTACTTCGGTTCGCGGCTGGCCTGGGTCGGCGTCACCATGGCGCTGATCGGCACCATGATGCGCTGGTACGAGAGCTATCAGATCGGGCCGGACATCGGGCATATTCCGCTGAGCAATCTGTACGAAGTGTTCGTGCTGTTTTCCTGGCTGACGACCATTCTCTACCTGTATTTCGAACAAAAGTACAAGACCCGCAGCATGGGCGCTTTCGCCATGCTGGTCGTCAGTGCGGCAGTGGGCTTCCTGCTGTGGTACAGCATGGTGCAGAACGCCTACGAAATCCAGCCGCTGGTGCCCGCGCTGCAGAGCTGGTGGATGAAGCTGCACGTGCCGGCGAACTTCATCGGCTACGGCACCTTCGCCATCGCGGCCATGGTCGGTTTCGCCTACCTCATCAAGACCCATGCGAACGAGACTTCCTGGTGGAAGCTCACGCCGCTGTGGCTGATCGGCTTCGTCATGTTCTTCGAGCCGCTGGTGTTCCGCCAGGGCGGCATTTCCGAATACTGGGGCGTGTTCGCCGGGGTTTCGGCGCTGATCGTGGCCGGCATCCTGTACGGCCGCAAGCGCATTGCCTCGCATCTGCCCTCGCTCGAAGTGATGGACGATGTAATGTACAAGTCCATCGCCATCGGCTTCACCTTCTTCACCATCGCCACCATTCTGGGGGCGCTGTGGGCCGCCGAGGCCTGGGGCGGCTACTGGAGCTGGGACCCGAAGGAAACCTGGGCGCTGATCGTCTGGCTGAACTACGCCGCCTGGCTGCACATGCGTCTGATCAAGGGACTGCGCGGACAGGTGGCCGCGTGGTGGGCGCTGACCGGCCTGCTGGTCACGACCTTTGCCTTCCTCGGGGTCAATATGTTCCTCTCCGGCCTGCATTCCTACGGCAAGCTGTGAGCGCTCAACGCGGTTGAAAAAGGCCCTTCGGGGCCTTTTTTACGCGCCGAATGCCTTGTATCCATTCCCCTCTGTCCATGCGGGGATGGTCTTGCGCTGTAAGGTTTCGCCTGCTGCTGCGACTGACGCGGAAGCGATGGAATAACGTCGTCCGATTCGCCGTCCATGGACGGCATTGCGGCAAGCCGTGAAGGAGCAGCCATGACCAAGCGACAAGACCAGGGGTTCGAGCATCCGGTTTCTTCGGAGATCACGCCGCGGGAAATCTACAAGGACCGCCGCCACTTTGTTGCGGCCGCCGGCATCGGTGCGGCGGCAGGTGCGGTCGCGTTGACGGCGCGTCATGCTGCGCAGGCTACAACGACGGGCGGCGGCCGGCCGGCGCCGGGCAAGCTGGCGGCACTGGCCTCGCACAGGAACACTGCCCTGTCCACGACGCAAACGCCGACGCCGTACAAGGACATCATCACCTACAACAATTTCTACGAGTTCGGCACGGGCAAGAGCGATCCGTCGCAGAACGCCGGAAGTCTGAAGACCCGGCCGTGGACCGTGGTGGTGGAGGGCGAGGTGCACAAGCCGCGCACCTTCGGCATCGACGATCTGCTGGGGCTCGCGCCGATGGAAGAGCGCATCTACCGTCATCGTTGCGTCGAAGGCTGGGCCATGGTGGTGCCGTGGATCGGGTATTCGTTTTCGCATCTTCTCAAGGCGGTCGAGCCCACGGGCAATGCCAAATACGTCGAATACATCACCCTGCTCGACCCGGCCGAGATGCCGGGGCAGAACGATCCGATTTTGCAATGGCCGTATCTCGAAGGCTTGCGCCTGGACGAGGCCATGCACCCGCTCACCCTGCTCACCTTTGGGCTGTATGGGGAAGTGCTGCCCAATCAGGACGGCGCGCCGATGCGCATGGTCATACCCTGGAAATATGGCTTCAAGGGCGGCAAGTCCATCGTCAAAATCCGTCTGGTGGAAAGACAGCCCATCACGTCGTGGATGCGGGCCGTGCCGCAGTGGTACGGGTTCTATTCCAACGTGAACCCCGATGTCAGTCCGCAGAACTGGAGCCAGGCCAATGAACGCATGATCGGGCAGGGTGGAGCCTTCGGCGGCCTGTTCGCGCCGCGTGTACCCACGCAGTTGTTCAATGGCTATGGCGCGCAGGTGGCCAGTCTGTATCAGGGCATGAACCTGAAAAAATATTTCTGAAGGCCATGCAAGCCACGTTGTCGTTGCCTCTGCCGCGCCGGGTTCTGCGCAGCCGGGCGGTCAAGCCGCTGCTGTTCGTACTGTGTCTGCTGCCCTTTGCCAACCTGTTCTGGCACGGCTGGACCAACGATCTGGGGCCCAACCCGGAGCAGACCGTGATCTGGACCACGGGTTTGTGGGCGTTGCGATTGTTGCTGCTCACCCTGGCCGTCACGCCGCTGCGCAAGCTCACCGGCTGGGCCGAACTGGCGCGCTTTCGGCGGATGTTCGGACTGTTCGTGTTTTTCTATGCGCTGCTGCACTTCACCGCATGGCTGGGCCTGGTGAACGGTTTCAGTGTCGACACGGCCTTGCGCGATGTGGTCAAGCATCCCTTCGTGCTCGCCGGAATGACCGCCTTGCTGCTGATGACCCCGCTGGCGCTGACCTCGACCCATGGCATGATCCGGCGACTGGGCGCGCGCCGCTGGCAGGCGCTGCACCGACTGATTTACCTCATCGGCGTGGTGGCGGTATTGCACTTCTGGTGGGGCAAGCTGGCGAAGAACAACACCGCCAGTCCCACGGTCTATGCCCTCATCCTCGCTGCGCTGCTGGGGATGCGGCTGTGGTGGGCCTGGCGGGTGACGCAGGCTCGTCGCGCTCAACTGCACGGTACAAGAGCCATCGACGATCAGAGCAAAAATCCGGCCGACAATCCGGCCGGAAATCAGGGCAAGAGCCGCTCGCTGGCGTAGAGCTGTTCGGCCGTTTCGCGCGGGCGTATCAGGGTGGCGGTATCGCCATCGACCATGACTTCAGCGGGGCGCCCGCGGCTGTTGTAGTTGGACGCCATCACCATGCCGTAGGCACCGCTCGACAGGATGGCAAGCAGATCGCCTTCCTCCAGCACCAGCGCGCGACCGCGTGCCAGCCAGTCGGCCGATTCGCACACCGGGCCGACGATGTCGTACTTCAGCGCGTTGCCCGCCCGGCTTTCGGCGGGGACGACGACCTGCTCGGCAGAATAGAGCGCGGGACGGATCAGATCGTTCATGCCCGCGTCTACCACGGCGAAGTGTTTCGCCGGGGTCGATTTGAGATAGAGCGTGCGCGTGAGCAGCACGCCCGCATTGCCCACGATGGAACGGCCGGGCTCGATCACCACCTGACGATGGCCGAAGCCGCGCGCGCAGATGCGCGCCAGCAGTGGGGCGAGCCACTGCTGCGGCGTGGGCGGGGTTTCGTCGGTATAACGTATGCCCAGACCGCCGCCCAGGTCGATGTGCTCGATTTTCGCGCCCTTGCGCTCCATCTGCTCGACTAGATCGAGCACTTTGTCCAGCGCGTCCAGATAGGGCAGGGCGCTCGTGATCTGCGAGCCGATGTGACACGCGATGCCGATCAGTTGCACCTGATCGAGATGCGCGGTCTGCAGCGCGAGTTGCGCCGCCTGATCTGGCGAAACGCCGAATTTATTGGTTTTCAGTCCGGTGGAAATATAGGGGTGCGTGCCGGCGTCGACATCCGGGTTGACGCGCAGCGCCACCCGCGCGATCTTGCCCGCGGCCTGAGCCACCCGGTTGAGCGCGGCCAGTTCACCGGGCGACTCGACGTTGAAGCATTCGACACCGGCGTCCAGCGCCAGTCGCATCTCGTCGGCAGTTTTGCCCACGCCGGAAAACACCACCTTGCCCGCATCGCCCCCCGCAGCCAGTACCCGCTTCAATTCGCCGCCCGAAACGATGTCAAAGCCCCAGCCCAGGCGCGCGAGCAGTTGCAGCACCGCCAGATTGGAATTCGCCTTCACGGCGTAGCGCAAGGCGACGCGCACCGGGCTGGCCCGCGCCGCTTCGCTGTAGCTGCGCGCCGCCGCCTCGATCGCGGCGCGCGAGTAAACATAGGTCGGCGTGCCGAATTCATCCGCCAGGTCCGAAGCGGTGACGTGCTCGATTTTCAAGGTTGACCCGACATGGGCGACATGAGGATGGCCGGGCAGGCAGGGAACGGTGAGGTTTTTCATCGGAAATCGATACGACGGTGAGAGATTCAGCGCGTTGCCGCAGAGGCCGCCTGCGCCGGGGCGGGCGCGGGCAGGTACAGGGGGCCGGTCTGACCGCAGCCCCCCAGCAAAACAAGCACACCCAGCGCGGCCATCAGACGCAGTGAGGCGCGCAGGTGGCGGGGTCGATTAAGCTGTGCATTCATCAAAAATCAGTGTATCAGCCGCCCCATGCCCGACATGCCTGAAACGCCCGAACCGCTCGACGACACCCGTTACCTGCAGATTGCCGAACAGGCCCTGGCCGCCATCGAAGCGGCCGCCGACGCCGTCGACCTCGACTCCAAGCGCGACGGCTCCGTGCTGCGGCTGGAACTCGACAGCGGCGATCAGGTCATCGTCAACCTGCAGCAACCCACGCATCAGATCTGGCTGGCCTCGCGCGCCGGGGCGCACCACTATGTGTGGAGCGGCAGCCACTGGTGCGATACCCGCAGCGGCGAAACGCTGGGCGCGGCGCTGCATCGCGTCATGCAAACGCTGGATGCGCCGCCGCTGCACTTGCCTACGCTCTAGCAAAGCTCCTCCCCCGCTCGCGGGGGAGGTAGGGAGGGGGAGGCAGTAAGTAGGGAGAGGGAGTTGATCAGCGTTTGCCTAAGCCCATCGGCGGTCAGTTGCCCCTGAACAGATCGAGGATGGAATCGCGCTCTTGCGGCGTGACCGCGGGCGCTGGCGGGGCGGCGTCCAATCCGAGGCTGGATACCCCGGCGCCATTGGCAAAATTGCTGAACACCGGCTCGCCGTTTTCCACCACGATGCCCGGTGGCTGTGCATAGCTGGCAACCGGCACACCCTGCAGCGCGGTCTGCATATAGCGTATCCAGATCGGCAGCGCGAGGGCGCCGCCGGTTTCCCTGTTGCCCAGCTTTTTCGGCGTGTCATAGCCCACCCAGGCCACGCCCACCAGACTGGGCTGGAAGCCGCAGAACCAGGCATCGAGAAAATCGTTGGTCGTGCCCGTCTTGCCGTAAAGATCGGAACGCCCCAGCGTCGCCTGCGCCCGCGCCGCGGTGCCCGAGCGCGTGACCTCCTGCAGCAGGCTGTCCATCACATAGGCGTTGCGCGGTGAAATGACGCGCAGCTTTTCGTCGCCCGCCTGCTGCGGTCGATCCTCAAACAGCACCTGTCCCTGGGAGTCGGTGATCTTGCTGACCAGATAGGGTTTGAGCAGATAGCCGCCATTGGCAAACACGCTGTAGGCGCGGGCCATCTGCAGCGGCGTGACCGTGCCCGCACCCAGCGCGAGCGTGAGGTAGGGCGGCTGGCGGCTGGGGTCGAAACCGAAGCGGGCGCTCCAGGTCTGCGCGAACTTCGGGCCGATGTGGTCGAGCACGCGAATGGCCACCATATTCTTCGACCGCGCCACGGCGCGCCGCAGGCTCATCGGCCCCTCGTACTTGCCGTCGTAGTTTTTAGGCTCCCACGATTCCCCGCCGGTCTGCGCGGCGGAGAAAAACAGCGGCGCGTCATTCACCACGGTCAGCGGGGTGATGCCTTTTTCCAGCGCGGCCGAATAGATGAAGGGCTTGAAGCTCGATCCCGGTTGCCGCCACGCCTGCGTGACGTGGTTGAACTTGTTGCGCGCAAAGTCCAGACCGCCCACCATCGCCACGATGGCGCCGTTGTTCGGATTCATCGACACGAAGGCCGACTGCACCTGCGGCAGTTGGGTGATGACCCATTGATCGGGCCGGTCCTGCGCCAGCCAGACCACGGCGCCAGCGCGCAGCTTGAACGCGGGCTGCGCCTTGGCCGACAGCCCGAGCGCGCGCACCTGCCGCAGGCCGGCGCCGGAGACCGTCACGATCTGCCCGGCCTCGGTCATCACTTTCACCTCGGTGGGGTTGGCGCCGAGCACCACGCTGCACACCATGCCATCGGCCGCAATGCGGTCGGCGCAGGCCTGCTCGACCGCGCCGGGCATCGCGTCCACCGCATGCGGCAGATCGATGAAGGCATCGGGCCCTCGGTACGGCTGGCGCAATTCGTAAGCCAGCACGCCGCTCTGCACGGCGCGCCAGGCCGCCAGTTGATCTCGCACGCGGATGGTGGTGTAAACGTTGAGTCCCCGCGTGTAGGCCGCGTCGTGATAGTGACCGAACACCATCTGCCGCACCGTTTCCGTGATGTAGCCCGCATGCACAGGGTCTTCCCCGCGCGCCGAGCGCAGTTCAAGCGGCTCGTCGCGCGCCTGCTGCGCCTGCGCCGGGGTGATCCAGCGCAGTTGCTGCAGTCGTGCGATCACATGCAACTGGCGTTGCCGCGCGCGCTGTGGGTTGCTGATGGGGTTGTACGCCGAAGGCGCCTTGGGCAGACCCGCGAGCATGGCCATCTGCGCCAGCGAGAGCTCGCCCAGCGGCTTGCCGAAGTAAGCCTGCGCGGCCGCGGCAAAACCGTAGGCCTTGCGGCCCAGATAAATCTGATTCATGTAGAGCTGCAGAATCTGATCCTTGCTCATCTGCTGCTCGATTTTCAGCGCCAGCAGCACCTCGAACAGCTTGCGGGTGAAGGTCTTTTCGCGCGAGAGATAAAAATTGCGCGCCACCTGCATGGTGATGGTCGAAGCGCCCTGACTGCGGGAGTGCTCCAGATTGGCCAGCAGCGCGCGCGCCACTCCGGGCCAGTCAATGCCGCCGTGCTGATAGAAGCGGTCGTCTTCGGTGGCCAGCACGGCCTTTTTCATCAGATCGGGAATCTGTCCGATGGGCGTGAACACCCGGCGCTCCTCGCCGAACTCGCCGAGCAACACCTTGTCCGCCGAATACACCCGCAGCGGCAACTGCGGCTGGTAGTCCTGCAATTCAGAGATGTCGGGCAGCCGCGGCCAACTCAGCGCCAGCACCAGACCCACGATCAGCGCGGCGGCGATCAGCAGCCCGACGACGACGGACACCAGGCCGATGAGGGCGCGCAGCCACCAGGAAGAGCGTGCGCGCGGGCGCGGCGTCGGAGGAGGTGGGGCGGCAGAGGAGGAAGTCATCGAGACGGACGGATGCGAGGTTCCGCAGGATACGGGCGCGGTTTGGGCGCCGGAGGAACGAGAGCCGCCGCGCGGACCAGGAGCATGCGTTCGGCAGGTGAGGAAACAGAATTTTGTTGCAAATTATAAAAATCGGCGCTGCCGTGACGTAACAAATCACAAAGCGGGGTCGAGACACCAGTCGTGGGAGTTTTGCAACGCTTTTCGAGCATGCAGAGGTTTATACCGTAGTGCATCAAGGACTTGTTGTTAGGATCGAAGGAAAAATCTGAGTTCGTAGCGCAAACATGCCGTTGGGTGGATGGATCCGCACCAACGGGGCAGGAGCAATTTTCGGTTCGACCCACTTTGGGTTCGACCCTCCTTGGGTTCAACCGACAGGCCTGCCCATGACTTTGCGCACCGTATTGCAAATCCATCGGGGGGTCTTCAGTGGCCATATTCGGCAGTCTGTTTCGCAAGCGCCATGCGCCGATGATCGGGCTGGACATCAGCAGTTCCAGCGTCAAGCTCGTCGAGCTCGACATGGATGAGCGCGGCCAGTACACCTTGCTGCGCGCCGCCATGGAGCCTTTGGAGAAGGGTTCCGTGGTCGATGGCAATATCGAAAAGCTCGACGACGTGGTCGAAACCGTACGCAAGGTCGTGCGCAAGAGCGGCACCAAGGCCAAGCAGGTCGCCATGGCGCTGCCGCCGTCGGCCGTCATCACCAAGAAGATCGTCCTTCCCGGCGAGTTGCGCGAGGAAGAAATCGAAGTTCAGGTCGAAAGCGAGGCCAATCAGTACATTCCTTTCGCCATCGACGAGGTGGCGCTCGATTTCTGCGTCCTCGGCCCCAGCGCCACGTCGCCCGGAGACCAGGAAGTGCTGATCGCCGCCTCACGGCGCGAAAAGGTGGATGATCGCCGCGGCGTCGCCGAAGCCGCCGGACTCAAGCCCGTCGTGATGGATATCGAAGCCTTCGCCTCGCGCCTGGCCGCGCAGCGCCTGATCGAGCGCTTGCCGCGCGCTGGGCTCGATCTGCTCGTCGCCCTGTTCGAGGTGGGCGCCACGACCACCAGCCTGCAGATTCTGCGCAACGGCGAAACCCTCTACGACCGCGATCAGGCCTTCGGCGGCGCGCAGCTCACGCAGATGATCGCCCGCACCTATGGGTTTTCGCTCGAAGAAGCCGAGACCAAGAAACGCGCCGCCGATCTGCCCGACGACTATCCCACGCAGGTGCTGGCGCCGTATATGGACAGTCTCACGCAGGAAATCGCGCGGGCGCTGCAGTTCTTCTACCGCGCCACGCCGTTCGGCCGGGTCGACTACATCCTGCTGGCCGGCGGCTCGTCCGCGCTGCCGGGCCTGGCGGAAAAGATCACCGCCACGGCGCAAGTGGCCTGCATGGTCATCAATCCGTTCGAAGGCATGGCGGTGGCCGAATCCGTGCGCGAGAAAAAGCTGCGCAGTCAGGCGCCTTCCTATCTGACCAGCTGCGGCCTGGCGATGCGGCGTTTCCTGCAATGACGCAGCAACGGGATCTGTCATGAATATCGTGTTGATCAATCTGCTGCCCCACCGCGAAGCCAAGCGCAAGAAGCGGCGCGAAGCCTTTTACGCGGGCGTGGCGGCTTCGATTCTTGCGGGTGGACTGGTGCTGGCGCTGGGCTACACCGTGCTGGGTGAAATGATCACCCAGCAGCAAAGCCGCAACGACTTCCTGAAAGCCGAAAACGCCAAACTCGACAGCCAGATCAAGGACATCGCCTCGCTCAAGTCTGAAATCGAAGCGCTGCGGGCCCGCCAGGACGCAGTCGAAGGTCTGCAGGCCGACCGCAACCTGCCGGTGCACCTGTTCGACGACCTGACCCAGGATACGCCCGCCGGGGTTCAGCTCACGCAGATCCGCCAGGATGGGGCCACCGTGCTGATTCAGGGGGTCGCGCTCAGTCAGGAGCGTGTGGCCGATTTTCTGCGCAATCTCAGCAACCCCGACGGCTGGCTCGAAAAGCCCGAACTGATCGAGATTCGTTCGCAGATCGCGCCCGCTCAAGCCGGCAATGCCGCCCGGGTCGTGGCGCAGTTCCAGTTGCGCGCCACGCTCAAGCGGCCCACGCCGGCGGGTGCGGCTTCAGGCGCTGCGGCGGCCGACTCCAAACATTCGTGAGGCGACACCGATGGCGACCTCCAAACTCTCGAAAATCGACCTGAACGAGAAGTTTCAGGACATCGCGGCGCAGTTTCGCGGCCTCAATCCCAACGATCCCGGCGCCTGGCCGGCGTGGCCGCGCAACACCGTCTATGTCGCGGCCTTCGCGCTGACCCTGGGGCTGGGCTGGTACCTCTGGCTGTCGGGCACGCGCGACGCGCTCACCTCGGCCCAGCAGCAGGAAGTGACGCTGCGCGACGAGTACAGGCACAAGCTCGAACAGGCCGTCAGCCTCGACCTGCTCAAGGCGCAGAAGGCGCAGGTGCAGCAGTATGTCGCCCTGCTCGAAAAGCAATTGCCGAGCAAGGCCGAGATGGACGCCCTGCTGTCCGACATCAACCAGGCGGGCATAGGCCGCGGTCTGCAATTCCAGTTGTTCAAGCCGGGCCAGGTCGACGTGAAGCCCTATTACGCCGAACTGCCGATTTCGATCAAGCTCGATGGCAGCTATACCGATCTGGCCGGTTTTGCCACCGACATCGCCAAGCTCTCGCGCATCGTGACGCTCAACAACATCAGCCTGACGGCCCGTACCGGCAAGACCGGCGCCCCGATGGTGATGGAGGCCACGGCCAAGACCTTCCGCTATCTGGACGCCGATGAAATCGCCGCCCAGTCCAAGCAGAACAAAAAACCGGGAGGGAGGAAATGAGCTCGCCCCGAAACTCAGAAAAGCTCCTCCCCCGCTGGCGGGGGAGGTTGGGAGGGGGAGATTCCCCAACCCAACCCTCTCCACCAGTGGTGAGGCAGCTTCGCTCGGATGCCCTCAGGCCGCGCGCGAGCCTGATCGCCGCTGCCGCGCTCTCGGCGGTCTTGCTGTCCGCCTGCGGTCAGCAGCATCAAGACCTGCGCGCGTGGATGGCGCAGCAGCGTGCCGGCATGCACCCGCGCATCAAACCCATCGAGCCGCCCAAGCCTTTCATTCCCGCAGCTTACAACCCTGCGCTGGGCACCGATCCGTTCTCCGTCGCCAAGCTCGAAGTGGGCGCCAGGCAGGAAGTGCAGCAGCTCAATCCCCTGCTGCAGGCCGAGCTGGCCCGGCCCAAGCAGCCGCTCGAAGCCTACTCGCTCGACCAGATCCAGATGGTCGGCAGCATCAAGATCAACGGCCAGCGTTACGCCCTGCTCAAGGCGGGCAATCTGCTGTACCGGGCGCATGTCGGCGAATACGCCGGCCAGCACTTCGGAAAAATCATCAAGATCACCGATAGCGAAGTCGATTTGAGGGAACTGGTGCAAGACGCCACGGGCGATTGGGTCGAGCACGCGGCCACCCTTCAATTGCAGGAGAACACACAATGAATAAGCCTTTGAAACGGCCTTTCACACAGTATCTGGGGGCGGTGTTATGGACCGTTGCGTTTGTTTTGGGGGTTGGGGTCGCGCCGGCGCAAGCCGCCAACAATGCGATCCAGAATGTCACCGCCAGCCGCCAGGGCACGCAAACCGTGCTGCAGGTCAACCTGGCCGCGCCGCTGGCTGCGCCGCCGCGCGGTTTCGTCATCGACCAGCCCGCCCGCATCGTGCTCGACTTTCCCGGGGTCGATTCGGTGCTCGATACCCAGACGGTCAGCTTCGAGCAGGGCAATCTGCGCTCGGTCAACGTGGTGCAGGCGCAGGGCCGCACCCGCATGGTGCTCAACCTGCGGCAGTCCGCCACCTACAAAACCCAGTTGGACGGCAACCGCCTGCTCGTGCTGCTCAATACTCCGCATGAACCATCCGCCGCGGTTTCCGCGGCCACTGGAGCGCCCCAGGCGCAGACGGTGCACTTTGCCGACAACCTCAACACCCATCAGGTCGCGCTGCGCGCCATCAACTTCAAGCGCGGGGTCGACGGCGCGGGCCGCGTGATCGTCAGCCTGCCCAACAATCAGGTGGGCGTCGACATTCACCAGCAAGGCCAGAACATCGTCGTCGACTTCCTCAAGACCTCGCTGCCGCCCGACCTGCGCCGCCGTCTCGACGTCACCGACTTCGCCACCCCGGTCACCTCCGTCACCACCTTCCAGATGGGCGACATGGTGCGCATGGTCATCCAGCCCAACGGCGATTATGAACAGAGCGCGTATCAGGCGGACGACCAGTTCGTCATCGAACTGCGCCGCACCCAGCCCAACCCGAACGCGCTCGTGCCCGGCAACGGCCCCGGCTATCACGGCGAGAAACTCTCGCTCAACTTCCAGAACATCGACGTGCGCTCGCTGCTGCAGGTGTTCGCCGACTTCACGCATCTGAACGTCGTGGTCAGCGACTCGGTCACCGGCAACCTGACGCTGCGGCTCAAAGACGTGCCGTGGGATCAGGCGCTGCACATCATCCTGCGCGCCAAGGGCCTGGGCGAGCGCAAGGAAGGCAATGTGCTGTGGATCGCCCCGCGCGACGAAATTCTCGCCCGTGAAAAAGCCGACCTTGAAGCGAAAAAGTCGCTCCAGGCACTTGAACCCGTGCGCTCGGAGACCTTCCAGCTCAACTACGTGAAGGCCGCCACCGTGGTGGCCATGCTCACCGGCGCCGCCGGCGGCGCACAGGCGAGCCCCGCAGCGGCGCCCAGCCCGGTCCTCCTGCCCGGGCTGGCGTCCACTGCGGCCCCGACCACGCGCATCCTGTCGCCGCGCGGCACCGTGCTGGCCGATCCGCGCACCAATCAGCTTTTCGTCACCGACATTCCCTCCAAGCTGGAGGAAGTGGCCAAGCTCATCGCCAAGATCGACAAGCCGGTGCGCCAGGTCATGATCGAAGCGCGCATCGTCGAAGCCAGCGACCAGTTCGGACGGAGTCTGGGGGTGAAGCTGGGCTACTACGATGCGCGCGGCATCCAAGGCGGGGTGCCGGGTTACGGCACTGGCAACAATCGCGTCACCTTTACCGGTAACTATCTTGGAGTTGGGGAGCAGACCAACCAAGCGGCGATCACTTCGGGGTCGTTCATCCCCGATACGCAGTTCGTCAATCTCCCCGCTTTCGGTCTTGCCAACAGCCTGCTCGCCGGTGCCACACCGAGTTCGATCGGCATCAGCCTGTTCAACGCTGCGGCCAACCGTTTCATCAATCTCGAACTTTCCGCGATGGAGGCCGACGGCAAGGGCAAGATCATTTCCTCGCCGCGGGTGATCACGGCCGACCTGGGCAAGGCGACGATCGAGCAGGGTACCGAGATCCCCTACCAGCAGGCGACTTCGAGCGGCGCCACTGCAGTCACCTTCAAAAAGGCCGTGCTCAGTCTGGATGTCACGCCGCAAATCACGCCGGACGGCAATGTGATCATGAACGTCGAAATCCACAAGGACAGTCCGGGTGCGTCGACGAACGGGGTGCCATCCATCAACACCAATACCGTCACCACGCAGGTCCAGGTGGAAAACGGTGGCACCGTGGTGCTGGGGGGGATTTACACCTCGCAGGAGCAGAATCAGACCGACAAGGTGCCGCTGCTGGGCGATATTCCGGTATTGGGCAATCTGTTCAAGAACAACAGCAGGATGTACAACAAAAACGAACTTCTGGTTTTTCTGACGCCGAAAATCGTCACCAACGTGGATTTGGGCCAATAATTGGGGCAGTATAGGGGTTATAAATGAGGTTTGATCAGAGCGACTATTGGGCAAAAAGGTTTGCAGCTTGCACTGGCGTTATAGCCATGACGGCTACGCTGGTTGGCTGCGGAGGAGGTAGTGCATCTGTGTCTCTGCCTCCAAAGTCAGTTGCCAATCAGGTGCCTGTTACCGTGGAGATGTTTAACCCTCAGAATCCTTTTCCTAATAGGCCCTATGTGACTGTGACAGTTTGCAATGATCAGAATGATTGCCAAGTCATTGACCATGTGTTGCTGGATACAGGATCAACCGGTCTTCGCCTCATGCCGGGCATATTGAACATTGCCTTGCCTTCTCAGAAAGATGCAAATGGCAATCCGATTGGAGAATGTATGCAATACGGTGCGGGATATTTCTGGGGCGCTCAGCGGATAGCTACAGTGAAAATGGCGGGTGAAGTGGCGGCCAATATTCCAATTACTGTTGCTGGCGCCACTGATATTCCAAGCGCTGCTCCTCAAGGCTGTGCACAATTGATGCCGAACGCCATCTCGGGATTGGCTGAATTCAAAGGTATCTTAGGCATAGGGCCACAAAAAACAGATTGCGGATCAAGCTGCGAACAGGATACGAAACAGCAAATGTATTTTTCATGTACAGGAGATTCTGCAGGAGCCTGCGTGTCTATTTTGATGCCGGTTTCGCAGCAAACCCCAAATCCGATAGCAAGTTTTTCATCCGATAACAATGGATCGGTCTTGGTTTTTCCTGGCGTAAATGCTCCACAAGATAAATCTATTGGAAGTCTTATATTCGGCATCGGAACACAGAATAATAACCAAATAAACGGGTTGCAGATTTATCGATCAAGCGTGCCGAATCAGGATTTTCCCATGCTTGCAGCAAGCGTGAATGGCGCCGCAAGCTTTGCTTTTTTAGACACGGGTACGAATGCCTACAGTCTAGCGCAAACTGGAACCGTGACGATTCCTGGGCGAATTCCTTACTTGCAAGCGATATCGGGCGTGACAGTTTGTGGCGAGGCAGGTGGTCCGTACTGCCCACCTCAACCTGTGTCTTTACAGATTCGGTTGAACGGAGCCAATGGCAATCCGACAAGCTGGCAGACGATCAATCTTGCCGATCCAACCCCGGCTTTCCAACAAAATTTTGCGGTCATTCCGGCTTTGGGATTTCAGAGTAGTATTTCTCCTGGTATGACTATTCTGGGATTGCCGTTTTATTTTGGTCGTACTGTGGCAACAGCAATAGACGGGGCGCAAACGTCTTATGGGTTGGGGCCATTTTGGGCCTTTTAAGCAAGAATGTATCTATTTTGACGGTTACGAATTAATTTTCAGGCTATGACAGAGAATTTGTGAAGGGGATGGCATGAAGGTTTTTCCTAAATTGGTTTTATCCGCTTTTGTCGGAATGAGTGTGGCTGGCGTTCTCAGCGCGTGCGGAGGCGGCGGAACCGGCACGGCCGGCACACCTTTGCTGGGTTCAAAAAATACCAATACGGCAACATTGCAGTGGTTGGCGCAAGGCCAACTCAATCCGTCACTGGTACCCATGAACGTGCCTGTCACAGTCGTGTACAAGCTGCTGGATCCTTATCAACACCCAATGCCGGGCAAGGTCGTTACCTTTTACACGAATCCATCATCATCGGTGCAGTGTTTTACTCAGACGACCCCGCCAACCTATAACCCGAGTTGTTCGGCAGTTACAGATTCCAACGGGATGGCACAGGTCATTTTACAAGCAGCACCACTGAATGCGCAGGGTACTATTTACCCAAGCGTTAGTTTTTCCGTGCAAGTTATTACTTCTCAAGTGCCTACTACCGTGAGCCCCTCTGCCAGTACGCCATTCAATTTTGCGAGCGCTGTTCAATATTCACAGCAGACGACCCTGATTAGTGATCCGATCGGCTGGTCATTCATTCCTTTGCAATGAATGACTCATTATTTTGAAATCCAGAGGTAAAGAAAATGAAACATTCGATGGCCAATCTGGTACTGGCAAGCATGGGAACTGCTTTATTGGCTAGTTGCGGTGGAGGTAGCGGCACGCCTACTACTACTTACAACCAGGCGATACCGCAGCCTAGTTTGCCTGGTACAGTCGTACAAGTTCTTCAAAATTCAGCCACAACAGGCCTGACTGCCATACCTGTAAACTCCGATGGAAGTTATGATATTGATGACACGACGCCTGTAATCATTACTGCACAAACCACGCAGGGGCTTGGTCAGTCGCTGTTATGGGGATTTTCTGCAATCGATGGCTCAGGATTGAGTTACTCAGCACTCTCTAGTGGCGGATTTAAAGTTGCGGGTTCTACGGACCCTTTATTGCAGCAAGTTGGGTTTTCTGGCTTGGCAGCAGTTCCTCCAGCGATTTCAAATCCTACTGGATCGACTCCCTTGCAGTTCAGCTCGCTCATAGCGCCAGGTGGTAGTTTGATCCTGGGACTGAGTCAAGATTTGAATTTGGCGTCTGGGCCTTTTCAACAAAATGTTGTATTTCGTGTTTTGAGCGCTTATGCGGGAAATTGGAAGGTTGATTATGGATCAGGCGGCGCCAGTTCTTCCTATTCGGGGACTTGTACTGTCAATGTCAGCGATTCTGGTGTCGTCTCGGGAAGTTGCGACGATAAAATCCTTGGCAACTATGACGTTACTGGTCGCGATTATGGTTCAGGCAATGCCTTGGGTGTTCAGTTTCAAGGCAAAAATGGCATTGTGAATTTCTTCCTTGGCACCTCGCCTGTTACTCTCAATCAGTTGCAAGGCAAGACAAATATGTTTGTGACGTACTCGTCGTCGAGCAGTTCGACAGCCGGCTCGGGCACGACCAGTGGAACGACCACAACGCAGGAAATGACGAGCGTCTTTGCTCAGGATCCAGTCGCCTGCGATCTAATTCCAGGAGCGACCTTCGTACAGATAGCCAATCCGCAAACCTGTGCCTCGTCGAATCAGATTTTGTTCAGCAATAGCGCTACGGGGACTACAACTGGTTCGACTTCGACAAGTGGTAGCGCGTCGAACGGATCGCCTCTCCCCGTCACCTGGACAGCGACCAAGATGTCCTGAGTCGGCGTGACCGGAATCTTCCTCATCGGACTCATGGGCGCTGGAAAAACCACCGTCGGCCGCACGCTCGCGCAGCGGCTCGGACTGCGGTTCATCGACAGCGACCAGGAGATCGAACGCGAGCAGGGCTGCACGATTGCGGAGCTTTTCGCCCGGCTGGGTGAGGCGGGGTTTCGTGACATCGAGGCGCGTGCCATCGATGCGCTGACTCAGCGCGAGGGCGTCATTCTTGCGACCGGCGGCGGGGCGGTGCTGCGGCCGGAAAACCGCAAGGCGCTGCACGAGCGCGGCACGGTGGTCTATCTGCGCGCCAGCCCGGACGATCTGGCGCACCGATTGCGCCATGACCGCACCCGGCCCTTGTTGCAGCAGGGTGACGCCCGGGCCAAGCTGCACGAGTTGTTCAGGGTGCGCGATCCGCTGTACCGCGAGACGGCACATTTCGTCATCGACACCGGCAGGCCGTCGGCTGTGCTGCTGGCCAACAGGGTGCAGATGCAGCTCGAACTCGCCGGGGTGTTGCCTGCTGCGGGGGGGCAGGGTTGAACCCGGAGGGTTCCGGAGGGCGCGGGATGATGGCGCGGTGCTGACGGCTCCCCCTCCCAACCTCCCCCGGCAAGCGGGGGAGGAGCAAACGGCGCTGCGCAAGACGAAGGATGCCCCTTCCGGCCTTCCGAACCAGTCAGCAAAAAGCGCAGATCGACCCCCTCTCCCTCCGGGAGAGGGTTGGGGTGAGGGCGCGCGCGCCAAGGCGGAAAAAGCAAAGCCAACGGCTTGGCTCGACCCCGCCGCAACCGGGCTGGCCTGCAAGCCAGCCCTTGGACGGGGTTGGGATGGGGCCTGCGCCGCTGTTTCACCTGTTGCTCAGCCGCGTCTGTCAACGCTGCTCGACGCGGCTTTCTACAATCCAACCATTGCCCGCAACAGGACGCCCCCATGACCACCGTTCGTATCGCGCTCGACACCCGCGCGTATGACATTCGCATTGCCGCCGGTTTGCTCGATGCGCCCGATACCTTCGCTGCGGTGGCCGCGCCCAGGGGCACGGCGCTCGTCGTGACCAACACCACGGTGGCTCCGCTGTACGCGGCCCGGCTGGAGCGCAGCCTGCAGCCGCATTTCGCGCGGGTGCTGCGCTGCACCCTGCCCGACGGCGAGGCGTACAAGAACTGGGAGACGCTCGACCAGATCTTCACCGATCTGCTGCGCCACCAGTGCGACCGCAAGACCACGTTGTTCGCACTGGGCGGCGGGGTGATCGGCGACATGACGGGCTTTGCCGCCGCCAGTTATATGCGCGGCGTGCCCTTCGTGCAGGTGCCGACCACGCTGCTGGCGCAGGTGGATTCTTCGGTGGGTGGCAAGACGGCGATCAATCATCCGCTGGGCAAGAACATGATCGGCGCGTTTTACCAGCCCCGGCTGGTGGTGGCCGATCTGTCCACCCTGCACACGCTGCCGCCGCGCGAGCTGTCCGCGGGGCTGGCCGAGGTCATCAAGCACGCCGCGATTGCCGATGTGGATTTTCTCGATTGGCTGCAAACGCATATCGAGGCGCTGCTGGCAAGGGACGACGCGGCGATGGCCGAGGCCGTGGCGCGTTGCTGCCGGATCAAGGCGCATGTCGTGGCGCAGGACGAAACCGAGACCGGGCTGCGCGCCATACTCAATTTCGGCCACACCTTCGGCCACGCCGTCGAGGCCGGCATGGGCTATGGCAACTGGCTGCACGGCGAAGCGGTGGGCGCGGGCATGGTGCTGGCGGCTGATCTCTCGGTGCGGCTGGGGCTGCTCGCGCGCGCAGACGCCGAGCGCCTGGCGCGGCTGATCGCCCGCGCGGGCCTGCCGGTGAAAGCCCCCGATCTGGGCGCGGCGCGCTGGGCCGAGCTGATGCAGGTGGACAAAAAAGCCGAAGGCGGCGAAGTGCGCTTCGTGCTGTTGCACGGCCTGGGGCGTCCCGTGCTGCGCGCCGCGCCCATGAGCGAAGCGCAGGCCAGCATCGCCGCGCATGTGCAAGCGGCGCAGGCAGCGGCATGACCGCGGCGGTCCAGTCGCGTTCTCTGGCACCTTATGCCTGCAGCGACGCCACCTCGCGCGGGCGCGAGCATGCGGAGCCGCCGCCGACGGACCGCACCTGCTATCAGCGCGACCGCGACCGCATCATCCACAGCTCGGCCTTCCGGCGGCTGGAATACAAGACGCAGGTGTTTCTCAACCATGAGGGTGACCTGTTCCGCACCCGCCTGACGCACAGCCTGGAAGTCGCGCAGATCGCCCGCTCGGTCGCCCGCACCCTGCGGCTGAATGAAGACCTCACCGAAGCGCTGGCGCTGGCGCACGATCTGGGGCACACCCCCTTCGGCCACGCCGGACAGGATGCGCTCGGGGCCTGCATGCGCAAGTACGCGCCGCAGGGCGGCGGTTTCGAGCACAACCTGCAGTCGCTGCGCGTGGTCACCACGCTGGAAGAACGCTACGCCGCCTTCGACGGCCTGAACCTCTGCTTCGAGACGCGCGAGGGCGTGCTCAAGCATTGTTCGCGGCGCAATGCCGAGAGACTGGGCGAGGTCGGCCTGCGCTTTCTGCACGGCGGCCAGCCCAGCCTGGAAGCGCAGATCACCAATCTGGCCGATGCCATCGCCTACGACAATCACGACATCGACGATGGCCTGCGCGCGGGTTTGATCGATCTGGAGGAGTTGCAGACCGTGCCCTTCTTCGCCGGGCATCTCGACGCGGTGCAGCGCGCCTACCCGACGGTGCGCGGGCGCAGGCTCGTCGCCGAAACCACGCGCCGCATGATCTCGGCGCTGATCGCCGATCTGGCCGCAGAAACCGCGCGGCGCCTCCGCGAGGCGGGCGTCGATACGCCCGATGCGGTGCGCGCCGCTCCACCGCTGGCGGCCTTCAGCGCCCCGGTGCAGGAGCAGTTGCAGCAGCTCCAGCAGCTTTTGCTGCATCGGCTCTATCGTCATCCCGAGGTGTTGCGCAACACCACCAAGGCGCAGCGCCTGCTCACCGAACTGTTCGAGGCCTATCACGCCGATACGCGGCTGCTGCCGCGCGCCTACCAACGCGAAGACAGCGCGCGCCAGCCGCGCGCCATCGCCGACTATCTCGCCGGCATGACCGACCGCTACGCCATCCGCGAGCACCAGCGCCTGTTTTCCATGCGCGACTGGCCGGTGTATTGACGGCCCCCGATTGATTCGGCGAACAGGCGATTGCAAAAGCAACGCCCAAAGCCTCCCCACCCCAACCCTCCCCACATGTGGGGAGGGAGTGAATTCGCCTCCCCCACGCTGTGGGGGAGGTTGGGAGGGGGAGGGTTCAAACGCACCATGTCGGCCCCATCGTGCCGGGCGCGGCCCGGACCGGAGGTCGCTCGGGAAACCGCTGCGCACAGGGATTTTCAGGGCGCCAGGTCGTAGAGCAGGCCCGTCTGCAGCTTGAGCTGGGCGGTGGAAGCGGCCGCGTCGAAGCGAGATTGCAGCACCAGACGTGTGGACTCCACTGCGCTGCGCCGGGCGAGCAGCCAGTCCGACAGGCCCGCTTCGCCCAACTGATAGGCGCGCAACATGCGGCTGCTGGCCTGGATCTGCACCTGCGCGGCGCGTTCGGTGGCTTTGACCGCGCCAAGCTGCGCCTGCATATTGGCGTAGAGGCGCTGGAATTCCGCTGCGATCTGCATTTGCAGATCGCGCAGCCGCCATTGCGCGGCGTCCGCTTCGGCCAGCGCGGCACGTTCTTGCGACACCCGTGCCGGCCCACCAAACGGCATGGCGAATTGCAGGCCGACGATGCGTTCGCTGCCCCCGCGTTCCGAGCCGATGTAGGCGCCTACCGTGGGCTGCGGGGTGCGCGCGGCGTGGGCCTGGGCAGCCATCGCCTGTGCCTTTTGCAGCGCGGCACGCTGTCCGGCCAGCAGCGGATTGGCTTGCATCGCCTGCGCGCTCAGTTGCTCTGCGGACAGGTCGGGCAGCGCCAGTGCATTGGGGTCGGCCTGCGCCTGAAGACCGCCGCCGCGCGCCAACAGCGGATAGCGTGCAAACAAGGCGGCGCGGCTGCTCGCCGCTCTGCCCTGTGCCAGCAGCAGGGCCGATTGCGCCCGGGCCTGCTCGGCCTGCATCTGCTCGAGCTCCAGCACGCTTGCGTCGCCCAGGGAGCGGCGGCGCTGCAAGGCTTTGACCTGGGCGTCGATCAGGTCGAGGTCCTGCTGCGCCAGCACGGCCTCGGCCTGCGCGCGCTGCGCGGCAAACCAGGCAGACAGCAAAGTGCCGAGAAACTGCTGCCGTGCCGCAACCAGAGCGGCCTGCGCCGACACGTTCAGCGCTTCGGCCATGCGCTCATCGGCCTGCGCCTGCGACGGCAGGCGCAACTGACGGTTGATGAGCAACTGCCATTCAGTGTAGTGCCCGCTGTCGGGCTGGGAGTCGATGCGGCGCTGCTGCACCTGCGCCTGGCCGGTGAACTCGTTGGTTCCGGCGCGCAGCACCGCGCCGTTTTGTGCGGCCGCCTGCTGCATGGCCTGCGCTTCCTGCAGCGCGGGAGTGGCGGCCAGGAGCTGATCGACCGTGGCGGCTTGTGGCAGGCTGGGGCTGGGCAGGTCGCTCAGGGCAGGCAGGGCGGCGGGCAGGGCGATCTGCGGTGGCGCCGCGGCTGCTTTGGCGGATTGGGTTTGCGCCGCCCAGGCGGGTGCGGCAGTCAGCGCAAGTGCAAGTGACAACGCGGCAGTCAACGCCCGCTGGGCGTGGGGTCGGGACAAGGGAATCATCAGACGTTCTCCGTCGATTGGGCCGCAGCCTCGGCCTCGCGCTCATTGCGCGGCAGGCCGAAGCGGGCAAACATCAGGGGCAGCAGCACCAGGGTCAGGGCGGTGGAAGTCACCAGTCCGCCGACCACGACCACGGCCAGGGGCTTCTGGATTTCCGAGCCCGGGCCGGTGGCCGAGAGCAGGGGGATGAGGCTGAACGCGGTGATGGTGGCGGTCATCATCACCGGACGCAGCCGGCGCATGGCACCGTCGCGCACCGCCTGCATCAGCGGCAGGCCACGTTGCAGCAGTTCGTTGAAATGGCTGACCAGCACCACGCCGTTGAGCACGGCGATGCCCAGCAGCGCGATGAAGCCCACCGAGGCCGGCACCGACAGGTATTGTCCGCTGGCCCACAGCGCCAGCACGCCGCCGACGAGGGCGAACGGAATGTTGGCGAACACCAGCACCGACTGCCGCACCGAGCCGAACGTGGTCATCAGCAGCACGAAAATCATCGCCAGCGCCACCGGCACCACCAGCCCCAGCCGGGCAGCGGCGCGTTGCTGGTTCTCGAACTGTCCACCCCATTCCAGCCGGAAGCCCTCGGGCAGCTTCACCTGGGTGGCCACGGACTTCTTGGCGTCATCGACATAGCTCACCAGATCGCGTCCGCTCACATTGGCCTGCACCGAGGCGAAGCGGCTGCCGTCCTCGTGCGCCACCAGCACCGGGCCTTGCGTGGGCGTCAGCCGGGCGAGTTGCGACAGCGGATAGGCCGTGCCATCGGGCGCGGTGATCATCACATGCGCGAAGGCCTCGGGATTGCTGCGCAGATCGGTTCCGCCGCGCAGCAGCAGCGGGGTGCGGCGCACGCCTTCGAGCACCATGCCCTGCGGCTGGCCTTCGACCAGCGCGCGCAAGTCTTGCTGCAGGCTGTCGACGTCGAAACCGGCGCGGCCAGCGGCCAGCCGATCGACCTGCACCGTCAGGTACTGCACCCCTTCAGGGCGGGCGGCGAGCACTTCCTGCGCGCCGGGCACGGCCTTGAGCGTCCTGGCCACCTGTTGTGACAGGTCGCCAAGCTGGGCGATGTCCGGGCCGAAGATTTTCACCACCAGGTCGCCGCGCGCTCCAGTGAGCATTTCCGACACCCGCATCTCGATCGGCTGGGTGAAGCCGAAGTTCACGCCGGGAAAGCGTTCGAGCACCTTGCGCATCGCCCCGATCACGTCGTCCTTGCTGCCACGCCACTGCGACATGGGTTTGAGCACGAGGAAGGTGTCGGTCTCGTTCAGCCCCATCGGATCGAGGCCGAGATCGTCCGAGCCGCTGCGGGCGATGATGGATTTGATCTCGGGCACATCCTTGAGCAAAGCCTGCTGCACCCGCAGGTCGAGCGCGGCGGTCGCGCCCAGGCTGACCGAGGGCAGTTTCTGCAATTGCACGATCACATCGCCTTCATCGAGCGTGGGCATGAAGGTCTTGCCCACCTGGGTGTAGGCCCAGCCGGCGGCCACGAGCGACAGCAGCGCCACGGCGACGACGATGCGGGTGTGTGCAAAGCTCCAGTCGAGCACGCGCCGATAACCGGCAGAGAGCTTGCGCACCAGCCAGGGGTCGGAGTGCGAGGCGGTCTTGAGCAGAAAAGACGCCATCACCGGCACGATGGTCAGCGCGATGAGCAGCGACGCGCCCAGCGCGAACACGATGGTCAGCGCCACCGGGCGGAACAGCTTGCCCTCCAGTCCTTCGAGGGTGAGCAGCGGCAGGAACACGATGGCGATGATGGCCACGCCCGAGAGCACCGGCCCCGCAACTTCCGACACCCCGCGCAGGATGCGCCCGAGGCGGTCTGTGGTGGGGCCGCCCGCGCTGCGATCCGGCGCATGCTCCGGGTCGTGGCTCATGTGGTTCACCAGGTTTTCCACCACCACCACGGCGGCGTCCACCAGCATGCCCAGCGCAATCGCCAGTCCGCCCAGGCTCATCAGGTTGGCGCTCAGGCCGAACCAGCGCATCAGGATGAAGGTTGCCAGCGCCGACAGCGGCAGGGTGATGGCCACGACCAGCGCCGCGCGCCAGTTGCCGAGGAACAGCAGCAGCATCACCACCACCAGCACCACGGCCTCGCCCAGCGCTTCGAGCACCGTGCCGACGGCGCGTTCGACCAACTGGCTGCGGTCGTAGAACACGCGCAAGGTCATGCCTTGCGGCAGGCGCGGCTCCAGTTCGGCCAGACGCGCCTTCACCCCGTGGATCACCTGCTGCGCATTGGCGCCGCGCAGGCCCAGCACGATGCCTTCGACCGCCTCGCCCTTGCCGTCCGCAGTGACGATGCCGTAGCGCGTGCTGCTGTCCACGCTGACCTGCGCCACATCGCTGATGCGCACCGGCGTGCCGCGCACATTGGCGACCACGGTGTTGCGAATGTCGTCGACGTTGGCAAACGCCCCCTGCACCCGCACGATGCGGGTTTCTTCGCCTTCGTCCAGACGCCCGGCGCCGTCGTTGCTGTTGTTGACCTGCAGCGCGGTGCGCAACTGGTTGAGCGACAGGCCCCAGGCGGACAGCCGCGCCGGATCGGGCTGCACCGCGAAGGCGCGCACATCGCCGCCGAGCATGTTCACATCGGCCACGCCGGGCACGGTGCGCAGCGCCGGGCGGATCAGCCATTGCAGCGCGCTGCGTTTCTGCTCCAGCGTCGCGTTGCCTTCGACGGTGAACATGAACAGGTCGGACAAGGGCGTGGTGATCGGGGCGAGCCCGCCCATCGCCGAGGCCGGCAGGTCGCCGCGCACATTGGCCAGCGCCTCGCCGACCTGCTGCCGCGCCCAGTACACATCGGTGCCCTCCAGGAAGTCCACCGTGATGTCGGCAATGCCGTACTTCGAGGTCGAGCGCACGATGCGCTTGTTGGCGATGCCCAGCACCTCCTGCTCGATGGGCAGCACCACGCGGGTCTCCACCTCTTCCGGAGTCATTCCAGGCACTTTCATGATGATCTTCACCTGCGGTGAAGACACGTCGGGGAAGGCGTCGATCGGCAGTGACTGCCAGGCGAAAATTCCGCCCAGCACCAGCGCCAGCATGGCGCCGAGGGTCAGCAGGCGTTGGCGCAGCGCGCCATGCGTGAGGGACATGAGATTCATGGCGCCACCTCACCCGCCGCCGCCTTGATCGCCACCACCCCGGTGGCCGCCACCCTGTCGCCCGTCTTGAGCGGGCCGCTGACCATCACCGCGTCGTTCAGCCGGCCGGCCACGCTGACCGGAACGATGCGAAAGCCATCAGCCGTGGCCACGAGCACCGCATCGCGGCCGTTGATCTGCGTCAGCGCAGCGGGCGGCACGCGCCACACGCCCGCCTGCGCGGGCAGACTCAGCCGCGCCTGCACCACGGCGCCCGCCTGCAGGCTGCCGGGCTGGGTGACGCGCACGCGCAGCAGCACGCTCTGTCCGGCGCTCAGCGCGGTGGACTTGGCCTGCAGCACGCCGCTGGCCTGCAACGCGGGAACGTCCACGGCCGTGCCGACTTGCAGCGATGCGGCCTGCTGCGGGCTGGCGTCGATCTCCAGCCACAACTGCCCTTGCTGTGCGATGCGGAACAGCGCCGCGGCCATATCGACACGCTGCCCCGGCAGCGCCGCGACCTCGGTGATGACGCCGCCCATCGGCGCGCGCAGCACGGCCACGCCATTGAGCGCCGTGCCCCCTGCGGCCAGCTTGAGCGCCAGATCGCGCTCGGCCAGCATGGCCTGCGCCTGGCGGCTCTGCGCCCGCGCGGTGTCGAGCCGCGCGCTGGGCACGATGCCCTCGTTCACCAGCGTGGTGTCGCGCTGCAACTGGCGCTGCGCCAGGTCGTATCGGCTCTGCGCCTCGCTGCGTTCGCGCTGCAACTGGGCGATCTGCGGGCTGCTGAGCTCGGCCAGCGGCTGGCCGCTTTTCACCGTGTCGCCGGGGTTGACCAGCAGGCGGGTGACCAGACCGGCAGCGGGCGCGGAGACGACCGCCTGCTGCGACAGCGGCACCGTGACGCGGGCGGGCAGGTCGAGCTGTGCGGCGGAGGCGGCCTGTACCGTGGCCAGGCGCACGCCCAGCGCGGTCTGCTGGTCGGCGGACAGGGTGATGACGCCGGGCGCGGCGGCTTGCGCGGCGGCGCCGGGCATGGCGAAGAAGGACAGGCTCAACAGACTGGCGGACAGGGCGCACGCCAGCGGGGTGCGCGACAAAAGGATTCGAGGCATATTGCATCCCGGCAGCGCCGGGCTCCATCGGGGACTGAAGACGATCATCCGCGTGACAGGTTGCACCTGTGTTTCACGCGAGTTACTGCGCAGTGACGCAGCGGCGCGCACCGCGCGCAGGCGTGTCAGACCAGAGTGGAGGGCGGAGCCTGGCCGGGAGGCGGCAGGCCGTGGTGAACGCGCGGCAGCGCGTCACCCGAGGTTTGCGGCCAAGAGATGAGCGCGATGGGGGTCAAAGCGCGCTGTGACGCCAAGACAAACGCCGGCAGCACGGCTTCGGTGTCGCTGAAGACGCTGGCCAGACGGATTTGGGACAGCCGGGATTGGGCAATCCCCGAGGCCAGTTCCACATCGCTGGGCTCGGGCGCCTGCAGCGCAAGACCCGAACGCTGCACCGCGTGTCGAGAGGGGCCGTCAAGGCAGGCCAGGCCCTCGAATGCCGGGCTGGCCTGCACTTCGGCCGCCGCCGACAACACGTGGATGTGCCAGCCGCCTTGCACCGGCTGACCCAGATGCCCATGAATGAATGGCATCAGCCCAAGCAGCAGCACCAGCATGGAGAACCAGGCTGTGCGCACGGTGGAGAGGGCTTTGGACATGGGCGGAATGCGTAAATTTGTAACGACTATAACGAGACTCACAAAAACCCGTGAGAGCGGGGTGATTTTGGGGGGATTCGGTACCCGGCCGGTGCGTCATGCCGGGTGGATGCTCAGGCGACGACTCTGCAATTTCTAATTTCTAAAATGCCCCGATGATCGCCAAGCGCAAGCCCTCTCAGCGAGAACCCTTTGCCGATACGCCGCCGCGGCCAGGCGCGCCTCGCAAGGATCCGGCGGGAAAGACCCGAGCGGCACGATCCACGCCGCTCGCCCGCCTGGGTCTGCGCACCGACTGGGACCTCGCGCTGCACCTGCCGCTGCGCTACGCGGACGAAACGCGGCTCACCCCCCTGCACGCGCTGCGCGATGGCGCGGTCGTCACCGCCGATGCCGTGGTGATCGACGCGCAGGTGCAGGGTCGCGCACCGCGCAGGCAGTTGCTGGTGCGGTTGCGCGATGCGGATGCAGCCGACGAAACCCTCACGCTGCGGCTGTTCCACTTCTACCCCAATCAGCTCAAAACCCTGCAACCCGGCGCGCGGCTGCGGGTGCATGGGCCGGTGCGGCAGGGCTTGTTCGGCTGGGAGATGGTGCATCCCGGCTGGAAGAGCGTGGAGGCAAACGCGCCCTTGCCGACCACGCTCACGCCGGTATACCCGACCACTGCAGGCGTGCCGCAGAGCTATTTGCGCAAGGCGGTGGCCGCAGTGTTGGCGCGTCTGGATTGGCGCGACACCGTGCCGCAGCAGGAATTGACGCGCCAGGGTCTGCCCGATCTGGCCTGGAGTCTGCGCATCCTGCATGCCCCGCCGGCCTCGGCTCTGCCTGCGTTGGCGGCGGGCACGCATCCGGCGCAGCGTCGGCTGAAATTCGACGAACTGCTGGCGCAGCAACTGGCGCAGCAGCAGGCCCGGGCGCAAAGGCAGCGGTGGCAGGCGCCCGCGCTGTCCGCAGCAAACGGGATCGGTGAGGGGGACGCGGCGCACAGCCTGCCGGCACGACTGCGCGCTGCCATACCCTTCCCCCTCACCGCGGCGCAGGCGCGCTGTGTGGGCGAGATCGCCGCCGACCTCGCGCAGGCCGCGCCGATGCACCGCCTGCTGCAGGGCGACGTGGGCAGTGGCAAGACCGTCGTGGCCGCGCTGGCGGCGGCGCAGGCCATTGCCGCGGGCTGGCAGTGCGCGCTGATGGCGCCCACCGAAATCCTCGCGGCGCAACATGCGCGCAAGCTCGCCGACTGGCTGGAGCCGCTGGGCGTGGGCGTGGCGTGGTTGTCGGGCAGTCAGACCAAGAAAGAGCGCGAGGCCGCGCTGCAGCGGGTGGCAAGCGGACAGGCGCAGCTCGTGCTGGGCACCCACGCCGTGATTCAGTCGCAGGTGCGTTTTGCCCGACTCGGGCTGGCCATCGTCGACGAGCAGCACCGTTTCGGCGTGGCGCAGCGTCTGGCGCTGCGCGACAGCCTGCGCGCGGGCACGCAGAGCAGCGGCCTGCAACCGCATCTGCTGATGATGAGCGCCACGCCCATTCCGCGCACCCTGGCGATGGCGCTGTTCGGCGATCTGGACGTGTCCACCATCGATGTCTTGCCGCCGGGCAGAACGCCGGTGCGCACCAGCGTCATCAGCGCCGAGCGGCGCGAAGAACTCATCGCCCGCATCGGCGGGCTGATCGCGCAAGGGCGTCAGGCCTACTGGGTCTGCCCGCTGGTGGACGAAAGCGAAACCCTGGACTTGCAAAACGCCCTGGCCACCCACGCCGAACTCAGCGCCGCGCTGGCAGCCCTGCCCGGCCAGGTGCGGGTGGGCCTGCTGCATGGCCGCATGAAAGCACAGGAAAAGCGGGCCACCATGCAGGCGTTCAGCGCGGGCGACATCGGCCTGCTGGTGGCCACCACGGTGATCGAGGTCGGGGTGGACGTGCCGGGCGCCAGCCTGATGGTCATCGAACATGCCGAGCGCTTCGGGCTGTCGCAACTGCATCAACTGCGCGGGCGGGTGGGGCGCGGGGCGGCGCAGTCCGATTGTGTGCTGCTGTTCACCTCGCCGCTGTCGCCCACGGCACGTGAGCGTCTGGCGGCGATGCGCGAACTCAGCGACGGCTTTGCCCTGGCGCAGAAAGACCTGGAGCTGCGCGGCCCGGGCGAACTGCTGGGGCTGCGGCAGTCGGGCGTGCCCGGCTTGCGGCTTGCCGATCTGGCGCAGGACACCGATCTGCTCGAAGCCGCACGCGACGCGGCGCAACGTCTGCTGATCGCCGCCCCCGAAGCCGCCCGGCACCATGTGGCGCGCTGGCTCGGCGAGGGCTGCGACTGGCTCGGCGCGTGAGGGGCAGTGATTCACTCCTTCCCCACTTCTCCCCCTCCCAACCTCCCCCGCCAGCGGGGGAGGGGCTGAAACCTGAGGTCTTCCAGGTGATTTCGCTTGCATTGATTGACACAATCTGACCGTGTTTCTGTTTCAATTCCTTCTATGACACTCACGGAATTGCGCTATATCGTCGCCGTCGCCCGCGAGCGGCATTTCGGTCGTGCCGCCGAGGCCTGTTTCGTCAGCCAGCCCACCCTGTCGGTCGCCATCAAGAAGCTCGAAGACGAGCTCGACGTGCGTCTGTTCGAGCGTGGCGGCAGCGAGGTCAGCGTCACGCCGATCGGCGAGGCCATAGTCGAGCAGGCGCAGCGCGTCATCGAGCAGGCCGCGGCCATCAAGGAAATCGCCAAGCGCGGCAAGGATCCGCTGGCCGGGCCGCTGCGGCTGGGGGTGATCTACACCATCGCCCCCTATCTGCTGCCCGAACTGGTGCGCAACGTCATCGAACGCAGCCCGCAAATGCCGCTGCTGCTGCAGGAGAACTTCACCACCCGGCTGCTGGAAATGCTGCGCAACGGCGAACTCGATGCGGCGATTCTGGCCGAGCCGTTTCCCGACCAGGGGCTGGCGGTTGTGCCGCTGTACGACGAGCCGTTCATGATCGCCGTGCCGCGCGGCCATGCGCTGGCGGGCAGCAAGGCATTGAGCGCCGAGGCCATCAAGGACGAGACCATGCTGCTGCTGGGCGTCGGCCACTGTTTCCGCGACCATGTGCTCGAGGTCTGCCCGGAATTCGCCCGGTTTTCGCCCAGTTCGGAAGGCATACGCAAGAGCTTCGAGGGCTCGTCGCTGGAGACCATCAAGCAGATGGTGGCCTCGGGCATGGGCATCACCGTGGTGCCCAAGCTGTCGGTGCCGCGGCAGGACGTGCCGCATGCGGCCGACCCCGGCACCGATCATGTCCGCTATGTGCCCTTCACCGATCCGCCACCCACGCGCCGCGTGGTGCTGGCCTGGCGCAAGAGCTTCACCCGGCACGAGGCCATCGCCGCGCTGCGACTGGCGGTCATGGCCTGCGACCTGCCCGGCGTGACCCTGCTCACGCCTTGATCGGCACCCCCTTCCAACTTCCCCCGCAAGCGGAGGAGGGATTTTTCGGTTCTTTCCTGGAGGGGTAAGCCTCAAGCCTGCGTGTGCACGTCGTGCGCGACGAAACCCCGTTCGGCGCCGGGCAGGGCGAACCAGCCCGGGTGGTCGAGGGTGCGGTGCATGTCGCTCAGGCCGCTGCGCCAGTGCGCGCGCATTTCGGCGCGACCGAAGGTGTAGTCCTTGCCCGGGCCGTCGAATGGCTTGTGACGGTAGATCAGGTGGATGACGTTGTAGCGCTTGTCCCGCGCCATCGTCTGCACTTCCCGGCACAGCGCGTCGCCATCGCGCAGTTCGGCGGGAATGCGCGCGAGCAGCTCGCGCAGGATGCGGCGCTGCTGCTGGGCGCGCTGCAGCGTGTCGGTGATGGTGCGTGTGCGGCTGGAATACTGGATGTCTTTCTGCCGCTCGGCCACGTCCATCAAATTCTGTGGCGCATCGCCCTGCGCGCTCCACAGGTCGACCTGGAACACCAGGGTGTTGTGGCTGGGGTGGCCGCCGAGCACCTGCGACAGGGGCGTGTTCGACACCAGTCCGCCGTCCCAGTAGAACTCGCCGTCGATTTCCACCGCGGGAAAGCCCGGCGGCAGCGCGCCCGAGGCCATGATGTGCTCGGGGCCGAGACGCATTTCGGCGCTGTCGAACACCACCAGGTTGCCGCTGCGCACATTCACTGCGCTCACGCTGATACGGGTTTCGCCGCTGTTGAGGCGGTCGAAATCGACCAGCCGGGTGAGCGTGTCGCGCAGCGGCGCGGTATCAAAGAAGCTGGCCTGTGTCGGGCCGCTGCCGCCCAGCGGCCAGCGCGGCAGAAAGAATCCCCGCTGGCCTTCGAGCACGGCGCGCAGCCCCTGCAGCGCGGCAAGCTGAGGTTGCAGCGGTTCGGGAATCCAGCCCAGTGCGGCGCCGTGTTCCCAGGGCAGGGTGGGCAGCAGCGGCTGCTGGGTCACGGTTTCCCAGAAGGCGCGCAGCGCGGCGGTGCGCTCACCCGGTGGGTTGCCCGCGATCAGCGCGGCGTTGATCGAGCCGATGGAGATGCCCGCCACCCAGTGCGGATGCACGCCGCAGTCTTCCAGCGCCTCGACCACGCCGCACTGATAGGCGCCGAGCGCGCCGCCGCCTTGCAGCACCAGGGCGATGCGGTCGTAGTTGCGCACCTGTGCCAGCACCGCGTCTGCACGGCAGGACGGCGCGGATTCGGCGGGTTCTGCCTCGGTCTTGGGCCGGGGCGCACGGCGAGAGGTCGTGGTGGTCGTCATGACTTGCGCCTTTAGATCATGCACCAGCCGTGGCTGGCGACGATGGACTGGCCGGTGAGTGCGGCCGTGGGGAAGGCGGCGAGGAACAGCGCGAGATGGGCGATGTCGGCCGTGGTGGTGAATTCGCCATCCACCGTGTCTTTCAGCATCACGTTCTTGATCACCTCGTCTTCGCTGATGTGCAGTTCCCTGGCCTGCTCGGGAATCTGTTTTTCCACCAGCGGAGTGCGCACGAAGCCGGGGCAGATGACGTGCGAGCGCACGCCCTTGGGCCCGCCTTCCTTGGCCAGCACCCGCGCCAGCCCGAGCAGCCCATGCTTGGCGGTGACGTAGGCGCTCTTGAGCTTGCTGGCCTCGTGCGAATGCACCGAGCCCATGTAGATGACGACGCCGCCCTTTTTGGCATACATGCCGGGCAGCACCGCCTTGGTGGTGAGAAAGGCGCCGTCGAGGTGGATGGCGAGCAGTTTTTTCCAGTCGGCGAAGGCGAAGTCTTCGATCGGGTTGACGATCTGGATGCCGGCGTTGGACACCAGAATGTCCACCGGGCCAAAGGCCTTGGCCACCGCCTCGCAACCCGCGTTCACCTGCGCTTCGTCGGTCACGTTCATCGCTACGCCCATCGCCTTGCCACCGGCCTTGTTGATGGCTTCGGCGGTGGCGCGGGCGGCGTCGAGATTGAGGTCGGCGATGGCGACCTTGGCGCCGGCCTGGGCATAGGTTTGGGCAATCTCCTTGCCGATGCCGCTGGCAGCGCCGGTGATGAGAGCAGTTTTGTCCTTGAGGCTGAGTTGCAGGGTCATGAGAGTCTCCTGGTGGAAAAGTAAGCAAAGGCGAATCGATTCAAGCGCAATTGTTGCGAAGCGGCAAGCGTGGCCGCCGCTCTGTTCAGAGCATGGAAGCGGGGGCTTAACCTGGGCTGAAAGCGGGTTTATTCAGGCGTCAATGCGGGTGTGGCGGCGGCGATGGTGCAAAAATCACCCGCACCCGCAGTCCGCCCAGCGGGGAGGTGCCGAGTTGAATGCAGGCGCCGCAGCGCTCGGCCACGCTGCGCACGATGGCCAGCCCCAGGCCGCTGCCGCCGGCGGGGCTGCCATCGCGGCGGTAGAAGCGGTCGAACACGCGCTCGCGGTCTTCGGGCGGAATGCCGGGGCCGGAGTCGTCCACTTCGAGCAAGGCCATGCGTTGCGGCGTGGGTTGACCGGGCTGCATCTCGCAGCGCACCCGCACGTCCACCCGGCCGCCGCTCGGGGTGTAGCGCAGGGCGTTGTCCACCAGATTGCGCACCAGAATGCGCAGGCCGCTGGCCGGGGCGAGCACGGTGCAGTCTTCGGCATCTTCCAGCCCGGCGTCCACGCCGCGCACCAGCGCGAGTTCGGCCGTGTCCGACAGCGCCAGCCGCGCGGTGTCGAGCAGACTCACCGGGCCGAGCGCTTCTTCGGCGCCCGACTCGTTGCGCGCGAGCTGCAGCAGTTGCTCGACCAGATGGCTGGCGCGGTCGATGCCGCTTTCCAGCCGGGCCAGCGCCACGCCGCGCTGCGCTTCGTCGTGCGCGCGCCCGAGCATCTGCACCTGCACCTTGAGCGCGGCCAGCGGCGAGCGCAGTTCATGCGCGGCGTCGGCCACGAACATGCGCTGCGCGTCGAAGGCCTGCCGGGTGCGCGAGAACAGGCCATTCATCGCCCGCACCACCGGCTGCATTTCGCTGACCACGGGGTGCGGGTCGAGCGGGTCGAAACTGGTGGCGGCGCGGTTCTGCAGTTCGCGCGACAGATCGCTCAGCGGCCGCAGCGAGCGCCGCACCACCCAGGCCACGGCCAGCAGCAGCAGCGGGGCCATGACCGCCATGGGCCAGATAGAGCGCAGCGCAAAGCCCAGCGCCAGCGCCTGCCGCGTGGCCGTGCTCTGGCCGACCTGAATGGTGCGCCCGCCCGCCTGCATGGAATAGACGCGCCACTGCTCGCCGCCGACCTGCACATTGGTGTAGCCCAGCACGGCCTGGCTGGGCAGTTCGCTGCGCGGGCGCGAGACGTAGATGCGGCGGCCGTCGGGCGCCCAGACCTGCACGACGTAATCCACATCGTTGCCCGCGCTGACGTTGGGGCCGAAGCCGGGCAGGCCCATGTCGCCGCTGGCCAGGGACAGGGCGAGTTGCTGCAGGTGATAGTCGAACACCGCATCGGCTTCGTTCATGGCGTTGCGGAACACGGCCACGGCCTGCACCAGTGCCGCCAGGGTGATGGCCACCGAGAGCAGCAGCAGCAGCCGGGCGCGCAGCGATTTCAATCGCCGCTCCCATCGCCGCCGCCTTGCGCACCACTGGCGTTGTGAGCCGAAGCCGCGCCAGGCGCGGGCTGCTTGGCGATCATATAGCCCATGCCGCGAATGTTGCGGATGAGATCGGGTCCGAGTTTCTTGCGCAGGCTGTGCACGTACACCTCGACCGCATTGCTCGAAATTTCGTCCTTCCAGCTATAGAGTTTTTCTTCGATCTGGGCGCGCGACAGAATCATGCCGGGGCGGGCGATCAGCGCTTCGAGCACGGCCCACTCGCGCTGCGACAGGGGGACGGGCTCGCCGTCCAGCAGCGCCTCGTGCGTGGCCGGGTTCAGGCTGATGCGGCCGTAGCTGAACACCGGCTCGGCCCGGCCTGCGGCGCGGCGCAGCAGCGCGCGGATGCGGGCGGAGAGCTCGTCGAGGTCGTAGGGCTTGAGCACATAGTCGTCGGCCCCGGCGTCCAGCCCGGCGATGCGCGCGGACACGGCGTCGCGCGCGGTGGCGATGAGCACCGGCGTGGCCTCGCGCCGCGCCCGCAGCGCCTTGAGCACGGCGATGCCGTCCATCCTGGGCAGGCCCAGATCGAGCAGCACCAGGTCGTACTGCTCGGTGCGCAGCGCCGAGTCGGCCACGGCGCCGTCGCGCACCCAGTCCACCGCGTAGCCCTCGCCGCGCAGCGCGTCGAGCACGCTTTCGCCGATCATCACATCATCTTCGACCAGGAGCAGGCGCATGGGGTGGGATGGCAAACGGACATGGATCGCACTTTAGCGGCGGGCGCTTAGACTGCGCTTAACATCCAGCGCGCCAACCCACAAACTGCCCCTATGCGAATTTCTTTCGATGGAGCCGCCAACCGCCTGCCCCGCACCGTGTGGCTGCTGGGTCTGGTCAGCCTGTTCATGGACACGTCGTCCGAACTCATCCACGCGCTGCTGCCGGTCTATATGACCACGGTGCTGGGCCTGAGCGTGCTCAGCGTGGGCGTGGTCGAGGGCATCGCCGAGGCTACGGCGTCGATGCTCAAGGTGGTGTCTGGCGTGTGGTCAGACCGCATCGGCTCGCGCAAATGGCTGGCGGTGACGGGCTATGGCCTGTCGGCGCTGACCAAGCCGCTGTTTCCGCTGGCTTCGGGGGCGGGCGAGGTGATCGCGGCGCGTTTCATCGACCGCATCGGCAAGGGCATACGCGGCGCCCCGCGCGACGCGCTGGTGGCCGACGCCACGCCGCCCGAGCTGCGCAATGCCGCCTATGGCCTGCGGCAGAGCCTGGATACCGTGGGCGCGACGCTGGGGCCGCTGGCGGCCATCGTCCTGCTGGCGCTGTATGCCGACAACCTGCGGCTGGTGCTGTGGTTCGGCGTGATTCCGGCGGTGATCGCCGTGGCGATTCTGGCGTTTGGCGTGCGCGAGCCGAGCCGGGTCGGCACGGGCATGGCCAGCGCCAAGGCAGGCAAGAAGCGCGTGGACTGGCGCGCGGCGCGCGGGCTGCCCCCGGCATTCTGGCAGGTCGTCGGCCTGGCCGCGTTGTCCACCGTGGCGCGGCTGACCGAGGCGTTTCTGGTGCTGCGCGGCGATCAGGTCGGCGTGTCGGTGCTGTGGATCGCGCTGGTCACGCTGGTGCTGTCGCTCACCTATGCGCTGTCGGCCTATCCGGTGGGCGTGCTGGCGGCGCGCTGGGGGCGCAAGCGGCTGTTCGGTCTGGGGCTGGCGGTGCTGGCGGCGTCCATGCTCTTGCTCGGCGGGGTGTTGCCGCTGGGAATGCCCGGATTCTGGCTGGGGGTTGCGCTGTGGGGGCTGCACATGGGGCTCACGCAGGGTTTACTCTCCGCAGCCGTGGCCGAAACCGCGCCGCCCGCCTTGCGCGGCACCGCGTTCGGCCTGTTTCACCTGACCATCGGGCTGATGCAGTTGCTCGCGGCCATCGGCGCCGGTTGGCTGTGGCAGGCCATCGGCTCCGGCGCGCTGTTCACGCTGGCGGCCGCGCTGGCGCTGCTGTGCCTGCCCGCGCTGTGGCTGTGGCTGCAGGAAAACCCGCCATCCACATAGGAAGAGACATGACGACGACGCATGCGATTCGCTTCGATCAATACGGTGGCCCCGAAGTGCTGCAGTGGCGCACGCTGGAACTGCCGGACCCCGGCTACGGCGAGGTGCTGGTGCGCCAGGAGGCCATCGGGCTGAATTTCATCGATGTGTATCACCGCAGCGGCCTGTACCCGCAGCCGCTGCCGGGCAGTCTGGGCGGCGAGGCCGCCGGGGTGATCGAGGCCGTGGGGCCGGGGGTGGAAGGCTTGGCCGTGGGCGACCGCGTGGGCTATTGCACCGGCGCGCCCGGCGCTTATGCGCAGCGGCGCATCGTGCCGGTTGCGCCGCTCATCAAACTGCCCGACGACATCAGCTTCGACGTGGCCGCCGCCAGCCTGCTCAAGGGGTTGACCGCGTATTACCTGCTGCATCGCACGCGGGCGCTGAACGCCGGGGATGTGGCGCTGTTCCACGCCGCGGCAGGTGGGGTCGGGCTGATTGCCGGGCAGATGGCAAGGGCGCTGGGCGCCACGCTGATCGGCACAGCCGGGTCGGCGCACAAATGCGCGCTGGCGCTGGACAACGGCTACGCCCACGCCATCGACTACGTGCGCGACGATTTCGTCGCCCGGGTGAAAGACCTCACCGCGGGGCGCGGCGTACCCGTGGTGTATGACTCCGTGGGGCGCGACACCTGGGCGCGTTCGCTCGCCTGCCTGCAGCCCTTCGGCCTGATGGTGAGCTTTGGCAACGCCTCGGGCGCGGTGCCGCCGATCAAGCTCACCGATCTGGCGGCTGCCGGTTCGCTTTACGTCACCCGTCCCACGCTGGGCACGCATATGGCCGACCCGGTGGTGAAGCAGAGAATGGCCGATGCGCTGTTCGCCTTCATTCGCAGCGGGCAGGTGGAAATCCACATCAACCAGCGTTACCCGCTGGCCGACGCCGCGCAGGCGCACCGCGACCTCGAAAGCCGCAAGACCATCGGCTCGACGGTGCTGCTGCCTTGAGCTGAATGCCCCTGCGGGTTCTCCCTGCGGCAGCGCGTCGCAGGGAGAACCGCGTATCGCTGCGTAGCCACGGCTCCATAAAATCGCGGCCATGCCGCTGTCTTCCCGCATTCCGCGCGTGCCCCTGACAGGGCAGGGCGCGTCCGCGCCTTCCCTTCTGCCTGCCGTCACCCTGACCCGTCTGCTGGCGGCGCGCTTGGTCATGCTGCTGGCCGAGGTGGCGATGCTGCCCTGGGCGCATCACTTCCTCGACATCACCTGGCCGCTGTACAAAGTGCTGGGCCTCATTGCCTTGCAGACGGCGCTGGCCGCTCTGCTGGGGTGGCAGATTCGCAGCCGCCGCGGGCTGGGCGCTTTCGGTGGTTTTCTCCACCTTCTGGCCGACGCCCTGATTCTCGCCCTGCTGGTGTATTGGAGCGGCGGCGAGGTCAACCCCATCATTTCCCTGCTGCTGGTGCCGCTCATCCTCAGCGCGGTGGCCTTGCCGGGGGCCTATGTCTGGATCATGACGGGCGCGGTCATCACGCTTTATTCGCTGGTGTCGTTTTTCCCGGCGCCGCAGGCCGAGGCCTGCGGGGTCATGAGCGGCATGCTCAGCGAGCATCTCTCGGGCATGTGGGGCAACTTCGTCATCACGGCGCTGCTGGTGGCGGCGGTGGTGGCGCGGCTGGCTTCGGCACTGCGTGAGCGTGAAGTCGAACTGGCCCGCAGCCGTGAAGTCGCGCTGCGCGACCAGCATCTGTTCGCGCTGGGCATGCAGGCCGCAGCCGCCGCGCATGAACTCGCCACGCCCGTGTCCACCCTGGCGATGACGGTCGACGATCTGCAGACCGACTACGCGGGCGACGACGAACTCGGCCCCCAACTGCAGCGCTTGCAGGCGCAGGTGGCGCAGATTCGCACCGTGCTCGGCCACATCACTGCCGCCGCAGGTGCCGCGCGCGAACGCAGTGGACAGACCGAAACGCTGTCGCACTGGCTGGAACAGACTCTGGAGCACTGGCATCTCATGCGCCCACAGTCGCAGGCGGGTCTGACCTTGCGTACCGCCGGGGCGCCCCCCACGCTGCGCGTGGATGCCGGTTTGAACGCCGCGCTGGTGAGCCTGCTCAACAACGCCGCCGACGCCAGTCCCGACGCCGTAGCAGTCGAGGCCGAGTGGGACGCGGCCAGGCTGCGCGTGAGCGTGCTCGACCGCGGCCCCGGCCTGCCCGACGACCGCTTGGCGCAGGCGGGCTACGATTTCGTCAGCACCAAGGGCCAGACGCGCGGCCTCGGGCTGGCGCTGGCGCGCGCCGGAATCGAGCGTCTGGGCGGCACGCTGACCGTGGCGCGACGCGAAGGCGGCGGGCTGCGCGCCACACTGCAATGGCCGCGGAGTTGAACTCAAGAAATGACAAATCCATGAATCTCTTGCTGGTCGAAGATGACGCCGCGCTGGCTGCGGCCACGCGCAACTCCATGGAACGGCGCGGTATTTCGGTATGGCATGCCGATTCGGCGCCGGCGGCGCGCGCGCTGATCGGCACAGCCGCTTTCGATGCCGCAGTGCTCGATCTGCGCCTGCCCGGCGACAGCGGTCTCATGCTGATCGCCCCGCTGCGCGCAGCGTATCCCGAGATGCGCATTCTGCTGCTCACCGGCTATGCCAGCATCGCCACCGCGGTCGATGCCATCAAGCTCGGCGCGACCAACTATCTGCCCAAGCCGGCGACGGTGAGCGACATCCTCGCCGCACTGGAACAGGACGAACCCGAGGCCGGCCGTCCCGTGGCCGCGCAACCGCTGCCGGTCGATCGGCTGGAATGGGAGCACATCCAGAAAGTGCTGGCCGAGCACGACGGCAATATCTCCGCCACCGCCCGCGCGCTGCAGATGCACCGCCGCACCCTGCAGCGCAAGCTGCTCAAGCACCCGGTGCGCGAAGCGCCGCCGGACTCACAGTCGCATTGAGTCGGCAGGGCCGCATCACCGCCGCAGCCAGTGCAGCGCCACCTCCGCATCGGCGGCGAGCCAGTGTTGATGCGGCGTCCAGCCCGCAGCGTGCGCCAGGCGCTGGAACATCGCCACAGGGTATTTGTAGGAGTTTTCGGTGTGCAGGGTTTCGCCCTCTGCAAAGGTGAAGCGCTGCCCGAGCAGTCGCACGGTCTGCGGCGCAGGGCTGAGCAGGTGCATTTCGATGCGGCTGTGCGCCGCGTCGAAGCGCGCCACATGCCGGAAAGCCTGCGGGTTGAAGTCGGCGCCGAGTTCGCGGTTGATGCGGGTGAGCAGATTGCGGTTGAACGCCGCGGTCACGCCGCGGGCGTCGTCATACGCGGGGATGAGTTTGGCCTTGTCCTGCGTGCCGTCCACGCCGACGAGGAGATGCGCGCCGGGGCCGAGAAAAAGCGCGGCGCCATGCAGAAAGCGCACCGCCTGCTCCGGGGTGAAGTTGCCGATGGTCGAGCCGGGAAAAAAGCCGATGCGGGGCTGTTCCCGCACATCGGCTTCAAGCGCGGCGGGCCAGCGCAGCGGGGCGGTGAAGTCGGCTTCCAGTGCGTGTACGGCCAGGCGGGGAAAACGCAGTTGCAGCGCGCGCACCGACTGACGCAGGAAATCGCCGCTGATGTCGATGGCGGTGTAGCTCGCGGGGGCGTTCAAGGCATCGAGCAGCAAAGGCGTCTTGCGGCTGGAGCCGCTGCCGAATTCGATCACCGCCGCCCCAGCGGGCAGACGGGACAACTCGGCGCGCAGGCCGCGCAGCAGCGCGGTTTCGCTGCGGGTGAGGTAGTACTCGTTCAGCTCGGTGATCTGCTCGAACAGTTCCGAACCGCGGCGGTCGTAGAACCAGGTGCAGGGGATGTGCTTGGGATGGGCGCTCAGACCTTCGAGCACTTGGTCGGCGAAGGCGGGGTTGATGTCGGTGGGATCGAGATCGGGGGCGTCGGGAGGGTGCAGCTTGGCGGCGGTTTGCGGGGTCATCGCTGTACCTTTCTTTTGGACAGAGCATTGCGATTTCAGCCCCGCGCCAGCCGCAGCCCGGTGAACTGCCAGCGCTGGTGGGGGTAGAAAAAGTTGCGATAGGTTGCTCGGATATGGCCGGGCGGCGTGGCGCAGGAACCGCCGCGCAACACCATCTGGCCGCTCATGAACTTGCCGTTGTATTCGCCCACGGCGCCGGGCGCCGGGCGAAAGCCAGGGTAGGGCAGGTAGGCGCTGGCGGTCCATTCCCACACGCCGCCCCAGAGGTCTTGCAGGCCGTTCTCGTGCGCGTCTTCGGCGGGAAGGGGCAGGCGCCAGGGGTGGTCGGCGAACTGCGACGGCGTCGCGGCCGGCGCCGGCTGGCGTCGCGCCGCCGCTTCCCACTCGAACTCGGTGGGCAGGCGGGCGCCGGCCCAGCGGGCGTAGGCATCGGCTTCATAGAAGCTGATGTGACTCACGGGCGCCTGCGGCAGCAGCGGCTGCAGGCCGTGCAGGGTCATGGCCTGGGTGTGAAAGCCATCGTCGTGCGCCTGCCAGTAGGCGGGGGCGCGAATGTTCTGTTCCTGCACCCAGCGCCAGCCGTCGGCCAGCCAGAGGGTGGGCGTGGCGTAGCCGTCGTCGGCGATGAAGTCCAGCCATTCGGCGTTGCTCACGGCCCGGTGCGCCAGGGCGTAATCGTCGAGCCAGACGCGGTGGCGCGGGCCTTCGTTGTCGAAGGCGAAGCCCTCGCCCGCATGGCCGATCGCGGTCAGCCCGCAGGGGAAACTCACCCAGCGCAGCGGCTCAGGGTTCTGCGCCGCGGGCATGGGGGCGGGCGCGGCGCCGGGCATGGCGCAATACGCGGGGTGCAGCGGGTTTTGCGCAAACAGATGCAGCAAATCGGTGAGCAGCAATTCCTGATGCTGTTGCTCGTGGTGCAATCCCAGGTCGAGCAGGGCGGTGGGCGCAGTGCCTGGGGAAAGCCGTTGCAGCGCCGCATCGACCTGGGCGCGATAGGCGAGGATCTGTTCGAGCGTCGGCCGGGTGAGCAGACCGCGCTGCGGTCGCGGATGGCGCGGCCCGACGGTGTCGTAATACGAGTTGAAGAGATAGCGAAATGCCGGATCGAACACGCGGTAGCCCGGCAGGTGAGGCGTGAGGATGAATTCCTCGAAAAACCAGGTGGTGTGCGCCAGATGCCATTTTGCCGGGCTGGCCTCGGGCATGGACTGCACGGTGCAGTCGGCGTCGCTCAGCCCCTGCACCAGCGCCACGCTGCGCGCGCGGGTTTGCAGCAGGGCCTGCAACAGGGTGTCGTGCGGGGTGTCGTGCGCATGCAACGGCAAGGCCAGATCGAGTGTCGGCATGGCGGTGTGCTCCATGGAGCGCGGCGGCGGACCCCAAGGATAGCCGCATGGGGTGAAACGCGCCGATCAGACGCCGGTGCCGCTTACCGCCCTGATCTCCTGGCGCTGGATGCCGAGTTGCGGGCTGCCCAGGGTCACCACATCGCCGGGCTGGAGATAGCGTGGGGGGCGGCGGCCCATGCCCACGCCGGGCGGTGTGCCCGTGGCGATGAGGTCGCCGGGCAGTAAGGTCATGTAGCGGCTGAGATAGGCGACCAGATAGGCCACGCCGAAAATCATGTCGCGCGTGTTGCCCGTCTGCATGCGCTCGTCGTTGACGTCCAGCCAGAGGTCGATGTCCTGCGGATCGGCGATCTCGTCGCGGCTGACCAGCCAGGGGCCGACCGGGCCGAAGGTGTCGCAGCCTTTGCCGAGGTTCCATTGGCTGCCTTGTTCGAGCTGATAGGCGCGCTCGGACACGTCGTTGACCAGGCAATAGCCGGCCACGTGTTTGAGCGCATCGGCCTCGCGCACGAAGCGCGCCTCCCGCCCGATGACCACGCCCAGTTCGACTTCCCAGTCGAGCTTGTGCGCGCCGGGCGGCCGCAGCACTGCGTCGTTGGGGCCGCTGATGCAGGTCGTCCACTTGTTGAACACGATGGGCGAGGTGGGGATCGCCATGTGCGACTCTTCGGCATGGTCGCGGTAGTTCAGGCCGATGGCGATGAACTTGCTGACGCCCACGAAGGGTACGCCCAATCGCGGCTTGCCCTTGACGATCGGCAGGTCTTCGGCGTTGACGCCGCGCAGTGCCTGCCGTCCCGAGGGGCCGAACACCTGGGCGTCGATGTCGGAGACGATGCCGTGCAAGCTGCGCAGGCGACCTTGGGCATCGATCAGGCCGGGTTGCTCCTGGCCGTTGCGGCCGTAGCGGACGAACTTCATCGCGGTCTCCTTCTTTGGCAGGGATGGGCGGGTGATTCAGCGTCGTTGATACTGGGTGCTGCCGAACAAGTGTTCGCGCGCGGCGGCATCCATCTCGGGCGGGCGCGCGTCTGCCAGCACCCGCACCCCGCGCTGCACCGCGGGCCGCGCGGCGATGGCGTCGAACCAGCGCTTGGCGTGCGGAAATTCGTCCCAGGTGATGCCCTGATTCGCGGCGCTGCGGCACCAGGGAAAGGTGGCGATGTCGGCGAGGGTGTAGTCGGGCCCCGCCAGCCAGGGCTGCGATGCCAACCGCCGGTCGAGCACGCCGTAGAGCCGGTGCGCCTCGTTGGTGTAGCGGGCGATGGCGTAGGGCAGCTTTTCCGGCGCGTACTGGCGGAAGTGATGCGCCTGCCCGAGCATGGGGCCGATGCTGCCCATCTGCCACATCAGCCATTCGATCGTGGCGATGCGCGCGCGCGCCCCGGCGCCCAGAAAGCGTCCGGTCTTCTCGGCCAGATAGAGCAGGATGGCGCCCGACTCGAACACGCTGATGGGCTGGTCGTCGGGGCCGTCGGAATCGACGATGGCGGGAATCTTGTTGTTCGGACTGATGATGAGGAAGTCGGGCGCGAACTGCTCGCCGCGGCCGATGTTCACGCCATGCACCTGATAGGGCAGGCCGAGTTCTTCGAGCAGGATGTGGATTTTGTGGCCGTTGGGCGTGGCCCAGGAATAGAGGTCGATCATGCGGGCGGGCCGTCTGCGCGGCGGAGTGAACGGATCAGGTCAGCGCATTGTGCGACGGTTGCCGCCATGTTGCAGACGCGCCTGGCGGGCGCGCTTTTTCAGCGCAGCAGCTCGCCCTGGGCGATCTGGGCGTGCAGCACTTCGATGGGCGGGGTGAGTTGCTGCATCAGCCGCAACTGTGCCGACAGCCCGGCCAGCGGCAGGCTGTCGTCGAGCGCGTCGGCCTCATGCGCCAGCATGCTCCACTGCACCGCATCGACGGCCAGCGGCAGCGCCCGGCTTTGCAGCATGGCGAGTTCCTGCGTGGGCAGATGGCTGTCGTTCTGATCCATCTGCCAGGCGCTGCGGCGTGCGAGCATGCGGGTCGTGTCGGCTTCGGTGCGGATGCGGGCGATGCGCTGCTGCCAGACCGGGTGATGCACCGCAAGTCGCTCGCCGCTGCGCCGCGTCTGCAGCCGGGCGATCAGCAGGCCGAGCGCGCGCTCGGCCGCGCCCAGACACCTCAGCGCCTCATGCAGACCGACGATGCGCTGGTGCGTCTGCAGCATTTCCAGACCCTGTCCGGGCTGGCCCAGCAGATGATCGGCGGGCACGCGCGCGGCATCGAAAGATACTTCGGCCGGTGGCGACTGCGCCATGCCCCAGCCGTGCAACTGCCGCCCGATCAACACGCCGGCGGTCTTGAGCGGCACGAGCAGCACGCTGAACTGGCGGTGCAGCGGCGCCTGCGCATCGGTGCGGCACAGCACCAGCAGGCTGGCGGTGCGGGGGTCCAGCAGGTTCTGCACCCAGGTCTTGTGGCCGGTCAGCCGCCAGTGGCCGTCTTCGGGCACGGCGCGACACTGCAGCGAATCCGGGTGGTGCAGTTCGGCCCCGGGCTCGGCGGCGGCCCAGGCGCTGCGCGTCTCGGCGCGCAGCAGCGGGTCGAGCCAGGCTTGTTTGATGGACTCGCTGGCGTAGCTGTCGAGCAACTGCATGTTTGCCGCGTCGGGCTGGGCGCTGTTGAACACCTCGGTGGCCCAGGGGATGCGGCCCATGGCTTCGACCATCGGCGCGTATTCCCAGTGGCTCAGCCCCTGCGGCGCGCGGGTCGAGGCGGGCAGAAACAGGTTCCACAGACCGGCCAGTTGGGCTTTCTGGCGGATGGAAGCGAGCTGCGCGGTGGCGGTGGCCTGCGGCCCGGCAGCAGCCAGGCGCAGCGCGGCGTTGATGGCGCTTTCCTGCGGCAGTACCACGGTGTGGAGAAAACGGTGCAGGCGGGTTTGCAGCGTGCTGACACGCGGCGACGGCGCGGCGTCGATGAGTCTGGGCGGCATGGGCGCGTTCACACCCTCTCAGTCGCCAGGCCGCGGCGGGAGTTGGCTGCTCAGGTGAACGTGCAGGGCGCTGGCATGGCTTTGCGGATCGGGCAAAAGCCTGCGCGGTCCGCCGGGTTGGGCGGAAATGGCATCGACCAGTCGCAGCGCGGTCTGCAGCGCGTCTGCGGGCGGGCACAGACGGTTGACCACGCCGAGCTGGTGCAGCCGCGCCGCGTCGAGCCCGAGGCCGGGCAGGCAGGCTTCGTTGAAGGCGGGCTGCGGCAGCAGTCGTGCGGCCAGCCACTGCGCGCCGCCCACGTCGCGCTGCGGCAGCAGCGGGTCGAGCAGTTGGAAGCGGGCGTCGTCTGCCGCCACGAGCAAATCGCAGGCCAGCGCCAGTGCAGCCCCGGCGCCTCGCGCCAGGCCCTCGACCGCTCCGACCACCAGCGGCTCGCAGTCGCGCAGGGCGAGGATGCAGTCGTGCAGGGCTTCGGTCGCATCGAGATCGTGCAGTCCGCTGCAGAAGTGCTGCGCGCTTCCCGTGAGCACCACGGCGCGGATCTCGCCATCGCGCTGCGCCGTGGTGAGCGCCTCCAGTGCGGCCGAGCACAGCGCCGCGCTCAGGGCGTTGCGGCTTTCTGGGTGGTGCAGGCGCAGCACCAGGCTGTCGCCCTGACGTTCGGCTTGGAGTTCGGCGCTCATGCGATGCGGGTTGTTGGGGTCAGTGGCGCCTGCATGATAGACAGCAAGCCGACGCACGCCTCGGGCTGTTGGGCGTTTCCGACAGAAAATCGGGCGTCTGTCGACTATTTCACACGAGTTGTTCGAGCTCTACCGCAAGCATGGGCGCAAGGCTGAATTCGAGGCGCTTTATGCCCGCTTTCAGCGCCGCTTCAACGTCGCCGTGCCGCCTTGGGGCGCGGATGCCGCGGCCTTGCAGCAATCGCAGGGCCGCGATCTGCTGATGCTGTATGCGGTGGCGCGCGATCTCTTTGCGCAGAGCCCATCTGCCGCCGAGGTGGAGCATGCCGATCTGGACTTCGAGTTGCCGCTGGAGGCCCAGACGCCAAGGATGCGTTGAAAACCTCCCCCGCTTGCGGGGGAGGCTGGGAGTGGGAGCGGGTTTGGGCGTATCTCCAGGCGCTGCGCGCTCGACTTGAAGGGGGTTCGGTCGGGCTTACTTCGGGTCGCCCCCGCCCAGCAGGGCGGCGACTTTGCGTCGCGGGCGGGTGTTCGGCGATGATGAAAGCGCGCTGCTTGCGGTGGATGCCGACGAGGTATCCCAGACGGGCCGGGCATTCGGGTCGGCCTCGTAGGGTTTGTCGAACCAGGGGTCGTGCCGGGCAGAGCGTGCGCCGCGCGCGGCAGACGGCGATGCCGCCTGGCCTTCGGCGGCCCATCCACGTGACGCGCGCGGGCTGCGGGATTCCCGTCCTTCATCCCGCCCTTCGCCCGAATCGCGGCGCGGGCGGGTCGGGCGCTCGATCATCAGGGGCTGCCTGTCGAACTGCCGCTTGATCAGCTTTTCGATGTCGGCCAGGGAGCGCGCGTCGCGGCTTGTGGCCAGGGTGATGGCCAGACCCGAAGCGCCGGCGCGGCCGGTGCGGCCGATGCGGTGCACATAATCTTCGGCGCTGAAGGGCACGTCGTAATTCACCACGCCGGGCAGCTCGGCGATGTCCAGGCCGCGCGCGGCCACGTCGGTGGCCACCAGCGCCTGGATTTCACCGTGCTTGAAGGCGTCCAGCGTGGTCAGGCGTTCGGCCTGTGACTTGTCGCCGTGCATGGCCGCGGCCTTGATGCCGTCGCGCTCGAGCGCGCGGGCCAGCCGGCCGGCACCGAGTCGGCTGTTGACGAACACGATCACCTGCGGCAGCGGGTTGTCGCGCAGCAATTGCACCAGGGCGGCGCGCTTGTCGTCCTCTTCGACCTGATAGACGCGCTGTTCCACATTGGTCGCGGTGGCGTTGGGGCGGGCCACCTCGACCAGCAGCGGGTTTTGCAGATAGCTCTGCGCCAGGCGCTTGATTTCTGGCGAGAAGGTGGCCGAGAACAACAGGGTGGTGCGCTGACTGGGCAGATAGGAGAGGATGCGCTGCAAATCGGGGAGGAAGCCGATGTCGAGCATGCGGTCGGCCTCGTCGAGCACCACGAACTGCACCTGCGCCAGATTCACGCTCTTGGCTTCGAGGTGATCGAGCAGTCGCCCGGGGGTGGCGACCAGCAGATCCACGCCCTTGCGCAGTTCTTCCTTCTGCGGGTTCATGTCCATGCCGCCGAATACGCAGGCGCAGCGCAGCGGCGTGTGCCGGGCGTAGGCCTTGAGGTTGGTGTAGACCTGATCGGCCAGCTCGCGCGTGGGCGCCAGCATCAGCGCGCGTACCGGATGGCGCGCCGGAGACACGCTGGTCGAAGCCAGCGGCAAAAGCTGCTGCAGGATGGGCAGCGAGAACGCGGCGGTCTTGCCCGTGCCGGTCTGCGCGGCGCCCATGATGTCCCGTCCATCCAGCAGCAGCGGAATGGCCTTGGCCTGGATGGGCGTGAGCTTTTCGTAGCCCATGTCGCTGACGGCGCGCAGAATGCGCGCGTCCAGCGCCAGGTCGGAGAAGCGCTCGGGCAGGGAGGTGTCTTCGGTCGGGGGTGTGGTGGTGTTCATCCGGGCTGTGGTGAGGGCGGCAAGCGTGCGGCAAATGTGCGGCAAAAGTGCAGCAAAAGAAGGCTGCGAATGGCGGATGACGCGTCGGGTCCGACCGCCTGCGTACGCGCAGGGCGAAGCGCCCGCACTGCGCTGAAGTCCGCCTGATGTCTGCCCAATGGAGCGCAGGACGATTGCAGGGGCCTGGCCCCTGCCGCAGCGGATTGACAAGCCGAATATTCTAGGCCGTGTTGTCGATCCGGCCCGCGTGGGAAGAAAATGCCGATGCGTCGATGCTGAACGCGCATTTTGAAAATTCGGATTTGTCCCCCACTTGTCGCATCATTCCTCCGCACGGGATCGCACGATGGATTACAAGGATTACTACCAAATCATGGGCGTGGAGCGCAGCGCAACGCAAGACGAGATCAAGCGCGCCTACCGCAAGCTCGCCCGCAAATATCACCCTGACGTCAGCAAGGAGGCCGGGGCCGAGGCCAAATTCAAGGAATTGGGCGAAGCCTACGAGGTGCTCAAAGACCCAGAGAAGCGCGCCGCCTACGACCAGCTCGGCAGCAACTGGCGCGCCGGGCAGGACTTTCAGCCGCCGCCCGGCTGGGGCGCGGGCTTCGAGCAGCGCGGCGGCATGCCCGATCACGAGGCCGATTTCAGCGACTTTTTCGAGGCGCTGTTCGCGCGCGGCAGGACAGGAGCGCGGCGCGCGGGCGGTGGGCCGGGTGCGCAGGGCATGCATCTGCGCGGGCAGGATCACCACGCGCAAATCCTCATCGATCTGGAGGACGCCTACCGCGGCGCAACCCGCACCCTCAGCCTGCGCATGCCGGAGGTGGATGCGCACGGCCATGTGGTGATGCGTGAGCGCACCCTGAAGGTGCAGATCCCCAAGGGTGTGCGCGCCGGACAGCACATCCGCCTGGCGGGACAGGGCGCGCCGGGTATCGGCGAGGGCGGGGCGGGCGATCTCTATCTGGAGATTGGCTTCAATCCTCATGGGCTTTACCGCGTGGAGGGGCGCGATGTGTTCATCGACCTGCCGCTGGCGCCGTGGGAGGCGGCGCTGGGCGCGGAGGTGAACGTGCCCACGCCCGATGGCACGGTGGCGCTCAAGATTCCGCCGTCCACGGCCAGCGGGCGGCGGCTGCGGCTCAAAGGGCGGGGCATACCGGGGGCCACACCCGGCGATCTGTACGTAGTCGCTCAAGTCGTGCTGCCCCCGGCGGATACCGAGGCCGCTCGCTCGGCCTACCAGCGCTTGAAGAAAGACTTCGAGGCATTCAACCCGCGCGCCGCGCTATACCAAGGAGCCCAGTCATGAGTGCCATCACGAACGCAAATGCCGTGCCGCTGGTCGGCGTGGTGCTGGAAGATCAGGTCGACATCACCGTGGATCAGGTCTGCGCCATCTGCCGGGTGGAGCGCACGCAGATCGTGCATCTGGTCGAAGAAGGCGTGATCGACCCGCTGCAGCCCGCAAGCCCTGTGGCGCAATGGCGCTTCAGCGGCGAGGCGCTGGCGCGAGCCCGACGCGCACTACGGCTGCAGCGCGATCTCGAACTCAATGCCGCCGCCGCTGCGCTGGTGCTCGATCTGCTGGACGAAGTCGCCGCGTTGCGCGCTGCGCTGCGCCGCTAAAAGCTGGTTGATGGCGCGGCAAGCCCGTTTTTGCAGCCCCGGGCGCGCTCATCTGGTGCGTTTGCAGGCGGCGTCCAGCGCCTCGCCGCTGGCCACGCCTGCCCAGCGCGATCGGTTCAGGCAGTGGATGGCGCAGGGGCTGAGCCTGGCTTCGGTGCGACTGCATGGCTATGCCGTGTTGCCCGACTCGGCGCTGCTGCTGCTCACCCCCCGGACTGCCGCCGATCTTTCCCGTTATGTCCAGGGCCTGGCGCGGCGCAGCAGCCGTGCGCGGACACCCGCTTCGTTCGCATCCACCGGGGATTCGCCGCAGATCGGGCCGGCCTGGGCCGGGCGGTTTCAGAGTGCGCTGGTGCAGCCGGGTGATTGGGAACTGGCCGCGATGATGTGGATCGACTGCGCGGCAGAGCGCGCGGGCCTGTCCACGGGGCTGTCGAATGCCGTCGCCTGGCCCTGGAGCAGCCGGGCCGCGCATTGCGGAGAGGTATCGCCGACAAGCGCACCCCCCCTCGTGCTCACAGACCCAGAGGCTTACTGGCGGCTGGGCAATACCCCTTTTGCCCGGGAGTCCGTCTATCGCGAGCGGCTGGCCCAAGGCCTTTCCCCGCAGCAAATGCATGCGCTGGAGGCCGCACTGCGCAGTGGTCGGGCCGCAGGCGACGCAGCGTTTGTGCGACAACTGGAGTTCGAGAGCGGGCGCAGACTGCTGCCCGTCCCGCGTGGCCGCCCTCGCACGAAAGTTGCATGAGGTCGATCATTGGTGCTGTGTTTCACGTTATCTGGAACATGAAAAGGCGCCTTGCCCTGACGCCAAATCCATCCTTTTTATGGGTTCCATCAAGCGTGAAATACTGCATTGGGGAAGCGCAATAATCTGTCCCTATTTATTCTTGATCTTCTTGGTATCGCTTTTTTAATGGGGACAGATTGTTGAATTTTTGTTGCACCCAGTGTTGCGATGCAGTAAATTCGCAACTTCTTGTCGACTCACTGCGGAGCCTGCCATGTCCACGCCCCAAACTTCCGCCTCCCGCGCCGAAATCTCCGCGCTGTCCCGCAACGGGCTCTATGGCCCGCAAAACGAGCACGATGCCTGCGGCGTGGGCTTCGTGGCGCACATCAAGGGCGTGAAATCGCACGACATCGTCCAGAACGGGCTGCTGATCCTCAAGAACCTCGACCACCGCGGCGCCGTCGGCGCCGACAGGCTGATGGGCGACGGCGCCGGCATCCTGATCCAGATACCCGATGCCTTTTTCCGTGAGGAAATGGCGGCGCAGGGGGTGGAACTGCCGCCGCCGGGCGAGTATGGCGTGGGCATGATCTTCCTGCCGCGCGAGCAGGCTTCGCGCCTGGCGTGCGAACAGGAGATCGAGCGCGCCATTCGCGCCGAAGGTCAGGTGCTGCTGGGCTGGCGCGACGTGGCCGTCGACGCCGAAATGCCGATGTCGCCCACGGTACGCGCCAAGGAGCCGGTGATCCGTCAGGTGTTCATCGGCCGTGGCCCGGACGTGATGGTCACTGATGCGCTCGAGCGCAAGCTGTTCGTCATCCGCCGCGTCGCCAGCCATGCGATCCAGCGGCTCAACCTGCGTCACGGCAAGGAGTACTTCGTACCGTCGATGTCGGCGCGTACCGTGGTCTACAAGGGGCTGCTGCTCGCCGACCAGGTCGGCCAGTACTACCGCGACCTGCAGGATCCGCGGCTGGTGTCGGCGCTGGCGCTGGTGCATCAGCGGTTCTCGACCAACACCTTTCCCGAGTGGCCGCTGGCGCACCCCTACCGCATGGTGGCGCACAACGGCGAGATCAACACTGTCAAGGGCAATTACAACTGGATGCGCGCACGCGAGGGCGCGGTCAGTTCGCCGGTGCTGGGCAGCGATCTGCAAAAGCTCTGGCCGCTGATCTATCCCGGCCAGAGCGATACCGCGAGCTTCGACAACTGTCTGGAACTGCTGGTGATGGCGGGCTATCCGCTGTCGCACGCGATGATGATGATGATCCCCGAGGCGTGGGAGCAGCACGCGCTGATGGACGCGCGCCGCCGCGCCTTCTACGAATACCACGCGGCGATGATGGAACCGTGGGACGGCCCGGCGGCGATCGCCTTCACCGACGGCCGCCAGATCGGCGCCACGCTCGATCGCAACGGGCTGCGCCCGGCGCGCTACATCGTGACCGACGACGACCTGGTCATCATGGCGTCCGAGTCGGGCGTGCTGCCCATTTCCGAGAGCCATATCGTCAAGAAATGGCGACTGCAGCCGGGCAAGATGTTCCTCATCGACATGGAGGCGGGCCGCATCATCGACGACAAGGAGATCAAGAGCCAGCTCGCCGGCGCGCGTCCCTATGGTCAGTGGATCGAGAACCTGCGCATCCGCATCGACGACCTCGATCATCTGGGTCGTGCCGAGCCCTCGCCCATTCCCTTGCTCGACCGTCAGCAGGCCTTCGGCTACACGCAGGAAGACCTCAAGTTCCTGATGGCGCCGATGGCCGAGAAGGGCGACGAGGCCGTCGGCTCGATGGGCAACGACGCCGCGCTGGCGGTGCTGTCCAACCGCGCCAAGCCGCTGTACAACTACTTCAGGCAGTTGTTCGCGCAGGTGACCAACCCGCCGATCGACTCGATCCGCGAGAACATGGTGATGTCGCTGGTGTCGTTCATCGGCCCGCGCCCCAACCTGCTCGACATCAACCAGGTCAACCCGCCGATGCGGCTCGAAGTCAGCCAGCCGGTGCTCGACTACGACGACATGGCGCGGCTGCGCTCCATCGCGCAGCACACCGGCGGCAAGTTCCGCAGCTATGAAATCGACATCTGCTATCCCGTGGACTGGGGCAAGGAGGGGATCGAGGCGCGCATTGCGTCGATCTGCGCCGAGGCGGTCGACGCCATCCGCAGCGGCCACAACATCCTGATCGTCACCGACCGCCATGTGAGCGCGCAGCAGGTGGCCATTCCGGCCCTGCTGGCGATGAGCGCGGTGCACCAGCACCTGATTTCGCTCGGGCTGCGCACCCAGACCGGGCTGGTGGTGGAGACCGGCAGCGCGCGCGAGACCCACCATTTCGCCGTGCTCGCCGGCTACGGCGCCGAGGCGGTCCACCCCTACCTCGCACTCGACACCGTCGCGGCGCTGGCGGCCGACCTGCCGGGCGAGCTCGGGCCCGACAAGGCGATCAAGAACTACATCAAGGCCATCGGCAAGGGGCTGCAGAAGGTCATGTCCAAAATGGGCATCTCGACCTATATGAGCTACTGCGGGGCGCAGATTTTTGAGGCAGTGGGGCTGTCGCGCGAACTGGTCGATAAATACTTCACCGGCACCGCCAGCCAGGTCGGCGGCATCGGCGTGTTCGAGGTCGGCGAGGAGGCGCTGCGCCTGCACCGCGATGCCTTCGGCGCCAACCCGGTGCTCGCCACCATGCTCGACGCCGGAGGCGAATACGCCTGGCGCAGCCGCGGCGAGGAGCATATGTGGACGCCCGACGCCATCGCCAAGCTGCAGCATGCCACCCGCGCGGGCAACTACAACACCTACAAGGAATACGCGCAGATCATCAACGACCAGTCGCGGCGCATGCTCACCCTGCGCGGGCTGTTCGAATTCAGGATCGATCCAGCCAAGGCCATTCCCGTCGACGAGGTCGAACCGGCGTCCGAAATCGTCAAGCGCTTTGCCACCGGGGCGATGTCGCTCGGTTCGATTTCCACCGAGGCGCACGCGACGCTCGCCGTGGCGATGAACCGCATCGGCGGCAAGAGCAATACCGGCGAGGGCGGCGAAGATCCGCTGCGCTACCGGCCTGAAATGCGCACCGGATCGAGCGGCATCCAGGACGGCGACACGCTGGCTTCGGTGCTCGGGCCGCAGCGCGTGGTCAGCGACATTCCACTCAAGGCAGGCGATTCGCTGCGCTCGAAAATCAAGCAGGTCGCCTCGGGGCGCTTCGGTGTCACCGCCGAATACCTGGCCTCGGCCGACCAGATCCAGATCAAGATGGCGCAGGGCGCCAAGCCCGGCGAGGGCGGGCAGCTTCCCGGCGGCAAGGTGTCCGAATACATCGGCATGCTGCGCTACTCGGTTCCCGGAGTCGGGCTGATCTCACCGCCGCCGCACCACGACATCTATTCCATCGAAGACCTGGCGCAGCTCATCCACGACCTGAAGAACGCCAACGACCGCGCCTCGATCAGCGTCAAGCTGGTGGCCGAAAGCGGCGTGGGCACGGTGGCCACCGGCGTGGCCAAGGCCAAGGCCGACCATGTGGTGATCGCCGGTCACGACGGCGGCACCGGCGCGTCGCCGCTGTCGTCGATCAAGCACGCCGGCAGCCCGTGGGAAATCGGCCTGGCCGAGACGCAGCAGACCCTGGTGCTCAACCGGCTGCGCGGCCGCATCCGGGTGCAGGTCGACGGCCAGATCAAGACCGGGCGCGACGTGGTCATCGGCGCGCTGCTCGGCGCCGACGAATTCGGCTTCGCCACCGCGCCGCTGGTGGTCGAGGGCTGCATCATGATGCGCAAATGCCACCTCAACACCTGCCCGGTGGGCGTGGCCACGCAGGACCCGGTCTTGCGCAAGAAGTTTTCGGGCAAGCCCGAGCATGTCGTCAACTATTTCTTCTTCGTCGCCGAGGAAGTGCGCGCCATCATGGCGCAGCTCGGTGTTCGCCGGTTCGACGACCTGATCGGCCGCGCCGACCTGCTCGACGCGCGCAAGGGCATCGAACACTGGAAGGCGCGCGGGCTCGACTTCTCGCGCGTGTTCCATCAGCCCGATGTGCCCGCCGATGTGGCGCGCCGTCAGGTTGAGGAGCAGGATCATGGCCTGGCCAAGGCGCTCGATCACGTGCTGATCGAGCGCGCCCGTCCCGCACTGGAGCGCGGCGAGAAGGTGCAGTTCATCCAGAACGTGCGCAACGTCAATCGCACCGTCGGCGCCATGCTTTCCGGCGAAGTGGCGCGGCGCTATGGTCACGACGGCCTGCCCGACGACACCATCCACATCCAGATGGAAGGCACCGGCGGCCAGAGTTTCGGCGCCTTCCTCGCCCGTGGCATCACGCTCTACCTGATCGGTGAAGCCAACGACTACACCGGCAAGGGGCTGTCGGGCGGGCGCATCGTCGTGCGCCCCAGCCTGGATTTCCGCGGCGATGCGCCGGCCAACATCATCGTCGGCAATACCGTGCTCTACGGCGCGATCGAGGGTGAGGCCTTCTTCCGCGGCGTGGCGGGCGAGCGCTTTGCCGTGCGCAATTCCGGCGCCACCGCGGTGGTCGAAGGCACGGGCGACCACGGCTGCGAATACATGACCGGCGGCACGGTGCTGGTGCTGGGCGAGACCGGGCGCAACTTCGCTGCGGGCATGAGCGGCGGTATCGCCTACGTCTTTGATGTGGACGGCCAGTTCGCCAAGCGCTGCAACACATCCATGGTGGCGCTCGACAAGGTGCTGCCGGCGGCCGAGCAGAAGGCGCAGATGGCCGAGGCCCTGTGGCACCGCGGTCAGACCGACGAGGCCCAGTTGCGCAAGCTGCTGCAGGACCACCTGCGCTGGACCGGCTCGCTGCGCGCGCGTGAACTGCTCGATACCTGGGAACAGGCGCGCGGCCGCTTCGTCAAGGTATTCCCGTATGAATACAAGCGGGCCCTGGGCGAATTGGCCGCCAAACGCGAGGCGCAGGCCGCTACCGCCAAGGCCAAGGCGCCCGTGGGCAACGCCAGCGTGCCCGCGAAATGAAGCCCACCCCGAGAACCTGCGCTGCGCTGGGTTCCCCCCTCAAGGGGCGCGAAACCCTTGGGGCGGCCCGGCGGGTTTCGCCTCATCGGCTCCAGTGTTCAGACATCAAACAAGGATTGACCATGGGAAAAATCACCGGATTCATGGAATTCGAACGGCAGGAAGAGGAGTATGAAGCGCCGGCCGTGCGGCTCAAGCACTGGAAGGAATTCGTCCACGAACTGCCCGAAGACAAGGCCAGGATTCAGGCTGGGCGCTGCATGGACTGCGGCATTCCGTTCTGCAGCAACGGCTGCCCGGTCAACAACATCATCCCCGACTTCAACGACCTGGTGTGGCAGGGCGACTGGCAGCGCGCCCTCGACGTGCTGCACTCGACCAACAACTTTCCCGAGTTCACCGGCCGCATCTGTCCCGCGCCCTGCGAGGCGGCGTGCACGCTGGGAATCAATGAGCCGCCGGTGGGGATCAAGTCCATCGAACACGCCATCATCGACCGCGGCTGGAACGAAGGCTGGGTGACTCCGCAGCCGCCTGCGCACAAGACCGGCAAGACCGTGGCCATCGTCGGTTCCGGCCCGGCGGGTCTGGCCGCAGCGCAACAGCTTGCCCGCGCCGGACATGCCGTGACGGTGTTCGAAAAGAACGATCGCGCAGGCGGTCTGCTGCGCTATGGCATTCCCGATTTCAAGATGGAGAAAAGCCACATCGACCGCCGCATGGCGCAGATGCAGGCCGAAGGCGTGACCTTCCGCACCGGCGTGCTCGTGGGCGAGATGCCCAAGGACGGTCCCGGCGCCACCGTGACCAACTGGTCAAAAGAGAGCGTCACCCCCGCGCAGTTGCTGGCCGATTTCGACGCCGTGCTGCTGACCGGCGGCGCCGAATTTCCCCGCGATCTGCCCGTGCCCGGGCGCGAGCTCGATGGCATTCACTTCGCCATGGAATTCCTGCCGCTGCAGAACAAGGTCAATGCCGGCGACAAGCTGAAGAACCAGATCATGGCCACCGGCAAGCATGTGGTGGTGATCGGCGGCGGCGATACCGGCTCGGACTGCGTGGGCACCAGCAACCGCCAGGGCGCGGCCAGCATCACCCAGTTCGAGGTCATGCCGCAGCCGCCCGAGCAAGAGAACAAGCCCCTGGTCTGGCCGTACTGGCCGATCAAGCTGCGCACCTCCAGCAGCCACGAGGAAGGCTGCTCGCGCGACTGGGCCGTGGCCACCAAGGAGTTCATCCCCGGAACCGGCAAGGACAAGAACAAGGTCAAGCAGATCAAGGCCTGCCGCGTCGAATGGAAAGACGGCCGCATGCAGGAAGTGCCCGGCAGCGAGTTCACCCTGCAGGCCGATCTGGTGCTGCTGGCCATGGGCTTCGTGCATCCGGTGGGCAGCGTGCTGGAGGCGTTCGGCATCGACAAGGACGCGCGCGGCAATGCCAAGGCCGGCACCGAAGACGAAACCGGCTATGCCACGAACGTGCCCAAGGTCTATGCCGCGGGCGACATGCGCCGCGGGCAGAGCCTGGTCGTCTGGGCGATCAGAGAGGGCCGCCAGGCCGCGCGCGAGATCGATCGCTTCCTCACCGGCAGCACCGTTCTGCCGCGATGAGGAAGGGCTGAATACAGATCCCTCCCCACTGGTGGGGAGGGTTGGGGTGGGGATGAACGACAGCAATCAACCGTTTCTTCGCGCATCGCCTGTTTTTTTGATCTGGGAAGCGCCGGTGCCGCCGGTTTTTTGCACAATGCGAGGATGATGCGCGAGGCCGATGACGATCACAGCCCGCCTCAATTTTTGGGGCGGGACCCGCAGGACATGCTGGAGCACACGCTGGGCAGTCGCCCGCGGGGCGACCTCTGGGTGTTCGGCTACGGTTCGCTGATCTGGAACCCGGAAGTCGTGCATGACGAAGTGCGCCCTGCGCGGGTGTGGGGCTGGCGGCGCACGCTGCGCATGTGGTCGCGCATCAACCGTGGCACGGAAGAAGCGCCCGGTCTGGTGTTCGCGCTGATGGCGGGCGGCTCCTGCCGCGGCATTGCGCTGCGCGTACCCCAGCATCGCGCCGAGCGCGAATTGCGCCAGTTGTGGAAGCGGGAAATGCCTCGCGCCGTGTACGACCCGCGCTGGATACCCTGCCGCACTCCGCAGGGCGTGGTGCAGGCGCTGGCATTCACTCTCGCGCCTTCCAGTCCGAGCTATGTCGGCGAGATCGACGACGCGCAGTTGCTCCACATTCTTCATACCAGCCGCGGCCGCTATGGCACGACGCTCGACTACGTCATGCGCACCGCCCGCGCGCTGCGCGACATCGGCATCCGCGACGCCGAGCTCGAGCGCATCATGCGGCTGGCGGCGCCATATCGCCTCGGGGAACACGGCGAGGCGCAAGAAGACGAACGCGGTCGCATCTGATCCGGGGCGGCATGGCCGCTTCGCCGATAGCATGTGGCCTTGCCTGCACACCGCGACGTTGCTTCGAGGTGCGCCGCATCCTCCCTCTCACTCACCAGGAATCCCATTGGTCAAACCAAACTACTCCTACGAAAAACGTCAGAAAGAGCTGGCCAAAGAACGCAAGAAGCAGGAAAAACTGCAGCGCAAGGCCAACAAACCCGAGAGCAATGCGCCCGGCGCGCCGACCCAGCCTGACCAGAGTTCCGGCGGTGAGCGCAGCGAGGGCGCGGCGGACGCACCGCCGCAGCGCTGATCGGGTCTGCTTGCGGCTGACGGGTGTCGCTGTCACTTCAGTCCGTGATCGTCGGCTTTCGGCAGCGCGTCCGCCTGGCGGTGCGGCCTGCTGTCCGCAGTCAGATCGTCTGACTGCGGACTATTCCTCGTCGTTGTTGCGGTAGTTTTTCCAGCCGTCCAGCGCACGGCGCATGGTCTGCACTTCCTGCGCGAAGTTGGGGCAGGCCTTGCACACCAGGAAGTGAATGCGGATGGACAGTCGCTCGGTGAAGTTGAGCGCACGGTCTTCCCGCGCCAGGATGAGCCCGGCGACTTCGCGGCAGGTGCGGCGAAAAGGGTAATTCACGCTGCAGGGCTCCCGAACCAGTTGAGTTGCAGACATTCACGCAGGCGCATACGGGCGCGGTGCAACATCGTCCAGACATTGGACGAGGTAATGCACAATTCCTGACAAATGGTTTCTGTATCGAGTTCGAGCCATTCGCGCATCAGGAACACGCGGCCGATCTGCCCGGGCAGCGCGTCCATGCAGGCTTCGAGCACTTCAAAGAACTGGCGCTGCTGCAAGGCGTCTGCCGGAGTTTCCCAGGTCTGCGGCATGGTGCGGAAATGGCCGTCCGGGATGAACACCAGTTCTTCCAGCACCTCGCCTTCCTCGTCGGTGTCGTAGCCCACTTCACGCTTGCGCAGGCGAAGCTGGTCGAGCACCTTGTGCTTGAGGATGCCCACCACCCAGGTCTTGAACTGCGACTGGCCCGCAAAGCGCGCCGCGTCTTCCAGCGCCGCCAGCAGCGTTTCGGACACCGCGTCCTCTGCCCATGCGGTATTGCGCAACTGCAGTTGCGCCAGACGCAGCAGGGTGGGCCGCAGCGCTTGGAGGCGTGCGGCAAGATCGTCTTGCCGATGTTCGGTGGATGGAGCTGCCATTGCGCGAGTTCCAGAAATCGATCGGGCTGAGCGCAACGGCCCTTATCGTTCGGCATTCTTCCACGGGAACCGTCGCATGCCATCGGGCGAAATGCATCCTGGCATCAGGGAAAACCCCAGGAGAGTGCGGTGAGAGCGGCTGTAAGGAACCGGGCCCGCGGTGCGACAAAGCCGCAACCCGGAGCGATCCAGCGGCAAACATCTCCGGGCCTGCGCAGGCAAGGCGCCCGCAGTTTGCACTCATTCACCAAAGGAGCTTCACCATGAACAAGCGTCAATTCCTCAACACCGCCGCCGCTTCCATGCTGGCCATGGGCGTGCTCGCCATCGCACCCGCGGCGCATGCCGAGAGCATGGGCAAGTGCTTCGGTGTGGCCACTGCCGGCCACAACGACTGCGCCGGTCTGTCGGGGCTGCATTCGTGCAAGGGTACGTCCACCATGAACTACAACCCGGGCGACTTCGTGGTCAAACCCACCGGCACCTGCGAGAAGCTCGGCGGGTTGACCATGGAGCAGGCCCAAGCCGTGCTGAAAAGCCCGTCCGAGACCAAGGCCTTCGAAGAGAAGATGGGCAAGATGGCCATGTGATGAACCCGCAGCCGGGGTGCCAGACGCGCGGCGAATGCTGTCCTCCTCGTCGCGCTTTCCCGGCCTCCCGGCTGCACTGCGCAGGACAAGGCACCATGAACCTCCAAACTCCATGCGCCGGTATCGGCCTGCGTCAGCCGCATTACCGCGAGTTTCGTGCGTCGCAGCCCGATGTCGGTTTTGTCGAGGTGCATTCGGAGAATTTTTTCAACCCGCATGACGCCGCCGCCCAGGTGCTTGCCGCGGTGCGCACCGATCATGCGGTCAGTCTTCATGGCGTCGGTCTGGCGCTGGGCTCGGCCTGCGGACTCGATGGCGATCATCTGGAACGACTGGCCGCGCTGGTGGCGCGCATCGAGCCGGTGCAGGTATCCGACCATGCCTGCTTTGCCCGCGCGCCTTGGGCTGCGGGCGGCGAGGTGCATGCCAACGATCTGCTGCCCGTTGCCTTCACCGAGACGCAGCTCGACATCTTCTGTACCCATGTGCAGCAGGTGCAGGACCGGCTGCGTCGGCCCATTCTGGTTGAAAACCTCAGCGCCTATCTGCACTTCGGCGACAGCGAAATGCACGAGACTGAATTTTTCGCCGCGCTGTGCAAGCGCACCGGCTGCGGTCTGTTGCTCGACGTCAACAACCTCATGGTCAACGCCCGCAACGCCCATGAGGCCGAGCCGCTGCAAGCCGTGTGCGACTGGCTCGATCGCCTGGCCGCCATCGCGGCGCCGGGCGTGGTCGGCGAGATTCATCTGGCCGGGCACAGCGAGCAGAAGGGTCTGGTGATCGACGACCACTCCACGCGCGTGTCGCTGCCGGTGTGGATGGCGTATGCGTATGCGCTGCATCGGCTTGGAACGGCGCCCGTATTGATCGAATGGGACACCGCCCTGCCCGCGCTCGATGTGCTGCTCGACGAGGCGGCACAGGCCCGCGTTCTGCTGGACGATGTGGCTCGGTCGCAGGGGTTACCCCTGGCGCGTACCGCACAACAACCGATGCTGGAGGTCGCATGATGAGCGCCGCCTGGCAGCAGGAACTGCAGCGCCAGCAAGCCCTGGTGCATGCGCTGTTCCAGACACAACCTGGCACGGAACCCGACCCGCGGCTGCAGCCCTGGGAACAAGGCGCGGCATGGCAGGCCGGGTTGGCCGCCTACCGTGGCAACGGCCTGGAGCATGCCCGCGCGGCGCTGCGCACCCTTTTCCCCACCCTCATGGCCATGCTGGGCCAAGACGCCTTCGATGCGGTGTGCGCCCGCTACTGGCATGCCCTGCCACCCCGGGTGGGCGATCTCGCGCGCCTTGGCGAACGTCTGCCCGACTTCGTCGCGTTGCAGCCCGAGTTGCAGCCCTGGCCCTGGCTGGGCGACAGTGCTCGGCTCGATCTGGCGCTGTGGGCGGTGCTGTTCGATGCACCCGCAGCACTGAGCCCAATCGACCTGCAGCGGCTGGCCGAGAACGACCCGGCAACCTTGCGCTTGCGTCTGGCGCCGGGCACGCGCCGCATCGATTCGCCCTGGCCCATCGTCACCCTTTGGCAGTTGCACCGCGAGCCGCAGCCGCAGGCCGAAGCCCTGCGTGCAGCCTTCAGCCGCGGGACAGAAACCGCCTGGGTGTGGCGAGACGCCCTGCAGTCGCATTGCCTTGCTGCCGATGAGCCGCATGCACGCTGGCTTCGTGCGCTGGCCGAAGCACCCACGCTGGCCGCCGCGCTCGATGTGTTGCCGGACGACTTCGATCTGTCGGCCTGGCTGCACCAGGCGGCGATGCAAGGGTGGATCGCCGCCGTCGAATCCATCAACCCATCACTCGACCCAAGGAGACTGTCATGACCACGACCACCCTGCAGCAGCGTCTGAGCGCCTGCAATCTGCATTTGCATTCGATTTCCCGCGCCTGGGACACGCTCGTGCGCTGGCTCGACTGGCTGCAGGCCCCGGCGCTGCTCGCCGCGCGACTCTATGTGGCCTACGTGTTTTTCAACTCGGGGCTGCAAAGTCTGCGCGACTGGGCGGGCACGGTCTGGCTGTACGAGAACGAATTTCACGTCGCCTTGCTGCCGCCGCATATTGCGGCAGTTGCTGGAACGGCCGGTGAAATCCTGCTGCCGCCGCTGCTGGCATTGGGACTGTTTGGCCGCTTCGGCGCGCTGGGCCTGTTCGTGGTGAACGCGGTGGCCCTGCTTTCTTACCTGTATGCGCTGCAGCCGCCGGCCATCATGTTCCATTTCATCTGGGGCATTCTCATCGCCGTGGTGGCGCTGTGGGGGCCGGGCAAGTGGTCGGTCGATCATTTGCGTTCATCGTGAAGGCTCATCCCACCCGGGCGATGCAAAGGCCATCCCATCATGACGACTTCAAGCAGAACCTTGGCATGGGCGGCCATCAGCCTGTTCGCAGCCGCGCCGCTGCAGGCCGCCACCTGCAGCCAGACCAGCCCGGCGCACCGCGTTGCGTTGGTAGAGCTTTACACCTCCGAAGGCTGCAGCAGTTGCCCGCCGGCGGATCGTTGGCTGGCGCATCAGACCGCGCTCGGTGAGGCTTCGGGGCGCGCCAACGCGGCTCAGGCCGGGCGCCTTGTGGCGCTGGCGCTGCATGTCGATTATTGGGACAGCCTGGGGTGGAAAGACGCCTTCGCCCAGCCTGCGTTCACGCAGCGGCAGCGTCAGCTCTCAGCCCTCGCGCAAACGACACTGATCTACACGCCCGAGGTCTTCATCAACGGTCGAGAGTTCCGCAAGTGGGGCTCGGAGGCTGCCTTCAACGCCGCACTCGACGTCGTCGCTCGACAAGCCGCACCTGAGCGCATCACCTTGCGGCTGGACAGCCCGAACCCGAAGACGCTGAACCTCGAAGCCCGCTTCACGCCCACCGCAGACTCCGCCATGAACGCAGGCGCGAAATCGAAAACAGCGTCGCCTGCCGATCTGCAGGCCTATGTGGCGGTCTACGAAAACGATCTGACGCGCGTCATCGGCGCCGGTGAGAACCGCGGCGCTACGCTGCATCACACCCAGGCCGTGCGGCGCTGGATCGGGCCCATCGCGCTGGCGTCGGGCCAGGGACGAATTGCGAGCAGCGTGCCGCTGGAGCCGGGCTGGAATCCCGCGCATCTGGGCGTGGCCGCATTCGTCGAAAACCGTGTCGATGGCGAGGTGCTGCAGGCGACTTCACTGCCCGCCTGCGTGGAGCCCTGACTCCGAGGTACGCACTTTGCACCGGGATCGGCGAGTACCTCAGGACAATGACCATGAACCGCATCCTCGGAGCCCTGGGTGGACGCTTGGCGCGGTATCTGGCCGCGCCCAGCCACTGCGCCCGCGCGATGGTGCCAACCGATGTTCGGGCGATACGGGCGGCCATCCGTCCGGGCGACGTGCTGCTCGTCGAGGGCAACAGCCGGTTGAGCAGCGCCATCAAATATCTCACCCATTCCAACTGGTCGCATGCCGCGCTGTATGTGGGCGAGGACCGGGGCGGCTTCATCGAGGCCGACGTGGTGGAAGGTGTGCGCGCGGTGGGCTGGAGTGAATTCGAGGGCATGGGCCTGCGTCTATGCCGCGCCGTGGCGCTGCGGCCCGATGATGCGCAGCGCGTGATTGCCGCCGCACGCGCGCGTCTCGGGCATCGCTACGACTTGCGCAACATCGTCGATCTGGCCCGCTACCTGCTGCCCACGCCGCCGATGCCGGTGCGGGCGCGGCGGCGCATTTTGTCGCTGGACAGCGGTGCAGCGCCGCCTTATGAACCCAGGCGACCTTCGCCGCAGCGGGAGAATCGCATGAGACGACGTCAATTTTTTTCGCTGGTTCTGGCCCCGGTGCTCTGCACGCTGGTCGGCAGAACCGCTCTGGCGCAGAACTCGGCTGCTGCCAAGGCGCTGGCGGAAATCGGCAAAGCCACCGTGATCACCGAGGGCAGCGGCCCACGCGTGCTCACCGTGTTCTTCGACCCCAACTGTCCCTATTGCCGACAGCTTTACAGCTCGCTGCGTCCCTACGTTGGCAAAGACGGTTTGCAGGTCGATTGGGTACCCGTGGCCATTCTTGCGCCCAGCAGCGCGGCAAAGGCGGCCGCCATCCTGCAGGCCAAGGACCGACTGCAGGCGTTTCGCGCCACAGAAGATCACGGGCTCGATCCCAACCGCCCCGCACCAACGCTGCCGAGCGCGGGGCAAATCACGGCGGCGACTCGCCAAATCCTCACCGCCAATGCTCGCGTGCTCAAGCAGACCGGGGTGTATGAGAGCGTGCCGCTGGCGGTCTATCGCGACCGCAACGGCCAGCCCCAACTCGAGATGGGCACTCCGCGTGGTCAGGCCGCTTTGAGTGCGTGGCTACAGTCGATCGGGCCCTGAGATCGCCTGACCAATAGGCTCGCCCGGTTTGCTGCATACTGCGCCGTTATCACGCTCTACAAAACAAGGAGGCATCATATGCATTCCACCCGCCGCGCTGCGCTGCGCATGGCCTTCGTTGCAACCCTCGGCGCCAGCCTCATCGGTCTGGCCCCGCTGGCCGCCGCGCAACAGACGCAGAACCCAGACGCCGTCAAAGTGCTCGGCAAGATGGGCAAGGCCACGGTGATCGCCGAAGGCCATGGGTCGCGTGTGATCTACATCTTTTTCGACGCCAACTGCCCTTATTGCCATCAGCTCTACACCGAGCTGCGCCCACGAGTCGGCAAGGATGGCCTGGAAATCCGCTGGGTACCCGTGGCCGTGCTCACTCCCACCAGCGTGACCAAGGGCGCCGCCATTCTTCAGGCGCCAGACCGCCTCAAGGCGTTTCACGAAAACGAGAACACCTACGGCAAAGGGCCGACAGGGCCGGGTGGCGGCATTGCCCCGGCCAGCAAGGTCTTGCCCGCCACCAGCGCCATCCTCAACGCCAACAACGCCTTGCTCGAAGCCACGAAATCACCGGGCGTGCCCACGCTGCTCTACCGCGACAAACAGGGCGACGCCATGCTCGTCGTCGGCCCGCCCGACGCGCAGCAGCTCAAGGACATTCTCGCGAGCGTGAAGTAGGTTTTCGGCGCTCAAGTCCAACTCACATTGCCCAGATTGAAGCTGAAATGCACCGTCTTGCTTGTTGTGGCTGGTGTTTAGTCATTTCATAGCAAACCTTGAAGATACTTTAAGTAACAAAGGCACGACCGTTCGTTTATCGTTCTCCCCGTGGCATTCGAAAGCCACGGCCACGTGGTCAAGCGTGGTCTTTCCAGTCAGGAGGACGTTGTCATGAAGTGCATCAAACCCCTGTTCGCCATCGGACTTTTCGGCCTGGCGGCAGGTCTGGGTCTGACATCTGCGAAAGCGCAGGAATCCCGTTCGAGCCACGCCGCGATCGGCGTGAGCAGCCCAAGCCAGCAAGTGATTCGCGGCCTGTATCTCGTGAAGATTTCGGGCTGCAACGATTGCCACACCCCGGGCCATGCCCAAAGCGGCGGCAACATTCCCCGAGAGGCCTGGCTGACCGGCGACACGGTGGGTTTTCGGGGCCCTTGGGGAACCACCTATCCCGCCAATCTGCGGCTGTCCATGATGCGCCTGACCGAGTCGCAATGGCTGCAATCGGCACGTCAGCCCATGCGTCCGCCGATGCCCTGGTTCGCATTGCGCGACATGTCGAACGACGATCTGCGCGCGGTTTACGCCGTCGTTCGCTACCTCGGCCCCGTAGGCGAGTCGCGTCCCGCAACCCTGTCGAGTGCGATCGGGGGATGCAACATGGCCACGATACCTCTCTCGGTGTTGAGCCTATACAGACTCGAATAACCGCTTCGAATTTTGAGATTTGAGATCACACGATAGATCGTGTCATTCCGACTGTAAAGAGACGGACTGTCGGCGGTTCGGCAAGCGCAGGTCTGGCCGGTCACATTACTTCGCCTGGCGCAGCACGGTGGCGATGGCGTCCTGCGGCAGCAGTCCGACGACAAGGTGGGCACGGCCGTCCACGGTGCGATACAGCATCACCGGGAAGGTGTGCAAACCCGCCTGGCGCATCAGCGCGGCATTGGTCTGAAGCTGGCGCAGCACCTTGGCGCTGGGGTGTTCAAGCGGGCGGATGCCGCCTGCGGGGCTGTCGCCGAAGTTCCAGTCATTCTCGTTTTTGTGGAAGGCCTTGAGCGGATGAGGCGCAGCGAGAATGGCTGCTGCCTTGCCCGGGCTGCTGGCTTGGAGCTGACCGACCGGAATCCAGCGCAACTGCAGCCCGCTTCTGCCGACTTCGGCGCGCGTGGCCAGATAGAGTTTGTGCGAAAAGGGGCAATTCGGGTCGAAGAAGATATAGACGATGCGTGGCCCGGAACCTTCCTGCACCCAGCGCGCCGTATGGATCGCAGCGAGCAGCCTGGCCGCCCGCACGGCCTCGGGGTTTGCCGACCATTCGGCGCCGGAAGTCGCCGCATCGGTCGCGCAAGCATGCCACAGCAGAGGCAGGGCAGCGGCGGGCCACGACAGACCCAGCCACAGCAGACGCCGTCGTGGCAGCGAGGGACGCTGCGAACACCGCGCATGGGGAACGGGGGCGCTTTTGTCGGGCATGGCATCCTCCCTGGAGTTCCGGCTTCACCAAAGACGACTTGACATTAAGCAGCACCGCGTCGCCTGTAAAGCACAGTTACCCCAACCGAAGCAAAGCCGCCTTGACCCAGACGTTCATAGTCTGGCGCTGCCAACAAAAAACCCGGCAGAGCCGGGTTTTGCCGTGCAGAGGCAAGCAGACCTCATTCCGGGATGAACACCTTGCCGTCGGCGATGGCCTTGAGCGTGAGCACCACGAGCAGGGCGATGAGCGCGGTGGTCAGCGCCAGCAACGTGCCGCCCAGACCGATCAGAAAGCCGCTGCCGATGATGCTGCCCATGGACAACGAGGCGATGGTGATGGCGGCCAAGGGAAAGGAATAGGCCCACCACGACATGAAGAAAGGCACCTTGCGGAACTGCGGGAGTTGATAGAACAGCAGCAGCGTGGTGAACAATCCAACATAGTACAGCACGCGGGCGAAGTTGTCGACCACGCCGCCGTCGAGCGCCAGATACGACAGGAAGCCGACCGCCGGAGGCGCGATGAGGATGAACAGCGTGGGCAGCAGCTTGGTGGCCACCGGAGGGTGGAAGAAAAAGCGGTTCATCATCACCGTGAGCAGCACGATCCAGAACACCAGGCCGACGCTGAAGAAAAACCACGAGATTTCGGGCGAGCCGTGCGTCATGCCGGCAATGGGCACCAGGATGTTGCCCACCACGGGGATGAACCAGGCCGGGGTGGAATGCTGGATCTGGTAATGCGTGTGGTGAATCCACGAGGACATGATGACCAGAGTGAACACCAGATGCAGCGCCACGCCACCCCACCACAGCGCCCACGACAGGCTCGGCAGAATGTGCAGAAAGGCGATGGACAGCAGAATGGCGCTGATGGAGATGGCCGGAAAGAAGCTGATGCGCACCGGATGGTTGAATTCGTCGAGGAATTCGCCGGGATAGCGCACCATCTTGGCGCCGTAGCCCAACAGCAGCACGATGAACAGCGCCAGTGCGAAGTAGCTCAGGCCGATGCCCACGCCAGGCGGCATGGCGAGCACCTGTGCCGATTTGTGCCAGGCGATGGCCAGGCCGGTCGTACCCATGATCGTGGCGAACAGGGTGATGGGAAAGTGCGCCAGCCAACTGCTGGCGTGCGCCGGTTCGGCGGAATGCGGGGCGGGAGTCGTGGACATGGCAGGTAAGGGAAAATAGTTGAGAAAAACGGTACGGCATTGTGGGCTTGCGTTCACAGCTCGATATTGATTGAACGCAATATTGAAAAATTTTGATACATGATTGTGACTGTAGTCACATCCCATGTCGAGCGGACGTCATTTCTATACTCTCTCCATGAAATCCCTTTTCGATTTGCGCAAAGACTACAGCCGTGCCGAACTCGACGAGGCCCACGCCGAGCAAGACCCGTTCAAGCAGTTCGAGCACTGGCTGCAGCAGGCCCTGGATGCGCAGGTGCCTGAGCCCAACGCCATGACCCTGGCCACCGTGGGCGAAAACGGCCGGCCTTCGACCCGGGTGGTGCTGATCAAGCAGGTCGATGCGCGCGGCATCGTCTGGTACACCAATTATCACAGCCGCAAGGGGCGCGAGCTGGCGGTGCACCCCTATGCGGCGCTGCAGTTCCACTGGGTGGAGCTCGAGCGCGTGGTGCGCATCGAGGGGCGCGTGGAACAGGTCAGCGCGCAAGAGTCGGATGCTTATTTCGCCACTCGGCCGCTGACTTCGCGCATCGGCGCCTGGGCCTCGCCGCAGAGCGAGCCCATCGGCGGGCGCGGCGTCTTGCTCAGGCGCGCCGCCGAATTCGGCCTGCGCTACGGCATCAGCCCACCCCGCCCGCCGCACTGGGGCGGTTATCGCCTGATACCCGATGCCTGGGAGTTCTGGCAGGGGCGGCCTTCGCGTCTGCACGACCGGCTGGCGTATGCGCTGCAGGCCGACGGCAGTTGGAAACGCCAGCGACTGGCGCCCTGAACAGGCGGCGTCAATCGTCGAGAAGTTCGAGCGTGGCCGCACTGTCGGCGCGACGAATGGCGATGCACAATTCCACATATTCGGGCAGCTCGCTCATCGGCGTCGGGTCGGCCTCGCAGGCGCAGCCCGGAATGATGCTGAAGTAACTCAGCCCCGCTTTCACCCGCAGGTCGTCGGCACTTTCACTGCGCTGCAGCACCATCAGGCTGACGTCGTCGGTCAGGGCGTGGCTGCCGCGACGGATGCCGCGCTGCAGCGGGCCGATCAGCGCCCCGGCCCGTTGCAGTTCGGCCAGCAGCACGGCGCCGAAATCGGGCTGCTTCCAGGCATCTTGTGCGGCGGGCAGGGTGAGTGTCATCGCGGGCGGTGTGCTGATCGGGTCGTTTTGCGGCATTATTGATTCCGCTGACCGCTTCTTACAACAGGGAAACTTTCATGCTTTCGTTGCCTTTCATCCATCGCCGCCATCTGTTGCGGGCCTTGGCTGCTGCCCCCTTGCTCGCCCTTTGGCCTGCAGCCCAGGCGCAAAGCGCCCGGCAGGCCGAGGGCATTCTGGCGAATATCGGCAAGGCCACGTTCATCGCAGAAGGCAAGGGGCAGCGCGCGATCTATATTTTTTTCGACCCCAACTGTCCTTTCTGCCATGAGCTCTACAAGAAGCTGCGCGGCTTCGTGGGCAGGGATGGGGTGCAGTTGCGCTGGATTGCGCTGGGCATGTTGACCCCCAGCAGCCTGCCCAAGGCGGCCGCCATTCTGCAATCGCCCGACCCGCTGAAGGCGTTTTACAAGAACGAGGACGACTATGACTTCGCTGCCAACGGCCAGCCCGGCGGCGGCATCGAACCGGCTGCGGCCATCACCCCCAAGGTGCGCGCCGCACTGGCGGCCAACCTTGCGCTCTACAACAGCGAAAAGCTGTTTGGCGTGCCAGTGGTGGTCTGGCGCAAGGCCGATGGCCGCGCCGACATGATCATCGGCGTGCCCTCTGACGCGCAGATTCGAATCATGCTCAAAGAGGCCAAGTAGGCGTCAGGGGTGATTTCTCATACGCCTTGCGCACGCAGCAGGGCGGCGTACTGGCGCCGGAGCTTGTCGACCTTCGGCGCGATCACCATCGCGCAGTAGCCCTGGTAGGGGTGGCGGGTGAAATAGTCCTGGTGCTCGGGTTCGGCGGGGCTGTAATTCGATTCCGGCGCGATTTCGGTGACGATGGGGTCGGCGAACAGCGCCTGGTCGCGCAGGCGTTGCACAAAGGCTTGCACGGTGGCGAGTTGCGCCGCGTCGTGGGTGTAGATGCCCGAGCGGTATTGCGTGCCGATGTCGTTGCCCTGCCGATTCAGGGTGGTGGGGTCGTGCAGGGCGAAGAACACATCGAGCACCGTGTCCAGACTCAGCACATCCGGGTCGAAATCCAGGCGGATGACTTCGGCGTGGCCGGTCTGTCCGGTGCAGACCTCGCGGTAACTGGGGTGCAGCGTCGTGCCGTTGCTGTAGCCGCATTCCACGCTCAGCACGCCGCGCAGCGGGCGATAGGCGGCGTCGAGGCACCAGAAACAGCCGCCGGCGAGGGTGATGCGCTGGGGCAAAGCAGGCAGATGGAAATCGGTCATGGTGCGAGAGTCCGGCATGCGGCAATTTGCCGCGGTCTGGAGATTGTCCAAAGGTGACAAAATCCGCAACTTTTCTATGGCGATTTTCGCCGACAAACCATAGCGGCTGTGTTGCTCGCAATATGAGGAGTTCTTTGATGAATAGTCGCGCTTTGACCCGCCGCCAGGTGCTGGTGATGACTTCCGCCCTGCTGATGCTGGCTACCGCTCCGGCCGCCCTGGCGCAACGCACGGGTGATATTGAAGTGACGCGGGCGCAGGCGCTGCCGTCGATCCCCGGTGCGCGCAATGGCGGCGGATTTCTGACCCTTGTCAACCACGGCAAGACCGATGACAAGATCGTGGCCGCCGCCTCTCCCGTCTGCGGCCATGTCGAGCTGCACACCATGAGCATGGAAAACAACATCATGCGCATGCGCGAGGTCGGCGATATTCCTGTGCCCGCAGGCAAGACCCTGCGCATGCAGCCAGGCAGCGGCTATCACCTGATGTTCATGGATCTGAAAGCTCCACTCAAGGTGGGCGAGATGGTGCCGGTGACGGTGAAATTCGCCAACGGCGGGCAGATGGAACTACAGCTCGAGGTCGAGCCGCGCGACAAGATTGCGGACGACGCGCCGCTGCCCGGCAAGGGGATGCACGGCGGCATGCATTGATACACACGTATCAAAACGAAGCGGGCCGCAATCCTGAAGGAATGCGGCCCGGGGTCCGACAGTCGGGTTTGCTGCCGCCTGTCAAGCTCACGCAGGGATGCATGAGGGGGGTCTAACTACAGTCCGGGTTTGGCCCGGTCTGTTTGCCGAAACAGCCGAACTGCAACGGCGAAACAAAGGTACGCCTCTTGCGCCGCCGTCGTCAAGACGAAACATGACTGGCGCAAAGGGATATGGTTGAATCGGCGCAACAGCCTCTGCGCAAGATCTTGAATTCATGTCAGTTTATTTCGCTGCCGGACGTGCCAGCAGCGCGTCGATCAGGTCTTGCATACGCGTTTTCGCCTGGGCATCGGGGACGATGGCGCGGCCCCATTCGCGCTGGGTCTCGCCGGGCCACTTGTGGGTGGCGTCCAGCCCCATCTTGCCGCCCAGTCCGGATTGCGGCGAAGCGAAGTCCAGATAATCGATCGGCGTGTTGTCCACCAGCACGGTGTCGCGTACCGGGTCCATGCGGGTGGTGATGGCCCAGATCACGTCGTTCCAGTCGCGGATGTTCACATCGTCGTCGGTGACGATGACGAACTTGGTGTAGAGAAACTGCCGCAAAAAACCCCAGATGCCGAACATCACCCGCTTGGCGTGGCCGGCATACGCCTTGCGGATGGACACCACCGCCAGCCGGTAGCTGCAGCCTTCGGGCGGCAGGTAAAAATCCGTGATCTCGGGGTATTGCTTTTGCAGGATGGGGACAAACACCTCGTTGAGCGCCACCCCCAGCACGGCGGGCTCGTCGGGCGGCTTGCCGGTATAGGTGGAGTGGTAGATCGGCTGCTCGCGGTGGGTGATGCGCTCGACCTCGAACACCGGAAACCAGTCCTGCTCGTTGTAATAACCGGTGTGGTCGCCGAACGGACCTTCGAGCGCATGGAGGTAACCGTTTTTTTCCTTCAGCGGCACGCCGGTTTCGCTCTCGCCCTGCCACCCGGTTGCGGCGGGTGGCAAATGTCCTTCGAGCACGATTTCCGCCGAGGCCGGAACCTGCAGATCGAGCCCGACGCAGCGAGCCACCTCGGTGCGTGCTCCGCGCAGCAGGCCGGCAAACTGGTATTCGCTCAGCGTGTCGGGCACAGGCGTGACCGCACCCAGCGTAGTGGCCGGATCGGCGCCCAGCGCCACGGCCACGGGGAAGGGTTGCCCCGGGTTGGCCAGAGCGAATTCCCGGAAATCGAGGGCGCCGCCGCGATGGGTGAGCCAGCGCATGATGAGCTGACGTCGGCCGATGCGCTGCTGGCGGTAAATGCCCAGATTCTGCCGCTTGCGGGGCCGAGGCACGTCTTGCGGGCCTCGCGTGACCACCAGCCCCCAGGTGAGCAGCGGCGCCACGTCGCCCGGCCAGCAGGTCTGCAGCGGCAGGCGGTTCAGATCCACCTCGCTGCCTTGGAGCACGACCTGCTGGCAGGCGGGGCGCGACACCGTGCTCGGGCGCATGTCCCACACCGCCTTGACCAGACGCATCAACTCGCCCGCGTCCTTCATGCCGCGCGGCGGTTCAGGCTCCTTCAGCCGGGCGAGCACTTCGCCGATGCGGCGCAGTTCGCTCACGTCCTGCGCGCCCATGCCCAGTGCCACGCGCTGCGGGGTGCCGAACAGATTGCCCAGAACCGGCATGGCATAGCCCGTCGGGTTTTCAAACAACACGGCCGGGCCACCGCCGCGAAGCAGGGCGTCGCACACCACCGTCATTTCGAGCTGCGGGGACACGGGCTCGGCCGTGCGTCGCAGCAGCGAAAGCGCCTCAAGCTGGGAAAGAAAGTCACGCAGATCCCGGTATTTCATATAACCAATAGAACTGAAAGATAAGACCTTATGCGTTGACCTGGAATAACGACATTCCTAAAATCCGCTCCGTGTTTGCCCTAGTTCCTTAATCCTGAATTCAGGCGGGCAACACACTCGCCCCGAAGCACGCCTTGCCGCGAACACGATACAGATCGAACGCGGCAGTCGATGCAGGCCTGCTGCAAAGGCCGCATCTTAGGCCGTCGGGCTCCCCTGGTGAGCCTGTGCTGTCGGATCTGTGCCCTTGGGAATGGGCGCTGGCTGTCTTCAGACGCCTTCTCCATTCCACTTAGACACAGGAGTGTTCCATGTTGAATGCCATGCAGTCTTCCCTGCCGCGCTTGCGTCGGCTGGTGGGAGGTTTTTGGGAATTGACCCATCAGACCTTGATGATGGTGGGCTTGTTTGTGGTGGCCGGGGGGGCGTATCTGTACTTCCAGCCTCAGGCGATGAGCTCGCTGGACCGCGGCCTCACTCAGTGGGTCATGGCGCGCAAGACGGCGTCTGACGAACTGCGGGCGCTGGCGCAAAAACCGGCCGGTGTTTTGCTGTCTGTGGCGCAGGCCGAGCCCACGCCGGGCGCTGGCCTGCCAGTGCTCACGCCGCAACAGCGCACGGTCTCCAACTGGCTGGCACGGCGCTACAGCATTGCGCCCAATGCCATGGCGCAGTTGGTCAGCGCCGCCTGGACCGTGGGCGGGCAGGAGAAACTCGATCCGCTGCTGATTCTGGCGGTGATGGCGGTCGAGTCTTCCTTCAACCCCTACGCGGCCAGCGGCGTGGGCGCCACCGGTCTCATGCAGGTGATGGCCAATGTGCACCGTGACAAATTCGCGCCTTTCGGCGGCCCGCAGGCCAGCATCGATCCGCTGGTCAATATGCGCGTGGGCGCGCTGGTACTCAAGGACGCGATTCATCGTGGCGGCTCGGTGCGCGCGGGCCTGCGCTACTACGTCGGCGCCACGAACGATGCGAGCGAGGGCGGCTATGCCAGCAAGGTGCTGGCCGAGCAGGCGCAGCTCGAACGGGTGGCGGGCCTGTCGCCCAGGCAGGTCGCCACGCCAATGACGGCCAGCGCGGGGCATATCGCGGCGCCGCAGGAGACCCCGGCCGCACCGAAATCGACGGTGGCCACCGAGCCGTCAACGGTTGAGCCAAAACACGCCTCACTCACCTGACGCGACGCGCTACCATCTTCACCTGCACGACTGGCGATAGAAACCGGCAACATCCGCGGTTTCGAGGTGGGACGAACCACCGGGGAGTGCTGGACTTTAAGCCGTTCGCCTGGGCCAGCGCCATCGCTGTCAATGATCTTCATCAGCCCAGGCTTGCGCCCTTCCACGGCTTGAAGGAAGCCGGCGCGGGCCGTTCAGACGGAAATTCGCCATGTTCGACCGCCGCATCACCCTTGCCCAGACCGATCCCGAGCTCTGGGCCGCCATTCAGTCCGAAAACCAGCGCCAGCAAGACCATATCGAGCTGATTGCCTCGGAAAACTACACCTCGCCCGCCGTCATGCAGGCACAGGGTTCGCAACTCACCAACAAATACGCCGAGGGCTATCCCGGCAAACGCTATTACGGCGGCTGCGAGTTCGTCGACATTGCCGAGCAATTGGCGATCGACCGCGTCAAGCAGCTCTTCGGTGCCGAGGCAGCCAATGTGCAGCCCAATTCCGGCTCGCAGGCCAATCAGGGCGTGTTTTTCGCCCTGCTGCAACCCGGCGACACCCTCATGGGCATGAGTCTGGCCGAGGGCGGCCACCTGACCCACGGCATGGCGCTGAACATGAGCGGCAAGTGGTTCAAGGTGGTGAGCTATGGCCTGAATGCGCAGGAAGAGATCGACTACGACGCGATGGAACGCCTGGCGCACGAGCACAGGCCCAAACTCATCATCGCCGGCGCCAGCGCCTACAGTCTGCGCATCGACTTCGAACGTTTCGCCAAAGTGGCCAAGGCCGTGGGCGCCTACTTCATGGTGGACATGGCGCATTACGCCGGGCTGATCGCCGCCGGCGTCTACCCCAATCCCGTGCCCCATGCCGACGTCGTGACCACCACCACGCACAAGAGCCTGCGCGGCCCGCGCGGCGGGGTGATTCTGATGAAAGAGCAGCATGCCAAAGCCATTAACAGCGCCATCTTTCCGGGCATCCAGGGCGGGCCGCTGATGCATGTGATCGCGGGCAAGGCGGTGGCGTTCAAGGAGGCGCTCGCCCCCGAGTTCAAGGCTTACCAGCAGCAGGTGCTGACCAATGCGCTCGTGCTGGCCGAAACGCTGACGCGGCGCGGCCTGCGCATCGTCAGCGGACGCACCGAATCGCATCTCATGCTGGTGGATCTGCGCTCCAAGCACATCACCGGCAAGGATGCCGAGAAGGTGCTGGGCGAGGCCCACCTCACGGTCAACAAGAATGCCATTCCGAAGGATCCGGAAAAGCCGTTCGTCACTTCAGGCATCCGTGTGGGCTCGCCCGCCATGACCACCCGGGGCTTCAAGGAGGCCGAGGCCGAGAAGACTGCCAACCTGATCGCCGACGTGCTGGACAACCCGCAGGATGCGGCCACGCTGGAGCGGGTGCGCGCCGAGGTGAAAAAGCTGACCGACGCCTTCCCGGTCTATTCCGCCTGAGCGGCAGTCACGCGTCCCAGGGCGGCGGCGGTGAGCGCTGACAGGCGCTCGCGCTGCCGCCCTTTTTCGTCGAAGTTTTCCGCAGCCAGCCAGCGTGTGAAGGCGGCGCGCAGTGCGGGCCATTCGCTGTCGATGATGCTGAACCAGGCGGTGTCGCGGTTGCGGCCCTTGACCACGGCGGCCTGGCGGAAGACGCCCTCGAAGCTGAATCCGAGCCGCAGCGCCGCCTGACGCGAGGCGGCGTTGAGCGCATTGCACTTCCATTCCAGCCGACGGTAGCCCAGCGCAAAAGCCTGATCCATCAGCAGGAACAGGGCTTCGGTTGCCGCGCGCTGGCGTTGCAGCAGCGGCGAGAAATAGAGATGGCCGATCTCGATGCTGCCCGCCGCCGGGGTGATGCGCAAATAACTCGCCAGTCCAGCGGCGCGTGCGGTGCTGGAGTCGATGATGGCAAAGAACAGCGGGTCCTGGCCTAGACAATTGGCCTGCATCCAGGCCTGGTAGTCGAGCGCCGAGGCGAACGGTCCGTAAGGCAGATAGTTCCAGCCGTCGCCGCGGGCATCCAGGGTCTGCGCGGCGTAGAGGTCGGCGGCGTGGCGCTGCGGGTCTGCGTGTTCCAGCGTGCAGGTCGCACCGATCAACGCGGTTCTCGTTGGTGGGGGCGGGGCGGTAAATCCGGGAACGGGCGTGCCGAGTGCAGCGGCGCAAGGGGAATGGGGCATAGGAGCTTGTCGTGCGTTCGGAGTCGGTCGATCGGCCCAGGGTCTCATGAGCGCTCCAGGGCCGGGGGTGTCTGAATTTTTGTGTTCGAGGCGCTGGGAGACTTTTCCACGGCGTCGGTCGGCGCTTGCGACGAACCGAGCGACGCGGTGGGAAAGTCGGTGGTCATCTTACGCAATGGGTCGGGTGAATCGTTCGGCGTAGAGGATGGCGAATTGATTCATGGCCTCCTTCCAGTTGTGCGCCGCGCGGCCCCAGTCGGCCGTGATGTTGCGCAGGGCCAGCCAGATCAGCTTGGCGGCTGCGTCGTCGCTGGGGAAGTGCCCGCGGGTCTTGATGATCTTGCGCAGTCGCGCGTTGATGCTCTCGATCGCGTTTGTGGTGTAGATCACTCGGCGCACCGCCGGCGGGAATGCGAAGAACGGGATCACGCGGTCCCAGGCGCGGCGCCACGCCGACACGACCGTGGGGAACTTCTGGCCCCAGAGGCCCTGCTCGAAGGCGTCGAGCTCGGCCTGCGCCGCCTCGGCACTGGTCGCCGTGTAGATCGGTTTGATCGCCGCGGCCAGTAGCTTGCGGGCGCAGGCCAGGTAGGACACATCGGTGCGCACCTTGCGGGTGTAGACCGGATAGCCGTCGAGCCCGTCGATGCGCGCGCTTGATTTCGCTATCCCAATAATCGCCCTTCACCAGGCGCACCATCAGCCGGTGTCCGCTGCGCCGGGCGAGGTCGATGAGATGGTCGATGACCAAAGGGCCGCGCTTCTGATAGGCCTGCACCACGAAGCCGATGCCGTTCCAGCCCTTGAGCGCTGGGTTGAGGCACAGGGCTTCGAGCAGGTCGAGCGAGAGTTCGAGCCGATCGGCTTCTTCGGCGTCGATATGGATGCCTAAGTCGTCGCGCCGCGCGAGTTCGACCAGCGCGGTCAGGCGCGGCAGTAACTCGTCCATCACCCGCGCATACTGGGCGCGGCTGTAGCGTGGATGCAGGGCGGAGAGTTTGACCGAAAGCCCGGGGCCCTCGAAGATGCCGCGCCCGTGCGAGGCCTTGCCGATGGCGTGCAGCGCCTGCCCGTAGGCGGTGAAGTAGCGCTGCGCATCGGCCTCGGTGATCGCCGCCTCGCCCAGCATGTCGTAGGAGTAGCGAAAGCCTTTTTTCTCCTGCGAGCGGCTGTTGGGCAGCGCCTCGGCAATGGTCTGCCAAGTGACGAACTGCTCGCCCATCAGCCGCATGGCGCGCTGCACGCCTTGGCGGATCAGCGGCTCGCCTCCTTTGCCGATGATTCGCGACAGCGCATAGGCCAAACCCTTCTCGCTGGTGGTCGCCGTGAGCCTGCCAGTCAACATCAGCACCCAGACGGCGGCGTTGACAAACAGCGAGGGCGAGTGGCCGAGATGGGACTGCCAGTGGCCGCGCCGGTCTTGTCGCGCATGAGGGCATCGCGGGTGGCGTTGTCGGGGATGCGCAGCAGCGCTTCCCCTGCGCCCATCTCGCGCCGCGCCCGCACCCCTTCGACCAGTCGCCCGGCGAGTTGGCGTACTGCCGCGCGTTGTGTGGCGTCTGGAATCTGCGCCAGCTCGATCAGCATGGGCAGACATTCCGGCTCAGGCCGATTCCAGGCCGCGGTGATGGCCGCACGCAGATCAGTTTGCGGCAACACGTTCTGCGCCCAGTCCAGAAACTGTGCAGGGTAGGATGCATCGCCCGCGTCGTCATGCGCAGCCAGTGGATGCAACGGGTTTTCAGCCGAGCCGGGTGAAGCGGTGGCGTATTCTCTGCACACTCGAAGTTTTCCACCCTGTTCAAGGTGGCCTTTTTGTAGCCTGTCGTGGATGTAGCCATTTCCATTCCTCGGTTTGCGATTGTTTGCCTGAGGCGCAACCGACGTATCGGGATTGATGCTTATCCCGACGCATTGAGATAAGTCAACTCGCCTTCCGAGAGAAAGCATGCAATGATTGGATTGATGCAACCCAAGGAGCCCAGCCATGCCATCGACCTCCCTACTGCACGACCTGCAGACCCACACCATTTTGTCGGCCCTGCAGCCTGAACAGCTTGGACGACTGCTATCCCATGCCTCCGAGGTGCAGATTCCGGTGGATGGCGTCATTTTTCTGCAGGAACAAGAAGCCGATGCGTTTTACGTCGTGCTCGAGGGCAAGGTACAGATACAGGTGCCTGCGATCAATGGTCCCGGTGTCGACGTCCAGACTCTGGGCAAATGGGATGTGATCGGCTGGTCCTGGCTCATTGCGCCTTACCGCTGGGCCTTCGAAGCCAAGGCGCTCACTCCGGTCACGCTGCTGCGCTTCGACGGCAAGGCCATCCTGAAGGAATGCGAGCACGACACCGACCTGGGCTATGCGCTGATGAAAATTTTCGCCGGGCTCATGTCCGAACGCTTGCACGCCGCCCGGCTGCGCATGATGGAATGTTGGGCGCCGCCCGGCTGGGCGTGATCGAGCGCAGGCGACATACCGTCTGGGTCGGGTTGATCGTGCGCGGCTTGCCGCGCTGAAAAGGCGTTCAGCCTCTCTGCAGACGCAGCAGACTCAGACCGAAGGCGCAGAATACCGAACCCGACACCCGCTGCGGCCAGCCCGAGGCGAACCAGACCTTCAGCCGCCTGCGGGCCATCACGGCCAGTCCCGCGTAGGTGCTCAGCGCCAGCAACGAAATCGCCATGAAGGTCAGCGTAAGGGCCAGATATTGCGGCCCGAGCGGGCGCGAGGCGGTGAGAAACTGCGGAAACAAGGCTGCGATGAACACGATCGCCTTCGGATTGCTCAGCGCCACCATCAAACCCTTGACGTATAACTTGTGCGGTTTGTTCGCATGTCCAGTTTGCATGTGCAGGTTCGATGCAGTCTGCGTGGCCGCGGGACGCTGCGCCGCATTTCGCCATTGCTGCACGCCCAGCCAGATCAGATAGGCCGCCCCCGCGACCTTCACCGCAGTGAAGGCCCATTCGGAGGATTGGAGGACGGCATCCAGCCCCAAGGCGCTGAGTGACGACAGCACCAGCAATCCGCTGATATTGCCCAGCGAAGACAGGATGGCATGCCGCCAGCCATGGTGCATGGCGTTATGGATGGACAGCATGACCGCCGGCCCTGGCGTGAACGCAGCGGCCAGCGCAAAGCTGATGAAGAGCAGGTAAGTCGTCCCGCTGGGCATGGCGACAATGGGTAGTGCGATGCGTGGTGCGATCCGCCGTGCCAATGTGAGGTTTGGTAGGCCGTGCTGGGCTCGAACCAGCGACCAAAGGATTATGAGTCCTCTGCTCTGACCAACTGAGCTAACGGCCCTACTTGTTGGGCGGTGCGGGAATGTAGCGCGCAAAAGGTGACAGTAAAAAGCGACATCTTAGCGGGGGTCAGGGCAGACGTCGGCAAGCGGGGGGGGCTGTCGGACTCGAGGTGCGGAAAGCGAAAAAGGGCGGTGTGGATGCCATGTGGCGGCGGATTTGCCGCCACATGGCCCAAGTTGTGGGGCGTAGCCGCTGCCGCAGGGCGCCGCACCGCTGTTTTGCAGCCGACGTTCCTCAGGTCCGACAGGCTCCTAAAATGCCCCGATGCCTTACGCCCATCTCCGCACCCATACCGAGTACTCCATTGTCGATGGCGCCCTGCGCGTGGACGATATGGTGCCAGCGGCCGTCTGCGACGGGCAGGGGGCGCTGGCGATCACCGATTTCAACAACCTGTTTGCCGCCGTGCGGTTCTACAAGGCCGCGCTGGATGCCGGGGTCAAGCCGATCATCGGCTGCGACGTGCTGCTGGGCAGCGCCCGCCGTCCGGGGCAGTTCACGCGCCTGTTGCTGCTGGTGCAGAACCGAACGGGGTATCTCAACCTCTGTGATTTGCTCAGCCGGGCCTGGCTGCAAAATCAGCAGCGCGGACGCGCCGTGGTGCAGTGGGAATGGCTCGAAGGCGGGCTGGCCGAAGGGCTGATCGCGCTCTCGGGCGCGCATGAAGGCGCCATCGGCGCTGCGCTGCTGCAGGGCGATACGGCCGCCGCGCGCGACTTGGCCAGACAGCACGCCGCCGTGTTCGACGGGCGCTTCTACATCGAATTGCAGCGCAGCGGCCATGCCGCCTGCGAGCCGCATGTACAGGCGGCGGTGCCGCTTGCCGCGGAACTCGGGCTGCCGGTCGTGGCCACGCATCCGGTGCAGTTCCTGCGGCGCGACGATTTCGACGCCCACGAGGCACGGGTTTGCATTGCCGAGGGCGAAACCCTGGGCAACCCGCGCCGCCAGCGCAAGTTCACCGACCAGCAGTATTTCAAGTCGCAGGCCGAGATGGAGGCGCTGTTCGCCGATGTGCCCACGGCGCTGGCCAACACCGTGGCGATTGCGCAGCGCTGCAATCTGGTGCTCGACCTAGGCAGGCCGCAACTGCCGCTGTTTCCCATTCCCGCGGGGATGACGACGACCGAATACTTCCGCCAGCAGGCGCAGGGCGGGCTGGAGCAGCGGTTGGCCGTGCTCTATCCCGATGCCACCCGCCGCGAGGCCGCCCGTGCGCGCTATCAGGAGCGGCTGGAGTACGAGCTGGGCATCATCGCCAGGATGGGCTTCGAGGGCTACTTCCTCATCGTCGCCGACTTCATCAACTGGGCGAAGAACCACGGCTGCCCGGTGGGGCCGGGACGGGGTTCGGGCGCGGGTTCGCTGGTGGCGTACAGCCTGCGCATCACCGACCTCGATCCGCTGGAGTACGCGCTGCTGTTCGAGCGTTTTCTCAACCCGGAGCGGGTGTCGATGCCCGACTTCGACATCGACTTCTGCCAAGAGAACCGCGACCGCGTCATCGACTATGTAAAGGAGAAATACGGCGTCGACGCTGTGTCGCAGATCGCCACCTTCGGCACCATGGCCGCACGCGCAGCGGTGCGCGATGTCGGGCGGGTGCTCGACCTGAGCTACACCTTCTGCGACGGCATCGCCAAGCTCATTCCCGCCAAGCCGGGTCAGCACATCACGATTGCCGATGCGCTCAAGCAGGAGCCCATGCTGGCGCAGCGCTACGAGGAGGAAGAGGAGGTCAGGCAGTTGCTCGATCTCGCCCAGCAACTCGAAGGGTTGCCGCGCAACATCGGCATGCACGCCGGCGGGGTGCTCATCGCGCCGGGCAAGCTCACCGACTTCTGCCCGCTCTACGCGCAGCCGGGCAGCACCGACGCCGTCTCGCAGTACGACAAGGACGATGTCGAAGCCGCCGGGCTGGTGAAATTCGACTTTCTCGGACTGGCCACGCTGACCATACTCGAACTCGGCGCCGAGCTGATCCGCCGCAACCACCCCGAGCGCGCCGGCTTCAAGCTCGAAGACATACCGCTGGACGATGCGGCCAGCTACCAGCTCATGGCCAAGGGCGACACCGTGGCCGTGTTCCAGCTTGAATCGCGCGGCATGCAGGGCATGCTGCGCGACGCGAAGCCCGACCGCTTCGAGGACATCATCGCCCTGGTGGCGCTGTACCGCCCCGGCCCGATGGACCTCATTCCCACCTACTGCGCGCGCAAGGCGGGCAAGGAAGACGTGGTCTACCCCGACCCGCGCATGGCGCCGGTGCTGGAGGAAACCTACGGCATCATGGTCTATCAGGAGCAGGTGATGCAGGTGGCGCAGGTCATCGGCGGCTACTCGCTCGGCGGCGCCGACCTGCTGCGCCGCGCCATGGGCAAGAAAAAACCCGAGGAGATGGCCAAGCACCGCGGCATCTTCGCCGAAGGCGCGGCCAGGAATGGCATCGAGCCGGAGAAGGCCAACGAGATCTTCGACCTGATGGAGAAGTTCGCGGGCTACGGCTTCAACAAATCGCACGCCGCCGCCTACGCCTTGCTCGCCGTGCAGACCGCCTGGATGAAGGCGCATTACCCCGCCGAATTCCTCGCGGCCAACATGAGCATCGCGCTGGACGACACCGACAAGCTCAAGGTGCTGGTGGAAGACGCGCAGGCGCGCGGCATTGCCGTGCTGCCGCCCGATGTGAACGCCTCGCAGTGGCGCTTCGATCCGGTGGACGGCAAGACCATCCGCTACGCGCTGGGGGCCATCAAGGGCAATGGTCAGGGTGCGGTGGAAGCCATGATTGCGGCCCGCCGGGAACGGCCCTTCACCTCGCTGTTCGACTTTGCCGAGCGGGTGGATCGCACCCGCCTGAACAAGCGCGTGCTCGAGGCCCTGGCCAAGGCGGGCGCTTTCGATACCCTGCATCCCGAGCGCGCCGCGGTGCTGGCCGCGGTGGAAACGGCGATGGATTACGCCGCGCAGCGCGAGGCTGCACGCCAGCAAGCCGGGCTGTTCGACCTGTTCGCCGCCGATGCCGCCGATGGCGGACACAACCCGGCGCACGAGCCGTTGCTGCCCGAGGTCGAGCCCTGGGATCTGCGCACCAAGCTCTCCTTTGAGAAAACCGCCATCGGCTACTACCTCAGCGGCCATCTGTTCGACGCCTGCGCCGAGGAGGTGCGGCGCTTCGCCCCGACTGCGCTGATGGATCTGGTGGATTCGCGCGACCCGGTGCTGATCGCCGGCATCGTGAGCGGGGTGCGGCTGGTGCAGTCGCAGCGCGGGCGCATCGCCATCCTCACCCTGGAAGATCGATCGGGCGCAATGGAGATCGTCATCGGCGAAAGCCTGCTCGACACCGTGCGCGACCGCCTGCGCGACGACGCGCTGCTGGTGCTGCGCGGCAAGGCGCAGACCGACCGCTTCAACGGCGGGCTGCGCTTCAACGCCGATGCGGTGTGGACGCTCGAAGAGGCGCGCGCCCGCCTGGGCAAGTCCATCCGCCTGCGGCTCAACGGCAGCAGCACTGCCGAACCGCTGACGGAAATCGCGCGGCAGTACGCCAGTGAAACCGGCTTGCCGCTGCTGCTCGACATCGAACGCGGCGGCGCGCAGGTCAGTCTGCGACTGGACCGCGTGCGTCTGCGTCCCGACGACGAGACACTGGCGGCGCTGCGCGAACTGGCTATGGAGGGCAGGGTGCAGGTCGTTTATGATGAAAACGGAAGGGAGATTTCCAGGGTTGGAGCCTGATCGCAGGCGCGTCGGCTTGTCTGCTTCTGGGTTTTCAACATGACCGCGATACTTGGAGCCATTCGCATGCACACCCTGTTGACCCTGATCGGAATCCTCGCTGTCCTTGCGATTGGCGTGGTCAGTCCTGGCCCCAGCTTCGTCATGGTCGCACGCACGGCGGTCGCCGACTCGCGCCGTGCGGCCATCACCTCCGCGTTCGGTATGGCAAGCGGCGCAGCCGTGTTGTGCGTCGCCGCGTTGCTGGGGCTGCATGCGCTGCTGAGCCAGATCCCGGAACTCTACCTGGCGCTGAAGGTGGGCGGCGGCGGCTATTTGCTGTACTTGGCGTTCAAGGCCTGGCGAGGCGCTGCGGCCCCGCTTGTCCCGCCCGAGGCTGCGTTGTCGTCACAGCCTGGGCGGCGCAGGCATTTTGCGCTGGCAGCCGGCACCATGCTGAGCAACCCCAAGGCTGCAGTGCAGTACGGAGTGATCTTCGCTGCGATGTTGCCGCAGTCGCCGTCTCTCGCGTTGACGCTGCTGTTGCCGCCGGCCGTGTTCCTGCTGGAAGTGTCGTGGTATCTGTTCGTGGCCTTCGCGCTGAGTTCGTCCCGGCCGCGCGACGCGTATCTCAAGGCCAAGGCAGCAATCGATCGCACGGTGGGTTTCGTCCTGGCTTGCCTGGGCATCAGACTCTTGCTGTCCACGCGATGAGCTGCTGAGGGCGGCTTTCTTCCTTTCTTCTTCCCGACGCGGAGTTCAGCCCGGATCGCGCGGCCCGGCCTTGACCAACATGGGCGTCCAGATCTTGCCGTTGCTGTCTGGCGGGAAGCGGTGCACGCGCTCGATGGCGCGCAACACCGCCTGATCCCAGCTCGCCACGCCACTGGAGCGATCGATCTTGGCGGTGAGCACCGTGCCATCCGGCGCCAGGTTGACCAGCACCGTCACCCGCGGATCGCCGGTGATCTGGTTGATTTCAGGGTAAGTCACGTTCTCCCGCACCAGGCTGGCGATGCGCGCCGCATACGCGCCCGATGGCCCGGAGGTGCGCGCCGCCGTGCCCGTGCTGGTGGCCGCGCCGGTGCCCGCCTGCTGCATCAACTGCTTCATGTAATCGTCGCGCGAGGAAGCGGCCAATTGCGCCTGCTGCTGTTCCAGCTTTTTCTGCTTCAACTCGGCCAGCCGCTTTTGTTCCGCGAGTTTTTTCTGCTCGGCCAGTTTTTCCTGGCGCAGTTTTTCTTCCTGCTGCTGTTGGCGTTGTTCGGCGAGCTGTTGTTGCTTGAGTTTTTCTTGCCGCTGCTGCTCGGCCAGGCGCTGTTGTTCCGCGGCGAGCTTTTGCTGCTTTTCCTTGAGCCGCTTTTCGATCAGCGCCTGTTGCTCGGCCTGCTGCTTTTTGAGCGCGGCCTCGCGCTCCTGCTTCAAGACGATGTCGGCCTGTTGCGCCTGCGGCTCGGGCTTGGGCGCGGCGACGGGTTTGGGCGGCGGCGGGGGCGGCGGAGCGGGTTGCGGCTGGGGTTGCGGCGCCTTGCGTTCCATCGGCGCGGTGGGCCGGGGCGCGGCGCGCTGCACCGTGGGTGACCACAGCTCGGCCTCTATCGCTTCGGGCGGATGGCTTTTCCAGTGCACGCCAAAAGCGATGAGGGCGATGAGCAGCAGGTGAAACAGGGCGGCCAGACCAAAGGCGCGCAGCGTGCCGCGCTCGTGCGGTGGCCGCAGCGCAGAAGGGTCGCCCGGAGATAAGCGCGCGGTGTTCATGTGAAAAAAAGCATCAGGACGGATTCGACTGCACGGCCAGGCCCACGCGTTCCACACCGTGTTGTTTGAGCAGATCGAGCGCGCGCATCACCGCGTCGTACTTCACGTTCTTGTCGGCGGCGATCAGCACCGGCATGGTCTGCAGCGTCTGACCTGCCTGCTGCGCAAGTTGTTGCACCGTCTGCGGCAATTGCTTGAGGGCGACGGGCTGCGGTGCGGCATTGGCGGTCTTGCTCTTGGGGTCGCGCAGCGAGACTTCGAGCAGGTCGTCCTTCTGGATGGTGACCTGCACCAGGATGCTGGGCGCCTGCGGCGCATTGCCCACGGTGGGCAGCTTGACCATGGTGGGCGTGATGAGCGGCGCGGTGACCATGAAAATGATCAGCAGCACCAGCATGACATCGATATAGGGCACGACATTGATGTCGGCCAGCGCGCGGCGCGAGCGATGTCCACGACTGCTGGATTGGATGGCGGGCATATCAGAACGCTCCAGGAAACAGCGAACACAGTGAACGTAGGGGCAACATCAGGACTCCCGACGGGCCGCCCCTAGGGAGGCCTGCGCCCCCTCGGGGGGCAGCGAACACAGTGAGCGTGGGGGCAAACATCTCAGCGCGCTCCGCCAAAGCCGGTAGCGGGCCCGGCGCGTCCGGCGCTTGCCGCGGCATTCATTTGCGCCGCAGTGGGGGATGGAGCGCTCTGGCGCTGCAGGATGTTGGAGAACTCCTCGGTGAACGATTCAAAGCGGTTGGCCAGACGGTCGATGTCGCGGGCGAAGAAGTTGTAGGCGATCACCGCGGGAATGGCGGCGAACAGGCCGATGGCGGTGGCCACCAGCGCTTCGGCAATGCCGGGGGCCACCGTGGCCAGCGTCACCTGCTGCAGGTTGGACAGGCCGACGAAGGCGTGCATGATGCCCCACACCGTGCCGAACAGGCCGACATAGGGCGAGACCGATCCGACCGAGGCCAGGAAGGAAAGATTGGCTTCGAGCGCATCCATTTCGCGCTGGAAGGCGGCGCGCATGGCGCGGCGGGCGCCGTCCACCAGGGTGGAGCCGTCGAGCACATGGCGTTCGCGCAGCTTGAGGTATTCACGCATGCCCGAGGCGAAGATGCGCTGCAGCGGGCTACCGTGGCGGCCGATGCTCAGTGCCGATTGGTACAGGTCGTTCAGCCCCGTGCCCGACCAGAATTCCTGCTCGAAATCTTCCGACTTGATGCGCGCCGACTTGATGACGAAATACTTGCGGAAGATCACGGTCCAGCTCGCCAGTGAGACGCAGAGCAGCAGCGCGAGCACGAGCTGCACCACGATGCTGGCGCCGAGCACCATGGACACGATGGAGAAGTTTTGATCCATAGGGAGGTTTGGCTAGGAGTTGTGGGAGGGAGCGGCGCAAAGTGCGCAAGTCCATGCGCAAAGCTGCATTACAACAAATCCCGCAACGGACGGGGGTGGCCCCAGAAAGACAGCGTCGCGGGAGAAAGGTTCACGACAGGGCCGGGCCGCGGTTCAGGACGTTCCTCAAGTCCGACAGGCTCCTAAAGCTGCCGCCCATTGCGTGACACGTTCGTGGACGTCCTTGGGCATGCGTGACGGCCGCAGGGTGGACGCGGCCACGCAGCCCACGCGCACCGTGGCTTCGCACAGCAGCGCGGCGAGCGCGCCACGCTCGTCGCAGCGCCAGGCCTGTTGCGCGACGGTGAGGCTGGCGCTGCCGATGTCCTGCAAGCGAAGCCGGACCTGCAGCGCATCGTCGAGCTTTGCAGGGGCGCTGTAGCGCAGGTGCATCTCGGCCACGACGAACGCCAACCCGGCCTGCGCCGCCAGTTCGGATTGCTCCAGCCCCAGGCTGCGCAGCCACTCGGTGCGCGCGCGCTCGAAAAACTTGAGGTAGTTGGCGTGATAAACGATGCCACCCGCGTCGGTGTCTTCCCAGTACACCCGCACGGGCCAGTGGAAAACGGTCGCGTCTGCCTTCATGCCGCCTTGCGCTCCAGATGGCCGAGCAGTCGGTCGAGGGCTTGCTGCAGGTTGGCGATGCTGTTGGCGTAGCTCAGGCGGAAGTAGCGCTGCGGTTCGGCGGTGCCGAAGTCCTTGCCGGGCACGAGCACCACACCGGTGTCGCGCATGACCTCGAAGCAGAAGTCCCAGCTGTCGGCGCTGTAGGCCGAGCAGTCGGCGTAGACGTAGAAGGCGCCATCGGGCCGCACGGGCACGCGCAGGCCCAGCGCTTCAAGGCCCGGCACGATGAGGTCGCGGCGGCGCTGGAATTCGGCGCGGCGGCGTTCGTATTCGGCCAGCGCGTCGGGCTCGAAGCAGGCCAGCGCGGCATGCTGCGCCACGCTGCTGGCGCAGATGAACAGATTGCCGGCCATGCGCTCCAGCGGGGCGACGAGCTCGGGCGGCACGACCAGCCAACCCAGCCGCCAGCCGGTCATCTGAAAGTATTTGGAAAAGCTGTTGACGGTGATGATGTCGTCGCCCGCGGCCAGCGCGGTGTGGCCATAACCGGCTTCATAGCTCAGGCCCAGATAGATTTCATCGACGATGCTGACTCCACCTCGCCCGCGCACCACGTCGGCGATGCGGCGCAACTCGTCAGGCGCGATGGACGTGCCCGTGGGGTTGGACGGCGAGGCCAGCAGCACCCCGGCAGTCTGCGGCGTCCACGCGGCTTCGACTTCGCTGGCCGTAAGCTGAAAGCGCTGCGCGGCGGGAGCGGGCAGCATGCGTGCCCGGGCACCGGCTGCGGCGACGAAATTCTTGTTGCACGGATAGCTCGGGTCGGGCATGAGCACTTCGTCGCCCGGGTCGAACAGCAGCAGGCTGGCCAGGGTGAGTGCGCCCGAGGCCCCTGCGGTGACGAACACGCGCGCGGGATCAATCGTCACGCCGTGCGCCTGCGCATAGTGCTGCGCGATGCGTTCGCGCAGCGCGGGCAGACCCGGCGCCAGGGTGTAGCCGGTGCGCCCGTCGCGCAGGGCGCGGGTGGCGGCCTCGATGACGGGCTCGGGCGCGGTGAAGTCGGGCTCGCCCACGCTGAGGTGGATCATGCGCCTGCCCTGCGCCTCCCAGACCGTCTGTTGCTCGGCGGCGGCGCGCACCACGTCCATGACGTAGAAGGGTTCGATGGATTGATTGCGTTGGGCTATGCGCATGGCGGCCATTCGAAGGAAATCAGTCTTTGCGCGGCGGGCGCGGGCTGGCGCTGGCGCGCCGGGGGAAAGAAGCGCCTTTCCGTTGCGCCGGGGCCCTGGCCTTGTGGCTGACGGGCACATTCGCGTAGGGGTTGGTCGGCGGGCTCAGGTCGGCGGCGGACGGCTCTTGCGGATGCGACAGGTTGACCGCTTCGACCTCGGACTTGCGCACATCGGCGGCGATGCGGTCGAGCACGCCGTTGACGTATTTGTAGCCGTCGGTGCCGCCGTACACCTTGCCGAGTTCGACCGCTTCGTTGATGACCACGCGGTAGGGCACGTCGAGATGGCGCTGCAGCTCGAAAGCGCCCATCAGCAGCAGGGCGTGTTCTACCGGCGAAAGCTCGCTGGTCTGGCGGTCGATGTGCGGCTGGATCAGGCCGTCGAGCGCACCGGCCTCGGCCAGCGCGCCATGCAGCAAAGACTGAAAGTGGTCGTCATCGAGCTTGATGGTGGGATAGCGCTCGTGCAGAAAGGCTTCGATGGCGCCCGCATCGCTGCCGGCGAGCAGCCATTCGTAAATGCCTTGGAACGCGAGTTCGCGCGACTTGCGCCGCGCGCTTTTGGGGGCGGTGGATGCGGTCATGCGTCTTCGTCGTCGTTGTCGCTGATGTCGATGAACAGATTGGCCATTTCCACGGCGACGCGGGCGCATTCGGCGCCCTTGTCGATGCGGGCTTCGGCCTGCGCTTCGTTTTCCACGGTGAGCACGCCGTTGGCCACCGGCATGTTGTAGTCGAGCGCCACCTGAGCGATGCCGGCCGCGCTGGTGTTGCAGACGACTTCGAAGTGATAGGTGTCGCCGCGGATGACGCAGCCGATGGCAATGAGCGCATCGAAGGCCTCGCTCTCGGCCAGTGCCTGCAGCATCAGCGGCAGTTCCAGCGCACCGGGGACGGTATAAAGCCCGATGTCGTCCTCGTTCACGCCCAGTCGCTGGAGTTCGTCGAGGCAGGACTGGGTGAGCCGGTCGGTCAGCGCGGTGTTGAAGCGGGCCTGCACCACGCCAATGCGCAGATCGCGGCCGTCGAGTTGTTCGGAAAGAATGCGATTCTGGACGTTTTGCATGGCGTGGAGGGCGTGAAGCAGCTTTGGGGTGGTCGGGAAGGGCGCCGCGACGCGGTACCCGGGCACACAGCTTACGCGCTGGGCGTGGCGGTGCAGCGAGTTTGCGGCGCGGACTCGAATCCCTGGATTTCCAGGCCATAGCCCGCCATGCTGGGCATTTTTCGCGCCGGCCCGAGCAGCCGCATCTGCCGCACGCCCAGATCGCGCAGGATCTGGGCGCCGATGCCGTAGTCGCGCAAGGCTGAGACGCCGGATTTCGGTGGAGTCGGCGCGGGTTCGCGCAGACGTTCGAACTGGATTTGCAGTTGCTGCGCCGATTCGCCGCAGTTGAGCAGCACGGCCACACCACTGCCTTCCTGGACGATGCGCTGCAGAGCCTGCGGCAGATTCCAGGAATGGCGCTGGCATTCGCTGTCGAGCAGGTCGAGGACGGACAGCGGCTCGTGCACGCGCACCAGCGGCGCGCTCTGGCCGGCCAGAGCGCCATGCACCAGCGCGAGATGCAGGCCATGACCGGCACGATCGGTATAGGCCACGCAGCGCATGGGTCCGAAAGGAGTTTGCATCGCCTGTTCGCCGACTCGCTGCACCAGCGATTCGGTACGGCTGCGGTATTCGATGAGATCGGCGATGGCGCCGATTTTCAGATCGTGCTGCGCGGCGAAGCGTTCGAGATCGGGCAGCCGGGCCATGGTGCCGTCGGCGTTCATCACCTCGCAGATCACGGCGGCGGGCTCCAGTCCGGCCAGGGCCGCGAGGTCGCATCCGGCCTCGGTATGACCGGCGCGCATGAGCACGCCGCCTTCGGCAGCCATGAGCGGGAAGACGTGGCCCGGCTGCACGAGGTCGCTGGGTTTGGCGTTGCGCGCCACGGCGGCCTGCACGGTGCGCGCACGGTCGGCCGCCGAGATCCCCGTGGTCACGCCTTCGGCGGCCTCGATGGACGCGGTGAACGCTGTGCCGTGCGATGCGCCGTTGCGCTCGACCATATGCCTGAGGCCGAGTTGCGCGCAGCGCTGCGCGGTGAGCGTGAGGCAGATCAGACCGCGCGCATGCGTGGCCATGAAATTGATCGCCTGCGGGGTGATGTGCTCGGCGGCGATGACCAGATCGCCTTCGTTTTCGCGGTCTTCCTCGTCGACCAGGATGACCATGCGCCCGGCCTTGAGCTCGGCAATGATGTCGGGAACGGGGGACAGGGGCATGATGGGCGACGCTGCTGAAAAGCTCACCATTCTAAAAGCGCCTCGCCCGGCGCGCCTGTGCCACCTGCCTTGTCAGAACTCGTAGCGCCCGAAGAAAAATGCGACGTTGCCGTTGTTGAGTTTGTTGTTCACCTTGGGAATGAAGGTGCCGTAGATCGAGAAGCGCCCCACGCGCAGCGACAGCAGCGGCAGCGCGATGGGAAAGGGGATGTTGTTGAAAATGTCGGCGCGCGAGGTCACGGCCAGGGTGTAGCCCAGCCCGACGCCCACCGGCGAGTCGTTGAAATAGCGCCATTGATACGCATAGCCGACCACGGGCTCGGCATTCCAGTGCGAGTCGGAAAAGACCATGGCGTACACCATGTCTTCATTGCCGTCGGCGTGGACGCGGTGCCGCCCCCAGCCGACGCCCCAGGCATGGCTGTTGAGCGTTGCGCGCTTGGCTGCGGTGTAGGTGCCGGGATCGTGCCAGGTGTAGCCGCTGAAATACAGGTCGTCCTGCCCGGTGCGAGCGGTATCGACCGCGGCGTTCCAGGTGGTTTGCGCCCAGGCCGACACGTCGTTCAGGCCGAGCGCCCAGCTCGGGCTGGGCAGCAGCGCCAGCCAGACAAGAGCCATCAGGGGAAACAGGCTGGATCGGAGCGGTTTCATGCGCGCCACAGGTTTACGCGATACGGCAAGTGCTCTGGGAAGCCTGAAAGTATGCAGCAGCAGGAGGCACCGTGGCTGTGAGCGTTTGCAAGGGAAGAAGGCTGATTCATGGGCTGATCGGTGCACTGACGCGGGCGATCAATCGGCCCTGTTGCAGCACGAGCAGGGTGTTTTCGGGCAGGGGTTCCCAATCTTCCGGCGTGAGGGGCACGCTGGCCAGCATCACGGCGGGCGCGGGCTTGTCGTCGTGGCCTTGGACGTGCACCCCAGAGGCGCGCATTTGATGCGCACTCGCGGCTTCGCGCATGAGCAGGTGCAGGCCTGGAACCCAGGCGTTGTCCGGATGGCTGCGGCGCCGATGCGCGTGGGCGAACAGCAGATCACCGTCGGTGTACAGGAAGTTGGCCGGGCCGAGCGCGCGCAAACGGGCGGCGAAATCCCGGACCACTTCGATGCGGCGCTTGAGGTCGCCGCTTTCCCCCGTTGCATCGAGCCCTTGCAGCGATTGCATCAGCGCATAGAACGCATGTTCCGAATCGGTCTGGCCCATCGGGCGGTGCGCCGCATGCGCCAGTGGAAGCTTTTGCTCGATGTCGGGCAGATCGCCGTTGTGCGCAAAGATGTGGCGGCGGCCGAACAGTTCGCGGGCGAAAGGCTGGGTGTTGACCAGCGTCACCGGGCCACGCGAGGCGCGGCGGATGTGTGCGATGACCAGGGGGCTGTGAAAATCGTGCCTTTCCAGCACGGGGACGAAGGCGCTGGTCAGCGCGGGTTGGGCTTCGCGCAGCACATGGGCATCCTCCCCTTCGTAATACGCCGCGCCCCAGCCATCGGGATTGGCTGCGTGCGGCCCGCCGTGGCGGGCGAATTCACGAAAGGCAAACCGCACCCGCGCGGGCACGCGGCTGGAGTAGGCGAACAGCTCACACATCTTTGTAGTCCTCAGGCGCGCCCAGCATGCGCTCGACATAACGGGCGATGAGGTCGATTTCGAGATTCACCGCCGCACCCTGATGCAGCTTGTGCAGATTGGTGTGCTGCAGGGTGTGCGGAATGAGGTTGATGCTGACGCGGCATTGCCCCGGCAGGTCTGCGACGCGGTTGACCGTCAGGCTGACGCCGTTGACCACGATGGAACCCTTGTAGGCGAAGAATTTGCCTAAAGCGGGCGGCGCGTCCACTTCCAGCAGCCAGGATTCGCCGACGGGCTCGAAGGTCGCTACTCGACCGACGCCGTCCACATGCCCGGTGACCAGATGACCACCGAGCTTGGTCGACAGCGAGACCGACTGCTCCAGATTGACCAGCGACCCCGGTGTGTCCAGCCCCGTGGTGCGCGCCAGGCTTTCTGCCGAGATGTCGAAGGCGAACCCGTCAGGCCGAAGGTCGACTACCGTCATGCAGGCGCCGCTGACGGCGATGCTCTCGCCGAGTTGAATGCCCTGCAGCCAGGCGGGATCGACCTGCAGGCGCACGCGCCTGCCGTGACCTGCTTCGGGACCGAGGGGGGTGACGCTGGCGATGCGGCCGACTGTGGTGATGAGTCCGGTGAACATGACGGGTCAGGGTGAGAAGGTGGAGGAGGAAGAGCAAAAGCGGGCGAGGATGCGCAGATCGTCGCCGACAGGGTCGACGGCATGCCAGCGCAGCGCGAGCCCTTCGGTCAGGTGCTGATACGGCCCCAGCGCCGCCAGCCCCGCGCCCTGGCCGAGCAACAGCGGCGCAAGATACAGCAGTAATTCGTCGACCACGCCGGCGCGCAGCAGCGAGCCGTTGAGCTTTTCCCCCGCCTCGCAGTGCAATTCGTTGATGCCGCGCCGGCCGAGAACCCGCATCAGCGCGCGCAGATCGGTCTTGCCCGGCTTGTCCGGGTCGGCGGGCAGGGCGATGTCCTGCAGGTCGAGCGCGGCGCTGGCTGTGCCGCGCAATGCCGCCAGCCGCGGGGCGGCCAGCTCGGGCGGCAGGGCGTGGACGATCCACAGCGGCGAAGCGGCGTTTTGCAACAGGCGCGCAGTCGGCGGGCATTCCAGGCGGCTGTCGATGACGATGCGCACGGGCTGGCGCGGCGTGGACACCGAGCGCACATCGAGCTGCGGATCGTCGGCGCGCACCGTGCCCAGCCCGGTGAGCACGGCGCAGGCGCGAGCGCGCCAGTGATGACCGTCGGCGCGCGCCGCCTCGCCGGTGATCCACTGGCTTGCCCCATTGGGCAGGGCGGTGACGCCGTCGAGCGAGGCGGCCACCTTCAGCCGCACCCAGGGCGTGCCGCGCACCATGCGCGAGATGAAGCCGAGGTTGATCTCGCGCGACTCGTCGGCGAACAGGCCGACATCGACCTGGACACCGGCCTCGCGCAAACGCTGCAATCCCTGGCCCGCCACCAGCGGGTTGGGATCGACCAGCGCGGCGACCACCCGGGCCACGCCCTGAGTGGCCAGCAGATCGGCGCAGGGCGGCGTGCGGCCATGGTGTGCGCAGGGCTCCAGCGTGACGTAGGCGGTGGCGCCCTGCACGTCGTGGCCGCGCTCCCAGGCCTGTTTCACCGCCTGGACTTCGGCGTGGTCCTGCCCCGCCGCCTGCGTGGCGCCTTCGCCCAGCACATGACCGCCTCGCACCAGCACGCAGCCCACGCGCGGATTGGGGCTGGTACGGTACATCGCGCCGCGCGCCAGATCGAGCGCCCGGCGCATGTGGCGCCGATCCTCGTCGCTGAATGAAACCTCGGTTGCGCTCACTGGACTACCCTCCTCGCTACGCTCGACCCTCCAAGGGAGTTGAACGCTCCCTTCGGGCGGCCGGGCGGGGGCGCTCATGCCGTGCTTTTGCCACGCAGTGGCCTGGAAGCAGGCGACGCGGGCTGCACCTCCTGCAGCACGTCGAGAAACTGGCTCAGATCCTTGAAGCTGTGATAGACGGAGGCAAAGCGGACATAGGCGATGCCGTCGAGAGCGCGCAATTCCTCCATCACCCAGATGCCGATCTGCGCCGAGGGCAGTTCGCGTGCTCCGCTTTGCAGCAGTTGCTGTTCGACATGCCCGATGGCGGTGTCCACCGCCTCGGCGCTGACGGGCCGCTTGCGCAAGGCCAGCAGGAAGGAGGCGCGGAGTTTGTTGCGGTCGTATTCGGTGCGCCGCCCATCCTTTTTCACGATCACCGGAAAGCTGACCTCGGCGCGCTCATACGTGGTGAAGCGCTTGTCGCAATGGCCGCAGCGCCGCCGCCTGCGCAGCGCGGCGCCGTCTTCCACGTCGCGGGTTTCGATCACCTGCGTGTCGTCGCTTTGGCAAAAAGGGCATTTCATGGCGGCGTGAGCAATGGATAAACGCTCCATTATTCACGCAGTGCGGGGTTTTCGCGCCTCTTCGGGTGTTTGCTGCGTGGCAAGGCCGGCGACGCGGCGGCTACACTGCCCGGCGATGAAAAATCTGGTTCTTCTCATTTCCGGGCGCGGCAGCAATATGCAGTCCATTCTTCAGGCCGAGCGCGAGCAGCGCTGGGGGGCGAACGTGCGCGCGGTCATCAGCAACCGGGCCGATGCCAAAGGCCTGGAGATCGCCCGCGCCTACGGCGTGCCCACGCAGGTGATCGCGCACGCCGATTTTCCCAGCCGTGAAGCGTTCGACCATGCGCTCGCCGAAGCCCTTGCCGCGCTGGAGCCCGATGTGATTGCGCTGTGCGGATTCATGCGGGTGCTGGGTGCGGAGTTGGTCGAGCGCTTTGCTGGCCGCCTGGTGAATATCCACCCTTCGCTGCTGCCGGCTTTCCCGGGCCTGCACACCCATGCCCGCGCTCTCGAAGAGGGGGTGAAATGGCATGGCGCCACCGTACATCTGGTCAGCCATGCGCTCGATCACGGGCCGATCCTGGAGCAGGCCGTCGTTCCGGTGCTCGATGGGGATACCGAGCAGACGCTGGCCGCGCGGGTGTTGATCGAGGAGCATCGCATCTACCCGGCCGTCGTGCGCGCACTGCTCGAAGGGCGGGTGCAGGTCGACGGCCTGCGCACCCGCATCCATCCGGCCGCCGATTCTTCACCTTGATTGAAAGAGCGCCATGAAACCGCGTGATCTGCTCTACACCGCACGCGACGTGCTGCGCGAGATGCTGCGCTTCGACGCTGCCGCCGATGCCGTGTTGGCGCGGCTGTTTCGCGCCAGGCCGCAACTGGGCAAGGCCGATCGCCAGGTACTGGCCGACACGCTCTATCAGGTGCTGCGGCATCTGCGCCTGTTTCAGACGCTTGCCGCGTCAGATGAGAGCATCGGCGGCGCCATGGAACTGCGGCTGGCCATTCTGGGGTGGTCGGGCAACGCGCAATCGCTGCACGCCGCGCTTTCTCCCGAGCAGCTCGAATGGCGCAAACGTCTGCTGGCACAGGATGCGATGGCGCTGCCCGAGGCGGTGCGCTGGAGTCTGCCGGAGTGGCTGGCTGTCGCCTTGCAGGCCCACTACGGCGCGGAATACGCCGCGCTGGCACAGTCGCTGTTGCGCCCCGCGCCGCTGGATTTGCGGGTGAATGTGCACAAAGCGCGACGCGAGGCCGTGCTCGATGTGTTCGCCCGTCTGGGTCTGCCCGCGCGCGTCACGCCCTACTCGCCCTGGGGCATCCGGCTGGAGGGCAAACCCGCCTTGCAGGATCTCACCGTGTTCCGCGAAGGCTGGGTGGAAGTGCAGGACGAGGGCAGTCAGTTGCTCGCCGTGCTGCTGGCGCCGCGGCGCGGCGAAATGGTGGTCGATTTCTGCGCCGGGGCGGGCGGCAAGACGCTGGCGCTGGGGGCGATGATGCGCAGCACGGGCCGACTCTATGCCTTCGACGTCGCCGATTACCGCCTGGCCAAGCTCAAACCCCGCTTGCTTCGCAGCGGGCTGTCCAACGTCTATCCGGTGGCCATTGCGCACGAACGCGATGAGCGAGTCAAGCGTCTGGCGGGCAAGATGGACCGGGTACTGGTGGATGCGCCGTGTTCCGGCTTGGGCACCTTGCGACGTAATCCAGACATGAAATGGCGGCAGAAACCGGAAGATATTTCCGAGTTGACGACAAAACAAGCCAATATCCTGCAATCTGCAGCAACGCTGCTGAAGCCGGGCGGGCGCTTGGTGTACGCCACCTGCAGCATCCTGCCGGAAGAAAACAGCGGCATCGTCAACGCCTTTCTGTCCGCGCATCCCGATTTCGAACGCATTCCCGCAGATGCAGTGCTGCGTCAGCAAGGCGTAGAGGGCGAGAATCTGGTGACCCAGGGCGATTTACAGTTGCTGCCCAATCGCCATGCCACCGACGGCTTTTACGCGGCCGTGCTCCAGAGGCGTCCCGCTTCTTCCTCGGGGGGGTGAGGTCGATGTCGCTATGACGGGTTGACAAAACTGCGAGTTGACAAGGGCATCGCGTTTGCCCTGAGCGCGCCGCGCCGAGCAGGGTCGATAATCCATGCAACTTTCGCCGGCGGCGAAGTTCCAACGGGTTCGTGTCAATCTGAAAGTTTCTGATGTTTGATGTTTTTTTGACTTGGGCCGCACAGGGTTTTTTGCGTGCATCGTGGTGGCAAATCGTACTGTTTGCGCTTATCACCACGCACATCACCATTGCGTCCGTCACCATTTTTCTGCACCGCGCCCAGGCGCACCGGGCGCTGGAATTGCATCCTGCAGCGTCGCACTTTTTCCGTTTCTGGCTGTGGTTCAGCACGGGCATGGTCACCAAGGAATGGGTGGCGATTCACCGCAAGCATCACGCCAGGTGCGAGACGGTCGACGACCCGCACAGTCCGGTCACTCGCGGCATCGACACGGTGCTGTTGCGCGGCGCCGAGTTGTATCGAACCGAATCGAAAAACGCCGAAACCCTGAGCAAATTCGGCCGCGGCACTCCCGACGACTGGTTGGAGCGCAACGTTTATTCCCGGTTTGCCTGGCAGGGCGTCGGGCTGTTGCTCATTCTCGACGTGCTGATGTTTGGCGCCATAGGCGCCACGGTGTGGGCCGTGCAGATGTTGTGGATTCCGATCTGGGCGGCCGGAGTGATCAACGGCCTCGGTCATTGGTGGGGCTATCGCAACTTTTCCGTGCGGGATCGCAGCCATAACATCCTGCCCTGGGGCCTGCTGATCGGTGGCGAGGAGCTGCACAACAACCACCACACCTATCCCACCTCGGCGAAACTGTCGGTCAAATGGTGGGAGTTCGATATCGGCTGGGCCTATATCCGCGCTTTGTCCTTGGTCGGTTTGGCCAAGCCGCGCAAGCTGCCTCCGCAGTTCCGACTGGGCGAGGTGCGTGCCGAGGTCGATCAATTCACCCTGCAGGCCGTCATCGCCAATCGCTACGAGGTGATGGCGCGCTATGCGACAGGGCTGAAATCCACGCTCAAGGTGGAACTCGCGCGGGCGGCGGAGCAGGGCACGGCCAGCAATCTGCCCGCCTTGCGTGCAGCCAGGCGCTGGATCGCTGTGGAGCGCGAGATTCTGTGTGAACGCACTCGTGCTTTGGTGGATGCCGCGGCCAACGCCAGCCCGAACCTGGGTAAGCTGCTGCGCATGCGCGAGGAACTCAAGGCCGTGTGGGAACAGACGAATCTGAATGCCGAGCAGTTGCGCCTCAAGCTGCAAGACTGGTGCCATCGCGCCGAAGACAGCGGCGTGGCCGCGCTCAAGGAGTTGTCGCTGCGGATGCGGCGTTATGCCCCGGCTGAGGTCTGAACGCACCCGGGAGGCAGTCTGGGGGGATGCACCCAAGAAAAATCCGCCGTGCTGTCCGTACCCACTGAAGGTTTGCGGACAGCACGGCGGATCGTCGTTTCCAGGGGGCAGATCGACTTATTTGATCTTGCCTTCCTTGTAATTCACGTGTTTGCGCGCGACCGGATCGAATTTCATGATTTCGATCTTTTCCGGGGTGGTGCGCTTGTTCTTGGTGGTGGTGTAGAAATGGCCGGTGCCCGCAGAGGATTCCAGCTTGATTTTTTCGCGTCCGCCTTTGGTTGCCATAGTGGGCTCCGTGCAGTTCCAGGAGATAAAGAAAAAGGGCGAGAGGAAGAAGATGCGATCGGATTTTGGCGATCAGATCTCGCCGCGCGCGCGCAGCTCGGCCAGCACCACGTCGATGCCTTTTTTGTCAATGGTGCGCAAGCCCGAGCTCGTCACGCGCAGGCGCACGAAGCGGTTCTCGCTTTCCACCCAGAAACGGCGATATTGCAGATTGGGCAGGAAACGGCGTTTGGTCTTGTTGTTCGCGTGGGACACATTGTTCCCGACCATCGGCCCTTTACCTGTCACTTGACACACTCGTGCCATGGCACACCTCGAAATTGTGTAGAACAAAAGCTAAAGATTATAGCCGGAAAGATTTGCCTGTCCACGGCTTTCCTGGGCGGACAGGAGCAGGCCGACCCAGGGGGCAACCCAATGGGCAACTCTCCAGTGGGCAACACAAGGGCCGTCTCGGGGCATCAGGACTGCGCATTCTCCAGATAGCGCTGCGCATCCAGCGCAGCCATGCAGCCGGTGCCCGCGCTGGTGATCGCCTGGCGGTAGACGTGGTCCTGCACGTCGCCTGCGGCGAACACGCCGGGCGCGCTGGTGGCGGTGGCCATGCCTTCATTGCCGCCGCGGGTGATGAGGTAGCCGTCCTTCATGTCGAGCTGGCCCTTGAAGATATCGGTGTTGGGCTGATGGCCGATGGCGATGAAGCAGCCGCTCAGCGCGATGTCTTCGGTTGTCCCGGTCTGGCTGTTGCGGATGCGCACGCCGGTCACGCCGCCATCGTCGCCCAGAACCTCCTGTACTTCGCTCCAGAGCTTGAGCTCGACCTTGCCTTCAGCGGCGCGTGCCATGAGCTTGTCGATCAGGATGGGTTCGGCGCGGAATTTGTCGCGGCGATGGATCACGGTCACCTTGCTGGCGATATTGGCCAGATAGAGGGCCTCCTCGACGGCGGTATTGCCGCCGCCCACGACGCACACCGGCTGGTTGCGATAGAAAAAGCCGTCGCAGGTGGCGCAACCGGAGACGCCCTTGCCCATGAAGGCCTGTTCGCTGGGCAGGCCGAGGTATTTGGCCGAGGCGCCGGTGGCGATGATCAGCGCGTCGCAGGTGTAGACGCCGCTGTCGCCTTCGAGTCGGATGGGCTTTTCGCTCAAATGAGCGGTGTGGATGTGGTCGAACACGATCTCGGTGTTGAACCGTTCGGCATGTGCCTGGAAGCGCGCCATCAGGTCGGGCCCCTGCACGCCGTTCACATCGGCGGGCCAGTTGTCGACTTCGGTGGTCGTCATGAGCTGGCCCCCCTGTGCCAGACCGGTGATGAGCAGCGGGTTCAGATTGGCGCGGGCGGCATAGATCGCAGCGCTGTAACCGGCCGGGCCCGAGCCCAGAATGAGCACTTTGGCGTGTTTGGATGTCATGATGTGTGAGAAACTTGAGTCTTGAGCGAATGGGAAAAGGGAAAGCGCCCGCCGTGCCGTTCGCAGCTTGGGTCTGCGATACGCGACCACACGCGACCGCACAATACGTAAGATTTTAGGAGCGCTTGGCGTTGAACGTTGCTTCGAGGCCCATTCCTGTCGGCTCCCGCCCATCATTCGCACCCACCCGGCAGATTCGCAAACTGGAGAAACTGATGTCGCAAATCACCGATATAGACCTGGTTCGGCGCGTGCCGCTGTTTGCCGTGCTCACCGAATCGCAGGCCTGGGCGATTTCGCAGTCCATCGTCAAGCGGCGCTACAAGCGCGGGGAAAACATCGTCGAGCAGGGCAGCAAGTCCAACGCCCTGTTCATCCTGCTCTCAGGCCGGGCGCGGGTGATCAGCATGGACGCCAAGGGCCGAGAAGTCATCATCGCCGTGCTGCATCCTGGCGACTACATCGGGGAGATGAGTCTGATCGACGGCGAGCCGCACAGCGCCACGGTGCAGGCCGAGGTGCAGACCGACGTGATGATGCTCGGCCGCGTGGCCTTTCTGCAGTGCCTGCCCGAGAACACCAGCATGTCCTTTGCCATCATGCGCGGGCTGGCGCTGCGCCTGCGCCGGGCCGACCGCAAGATTGAATCTCTGGCGTTGATGGATGTCTATGGGCGTGTGGCGCGCGCGCTGATGGAACTCACCGATGTGATGCAGGACGAGCACATCATCCGCAACAAGCTCTCGCGCCAGGATCTGGCCAAGATGGTGGGCGCCTCGCGTGAAATGGTCAGCCGCGTGATGAAAGACTTTGAACAGCAGGGCTTCGTGGTCGAGCGCGAGGATGGCAGTATGCTGATCCGCGAACACCTGGCCAGCTTGCTGTGATGCGTGTATGCCAAAAATCGATACACGACGCCGCCCCTCCACGACCGCCTCCCGCTCCGAGCCGCGCAGTCGCCTGCAGCGTTTTTTTGGCGAGGTGCGCCTGACCGCCGCCTTCATCGGCTGGATCTTGCTCAGCCTGAGCTTGCTGAGCTTTCACAAGTCCGATCCCTCGTGGTCCAGTTCCGGCGTAGATGGGCATGTGGCCAACTGGGTCGGCGTGGCGGGGGCCTGGTTTTCCGATGTGGCCTATTTCCTGCTCGGTTTTTCGGCGCTCTGGTTGATTCCTCTGGGACTGTACGGCTTGCTGCTCATGTGGCGCAACACCCAGGCGCAGGCGCCTGCCGCCGAGGAGCAAACGCCCGTGAGCAGGTGGCGCAGACTGCAGCCGCTGGCGGCTGCAGCGGGCCTGCTGCTGTTGCCGCTCTCCAGTGCTGCGCTGGAGTCGATGCGACTTTGGAGCCTGGCCCCCGCTCTGCCGGGCGAAGCCGGTGGTTTGCTCGGGCATGGCCTTGGAATCGCGGTCGATACCTTGCTGGGCGACACCGGCGGCACCCTGGTGCTGCTGGCGATTTTTCTGTTTTCACTGAGCTGGGTGGGGCATTTTTCCTGGGCAGACGCTGCCGAGCGGGTGGGCGGCTGGATCGAGCGGCTGTGGACCTGGCAGCGCGATCGCCGCGGGCGCGAAGACGACGTGCAGGCGGGCCGGCAGGCCATGCAGGAGCGCGAGAAGGAAGTCGAGCTGCAGCGCCCGCTGGTGGAGGAGCGCGAGGTGTTGGCCCCTGTGCTCATCGAGCCTTCGGTGGGTTCCGTGCCGCCATCTCCGCGCGTGCTCAAGGAAAAGCAGCAGCCGCTGTTCCACGAACTGCCCGATTCGGCGCTGCCTGCCCTGAGTCTGCTCGATCTGGTGCCTGCGGCGCAGGCCGAGACCGTCAGCCACGAAACCCTGGAGTTCACTTCGCGGCTGATCGAGAAAAAGCTCAAGGATTTCGGCGTGGAGGTGCGCGTGGTGGCGGCTTACCCCGGCCCGGTGATCACGCGCTATGAAGTGGAGCCGGCCACCGGCGTGAAGGGCGCGCAGATCGTCAACCTGTCGCGCGACCTGGCGCGCGCGCTGTCGCTGGTGAGCATCCGCGTGGTCGAAACCATCCCCGGCAAGAACACCATGGCGCTGGAATTGCCCAATGCCAAGCGGCAGACCATCAAGCTGTCGGAGATTCTGGGTTCGAACAATTATCACGAAGCCGCGTCGATGCTGACCCTGGGGCTGGGCAAGGACATCGTGGGCAACCCGGTGGTGGCCGATCTGGCCAAGATGCCCCACCTGCTGGTGGCCGGCACCACCGGCTCGGGCAAGTCGGTGGGCGTCAACGCCATGATCCTGAGTCTGCTGTACAAGGCGGAGCCCGGCGACGTGCGGCTGATCCTGATCGATCCGAAAATGCTCGAGCTCAGCGTGTACGACGGCATTTCGCATCTGCTCGCGCCCGTGGTGACCGACATGAAACAGGCGGCGCAGGCACTGAACTGGTGCGTGGGCGAAATGGAGCGGCGCTACAAGCTCATGAGCAAGCTCGGCGTGCGCAACCTGGCGGGGTACAACAACAAGGTGCAGGAGGCGCGCGCGCGCGGCGAGCCGCTGACCAACCCGTTCAGCCTCACGCCCGAGTCGCCCGAGCCGCTGGAAAAGCTGCCGCACATCGTCATCGTCATCGACGAACTGGCCGATCTGATGATGGTGGTGGGCAAGAAGATCGAGGAGCTCATCGCCCGTCTGGCGCAGAAGGCGCGGGCTTCGGGCATCCATCTCATCCTGGCCACCCAGCGCCCCAGCGTGGACGTGATCACCGGGCTGATCAAGGCCAACATCCCCACCCGCATCGCCTTCCAGGTATCGAGCAAGATCGATTCGCGCACCATCCTCGACCAGATGGGCGCGGAGAGTCTGCTGGGCATGGGCGACATGCTTTACCTGCCGCCCGGCTCGGGCATGCCGCAGCGGGTGCACGGCGCCTTCGTCAGCGACGCCGAAGTGCACCGCGTGGTCGAAGACATCAAGAGCCGCGGCGGGCCGAACTATCTCGACGGCATTCTCACCGGCGAGGAAGATCTCGACGGGGCTGGCGCGGCTGCAGGTGCGGGCAATGCGGATGGCGAGAGCGACCCGCTCTACGATCAGGCCGTGCAGATCGTGCTGCAGCACCGCAAGGCGTCGATCTCTCTGGTGCAGCGTCATCTGCGCATCGGCTACAACCGTTCCGCCAGACTGCTGGAGCAGATGGAGCAATCCGGGCTGGTATCGGCGCTGACCGCCAACGGCAACCGCGACATCCTGGTGCCGGTGCGGTCGGAGTGACTCTGTGACACGGCGCTCACCCTGAATGGAATTCTTGAAAGACCGAATGATGACGTCCATGAACACGCGCTGGTGCACCTCGCTGATGCGGCTTTTTCTCGCCGGCGGACTGCTCGTGGCCAGCCTGCACGCGGCCTTCGCGGCCAGTTCGGTGCAACTGCTCGAACAGTGGCTGCAGCAGACGCGGGGCGGCAGCGCCCAGTTCACACAGACCGTGAGCAATCCCAAAGGCCCGGCGCAGGCGCCGGCTTCCGGGCGGTTCGCGTTCGAACGTCCCGATCGGTTTCGCTGGGACTACACCCAGCCCTATGCCCAGGTCATCGTCAGCGACGGCAGGCAGCTCTGGACGTATGACCACGACCTCGACCAGGTGACGATCACCCCGGTCACACAGGCGTTCAAGGGCACGCCGGCCGCGATCTTCGCCGGAACCGACCTGACCCGGCTGTTCACCCTGCAGGCCCAGCCCGATGCGGGCGGTCTGCAATGGGTGCAGGCCACGCCCAAGGCCAAGGACAGCAATTTCGACTGGATCCGCATCGGACTGCGCAACACGACCCAGGGCCCGGAAGTCGCCGAGCTTCAGTTGCGCGATGCCTTCGGCCAGATTTCCACCCTGCGCTTTACCGCCATCCAGCGCAACCCGACCTTCGCGCCCGGCAGTTTCCGCTTCACCCCGCCCAAGGGGGCTTCGGTCATCAGCCAGCCATGAGCAGCAGCCCTGGGCTGTTCGACGACGCGGAACTGCCCGCGCCCGTCCGCCCGCCTTCAGCGTCTAAGCTTGCACCCGCCGCCAATGCGCCACTGGCCGAACGCCTGCGCCCGCATCATCTGGACGAAGTGGTGGGCCAGCGCCACTTGCTCGGGCCCGGCAAGCCGCTGCGCGTGGCGTTTGAAACCCGGCGGTTGCACTCCATGTTGTTCTGGGGGCCGCCGGGCGTGGGCAAGACCACGCTGGCGCGCTTGATGGCCGACGCCTTCGACGCTGATTTCCTGCCCCTTTCGGCTGTGCTCGCCGGGGTGAAGGACATCCGCGATGCCGTCGCCCAGGCGCAGGCCGCGCTGCAGCGGGAGCGCTCGACCATCGTGTTCGTCGACGAGGTGCACCGCTTCAACAAGAGCCAGCAGGACGCCTTTCTGCCGCATGTCGAATCGGGCCTGTTCACCTTCATCGGTGCGACCACCGAGAACCCGTCGTTCGAGGTCAACAGCGCCCTGCTGTCGCGCGCCGTGGTGTATGTGCTCGAACCGCTGGACGCCGACGATCTGCGCTTGCTGATGCAGCGCGCGCTGGCGGGCAGTGCGGTCCAGAGCATCGAGGTCGCGGCGCAGGAAAGGCTCATTCGGCATGCCGACGGCGATGCCCGGAGGCTACTGGGGGCGCTCGAACTGGCGCTGCAGGCCGCAGTGCGCGCCGAGCAATCACTGCTCACCGCCGAACTGCTGGAACAAACCCTGGGCGCAACCCTGTTGCGCTTCGACAAGGGGGGCGAGCAGACCTATGACCTGATCTCGGCGCTGCACAAATCGGTGCGCGGGTCGGATGTCGACGCCTCGCTCTACTGGTTCGCGCGCATGCTCGAAGGCGGCGCCGATCCCCGCTATCTGGCCCGACGGCTGATCCGCATGGCGGTGGAAGACATCGGTCTGGCCGACCCCAAGGCGCTCACCCTGGCGTTGGAGGCCGCTCAGACCTACGAGCGCCTGGGCAGTCCGGAGGGCGAGCTGGCGCTGGCCGAGGTGGTGGTCTATCTGGCCGTCACCCCCAAGTCGAACGCGGTTTACAAGGCCTACAACGCCGCACGCGCGTTTGCACGCGAGCACGGCACGCAGCCGGTGCCGCTGCGCCTGCGCAACGCGCCCACCCGGTTGATGAAAAATCTGGGTTATGGTCGGGACTATCGCTATGCCCACGACGAGCCCGATGCTTTTGCCGCGGGGGAAAGCTATTTTCCCGACGACATGGCGCCGCCGCGCTTCTATCAGCCCACCTCGCGCGGGGTGGAAGAGCGCATCGCCCGGCGCCTGCACGATCTGGCCGAGCGCAATACCCAGGGCAGTGTGGTGTCGCCTTCTCGTTCGGATGACGACAAAGGGGCGGTTGACTAAACCCATCTCAAACCGCGGGTTGACCCGGTGCAGGGTGGCCCGAGGCAGGCGGTTATCATCGCGCCAGCCAAAAAACAGGGGGTCAGGATAGCCCGGCCTCCAGACATACCCATGAAGCCTGTTCACCCCCACCCGGCAGCGCCATGCCCGGGTGCCGCTGCGCCCAAGAGACGCACCGTCCCTTGCGCGCGCGGCGGCGTTTCCATTTCCCGCAAAAGCCAGGACGCACTCAACCCGTGCGGCAGCTCCGGCACGCGCTTTGCTTATCAAACCGCTTCATTTGTTTCACCTCGGCCGCTCCACAAGAGTCCGGCCGTCACTCACTAGCCATCCGCTCGTCAGGAGATCACAGGTATGGATATTTTTCTTCAACAGATCGTCAACGGTCTGGTCTTGGGCAGCATGTATGCCCTGATCGCTCTCGGTTACACCATGGTGTACGGCATCGTCAACCTCATCAATTTTGCGCATGGGGACGTGATGATGGTCGGGGCGCTCACGGCCTACAGTGTGTTCAAGCTGCTCGATCATGTCGCGCCGCATATGCCGGGCTGGCTCGTGTTGGTCATCGCTTTGGTCATCGCCATGCTGGCCACCGGAGTGCTCAATTACTTCATCGAGCGCATTGCCTACCGGCCCTTGCGCAATGCGCCCAAGCTGGCGCCGCTGATCACGGCCATCGGCATGTCCATCCTGCTCGAAACGCTGGCCATGATCATCTGGGGGCGCGATTACAAGGTATTCCCATCCGGGCTGCTGCCGAGCAATGTGATCGATGTCGGCGGTATCGTCATCACGCCGGTGCAGATCATGATTCTGGTGGTCACCGCCGTGCTGCTGGCGGGGCTGACCTGGCTGATCAACCACACCAAGCTGGGCCGGGCGATGCGCGCTACGGCGGAAAACCCGCGTGTGGCCTCGCTCATGGGGGTGAATCCCAACTTCGTTATCTCCTCGGCCTTCGTGATCGGCGCCATGCTCGCGGCCATTGCCGGGATGATGTGGTTTGCCAACTTCGCCACGGCCAACTTCTACATGGGCTTCACGCCGGGTTTGAAGGCGTTTACCGCGGCGGTGCTGGGCGGCATCGGCAATCTTTCGGGGGCCATGCTGGGCGGCATTCTGCTGGGGCTGATCGAGGTGCTGGGCGCGGGCTATATCGGCACGCTGACCGGCGGGGTGTTCGGCAGCAACTACCAGGACATCTTTGCCTTCATCGTGCTGATTCTGGTGCTGACCCTGCGCCCGCAAGGCCTGCTGGGTGAGCGCGTGGCCGATCGCGCCTGAGGAGACCGAACATGAACCAACAAAAGAACTGGATGTGGGTCGTCGCGGGCGCCGCCGCACTCATCGCACTGCCGATGGTGCTGCAGATCGCGGGCGACGCCTGGGTGCGGATCGCGGCGTTCGCCATGCTCTACATCATGCTGGCGCTGGGGCTGAACATCGTGGTCGGCCTGGCTGGGCTGCTCGATCTGGGCTATATCGCGTTCTATGCGGTGGGGGCGTATCTGTACGCGCTGCTGTCGTCCAACCAGCTCACGAGCAATTTCGATGCGCTGGGGGCAATGTTTCCCAACGGTTTCGATGTGTCGATCTGGCTGGTCGTTCCGATGGCCGCGGCGCTTGCGGCCGGAGCGGGCATCGCCCTGGGTACGCCGGTGCTCAGGCTGCGCGGCGACTATCTGGCCATCGTGACGCTGGGCTTCGGCGAGATCATCCGCATTTTCATGAACAACCTGAATGCGCCGGTGAACATCACCAACGGGCCGCAGGGCATTTCGGGGATTCACGGTATCCGGTTGTTCGGCTGGGATCTGAACCACAACATCGACCTTGGCAATCTCACCATTTCGTCGGTGGCGCAGTATTACTACCTGTTCCTGCTGCTGGTGGTGGGCGTGGTGATTCTGAGCTACCGCCTGCAGGACTCGCGCATCGGCCGCGCCTGGATGGCGATGCGCGAAGATGAAATCGCCGCCAAGGCCATGGGCATCAACACCCGCAACATGAAGCTGCTGGCGTTTTCGATGGGGGCGACTTTCGGGGGCGTGGCTGGGGTGATGTTCTCGGCTTTCCAGGGCTTTGTGTCGCCCGAGTCGTTCTCGTTGCTGGAGTCCATCATCGTGCTGGCCATGGTGGTGATCGGCGGCATGGGGCACATTCCCGGGGTCATCCTCGGTGCGGTGCTGCTGTCGGTGCTGCCTGAAGCGCTGCGCTATATGGGTTTCATCTCCGACTGGCAGCAGCATGCCTTCGGCCATGTGTATGTCGACAGCGGCATTCTGCGTCAGCTCATCTACGCCCTGGCCATGATCATCATCATGATCATGCGGCCCAAGGGCCTGTGGCCGGCGCCCGAGCATGGCAAGAGCTTCAGCAAGCTGCCCACTCCGCTGCAGGAAGGAGGCAAGGCATGAGCGAGACTTCAGTTTTGCGCGTGAGCGGCGCATCAAAACGCTTTGGCGGCCTGCAGGCCCTGAGCGATGTCGGCATCCAGATCGATCATGGCCAGATCTATGGCTTGATCGGCCCCAACGGGGCGGGAAAGACCACGTTCTTCAATGTCATCACCGGGCTGTATCCGCCGGATTCGGGCGATTTCATCCTGGCGGGCAAGCCTTACAAACCGGCCGCGGTGCATCAGGTGGCGCGCGAGGGCATTGCGCGCACGTTCCAGAACATCCGCCTGTTCCCGGACATGACGGCGCTGGAAAACGTGATGGTGGGGCGCCACGTGCGCACCAACAGCGCGCTCATCGGCGCGGTGTTTCGCACCCGGCATTTCCGCGAAGAGGAGCAGTCCATCCGTGACCGCGCCCGCGAGCTGCTGGCCTATGTGGGCATCGAGCGGTATGCCGATTTTCGCGCGCGCACGCTGTCGTATGGCGACCAGCGCCGTCTGGAAATCGCCCGCGCCCTGGCGACCGATCCGCAGTTGCTGGCGCTCGACGAGCCCGCCGCCGGAATGAACGCCACGGAAAAGCTGCAGTTGCGCGAACTGCTCAGCGCGATCCAGAAGGACGGCCGCACCATTCTCATCATCGAACACGATGTGAAGCTGGTCATGGGTCTGTGCGACCGCGTGACCGTGCTCGATTACGGCAAGATCATCGCCGAGGGCGTGCCCGCCGAAGTGCAGAAGAATCCGAAAGTCATCGAAGCCTATCTGGGCGCAGGGGAGCACTGAGCATGTCCGAAACCGTACTCAAAATCACCGGCCTGCGCGTCTCTTACGGCGGCATCCAGGCGGTCAAGGGGGTTGACCTCGAAGTGCGCAAGGGCGAACTGGTCAGCCTCATCGGCGCCAATGGCGCGGGCAAGACCACTACCCTCAAGGCCATCACCGGACTGCAGCCCATCACCGACGGCGAAGTGCACTATGCGGGCCGCACCATCAATGGTCAGGGCGCCTACGAGCTGGTACGTCAGGGCCTGTGCATGGTGCCGGAGGGGCGCGGGGTGTTCACCCGCATGACCATCCAGGAAAACCTGCAGATGGGCGCCTACACCCGCAACGACAAGGAGATCGACAGCGACATCGACAAGGTCTACGGCATCTTCCCGCGCCTCAAGGAGCGCCGCGACCAGCTCGCCGGCACCATGTCGGGCGGGGAGCAGCAGATGCTGGCGATGGGCCGGGCGCTGATGAGCCGTCCGCAGGTGCTGTTGCTCGACGAGCCGTCGATGGGGCTGTCGCCCATCATGGTGGACAAGATTTTCGAAGTGGTCGAAGACATTTCCAGGCAGGGTGTGACCATATTGCTGGTGGAGCAAAATGCCAAGCGCGCGCTCGGTCTGGCCGATCGCGGTTACGTCATGGACTCGGGTCAGGTCACCATGACCGGCCCGGCCGACGAATTGCTGCACGACCCGCGCGTGCGGGCGGCTTATCTGGGGGAATGAGCGTGGGCGAATGAGCGCTTCGCCGATCAAAAAGGGCCTGAAAAAACAGGCCCTTTTCCTTTTTGATGGTGCGCCCGATTTCAGGCCTTTGCTCCCGCCTTGTCGGCCTCGGTGGTGAAGGCGTCGGCGAAAAAGGCGTCTTCTGGAAGCCTGCACTGGCTGGTGAAATCGCGCTGCGCGGCCTCGACCATGACCGGGGCGCCGCAGGCGTAGACCGCATGACCGGACAGGTCGGGCCAGTCGGCCATCACCGCCTGATGGACCAAGCCGGTGCGCCCGCTCCAGTCGGCGTCCGCTTCGGAGAGCACGGGAATGAAGCGCAGACGCGGCATGGCCGCGCATTGCCGCACCGCCCAGTCGTACAGGTAAAGGTCTTGCTGCTTGCGACCGCCCCAGTACAGCGTGACCTCGCGCGAGTCGGCGTTGGCCTGCATTTGTTCGAGCATGGCCTTGATCGGTGCGAAACCCGTGCCGGAGGCGAGAAAGATGATCGGCTTGTTCTGCGGGTCGTCGCGCAGGAAAAAGCTGCCGAACGGCCCCTCGATGCGTTGGATCTCCTTCTCTTTCATGGCAGTGAACACATGATCGGTGAACTTGCCGCCCGGCATATGGCGCAGATGCAACTCGATCTGCGGCGCTTCGCTCGGTGCGTTGGCCATGGAGTAGCTGCGCCGCGTGCCACCTGGTAGCAGGAACTGGATGTATTGCCCCGCTCGCCAGCGCAGCGGATCGGCTGCAGGTAGTTGCAGCATGACCCGCACCACATCGGGGGCGAGGTGTTCGATGCGGCTGACCCGGGCCGGCATTTTTTTTACTGCAAACTCGCCCGCGCCGACCACTTCATGGCTTTCGATCACGACATCGCTGAGCGCCTTGGCGCGGCAGGCGAGAATGAAGCCCTGCGCGCGCTCGGCTTCGCTCAGCGCCTTGAGTTGGTGCACACCCAGCTCGATCTCGCCCTGGAGCAGCTTGCATTTGCATGCACCGCAGACGCCGTCCTGACAGCCGTAGGGCAGGCCGACCGATTGGCGAATCGCGGCTGCGAGCAGGGTTTCATCGCCCTCGGCGGTGTATTGATGGCCGCTGGGCTCAACGGTGACTTGATGACTCATGAGAGAACAAGGATGAGGTGGAAACTGTGAACGATCATTCTGGGCGCGGCCGACCCCGGCTGCTCATCGTGGGCTGTGGCGACATCGGCCTGCGGGTGGCGGCCCTGGCGCGCGGACGCTACCGCCTGCTGGCGCTGACTTCCTCGCCCCAGCGATTGGAGAGCTTGCGCGCCGCAGGCATCGTGCCCATCGTCGGTCATCTCGACCAGCCCGAAACCCTGTGGCGTCTCGCCCAGCTTGCCCCCCAGCGGGTGCTGATGCTGGCCCCGCCGGGCGACACGTTTGGCGCGCGCGATCTGCGCAGTCGCCACCTGATTTCCAGACTGAAACAGTCGGGCATCTTATCTGGCTCCGGGAAAAAAACCTTGCGCGTGGTCTATGCCAGCACGACAGGGGTGTATGGCGATTGCCAGGGCGAGCAGGCGCCCGAGACGCGCCCATGCCAACCCGAAACCGAGCGCGCACAGCGCCGCTGCGATGCCGAGCGCCAGTGGAGACGCGCGGGCGTGCAGCACCGCTGGCGCGTGGGTGTGCTGCGCATCCCCGGTATTTACGACGGCGGGGCGCGTTCTCCCCGCGCGCGGCTGGAGTGCGGCCTGCCGGTGCTGACGCCCGCTGAGGACGTTTATACCAACCACATTCACGCCGATGATCTGGCGCGGCTGTGCCTGCTGGCGCTGGAGCGCGCCTTGCCGGGGCGGGTTTACAACGTCTGCGACGACAGCACGCTGCGCATGGGAGACTACTTCGATCTCGCCGCCGATCTGTATGGGTTGCCGCGCCCCCCGCGCGTGCCCCGCGCCGAGGCGCAGGCGGCGGGCTTGAGCCCGATGATGCTCAGTTTCATGCGCGAGTCCAGACGGCTGGACAACACGCGCATGAAAGCCGAGCTCGGCGCCCGCCTGCGCTACCCCGATGTGGCGCTGGGGCTGCGCGCTGGGCAAGCTCGATAGATCAATGCGTCTGCTGGCTGTTTTCCGGCAGTTGCAGCGTGGGCAGGGGGCGCACGGTTTCCACCAAGATCAGCGGGCCGTCGTCGAGCCTGGGCGCGGGCTTGCGTTCACGCGGCACATGAATGGGCGCGGGTTGCGCGGCCAATTCTTGCTGCACGCGGCGGATGGCTTCGGCGTTGGACTGCACCCATTGCAGTCCGGCGGCCTGCACCGTGGACTGCAGGGCTTCGACCGGCAGCACATAGGCGGCAGTCTCCAGAACCGCCGCGGTTTGGACTGCGGGTGTCGCCCCAGCGGCTTTTTCGACCGCTTCGACGATCAGAAATGAGGATGCAGCCGCCGCGGGTTCGGGCTCGGCTGCGACGAGCGGCGCTTCTTCGGGTGAAGGAGCGGCGGAAGCAACGACGGGCGCGGGAAGATCGGTCGGCGCTTCGGGCGCGGGAACCGGCGGTGTTCGCTCTTCCAGCGCGGGCGCAGCGGAGGTTTCCACGGCGCCCAGTGCCAGCGGGGCAGCCAGCGAGCCGAAACTGCGGCCCGTCGTTTCGCCTGCGTCGGTATCGGCAACGGCCTCGGTCGGTTCGACGCTCGGACTACCGTTTTCGTCGACGGCGGCGCCTTCGCGGCGTCCCCCACGGCGGCCACGACCGCGACGATTGCGCGATTTGCGCTCAGTCTGCGCTTCGTTGCCCGCGCCTTCGGTCAGCATCGGAGCGGCTTGGGCATCGCCGTCGGCCACGGCCTGGGTTTCGACGGCCTGAGCGCCGATCCGTTCGGCTTCAGGTGCGGCCTCGACAGGCTCGCGACGCGGACGGCGGCTGCTGCCTCGCCCGTTTGTTGATGCACGTTCGGCGGTATCCGTGACCCCTTCTTCGGCGGGTACCCGAATTTGATCGGCTGTGGCCTGCGTGCTTTCCTTGCGGGCTGCGGTTTCTTCCGGACTGCGCTCGCGTTTGGCGCGCTCGGTCTGGCCCCGTTGACCACGAGGCGTCCGGTTGCGTGGGTTGGCACCTTCTTCTGTCACAGGCTCGGCAGCATCGACGCTGCTGGCCGGGGTGCCTCGTTGCCGGTTTTCACCCTGGCTTTCGCGCTGGCGGTCACGGCCGCCGCGACGGCGGTTGCCGTTCTGGCCGGAAGCCGTGCGCGTTCCGCTGCCGCTTTGCCCTTGCGCCTTGGTCAGCGCGGGCGTGGCCGGTTGCGCGGCAACCGGGGCCTGTGTTGCGGTGGCTGCGGGTTGAGTTTCGGCAGAAAACAGACGCTTGACCCAGCCAAAGAAACCGCCACCAGCCGCGGCGCCCGCAGCAACCGGGGCCGTGCTTGTGGCGATGGCCGGGGCGGGTGCCGGGGCCGGCGTCTTGTCTGCGGCCGGGGCGGGCATCACCGGGGCCGGGCCTTCCGGAGTGATGCCGCGCACCAGGGCTTCCTGGCGCGGACGCGGCTCTTTTTCACGGCGGGTGATCGCGGTGTCTTCCTCGATTTCTTCGGCCATCTTGTAGCTGGTGGGCAGATTCTCGAGACGAGGATCGTCGTGCTTGAGGCGTTCGAGCTTGTAGTTGGGCGTGTCGAGGTGCTTGTTGGGGATCAGCAGTACCGACAGGCGCTGGCGCAGCTCGATCTTGGTGATCTCGGCGCGCTTCTCATTGAGCAGGAAGGAGGCGACTTCCACCGGCACCTGCACATGCACGGCAGCGGTGCCTTCCTTCATCGCCTCTTCCTGGATGATGCGCAGGATCTGCAGCGCGCTGGACTCGGTATCGCGTATATGGCCGGTGCCATTGCAGCGCGGGCAGGTGACGTAAGCGCCTTCCGACAGGGCGGGGCGCAGGCGCTGGCGCGAGAGTTCGAGCAGGCCGAACTTGGAGATCTTGCTCACCTGCACGCGGGCGCGGTCCTGGCGCAGCGCGTCGCGCAGGCGGTCTTCGACGGCGCGCTGGTTGCGCGGCTCTTCCATGTCGATGAAGTCGACGACGATCAGGCCGCCGAGGTCGCGCAGCCGCATCTGCCGCGCGATCTCGTCGGCGGCTTCGAGGTTGGTGCGTAGCGCCGTTTCTTCGATGGCGTTGCCGCGGGTGGAGCGCGCGGAGTTGACGTCCACCGCGACCAGCGCCTCGGTGTGGTCGATGACGATGGCCCCGCCCGCGGGCAGATTGACGGTGCGCGAATAGGCGGTCTCGATCTGCTGCTCGATCTGGAAACGCGAGAACAGCGGCAGATCATCCCGGTAGCGCTTGACGCGCTCGACCGTGTCGGGCATGACGTGCAGCATGAACTGCCGCGCCTGCTCGAACACGTCCTCGGTGTCGATCAGGATTTCGCCGATGTCGCTGGTGAAATAGTCGCGGATGGCGCGGATGACCAGCGACGATTCCTGGTAGATCAGGAAAGCGCCTTTCTGCGTTTCCGAGGCGTCGCGGATCGCGCTCCACAGCTTGAGCAGATAGTTCAAGTCCCACTGCAGCTCTTCCGCGCTGCGGCCGATGCCGGCGGTGCGCGCGATCAGGCTCATGCCTTCGGGGTGCTGGAGCTGGTCCATCACCTCGCGCAGTTCCTGACGGTCTTCGCCCTCGATGCGGCGGCTCACGCCGCCGCCGCGCGGGTTGTTGGGCATGAGCACCAGGTAGCGCCCGGCCAGCGAGATGATGGTGGTCAGCGCAGCGCCCTTGTTGCCGCGCTCTTCCTTTTCCACCTGCACCAGCATTTCCTGACCCTCGCGGATCACGTCCTGAATGCGGGCCTGCGACGGCGAAACACCCTCCTTGAAATACTGCCGCGAGATTTCCTTGAACGGCAGAAAGCCGTGGCGCTCTTCACCGTAGTCGACGAAGCAGGCTTCGAGCGAGGGCTCGACGCGAGTGACGACGGCCTTGTAGATATTGCCCTTGCGCTGTTCGCGCCCGGCCTGTTCGATATCGATGTCGAGCAGTTTCTGCCCATCGACGATGGCCACGCGCAATTCTTCCGACTGCGTGGCGTTGAACAACATGCGTTTCATTTCAAAGCTCCTGGCCGCATGGCGGCCGATACAAAGCAGGCGCTCAAGGCGCCCCCATGCGTTGACCTCCGGAGCCAAACCAGGTCGGGTTTGCCGCTGATGCGCAGCACGCCCGGCGGGCAGAATCAGACCGTGCTCATGCAAAAGCCTCCGCCCATCGGTCTGCCTCGGCGCGCGTCGTCTTTGCGAGGCCGGGCGTTTGGCCTCGGCGTGACGATGCGCCGGCTGTTGCAGCGCTCAGGCGCAACAGCGGGAGAGGAGAGGTTTCGCGGCAGGTGGGCACAAGCAGATTTCGCCAGCAACGAAAGCACGCAGCGCAGGGTCAGCGCTGAGAGGCGGTCGAGGGCGAAGAGTCGATTCAAGGGTTTCAGATCCGGGATGGCAAAGCCAGACGGTGGTCGCGGGCGACAAACGCATAGGCGCGACGGCATCATTCAGGCTTTGGGCCAACGCTCATTTCGATGAAGTCTGTCCGGGTTGCCCCGACGGGAATCGGTTGCGCGGCAAAACGGGGCCGAGTGAAGCTGAATCTAAAATGACAGCCTGGCCAAGGCAGATTCGTCGATTTCGAGACGGCCCGGATCGGGTGATGTACGCAACCCCGGCTGCAATCGCGATACGAAACAATTGCGACACGAAACAATCGCGGCACGAAAACCTGTCAGGAGGCAGACTGTCCATTCTTGGCACGTCGCGCCGATGCGGCTTGTCAACTGCACGCAACTTCGCGGAAATATTGCCAAAATTCGTTCTTCCAACTTCACGACTTCACGCCTGATTATATGCACACCGCGCCTTCCCCTCAGGTTCGACTCCTCCAGGTCGGTGACGCAGGTGAAGGGCAGCGGCTGGACAACTTTCTCGCACGTCACCTCAAGGGGGTGCCGCGCAGCCATATTCATCGCATCGTGCGCTCGGGCGAAGTCAGGGTCAACGGCGGCCGGGCCCGAGCCGAGCAGAAGCTGCAGTCCAGCGATCTGGTGCGGATTCCTCCGGTGCGCGTGGCGCAGCCGGATGCACCGCGCAGCGCCCCGGCGCTGCAGTTTCCCATCGTTTTCGAGGATGACCATCTGCTGGCGATCAACAAACCCGAAGGCGTGGCGGTACATGGCGGATCGGGGGTGAGCTTCGGGGTGATCGAGGCCCTGCGCGCGGCGCGGCCCACGGCGAAGTTCCTCGAACTGGTGCACCGGCTCGACCGCGATACTTCCGGCCTGCTGCTCATCGCCAAGAAGCGCAGCGCCCTGACGGCGCTGCACGCCGCGTTGCGCGAGCGCCATGCCGACAAACGCTACCTCGCGCTGGTCGCCGGGCTGTGGACACGTGGTGCGGTGATGATTGAGGCGCCGCTGCATAAATACCTGCTCGCTGGCGGTGAGCGGCGCGTGCGCGTGGACGCGCAGCAAGGGCAGGAGTCGCGCACCCAGTTTCGTCTTCAGGAACAGTTTGCGCTGCCCAACCTGGAGCCGTGGGGTGGGTTGAGCCTGATGCAGGCGCGGCTGCTGACTGGGCGCACCCATCAGATCCGCGTGCATCTGGCGCACTGCGGGCATCCCATCGTCGGCGACGACAAATACGGGGATGACAGCCTCAACGCCCTGCTGGCGCGGGGTCAGGCGGGCGTGCCGCCCTTGCGGCGCATGTTTTTGCACGCCGAGTCGCTGGCGATTGCGCATCCTGCGAGCGGCGAGCGGCTGGAACTGCGCGCGCCCCTGCCTGAGAACTGCGTGCAGTGGCTTCATCGTTTGCGGGCACAATGCGCGCAGTCCTGAACCACTGAATTTCCGCTCGCACCATGCATCGACAGAACTATGACCTGATTGTGTTCGACTGGGACGGCACGCTGATGGATTCCACAGCGGCCATCACCGGGGCGATCCAGCAGGCTTGCCAAGACCTGGGGCTGACCGTTCCCAGTCGCGAGGCGGCGTCCTACGTCATCGGCCTCGGGCTGGAAGACGCCCTGCGGCATGCCGCGCCCGATTTGCCGCCTTCCGACTATCCCAAGCTGGCTGCGGCCTATCGCAAGCACTATTTCGCACTGGACGGTGAGTTGGTGCTGTTCGACGGGGCGCTGGATTTGCTGCATGAACTCAAATCGGCCGGTTACAACCTGGCGGTGGCCACCGGAAAGTCGCGTATCGGACTGGCACGGGCGATGGACCGGCCCGAGCTGCGCGGCCTGTTCGACGCCACCCGCACCGCGGATGAGACCTTTTCCAAGCCGCACCCGGCCATGCTGCTTGAGATCATGGCCGAACTCGCCAGCCCGCCACAGCGCACCGTGATGGTGGGTGACACCACGCACGATCTGCAAATGGCGCTCAATGCGCAGTGCGATGCCATCGGTGTGAGCTACGGCGCACACGACGCGGCCCGGCTCGAAACGCTGTCCCCAGCCGGGCTGGTGCATTCTGTCGCGGAATTGCAGGGCTTTCTCACCCAGCACGGGTGATCGGGGTTCCGGCGATTCGAGCAGCGCCGGAACCCCGGCGGTTTACATCTGCGGACGCATCACGTTCGGGATGTTGACCGCAGGCGTTTGCACCGACGGCACGTTCACACTCGGGGTGTTCACCACCGGCACGCTGATCGCTGGCGTCTGTACCGACGGGACGTTCACGCTGGGGGTGTTGATTGCCGGGATGTTGACCGCAGGCGTTTGCACCGACGGCACGTTCACACTCGGGGTGTTCACCACCGGCACGCTGATCGCTGGCGTCTGCACCGACGGCACGTTCACGCTGGGGGTGTTGACTGCGGGCACAGTGATCGCAGGTGTGACCGTGGAGGGTACGTTGACGGCGGGAGCCTGGGCCGAGGGGATTTGCGCAGCGGTTTGCGCGCCCTGGTTCTGGGTCGATGTATTCACCTGACTCGGAGCGCCTGTACGGGTCTGCACCGTATTGCGTTGTTGCACCTCATGACGCGATTGCGCGCCAGTAGCCTCTATGGAGGAAGTCTGCACGGCGTTTCCAGAGCCTGTGCCGCTCTGTACCGAGGTGCGGGTCTGCGCCGAAGTCGAGGTATTGGCGGTACCTGCCGAGGTCGTGGCATTTGTCTTGGTTTGGGTCTGCGAATCGATCGTGCGCGTCGTGGCGGTGGTCAGAGTTTGTCCGTCCTGCGCGGCGCTTACGGCGGTTTGCGCGTAGGCGAGTCCGATGGACAGCGAAGCGGCTGCAATGGCAGCGGACAGAATGGTGAGGGTACGGGTCTTGGACATGATGTTCTCCTGAAAGAGAGGGTGGGTTGCTTCACGCTAGTGGGAAAAATTACTACAAGCGCTTGGGTCTATAATAGTGGCAAAATTTCCCACGTCAACTGCACCCGCATCGTTTTATCCTGTGTCCATGTCCGACGCTCTCAAATCCGCCGCGCTGTCCATCCTGCGGCCCTTCGTGCGCTATCTCATCACGCAGGGCTGGACTTATGGCGCTCTGGCCGAACTGCTCAAATTTGTCTATGTGGGCGAAGTCATCGCGCTCGACCAGCGCGAGGGCAAACCCGTACCGACAGACAGCCGGGTGAGCCTGCTCAGCGGCATCCATCGCAAGGAAGTGCGGCGTCTGCGCGAGGAATTGCAGGGCGGATCGGGTGAGATCGCTCTGCGGCATGGCGCCAATATGTCGGCGCAGGTCGTGGCCGCCTGGGTGGCCTGCGAGGCTTATCGAGATGCGCAGGGCGCGCCGCGCGATCTGCCCCTGCGGGCGGCGGATGAGGCAGTCAGCTTCGAAAAACTGGTGCGGCTGGTCAAGGCGGACATGCGCCCGCGTACCGTGCTCGATGAACTGCTGCGCGCCGGCGTCGTGGCGCAGCAGGATGACGTGGTGAAGCTGGTGCGCAGCGGCTATGTCTCCGATCTGCCCGAGGACAGACTGGCCTTCATGGGCGCGCACATCGGCGATCATTTGCGCGCCACGGTGCACAACCTGGAGGGAAGAACGCCTGCCTTTCTGGAGCAATCGGTGTATTTCGACCATCTGCCGCCTGCCGTGCCGGACGAGGTGCGCGGCGATCTGCGGCAACTTGGCGAGGAGGTGTTGCAGGAGGCTTATCAACGCATTGCGCGGGCCGAAAAAGCCGCGCAGTCTGATCTGTCCACGGCGCCGGAAACCCGCAGCAAACGCCTGCGCCTCGGGGTTTATTACTACGAAGACGACATGCCCGCAGACCCTTCGGACGGAGCGAAGCAATGAAAACCCTAATCCGGGCCGGGTGGTCCGTGCTGCGTTTGCTGGGCGCAGCGTGCATCGGGCTGACGCTCGGTCTGGCGGTGTCGATCGCGGCGACGCCGGGCGGCATAGGTGGAACGGGCATCGAGCCCGGCGGTATCGGCGGTACCGGCATCAGCCCCGGCGGCATCGGCGGCACGGGCATCGTTGCCATTGGCCCGATTCAGCGCTTTGGCAGTATTTTCGTCAATGGAGGCGAGTACGAATTACCGGCGAACACGCGCTATCGCGTCGATGGAGAGCCTGCGACCGAGGGCAGCCTGCATCTGGGCGACATGGTGCGCGTGCGCGCTGTGCAGCAGCGCGGGCGTCTGGAATCTCTGGTGGTGGACGTGGACCATGCGGTGATCGGTCGGGTATCGCACTTGGACCGGTCTGCGGGTCGGGTGGTCGTGCTGGGACAGACCCTTCAATTGCAGCCCGCTACCTTGCTGCGCGCGGCAGACGATCAGCCTTTGTCGCTTTCCCGGTTGGCCGTGGGCGACGTGGTGCGCGTCAGCGCGCTCGATCAAGGCGGCGGGCATTGGCTGGCGACGCGCTTGACGCGACTCACTGCGTCGCCCGCCAAGGACGGCTCGCCGTTCCTGCTGCGCGGCAGGATCGAGGCGCAGGCGTCTGATCCGCGGCGGATCAGGATCAACGGCGTCTGGTTCTCGCTGCGCATCGGCCTGGCTCGATCCGGGCTGGCAGTCGGCGCCGAGGTCGTGGCGCGTGGGCGTCAGCAGAGTCGGACGAATGTGATCGAGTCGCTGCGGCCGATGACGGCGATCGACGCGCCCATAGGGTCGCGTGTGGCGATGGTGGGCTATCTGCGGCCGACTGCACAAGGTTGGGCCTCGCAGGGCTTGCGCATCAACGCAGCCGATGCGCTGATGAACGCGCAGTTGCAGGCCGCTGCCCGGTCGCGGGCCGCGCCGGTGTTCATCGTCGGCACACTCACGGCGTCGCAGACGGTTGTGGCCGAGCGCGTGATCCCGAATGTGAATGCCATGCAATTTGCACTGCCTCCTCTGGGCGGCGCACGGACGACTGACACTCAAACGGGCGATGTGAGCTCGGTGCCTTCGCTCATGTCGAATGGGGCGAAGACGAACATCCAGGTCCCCTCCTTTGCAGTCCCGGCGCTGCCCGCAGTGAACCCACCGGGGTTCATCGCGCCACCAATGCCTGCGGTTCCCGCCATGCCCGCCGTGCCGCAAATGCCCACGGTCAACGTGCCCTCCGTCGCGCCGCCCAGCGTTTCGCCGCCGCAAGTGCCGACAGTCACTCCACCGACAGTGGCCCCGCCTGCGGTGAATATGCCCAGCGTCACCCCGCCCTCCTTGCCCAGCGGCGTGCAGATGCCCAGCATGCCGCGCCCATGAAAAAAGCCAGCTTGCGCTGGCCTTTTCATGGGCATGGGACAGGTCAGAACACGATCTGGCCGCCGATGCCGACGCCGAAGTTGGCGCTGCTGTGGCTCAGTCCCTTGTCGACATACACCTGAAATCCGCTGCCGTTCGGGGTGAGGTTGTAATTCCAGGCGGCGATCAGGTCGGAGGGAGCGGGCGCGCCGGCAACCAGAGCCTGCTGAGCGGCATACATCAGGGTGAAGATGTTCTGCTGACTGGCCGCATAGCTGGCGCCCAACTGATAGACGGCGATATTGCGCAGATTCTGTCCGGTCGGGTTGCCCACGAAACGGTAGCCCAGATTGGCGAACGGGAACCAGTTGTTGCCGATGATCTGCTGCAAGCCCACGCCCAGCTCATAGTCGTTCTTGCCGGTTCCCAGACCGTTGTCGGATGAAGCGGTGCCGAATTTGATCTTGGCGTAAGGCGTGATCGACGGCGTGAGACCCACGCCCTGGAAAATCTTGTAATGTCCAGCCAGCCACACATCGCCCAGGCCGCTGGCAGAATGGGTTTGCGTGGAACTGCCGCCGCCCACGACGGTGTTTCCAGAAAGGGTGGAGCCCACGGGAAGGCCGCTTTCGGAAACATAGGGGACGGTGAGTTTGACGCGCCAGTCGTTGCCGTCGCCATACTGAATGTCGGTGGCGTCGTAGCGGATGTTGATGTTGTTGTTCGTGCCGAACTTGCCCTGGAAAAAGGACAAGGTGTTGCCGACGGTCAGCGCCGGTTCGGCATGGGCGGTGCAAACGCCGCCCAGAGCAAGCAGGGCGGCGATGAGGGTGGGACGAAGGGCCATGGTGTGATCTCGCGCGAGAAGGGATGAGGAAGACGAATCGACCGAAAAGGCCAAATCCTTTATTTGTGGGAAATTCTCACACAATTAGCGAATCTGATCCTTGTCGAATCGCAATCCGGCGTGTCGGGAACCGACAAGCTCGCCGCCGCCTGAGCGACCGGAGGGCAGTCCAGTGAGCGTCCATGAAGCGCTGGTATTCTGACGGCCCGTCCCGTTTTCTCATTCTCCGAGTCCGAAACATGAGCGCATCGCCCCCCGATCATCCTTCGCAGCGTTCTGAGCCGCCTGCCCAACCCGGTGCATGGGAGCGGCAGGTGCTGGAAAAGCTGGTGCTGGAAGTGGTGACCGAAAAGCGCCGCGCGCGGCGCTGGTCGATTTTTTTCCGCTTTGTACTGCTCGGCATCGTGGCGCTCATCTTTTTCGGCGGCATGGTGGCGGAGTTCGGCAACGGCACCATCACCGGGCCGCATACGGCGCTGATCGAGCTCAACGGCGAGATTGCCATCGATTCGCAGGCCAGCGCCGACAACATCAACACCGCCCTGCGGGATGCGTTCTCCAATCCGCAGACCCGCGGGGTCATCCTGCGCATCAACAGCCCGGGGGGCAGCCCGGTGCAGGCCAGCCAGATCTTTGCCGAGATCGAGCGGCTGCGTGCCAAATACGACAAGCCGGTCTATGCCGTGTGTGAGGAGGTCTGTGCCTCGGGCGCCTACTACGTGGCGGCGGCGGCCAATGACATCTATGTGAATCCGGCCAGTCTGGTGGGTTCCATCGGCGTGTTGATGGACGGTTTTGGTTTTTCCGGCCTGTTGGACAAACTGGGTGTGACGCGCCGCTTGCTCACCGCGGGCACCAACAAGGGGTTCATGGACCCCTTCACGCCCATGCCAGAAGACCAGAAGGCCTACGCGCTGGGCATGCTGGAGCAGATTCACAAGCAGTTCATCGCGGCCGTGGAGAAGGGGCGCGGCGCGCGCCTGAAGGTGAATGACCAGACCTTCTCCGGTCTGGTGTGGACGGGGCAATCCGCGGTGCAGCAAGGCCTGGCCGACGGCTACGGCGACGTGGACCAGATTGCGCGCGACAAGATCAAGGCGCCGGAAATCGTCGACTACACCCTGCAGGAAAACGTGGCCGAGCGACTGGCCAAGCGTTTCGGCGCCTCGCTGGGCATGGGCGCGGTGCGCGAGCTTTCAAACCTGGGGTGGTCCTTGCGCTGATCCGATTCTTATCGCTGCGCCCGCGCCAGTACATCGAAACCGCTCAGGCGCAGCATGTCGCACAGGTCGATCAGCGCAAGGCCGGTCAGGGCGGTCGGATCGTCGCTGCGCATGTGCTTGAGCAAGGCGGGTCCGAGCGATTCCGAGCGGGCGCTGCCTGCGCAGTCGTAGGGTGCGTCCAGCGCAAGGTAGGTCTCGATTTCCACCGGGCTCAAGGTGCGGAATCGCACTTCGGTGGGACAGTTGCGCAACTGCATGCCGCCGTCAGGCGCGATGACGCAAACCGCGGTGTGAAACACGGCGTCACGTCCGCTGAGGCGCTGCAACTGAGAGACCGCAACCGCATGTGTGCCTGGCTTGCCCAGCGTCTCGTCGCCCAGCATGCACACCTGATCGGAGCCGATCACCCAGCAGCCTGGGGAGTGGCGCGCGACCGCAGAGGCTTTCTCCGCAGCCAGCCGCAGCGCCAGATCGAGCGCGGACTCGCCGGCCCGGCGCGTTTCGTTCACACCGGGGGCGCGGATCGAAAACGGCACTCGCAGACGCCGCAGCAATTCGGCGCGATAGGGCGAAGTCGAGGCGAGAACCAGAGCGGAATCGGCGGGCTGCGTCATCAATGCTCGCCGAAGAACCGGCCGTGCAGCCACGCGCCGATGAGGATGCCTGCGATGCTCAGCAGCAGTGGCCAGTTGCCCACGCCGAGTCCCGCGATGGCCGGACCCGGACACACGCCGCTCAGACCCCAACCCACGCCAAAGATCGCCGCGCCGATCAGGGTGCGCGCATCCAGGTGCGAGGGGTGCTTGCCGAACACCACACCGAACACGGGTCGCTTCATCAATCGCGGCAGCAGGTGGTAGGCGATGAAGGTCACGCCCGCAGCGCCCCCCATCACCAGCAGCAGGCCGAGATTCTTGAGCAGCAGAAACTGCAGAATGACCTCGGGCTTGACCATGGTGGACAGCGCCAGCCCGAAACCGAACAGCGTGCCTGCGAACAAGGCCGAGAGCATCACGGCGAAAGGAGGAACGCGCTGCATCTCAGAACCCTCCCAAAGCACGGACCATATGCGCCGTGACAATGGCGGTGCACAGAAAAATGAGGACCGCGAGGATGGAAGGCAACTGTCCCGAGCCCACGCCGCAGATGCCGTGTCCCGAGGTGCAGCCCCCGCCCATGCGGGCGCCGAATCCGCCGATGATGCCGCCAGCGAACAACTGCCACAGCGGCACCTTGGTGACGAAGCCCTCGCCGTGACCGAGGGTGTAGGTGAACACCACCGCGCCCATGATGAGACCCAGCCCATACATCAAACGCCAGTTACGGGTCGAGATGAACTTTTCGTGTTGAAAGAACGGATGGCGCGAAATCAGCGACCAGACTGCCGAGTAGGCCGTGCTGATGCCGCCGATCAGGCCCGTCAGCCAGAACAGCACGCTCACGCCCAGGCCGATGAACAAGCCGCCAATCAGAAAATGTTCCCATCCCGTCGGGAACCACTGCGCGATACTGGTCATATGTCTCATCCTCTTTGGTGGGTGGAAGTGATATGGATCACTCTCTATACATACTCCACAGTGTAAGAGCGAGCCTGCCTGCTGTCTCGGCGAGATGTAGCAGTCGGTAAACTTGAGTCATGTCCCAACTTCCCGCCACAAACTCTGCCGACAAGGGGGCGATGCCGCCTCGCGCGCTGGCTTTGTTCGATTTCGCCCGCTCCGAAGGCGCTCTGCAAGGCGGGGTTCCGCTGACGGACCTGCCCCGTCTGCTCGAACTATTGTCGAGCACGCAAGGGGCCGCGGTGCAATGGGCGCTCAAGGGCTTTGAGCGAGAACGGATCGGCATGCGACCGCAGGCCATGGTGACTTTGGAGGTTCGCGCCGAGCTCCCGCTGATTTGCCAGCGTTGCCTGCAGGAAATGCGCCATCCGGTTGACGAGGCCGTCGATTTTCGCTTGGTGACCGCGGAGCCGGAACTGACTCAGGCCGAAATCGAGGCCGAAGACGAGGCCTTGCCCGCGGCCCAGCCCGTGGACGTGCTCAGCCTCATTGAGGATCAGCTCATTCTCGCCCTCCCCACCGTGCCTTTGCATGATCGCTGCCCGTCGCAAGGTGAGTCCGTCGCGGCGCCGACACATACCCTGAATGAGCCGTCTGCCGAACCGCGACAGCACCCCTTTGCCAACCTGCGCGAACTGATCGAGGGTGAAAAAAAGAATCGATAGGGGGCCTGTATCGCAAGAAAGCCCTCGCATATAATGATTGGCTTTTTCACAGGGGATTGCCATGGCCGTCCAGCAAAACAAGAAATCACCTTCGAAACGCGGCATGCACCGCGCCCATCAGTTCTTGAGCGCGCCGCCGCTGGCTGTGGAGCCGACTACGGGCGAGGCGCATCTGCGCCACCACATCAGCCCGAACGGTTTTTACCGTGGGCGCAAAGTGGTCAAGACCAAATCTGACGAGTAAGCGCTTGCCTTCGCGCACCCTGCGCATCACGTGCGGCCAGCAAATGCGGGGCGAACGGTTGCCATGCGCGCTTGCGAAGGCGCTTTCGATGCTCGCGAGCGCTGCGTCATGAGTTCCACTCTGGCCGTCGATCTGATGGGCGGAGACCATGGTCCGAGAGTGACCCTGCCGGCCTGTGCACGGTTCTTGCACGCTCATCCGGACAGTCGGCTGATCCTGGTCGGCCAGGCCGAGATGTCGATGCTGCTGCTGGAATCGCTGCGACTCAATGGCGATGCGCGCGTCGAATTCGTCGCGGCGAGCGAGTTGGTGACTTCCGACGATCCCATCGAGGTCGCGCTGCGCCGCAAACGCGACTCGTCCATGCGCCGCGCCATCGAGTTGGTGCGCGACGGCCGCGCCCAGGCCTGCGTGTCGGCAGGAAACACCGGCGCCCTGATGGCGCTGGCGCGCTATCTGCTCAAGACCCTGCTCGACATCGAGCGGCCGGCCATCGCCACCTATCTGCCCAACCAGAAGGGCGAGGGCACGTTGATGCTCGATCTGGGCGCCAACGTCGATTGCGAGCCGCTGCACCTGCTGCAGTTCGCCGTCATGGGCACGGCGTATGCGGCGGCCGGCGGGCATGCGCAGCCGACGGTGGGTCTGCTCAATATCGGCGAAGAGGTGATCAAGGGCAACGACACCATCAAGCGCGCTGCCGAACTGCTGCGCGAAGCCGATGCGCTCGGACGCCTGCGTTTTTATGGCAATGTCGAAGGCAACGACATCTTCAAGGGCACGACCGATATCGTCGTGTGCGATGGCTTTGTCGGCAATGTCGCGCTCAAGACCTCCGAAGGGCTGGCGCAGATGCTTTCCGGCATGATCCGCGAGGAGTTCACCCGCACGCCGCTGAGCAAGTTGATGGCGCTGCTGGCCATGCCGGTGCTCAAGCGATTGCGCAAGCGCGTCGATCACCGCCGCTACAACGGCGCGGCCCTGCTGGGCCTGCGCGGCCTGGTCGTCAAGAGCCACGGCTCGGCGGATGCCTTCGGCTTCGAGCAGGCGCTGCTGCGCGCGCACGAGGCGGTGCAGGGCGATGTGGTGCGCCATACCGAACGTATTCTCGAAGTGATGCACGAGTCATCACCCCACGGGGCCCCATTCGCTCCGGCGAGTTGAGCGACTCCGCTTCGCACCTTTCCGAACGATCTGCTCCATGCCTTCCTATTCCCGAATTTCCGGCACTGGTGGCGCGCTGCCCCCGCGCAAAATCAGCAACGACGAGCTCGCCGCCGATCTGGCCAGGCGCGGCGTCGAAACCAGCGACGAGTGGATCGTGGCGCGCACCGGCATCCGCTTCCGCCACTTCGCAGAAGAAGGGACGACCAGCGTCGATCTGGGGGAACAAGCCGCCCGCCGTGCGCTCGAAGCGGCGGGACTGCAGGCCCAGGACATCGGTCTGATCATCGTGGCCACGTCCACGCCGGACATGATCTTTCCGTCCAATGCCGCGCTCATCCAGGGACGTCTCGGTGCGGCCGGAGGCGCCGCCTTCGATGTGCAGGCGGTCTGCGCCGGATTCGTCTACGCCCTGACCGTGGCCGACCAATTCGTGCGCAGCGGCATGGCGCAGCATGCCCTGATCGTAGGCACGGAGGTTTTTTCGCGGATTCTCGATTTCAACGATCGCACCACCTGCGTGCTGTTCGGCGATGGCGCGGGCGCCGTGGTGCTCAGCGCGAGCGAGACGCCGGGCGTGCTGGCCAGCGCGCTGCATGCGGATGGCCGTCAAGCGTCCATTCTGTGCACCCCTGGGTGCGTGGCCAGCGGCCAGGTCGCGGGCAGTCCCTTCCTGAAAATGGATGGGCAGGCCGTGTTCAAGCAGGCGGTGCATGTGCTCGAAGACGTGGCCCGCGAGGCACTGGCCAAGGCCGGCCGCCTTCCCGCCGATGTGGACTGGATGGTGCCGCATCAGGCCAATATCCGCATCATGACGCATACGGCCAGGAAGCTCGGCATTGCGCTGGACAAAATCGTCGTGACGGTCGATCAGCACGGCAACACCTCGGCCGCCTCGATTCCGCTGGCGCTCGATGTCGCGGTGCGCAGCGGGCAGATACACCGCGGCGACACCTTGCTGTTCGAGGCGGTCGGCGGCGGGTTGACCTGGGGCGCTGCGGTCGTCGATTACTGAGTTTTTTCTACTCCCTTCCGCCATGACATTCGCCTTCGTTTTTCCCGGACAAGGTTCACAGTCCGTCGGCATGCTCGACAAAGTGGCCGCTCACCCTGCCGTGCGCGCCACCTTGGAGGAAGCCGGCGCGGCGTTGGGGCAGGATGTGGGCGCCCTGATCGCGCAGGGTCCAGCCGAGCAACTCAATCTCACCACCAACACCCAACCCGTCATGCTCACTGCGGGCGTGGCGCTTTACCGCCTATGGCTGGCCGAGGGCGGGCGCAAGCCCGATTGCGTCGCCGGACACAGTCTGGGCGAATACACCGCGCTGGTGGCGGCCGAAAGCCTGACGCTGGGCGACGCCTTGCCCCTGGTGCGCTTTCGCGCCCAGGCCATGCAGGAGGCGGTTCCCGTCGGCGCGGGCGGCATGGCCGCCGTGCTCGGTCTGGACGATGCCGCGGTGCGCGCCGGATGTGCCCAGGCTGCGCGTGAGACGGGGGAGGTGGTGGAAGCCGTCAATTTCAATGCGCCGGGTCAGGTGGTGATCGCCGGCACGCAGGCCGCCATCGCCCGCGCCTGCGAGGTGCTGAAGGCCGCAGGCGCCAAGCGCGCCTTGCCGCTGGCCGTTTCGGCGCCGTTTCACAGCAGTCTGCTGCAGGGCGCGGCCGACCGGTTGCGCGCCTATCTGCAAGGGGTGGCGATCAAGGCGCCACAGATCACCCTGATCAATAATGTCGATGTGGCGCACCCGACCGACCCCGAGTCGATCCGCGACGCGCTGGCGCGTCAGGCCTGCCATGCGGTGCGCTGGGTGGAGTGCGTGCAGGCCATTGCCAGGGCGGGCTGCTCCACGCTGGTCGAGTGCGGCCCGGGTAAGGTGCTGCACGGGCTCACGCGCCGGATCGACCCCGCACTGCAGTCTTTTGCCCTGGACGATCTGTCCGCGATTCCTTCCCTTCAAACGGCCCTGGCATGAGCAATTCATCTGCTGACACTTCAACCGCCCAAGCGTTCGCTGGCCAGATCGCATTGGTTACGGGCGCTTCGCGCGGCATCGGCGCGGCCATCGCCGCGGCTCTGGCGGCTGCGGGTGTTCGCGTCATCGGCACGGCCACCTCGGAGTCGGGCGCCCAGGCCATCACCGCAGCCTTGCAGTCTTTTGGCGGGCGCGGCGCGGTGCTCGACGTGAACGACGCCGATGCGGGCGCCGCGCTGGTCGACGAGACCGTCAAGGCCGAAGGCGGGCTGCACATCCTGGTGAACAATGCCGGCATCACCCGCGACACGCTGGCCATGCGCATGAGCGATGCTGACTGGGATGCGGTGATTTCGACCAATCTGAGCAGCGTGTTCCGCCTGTCGCGCGCCGTCATCCGCCCCATGATGAAGCAGCGCTACGGCCGCATCATCAACATCACCTCGGTGGTCGGCGCCTCTGGCAACCCCGGCCAGGCCAATTACGCGGCGGCTAAGGCCGGTGTGGCGGGCATGACCCGGGCGCTGGCGCAGGAACTGGGCAGTCGCAACATCACCGTCAACTGCGTCGCACCGGGCTTCATCGATACCGACATGACCCGGGCGCTGACCGAGGCGCAAACCCAGCCCATGCTGGCGCGAATTCCCCTGGGCCGTCTGGGCAGGCCCGAGGAGATCGCGCATGCCGTTTCTTTTCTTGCGTCGCCGCTGGCGGCGTATATCACCGGGGCCGTGCTGCACGTCAATGGCGGCCTCTACATGCAATAAGCCCTTGGCAAAACGCAACGACGTTGTCGCCGGACGAGGTTATGCTTTTGGGCCTATGGCCAAGCCCGCCTCGGCGCTTGCTAAAATTTTCATATTTCCACTGGAGGCTTCAATGAGTGACATCGAACAGCGCGTCAAGAAAATCATCGCCGAGCAACTGGGTGTTGCAGAAGATCAGGTGACCAACGAAAAATCCTTCGTGGATGATCTGGGCGCCGATTCGCTGGACACCGTCGAACTGGTCATGGCGCTGGAAGACGAATTCCACATCGAGATTCCCGACGAAGACGCCGAGAAGATCACCACCGTGCAACTGGCTGTCGATTACGCCAAGGCGCACTACAAGGCCTGATGAAAGGTCGGCAAGCAGAGCCGGATTTTGTTGGGCCGCAGAGCTTTGTCGATTGACGGTTTCGTCAGCCTTTTTCGCCAGCTTTTTTGTCTGCCCGATGTGCGCTCTGAGCTTTTTTGAACCCACCTCGTTTTGACTCACCTTTGTTTGGCTCTCTATTGCTCGTGCCCGTGCGTCTGCGCTGGTGCGGCCTGCCTGATTTCACATGACCCTTCGCCGACGAATTGCGATTACTGGCCTTGGCGCGGTTTCCCCGCTGGGCAACACGCTGGATGACAACTGGGCCAATTTGCTCGCGGGCAAATCGGGCATCGGACGCATCACCAAGTTCGATGCCTCCGCCTATTCCGTGCAGATCGCAGGCGAAGTTCGTGATTTCGATGTCACGCAATACATTGCCGCCAAGGAAGCGCGGCATATGGATACCTTCATCCACTACGGCATCGCGGCATCGACTCAGGCCGTGCGCGACAGCGGCATCGACCAGGCCGGACTCGATCCCGAGCGGGTGGGCGTGCTGGTGGGTTCGGGCATCGGCGGCCTGCCGCTGATCGAAAACACCTACGAGGAGCTGCTCAAGCGCGGCCCGCGTCGCATTACCCCGTTCTTCGTGCCGGCCTCGATCATCAACATGATCTCCGGCTATGTATCCATCCAATACGGGTTCCAGGGGCCGAACCTCTCCGTCGTCACCGCATGCACCACAGGTCTGCACGCCATCGGTCTGGCTGCGCGGTTGATCGAATCCGGCGACGCCGACGTGATGGTGGCCGGCGGCGCAGAAGCCACGGTTTCCCCGCTGGGGATCGGCGGCTTCGCTGCGGCTCGCGCCCTGTCCACCCGCAATGATGACCCACAGACCGCAAGCCGTCCGTGGGACAAAGACCGCGATGGCTTCGTGCTCGGCGAAGGCGCTGGCGTCATGGTGCTCGAAGACTATGAGTTCGCGGTGAAACGCGGCGCGAAGATCTACGCCGAACTGGTCGGCTTCGGCATGAGCGGTGACGCCGGGCACATCACGTTGCCGAATACCGATGGCCCGCGCCGCAGCATGCTGCTGGCGCTGAAGAACGCTGGCGTGGCGACCGATCAGGTGCAGATGATCAACGCGCATGGCACTTCCACCCCGCCGGGCGACAAGAACGAGTCGGATGCCATCAAGCTCGCTTTTGGCGACCATGCCTACAAACTGGTGGTGAATTCCACCAAGTCGATGACCGGGCACCTGCTAGGCGGCGCCGGCGGCGTGGAGGCGGTCTACACGGTGTTGTCACTGCATCACCAGGTCTGCCCGCCGACCATCAATCTGCACACGCCCGATCCTGAGTGCGATCTGGACTATTGCGCCAACACCGCACGCGACATGCGCATCGAGTATGCGCTGAAAAACAACTTCGGTTTCGGCGGCACCAACGGATCGGTGCTGTTCAAGCGCGTTTGAACGCCTCATGAGAAAACGCCGGGCCGTCCCAAGTTTTCTCATCCCCCTCTGGGGGCCTGACGCGAAAGTGGCAGGTCTGGGGGCGCTCTGAGCGCACCAGGCTTTTCCGCGTCCCTTCATTTTCCTTTTCCGACCGAGCGGCATGAAGACCCTAGCACCCTTGCAGATCCGGGTCGAACATTTCGGCCGCTGGCATCTGCTGCTTGGGTTGTTCAGTGCGGCGGCACTGCTCGCCGCCGGGTGGACGGTCTGGGTCTGGCGTAATACCGATACGCTCAGCCTGATGGCGGCTTTTGCGGCCGCCCTATTCCTGGCCATTCTGTCGGCGCAATATCCCTATTGGACCATCCGCCCGTTCACCCTGTTTCACGATGAACGGGGCTGGAAACTGCAGCGGGGCCACGGCCTGGAAGATGTACTTCAGGTGCGGGGCATGGTGCTGCCGGGTCTGTTGCTGGTGCTTGGCCTGACGGCGAAAGGGCGTGTGGTTCTGCCCGTGCCCAGCGATATCCAACCCGGCATTTTTCGCGAACTGCGACTGCGCTTGGGTGCTCTGTCTCATTGAGTTGCAGTGGAGCAGGACACCCAGAGTGATGCCTTTCTGGTCCAGCAGGTCCAGGCCGGGCAGCAAAAGGCCTTCGATCTCCTCGTGGCCAAATACCAGCGCCGGATCTATCGGTTGGTGCTGCGCTTCATCCGTGATCCGTCGCTGGCGGAAGACGTGGCGCAAGAGACTTTTCTGCGCGCCTATCGCGCCATCGGGCAGTTCCGCGGCGACAGTCAGTTCTATACCTGGCTCTATCGCATCGCGGTCAATACAGCCAAAAAAGCCATTTCCGACGACATGCGCGATCCGACGGTGTCCGAAGGTGATGGGTCCGGCCATGATGAAGAAACTTTTAGCCCGACCGAGCTACTAACCAACCACGAAACGCCGGAGTCCATTCTGGTTTCGAAAGAAATCGTGCAAACGGTGAATGCCGCCATGGAGTCTTTGCCGGAAGATTTGCGCATGGCGATTACCCTGCGTGAAATCGAGGGATTGAGTTACGAGGATATTGCCGAAGCCATGCAATGCCCTATCGGTACGGTGCGCTCGCGGATTTTTCGCGCCCGCGAAGCCATTGCCGAGCGTCTGCGTCCGGTGATCGAGCACAAGGGTGGCAAGCGGTGGTGAGCCTGCGGTGGATCGGCTGTGGAGTTTTGTAGGAGACGAAAAATGAGTCAAGACATGTCGCGCGAGCAACTCTCCGCTCTGATGGATGGAGAGGGGGCTGGTCATGGGCAGTCCGCGTGGACGGACGCTTCGGAGGCTTTCGTCCGCCGGGTGGCAGCCGACGACGCCGCACGGCGTGACTGGCTGATTTATGCCCAGATCGGCGACATCCTGCGTTCCTCCGATCTCACGCCCCTGCCCGATGAAGTCGATTTTTTGCAGCGCGTCAGCGCGGCGATCGCGCGCGAACCGATCGTGCTGCTGCCGCAAGCCGCCGCACGATCGGCTGCGGTGGCTGTTGGGATGGCAGGGCAGGCGGCGCGCCTTGCTCCTGTCTCCCGCAACCGTCCGCACTGGAGCACGCGCATGGCTGCAGGCATGGCGGCCGTGGCGGGGGTGGCCGTCATGGCCTGGGTGGCGCTGCCCGGGTTGCAGACGACCGCGCCCTCTGGGGGAATGCCGACGGTGGCATCTCTCGCAGATTCCGGGGCGAAGGGGCAGATGCCCGTAGCCGATACCCGGGTTGTTGCGCCCGCCAACCCGGCCGTCAACCAGCTCGCCCGGGCGGGCCTGGTCCAGGTGGATCTTTCGACGCAGAGCCCGCTCGGGGGCGGAAGCGGCCAGAAGACGGCTCAGATCGTTCCCGTGTCGGAGCAAATGCCCATGGTCGAATACCTCCTGGCGCATCAACAGATGGCCGGGGGGATGATGCCCGCCGTTCCGGCTACGCTGCAATGGGTTCGAAATCGGTCTGCCGAGGCCAGCGGCCTCCATCTGGCCGCGCCTGCAGCGCAATCTCACTGATGGCGCGCTTGGGGGTATTGGGCGCGCGCCGGTGGCGTCGGGCGGTCTGGATTGGCGCACTGATCGGTCTATCCAGCGCACCAGGGCTCACGCCAGCGTTCGCCGCGCCCATCCTTGCCGCACAGCAGGGACACGCACCTGACGCGACAAACGCGTCGGCCGCGGTGCAAGCCGCGGATGTGCCCGCATCTCAGCAGAACCTGGAGCAATGGCTGCAGACGGTGAGCGCGGCCGCCCGTTCGTTGAATTACAGCGGCGTATTCATCACCCAGCGCGGCGACGAGATCAGCACATCCAGTCTGGTGCATTATGTTCTGCCGCAGGGGCATTTCGAGCGTATCGAGACCCTGGACGGGCAGCGCCGCATCATGGTTTCGCTCAATGACCAAGTGCGCACGATCTGGCCCGACTACCGTCTGACGCTGATCGACGATCAGTCCGGGCAGGCCAGTTTCCCCCGCCTGCTCAAGACCACCGACGGCGAGGTCGACCGCAATTACCGGCTGGAACGGGGCGGGCTGCAGCGCTGCGCGGGCTATGAGTGCCGCGTTTCCACGCTGCTGCCGCGCGACGATCTGCGCTGGGGCTACCGCTTGTGGTCGCTGCGCGATGCGCAGCTTCTGGTCAAGGCGCAAACGCTCGATGCGGCGGGTCATGTCATCAATCAGGTGGCGTTCACCGAACTCAAGATCAACGTGCCGCCACGCCTGTCGCTGGTGCGTGACAGTCTGCACCAACCGCCAGGGTATGTGGTGGAGCAGATGAAGGTCGTTCCGGTGAGCCTGCAATCGCAGGGCTGGGCGCTGTCCGCTCCGGTGCCGGGTTTCAAGACGGTCGGGGTGTTTCGCCGCAGCATGTCGCTGGGCGGCAAGCCCTCCGAAGTGCTGCAGTGGCTGCTCAGCGACGGTCTGGCTTCGGTATCCATCTTCGTCCAGCCTGCCGCCGATCTGAGCGAGCCGGTCGCGCCGGAGCAGCGTGTCGGGGGTACCCTGGCGCTGTCGCGGCGCATCGGCGACTCCTGGCTGACGGTGATGGGGGCGGTGCCCGAACACACGCTGCGGCGCATCAGCGACGCCATCGTTCGCGTGCAATGACTGCGGGTTCAGGTAGCCGTGCCGCAGCGTGGTTGCGGCCTTTTGCGTATGCTGCTCGCGCGATGAATGAATGATCGAATTGCAGTATTCCGCCTGAAATCAGGCGCGATGTATCAGGGAGAAATCGGTGAAAAAAGTCTTGTTGACCTGTTTGAGTGCGGGCCTGTTGGCCATGGCGGGTATCGCGGTTCCGGCGCAGGCGGCCGGGTCAGCGCCGCAGCAGCCTTGCGTAGCCTGCGGCCTGCCGGATTTCACCGGTCTGGTGGAAAAGGCCGGCCCGTCGGTGGTGAATATCCGCACTTTCAAGAAGGTGCCCGTGGGCAGCGGCGATCAGATGGACGAACAGACGCGCGAGCTGCTTCGTCGGTTTTTTGGCGTGCCCATTCCCGCCCCCGATCAACCGAAGGGTGGCAAGAACGGGCCGCAGGATGAAGAGGAAGAGCGCCCCACTGGCGTCGGCTCGGGCTTCGTCATCAGCCCGGATGGCTACATCATGACCAATGCCCACGTCGTGGACGGCGCGGACGAGATCATGGTCACGCTGACAGACAAGCGCGAGTTCAAGGCCAAGCTCATCGGCGCCGACAAGCGCACCGACGTGGCGCTGGTGAAGATCGACGCCAAGCAGCCGCTGCCTGCCGTGCGCATCGGCGATTCTTCCAGGGTCAAGGTGGGTGAATGGGTGGTGGCCATCGGTTCGCCATTCGGGCTGGAAAACACCGTGACCGCGGGCATCGTCAGCGCCAAGGGACGCGACACCGGCGACTACACGCCGTTCATCCAGACCGATGTGGCGGTGAATCCGGGCAATTCCGGCGGCCCGCTGATCGATATGCGCGGCAATGTCATCGGCATCAATTCGCAGATCTACAGCCGCACCGGCGGCTTCATGGGCATCTCCTTCGCCATTCCGATCGACGAAGCCATGCGCGTGGTCGAGCAACTCAAGAAGCAGGGCTATGTGGTGCGCGGCAAGATCGGGGTGCAGATCGACAACGTGAGCCGCGATCTGGCCGAGTCGCTTGGGCTGGGACAGGCACGGGGCGCCCTGGTGCGCGTGGTGGAAAAGGATGGGCCGGCGGACAAGGCCGGCGTGCAGGTCGGCGACATCGTCACCCGCTTCAACGGCAAGCCGGTTGAACGGGCCAATGATCTGCCGCGCCTGGTGGGTGAAACCAAGCCCGACACCACCGTGCCCATGCAGGTGCTGCGCATGGGCAAGAGCCTGACGCTCAACGTCACGGTGGGCGAATGGGTGATGGACAGGAAGCCCGGCGCCAAACCGGCCGAGGAGCAAAAGCCCGAGCCCGTCAGCAAGGCCAATGCGCTGGGAGTGAGAGTCATCGACCTCAACGAGGCGCAGAAACGTCAGCTCGGCGTGAGCAGCGGCGTGCTGGTCGAGGCCGTGCGCGAGTCGGCCGCACGCGACGGTCTGCGTGTGGGCGATGTGGTGCTGGCCGTGGGCAATACGGCGGTCAACAGCGCAGCCCAGTTCAATGCGATCAGCGCGCAACTGCCACCGGGCAAACAGGTGGCGGTGCTGGTGCGGCGCGGCGATTCGGGCTTGTATATCCTGCTGCGACCGCAGAACTGAATCTGGCTGAAGGGCGTAAGGCGGCGTCAGACCCGGAGTTGCCCCGGGTTAGAATGGCCGCCCAACAAGCTCAAGCAGTTGCCAGATCGATTTGTTGGAAGGCGCGTCACGCTTGTCGCGCCTTTTTTTCTTGTGCATCCCCTGTTTCCCGTCTGATCCGTAGGGCGCGAAGCGGTCGCCCCAGCAGACCACTGCATGAACCCTATTCGTAATTTTTCAATTATTGCCCATATCGATCACGGCAAATCCACGCTTGCGGATCGCATCATTCAGCGATGTGGCGGCTTGTCGGACCGCGAGATGGAAGCGCAGGTGCTCGATTCGATGGACATCGAGCGCGAGCGCGGCATCACCATCAAGGCGCAGACTGCGGCGCTGCAATACACCGCGCGGGACGGCAAGACCTACAACCTCAATCTGATCGACACCCCGGGCCATGTCGATTTCAGCTATGAAGTGAGCCGCTCGCTCTCGGCCTGCGAAGGCGCACTGCTGGTGGTCGATGCCAGCCAGGGGGTCGAAGCGCAGACCGTGGCGAACTGCTACACCGCGCTCGATCTGGGCGTGGAAGTCGTGCCCGTGCTCAATAAAATGGATCTGCCGCAGGCCGACCCGGAGCGGGCCAAGGAGGAGATCGAGGAAGTCATCGGCATCGATGCGAGCGGCGCCATTGCCTGCAGCGCCAAGACCGGCATGGGCATCGACGACATTCTCGAAGCCGTGATCACCCGCATGCCCCCGCCCAAAGGCAAGATGGATGCGCCGCTGCGCGCGATGATCATCGACTCCTGGTTCGATACCTATGTCGGCGTGGTCATGCTGGTGCGCGTGGTCGATGGCAGCCTGAAAAAGGGCGAGCGTTTCAAGATGATGGCCACGCATGCGGCCTACAACGTTGAGCAACTCGGGGTGTTCACGCCCAAGTCGGTGCAGCGCGAGGTGCTCAACGCAGGCGAGGTGGGCTTCATCATCGCGGGCATCAAGGAGTTGCAGGCCGCCAAGGTCGGTGACACCATTACCCTCGAAAAAAAGCTGCCCAACAACCTCGGCCCGGCAGCCGAGGCGCTGCCCGGCTTCAAGGAAATCCAGCCGCAGGTGTTTGCCGGGCTTTATCCCACCGAAGCGAGCGAATACGACCAACTGCGCGACGCGCTGGAAAAACTCAAGCTCAACGATGCCGCGCTGCGTTATGAACCTGAAGTGAGCCAGGCGCTGGGTTTCGGCTTTCGCTGCGGCTTTCTCGGCCTGCTGCACATGGAGATCGTGCAGGAGCGTCTGGAGCGCGAGTTCGACCAGGACCTCATCACCACCGCGCCCTCGGTGGTCTATCAGGTGATGCTCGCGGGTGGCGAGGTGATCGAGGTCGAAAACCCATCGAAAATGCCCGATCAAGGGCGCATCGCCGAAATCCGCGAACCCATCGTCACGGTGCATCTCTACATGCCGCAAGACTATGTCGGCCCGGTGATGACCCTGGCCAATCAGAAGCGCGGGGTGCAGCTCAATATGGCCTATCACGGCCGCCAGGTGATGCTCACCTACGACATGCCGCTGGCCGAGATCGTGCTCGACTTTTTCGACAAGCTCAAAAGCGTGTCGCGCGGCTATGCATCGATGGACTATGAGTTCAAGGAATACCGCCCGGCCGACGTGGTGAAGGTCGACATGCTGATCAACGGCGACCGGGTGGATGCGCTGTCCATCATCGTGCACCGCAGCCAGAGCCAGTACCGCGGCCGTCAGGTGGCGGCCAAGATGCGCGAGATCATTCCCCGCCAGATGTACGACGTCGCCATCCAGGCGGCCATCGGGGCCAACATCATCGCGCGTGAGACAATCAAGGCGCTACGCAAGAACGTGCTGGCTAAGTGCTACGGGGGGGACATTTCCCGCAAGCGCAAGCTGCTGGAAAAGCAGAAGGCGGGAAAGAAGCGCATGAAGCAGATCGGCACGGTTGAAGTCCCGCAAGAGGCTTTTCTCGCCATCCTGCAAGTCGAAGACTGATTCGCACCCCCAAAAAATAGCCCGTATGGAAACCGCGCCCAGCGTCAACTTCACCCTTTTGCTGTTCATCCTTCTGGTCGTCACCGGCGTGTTCTGGTTTGCCGAGCGCTGGTATTTCGCACCGCAGCGCAGGCGTGCGGCCAAGTCGGCCGTGGCGCAGTTGCAGGAGAGGCGCACGGCTCTGCAGAAACAGGGCCTGGCCGCTGATGGCGCCGTGGCGACCGATGCCGACATCGAGGCGGCGCGCGAGCGGGTGCAGCGCCAGCCCTGGTGGCTGGAGTGGACTGCGGGGCTGTTTCCGGTCATTCTGGTGGTGTTCCTGCTGCGCTCCTTCGTGGCCGAGCCCTTCAAGATTCCCTCCGGATCGATGGAGCCGACGCTGGTACCCGGCGACCTGATTCTGGTGAACAAATTCGAGTACGGCCTGCGCCTGCCGCTGCTCGATACCCGCCTCACCCCGGGCGAACTGCCCCGGCGCGGCGATGTGATCGTGTTCCGCCTGCCCAAGGATCCGCGCATCGACTACATCAAGCGCATCGTCGGACTGCCGGGCGATACGGTGTCGTACGAAAACAAGCAACTGGTGATCAACGGCAAGCCAGTGAAGGAAACCCCGCTGCCCGATTATTTCGATCCGAGCACCATGACGTATTACAAGCAGTACATGGAAAAGCTGGGCACGCACGAGCACCGCATCATGATCAACCCGATGGCGCCACCCTACGTCATTGGCGGGCCCGAGAGCTTCCCGCACCGCGACATGTGCCACTACAACGCCGAAGGCTTCGTCTGCAAGGTGCCCAAGGGCAATTATTTCGTCATGGGCGACAACCGCGACAACTCGCTGGATTCACGTTATTGGGGTTTCGTGCCCGAGCGCAATATCATCGGCCAAGCCTTTGTGGTGTGGATGAATTTCAGCGCACCGAAAAACATCGGGCTGATTCATTGATCGCAGGGATCGTCTTGTCGGTTTGAAGAGTCGGGGCACAACTATGAGGCAGCATGACAGGCAGCGCGGCATCACCCTCATCGGATTGATTTTCTGGGGCGCCATCCTCGCGTTCATCGTGGTCATCGGCGCGCAGGCCGTGCCCACGGCGACCGAATACTTCGCCATCCAGAAAGCGGTCGATCAGGCCGCCAAGGCCGGGCCGACGGTGGCCGACATTCGCTCGGCCTATTCCAAAATGGCCGATGTCGACTACATCTCCTCGGTCACGGCGCAGGATCTCGACATCACCAAGGTCAACGACAAGGTGGTGATCTCCTTCGCGTACAACAAGGAGATTCACATCGCCGGGCCGGTGTATCTGCTGATCAAGTACGCCGGACATTCGCACTGATACCCGGGTGAGCACGGCACTGGAAACGCGGCTGGGCTATGTCTTCCGCGATCGCAAACTGTTCGAGCGGGCGCTGACGCATCGCAGCTTCGGCGCGGACCACAACGAGCGTCTGGAGTTCCTGGGCGATTCGGTGCTCAATCTTTCCGCAGCCGCCTGGCTGTACCACCAGGCGGCGCGCCAGGACGAGGGGCAGCTTTCGCGTCTGCGCGCGGCGCTGGTGCGTGCAGAGGCACTGGCGGATGTGGCCCGAGCGATCGATCTGGGGCGGTTTCTCAGGCTGGGCGAGGGCGAGCTGCAGAGCGGGGGCGCGCAGCGCGAGTCCATTCTTGCGGATACGGTGGAGGCCCTGCTCGGCGCGATTTATCTCGAAGCCGGGTTCGACAAGGCACAGGAAGTGATGCGCCGCCTGTTTGCGCCGCTGCTCGATTCGCTCGATGCCGAGGTCGTGCGCAAGGATGCCAAAACGCAGTTGCAGGAGTTTCTGCAAGGCCAGCGCCTGCCCTTGCCGAGCTATGCCGTGCTCGATGTGCGCGGCGCCGCGCACCAGCAGAAATTCAGGGTGGAATGCGAGGTCGCCGCGCTCGGGCTGAAGGTGACGGGCGAAGGCGACAGCCGCCGCCGCGCCGAGCAGGACGCCGCCGCGCGCATGATCGAGCGCATCGGTCGGGGCAGCGCCAAACCCTTGCGCCGTGGCGGCCGCCCCGTGCTGGTGGATGAACGCGGTGATGCAGCTTTGACCTCGCAGACGCAAAATCAGCGTTGCGCGCCTGCGCGACGACTGCGCAAACCCACCCAAACGCCATGACCTCATCACCCCCTGAATCGACGCGCCGCTTCGGCACTGTGGCAATAGTCGGACGCCCCAACGTGGGCAAATCCACGCTGCTCAACGCGCTCGTGGGTGCCAAGGTGAGCATCACCTCGCACAAGGCGCAGACCACGCGGCACCGCATTCTCGGCGTCACCACGCAAGGGACTTCGCAGTTCGCGTTTGTCGATACGCCCGGCTTCCAGACCCAGCACCTGCACGCGCTCAACCGGGCGATGAACCGCACCGTCACCGGCGCCTTGAGCGAGGTGGACCTCGTGCTCTGGGTGCTGGAGGCGGGCAAGTTGCTTGCGCAGGATCGCACCGTGCTCGAAGTTCTGCCCAACGACCGGCCGGTGATCGCGGTGGTCAACAAGCTCGACCGCATCACCCCGCGCGAAAAGCTGCTGCCCTGGCTGGCCGAGTTGGGACAGTTGCGCCCCTTTGCCGAAATCGTGCCGATGTCGGCACAAAAAAAAGCCGATGCCTCCCGGCTGCTCGCCATCATGGAGCCCTACCTGCCCGAAGGCGAGTGGGGCTATGAGGAAGATGCGCTCACCGACCGCAGCGAGCGCTTTCTGGCGAGCGAAATCCTGCGGGAAAAGCTGTTTCGCCTGACCGGCGACGAACTTCCTTACAGCAGCACCGTGGTCATCGAGCAATTCGCCCAGGAAGGCGATCTGCGCCGCATTTCCGCGGCCATCATCGTCGATCGCGACAGTCACAAGGCCATGGTGATCGGCGCGGGCGGCGAGCGCCTCAAGCGCATCTCGACCGAAGCGCGGCAGGACATGCAGGCCCTGTTCGGCGGCCCGGTGTTTTTGGAGGTCTGGGTGAAAACCCGTTCGGGCTGGGCCGACGATCAGGCCGCCGTGCGCGCCTTCGGCTATGAGGACTGAGCCGGGCGCCGAGCCGACCGCCACGCGACCCGTGCCGCGCGCGCCACGGCGCACGGCTTCGGTGGAGCGTGTGCACGACGAACCCATCTACGTGCTGCACAGCTATCCCTGGAAAGAAACCAGCCTCCTGCTCGACGTCTTCAGCCGCCGGCATGGCCGTGTGGCGCTGGTGGCCAAGGGCGCCAAGCGGCCGACTTCCGCGCTGCGCGCCGTGCTGCTGGGCTTGCAGCCCTGCCATGCCAGTTGGAGCGGCCGTGGCGAGGTGCGCACCCTCACCCGCGCCGAATGGTCGGGCGGACTGGCACCGCTGTCGGGCCTGCCCTTGCTCTGCGGCTTCTATTTCAATGAATTGCTCGTGCGTCTGCTGGCGCGCGAAGATGCCCACGAAGGCCTGTTCGACGCCTATCACGCGGGCATTGCCGCGCTGGCGCAGCGCCCGCAGGCGCAGGCCGCCGAACTGGAGCCGGTGCTGCGCCGTTTCGAGTTTGCGCTGCTGCGCGAACTGGGTTTTTTGCCAGATCTGCACCTCGAAGGCGCCACATCCGAGCCGGTGCGGCCCGATGGCCATTACCGCGTCGATCCCGATCAGGGGGTATCGGCCTGCCCCGCATCCGACGTGCAGGCGGTTCGCGGCGAGGTGTTGCTGGCGCTGCGCGAAGGCCCGCCCACAGAAGGCGACGTCGTTCTCGCGCGGGCCGCGAAGACGCTGATGCGCAGCCTGCTTCACTATCATCTTGCAGGAAAGACGCTGCGCACCCGCCAGCTTCTCATCGATCTCCACAAATTATGAATCCAATGGCTACCGCCCCCGACGCCGCTCCGCTGCTCGGGGTGAATATCGATCATGTCGCCACGCTGCGCAACGCACGCGGCGGCCGTTTTCCCGATCCCGTGATGGCGGCGCAGCAGGCGGTCGAAGCCGGGGCTGACATCATCACTTTCCATCTGCGCGAAGACCGGCGACACATCCGTGACGCCGACGTGCAGCGGCTCAAGGCCGTCATCTCGGCGCCGCTGAACTTCGAATCTGCGCTCGCCCCGGAGATGCTCGACATCATCTGCACGGTGCGACCGCAGAGGGTTTGCCTGGTGCCCGAGCGTCGACAGGAGCTGACCACCGAAGGTGGGCTGGACGTGGCGGGGCAGTTCGAGCGCGCGCGTGCAGCCTGCGCCCGGCTGGCCGACTGTGGCTGTCACGTCTCGCTGTTCATCGAGCCCAGCGCTCTGCAGATCGAGGCCAGCGCCAAGGCCGGTGCGCCCTGTATCGAACTGCATACCGGCGCCTATGCCAATGCTTTCGACGCGGGTGACGAGGCCGCGCGGCAGCGTGAATTCGATCGCATCGTTGCCGGACTGAAGCTGGGGCGCAGCCTGGGTCTGCAGACCAACGCAGGTCATGGCCTGAGCCTGCAAAGCACCCCGGCGATTGCCGCCTTGCCCGAAGTGAGCGAGCTGCACATCGGCCATGCGATCATCGGCCACGCGGTGTTCGTCGGGCTGAAGCAATCGGTGCGCGACTTCCGGGCAGCGATCGCCGGCGCGGTTGCCGCCGCGCACGCACACTGAAGGCTGTGCCGAGGTCTGCATGATCTACGGCATCGGTACCGATGTCTGCTCCATTTCGCGCATGGACGCCGCCGTGCAGCGCAACGGCGACCGGCTCGCACAGCGCGTGCTCGGTGCGGACGAGCTCGTCGAATACCACCGGCGCAAGGCCTTGCTGCGGCTGCGCGGCATCCACTATCTGGCCACGCGCTTCGCCGCCAAGGAGGCGTTCTCCAAATCCATCGGCCTGGGTATTCACGGCCCGATGCGCTGGCGCGATTGCGAGATTCTCAAACGCCCCAGCGGACAGCCGGTCATCGTGCTGCACGATGCGCTCAAGGACTGGTGCGAGGCGCGCCAGCTGCGCTTTCACGTCTCGGTCTCCGACGAGGCCGACACCGCGCTGGCCATGGTCGTGGCGGAAGTGACCGTTCAGCTCAAGACCTGAATCCGTGCCTTTGCCGATGCACTCACCGCTGATCGTCGATGTGGCCGGGCTGCAGCTCGGCGCTGCCGAGCGTAAGCGGCTGCGCAACCCGCTGGTGGGCGGGGTGGTGCTGTTTGCGCGCAACTGGGAAAGCCGCGGGCAGCTCTGCGCCCTGTGCGCGCAGATCAAGGCGGTGCGACCCGATCTGCTGATCGCCGTCGACCACGAGGGCGGGCGGGTGCAGCGCTTTCGCACCGATGGCTACACGCCGCTTCCGGCCATGCGCGAACTGGGTGCGCATTGGATGATCGACGCGCCCGGCGCGATGCGGCGCGCGGCCGCGTGCGGATTCGTCCTGGCTTCGGAGCTTCGGGCCTGCGGCGTCGATTTCAGCTTCACACCGGTGCTCGACCTCGATTGGGGCGGCTCCAGCGTGATCGGCGATCGCGCCTTTCATGCCGACGCGCGCGTGGTGACGGTGCTGGCGCAGAGCCTGATGCTGGGTCTGGCGCGCGCCGGCATGGCGCATTGCGCCAAGCATTTCCCCGGCCACGGTCATGTTCGCGCCGATACGCATGTGGCCGTGGCCCGCGACACGCGCTCCCTGGAGGCCATCCTGAGCGCCGACGCAGCGCCCTACCAATGGCTCGCACCCGAGCTGCGCGCCGTCATGCCCGCGCATGTGATCTACCCCGAGGTGGATGCGCAGCCTGCCGGTTTCAGCGCCGTATGGCTGCGCGACATCCTGCGCGAGCGCATCGGCTTCACCGGTGCGATCCTCAGCGACGACCTCGGTATGGCCGCGGCGCGGGCGGAAGGGCAAAGTCTCAGTCAGGCCGCGTTGCAGGGTTTGCAGGCCGGATGCGACGCCATGCTGGTGTGCAACCAGAGCGTGATCGACGGCGGCAGGCCGCTCGACGGGCTGTTGCGCGAACTCGATCAAGCATTGGAGCGCCGATTGTGGGCGCCCGACGCCCGCAGCGCGCAGCGCCGGCTCGATCTGCTGCCCACGCAGCCGCCCTTGCCCTGGGACGAGCTGATGGTGAACGACACCTACCAGGCGTCGCTCGACGCCGTGTTCCGCGTTCACGGATAGAACAGCACCAGCTTGTAACCCGCTGGAGCCGGGCCGCTGATCTCGACATGCAGCAGCAATTGCACCTGCTGACCGGCGGCCAGGCCCTCGCGCAGGGTCTGATCGGTGGCCGCCGCAGTCGGGAGATACTGCGCGGCTTGCACCACTTTGCGTTGCAGGGTCACGCCTTGCGCATCGGTCAGGGTCAGTTCCAGCGCGGGCCAGGCCACGCTGCGGTCGGCCCGGTTGCGCAGCAATATGCTGAGCTGCAGACCACTGGCGGACGGGCTGAGCGCCGAGGAATCGATGACCAGAGCATGAAGATCGCGCGGGGCGGCCAGTTCGCAGCCGGTGGTCATGGCGCAAAGCTGTTGCAGCCACGGGCGGCTGGCGGGCCATTGCTGCGCCAGGTTGTCGCGCCAGTGCAGCGCGGACTGTGTGGCGAGCACCAGAAGCAGCAGCAGGCTGATGACGCCGAGCGCGGCGCGCGCCGGCGTGCCGTCCCAGAAGACCTGGCGGCGGGCCTTGCGCAGAAATTCGGGTTCGGCCTGGGCCGTGGTTGCGCCCCCCGGCGCGAGGTTCTCCAGCGGATCGGTGTTTTCGAATCGATAGTTGAGCGCGTCCTCCAGATGGAACTCGGATAGCGGCGCGGCATCGAGATCGAGATCGGCTTGCGGGGGCGGTTCGTCCGCTTGCGGCGCCGGGGCGGCGCGGTCGCCCTCAGGCGAAGGCGCGTGTTGTGGCCAGGCATCGTCGTCGCGCACTGGCGCGTCTGCGGCGGCAGGCCTGGGCGTAAAGTCGTAGGGTTGGGCCCTCAATGGCAGGAAGCCCTGGTAAGGCGGCTGGTCCAGTGAGATGTTGCTCCAGCGCAGGCCCGCTGCCAGCGGCGCCGTGTCGGTTCGCGGCTCTGGATACGGCGCGGGCGGCGGTGCGGGTTCTGCGCGGGCCTCGGGCTCGGCGGCAGGGGCGGGCGGCGGCTCCTGGGCGGGATCGATGAGGTGATCGACAGCATTGAACGGCTGGCCGCAATGGCCGCAGCGCACCCAGCCTTCGCGCAGCAGGAGCTGGTCGCGCACCACCTTGAAAGCGGTCTGGCAGTGGGGACAGCGGGTGGCCTGTGCCATGCGTCGTTCAGGGGTGCGTGCGGCCCGCGAGACAGACCCAGCCATCGAGCGATTTGTCGATCTGCAGCGCGCAATGGGGCGCGTAGGCGGCGATCAGTTCTTCGGCCTGCCGCTCCAGTATGCCGCTGAGCACCAACCATCCTCCTGGGCGCACATGCGCGGTTATCGCTGGCGCCAGCAGCTTGAGCGGCGCAGACAGAATGTTGGCGACGACGATGTCGAAGCGCGCACCAGCCACTCTGTCGGGCAGGCCGGACTGCAGGGTGACGGCGTTGGCGGCCGCATTGGTTTCGGTGGCCTGCACCGCGTCGGTGTCGATGTCCACGCCGACCACGGGGTCGGCTCCGAACTTGGCGGCGGCGATGGCCAGAATGCCCGAGCCGCAGCCGTAGTCGAGCACGCTCTGTCCGCGCAGCTTTTGGCGCGCCAGCCATTCCAGACACAGCCGCGTGGTGGGGTGAGTGCCGGTGCCGAAGGCAAGGCCGGGATCGAGGCGGATGATGGGCACGTCGGCGGCGGGCGGCTCGTGCCAGCTCGGCACGATCCACAGCGCGTCGGCAATCGACACCGGCTGGAACTGCGACTGCGTCAGCCGCACCCAATCCCGATCTTCCACCGTGGACTGTTGCACGTCTTGCAGATCGGGCAGCAGGTCTTCGGCGAGCAGGGCGGCCAGCGCGGCATCGGCCTGGGCTTCACCCTCGAACAGTGCGCGCAATAGCGACTGCGCCCAGGCACCCTTGGGTGGCGGCATGCCCGGTTCGCCGTACAAGGCCTGTTCCTGCGCCGTGTCGCCGAAGCGGTCTTCGACGCTCACGCTCAAGGCGCCGAGTTCCATCAGGGCGTCGGAGAGCAGGTCGGCCTGCTCTTCGCCGACGGGGAGGGTGACTTCGCAATACGTCATCGGGGCATCTCAGGCGGAATGCCGCGCGGCGAGGTATTCCTCGAGGTAGTGGATGCTGGTGCCGCCCTCATTGAAGCGCGCATCCGCCATCAGTTCGCGGTGCAGCGGGATATTGGTCTGGATGCCATCCACCACCATTTCCGACAGGGCGATGCGCATGCGCGCAATCGCCTGTTGGCGCGTGGCGCCGTGCACGATGATCTTGCCGATCATCGAATCGTAGTTGGGAGGGACGAAATAATTGGCATAGGCGTGCGAATCGACCCGCACCCCAGGGCCGCCCGGAGCGTGCCACACGGTGATGCGCCCCGGCGAGGGGGTGAATTTGTAGGGGTCTTCGGCGTTGATGCGGCATTCGATCGCATGGCCGGTGAACTGCACACCGCGCTGGCGCAGGGTGAGTTTTTCTCCCGCTGCGATGCGGATCTGCTCGACCACGATGTCGATGCCGGTGATGAGTTCGGTGACGGGGTGTTCGACCTGTACGCGGGTGTTCATCTCGATGAAGTAGAACTCGCCGTTTTCATACAGAAACTCGAAAGTGCCCGCGCCGCGATAGCCGATCTTCTTGCAGGCATCGGCGCAGCGCGTGCCGATGCGGTCGATCAATCGGCGCGGAATGCCGGGCGCCGGGGCCTCTTCGAGCACCTTCTGATGGCGGCGCTGCATCGAGCAGTCGCGCTCGCCCAGCCACAGCGCGTTGCCGTGGGTGTCGGCCAGCACCTGGATTTCGATGTGCCGCGGCTGCAGCAGAAACTTCTCCATATACACCGCCGGATTGCCGAACGCCGCCCCCGCCTCGCTGCGCGTCATGGCCACGGCATTGAGCAGCGCCGCTTCGGTGTGCACCACGCGCATGCCGCGGCCTCCACCACCGCCGGCCGCCTTGATGATGACCGGATAGCCGATGGAGCGTGCGATGCGGGTGATCTCGCGCGGGTCTTCGGGCAGAGCGCCTTCCGAGCCGGGCACGCAGGGCACGCCCGAGCGGATCATGGACTGTTTGGCGCTGACCTTGTCGCCCATCAGACGAATGGAATCGGGACGCGGGCCGATGAAGGCGAAGCCGGACTTCTCCACCCGCTCGGCGAAGTCGGCGTTTTCCGACAGAAAGCCATAGCCGGGGTGAATGGCCTCGGCATCGGTCACTTCGGCGGCGGAAATGATGGCCGGCATGTGCAGATAGCTTTGCGCCGAAGGAGCCGGGCCGATGCACACGGACTCGTCGGCGAGCTTGACATATTTGGCGTCGCGGTCGGCCTCGGAATAGACCACCACGGTCTGTATGCCCATTTCGCGGCAGGCCCGCTGCACCCGCAGAGCAATCTCGCCACGGTTGGCAATGAGGATTTTTTTGAACATGCGCGTTGTCCGTTCAGGAACCGGGAAGGGCCAGACACCCGTCGGAAGCGGGCATGGCCGGCACGGCAAGCGCGAGGGCAGCAGGCATTGCAGCCCCGCGCCGCTCCATCAGGCGATGATGAACAGCGGCTGACCGAATTCCACCGCCTGACCGTTCTCGGCAGGAATGGCCTTGATCACGCCGTCCTTGTCGCATTCGATCTCATTGAGGATTTTCATCGCCTCGATGATGCACAGCGTCTGTCCGACCTTCACCGTGTCGCCTACTTCGACAAAAGGAGCCGCGCCAGGAGAGGGCGCGCGGTAGAAGGTGCCGACCATGGGAGACTTGAGCACATGCTCTTCGGCCGCAGGTGCCGCAGCAGGGGAGGGCGGGGCTGCGGACGCCGCACCCTCGGCAACGGGCGGTGCGTATTGATGCGGTGCGTATTGCAGCGGCATCTGCGCAGGCAGGGGGGCGTATTGCACGATGGGTTGCGGCTGCGCCTTGACGATGCGGACCGTGCCTTCGGCTTCCGTGATCTCCAGTTCGGAGACGTTGGATTCGGAGACCAGGTCGATCAAAGTCTTGAGTTTGCGTAAATCCATGATCTGTCGTTAAGTCGCTGATAAGTGTCGCATTAGACCATCAATTTTTACCATTCCCAAGAATGGCCACGATGTGACGCAGGGCCAGGGCATAGCCGTGAGCGCCGCAGCCGCTGATCACGGCCGTGGCCAGATCGGAAAAGTACGAGCGATGACGGAACGGTTCACGGCGGTACACATTGCTCAGATGCACCTCGATGAAGGGCAGATCGGTGGCCGCGATGGCATCGCGCAGGGCGACGCTGGTGTGGGTGTAGGCGGCGGGATTGATCACGACGAAGCGCGTGCCGTCCAGACGCGTCGCATGCAGGCGGTCGATCAGCGCGCCTTCGTGGTTGCTCTGGAAGGTCAGCACTTCGACGCCCAGCTCCGCAGCCAGCGTGTGCAGCGACTGATCGATGTCGCTCAGCGTGGTCGCGCCGTAAATATGCGGTTCCCTCTGCCCCAGCAGGTTCAGGTTGGGGCCGTGGAGAACGAGGATGCGCGGCAGGCTCATGGAGAAGCAATGACAGGGTTGGGATTTGACAAACGAGCGCGTGATGCAAGGGGGTTCAGTGACCGAAGGGTACCGCTTCTTTCAGCTCGTCGAGAGAGGTTTTTCCCAGCTTTTGAAACACGACGTCCCCTTTGCCATCGAGCACCACGGTGAAGGGCAGCCCGCCTTGCTTGTTGCCCAGGCTGGTGCTCAGGGCGATGCCATTCATGCCGCCGAGCAGAATGGGGTAGCTCACCGGATGTTCTTTCAGAAAGCTGCGCACCGCGGCGGGATTGTCGAGCGCAATGCCGACCATCTCTATGCCTTTGTCTTTGTTCTGCTGGTAAAACTCGGAAAAATCGGGCATTTCGGCAATGCAGGGCGGACACCAGCTCGCCCAGAAGTTGATCACCAGCGGTTTGCCGCGGTATTGGGATAGATCGATGGATTTTCCCTGAAGATCGTCGAGTTTGTCAGCAAAAAACGACTGGACGGCATTGTTCTCAACGGTCACGGGCACGTTGCGTTCGCGCTGAAACCAGGCATTGCCGAGCACTGCGGCGATGAGCAGGATGATGGCGGCAGAAATCCAGATGTTGACTTTGTTCATGGGGCTGGGGTGTACGAATCAGACCGCCCGCATTGTGCATGGCCGCAGAAGTGCATTAGTTTGTCGGGTTTTCCCCAGTACTGGCGCTTGCGTTCAGGAGTTGCCTGAGCGCATGCAAAGTGCCTCTGGGCGTGCGCCCCTGGGCATCGGGCAGCAGGGCGCCGCGCAGGTCTTTTTCCGGGTAAAGGCTGAGGTGGGCAAGCACAGCCGGGCGTTCGTCATGGCCTTTCTCTGGCTCCAGGAGCCAGTGCAGAGTGAGTTGCTCGACGCGGCCGCGCCCGGCGTAGTGCGGGGCCTGGCCCAACTGAAAGGCGATTCTGCGGTCGATGCAGTGAATCTCCACGCCCTTGCTGTCGTCGGTGAACAGCAGTACGTGCAAACCAGAGTGTTCGTTGGCCGTGCCGTGCCAGACGGCGCCGGCCAGATGAGGATTGAACGCGGCAAACTCTTCCATCAGCCTCAGGGCGGCGCGGCGCAACTGCAGCAACTGCGCCGGTTGGGTGTCGGCATGAAACAGGGCGAGTTCTTCGCGCACCTGCTGCTCGATTTCATCATTGCCGGGGAGGGCATCGTGCGCCCGGCGTTCGCCCAACAGACGTTTGGCGGCCTTGCGTTTGGCAGCGCCATAGTCCAGACCGTCTTCGACGATCAGCCGCGCGGCCAGCGCGGCGAGTTCAGCGCGTAGGGAATCCATCGGCGCATGGTAGCGTCGACCGGCTGGCACAATGTGCGTCCATTCTTTCGCAAGCCGAGCTGCGCATGGCCGTCCTCTCCGTTTCTGATTTGTCGCTCGCCTTCGGCCATGTGGCCCTGCTCGATCACGCCGCGATGGCGCTGGAGGCGGGCGAGCGCGTCGGCCTGATCGGTCGCAACGGCACGGGCAAGTCGTCGCTGCTGCGCATTCTGGCCGGGCTGGAGCCGCCCGACGACGGTCTGGTGCAGGTGCAGCAGGGCCTGCGCCGGGTGTATGTGCCGCAGGAAGCCGAGTTCGACGCCGATGCCACCGTGTTCGACGTGGTGGGCGAAGGCGTGGCCGAAGCCCGCGCCCTGCGCGACCGCTTCGAGCAACACGCGCCGGACGACGACCTCGACGCTCTGCAGACCCGCATCGAACTGCTCGACGGCTGGAATTGGGAAGCGCGGGTCGATCAAACCCTGCAGCGCCTGCAACTCGACGGTGCCATGCGCGTGGGCAGTCTGTCCGGCGGGATGCAAAAGCGTGTGGCGCTGGCGCAGGCGCTGGTGGCCGCGCCCGATATGCTGCTGCTCGACGAGCCGACCAATCACCTCGACCTCGACGCCATCGCCTGGCTGGAGGAATTGCTCACCGGTTTTCGCGGCAGCCTGATTCTCATCACCCATGACCGGGCGTTTCTCGATGATGTGGCGACCCGCATTGTCGAACTCGATCGCGGCAAGTTACGGAGTTATCCCGGTAATTTCGCGGCTTATGAGGCGCGCAAGGAGCAGGAACTCGCCGATGAGGCGGTGATGAACGCGCGCGCCGACAAGCTCTTGGCGCAGGAGGAGGCGTGGATCCGCAAGGGCGTGGAAGCGCGGCGCACCCGCAGCGTGAGCCGCATCAGCCGGTTGGAGGCGCTGCGCAGCCAGCGGGCGGCGCGGCGTGAATCGCTCGGGCGAGTCAAGCTCGATGTGGATGGCGGGCAGTCCAGCGGCAAGATCGTGGCCGAGCTGCAAGGTGTGAACAAAGCCTATGGCGAACGTGTGCTGGTGCGCGATTTCTCCGCCACCATCCTGCGTGGCGACAAGGTGGGTCTCATCGGACCCAACGGCGCGGGCAAGACCACGCTGCTCAAGCTCATTCTGGGCGAGATCGAACCCGATGGCGGGACGGTCAGGCAGGGCACGCGCCTGCAGGTGGCGTATTTCGACCAGATGCGCGCTGCGCTCAACCCCGAGGCGACGCTGGCCGACACCATCAGCCCGGGCAGCGAATGGGTCGAAGTGGCCGGGCAGCGCAAGCATGTGATGAGCTATCTGGGCGATTTCCTGTTCTCGCCTGCGCGGGCGAACTCGCCCGTCAAGTCGCTCTCGGGTGGTGAGCGCAACCGCCTGCTGCTTGCCCGCCTGTTCGCCCGCCCGGCCAATGTGCTGGTGCTCGACGAGCCGACCAACGATCTGGACATCGACACCCTCGAACTGCTGGAGCAGTTGCTGCAGGACTTTCCCGGCACCGTGTTTCTGGTCAGCCATGACCGGCGCTTTCTCGACAATGTGGTCACCAGCACGATCGTCAGCGAATCCACCGCGGGCGACCCGGGCCGCTGGCGCGAGTATGAAGGCGGCGTGACCGACTGGCTCACCCAGTCGCAGCGCGCCCGCGCCTTGCAGTCGCAGTTGAACAAGTCGGCTGCAGGCAGTGCAGGCAAGCGTGGGGCATCGCAGTCCGCAGCGGCGCCCGCACAGGCGACTCCTCCCACGGCCCCGGCCAGGCGCAAACTGAGCTACAAGGAACAGCGCGAGCTGCAGGAACTGCCCGGCCGCATCGCCGCGCTCGAGGCGGAACAGAAAGCGCTGTCCGATCAATTGGCCGATCCGGCAACTTATGCATCGGTTGCTGCAAATATCAGCGAGATGCAGGAGCGTTACGCGCAGATCGATGAAGAACTGCTTCACGCGCTGGAACGCTGGGAGGTGCTCGATGGCAAGTGATGCGACCCGCAAGTCTGCTCAAGATGCGCAGCCGTTCCTGCCGGGCGATGTGGATCTGCGCCACGACCCTTTGGCGGCTGCCTACATCAAGCACGAGACCGTACAGGTACGGTTTGCCACGGCTGCTGGTGAACTGCGCAGCCGGGAAGGACCGAATCGCTATGGCGCGGGCGACGCCATCGTCACCAGCGCCACCGGCGACCGCTGGAGTGTGTCGCGCGCCCGTTTCGAAGCCCGCTACCAACCCCTCGAGGCGATATCGATGGGGCAGGATGGTACCTACGTCAACCGGCCCATCCCGGTACTTGCGCGGCAAATGCCGCACGCGTTCCGCATGGCCCGCAGCGCAGGCGGCGATCTGCTGCATGGCAAGCCCGGCGACTGGTTGCTGCAATACGCGCCGGGGGATTACGGCGTGGTCGAGCAGGGGCGGTTTGCGCAGGTCTATCGGAGAGTCGCGGGTGCTTGAATGTTGGCTGATTCAGGGTTTCGCTGCGCCGCCTGGCCCCATCCCTCCACCGCCAGGTCCCATCCCTCCACCACCGGGGCCCATGCCTCCACCTGGACCCATCCCCTGATGCATGCCTTGCGCGGGGGGCACTTCGGGTAGCTGGACGCCGCGCTCCTTGGCGCGTTCCTGCATCAGCTTGTGATGTTCCGCCCGGATCTGTTCGCGCTGCTCGGCGGTTTTCGCCTCGCGCATCTTGAGTCGATATTCCTGACGTTCCTTTTGCGTCATCAACTGGCTGCCGTAAATGGTTTCCTGTTTTTGAGTTTGGGCATAGGCCGAGCCTGCTGCCAGCCCTCCACCTGCAAGCAGGATGCTCAGAGATAGAGCGCTTAAAAAGGGTTTCGTGGACATCATGGCAAACTCCCAAAAAAGTTCTGAGCCAAGTTTGACTCGAGATGAGGCTAAGCGTTTGTGAATCGCATAGATTGATGTATATCAATAAATCGAGATAACTTACTGTGGGGTCGATCATGCGCCCGCACGAGCACAGGACCGCAGTGAGAGCGCATGGCTCCAGCCGGTTTTGCGAGACGGCCCGGAACAGCTTAAAGCGGTAGCCGCCGGGTCGCCCGTGGCGCGTGGCCGTGATCGAGCGGGCCGTGACCGTGGCCGAGCTGCATGTCGGCCCCGGCGCGCAGCGCCTGGCGCACGTAGTCGCGGCCCAGCGCCACGGCCTCGGCCAGCGGCGCGCCCAGGGCGAGATGGCAGGCAATCGCCGAAGACAGGCTGCAGCCGGTGCCGTGGGTGTTGCGCGTGGGGATGCGGGTCGCTTCCCAGCGCAGCAGGCGGCCGTCGGGCAGACGCAGCAGGTCGGTGAGTTGCGGGCCGCACAGGTGGCCTCCCTTGAGCAGCACGGCGTGCGCGCCCAGATCATGCAGTCGATTCGCCGCGCCCTCCAGCGCGTCGGCGTCTATGGCGTTCAATCGCAGCAGCCAGGCCGTTTCGTCGAGGTTGGGGGTGATCAGTGTGGCCAGGGGGAAAAGCGTATCGACGAGCCGGTCCACGGTGGATGCGGTGATCAGCTTGTCGCCGCTGCTGGCGACCATGACCGGGTCGAGTACCACCTGGGCGAAGCGGTGGCGGCGGATGGCGTTGGCCACCACCTGCACCACGCCTTCGTCGTGCAGCATGCCGATTTTCACCGCATCCACGCCGATGTCTTCGACCACCGCGTCGATCTGCTGCGCGAGCAGCTCCGGCGGCAGTGCGTGAATGGCGCGCACGCCCAGCGTGTTCTGCGCGGTGATGGCGGTGATGGCGGTCATGCCATAGCAGCCCAGCGCGGCGATGGTCTTGAGGTCGGCCTGGATGCCGGCGCCGCCGCCGCTGTCGGAGCCGGCGATGCTCAGCACGCGGGCGTAGCGCGCCGTCGGGACGATGTCAGGCTGAGGTTCTTTCGGGGTCATCGGAGAGCGGGTCGGTCGGTGAATTGGCGCAGCGCGCGGGCCGTGGCGGCGGGGTCGGGCGCGGCGCACAGCGCCCGCACCACGGCCAGGCCATCGGCGCCCGCGCGCATCACCTGTGCGGCGTTGTCGAGATCGATGCCGCCGATGGCGACGAGCGGCAGCCCGGTCAGCGCCCGCAGTGCGCGCAGACCATCGAGGCCCAGCGCGGGTGCGGCGTCGGACTTGCTCGGTGTGGCAAACACCGGGCTGACGCCGAGGTAATCCACCGGCAGCCCGGCGGCCGCGCGCACCTGCTCGGGGTTTTCGACCGACAGGCCGATCAGGGCCTGCGGCATCCAGCGGCGCACTTCCTCGGGCGGCATATCGCTTTGGCCGACATGCACGCCGTCCGCACCCGCGGCCAGCGCCACATCGAGCCGGTCGTTGATGATCAGCGGCACGCCCAGCGGTGCCAGCAGGCTTTTCAGCGCGCGGGCGCGTTCGACGAAAAGCCGCGTGTCCAGATGCTTTTCGCGCAATTGCACGCAGGTGGCGCCGCCGCGCACTGCCTCGGCGGCCACGGCCTGCACCCCGCGCGGGCCGCACAGCGCGGCATCGGTGACCAGGTGCAGCCGCAGCACGGCAAGCGGCCAGCGCGGGCGTGGCTCATTCATCGTGGTGCAGCCTCAGCCGGGCTTTGAAGGTCTGGGCGTCGAGCAGTTGCAGACCGTCGAGCAGGGCGATCTGCATCTGGCCGACGCCGCGGCCCTGTGCCCGCACCTGCTCGGCGGCGACCTCGCCGACCACGCCGAGGTAGGCCATCGCCGCCGTGGTGGCGTGGAATGCGTCGGCCTGTACCGCACAGAACGCGCCGGTCAGCGCGCTGGCCGAGCAGCCTACGCCGGTCACGCGCGTCATCCAGACATGCCCGTTGGACAGGCGCGCATGGCGGCCATCGGGCGCGAGGATGTGGTCGGTGACGCCGCTGACGCAGACGACTGCGCCGAGATGCGCCGCCAGTGCCTGCGCCGCGTGTAAGGCATCGTCCGACGCAATGGCGCTGTCGACTCCGCGAGTGGCGCTCTGGACCCCGGCGACGCTGAGCACCTCCGAGGCGTTGCCGCGCAACACCGTGGGGCTGCCCGCGGCAAGCAGTTGCGCGATGGCCTGGTTGCGGTAGGGCGTGGCTCCGGCGCCCACCGGATCGAGCACGACGGGAAGGCCGCGCGCGCGAGCGGTCTGCAGCGCCATGACCATCGCCTCGATCCACTCGGGCGACAGCGTGCCGATGTTGAGCACCAGGGCCTGAGCGATGCCTGCCATGTCGCGCACTTCTTCGCGGGCATGCGCCATCACCGGCGCGGCGCCCAGGGCCAGCAGGGCGTTGGCGCTGTAGTTCATCACGACGAAATTGGTGATGTTGTGCACCAGCGGTTGTTGCTGGCGCACGGCGAGCATATCGGCCCAGAGCGAGTCGGCGGTAAGAGGCGGCATGATCGGCACGAGCGAAACGGGAAAGGCGATTATCCCCCGCGCGGCGAACCGCGGCGTTCAGGCGCGGTGGTAGGGATGTCCGGCCAGCAGGCTGTGCGCGCGGTAGAGCTGCTCGGCCAGCAGCACCCGCACCAGGCCGTGCGGCAGGGTGAGGTCAGACAGTCGCAGCAAGGTGTCAGCCTTGTGTTTGATGCGCGGGGCCAGGCCGTCGGCGCCGCCGATGACCAGCACCACATCGCGGCCCTCCTGACGCCATTGCTGCAATTGCCCGGCGAGTTCCGCAGTCGTGAGGCGCTGTCCGCGTTCATCCAGCGCGATGACGCGGGCTCCGGGGGGCAGAGCGGGTTCGATGCGCTGCGCCTCGCGCTCCATCACGGCTTCGGCGCTGAGGCTGGAACTGCGCACCTCCGCCCGGATTTCCTTGAGCAGCAAGGGCGTTTCGGGCGGCAGGCGTTTGGCGTAATCGGCGTAGGCCTCATCCACCCAGCGTGGCATGCGCTGGCCCACGGCGAGAAGCCAGAATTTCATGCGTGAGAAACCGCGTCGGGTCGGCCTGCCTTGCGACGATCAGGACGCGCGCTTCCTGGCCGCAACCCGTTTGGCCGGAGCAGGAGATGCGGATTTCTTGGCGGCGGGGCGCTTGGCCGCAGTGGGGGCGGCCTTGCGCGCGGCCGGGCGCTTCGCAGCGACCGGGGCCTCGGCGGGCTGCGCCCGCTTGCGGGCCGGGGCCGCCGGGGCCGAGCGCGCGCCAGCCGCAGTGCCGACCACGCGGGTCACGCGCTTTTTCTCGGCAGCGGTTTCGCCATACGGCGAGGTGCGGGCGCGGGTGGTTTTCGCCGCGGCCTTCTTCGCCGCCGGGTGTTTGCGGGTAGCGGTCTTGCTGGCAGCCGTCTTGCGCGCTGGCGCCTTGGCTTGCGTTTCGGCTGGGTCGGGGCGGCTGTCCGGGCCTTTGGCTTCCACCCTGACGGCAGCCTTCGGACCAGCGCGCCGGGCCGCCCCGAGCTTGAGGTGAACCGGCTTGGCGCCCCACAGTTCTTCAAGTTTGTAATACGCGCGGATCGCGGGTTGCATGATGTGCACCACCGCCGCGCCGCAGTCCACCAGCACCCACTCGCCGGTTTCTTCGCCTTCGGGGTTGCGCACCTCGAATCCGGCGGCTTTCACGCTGTCGCGCACACTGCTGGCCAGGGCGCGCGTCTGGCGGTTGGACGTGCCGCTGGCGACGACGACGCGGTCGAACAGACTGGTGAGTTCTTCGGTGTTGAACACCTCGATGTCCTGGGCCTTGACGTCTTCGAGGGCGTCGACGATGGTGCGTTGCAGTTTGCGGATATCCATGCGGTTTCAGCGTGTGTAGAGATGGTGTTGTTCGATGTAGTGTGCCACAGCAGCCGGGGCCAGGTCGTGGAGCGACTCGCCGCGGGCGAGATGGCGGCGGATGCGCGTGGCCGACAGGTCGATCTCCGGCATCGACAGGCGGTGCAGACGATGCCCGCTGGCAGCCAGCGCCGCGAGCAATTGCGGCGGCGCGGTATGGTCATACCCCGGACGGCGTGCAGCGGCCAGATCGACCTGGGAGACGATGTTTTCCCAGCCATTCCAGGTCGGGAGGTTGCGCAACTGATCGGCGCCCATAATGAAAGTAAACGCCGTGTCGGGATGCGCCGCGCGCAGGGCTTGCACGGTATCGATGGTATAGCTCGGTCCCTGGCGCTTGAGCTCGATGTCGCAGGCGCGCAGGCCGGGGCGCCCGGCGATGGCCAGGTTCACCATGTCCCAGCGCTGCTGCGGGCTGGCTGCCAGCGGGTCGCGCTGCCAGGGCTGCCCGGCGGGGATGAACCAGACCTCGTCGAGTGCCAGCTCGCTGCAGGCGCTCTCGGCGAGTTGCAGGTGCGCGTTGTGGACGGGATCGAAACTGCCGCCCAGCAGACCGATGCGCCGGGAGGTCGCCTGGACGGTATCGTTCATGCAGCCGCCCAGTCCCGCGGTTTGAGAAAGACGTCGTAAAGCTGCGCTTCGCGCGATCCCGCTTCGGGATGCCAGTCGTAGCGCCATTTCGCGATGGGCGGCATGGACATGAGGATGGATTCGGTGCGCCCGCCCGACTGCAGGCCGAAGTGCGTGCCCCGATCCCAAACCAGGTTGAACTCGACATAGCGCCCGCGGCGCAAGGCCTGGAAGTCGCGCTCGCGCTCTCCATAGGGCAGGGCGCGGCGGCGTTCGACGATGGGCAGGTACGCGGGCAGGAAGGCGTCCCCCACCGCGCGCATCAGCGCGAAGCCCTGATCGAAGCCGCCCTCGCTGTAATCGTCGAAAAACACCCCGCCGATGCCGCGCGGCTCGTTGCGATGCTTGAGAAAGAAATACTCGTCACACCAGGTCTTGAAGCGCGGATAGAGGTCGCCGCCCAGCGGCGCGAGCGCGGCTTGGCAGGTGCGGTGAAAGTGCCGGGCATCTTCCTCGAAGCCGTAATAAGGCGTGAGGTCCATGCCGCCGCCGAACCACGCCACCGGCGCCCGGCCCTCGGGGCTGGCCATGAGCATGCGCACATTCATGTGCACCGTCGGTACATACGGATTGGTCGGATGGAACACCAGCGAAATGCCCAGCGCCTCGAACGGCGCCCCTGTCAGATCGGGCCGGTGCTCGGTGGCCGAAGGCGGCAGCCTGGGGCCGCGCACATGCGAGAAGTTGCAGCCGCCGCGCTCCAGCAGCGCGCCAGACTCGATCAGACTGCTGATGCCCTCGCCCTGCAGCGGCGAATCGGCAGGTCGCGTCCACGCATCGCGGCGGAACGGCTGACCGTCTGCCGCCTGCAGCGCTTCGAGAATGCGTGTCTGGAGATCGAGGAGGTAGGAGCGGACCCGTTCGATTTGCATAGATGCGGTTTGCATGACGGTGACCCCCGCGCCATGCGCCGGGCTCATTTCTGGAGGTCACAATTCTTTCACGATTGTCGAGGTGCGCTGCGCAGGAAGGCCCATGCCTGTCAGTCTCCAAGCCGATATGGCATGGGTCGCGTCCCGCGACGTGGTGTAGGTCCACAGCCCGGACAGGCTGAGCTACACGGTACTTTGCGTGCCACAGCGGACAGCCGAGTCGGGGCAGTATCGCAGAGCGACTGCAGGCCTTCAAGCTGCATATACCGGCGATGCAGCGACCCCTCATCGTTCTGCTCCATGCCGATGGCGGCGCCCACCTTCATGCCCAGCACCTCGCGCTGGCCCTCGGTGTTGACACCGACGGCGATGATGACGGCCACGCAGACGATGCGGCCGGCCTCGCGGGTCTTGACGTAGGTGGCGTCGATCTGGCGCAGCACGCCGATGTCGGCCCCCTTCTCGTCGAGCTCGTTCAGTGCGATAGTGGCGTGGGTCATCGTGGTTTCCTTCAGACAAAGTTGGTGGGTTCGCACCTCAACCTTAATCAGCTTGGCCAGCGCCCGTCGCATCGAGACCAGGGTGGCGTTGCCGTCGCAGCGGCCGCCGAGGAACTGGAGAACGCGCCAGGATCCGCTGGCCGACGTGTGGAGCAGCGAGGTCATCCCGCTGCTCGAAGCCAAGCCTGGGCTGGCGGCGGTGATGGTGCTGGAGTGCCTCCAGCGCCGCCGCCCAGACGAGTTCGATGAAGCGGCGCTTCGGACCCTGCAGCGGCGCATGCGGCAGTGGCACGCCGGGCACGGCGAGGAGCGCGAACTGTTCTTCGCCCAGGCGCATCCGCCGGGATGTCTCGGGCTGTAGGACTTCACGGTGGCCGACGAACCCGGTGTGGTGATCGCCGGCGCTGCGTTCGCACATCGGCTCTACCCGTTCGCCTTCGCGCACAGCGGCTGTCGCCACGTCAGCGTCGTGATCGGCGGCGAGAGCTTCCAGGCGGCGCTGTGGATGGCCGGCGGCGTTCCCAAGGAGCACCGCACCGACAGCCTCTCGGCGACGTTCAACAACCTGGCCGAGCAAGAAGAGTTGACCCGCAACTACGACGGCCTGTGCGCGCACTTCATCCTGTGCACAGACGGATTCCGGGCCACGATCCGTAGCGAGGAGTTGCAGGAGCTGCTCACCGAGCCTGACCCGTCGGCCGCCTGCGCGCGGTCGGAAGCCCTCGCGGCGAAACGCGGGGGGGGGCGGCGACAATGTCACCCTCGCCCTGCTCCAGCCGCGCTGGCCTGTCGCCCCATCGCAAGTGCTGGCCGCTCCATGCCGCGCTCGCCGTCGCGCTGCCTGCCCTCATGATCATGATTTTCGATAGCCCAAGACACCGCATGAAAGGTCTGCTGCGCACCCTCTTTCCGCTCTCTTCCCTGATGCTTGCCGCCTGCGTGAACAGGCCGGCAGTGAACGACAGGTCCCAGTGGGGTACCGACACCCCGGAGCCGAAGCACACCCGGACCGAATCATCCGAACTGCGCGAGATCGTCGACTGCCTGGGCGCCGGCATCCTCGTGGCCGTCATCATCGTGCTCTCGAAATGAGGGCGGGAATTCAAGCCAGGCCTGGCAGATGAGCGCGACCCACCAGGCCGTTCTCCTGCTGTCGCTGATGTCCTTCCTCACGACCGCCCTTGGCGTCGCCCTTGCCCTGTGGGTGCGCGAGAACCCGCGGGCCATTGGCGCCGGCATCGGCTTCTCCGTGGGCATCATGATCCTGATCTCGGTGCTGGAGCTGATCCCCGAGTCGACGGCGCTGATGGGGGCCGGCAAGACCCTTGCCAGCGCCGGCCTGGGCGCGGGGCTTGTGTGGGCGGCGCACCTCATCATCCCGCACATCCACCTGGTGGAGGAGAAGGGCATGGTGGACATGGCGCTCATCCGCTCCGTCTACCTCGTGGTGTTCGGCCTCGTGCTGCACGACGTCCCGGAAGGCTTCGCGATGGCCAATGCCTACGTGGCCTCCCCCGCGCTCGGCCTGCTCGTGGCCCTGGCGATCGCGCTGCACAACCTGCCGGAGGAATTCGCCATGTCGGTGCCGGCGGTGCTGACCCGGAGCAAGAGGTTTCTCTTCGGGGCCGCCCTGCTGTCCGCCCTGGCCGAGCCCGTGGGGGCCATCCTCGGGCTGGTGGCGGTCGGCCTTGCGCCCGCCCTCAACGCGCATTTCCTTGCCTTCGCCGCCGGGGCGATGATCTTCGTCTCGATCCACGAACTCATTCCGATGGCGCACCGCTACCGCCATCCCGCCATGTTTGCCCTGGGCCTGGCCGCAAGCGTGCTGGTCTATGTCCTGCTCGCCCGTTTGACCCTCGCTTAGCCTTTGGAAGCCCGCCCTGCGTTGTTGTGCCGGATCCTCAGCTCAAGGCATGGAGCGGGGCGAAATCCTCCACCCGCGCAAGTCCCCGGGCGTAGTCCGCGTGCCAGCCCTCGCGCACCGGCAGGGTCGCGTAGAGTTCCTTCCTGCGCGCCTCGAACAGCCATCGCGGGCGCCCCATGAAGTCGGCGGCACAATGGACCCTGCGGCCCGCCTCGCGCGCGATTCCCTCCATCCAGTCCTCCCCTTCCAGGGAGCGCAACAGGTGGTGATCCAGGATCAGCGTGCGCACGCCCCGCGCCAGCCGCAGGGCGTTGGCGCGGGCGCGGGCGCGCAGCCCCTCATCGAGGCCGTCCTGGTAGAGGGCGGGACCGGCGGCCAGGACCCAGTGCGCGCCCCAGCCGAGGATGAAGTCGATGGTGACCTCGTCGATCAGCTGGATGTCGGAGGCATGCAAGAAGATGCGTCCACCGAGGTCGATGCGGGTGAGCATGACGCTGCCGAAGGGCAGCCCGCCGATGCCGTGGGGCATGCCGCGGGAAAAGCGCATGGGGCCGTCGGCCAGCCCCTCGGCCACCTGGAAGCGGGGCCCCAGGAGATCCGCAAGGGCGCGTGCGCGGGCCTGGCTGGTGGGGGTCTGGCTTGCGGGCGACAGGCTCCATGCGCGCAGGGCGCCGAACCCGGGCGGCAGCTGCGAGAACGCGAGCTGGTAGGGGTTGGCATCGAGCAGCGGGACATGATCGCCGTGGAAGTGGCTGAACACCACGTCGGTGGCGCCCGCAAGGGCCTGGATGATGCGCCGCCGGACCGCCCTGCCCGCCGCGATTTGCACCGGGTGAGGACGCGTAAGTTTTTGATTTTTCTAGCAGCCTGTCGGTCTTTCCCCCGCCGAGAGCCGATAAAATTCCCCCACCCGAATCCTGCTGACGCCCCATGGCCCGCTTCCTACCGATTGACCGCGACAGCGAATATCTCTTCCCGCCCTCGGTGCAAGACTGGCTGCCCGAGACCCACCTGGCGCGCTACATCGCCAACGTCATCGAAAGCCTCGACCTCACGGCGATCGAGAAGCGCTATGCCGGGCGCGGCAGCGACGCCTACCACCCCGCCAGCCTCATGAGCCTGCTGATCTACGGCTATGCCACCGGCGTGTTCTCCAGCCGCCGCATCGAGCAGGCCACCTACGACTCCGTGGCCTTTCGCTATCTGGCCTGTAACCGCCATCCCGACCACGACACCCTGGCCACCTTCCGGCGCCGCTTTGGCGAACAGTTCCAAGCCCTGTTCGTGCAGGTGCTGCAGATCGCCCAGGCCAACCGCCTGAGCCAATTTGGCACCGTCAGCCTGGACGGCACCAAGATTCACGCCAACGCCTCGCGCCACAGTGCTCTGTCGTATAGCCATGCGAACCAGCTCGAAACCCAGCTCAAGCAGGAAGTCCAGGAACTCCTGGCCCTGGCCGAATCGGCCGACCAGAGCGAGTTGCCCGAAGGCTTGAGCGTGCCCGCCGAGATCGCCCGCAGGGAAGATCAACTCAAGGCCATTGCCGAGGCGAAAGCCAGGATCGAGGCGCGGGCGAAGGCCCGCTTTGAACGCGAGCAGGCCGAATTCGAGGCCAAGCTCAAGGCACGGGAGGAGAAGGCGGCGAAGTCCGGCAGGAAACCCGGCGGCAAGCCGCCCACGCCGCCCAGCGCGGCCCCGTGCGAGCAAGACCAGGTCAACCTCACCGACGACGCATCGAGGATCATGAAAGTCGCCGGTGGCGGCTTCGAGCAGTGCTACAACGCCCAGGCGGTGGTGGACACCGAAACGATGCTGGTGCTGGCCCCCGAGGTCACCCAGGCGGCCAACGACAAACAACAGGTCGAGCCGATGCTGGAGAAGGTCCAGGCACTGACCGAAGGGCTGAACAGCCCCGCCACCTTGCTGGCCGACGCGGGCTACCACAGCGAGAACAACGTCCAGGCCTGCATCGAAGCCGGGATCGAGCCGCTGATTGCCGCAGGCAGGGAAGGCCACCACCCGCACTGGAGGGAACGCTTCAGCGAGCCCGAACCCCTTCCCGAGGACGCCACGCCGGTGGCGCAAATGGCGCACACCCTGAAGACGCAGGCCGGCAAGCAGGCCTATGCGCTGCGCAAGCAGACGGTGGAGCCAGTATTCGGCATCATCAAGTCGGTGATGCGGTTCCGGCAGTTCCTGCTGCGCGGACTGGACAATGTCCGCAACGAATGGACGCTGGTCTGCCTGGCGTGGAATTTGAAACGCATGGCCGTATTGCGCCCGAATTCCGTCCAAAGGGCCTGAAAGACCGCTGAAAAGACCTCAAACCCGTGAAATTCATGCATCGAGAGGCCGAAATTGCTCAATAAATGTGCAAACCCGGTTTCAGTCGGGGAGATGCTCACGCGAATCAGTTCAAGTCCGACAGGCTCCTAGGAACCGAAGGTACTTCGCGTAACGGGTTTCGGCGGCGATGCGCGGGCGCGCGCGGGCCACACGAGGCCAGTGAATACACGCCCATCGGTCTCTCGATCAATTGATGCTCATATCTCTGTGCAGAGATGAGTTCCGCGCCCTAACCTGTGCCTGGTTTCGCTGGGACAGCACCGCCGCCACCAGGGCGGGCAGCGGCAGCTTGCGTCGCCGTGTGAAGGCGTTGGGCGCGCCTTAGTGACGCGCCGTCCCGGCGAAGTCCGCCGAGTGGATGTCATTGTGCAGATCCCGTAGGATGCACTGGGCGCTTGCACAGTATTGAGATCAACTAGGGAAAGACCTCGATACACGAACAAAAGCGACAAACTATATTATGGATTTTGCCACGCCAACAGGCTTAAGTTCGGTGGATTTGGGTGCGACGTAGTGCGTGGTGGGGTGCGGGTGGCGGCGTCAACCCGCCGCCTCGGAGCTCCGCCTGCGAAGTCCCCTGCGGCTGATAGGTCCACGCACGGACCGACGCGGACGGTCGTGCACTTGCCGATTTCAGTACGGCCGCCCGTTCCCGCACCCAGCCGGATGGACTGTGGAGTGACGCAACGAGACGATCTCGTCGCGCGGCCGCTCAAAAGAGGGGGTGCGCTTGCTGCGGAACGACGCCGAAGTCGCGATGATGCTCGGGTACGAGCCGAGTGCCACGCGCCAGCGGCGGCACCAGCACTCCGAGACGCTGCTGCCGTCGATGCGGATCGGGAAGGTCCGCCGCTACGATTCCGCCGAGGCGGCCGCGTCCAAGAATGCTCGAGGCAGCCCAGCGTTTGTTTATAGTGTACGCAAGCGATGCGCTCGCGCAGCTGATCGAGCAGGCGAACCGAGCGCAGCGCAGGCATGCCGGGTTCCATGGTTCCTTTATACCTGTGTTTTTGGACAGTCTATCCGTCTGGAAGCCAGTCTGCGAGCCGCTTCGCCGAGCAAGCCCTGGCCAGAATATCCCGCACGGGCCAGCTTATCCGGCAGCATCTGCGGGATACATTGCGTTAGGCATATATTAATGGGGGCAGCATGACTAGAAGTGAAAGAGCAATGCAAGTTTGGCAAATCTTGGTAGGCGCCGCGCATAACCGCCAAACCTTAACTTATGGTCACCTTGCAACACACCTTGAATTTGAAGGGGCGGGTGTATTCGCTCACATTCTTGGTTGCATTATGAAGTATTGCAAAGACAACAAATTACCACCTCTCACCTGTCTAGTCGTCAATCAAACTAGCGGCTTACCCGGTGATGGTTTGACCACGGTAGAAAACCTACCGACTGATAGAGAAGCCGTTTACAAACAGAACTGGTATGCACTTTATCCTGTTCAAATTTCTGATTTCGAGCCTTATGCCTAACTTTCGCTTCGAGAGGGACGCTCCGCCAAAAAGCCGGCTCCGCGCCCCTCAAGCTAAACGTTAAGCCAATAGACACGCAGCATGAGCAAGAGCATCGGCATTTACCTTTTCCCTGAAGTGGAGGCGTTGGACTTCGCTGGCCCATTTGAGGTGTTCACTACCAGCAGCAGAGTCCATAAGCGGCTTCATCCGGAAAAGGCAGAGCCGTTTCAAGTCTTCTCTGTTGCGGAGAACCTGGCACCGGTTCGCGCACGAGCAGGTTTACGCATCGCGCCCGACTATAAAATCAACAGCCACCCAGACATTGATGTTCTGATCATTCCTGGGGGCGTCGTCACAGACGAACTTCTCAAGCCAGAAGTCTTGCGATGGGTCTCGCGGTGCGGCAACTCATCTAAGTGGGTCGCCTCCGTGTGCACCGGTGCGTTCATCCTGGCCAAAGCTGGCGTCGTCAGCAGAGGGCGTGTCACCACACACTGGGAAGATCAAGCCGAACTCGCGGAGTTGTTCCCCGCCCTAGAAGTGATCAACGGCCCTCGCTGGGTTGAACAGGGCAGAGTCATCACATCAGCTGGCATCTCGGCCGGCATCGATATGTGCCTTTATCTTGTGGGTTGCTTGTGCACGCCGATACTTGCAGAAGCAACTGCGCGCCAGCTGGATTATCAATGGAACACAGGTCATGGCTAATCGTGTGGTCTGCTCAACACACTACAATGGTTTAACAAGTCATTCCAGCAGACCATCAAAAAGCTGCGCTTTTTGCCATCCGCTGAATTCCAACTTTAGGCACCACGGGAGAAGCAAATGCCATCACTAACTCAAGCAGAAATCGAAGGAGTATTCTCGGCCCTAGGGCTTGCCAATGACGCTTCTCGCGAAAAGTTCCGTCGCCTCGCGGCTACGGCGGAACAACAAGAGACGCCATTGTGCTTCATTCGCGTAGACGACTCATCGTCGTGGTCGGACCAAGGAGAGAAATATGCCCAGCTGGCACCAGCTACTCGAAGAGATCAAGACTAAGGGCAGCACGTTCGATGTCATTCGGCGGAAGTATCTCCAACGTCTCGAACGAGTTACTGGCCGCAATGTCATCCTGTACTACTCCGGCTGGCTGCAGAAGCCAGGAATGGTAGGTGTACAGGTTAATGACGCTGACAAGAATGGCTTCATGACTGTAATTCATGGCCTAGACCGCAAACGAGGCCTCGATCTACTTCTTCATACACCAGGGGGAGAAACCGCGGCTACAGAGTCGCTCGTGGACTATTTGTACTCGATGTTTGGCACGAACATTCGCGCCATAGTCCCCCAGTTGGCGATGTCGGCCGGCACGATGATCGCGTGTTCGGCGCGCGAGATCATCATGGGTAAGCAATCTAGCCTTGGGCCAATCGATCCGCAGTTCAGCAACCTCCCTGCGCACGGCGTTGTGGAGGAGTTCAAGCGGGCCGCCCAGGAGATTTCGGAAGACCCATCGAGGGTCGCGCTTTGGCAGCCTATCATCGCCCGCTATCATCCCACACTCATTGGTGAGTGTGAGAAAGCCATTCAATGGTCAGCGGACATGGTCCGTGAATGGCTTGTGCGAGGCATGCTCAAGGATCACGTCGATCCAGTGGCAAAGGCATCAGAGATAGTGACTGAACTCTCTGATCACGCGCTAACCAAGTCGCACGCGAGACATCTTTCCGCGGACAAGTGTAAGGCGATCGGTCTGAACATTTCAATGCTCGAAGACAACCCTCGCCTTCAGGACGCCGTGCTCACAGTGCATCATGCCTGCATCCACACACTAGGCTCCACCCAAGCCTTCAAGTTGATTGAAAACCACAAGGGAGTCGCGTTCATTCAGATAGCCCAGCAAATGATTGTCCAAGGCCCAGCGAATATTGAGCTCGTTCCTCGCTTGGAGCCACCGCCGCTCGCTGCCCCCCAAGAGGTGCCGCAGCCGGGCGAGAATGGCGCCTAACCACAACTTCGAGCGGACCGTTCACAAGCGGCGCTGCGCGCCCCTTGTGCCCGGCCCCTCAAGTTGATCGTTATACGTACAGACAATGACAGCGCCGGAAATCAAGGGATGGAGAGCGGTTGCAGGCTCCATGATCCAAGCGTCCTACGAGGTCGCGTTTGTGCTGCTGCCTGTGTTGGTCTGGATCCTCGTACTGCTTTCTCTCGGCAAGTCTCAAGATGTTAAGACCTTGGCTGCATGGCCCTTCGCGAGCCTTTCACTTTTCAGCGCAATGCTCCGTGATGGCATTTCTGCGTTCCATCAAGACACAACAAAAGACAAAGAGCAAAGAGATCTCATCGTTGTATTCGCGCTCATCGGGGTTATTCTGAGCACGGTTCTGCTTACGCTGGCCGTTATGAAATCAACCGGACAAGTCACCTATCTTTGGTCGTTCTTCTATGAAACGGTGTGGACGTTTGTAGCTATTAGCGCCCTGCTTCTATTCGTCACAAAAGCTATTCTGATTCAACGCAAAAGTTATGGTCGGTACGTATAACAAGGCGCTCCAGCCGACGGCCTTGCCTCCGCTTCGCTACGGCAAGCCCGCGGCTGAGCTGGGGCGCTAGGGAAGCGCTGAAGAAATGACCTCTTGGCCGAAGCCGTTGATGTCCATGGTCGCAAACTGCGCAAAGATCGAGCAGTTTTGGGTCGGCAGGCGCAAAAAGGGACCGAAAACCGACGGTGCACGCCGCCCTTTGTCTCATTTCTCACACTGCGGACGCACCTCGGGTGTCGAGGCGCAAAACCTGCCTGCGCGCCAGCAGCAGATTGGCCAGGGCAAACAGGGTGTGCAGTTGCGCGGTGTTCTTCGCCAGTCCGCGGTAGCGGGTCTTGCGGTGCCCAAAGAGGTTCTTCACCACATGGAAGGGATGCTCGACCTTGGCGCGGATGCTGGCCTTGATGCGCTCGGCCTGCTCGAGCAGCCGCGCCCAAGCCTGTTGGCCGGGCAAGGCGCCGCGCGAGCCGGTAGCGCGCCCTCGACGATGCCAAACACGCCGGGCGCCCTCGGTTCTTGCGCGCCGCATGCGGCTCGATCAGCGGCAGCAAAGCACCCCCCGCGGGTCCACGCACTGCATCTCCTCGAGAAACGGCACCTTGCGCGTCTTGCGCTGCGTCAGATGCAGACCCAGTTCAGATTGTTTGATCCTCACACCTTGGCCCGGCTGCATCCGCGCTGCGCCGGGACGTTGTGGGATTTTTTGAACACCATACTTGGGTGGCGGGCAGTTGCCAATCGAGTGCGTCGAGGCTGTCGCCGTCTTGCCACGACCCATCCCACGCATGCGGCTCGGCGCTCTCCAGCAGGAGCAGCGTGAGGACACGATCGCGCGCGCCGTAGCTGTGCTTGAACTCGCGCAGCTTCATGTGCGGTGCTTCTTCCGTACACCAGACCGCGGCGGACATCTCGGTGCCATCCCATTCCTGATCGACGCCGGCGTCGCCGGCCAACGTGCCCGGCAGCGGTTCCTGCGGATCGCCGTTGCGCCGGATGCGAGCCCGCGTCTTGACGGCGCTGCTGCTGCGCCATTCGTACTTCACGTAGCCGTTGTCCCAATGGACGAGGATCCCGCGCTGCGGGGTGAACTTGATGAAGCGGATGCACAGCGCCTCGAACGAAACCTGAAACCGCTTCGCGATGGCGCCGAGGACGTGCAGGTCGATGCGCTGGTGCGAAATCCAGTCGCGCAGCAGATCGCCGGGCATCAGCAGGTTGCTGGCGAACTCGTCGGCTTCGCGTTCGATGGCGCGGATGGTGTCGATGCCGGTGTGGACGCTTTCGTTGTCGCAGTTGAACCTCTGCTGCCGGCCGCGATGCAGGATGAAGTGGCCCAACTCATGGGCGATGGTGAAACGCCGGCGCTCGGGGTTGGCATTGCCGTTGTAGAAGATGCCCCACTCGGCCGCGTCCTTCGGGTTGCGCACCAGCATCCCTTCACAACTGTCGACGTCGAGCACCGCCGGCGCCTTGATCTCGCGCACACCTTTGCCGTAAGGCGTGCTCGGCAGCATCTGCCGGACGATGTCCAGATCGACGGCGTCGGGCATGCCCGTGCCGTACCACGCCCGCAGCCACTTCTGGACGGTGTTGGCGGCAATGGGGCCGGTGAGGGCCGGCGTTGCGCTCAAGTCTCCATCCCCGCTCTGGCCTTGTCGGGGAACATGATCTTGAGCGCCTGGCGGTAGCGATCCTTTTCCTCGTCCGTCATCCCGGCGTACTCGCGGAAGAAGGCCACGTCCTCTGGGCTGGCTTCGGGTGCCTGCTGCATGGGCGTGCCCATCACGTCCTCCATCGTCACGCCGAGTACCTGAGCGATTCTCTGAATCCGCTCGGCGGACGGGCGCTGGCCCTCCCTCATCTCCAGTTCCCAGATGTAGGCCTTGGTGCAGCCGACCGCGTCGGCGACCTGTTGCAGGGTCAGCTTCTTCGCCTCGCGCAAGCGCCGCAGGCGTGCTCCAAACGCCGAAGCCATGGCGATGCTCCTGTTGCGGCTCAACAGCCGGTGAATGAATCCAGGGTATCAGTATACCCGCGAGAGACATGGAAGGCTCGATGTCCTTTGTTGATTGACAAGCGGAAATCTGCGGCTCAGAATCGCGCTTGCATCTCGTTACTTTACTTACGCGAGATGCGTGTTCAGCCATCCTGTCGCTGGCCCGTGCAGCCCGTCCATCGGTCGCAGACCTCCGACGCCGATCCAGAGAGGACGACCAAGTTGAAGAAGACCTTTGTCGACGTGATGCTCGAGCTGCCGGTGGACGCCACGCTGCGCGACTTCCTGACCTCGCACGGCCTGCCGGTGCCCGAAGGGTTCGCCTGGGACGAGACGCCGCAAACCAGCCAGTTCCTGGTGGACGCGGTCAAGGTGTGGCCCGATACCGCCGCCCGCGACCAGATGATCGCCAACCTCATGGCCGCCGTCCAACTGGGCGACGCGGCGGGCCAGCAGGCGATATTCGAAGCCGCGGCGGCCGATGGTGCCGCACTGACGGGCTTGGCGACTCTGTGCCAAAGCGACGTTCACCGCTCGTTCTGGCTGTACATCCATCACCCGACGCTGTTCGAGCGCGCCTACGACTTCAGCTTCTGGGAGCACCACGGGCCGCAGAGCCAGCAATACGATCTGGGTCTGAAGCGCCAGCCGGACGGCTCCGACCGGCAACTGGCCGCGCTGCGCAACGCGATCTCGGCGTTCTACGAGCGCGAGATGCATTGCGGCGACGGCAGCGTCGCGCATTTGGTCGAGCGCAGCCCCGGCGTGTTCCTGCTGACCGTCCATGTCAAGGACATGGCCATGCTGCGGCTGGAGTTCGAGGGCTCAACCTTGAAGCGCCGCGTCGGCAATCCCAACATCCACATGGTGCTCGAATACGCCAAGTCCACCGGCGTGGTGCGCACGCTGGTGCGCGGCGGGCAGAAATACCAGCAGATGCTGGTCGAGGCCTTCGCCGAGCATGTGCTGGGCGTCAAGGCGAACGCGCACCGGATCAAGTCGCCGACGCTGGATTTGTCGATGTTGCGCACCGGTTTCGACGCTCCGGAGGCGTTCGAGGACGGTTTCTCTCTGGTGCAGCTCAAGGCGCTCACCCTCCTGAGCCCCGACGCCGCGCTGAAAATCGAATGCACCGCGATGCAGTCGAGCCAGCAACGCTCGGTGCACGAGTTGCTGAAGGAAAAGCTGCCCGGCCCGCTGGAAGGCAACTGGGCGGTGACGGCGGCGCAGGTCAATCTCTACTATCCGCCCGAGCCGGGCCGCACGCGCGCCCGGGTGGTGACCATCGAGGTGACCAGCAAGGGGCGTCTGAACCTGAACAAGTTCGACCCCAAGATGCAGGCGCAGTTAGAAGGCTATCTGGTCTCGGTGGGCATCTTGCAGAAGGGGCAGACCCTGAGCGCGCAGGAGATCCCGCCGGAGGGCGACGCGATCCGTTCCTCGCCGGCGTTCGAGGACTGATCGATGGCGGCGCACGATGCCTGGGCCTTGGTCTGCCGCCTGTTCGCAGGCGGCACGCCGGTGCTGCGAACCACGCTGTCGCCGCGCGAACTGGCTGCGCTGTCCGTCCTCGGCAAGGCGGTCAAGCCGACGGTCGTCGATCATTCCTTCGTCCTCTGCCCGCACTGCCAGCAGCATCGGGCGCAGGTCTGGGGCGACGGTCGCGGCGGACGCATGTGCCGTTGCCCGGAGTGCGGGCCCGTCGCCGTCGAAGCCAACGATGGTGCGGCGTTGGCCTTGGACGAGGAATGGTTGCGCACCAAGCTGCGTCTCGCGCTCGGCATCGAAAGCCGCGACGGCATCGATGACCTGGGCGACGGCGTGTGGCGGCTGGGCCAGGCTCGCCGCTCGCCCGTGCTGCTGGCCCGCGATCTGGTGCGGGTGCAGCAAGAACCCGCGCTGTTGGATCGCGTGCGCGTCGCCGGCGGCGACATCCGGGTGATCACGCCCAGGCCGCGCACGACGCGCGGATCGCCCTTCGGCGCGGGCGTCGAGTGGCTGGCGCTGGAGGAGCGCTTCACGTTCTACGGCGGCGCGATCGCGCTCCTCGGCGCGCCGTCGCCGTCCTCGACGCCGGCAATCGCCGATCCGGCCGCGCCGGTGAACGGGCCGTTCTCGGCGGATTTCAAGTGGGCGACGCTGCCGGACGGCTACGGCACACCGATCCGGTTCACCGACGGTCAGGCCAGGGTGTTCAAGGCGCTGTGGTCGTTCAAGGGCAAGGCCGCGACGGCCGAACGCATCATGCAGCGCGCCGGCTTGAACAGCGCCAAGCCGAGCGACCTGTTCAAGATCAAGCCGAAGGACAGGGGCAAGCAAGAACCTGCGGCACAGCACGCGGCCTACGGTGCGCTCGTGATCACGCAGCGACGCGCAGGCTTGTACTCGATGCCCTGCGCGGCGGGCGCGTTGGCGTGATCGATTGCTGCTCCAAGTTCGCCGGACAACCGATGGCGGCGGCACGCGCGTAAATCACGGCCGCGCAAGGCCGTGTGCGTGTGCCACGGCGAAGAAGTTGGCGCAGGTTTCGAGAGAACAGAGAGCAAAAATGGAGCGAACCGGGCGCGGCATGGGCCCCTGTCTGCCGACCCTCGGCACACGCAGAACGGCCCGCAACGCCACGTGCCGCGCGGAATCCGCAAATGAAAACGCCCAGCCGAGAACGGTTGGGCGCTGAATAGTGGTGGCGGAACACGGAACCGAACCCGCGTCCGCAATCCGAGCCAGATAGTAACGCCTTGGCCTTGAGGGCGTGGATTCAACGATTTGGCCGCTGGCGCTAGAAATAGTAAGCAATCCATTCCCCAATGTATCGAGGTAGCCAGGGCCCGCTAAGCCTCAAGGGGGAGCACCCCAGGCGCAAGGCCCTCGACGTACATCAAACGCTTTAATTCGCTGGCGCGTTCGGCTGGAACGGTCAACGTGAGCATTCCGGCTGCGACTGCCTCCCACCCACCGCCCAGTGAGTGCAGATGCCGCGCAAGCTGATGCTCATTATTGAAGCCGCCCGAGGTAAGAAAGCGGAAATGTGCATATGGACGGGGCACGCATACCGAGGTCAGTCGGAGCGTGCCATCTTCACCCTTGTCGGCGTTGAACTCGTCGCCCCAGTACAGCCTGAGTCCGGAAAACGGTCCCAGCTGTCGTTCGGCAAGGCGATAACGATTTCCACCGAGCGGGACAACGCCAACCTCTTCCTGGTCCCATTCTTTGCAGCGCACGAGATCAAGTTGCCCGTCGTCATTCCAAAAGGGACCGCCGGAATCATCGTCAGCCGGAAACTCCAGTACGGCATCTGCTGCGCCTTCGACGAGAACGTAGAAGCCGCTGGGGACTGAATGGGGTTCAGTGGGCATGGCGTCCATTTGATTCAATCTTTATCACAAGACGCCGCGGCCGGTCTCGGAATTCAGAATCGCCGCAAGTTGGGCCGAGGCGCTGAAGATCGGTGGTGACAATGGACATCACTTCACCTTTGGTTCGGGACAAAAACATGACTTTCACTGAGTGAACCTTTGACGCGCCAACCCACAGGCGTCTGAATATCAAACTGCAATGAAGGCACCCGTGTTCCCGAGACAGGAGGAGCCTCAGCAGCGAACCAGCAGATTCGAACGCGGCATTTATTTTCTCCGTCGTCAATTTCTAGGACGCTATGGGCGATCCAGTTGCACTGCAGGGTTGGTCCCTGTCGCTGATCTAAAACAACAATATCTGCAGCCTTGCCTCCCAGGGAAAAAGTCAGCCCCATGGATTCACACCAACCAATGAAGCGTTCTACCTCGTCGGGTGAGCGGAGGTGAATGCAAGTCAGATCGTTATCAAAACAAATGGATTCATCTTGCAACCCTTCTTGAAAACGACGTGGTCCGCCATGGAATTTTCGCAAGAGCGCATCATTTCGGACAACAACCGACAACCCCTCGACAAGTACCGCCATCATTTTCCCTTTCGAGTCATAAAACGCCGCGACCGGTCTCGGACTTCAGAAGCGCCGCAAGCTGGGAGCCCGACTTCAACTTCTCAATGAATGTGCAGCCTGCGTTGTTGGGCTGCCAGTAAGGGCAGGCGAGAAAGTACGCGTCCAGAAGCCCAGTCGCGTTCTGCTTTCGTCGCAACACCATGTTTTCTCCGTGAACCGGACACGTCGCCAGTTCGACCCCACGATGGCCTGAATTCAAATCCGACTTGAGGTCATTGAGTCGGGTATCGATGATCTTTTCCGTGCCCTTGTCGGTGAGGATGATGCCGAACTCCTCAGCGGTCATCGAAAACTCCGGCGCGGTGGTATCCGTCATCAATCCGTAGTCGTTTCTCTGCAGTTTCTCGGTATGCGTGCAAGCCCGACGATCGCCCTGCACCACGTACCATCCCGTGCAGCCCCAGTAGAAATCCTTGGGCTCCGCCACGGAAAGGTCACGCTTCCACTGCAATTTCATGGGCCGACCGCAAACGCGACATTGCTTACCGAGGGTATCGGCGAACGCGTTGTACTGCAGGACATGCGTCGTCTCCAGGTCGATCTCAACCTTGTCGATGACGCTCTCCGTCTCGAAGATCTTTTCGGCAGCACGGACCTCCTTGCCCTGGTTGAGCTCAGAAAGGAGTTGGTCGCGCTCGGCCCGCAGGTCTTCCCACCGCTTGCGAGCGCGGTCACTGAGACTGCCACTCGACATGCGCTGGTTCCGCAGATGCATGATCTCGTCGTTGACCGAACGCAGGCGGTCCTTCTTGCGCGTGATCTCATCGACGATATCCGCGCCAGTGGCACCACCCTGGCGCTTGTAGGCTTCATAGCCTCGCTTGATCCCTGAAATCACCTGAACCGTGGTGTCGACGAGTACTCCGAGCAACGTCCCGAGACCATTGGCAAGCCGGTCAAAAAAACTCATAGCGACTCCCCGGTCAGCAGGCGGCTTTGCTGCGCCAGGCGCATCGACAGCAGTCGGTTCGTATTGGCACGATACGAGGTAAGGATCGCCTCCTGATTCCAGTACCGGTCGAACAGGAGGCCTCCCGCAAATGCCGCTGGAATCGCCACCAATCCACCGCCAACGGCATAGACGGCTGCTCCGGCCAAATTTGCAGCGACGATACGCTGCCCTCGTCGGGCGATTGCAAGTTTGAATTTGTCGAGTGATTGCTGCCCGACAGAAACCTTGTATCCCTCCCAGGTGGCGATAGCCACCAGAGGGAAGATCGGACTGAAATAGTCAAGGAAGCGCTCGGTCACCGAGTCATCCATGACATCGAGGGCTGACGAGACTTGATCGTGCAAGTCGCTCTCAGTGATTCCGCTATCCAAAACCAGACCGGAGTGGGCGACCTCATGGGTGGCCAGGATTTCAATGTCAGGGTAGCGATGCAGCGCCTCTTGAATGTAACCCGCACTGTCCGTGGCCTTTAGCTGCAAATAATCTGCTGTGGCCCCGTCGGGACCGGCGATCCGCATATCCCAGCCAGGTTGATTCAGGGAGTCTGCCAAAACGGCTTGATAACCATCTGGAAGCAGAACGGGGCCCACCTGCTCACCAGCGTTCAAGCGATCAGCGACCAGATACTCGAAGTACTTGCCCTTGGCGGTATTGACAGCCCCTTGCAACTCCTCGTCACTCAGCCCGAACAAATGCTCGTCGGACAGCGACGGATTCGTGACACGAATTGCATCAACGAGACGAGGATCAATATCGTCGATGCCGCGATCAAGAAATACTTCTGCAGACGCAGCGGCCAGTGTCAGGTCAAAGAGCGATTCCCGATTGGCCTTCAGATACCGCTGAAAGGCATCGTAGAACCGCTCACCGGCAGGCCGACCACCAACGTCTCCGTAGTGATTACTCAGCCGGCCAAGCCTGGTGGAGGTTATGGCGTTCATGATCATTTAACCGCATTGCGAATCGCGGACAGCTCCGATTTGACCCGCTGCAAATCAGCGACCCAACCAGACGCCGAAATACCTTCCGGCTCGAGCCCCAATCCTTCTTCGATTCTTGAAACGCGCTTTTCCAGCCTCTGAATGAAGGTGTCCATGCCGCCCAGCACCTCCTCAACCATCATGAGATGTTGCTCAATCTGCGAGCGCAACTGGCTCATCGTGAGTTCTTCAAACATATTTTTGCCTCCCTTCACTGCATCTCGTAGCTGAACCTCAATCTGCCTGCCGCCGAAGCCAAGCTGGTATGTCGTCGGCTCCGGCGCGTTTGGTCTTATCCTCCGCGTCTGCGTCGTCCGGGAGGTCTTTCCAAACCGTCAGAAAATGGGCTCGCGGCGATCCGTTCTCGACCAAAACGTAACCTGACCGCAGCTCCTTCCGTCCCCAGGTTGTCTGCCACCGAGCAGAGAACGACCACAGTTCGCCACCTTCAGCGTGACCCTTGAGGAACTCCTTCCACGCTGCATGGAGGTGACCGAAAGGCAGTTCAGGCGCCGCCTTGAGAGGATCGGTGACAACCTCGCGCTTCTCAACTTCCTGCACCGTCAGTCGCTCCAGCAGGTCTTTCCGCTCGACGGCGAACTCCCGCTCCTCCTCAACCTCGGCATCATCCTTTTTCTTGAACATCTCCTTGGCCTTCATGTAAACCGCAACAGGCCATACCGCGACCACCAGAATGGCAGCCAGGATCGGCGCGACGACGTTGTTGAGGATTCGGTAGGAAAGCTTCTTGCGATCCGGGTTGACCGCCTCGAGCAGCTCACGAAGGGACTCGGATTCCTTCTCCTTCGTCAGCCGATGGGCACCGTACACAACGGCGAGGACCGCGATGCCGACGCCCAGGTACCAATAGAGGTAGATCACGCCGCGCCCCCGTCGTCTTTGCTGGCTCGCGGGAAAACCGTCATGGCGCCAACTTCATAGCCCTCAGGGGCGCCATCAGACTCGGCGACCCCGTTGTGCTGCACGCGGGTGGCAACGACGACCCCTCGCTCGACATCCAAGAACAGGTCGCGCTCGAAGGTGCTGCCGTAGCCCATGTGTACGTACTCGAGCTGCTTGCCCTGCGGAAGACGGATCGTGCCGGAGTACCAATGGGCGAACACCCTGTCCGGAAACCCGGGGAAGATGGTTGCCAGCGACGCATCGGTCCCGTCTTCGAGCGTTCCGTTCAGACCGATCAGGTACAGGCGGTCGTCAATGATCTCCCAACTGCCGACGTAGCCGCGCCATAGGGCCGTGCAGTTCGACTCGAAGCGCGGGTTGGTGCCCCCCATAGCGAAGTAGTCGCTCAGGGGGTTCGTGCACATGGCCACGTCCTCGCCCTGGTAGCGCAGCTTTTCAGCAATCTGTGCAGTCATGTTGCCTCTCTAGTATCTGATACTTTTCAAAATAAGGCCCGGGAGTAAGGAATATCGTTCTCACAAAGAGACTTCAAAATCCAACCAATCGCGGCCAGACCAATTAAACCCATCAGCTAAAGGCAAATTCGTCGCTCCCCTTGGACGCATTGCAAAGACTCTCTTGTCACTCAAGGTCTTGAGCGACCAAGTGGTCTCGCAGGTTCGGCATCGGCAATAAAACTCCCGGTGCGGGCTAGCACTGAATTGAGCATCATGACTGCAGAGACGCGACAGAGCAGTCAATTGATCTACAGCAGTCAACACCTGATTTTCGATTTGCTCGCTTGCAGACTCCTGAAGTTTTAATTTGATCTGGGACGCCTGCCTGGAGTCCAGGGGCGCGATAAGTCGAACGTGCGTCGAAGATATGCTCTCAAAATTATTGGGCCATTCGTCAGCCATCTGCTTTACAAGTGTTGGCAAGGGGCCGAGTTTTTTTCCGTAGCCTTCGATCAACCCTGAAATCATCCACTCATCAATTAATCTCCCCATCTTTTCGACAACGTAAAGATCTAAAGGAGATATAGCCAAGCGCTGCCGAGAAGAAATACTGTCTGAGCAGCCTGGCCAGCAAACGACATGACTTGAATTTAGGTTTTCACCTTCTTCGACATCTTTTCCAAACCAAGCGATAGGAATCAACCGAAGAGTCTCAGCGTGCGAGTTGAGAATTAGCCAATCTTGACCATCCTGTCTCACTGAAAACGTAATTCCAGCCCAACCGAACTCTAAGCGATCACCCTTTCCAACTTGCAGTCCATATCTTTCCAAGGCTCGTCGAAGAACCAGGCCAACGTAGTCTCTGTAGGCAAGGTGCAACTGCTGATGCTTCGCCAGTCGCTCTTCTGGCCTCATTTGCCGCTCCTCTCGTTCGTCTTTCAAACTTTCCCAAAGAGGAGGCAAATGCCTGTAGTGAGGATCATGATTCAGAATGTTGGTGCGATGAACCTGGGCGGGTACTACAGACGCTGCGGGGACGTGTGGATAAAGACCACGTTGCTTCAATCCTCTAATTGCACGCAACTGAGCCTCAATCTCCGATAGAGCACGCTTTCCGGCCTCCAATTGCATCCCGGTCTTGTCATCAAGATATGACTCCCCCCAAAGACGGCAAATATCTTGGCGAAGTCGAAAGTGCGTCTGCTCAGAGTCTTGAAACTCCAAAGCTCGCGCTAGACGTGCATTAACACCACGGATGCGAGCTAGTCTCTTGGCAAGATGTCGATCCAGCCGATCCAGCAATCGCTTGTAGAGTCTGTTCTCATAGATGGCGTAGTCATCCTCGCTGAAACGCGCCAGAACCTTGCGAGGTTGCACACCGCTAAGCGTGCGCTGCTGCCAGCAATCCGAGTGCGATGCCAGATGACTTAGCGCCGAGGTTGCCAAACGTCGAGCTCGCGCTACGGGTGCAACCAGATCGTCGTACCGAAGGTCTCTGCGCGGCCGATCAGATATCGAGTGCAAATGACCATCTCTGAGTACTGTGGCCAAATTCCGTTCGAGTTCCTCAAGGGCACACTGCGCGGCCATCTCAGCGGGCAGCATCGGGGACACACTCAAACCATTTGCGTGGGAAAGCTTTCCTGCGATTGAATTAATCGCCTCTGCAGAAAGATCGGAGTCGGCTTGATCGTCGTCAGTTTGATCGATGGAGAGCACCTGTGATTCAGTGTCTTGAATCCGGATGAAACCCGACCCATCATCCGTGATTAGATCGCCGGCCTCTAAATGGCTGTGTCCATTGACAACAAGTGGCTCAAGCAAACAATACCGACCCGGCAGAAACGCATCGGGTAGGTGACTGAGTTTTTCACCCGTAAGGCGATCAAGAAATCTCATGCCCCGCGTTCCTTGCGGCGGCGATCTTCAGCCAACAGGGCCATGGAACGGCGAGGCTCCGATTTCCACCCCTTCCAAACTGTGGTCAGGGCTTGTTCGATGGCGTTTAGATCATCGATGGTCGCATCGTATCTGCCAGTAACCTTGCCACGCCGAAATACTCTGCTGGCAAGCAAATGGTCCAGAGCATCTTCTTTGCGACCGCCTGCAGCCATGTAAACGGGGACAAATCGCATGGCCTGACGTTCGAGTCGATTACCCCAACCCAAGTCAAAGCGATCCTGCAAGATGCTCGTGAGCGGGCCTGTCGTCAACTCCGCCAACAACTCTGAAACCTCATCAGCGTTTTGTGTCACAGCGGCATCGAAACGCTCGATCAATGATCCATAGCTAAAGCTGGCCTTTGGCTTTGGCTCTACCTTGAATCCCGCTTCGTGGCGGGGAAGCGTCATGACATGAGCACGGTCGTAGGTTTTGTCGGCGAACTCGTTCGTTGTTTCATCGTGGTTAGCAGTGCCTACAAACCAGACGTTGTGGGGAACCCGAATCCTTCGCCCCTCCACCAGTAGCGCAGGGGCGTTCGGCAACTGGCTTTCCGACAAACTTATGAGTCGATCTCTTGAGTCATTCTTTTCGAGCGCCGAGAGGAATTCAGCAAAATACTGCTCCGGGCGAGACAGGTTCATCTCGTCCAGCAAGATGATGTTGCACCGGTCCTTGTAAGCGGCAGTTTGCGCACGGTAGAGACCTTGCAGGCAGTCGCGCTCATAGAAGCGCTTTTCGAAAGCGTTGTAGTGTCCCAGTAGATCATCACGGTCTCGCCAGCCAGCCTGGACGGCGATGTCGGTGCAATGCCCCCCGACAGCCTTTGCAAATGCCTTCGCCAAGCTTGTTTTGCCTGTGCCGCTGATTCCCTGAAAGATGTGAAGCTGGCTCATGGCCAACCCAGCAATAAGCAACTGAATATCTTCGAGGCGGAAATGCAGTGTTGCACCTTCTTCCGCTTGAGCGATCCGGTGCTGCAATTCAACAGAGAATTTTTTCAGATCAGGAACGTCTTGCTCCGGCAGGCTCAACTCCTTGGCCTTGCGATCCTTGATCCAATCGGCAGTGGACGCCGAGTCCATCCATGCCATTTGAGGGAACGGCTTCTCAGATTGCTGTGACTGGGTTAGGTCATCTACCGTTTTGCCCAAGTCATTGAGCCTTGCACTCAAGATCTGATTGTTCTTTTCCAGGGCGCGCTTTTCTCTTTCCAGGTTCTCTTTGTCACTCACGCCGAGGCGGAGGCGATGAAGCTGAGCTTTTGCATCAGCCAAATCTAAATGTACCTCGTCGAGTTGAGCCTTTTGCTCATCACGGAGTTTTCGCAGCGCCTCATTCTCTGCTCGCAACTGATCATCTTCACTGCTTGCGAGTTGGTTCTCTAGTTGAGTCACTCGACGCTTGTGGGCAGCCAACTCGTCAAGGATCTCGCGTGCAGACCGCCCTGCCAATACTTCGGATAACTCGCGGAATTGTTCAATTTCCTGCCTGGTTGACTCTAGCTCGTCATAAACCTTTTGACGGCTATCCCTGGCTCTTTGATGAGCGGTCTTCCAACCAGCAATTTCCTGCTCCGCTTCCCGTAGCGCATCTTCTCGGATCTGTGCTCGTTCGCGTTCTAGCTCTTTCCACTCCGCATCTAGTCGCCGTTGTTGCTGCTGTAGACCTCTCTCCTTGTTTGCAATCTCCGCTTCACGCTCCATCAGCGCTAATGCGCGCGCGGACTCGTCGTCAAGCGCCTTCTGCTCCGCTTGGAGGATGCCAAGTTGAATCTCAGTCTTCTTAGACTCAAGTTCCACGATTTCTTTCTTGAGTTCACTGAGTGCGGCCACGTTTTGGGCGGCAAAACCGGAACGCGCATCCAGTTCTCGCTTCTCAAGTTCACGCTCCTTATCAGCCAAACTTGATTCGGACTTTTTTATCTCAACTTGTCTTTGCTTCAACTCTTCGTCGAGTTTGTGGATCTCTTCGGTTCGCTTCTTGTTCTCATCGCTTCGGCGGGAGAATGCCTCCTCCTTGCGAGCCAGGTCCTCTGTGCGCTTCTGCGCGTCTTCATGTAGATCACGAACTCTCTTTGCGACATCAGAGATATCCGCAAGCAACCTCTCGAGCTCAAGTTTTTTCTCGGGCTCTACCTTATCCAACTCGCTGACCTGATCTTTCTCCAAGTCAGGGAGTGCCACAGCGGAAGCATCGCCTTGCACCAACGATGCAAGGGAGCCAATTCCAGCAGTTGCTTTCTGCCATGCCGATGCGACCGCACTTTGTGCAGTATTTGCGTTTTGCGCGACTGGGGCTTTGTTCCCCTTATTGTGTTTTGCCATTTCAATACCAGCCCTTAAAAATTTGAACCCATTCGATGACAAAGTCAGCGTGTTCCATGGCTTCTTTTCTATCGATTCTTTCGCTACCTGAATGCCCAGCTTTTTTGTTGCGAGCATCGGCCATATCAAGCAGACGAGTCAGTTGAAGCTCATCGGCGGATAATTTGAGGAAGGGGTGTGATGCTTGATCCACTGTCCCTAACAGCGCCGCAAACAACAACGCCTTGAGCGAACTGCTACCGCGCTTCACCGCTGTGCGCACCTGATCCAAGCGCTGCTCAGACAAGCGCTTAATTACGTCATCGGTGAGGCAAGGAAGGTTGAAGAACTGGAGGTAATATTGCGCTTCCCCATCTTTCCAATCTCTCTGGTCTTTCCAGTGCGGCAATCTACGAATGTCCGATGGGAATGCTTTCAACAGCCACTGCAGCACGCTTTCTGCCAAGTTGTGAGTCTCAATGAGAAGGCTCGTCACATCCTCCTGCCAAGACCGCTCCTGACTGGCCAGCACGGATCTTCGTCTCAGAACGCTGGCGAGGTATCCCTCAACAATCGGTACCTTCCGCGACCAGTTGTAATCTGCAAGCAGCGTCAAGTCGATCTGGTTCTCTAGGGATCGGAGCCATTCCTCTGCCGACAAATCGTTAGATCTTGTCTCGCCTACCGCGTCAGCGATGTATCTTGCGAGTCGATCGTTTCGCGGCAAGACTTCCTGCAGGGGTTTGCGCAACCAAGACGCAGCCTGCTGCAACCCGAATGGGTCGGCAACCAACCAGGGTTGTGGCCCAGCCTCGTCGGGAAAAATCCATGTCCACAACCACATCGACTGCGCCGAATCTTCGACAAAGCTCAAACTCTCAATACGGACACGTGCCGAAAGCTCGTCATCACGCTGTTTGGCGTGGTCGTGATCCGTCCGATAGCGCTGAAACGCATCAAAGAGGGCTGCTGTGTCCAGTGTGCCCTCTCGGAAGTGATTGAGGCGGAAGGGGCGATCTTCCTTTCCGGAATCGAGGTCTCGCAGGAACACTGGGTAACCACGTTCATCGACTCGCTTCGCTTCGATCTCTGGAAGTTCTTCAGTGAATCGCGGCAGCCAGTTCCCCGAGATCGCGTCCTGATATGCGTACCCCATGCGGACTTCTTCGCTGGCATCCTGAGCCTCTTCGAGGACACGTTCACCTTGAGAGGTGACTGATCCCAAGGTGGTCATCCAGCCGTTCGGGATCAGTTGGGTTGCAATGATGAACGCCACCAGTTCTCGATCCAGCCCCAACAACTCAGCCATTTCCGAACTGTCCTGGCATCTGGCCCTTGCAAGTCCAAGGATCGCCTGCTGGAACAGGTTTAACTTGAGGACACGATTTGTTGGATAAAGGACCTTCCAAACGCGGACAGGCCACAAAAGCGGACGCCCACCCGGGGGGCGACGGACATCGAAGCGAAGATAGCGGTCAGCGGCCATTCGCCATCTCCTCTCTACAAAGCTTGAGGAATGCAGCTAGAGCCGGGACCCCTTCCTCAGCCTCGGGCCCTTCGGCCATATGTTTGGCACCGACGGCGACTAAGAGCTTCCTCTGGCGACTCATCGCAACGTTCATGCGATTTGCCAACCGCAAGTGCCCATACTTGCCGTTGAGCAATCGTTCGCGCTCTTCCCACTCCTTCTGATCGGAAACCACCACGTCGTTAGCTCGCACTACGGACAGGAAGACGACGTCAAACTCTTTGCCTTGAAACGCGTCAACCGTGCCGACGCGCAGTCGCTCATCACCTGATTCAGTCTGCCGGTAGGAGCGCGCGATCCGGACTTCCCCATCCTCTTCCTCGGCCAAGCCCTCGTCAGCCAGTGCATCAAGTATCAGGTCACACTGGGCGCGGTAGTGACCTTGCCCCTGGAATCCGTATCCCATAGCCGACTCATGCACTGGCGTGCCGGGGTTGATTGGCGAGCCAGTTTTCTTCGAACCGCATCGGGCTGACATAGGCCAGCGTCGAGTGCAATCGGGTG